>NZ_JAJSOT010000005.1:0-392545 GCF_021282435.1 Buttiauxella cochleicola | reverse complement strand
TATGCCTGGCGGCACTAGCGCGGTGGTCCCACCTGACCCCATGCCGAACTCAGAAGTGAAACGCCGTAGCGCCGATGGTAGTGTGGGGTCTCCCCATGCGAGAGTAGGGAACTGCCAGGCTCCAAATAAACAAACAAGCCTCATGCGAAAGCATGGGGCTTTTTTGTGCTTGCTTAGTCGGGAGCAATGTTGCACGTCGCTTGCGACGGCCCCGGAGAGGTGAGTATCAGGATGATACGAATACAAGCCCTGTACTGATGTTCAGGGCTTTTTGCTGTCTGCGATTTATGCAATTATCTTTCATATTCCCCTCTCAGCAAGCCAACTCCATCCATATAATCTACTGAAGTACCGGCTGTTAACCAGTCTATTCCACTGCCTATAAAATCTGTGCTTAAGTGAAACATTTTCAACTATCTTATGAATACTCGACATTTGACAGTCGGCGAGTTATCTTCAGCTATCTGGATGTCTAAACGTTTAAACGTATGTTGTGAGGATATAAGGTTATGCCGATTCGGGTGCAGGATGAGTTACCAGCTGTCAATTTCCTGCGGGATGAGAATGTCTTTGTTATGACTACATCGCGCGCAAGCAATCAGGAGATCCGTCCGCTAAAGGTACTCATACTTAATCTGATGCCGAAAAAGATTGAGACGGAGAACCAGTTTTTACGTCTGCTTTCTAACTCTCCTCTACAGGTTGACGTTCAGCTGCTGCGCATTGATTCGCGTGAATCCCGTAATACACCAACTGAGCACCTCAATAACTTCTACTGTAATTTCGACGATATTCAGGATGAAAATTTTGATGGCCTTATCGTTACCGGTGCGCCATTGGGTCTGGTTGAGTTTAATGATGTGGCTTACTGGCCGCAGATCGAACAAGTAATTCATTGGGCTAAAGATCACGTCACCTCAACGCTATTTGTCTGTTGGGCTGTACAGGCTGCACTCAATATTCTTTACGGTATTCCTAAGCAAACGCGTAAAGAGAAATTGTCTGGCGTATATGAGCATAACCTCACTTACCCACACGCACTGTTAACTCGCGGCTTTGATGACACTTTCCTGGCACCACACTCGCGTTATGCCGATTTCCCTGCATCGTTGATTCGTGACTACACCGATCTCGAAGTTCTGGCCGAGTCAGAAGAAGGGGATGCTTATCTTTTTGGCAGTAAAGACAAGCGCATTGCATTTGTGACTGGCCATCCGGAATATGATTCGCACACGCTTTCTGGTGAGTATTTCCGCGACGTAGAAGCAGGTCTGAATCCCGATGTGCCTTATAACTATTTCCCGGGTAATGACCCGCAAAAGAAACCGCATGCAACCTGGCGTAGCCATGGGAATTTACTGTTCACAAACTGGCTGAACTACTACGTTTATCAGATCACACCATTCGATCTGCGTCATATGAACCCAACGCTCGATTAAGCGTTTCAGCATCCCGTCACATCTACGATCAAGGCACCTTTAGGTGCCTTTTTTGTTTTCTAAAAACCACTTCCCTCAATGAATAATTTTTAAATTCATAAATATCAATGTGATAAATGATTTTAAAATCAAAAATGGAAATAGTTTTTGATTTTAAAAAATCATGAAGTAGTCTTAACTCTGCTGAGTGAAAACCAGACACTGGACGTACCAGATAGAATTGGCGTTATTGACGGGATGAAATGAGGGGAGAGATCCAATGACACAACAGACAGTTAGCGCAGAGTTGGCCTTTAGCCAACCGTTTGGTGAACCAGAGCGACAGATACTGACGCCTGATGCAGTAGAGTTTCTCAGTGAACTCGTCACCCGCTTTACACCGCAACGTAATAAGCTGCTGGCGGCACGCACCGTACAGCAAGCGGAAATTGATGCTGGAAAGCTTCCGGATTTTATTTCGGAAACCAGTTCCATTCGTGAATCTGAATGGTCTGTTCGTGGGATCCCAGCAGATTTGCTGGACAGGCGTGTCGAGATTACTGGCCCGGTTGAACGCAAGATGGTGATCAACGCTTTAAATGCTAACGTCAAAGTGTTCATGGCCGACTTTGAAGACTCACTGGCACCAAGCTGGAACAAAGTTATCGATGGCCAAATCAACCTGCGTGATGCAATAAACGGCACCATTAGCTGGACAAACGAAGCAGGTAAAATTTATCAGTTGAAGCCTGATCCGGCGGTACTGGTGTGCCGTGTTCGTGGCCTGCACTTACCGGAAAAACATGTCACCTGGCGCGATGAACCTATCCCTGGTAGCCTGTTTGACTTCGCACTCTACTTCTTCCACAACGTAGATTCTCTACTGGCTAAAGGAAGCGGCCCGTATTTCTATCTGCCAAAAACCCAATCCTGGCAGGAAGCGGCCTGGTGGAGCGAAGTCTTCAGCTTTACTGAGGATCATTTCTCTCTGCCGCGCGGCACTATCAAAGCCACATTGCTGATCGAAACGTTGCCGGCGGTATTCCAGATGGATGAGATCCTGCATGCGTTGCGCGATCATATCGTTGGGTTGAACTGCGGCCGCTGGGATTACATTTTCAGCTATATCAAGACGTTGAAAAATCATCCGGACCGCATTCTTCCCGATCGCCAGTCCGTCACGATGGATAAGCCTTTCCTGAACGCTTACTCCCGTCTGCTTATCAAAACTTGTCATCGTCGCGGTGCTTTCGCTATGGGCGGTATGGCGGCATTCATTCCAAGTAAAGACAGCCAACGCAATGAGTGGGTACTCAACAAAGTCAAAGCGGATAAGCAGATGGAAGCGACCAACGGCCATGACGGCACATGGATTGCGCATCCGGGTCTTGCCGACACTGTGATGGAGGTCTTTAGCAAAGCGCTGGGGGAAGACAAAAACCAGCTGCATGTTCTGCGTGAAGAAGATGCGCCAATTACTGCGGCACAACTGCTGGAAGCATGTCCTGGTGAACGCACCGAAGCAGGTATGCGCGCCAACATTCGTGTTGCTGTGCAGTACATAGAAGCGTGGATCTCAGGCAATGGTTGCGTGCCGATCTACGGTCTGATGGAAGATGCCGCGACTGCGGAAATTTCACGAACTTCTATCTGGCAGTGGATCCACCATCAAAAAACGTTGAGTAACGGTGAGACGGTCACTAAGGCACTGTTCCGCCAAATGCTGGCCGAAGAGATGTTCGTTATTCAGGAGGAGCTAGGTGACAAACGTTTCAGCCAGGGGCGATTTGATGAAGCGGCTCGCCTGATGGAGCAGATCACCACTTCCGATACGCTTATCGACTTCCTGACGCTGCCAGGCTACCGCCTGCTTGCTTAATTTTACTCAATAATAATATGGAGCATCTGCCATGACTAAAACCTCACGCAACCAACAAATCCAACAATTACAACAAGATTGGACGCAACCACGCTGGGAAGGCATCAAACGTCCGTACACTGCAGAAGAAGTCGTTAAATTGCGCGGTTCGGTAAACCCGGAATGTACCCTGGCGCAAAATGGCGCAGCGAGAATGTGGCGTCTGCTGCATGGCGAATCGAAAAAGGGTTACATCAATAGCCTCGGTGCATTAACTGGTGGGCAGGCTTTGCAACAGGCGAAAGCAGGTATCGAAGCTATCTATCTTTCTGGCTGGCAGGTGGCGGCGGATGCCAACCTTGCATCCAGCATGTACCCGGATCAATCGCTGTATCCAGCAAACTCAGTACCTGCGGTGGTTGATCGGATCAACAACACGTTCCGTCGCGCCGATCAGATCCAGTGGGCATCGAACATTGAAGAAGGTGATCCGCGGTATGTCGATTACTACCTGCCGATCGTGGCCGATGCTGAAGCTGGGTTTGGCGGCGTACTGAATGCTTTTGAGCTGATGAAGTCGATGATTCAGGCCGGTGCGGCAGCCGTTCACTTTGAAGATCAGCTCGCATCGGTTAAGAAATGCGGCCATATGGGCGGCAAGGTATTGGTTCCTACTCAAGAAGCGATTCAGAAACTGGTTGCGGCACGTCTTGCGGCTGACGTAATGGGTGTCCCAACACTGGTTATCGCTCGTACTGACGCTGATGCGGCAGATTTGATTACCTCTGATTGCGACGAATACGACCGCGAATTCATTACCGGCGAGCGCACGCAAGAGGGTTTCTACCGCACCCATGCAGGTATTGAGCAGGCAATCAGTCGTGGGCTGGCTTACGCGCCATACGCCGATTTGGTGTGGTGTGAAACCTCCAAACCAGACCTTGAACAGGCTCGCCGCTTTGCTGAAGCTATTCATGCACGCTTCCCTGGCAAATTGCTGGCCTATAACTGCTCGCCATCGTTTAACTGGAAGAAAAACCTCGACGACAAAACCATCGCTTCGTTCCAGGAGGAGCTGTCAGCAATGGGCTACAAATACCAATTTATTACACTGGCGGGCATTCACAGCATGTGGTTCAACATGTTCGACCTGGCACACGCTTATGCACAGGGTGAAGGGATGCGCCATTACGTGGAAAAAGTGCAGCAGCCAGAATTTGCCGCAGCACCTGAAGGCTACACCTTCGTTTCCCATCAGCAGGAAGTGGGCACCGGCTATTTCGACAACGTGACGACGATTATCCAGGGCGGCGCTTCTTCGGTTACAGCGTTAACCGGTTCAACGGAAGAAGATCAGTTCTAAGTTTTCGTAGGGCGGATACGCAGCGCGTCATCCGCCGTTTTTATGCTGTGAGGTAACCTATGACGCGACGGCTGGAACTGTTAATTACCCACACCATCCTGCAAGGTTTTGACGCACAGTATGGCCGCTTTCTTGAAGTGACCGCGGGAGCCCAGCAGCGTTTTGAGCAAGCAGACTGGCATGCAGTTCAGCAAGCGATGAAAAGCCGTATCCATCTCTACGATCACCACGTTGGCCTGGTGGTGGAGCAATTGCGTTGCATCACTGGCAGTCACAATACTGACGACGAGTTTTTACTGCGTGTCAAAGCGCAGTACACACAATTGTTACCCGATTACCCTCGTTTTGAAATTGCCGAAAGCTTTTTCAATTCTGTTTATTGTCGACTGTTCGATCACCGCTCGTTATCTCCCGAGCGGCTTTTTATCTTTAGTTCTCAGGAAGAAAAGCGCTTTCGTGAGATCCCTCGTCCGCTATCAAAGTCCTTTACTCCAGCTTTAGGTTGGCAGCCGCTTTTGCGTTCTTTGCTAAGAGATTTACCTTTGCGTTTGCCGTGGCAAGATTTGGCGCGAGACGCGGGTTACATCATCGCGCATCTGACCGAAACCTTTGGCTCTGAGGCTTTGCAGCATGCTTCCCTTGAAGTCGCCAATGAGTTGTTTTATCGCAATAAAGCCGCCTGGCTTGTGGGTAAGTTGGTCTTGCCGAACGGTAAGGTACCGTTTTTATTGCCAATTCATCGCACTGATGACGGCTATCTGGTCGTTGATACTTGTTTAACCAGCGCCGCCGAAGCGAGCATTGTCTTCGGTTTCGCCCGTTCCTATTTTATGGTTTATGCGCCACAACCTGCGGCTCTGGTGGAGTGGTTGCGTGAGTTGTTGCCAGGTAAAACGACTGCCGAACTGTATATGGCAATTGGCTGCCAGAAACACGGTAAAACCGAAAGCTACCGCGAATATCTGACATATATCTCTGCCACTGATGAGCAGTTTATTGAAGCGCCAGGTATTCGTGGCATGGTGATGCTGGTGTTTACGTTGCCTGGCTTTGACCGGGTATTCAAAGTGATTAAAGACAAGTTCGCGCCGCAAAAAGAGGTCACTGCTGAACGTGTGCGCGAATGCTATCAGCTGGTCAAAGAGCACGATCGTGTCGGGCGTATGGCCGATACCCAGGAGTTTGAGAATTTTGTGCTGTCTAAACATCAGATTAGCCAGCCATTGATGGCGTTATTACAGCAGGAAGTGCCTGAAAAACTGACCGACCTCGGTGACCGGATCGCCATCAGCCATCTTTATATTGAACGCCGAATGGTGCCGCTAAATTTATGGCTTGAGCAGGTGGAAGGGCAGCAATTACGCGACGCAGTGGAAGAATACGGTAACGCCATCCGCCAACTTGCCGCCGCCAATATCTTCCCAGGCGACATGCTGTTTAAAAACTTTGGCGTAACCCGGCACGGGCGCGTGGTGTTCTACGATTACGATGAAATTTGCTATATGACCGAAGTGAATTTTCGCAACGTACCGCCGCCGCGTTACCCTGAGGACGAACTCTCTGCCGAGCCGTGGTACAGCGTGGCACTGGGCGACGTGTTCCCGGAAGAGTTTCGTCACTACTTATGCGCTGACCCGCGTATTCGCCAGATATTCGATGAAATGCACAGCGACTTGTTCCGAGCTGATTATTGGCGTGCGTTGCAGGAACGTATCCGCAATGGCCACGTAGAAGATGTCTTTGCTTATCGTAAACGCCAAAGATTTATTCTTCGTTTTGGCGATTTAAAGCAGGCGGGTTAGCGCCCGCCGCCGTATGCCTGAGTAATCTCTTTCGCCGCTTTAATTACTAACGCGCCCAACTCGGTAACGCGGTCATCTGTCACGCGTGATATTGGGCCGGAGATGGAAATCGCCGCAAAGGCTTCATGATGTTCGTCATAGATACACGCCGCCACGCAACGCAGCCCCAGCGCATGTTCTTCATCATCAAATGAATATCCACGCTTACGCGTTTGCGCCAAATCTTCTTTCAGATGCAGTGGGGAGGTCAGTGTGGCAGGGGTATAGCTATGCAACCCTTTACGATGCAGCAGAGTTGCGACCTGGTCGTCACTCAAATTCGCGAGAAACACCTTTCCTGCACCCGATGCATGCATGGGTAATTTGCCGCCGATTGGGGCTGACATCCGCATAAGCTGGGCGCATTGCACTTGGTCGATAATAATCGCCTGATGATCGCTATGGTCGAGCACCGCAAGATTCACCGTTTCGCCGGAGTCTTCCATCAGCTTACGCAGCATCGGGTGAACAATGGCCAACAGATTACGACTTTGCAGGAAGCTACTACCCACCACAAACGCATGCGCGCCAATCGTCCAGTGTCCGAGATCGCCGATCTGGCGCACAAAGCCAAGTTGTTGCATGGTGGTCAGTAGACGATGAGTCGTGGAGTTAGGTAAACCAGCCTGTTGTGCCAGCTCGGTAAGGGCAACACTACCGTGTGATTCAGCAATCCATTCAAGCAATTTCAGGCCGCGAGTAAGCGACTGAACCTGTCCGGTGGGTTGTGGTGCGGCGACTGTGGCAGCGCGCGGTTTTTTTCCACGTTTAGCGGGAACGGCAGCAACCATAACTGACTCCTGTTTTCGTATCGTGGAAATCATTTTCGTTTTATTTGGCGATAATGCAACCAGCATTGGACTCATCGGATCAGTCAGGTGAACATGTCTCATGTTCCATTGCTTTGCGACTATTACAAGTTATGACAGTATGCCTTGTGGGCTGACAGGCTTGGGTAAACAGGTGGGAGTTAGAGTGAGCAATAAATTAGAAAAACTGCATCAGCAGTTGCAACAACGCATTTTGGTACTGGATGGTGGTATGGGAACCATGATCCAGAGCTACCGTCTTGATGAAAGCGATTTTCGCGGAGAGCGCTTTGCGGACTGGCCTTGTGACCTGAAAGGGAACAACGACTTGTTGGTGCTGAGCAAGCCAGAAATCATTGCCGCTATTCACTACGCCTATTTTGAAGCGGGTGCCGACATTGTCGAAACCAACACCTTCAACTCAACAACCATCGCGATGGCGGATTACCAAATGGAATCCCTGTCGGCAGAAATCAACTTTGAGGCGGCGAAGCTCGCCCGTGCCTGTGCTGATGAATGGACAGCACGCACACCAGAAAAACCTCGCTACGTGGCAGGTGTGTTAGGCCCAACTAACCGTACTGCATCTATTTCACCTGATGTGAACGATCCGGCATTCCGTAATGTGACCTTTGATCTGCTGGTGGAAGCCTACCGTGAATCTACACGTGCGCTGGTGGAAGGTGGATCTGACCTCATCATGATTGAGACGGTGTTCGATACCCTGAATGCCAAAGCCGCTATTTTTGCGGTTAAAACCGAATTTGAAGCGCTGGGTGTTGATCTACCGATCATGATTTCCGGCACCATCACCGACGCTTCAGGCCGTACCCTTTCCGGCCAGACTACTGAGGCCTTCTATAACTCATTACGCCATGCTGACGCGCTGACCTTCGGCCTGAACTGTGCGTTGGGACCTGACGAACTGCGCCAGTACGTCGCTGAGCTTTCACGCATCGCTGATTGCTACGTTACCGCACACCCGAACGCAGGCTTGCCGAACGCCTTCGGTGAATACGATCTCGATGCAACTGAGATGGCGCGCCAGATTGGCGAATGGGCGCAGGCAGGTTTCCTGAACATTATTGGCGGTTGCTGCGGTACCACGCCGGCACATATTGCGGCGATGAGCAAAGCCGTGGAAGGCGTTGCCCCACGTAAAATACCAGACCTGCCAGTGGCATGCCGTCTGGCGGGCCTTGAGCCGCTGAACATTGGCGCCGATAGCCTGTTTGTCAACGTGGGTGAACGTACCAACGTCACCGGTTCTGCCAAGTTTAAGCGCCTGATCAAAGAAGAAAAATATAACGAAGCGTTGGAAGTAGCACTTCAGCAGGTTGAAAGCGGCGCGCAAATCATCGATATCAACATGGATGAAGGGATGCTCGACGCCGAAGCGGCGATGGTGCGTTTCCTCAACCTGATTGCCGGTGAGCCAGATATTGCCCGCGTGCCCATCATGATTGACTCTTCAAAATGGGACGTCATCGAAAAAGGGCTGAAGTGTATTCAGGGCAAAGGCATTGTTAACTCCATCTCCATGAAAGAGGGCGTTGAGCCGTTTATCCATCACGCCAAACTGGTGCGCCGTTACGGTGCCGCGATGGTGGTCATGGCGTTTGACGAAGTCGGCCAGGCGGATACCCGCGAGCGCAAAATTGAAATTTGCCGCCGCGCCTACAAAATTCTGACCGAAGAAGTCGGCTTCCCTCCGGAAGACATTATTTTCGACCCGAATATCTTTGCAGTTGCGACCGGGATTGAAGAACACAACAACTACGCACAGGACTTCATCGGTGCGTGTGCCGACATCAAGCGCGAATTGCCTCATGCGATGATTTCAGGCGGCGTATCGAATGTGTCGTTCTCCTTCCGTGGTAACGACCCGGTGCGCGAAGCGATCCACGCGGTATTCCTCTACTACGCCATTCGCAACGGCATGGATATGGGGATTGTTAACGCCGGGCAACTGGCGATATATGACGATCTCTCCCAAGAATTACGCGATGCGGTAGAAGACGTAATTCTTAACCGTCGAGACGACAGCACCGAACGTTTGCTGGATCTGGCCGAGAAATATCGCGGTAGCAAAAGTGACGACGGTGCGGCCGCACAGCAAGCCGAATGGCGTAGCTGGGATGTGAAAAAGCGTCTTGAATACTCGCTGGTGAAAGGTATCACTGAGTTTATTGAACTCGATACAGAAGAAGCCCGTCAGCAGTCTGAACGCCCGATTCAGGTTATCGAAGGCCCGTTGATGGACGGCATGAACGTGGTCGGCGACCTGTTCGGCGAAGGGAAAATGTTCCTGCCGCAGGTGGTGAAATCGGCACGCGTGATGAAACAGGCGGTGGCGTACCTCGAACCGTACATTGAAGCCAGCAAAGAGAAAGGATCTACCAACGGTAAAATCGTGCTCGCCACGGTGAAAGGCGATGTTCATGACATCGGCAAAAATATCGTGGGTGTGGTGCTGCAATGTAACAACTACGAAATCATCGACCTTGGCGTAATGGTGCCAACCGAGAAGATTTTGAAAACAGCTCGTGAAGTGGGGGCCGATATTATCGGTCTGTCTGGCTTGATTACCCCGTCGCTGGATGAAATGGTGAACGTCGCCAAAGAGATGGAGCGCCAGGGCTTTAAGCTGCCGCTGCTGATTGGTGGTGCGACAACCTCCAAAGCGCACACGGCGGTGAAAATCGAGCAGAATTACAGTGGGCCAACGGTTTATGTGCAGAATGCCTCACGTACCGTAGGTGTCGTGGCAGCACTGCTCTCTCCGACTCAGCACGACGAGTTTGTGGAACGCACGCGCAAAGAATATGTCACTGTTCGTACCCAACACGCGCGTAAAAAACCACGCACGCCGCCAGTGTCACTTGCTGCTGCCCGTGAAAACGATCTCGCATTTGATTGGGCAAGCTATACGCCGCCAGTCCCGCATCGCCCTGGTGTGCAGGAAGTCACGGCAAGCATCGAAACGCTGCGTAACTACATCGACTGGACGCCGTTCTTTATGACCTGGTCGCTGGCCGGGAAATATCCGCGCATCCTCGAGGATGAAGTGGTGGGTGAAGAGGCGAAACGCCTGTTTAAAGATGCCAACGACATGCTCGACAAACTGCATAACGAAAAACTGCTGACCCCACGTGGTGTCGTCGGCCTGTTCCCGGCAAACCGTGTGGATGATGACATCGAAATCTATCGTGATGAATCCCGCACCCATGTGCAAACTGTCGCACACCATTTGCGCCAACAGACCGAGAAAGTCGGTTTTGCCAACTACTGTCTGGCTGACTTTGTCGCACCAAAGCATAGTGGTAAAGAAGATTACATCGGTGCGTTTGCGGTCACCGGTGGCATGGAAGAAGACGCGTTAGCAGAAGGCTACGAAGCGCAGCATGATGATTACAATAAAATCATGGTGAAAGCGTTGTCCGACCGTCTGGCTGAGGCTTTTGCGGAATATTTGCATGAGCGTGTGCGCAAGGTTTACTGGGGCTACGCGCCAACGGAGAACCTCAGCAACGAAGAGCTTATTCGCGAAAACTACCAAGGGATTCGCCCGGCACCGGGTTACCCGGCCTGCCCGGAACACACTGAAAAAGCGACTATCTGGGAACTGCTGGATGTAGAGAATGTGGTGGGGATGAAACTCACCGAATCCTACGCCATGTGGCCAGGTGCGTCTGTTTCCGGCTGGTACTTCAGCCATCCTGACAGCAAATACTACGCCGTGGCGCAGATTCAGCGTGACCAGGTGGAAGATTATGCGCGCCGTAAAGGGATGTCTGTCACCGATGTTGAACGCTGGTTAGCGCCTAACCTCGGTTACGACGCGGACTAATCCGCTTCGACCTGGTTTACTTGCCATTTTGAACCTGGGCAGTACTCGCCCCCTCAGGTACTACGTGTACGTGAGGGGCTGTGCGCTGCCCGAGTTCAAACTGGCTGCTACGCCGACGGTCGATCACTGAATTCCTTCCTTTTCCCCTTCTTACATCCCGAAACGTTTAAATCTTGCCAGGCGTTATATACTGGAAAGAGAAGGAATTTCTTAACGTCAATTGACTGGGAGAATGAGTGCTGACATTACTGCATCTACTTTCTGCGGTGGCGCTACTGGTATGGGGCACGCACATTGTGCGTACCGGCATCATGCGCGTTTACGGTGCAAATCTCCGTAGCGTACTTAGCCGCAGTGTTGAAAAAAAACCGTTCGCCTTTTGCGCAGGTATTGGCGTAACCGCACTGGTGCAAAGCAGCAACGCCACCACAATGTTGGTCACCTCTTTTGTGGCACAGGATCTGGTGGCGCTTACCCCTGCATTGGTGATTGTGCTGGGCGCGGATGTTGGTACCGCGTTGATGGCGCGAATCCTGACCTTTGATCTCTCGTGGCTTTCTCCGCTACTCATCTTCATTGGCGTTATTTTCTTCCTCAGCCGCAAACAAACGCGCGCCGGACAACTTGGCCGCGTGGGCATTGGCCTCGGGTTGATTTTGCTGGCGCTGGAGTTGATTGTTGCTGCGGTGACGCCAATTACTCAGGCATCCGGCGTGCAGGTCATCTTCGCCTCGTTAACTGGCGATATCATGCTCGATGCGTTGATTGGCGCAATGTTCGCCATCATCAGTTATTCAAGCCTTGCTGCGGTTTTGCTGACCGCCACGCTGACTTCTGCTGGAATTATTTCGTTTGATGTCGCGCTTTGTCTGGTGATTGGTGCCAACCTCGGCTCTGGCCTGTTGGCGATGATCAATAACAGCACCGCTAACGCCGCTGCCCGCCGTGTTGCACTCGGCAGTTTGTTGTTCAAGCTGGTGGGCGGCGTGATTGTGCTGCCATTCGTACATATTCTTGCTGATGCGATGCAAAAACTCTCCCAGCCTGAATCTGAACTGGTTATCTACTTCCACGTGTTCTACAACCTGATTCGCTGCCTTGCAATGGTGCCATTTGCCGGTGTAATGGCACGTTTTTGCCGTAACGTAATTAGTGAGACTCCTGAAGTTGATGCGCGTATGAAGCCGAAACATCTTGATGTAACGGCTCTGGATACCCCAGCACTAGGCCTATCCAACGCAGCGCGTGAAACCTTGCGTATGGGTGATGTGCTGGAGCAAATGTTGGAAACCTGGAGCAAAGTGATGCACGGAGAGCCACGCCAGGAGAAGGAACTGCGTAAGCTCGCCGATGATGTGGATGTGCTCTATACCGCAATCAAACTGTATATGGCGCAAATGCAAAAAGAGGAGCTGGCCGAAGTCGAATCCCGCCGCTGGGCAGAGATTATTGAAATGTCGCTAAACCTGGAACAGGCGGCAGATATTCTTGAGCGTATGGGGAGTGAGGTAGCGGATAAATCGTTGGCCACTCGTCGGGCATTCTCGCCAGATGGCCTGAAAGAACTGGATATTCTGCTCCAACAGTTAACCAGCAACCTGAAGCTCAGCCTGTCGGTATTTTTCTCAGCCGACGTGAACAGTGCGCGCCGTTTGCGCCGTAATAAACATCGCTTCCGTATTCTTAACCGCCGATTCTCACACGCGCACGTTGACCGCCTGCATCAGCAAAACGTGCAGAGTATTGAAACCAGCTCACTACACCTCGGTTTGCTTGGTGATATGAAGCGCCTGAACTCACTGTTCTGCGCGGTCGCATACAGCGTACTTGAACAGCCTGATGATGACGAAAGGGACGAGTACTGATCGAAAAGGCACTTTCAATTAGCCGTAATTGCGGCGATGCCTGCCAAATAACCCCCTTTGCGGGCAATGAACTTCGCGTTTGTTGCCCGAGTCTGTTCGCATCGCCCTTCATGTAATGTATATTCCGGGTTTTACGGAGGAACCATGCTGACCAACTCATCTATACGTCTGAACAAATACATTAGCGATAGCGGTATCTGCTCCCGCCGCGACGCCGATCGTTACATCGAACAGGGAAATGTTTTTATTAACGGCAAACGCGCCGCGATTGGCGATCAGGTATTTGCCGGAGATGTGGTGAAGGTCAACGGTCAATTAATCGAACCCCGTGACGAAGACGACCTGGTACTTATCGCACTCAATAAGCCGGTGGGCATTGTAAGTACCACCGAAGATGGTGAGAAAGACAACATTGTCGATTTCGTTAACCATAGCAAACGCGTTTTCCCGATTGGGCGCTTAGATAAAGACTCTCAGGGTCTGATTTTCCTCACCAATCATGGCGATCTGGTGAATAAAATCCTGCGTGCCGGGAATGACCACGAAAAAGAATATGTCGTTACGGTAAACAAACCAGTCACCGATGAGTTCATTCGCGGTATGGGAGCGGGCGTTCCGATGCTAGGAACTGTAACCAAGAAATGCAAAGTGAAGAAAGAAGCTCCCTTTGTGTTTCGTATCACGCTGGTGCAAGGGCTCAACCGCCAGATTCGCCGTATGTGCGAACACTTTGGTTATGACGTGACGAAGCTTGAACGTACTCGCATCATGAATGTCAGCATGAAAGGGCTGCCATTGGGTGAGTGGCGTGATTTGACTGACGATGAGTTAGTTGAATTATTTAAGCTGATTGAGAATTCGTCTTCTGAAGCGAAACCGGCGGCCAAAGCAAAAGCTAAACCGAAGGCGGTTGCGGTGAAAAAACCTGTCGTTAGCGGGCCGAAGAGTGCTGCTAAAACCCCGGCAGAGCTAGCTTCACGTAAACGTTTTGCTCAGCCAGGGCGCAAGAAGAAGGGGCGCTAAATTAGCGCTTCCCACGTGAATGGCTGTTTGCAGACCAGGAATAAGTTGCAGATGTATCTGGTTTTGCCGCTTTTTGCTTTTTAATCTGGCGGACTTTTTTGGCCTCCTGTTCACGTGCTGCTATCAGTTGGTCAATATAAGTTTTTTTAACGTGGTTGATTTCTGAGTTTGTCAGGGGGCGACCATGGGCGATGCGTGCGCGGTCAAGCCGCGTTTTCAATTCGCGCTGCTCGGCTTCGGTCATGTCTTGTTGTGTCAGTCTTGATGTGGACATTATTGCGGCCTCTTAAGAAGTGGCCTCCAGTGTAAAGCAAACTGCTCCCAGGCTCAGTAAAAATCAGCTTTCTGCATGCAATTTGCAGCCGCCCCAGGATATTTTGCGAACCTCATTCGTAGTTAAACACTTCTTCTTTTACTCCCTGAATTAAAAAAGGCAGCTTATCTGCAGGTAAGGATTATGTTTTTCTAATCTCGAGTTTGGTATAAAATTTTATACAAGGGAATGTCAAATGGTCAGGCAATCTGGCGTTCAGGAAAAAGAGATCGTTTGGATTGGAACATCTTATTCAGACTTTCTTACGTTTCCAGCTACGGCAAAGAGAGATGCAGGTTATCAGCTCCACAGAGTGCAAAACGATTTACCTCCCGAAAACTGGAAGATAATTTCTGAGCTTGGGGCTGGGGTATGCGAGCTAAGATTGCGCGAAGATACCGGTATTTTCCGCGTCATGTATGTTGCAAAATTCGACGAGGCCATATACGTATTACATTGTTTTAAGAAGAAAACACAGAAAATGACCGGGCCCGATAAAGAAGTTACAAGCGCCCGATATAAAGCGGTATGCCACTACCGAAGGGGTCCTGAATGACTGCAAAAATCGATACTCGTATTCGACATATAACGCCTGCGGGAACGAACATTTTTCTCGACCTTGGTTTTTCCTCCGAAGAGGCGGAACAACTGTATTCTGACTCAACAAATGAAATTGCGAATGCCAAAGCCATTAAAGAGCAGCTGATGGAAGAGATATCTCAGTGGATCGAGGCGCATCAACTCAAGCAGGCAGAAGTGGCGGCGGTGTTGCATATTTCTCGTCCTCGCGTGTCGGATGTCGTGAACAAGAAAACCAGTAAATTTACCATTGATGCATTAGTTAACATGCTCAGCCGTATCGGCAAGCCAGTCAGTGTTTCTGTAGGATAAAAGCAAAAAGCCCGGTTTCCCGGGCCATTTGTTTACCACTTCGTTTTATTCAAACAGATTGTGATGAAGTTTCTGCACTACTTTTTCAGCGTCGTCGCCAGGCACCAGGAAGCACAGGTTGTAGCTGGATGCGCCATAGCAAATCATGCGAATGTTGAAGGGGTCGAGAACGCCAAACACCTCTTTGCCCACGCCGCAGGCCTGGGAAAGTTTGTTACCGATGATGGCAATCAGGGCGAGGTTTTCTTCCACTTCTACGCGGCACAGTGAGGAAAGCTCGGTCAGCAGCGACGTGGTCAGCGGGCTATCACTATTGGAAGTTGAACCCGTGGTATCGAGCGTTAGCGCAATGCTAACTTCTGAAGTGGTAATCAAATCAACAGAAACATTATGTTGCGCCAGAATGTTGAACACTTCCGCCAGGAAACCATGGGAGTGCAGCATGCTCAGGCTATTGAGCGTCACCAGGGTTTGTTTACGACGTAATGCCAGAGCACGGAACAGAGGTGGATTTTCTGTTTTGTTACAAACCAGGGTACCACCTGCTTTTGGGTCTTTGCTGGAGCCGACAAACACCGGAATATCGCTACGCACCGCTGGCATTAATGTCGCTGGATGCAGTACTTTTGCGCCGAATGTTGCCATTTCAGCTGCTTCTTCAAAAGCAATTTTGTCGATGCGTTTTGCGGCTGGCACTACACGTGGGTCGGTGGTGTAAATCCCCGGCACGTCAGTCCAGATATCAACGCGGCTGGCATGCAGTGCTTCACCCAACAAAGCCGCTGTATAGTCGCTGCCGCCACGTCCAAGCGTGGTGGTGCGGCCTTTCGCTTCACTACCAATAAAACCTTGAGTGATGACCAGAGATTGAGCCAGGCGTGGCTGAAGCTGTTGGTTTGCCAGTTCTGCTAATGTAGCGACATCTGGTTCAGCACGGCCAAAGCGGTCATTGGTGCGCATGATTTTGCGGATATCGAACCATTGGGCATCGACTTTGCGTTCGCGTAGGATCTCCACGAACAGCAGCGTAGACATCAATTCACCGTGGCTAACCAACTCATCAGTTAACGCGGTTGAAGTAGCAAGGGATGCCGCTTCAGCGAGTGTGGTGATGTTTTCAAGCAGGCGTTCAACTTCTTCGCGGATGATTTGCGGATTTGCCAGGCGCTCAACAATGTCATATTGAATTTTGCGAATCGCATCGAGCTTAACAAAACGCTCTGTTGCTTCCAGGCCGCTTGCCAACGCAACCAGCAAATTGGTGATACCCGCAGATGCTGAAAGAACAACAACGCGAACGTTTTCATCAGCCAGCACCACGTCGGCGCTGCGGTTCATCGCGTCGTAATCAGCTACGCTTGTGCCGCCAAATTTGGCAATAACGGTTTGTGGATAGGACATTACGGTACAGCCTCGTGTCAAAGAAACAGCCATGGGAATGGCAAAAAAATTAATCAGCCTTGGCACAAGGGAAGAGCGGGATAGGGGAGGACGTAGAAAAGTAAACTTGAACTACGATTCACCCAGAAGCGCCCCACCTTGTTTCCCCAACTCCTTTGCGAAATTGGGGAATATGAAGCACTAGTGCTCCTGGTGACAGCCCAAGGGATTCAGCCCCCGTGGCCGATAATGCACGCTGCCATACGCACACTACCTCGGCGCCGCTCCCCCTCCTGTGTCGTCTGCGGATTGGCTCCTCAAACACGATACCTGGGCGGCGCGCCTCTTCTGGCTTACTCACAAGTGAGCAAGTAGCCGTATAGAAATAAAATTTTATGCGCCAGATGTCAACGCCTGGAAGCCGGAGATTTATCTGTCTGGACCAGTGCAATCAACGTGCAGGGCAGTGTTGGCGTCGTTTTACCGTTTATCGCAACAGTTTTTCCTTCTTCCAGACGAGCAAAAAGTGGCACAACTCCGCGATTTTTCTCCAGATATTCCATCCAGCCAAAATTTTCATTCAGACGTGTCGCTTTTATGGTCGCCCCTTTGGCTAACAGACTGCTCAAACTACTCCAGGTGACATCTTCAGGAAAAAGTTTCTCATGGCGGCGAAAGCGTGCGCTTTCGTTGCTGCCTCGTCCTTTCAAAGCGGAACCGGAACGAATAGCGAAAACCTTATCGTTGCCAAAAATATGGCTGAAGTGATACACCGCCAGCGCGTTTTGATGGCGGTTTGGCGAAAGTGCCAGCACCTGGGCGGTATTGCTTAAATCGAGAAAGTTTTCCGCATGTTCCGACCAGGCATTGCCGTAATAGGCCGGTAACCCTTCCATGCGTGCCAGGCGGTAATATTCCCAGCTATTGTCGGTGAGAATGACAGGTATATTTTGTTTCACCAGCGCGTGGGCGAGCGTTCGCGCGACAGTATTCGCCCCAATAATCAGCACACCACGAGGTTTACGTTGTTGTACACCTAACCACCTGGCAAGCGGTCCACTGGTCAGGCTTTGCAAAACTACGGTGCCAATAATAATGGCGAACACCACGCTCACCAGTTTATCCGCTCCCTCGTAACCGCTTTTTTGTAGCGTCAGCGCGAATAACGAACTCACTGCCGCCGCGACAATGCCGCGCGGAGAAATCCAACTTAACAGCAGCTTTTCGCGCAGGGTTAACGACGAACCGAGGGTAGAAATTGCAATACATAATGGTCGGGCGACAAACTGAATCACCAGCAGCAAAGCAACCAGCGGCCAACCCATCGCCAGCACGCCATGAATATCGAGGCGTGCTGCCAGAATAATAAATAGTGCTGAGATAAGAATTGCGGAGAGTTCTTCTTTGAAGGCGACGATATCGCTGACATCCACATCACGCATATTCGCAAGCCATATGCCCAGTAACGTGACGGCCAATAAACCTGACTCATCGGCTAGCGTGTTTGATAGCCCAAAGGTCAGCAGGACCACCGCCAGTACCGCAAAGTTTTGTAGATAACTCGGAAACCAGACGCGCTTTAAAGCCGTACCCAGTAACCAACCAAATAGCCCGCCGCAGGCTAACCCGACCACCACTGTTTGCGCGAAGATAATCACCAGGTGCAGGTTCGAGCCCGCTTCCTGGCGCAGCGTAATAAATTCGAAAACTAATAATGTGAAGATCGCACCGACCGGGTCGATAACAATCCCTTCCCAACGCAGCACCTGATTAATCGCGGCATTGGGACGCACCACGCGCATTAGCGGTGCGATAACTGTCGGGCCGGTAACAACCGTAACGGCGCCCACCAGTGCGGCTAACGCAGGGTCTAAGCCCAATAGCCCCCAACAGGCGAGGCTGATAACCCCAAAGGTCGCCAGCATTCCTATGCTCACCAGATTACGCACCACGCCGCCTAATCCACGAATCTCATCAAAACGCAGGGTCAGGGCACCCTCGAACAAAATAATGGCGACCGACAAGGAGACAATAGGAAACAGCAGTTCGCCAAACAATTGATCAGGGTTGAGCACGTGAGTAAACGGGCCAAGAATCAAACCGAATAACAGCAAAGGCAGGATGGCCGGAAGCCGAATTGCCCACGCCAGCCATTGCGCTACCAGCGAACTGATCGTGATAACCACCAACAAAAGAGGTACGGACAGTTCCATAAAATTTTTACCTTACCTGGTTTACGAAGCCATACTGTTTTTCTCAGTGTAGACGGGGTCACCGAGGGCTGAGTCCCACCCGGCAACTTTTTCACGGCCACATAATCTGAAACGGTATTCCCGGTGCAATGGTAGAAAAATCATCACAAATCCTGTTTTGTGGATATACAATTGACCGCAGTCACAGTTCTCAAATCAAAAGGGTAACGCTATGAAAAATATCAACCCAACGCAGACCGCTGCATGGCAGGCTTTACAGGCGCATTTTGACGAAATGAAAGACGTCACAATCGCTGAGCTGTTTGCTCAGGATGCTGACCGCTTTGGTAAATTCTCCGCCACTTTCGACGATTTAATGCTGGTGGATTACTCCAAAAACCGCATCACCGAAGAAACCCTGACCAAGCTGCAAGCGTTGGCAAAAGAGACGGATTTGCAAGGCGCAATCAAATCCATGTTCTCTGGCGAGAAGATTAACCGCACTGAAGATCGCGCCGTGCTGCACGTTGCATTGCGTAACCGCAGCAACACGCCAATCATTGTTGATGGCAAAGATGTAATGCCAGAAGTGAACGCGGTGCTTGAGAAGATGAAAACCTTCTCTGAGAGCATCATCAGCGGTAACTGGAAAGGCTACACCGGCAAAGCGATTACTGACATTGTGAACATCGGTATTGGCGGTTCAGACCTCGGCCCATTCATGGTGACCGAAGCACTGCGTCCGTACAAAAACCACCTCAATATGCACTTTGTATCTAACGTTGATGGCACTCACATTGCCGAAGTGCTGAAGAACGTTGACCCGGAAACCACGCTGTTCCTGGTTGCTTCTAAAACCTTCACCACACAAGAAACTATGACCAACGCCCACAGCGCGCGCGACTGGTTCCTGGCAACTGCTGGTGATAACAAACACGTCGCGAAACACTTCGCAGCGCTGTCTACCAACGCGAAAGCAGTTGGCGAGTTCGGTATCGACACTGCCAACATGTTTGAGTTCTGGGATTGGGTCGGCGGCCGTTATTCCCTGTGGTCCGCAATTGGCTTGTCCATCATCCTGTCTGTGGGTTACGAAAACTTTGTAGAACTGCTGTCTGGCGCACACGCGATGGACCAGCATTTTGCTAACACCCCGGCAGAACAGAACCTGCCAGTGCTGCTGGCGCTGATCGGTATCTGGTACAACAATTTCTTCGGCGCTGAAACTGAAGCAATTCTGCCATACGACCAGTACATGCATCGTTTCGCTGCTTACTTCCAGCAGGGCAACATGGAATCCAACGGTAAGTATGTTGACCGTAACGGCAATGCTGTGGATTACCAGACTGGCCCAATTATCTGGGGCGAGCCTGGCACTAACGGCCAGCACGCGTTCTACCAGCTGATTCACCAGGGCACCAAAATGGTTCCTTGTGACTTCATCGCACCAGCGACCAGCCACAACCCGCTTTCTGACCACCATCCAAAACTGCTGTCTAACTTCTTTGCTCAGACAGAAGCACTGGCATTTGGTAAAGCTCGCGAAGTGGTTGAGCAGGAATATGCAGCTCAGGGTCTGGATCCTAAAACACTGGATCACGTTGTGCCGTTCAAAGTGTTCGAAGGTAACCGTCCAACCAACTCCATCCTGCTGCGTGAAATCACTCCGTTCAGCCTGGGTGCACTGATTGCGCTGTATGAGCACAAGATCTTCACTCAGGGTGCAATTCTTAACATCTTCACCTTCGATCAGTGGGGCGTGGAATTAGGTAAGCAACTGGCTAACCGTATTCTGCCAGAGCTGGGTGATGCGGCTGAAATCAGCACTCATGACAGTTCTACGAACGGTTTAATTAACCGTTACAAATCCTGGCGTGCTTAATTAGCATTTAGCATTAAATATAAGCCGGCCTTATGGTCGGCTTATTTATTTAAATAAGATAATTCCCCTTGTCGCTTAATATCCTCGAATTACCTCGCTGAGGTTAATCCTAAAAAAACCTATAACCTGATAATTCAGCAGGTTTACTTTCGGATTAATAAGATTATATTTTCTCTTTATTATATTTTAACTGTCTGTTTTTTATCATTTAAATGAAATAAAAGTTTTCCCAGCATAGTTATATTTCCAATTATCTTAAAGCTCACTCCTTATTCCTCGCTACGGTCTGCCGCTATTACTTGTTGTGTATACTCGAAAGCGCCTGAAATTCCTTTTGGGCAAATCTCCATTCATTCAATGAAGGGAAATTGTTATGAAGAAAGTTCTTTATGGCGCTTTAGCCATATTCACGCTGGCAGCAGCTGGTGCGGCGAGTGCAGATCCGGTTGCTGTAGGTGAAGCCGCTGGTGCACAAGCTACTTACGAGTCCGCAGGGAGTTCTACTGCGGCCAGTGCCAGCACTGTCGGGTCAGCAGTGGGTGTAGCACTTGCTGCAACCGGTGGCGGTGATGGTTCCAATACTGGGACCACAACAACCACAACGACCAGCACCCGATAAATCCCGGGTGATTTAATCCTAACCACACTTCGGTGTGGTTATTTCGACTCCGGGGAAACCTCGTGCAGCGACTCGTAATTCTTCTTGTTTGCCTGTTACTTCAGGCTTGCTCTGCCACCACTAAAGGTCTTGGCTCATCGCTCTGGCACAGTATTGTCGGCAGTGATGGCGTACAGCTTACCCATGACGATATTCAGAATATGCGCTACGCCAGCCAGTACATGAGCATCAATAACGGCCCGCAAATATTTGTCGTTCTGGCATATGACGAAAACGGCCAGCAAAAATGGGTAACGCAAGACCGGGCGATGATCGTCACCGAACAGGGCCGCATCGTAAAAACCACCGGTCTTGGCGACAACCTCCAGCAAGTGACTAATACGCCAAACGACCCGCTGGTACATGCAAATCAGATAACCGATGGCGCGAGTTGGACGCGGCAAATTGCCTGGACTGAGCATCAGCAGGCGCGAATGGCGACAGCGCATTCAACCTTTACCTGGGATGGCACCGACACGCTAAAAGTTGCTGAAAGCACCACGCCCGTTCGTGTTCTCGATGAAGAAATCACCGCCGATGGCAAAACCTGGCATAACCGCTTCTGGATAGACAGCGAAGGTCATATACGTCAGTCAAAACAATATATTGGCCCGGATTATTGGCCTGTCACTACGATTTTGTTGAAGGCGGCCAAAGAATGAAATTAACAGCATCCATGTTGTTTTTAGCGCTAAGCAGCACGCTTTCTTACGCCGCTGGAAACGTGACTATTTACCCCGGCAATCAGCAACTCACCAACGTAGAACGCCTCGGTGATTTAGTCTCGCAGCCCTCACTTGCGCGGGCCTGGTGGCCAGGCGCGGTAATTAGCGAACGGCAGGCAACAGCGGTTGCAGAACAAGAGCACCAGAAATTGTTAACCGCTTTATCGGGTTTCGCCGCCGAAGAAGATGGTGACGATGCCGCAGCCATCAACGGCATGCGCCAACAGATGCAGGCCATTCACGTTACCGGGCGGCAGTTTGTCGATCTCGACCCCGACTGGGTGCGTGTTCACCCTCGCGCCAATGTTCCGCTGCAAGGCGATTACAGCCTGTGGGCCGGGCCACAGCCCTCCACAATCACGCTGATGGGGCTGGTAAGTTCGCCTGGCGCGAAGCCTTTTGTTGCCGGGCGCAGTGTCGACGAATATCTCGATGGTGTCGACAAACTCAGCGGAGCCGACCGCAGTTTCGCATGGGTGATTTACCCGGACGGCAAAACCCAAAAAGCGCCAGTGGCCTACTGGAATAACCGCCATGTTGAACTCACGCCGGGCAGCATCCTGTTTGTCGGCTTTAAAGAGCGACTATTTAATTCTGATTTCAACGACTTGAATCAGCAAATCCTTAACTCTCTGACTCATCGGAGACCGGATTGATGAACAAAAAATATCTCTACAGCCTGCTCGCGCTGGCTGTATCTACTGCCTGCCAGGCAGAAACCTTTCCAGACCCAGTAGGCCCGTCGCAATCGGATTTTGGCGGTGTGGGTTTGCTGCAAACACCGACTGCACGCATGGCGCGAGAAGGTGAGTTTAGCCTTAACTATCGCGATAACGATCAGTACCGCTTCTACTCTGCCTCGGTGCAGCTTTTCCCGTGGCTGGAAACGACTTTGCGCTACACCGACGTGCGCACCAGAGAGTACAGCAGCGTTGAGGCTTTCTCGGGTAACCAGACTTACAAAGATAAAGCCTTCGACATGAAAGTTCGCCTTTGGGAAGAAGGCTATTACCTGCCGCAGGTGTCGGTGGGGGTGCGTGACTTAGGCGGCACCGGTTTGTTCGATAGCGAATATGTTGTGGCGAGCAAAGCCTGGGGACCGTTCGATTTTAGCCTCGGCATGGGCTGGGGCTACATGGGCACCAGCGGCAATGTGAAAAACCCGTTTTGTGAAGTGAGCGATGGCTTCTGCTATCGCGATAACAGCTATAACCAGGCGGGATCGTTCAACTTTAGTGGCATGTTCCACGGCCCGGCGTCACTGTTCGGTGGTGTCGAATATCAGACTCCATGGCAGCCGCTGCGCCTTAAAGCGGAATATGAAGGCAATAATTACACTCAGGATTTTGCCGGAAAACTTGAGCAACGTAGCAGCTTTAACGTCGGCGCTATTTATCGTGTCACCGATTGGGCCGACGTTAACGTCAGCTACGAGCGCGGCAATACCTTTATGTTTGGTGTCACGCTGCGAACTAACTTTAACGACTTGCGCCCTGGCTATAACGATAATCGCCGCCCGCAATACCAGCCGCAGCCGCAAGATGAAATTTTACAGCCGACGGTTGTCGCAAATCAGCTGACGCTTCTTAAATACAATGCAGGCCTGGCAAACCCGAATATTCAGGTGAAAGGCGACACCCTATATGTCACGGGTGAGCAGGTGAAATACCGCGACTCCCGTGAAGGCATCGAGCGTGCTAACCGCATTATCATGAATGACCTGCCGGAGAATATTCGCACCATCCGCGTGACGGAAACCCGCCTGAATATGCCGCAGGTGACGACCCAAACGGATGTCGCCAGCCTGCAAAACCATCTGGAAGGCGAGCCGCTGGGGCATGAAACACAGCTTGTGCAAAAACGTGTTGAGCCGGTCGTTCCGGAGAAAACCGAGCAGGGTTATTACATCGATAAATCGAAGGTGAATTTCTCGATTAACCCGGTGCTGAACCAGTCTGTCGGCGGGCCAGAAAGTTTCTACATGTATCAGGTTGGCGTGATGGGAACTGCTGACTGGTGGGTGACGGATCATTTGCTAACCACGGGTAGCCTCTTTGCCAATATCGCCAATAACTACGACAAATTTAACTACACCAATCCACCGAACGACTCGACACTGCCGCGCGTGCGTACCCACGTCCGTGACTACGTTGAGAACGATATTTACGTCAACAACCTGCAAGCTAACTACTTCCAGTATTTAGGTAATAGTTGGTATGGGCAGGTGTACGGCGGTTATCTCGAAACCATGTATGGCGGGGTGGGCGCGGAAGTGTTGTACCGCCCGGTCGACAGCAATTGGGCGATTGGTGCCAACGCTAACTACGTCAAACAGCGTGACTGGCGTAGTGCGCAGGACATGATGAAGTTCACCGATTACAGCGCGCCAACCGGCCACATTACCGGTTACTGGACGCCACCGTTTGCTGATGACGTGCTGGTTAAACTCAGCATCGGCCAATATCTGGCGAAAGATAAGGGTGGCACGTTGGAAATCTCCAAACGCTTCGACAGCGGCGTGGTTGTCGGCACTTATGCGACCATTACCAACGTGTCGAAAGAAGAGTACGGGGAAGGGGACTTCACCAAAGGTTTCTACGTCAATGTGCCGCTGGATATCTTCTCGTCTTCACCAACACGCAGCCGGGCGCAAGTGAGTTGGACACCGCTGACGCGTGACGGTGGGCAGATGGTGGGACGCAAGTTTGAGTTGTATGGGATGACGAGCGATCGGGATATTAATTTCAGGTAACGAGGGTTTATTGGAACCTGATGGGGTTCCAATAATTACGAGGATGGGTGATCGGAGGTTTTCCGTTCACCGCTTCGGTAATTTCATTTATCACTGAATACCAGGTGAACGGAACCGTCACCAATCTGCCATAAGGACCATCCTCCGGCAGCGAACGGTTATATAAGTAAAAAATTGAGATGAAGATCACATTTTTAACGTATAACAACACCTCTATACCAGAACAAGAGGCGTTCCTATGACAACCACCCCCGGCGTTGAGCTCATCGCTAAAGTTATGCAAATGGTCCTCAATCTGGCGTTGCTTGCGCTTGGTCTGATCCTCATAATCTTCCTGGGTAAAGAAACGCTGCATTTAGCCACATCGTTATTTGCACCCACCGATCAAGCCAGCAAGTACCAGCTGATTGAAGGGCTGGTGGTTTACTTCCTGTACTTCGAATTTATCGCGTTGATCGTTAAATACTTTCAGTCGGGTTATCACTTCCCGCTGCGCTACTTTATCTATATCGGTATCACTGCCATTGTGCGTCTCATCATCATCGACCATAAAGATCCGCGCGATGTGCTGATTTACTCCGGTGCAATCCTGGTGCTGGTGATTACCCTGTGGCTGTGTAACAGCAACCGTTTAAAACGAGAATAAAAAAAGGCGGCCCAAGGGCCGCCGAAGAAAATACAAAGTCAAATGAGGGGTACAGTGGCATTACAGATAAAGCAATAACTAACAGGAAATCTTAACCCTTCACCCCGCCAGCCGTCAGGCCGCTCACCAGCCAGCGCTGCGCCAGTAAGAACACGACAGTAATCGGGATTGCAGAAAGTACAGCGGCTGCGGCAAAGTCGCCCCACAGGTAGTTTTGTGGGTTGAGGTATTGCTGCATACCGACCGCCAGGGTGTAGCTGTTAACATCGCGCAACAACAACGATGCCACCGGCACTTCAGTAATTGCGGCGATAAACGACAGAATAAACACCACCGCCAGAATCGGTACAGAGAGCGGTAAAAGCACCAGGCGGAAGGCTTGCCATGGAGTTGCGCCATCCAGTGCTGCGGCTTCTTCCAGCGAGTTATCGATCGTTTCGAAATAACCCTTAATCGTCCAGACATGCAGCGCGATACCGCCAAGATAGGCGAAGATCACCCCACCGTGCGTGTTCAGGCCGATAAACGGAATGTACTGGCCGAGGCGGTCAAACAAGGCGTACAACGCCACCAGTGACAGCACCGCCGGGAACATCTGGAAAATCAGCATCCCTTTCAGCAGTGTGGCTTTGCCAGGGAAGCGCATACGGGCAAAAGCGTAGGCACAAGTGGTGGAAAGCGTCACGATACCCAGCGCAGTAATCGCCGCGATTTTGATCGAGTTCCACAACCATAACAGCACCGGGAACGGCGGTGGCGTTACGCTGCCATCGGCATGTTGTACGCTGAAACCGAGCGCTAATTTCCAGTGTTCCCAGGAGATTTGATCCGGGATCAGGCTGCCTGTCGCGAAGTTACCCGGACGCAGCGAAATCGCAATAACCATCAGCAGCGGGAACATGATCGCGGCGATAAACAGTAGTAATAAAAGGTGCGTGGTAAATAAACGCAGCTTTTGAGATTTGGGTTGAACCATAGCCATGTTTGTTGCTCCTTAATCAAACTTCATGCGGGTGGCTTTCAGGTTAACAATCGCGAGTGCGCCAACCAGAATGAAGATAAGCGTGGCGATAGCCGCAGCTAAACCAAAGTCCTGACCGCCGCCGCCTTCAAAGGCGATGCGGTAGGTGTAGCTCACCAGCAAGTCCGTGTAGCCCGCAGGCGTGGTGGTTCCAAGGCGATCCGGACCACCGTTGGTTAACAGTTGAATCAGCACGAAGTTGTTAAAGTTAAAGGCAAAGCTTGCGATCATCAGCGGTGTCAGCGGCTTAATCAGCAGAGGCAGCGTAATCTTAAAGAAGTTCTGGAACGGGCCAGCACCATCCATTGCAGAGGCTTCGTACAGGTCGTCCGGAATCGCTTTCAGCAAGCCCATGCACAGAATCATCATGTACGGATAACCGAGCCAGGTATTCACGATAATTATCATTGAACGCGCAGTGGTCGGGTCGCTAAACCAGGCCGGTTTGATACCAAACAGTGAACTCAACATCATGTTGATTTCACCGAAACTTTGGTTGAACAAGCCTTTGAAAATCAGGATAGAAATAAACGATGGCACTGCGTAGGGCAGTATCAGCATCACGCGGTAAATTGCTTTGCCTTTCAGCGATTCCCACTGCACGACACACGCCAGAATCATGCCTACTGCAACGGTCAGAATTACGGTAAGGATTGAGAAAATAACCGTCCAGACGAAGATGGCCATGAAAGGCTTTTGAATCCCTTCATCGTGGAATACACGCAGGAAGTTCTTCCAGCCGATAGTCACGGTGTAGCCTGGGCTTAACTGCTCGTTGCCCCAGTTACCGTCGGCATTTACAGACTGGTAGAAGCCAATGCTGTTATTCGGGCGGTACTTCACGCCGCTTTGGTTATTGGTCAGTTCACCCTTTTCACCTTCAGTGTAAAGTGGGCGTGTGCCGGAGAACTGGCGCAGGGAGCTCATGGTCAGCGTGCTTTCATCAGGCATTTCAGCCGTGATTTGCGTCAGCGCCGCACGGTTTTGCGTAATCACGCGCAGATTGGCTTTCTCACCTGCCGGAAGAGCATCGGCGTCTTTCAGTTTCAGGTGTTGAACACCACCAAACTTAAAGGTATCAGAGATAAAATTCTTGCCTGACTCGCCGTCAGTCAGCGCGAGTTGCCATTCATCGCCCGCCGGGTAAAGGCCAAAGTTAAAGGTTTTTCCCGCCTGATATTGGCGGTCCATCAGCACCTGCTGTGCGCGTTCTTGAGTCAGTTGGTTGGTGCTGCTGTAGTTGGTGAAAGCAATGGCGATGGTACAAACCAGTGGGAACAGAACAAACAGCCCCATGCCAGCAAGGCCCGGGTAAACATAGCGCCAGGCATAAGCCTTACGATTTGCATAAATGTATAAGCCAAGTGAGCTTAAAATCAGCGTCATAATGGCGAACAGGTACTCCCCCTGGGCGTACATTAATACGACAAGATAACCAACCAGCAGTCCCATCAGGCCGATGACTGACCATTTCAGTGCATCGCTTTGCCACCAGTGGTTCTTTTTAACTACATCCATGGGGTCTTCCTCTATACCCTTCATACTTCCAGTTGCCTCTTTGTTGGCTGTGAGAACTCGCCCAAATCACTTAGTTTACTAAGCTCATTAGGACTCATTCTCTTGCCGCCTCGGTGCAACTCGAATTATTTTGGGTATCTAATCATATTATTATTTTCCCTCTCTTTTCAGAGAGGGAATTGACCAGATACTTACTTAGTAATACGTCCCTGAGCATCTTTCAACGCTTCATCAACAGTCTGACGACCGCTAACTGCGTTGATGACGGCGGTGCGAACGGCATACCAGAACGCAGACATCTGCGGCACGTTCGGCATGATTTCGCCTTTCTGGGCGTTATCCATGGTGGCGGCGATACGTGGATCTTTCGCCAGTTGATCCTGGTAGGATTTCAGTGCAACGGCACCCAATGGCTTGTCTTTGTTAACGTCAGCCAGGCCCTGATCGGTCAGCAGGTAGTTTTCCAGGAACTCTTTCGCCAGTTCTTTGTTAGGGCTGGCGGCGTTAATACCGGCACTGAGCACACCAACGAACGGTTTAGATGCTTTACCTTTGAAGGTTGGCAGCAGCGTTACGCCGTAATTGATTTTGCTCTTATCAATGTTGGACCATGCCCACGGGCCGTTGATAGTCATCGCGGTTTCGCCTTTGTTAAAGGCCGCTTCTGCGATGGAGTAATCGGTATCCGCGTTCATCTCTTTGTTTTTAATCATGTTGACCAGGAAGCTCAGGCCAGCTTTCGCACCTGCACTATCCACGCCCACATCTTTCACGTCGTATTTGCCGTTTTCGAGTTTGAACGCATAACCACCGTCAGCAGCGATAAGCGGCCAGGTGAAGTACGGTTCTTGCAGGTTGAACATCAACGCACTCTTACCTTTCGCTTTCAGCTGCTTATCGAGTGCTGGGATCTCTTCCCAGGTTTTCGGCGGATTAGGTATGAGGTCTTTGTTGTAAATCAGAGAGAGCGCTTCAACCGCAACTGGGTAAGCGATGATTTTGCCGTTGTAACGAACTGCGTCCCAGGTAAACGGATAGAGTTTGTCCTGGAAAGCTTTGTCTGGAGTGATTTCGGCCAGCAGGCCAGATTGTGCATAACCACCGAAACGGTCGTGTGCCCAGAAGATGATGTCCGGGCCATCGCCAGTTGCCGCAACTTGTGGGAATTTTTCTTCCAGTTTGTCCGGGTGTTCGATGGTGACTTTAATACCGGTGTCTTTCTCAAACTTCTTACCCACTTCGGCAAGGCCGTTATAGCCTTTGTCACCATTAATCCAGATGACCAGTTTGCCTTCTTCTATTTTTGCCAGTGCAGAGGCGGAAAACATCATCGTTGTCAGGGCAGACAGAGCGAGGATGCGGGCGCCAGTTTTAATTTTCATATTTATTCCCATCCTTTGAATGGTGGTTTGCTATGCGCGTGGATACATCAAGGTCAAGGTAGTGGCTTTACGGATGCCAGTTTGCGCAGATGGCAAGTGCTTCTCATCCTCCTTAGCCCTACGCCCCCACCCTGGTATCTGTGATCTGCATTCCATAACTGACAGTTATGTGTACCAGAGCACACAAAACCACCCAGAAATTTGAAACCACGATCACGAAAAACTGTCGCGCCTGCTGTAACCGGTTGCAGAAACTCGCTTCTCATCCTCCCGCCTCCTCCCCCATTAAAAACAGCAGGGTGGAGGATTCACGAAATGTATAGATCATTCATAGTCCGACACATCTTGAATCACCTGCCGTTTAGCAGAGTGACGGAATGAAGGGAGAAGTACATGGCAAGCGTACAGCTACGGAACGTAACGAAAGCCTGGGGTGATGTGGTGGTATCGAAAGATATCAACCTCGACATTCAAGAAGGTGAGTTCGTGGTTTTTGTTGGACCGTCAGGCTGCGGTAAATCCACACTGTTACGCATGATTGCGGGTCTGGAAACGATCACCAGCGGTGATTTATTCATTGGTGATACTCGCATGAACGACATCCCTCCCGCTGAGCGTGGCGTCGGCATGGTATTCCAGTCTTATGCTCTTTATCCCCATCTCTCCGTTGCTGAAAACATGTCCTTCGGCCTGAAGCTTGCTGGTGCCAAGAAAAGCGATATCAATCAGCGTGTCACCCAGGTTTCAGAAACTTTACAACTGGGACATTTATTAGAACGTCGCCCGAAAGCACTTTCTGGTGGACAGCGTCAGCGCGTAGCTATTGGCCGTACGCTGGTGGCTGAACCGCGTGTATTCCTGCTTGATGAACCTCTTTCAAACCTTGATGCGGCACTGCGTGTGCAGATGCGTATTGAGATTTCCCGACTGCATAAGCGCCTTGGTCGCACCATGATTTACGTCACCCACGACCAGGTTGAAGCGATGACGCTTGCCGACAAAATTGTGGTGCTGGACGCAGGCCGCGTCGCGCAGGTGGGTAAACCACTCGAGCTATATCACTACCCGGCGGATCGTTTTGTTGCGGGTTTTATTGGCTCGCCAAAAATGAACTTCCTGCCAGTAAAAGTCACCGCTACTGCCATTGATCAGGTGCAGGTTGAATTACCGAACCGCCAGCAAGTCTGGCTGCCGGTGGAAAGCAAAGAAGTTCAGGTCGGTGCCAACATGTCCCTTGGTATTCGCCCGGAACACCTACTGCCAAGCGACATCGCTGACGTCACTCTCGAAGGCGAAGTGCAGGTTGTTGAACAGCTTGGTCATGAAACTCAGATTCATATCCAAATCCCCGCCATCCGTCAGAACCTGGTGTACCGCCAGAATGACGTGGTGTTGGTAAAAGAGGGTGCCACATTCGCTATTGGCTTGCCGCCAGAGCGTTGCCATCTGTTCCGAGAAGATGGCACCGCATGTCGTCGGTTGCATCAAGAGCCAGGTGTTTAAGCATTCCCATAAAAAAGAAAAGCAATGATCTCAGGAGATAGAACGATGATTACTCTGCGCAAACTCCCACTGGCAGTCGCCGTAGCGGCAGGCGTTATGTCTGTTCAGGCCCTGGCTGTGGATTTCCACGGTTATGCCCGTTCTGGTATCGGCTGGACCGGTAGCGGCGGTGCACAACAGTGTTTCCAGGCAACTGGTGCTCAATCTAAATACCGTCTTGGTAACGAATGTGAAACCTATGCGGAATTGAAATTTGGCCAGGAAGTCTGGAAAGAAGGCGATAAGAGCTTCTACTTCGATACTAACGTGGCGTACTCCGTCGCTCAGCAGAATGACTGGGAAGCAACCAGCCCGGCATTCCGTGAAGCCAACGTGCAGGGTAAAAACCTGATTGATGCACTGCCAGGCGCAACTATCTGGGCCGGTAAGCGTTTCTATCAACGTCATGACGTTCACATGATCGACTTCTACTACTGGGATATTTCTGGTCCTGGTGCAGGTCTGGAAAACGTCGATGTGGGCTTCGGTAAACTTTCCTTTGCTGCAACCCGTTCTTCTGAAGCAGGCGGTTCTTCTTCATTCGCCAGCGACAATATTCGTGATTACACCTCAGCCACTGCGAACGACGTCTTCGACGTGCGTTTAGGCCAGATGGAAGTTAACCCAGGCGGCACACTGGAGTTCGGTGTGGACTACGGTCATACCAACGTTAACGACGATTACTACCTGCAGCCAAATGCAACCAAAGATGGCTGGATGTTCACTGCTGAACACACCCAGAGCATGCTGAAAGGCTATAACAAGTTTGTTGTTCAGTACGCGACCGACGCCATGACTTCTCAGGGCAAAGGTCAGTCTCAAGGCGCAGGTGTTGGCATCGGCAATAACGCAGATGGCAGCCTGTACGCTTATGGCATCAACAACAACGGCCATCTGGTGCGTGTCATCGACCACGGTGCGATTACCCTGGCAGATAACTGGGACCTGATGTATGTGGGTATGTACCAGGACATCAGTTGGGATAACAACAACGGCACCGAATGGTGGACCGTCGGTATTCGTCCAATGTACAAATGGACGCCAATCATGAGTACCTTGCTGGAAGTCGGTTACGACAACGTGAAGTCCCAGAACACTGGCGACACCAACAACCAGTACAAAATCACCCTGGCACAACAATGGCAGGCAGGCGACAGCATCTGGTCCCGTCCGGCTTTACGTGTCTTCGCAACTTATGCGAAGTGGGATGAGAAATGGGGCTACGACACTTCCGGTAGCGCTGCTGGCAACCCGAACTTCGGCAAAGCAACCAGCGACGGCTTTAACGGCATGTCCTTCGGTCGCGGTGACAGCGATGAGTTCTCCTTCGGTGCCCAGATGGAAATCTGGTGGTAATACTGCTTTAACCTGATGTTATGACTCGATGAGGGGCTCGCCACTGGGCTCCTCATCATTATTACCCTTGTATGCCAATGCCTGTTTCGATGGAAAGCGCTATTGCCTGGCTAACTTTCCACCGCTTCCCCATTCGAGGTTTATAACAATGAAAATGAAAAAAAGTCTTCTGGCACTCTGCCTTTCCGCAGGGTTGCTCGCCAGCCTGCCCGCTGTAAGCCTGGCTGACGTCAACATCGTTCCACAGGATATTTCGGCCGCTCCAGCGGTGCCTGCCTCTGCATTGCAACAATTGCAATGGACGCCAATCGACCAGTCGAAAACCCAAACTACCGATCTTTCTATTGCCGGACAGCGCCTGAGCGCGGGCGATATTACCGGCCCGGTCGCGGCATATAGCGTGCCTGCCAACATTGGCGAGCTGAATATTACGCTGACCAGCGAAGTGAAAAACAACGAGGTGTTTGCGCCTAACGTGCTGGTTCTTGACCAGAACATGACGCCTGCTGCGTATTTCCCATCAAGCTTCTTTACCTACCAGGAACCCGGCGTGATGTCCGCCGACCGTCTGGAAGGGGTGATTAAACTGACGCCTGCGCTGGGTCAGCAAAAAGTGTATTTACTGGTTTTCACCACCAATAAAGATACACAGCAAACCACTAAAATGCTCGACCCGGCAAAAGCCTACGCAAAAGGTACGGGTAATGCGGTACCGGATATCCCAGACCCGATTGCCCGTCATACCCCTGAAGGTCTGTTGAAGGTGAAAGTGAAAACCTCTTCAAGCTCCAGCATCTTGGTTGGCCCATTATTTGGCTCATCAGGCCCAGGCCCGGTGACAGTGGGCAATACTGCCGCACCAGCTGCAACATATGTTGCCCCGGCAGCTGTTGCTGCCACAGCGGCGACACCTGTTCAAGCAGCGCCAGCCAAAAAGTCTGAGCCAGTGTTAAACGATACAGAAGCTTACTTCAATCAGGCTATCAAAGATGCAGTAGCGAAAGGCGATGTTGATAAAGCCTTGAAACTTCTGGATGAAGCTGAACGTCTGGGATCAACTAGCGCCCGTAAAACCTTTATCAGCAGTGTAAAAGGCAAGGGGTGATGGTTTCCCCGCAGTGCTGATGTTTGAAGTTTGGTGCGCCTCCGGGCGCACCTTTTTTCCTTCGTCATCCTTCAAGCTGACTCTGCGTTGGCTGCGCTCAAAAACCCTCATCACTTACTTTAGTAAGCTCAGAGGGATTTTCTCGTTTGCCGCCTTGATTCAACTCGAATGATTTAGAAGGGTTAGCATTGTTCCCCGGCATTGTTCCCGGCATTGTTAAACGCTTGTGAGCTTTTCCCTGCCCCGCTATACCTATTCTGCGTTACAATGATTTTCGGTTTTGTTTCGGAGAAATTCCCATGTCTGACGCGCTTTCGCCACTGCGCGCCTTACGTTTTGAAGCTGCGATTCCAGAAGGGTTGAGTGCGTCACTCCTTGACTGGCTGTTGCTTGAAGACTCAATGACCAAACGCTTTGAGCAGTATTGTTCCAGGGTTACTGCCCGCATTGTGCGTGAAGGTTTTTTCGAATCGCATGTCGTTCTTCCTGAAGCTAATATGTTGCCTGAGTCCAGCCGTTATTGGTTGCGCGAAGTTGTGCTTTGCGGTGACGATGTGCCCTGGCTTTTGGGGCGCACTGTGGTCCCTGAATCAACCCTTGAAGGACCAGAGCTTGCTTTACAAAGGCTCGGAACCACGCCGCTTGGACGCTACCTGTTTAGTTCATCTTCCCTGACACGGGATTTTATTGAGATTGGCCGCAGTTCGGAGCAGTGGGGGCGTCGTTCCCGCCTGAGATTAGCTGGAAAGCCGCTGGTGCTAACCGAGTTATTCCTTCCTGCTTCTCCGTTGTATCGAGAGGAAAAATAATGGAGTGGAGTCTGAAACAGGGTAAATGGCAGGCGTATCAACGTCTGATGCGACTTGATAAGCCAATTGGCTCGCTTTTGTTGTTATGGCCCACCCTATGGGCGCTGTGGCTTGCGACACCGGGAGTGCCTCCGCTAACCATTTTATGCGTGTTTATAGCCGGAGTGTGGATGATGCGCGCTGCGGGTTGCGTGGTAAATGACTACGCGGACCGTAAATTTGATGGTCACGTGAAGCGTACGGCGCACAGGCCATTGCCGAGCGGGGCTGTAAGCGAGAAAGAAGCGCGTATCTTATTTGCGGTACTGGTAGTGCTTTCGTTTTTACTGGTACTGACGCTAAATACCATGACGATTTTATTATCGGTGGCGGGGTTAGCGCTTGCCTGGGTTTATCCGTTTATGAAGCGCTACACTCATTTGCCGCAAGTGGTGCTCGGGGCCGCATTTGGCTGGTCAATCCCGATGGCATTTGCCGCAGTGAGCGAGTCTGTTCCACTTAGCTGTTGGCTGATGTTTTTAACCAATATTTGCTGGGCTGTGGCTTATGACACGCAGTACGCAATGGTTGACCGCGATGACGATCTGAAAATCGGCATTAAATCCACAGCCATCTTATTTGGCCGCTATGACAATCTGATTATCGGTATTTTGCAGTTTACGGTGATGGTGTTGTTGGCGGTGATTGGCTGGTTAAACGGATTAGGTGGGGCGTTCTACTGGTCTATTGCGCTGGCGGGGATGCTCTTTGTCCATCAGCAACGGCTGACGGCAAATCGTGACCGTGATGCTTGTTTTAAAGCTTTCCTGAACAATAACTATGTTGGTCTGGTGCTGTTTATAGGGTTGGTGTTGAGTTACCTACACTTCTAATTATACCCATCGCCCTTCAAGTTGCAGGGTTGTTGGCTGCTCTCATTCACCCGAATCACTTACTTGAGTAAGCTCATCGGGATTCGTTCGATTGCCGCCTACCTGCATCTCGAAGTAGCTCGGGTATAAGAAACTAAATGGCGGATGACACTTCGTTTATCCGCCAGATTTTTTACTCGGTCGCAGCCTGCGACGTCGCACTTTCAATCGTCAAACGCACATCCGGCATGATCAGCTCTGCCAGCATCTGGTAGACCTTCATCGTTTCGGCGGGTTCTGCATCTCCGGTGTCGCTGATATACCCTTCATCACGCAAGGTTAATACCAGCGAGGTGAATACAGCTTTATCGAAGAACTCCGGTGCATTAATGCCATGCAACACCGACAAACGTTGGGCAACGGTGCGGCTTTCGCGCTCCAGCGTCCCACGGTTAATCGATGGATTTGCACTCAGCAGCCAGAAAGTAATCGCGTAACGTTGCAGCGTTTCACGAACACCTGCCGCCAGAAGCTGCATAGTGCGTGAGCGTGCCGGGTTAATCACCACTTCTTCACCCGTAAGGGTAATCAGATCCTGACGAACCAGTTCATTAAGCAGCGCATCCATTTCACTGGCAAGATCCGCTTTTTCCCAACGCAGGAACAACTCAGACTTCAGCATCGGGTAGAGCAGCTCAACCTGACGCAGAAGCTCGCTGCGGGAAATGTGGCGATGCTGCGTGATAATTGCAGCCAGCAGAGAAGGTAACACCAGCATATGCAGGATGTTGTTACGGTAGTAAGTCATCAGCACTGCCTGCTCACGCGGCAGAATGATGATGTCACCAATCGTATCTTTCTCTACTTCAAACTTATTCATCTGCAGCGCGTGTTCGATAAGCGCTTCTGCTGGCTGGTCTGGTGCGGTAGCGTCCGGTGAATACGGCACATTACGCAACAGGCTCAGGTAACAGTTGAGCTGTTCGGTCAGTTGTTCGCGCGTCAGTGAACGCTGGCGCGATGCCAGGAGCGCGGTACAGCACAGGTTCATGGCGTTTGCCGCGCCTGCATTGTTAATACGCACCATCAGTTCGGCAGCAATTTCATTAACCGTTGGCGTTAACCATGCCGGGCGGATGGCCTCAATCGGGTCGATTGAATCACGCCACTCAGGCACTCGCTGGTTGAGGAATGTCATCAACGGCATTGGTTCGCCGAAGTTAACATAGCCCTGGCCGAGGTTACGCAGCTTGCTCAGCCCACGAACCATCTGCATGAAGCTCTCTTTTTCTTTAGTCGCACCGCGCAGTTCTTTTGCGTAAGTCCCCACTTCCATTACATGCTCGTAGCCAATGTAAATCGGCACCAATGTAATTGGACGTGTACCGCCGCGCAGCATGGCCTGAATGGTCATCGACAGCGTGCCGGTTTTCGGGTCTAGCAAACGGCCGGTACGAGAACGGCCACCTTCCACAAAGTATTCAACGGAATAGCCACGGCTGAACAGCTCGCCAAGATATTCACGGAACACGGTGGAGTAGAGTTTGCTGCCCTTAAAGGTACGGCGAATAAAGAACGCGCCCAGGCGACGGAAAATCGGGCCTGCTGGCCAGAAGTTCAGGTTGATACCAGCTGCAATGTGCGGAGGAACCAGCCCCTGGTGATAGAGCACGTAAGACAGAAGCATGTAGTCCATGTGGCTGCGGTGGCAGGGCACATAAACAATCTCGTGGCCGTCATGAGCCAGTTGGCGAACGCGTTCAGCATTGTGAACGTTAATGCCCTGGTACAAACGGTTCCACGTCAGACCTAATACGCGGTCGGTCAAACGAACGGCTTCATAAGAGAAGTTCGCCGCAATCTCTTCCATCAAGGCAACAGCATTTTGCTGTGCTTTTTCATGGGAGATTTTCTTGCTGCGCGCTTCATCTTCTACTGCACGGGCAATAGCTTTTGAAGCCAAAAGCTTATTGAACAGATCCTGGCGCACCGGCAGACGCGGGCCAACAGTCGCTAAGCGCTGGCGAGCAAAGTGCATACGCGCCACGCGTGCCAGTTTTTGGGCGATTTTTTTGTCTGTACCGTGATCGGTTGCCATCTGGCGCAGCGAAACAGGTGCAGAGAACCGCACAAAGCTGTCGCGCCCAAGCCACGAGACTGCGAAGAATTTCTGAATGCCATTAAGCATCTTCAGTGGCGGGTTAACTTCGCCTTTTTCGCGACCCGGAGAGCGGCCAAACATCACCGATACCGGCACCATCTGCACATCCAGATTTGGATTGCTGCGGTGCAAGTCGAGATAATCATGGAACAGCTTGATCGACTCTTCTTTTGGCGTGTAGTAGGTGAACACACGCGGGCCACCATGGATAAAGACATAGCGCGGCAATACCGCACCGTCGATCTCTAACGGCTCGAGAGGGTCGGGCAAGTTGTGCGCGAGGCATTGCGCGCGCAGGGTTAATAAGTCCGCCTTTGAGTTATAAGGCAGAACATACATTATTGGGCGTGTGGGATCTAAGCCCAGTTCGGCCTGTGGATCTGCCGGAATGGACTTGCTCTTTACCAGAACGCCTAATGGTAAATTAAGTAATTTGTAGTAGATTCTTGGCCAGCCTGACATAAACGATGTAAAGCCTCAGGTTAATGATGCAAATTCGCCGCAAGAATATCAGAATCTCACCCAGATTTCTGTGGCGTTATAATTTTGACAAGCATTGATGCAAATAATTTGAAAAGGTTTCCTAAAATGGCGAGCAGTACCACTGGACTTACCCGTATCATCAAAGCCGCAGGCTACTCATGGAAAGGGCTCAAAGCAGCCTGGATCAACGAAGCAGCTTTCCGCCAGGAAGGCGTTTCTGCTGTTATCGCCATTGCCATCGCATGTTGGTTAGATGTCGATCCCATTACCCGCATTCTACTTATCGGCTCAGTCGTGCTGGTCATGATTGTCGAGATCCTCAATAGCGCTATTGAGGCACTTGTCGACCGTGTTGGCACTGATTATCACGAGCTTTCAGGACGCGCCAAAGATATGGGCTCGGCCGCTGTATTAATTTCAATTATCCTCGCAGTAATTACCTGGGTCACGCTGCTTTGGTCGCATTTGCGGTGATCTTTCCAGAATAGTTAAGTGCCTGGTTTTTTGCTTAATTTGTGGTTCCAAATTGACCTTTGACTGTATATACTCACAGCATAACTGTATAAACACCCAGGGGGCGGAATGAAAGCGTTAACTACCAGGCAGCAAGAGGTGTTTGATCTTATTCGGGATCATATCAGCCAGACCGGCATGCCACCGACTCGTGCCGAGATTGCTCAACGTCTGGGGTTCCGTTCTCCGAACGCCGCTGAAGAGCATTTAAAAGCACTTGCCCGTAAAGGTGTGCTTGAAATTGTTTCTGGTGCATCCCGTGGTATCCGCCTGTTGGTGGAAGAAGTGACCGGTATTCCACTGGTTGGGCGTGTTGCTGCAGGTGAGCCACTCCTGGCACAGCAACATATCGAAGGCCATTACCAGGTCGACCCATCACTGTTTAAACCAAATGCCGACTTCTTGCTGCGCGTCAGCGGTATGTCAATGAAAGACATCGGCATTATGGATGGCGACCTGCTTGCGGTTCATAAAACTCAGGATGTGCGTAATGGCCAGGTTGTTGTCGCGCGTATCGATGATGAAGTTACCGTTAAGCGCTTAAAACAACAGGGCAATACAGTTCATCTGCTGCCAGAAAACAGTGAGTTTGAACCGATCGTGGTAGACCTGCGCGAGCATAACTTCTCAATTGAAGGGCTGGCTGTTGGGGTTATTCGCAACGGCGACTGGCTGTAAAATCTCTTTAGGTGATGCGCATTTAGAATGCGCATCACTGTCTTAATTCTCTTTGATCTCCTTCAGGAGAGGTCATGCAATTATTCTCCACAGCGGATCGTGCGCTCTGGCGCCTCGCTTTACCCATGATTTTCTCCAACATTACTGTTCCGCTGCTTGGCCTTGTCGATACGGCTGTTATTGGTCATCTGGATAGTCCTGTTTACTTGGGCGGTGTTGCTATTGGTGCGACAGCAACCAGCTTCCTGTTTATGTTGCTGCTGTTTTTACGAATGAGTACCACAGGCTTAACTGCTCAGGCTTTTGGCGCCAAGAATCCCTCAGCGTTAGCTCGTGCACTGGTGCAACCACTATTGCTGGCACTTGGGGCAGGGGTGGCAATTGTCTTACTGCGCGATCCCCTCATTTCACTCGCTTTACAAATTGTCGGTGGCAATCAGGATGTGCTCGTACAAGCACAACGCTTTCTTGAAATCCGCTGGCTGAGTGCGCCAGCCTCGCTTGCCAACCTGGTTCTACTAGGATGGTTGTTAGGGGTTCAATACGCACGAGCTCCGGTTATCTTGCTGGTAGTCGGCAATGTTCTGAATATCGTACTGGATGTGTGGCTGGTGATGGGGTTGCACCTTGATGTTCAAGGGGCGGCACTTGCGACGGTCACTGCTGAATACGCGACATTTTTCATCGGATTGCTGATGGTGAAGAAGGTTATGGGCATGCGTGGTATCAGCTTTGAGATGCTTAAGCAGTCCTGGCGTGGCAATGTTCGGCGCTTACTGGCGCTCAATCGGGACATCATGTTGCGCTCGTTATTACTGCAAGTGTGCTTTGCATCAGTGACCATCTTTGGTGCGCGTTTAGGTAGCGAAATTGTCGCCGTCAATGCGGTATTAATGACGCTTCTGACGTTTACCGCTTATGCGCTTGATGGTTTTGCCTATGCCGTGGAAGCCCATTCCGGGCAAGCTTATGGCGCAAAGAATCGCGGCCAATTGCTCGAGGTTTGGGGTGCTGCCTGTCGCCAGGCGGGTTTAGTCGCGCTCATGTTTGCCGTGGTGTATGCCCTATTTGGCGAACAAATTGTTTCTCTTCTGACGTCCATTCCCCAATTACAGCTACAGGCCGATCGTTATCTCCACTGGCAGATTGTGTTACCCGTAGTCGGTGTCTGGTGCTACTTGCTGGATGGGATGTTTATTGGGGCGACAAGAGGAGCTGAGATGCGTAATAGTATGGCGGTTGCCGCTCTTGGTTTCGGGCTAACGCTCTTCACGGTTCCGTATTTAGGCAACCACGGCCTGTGGCTATCCGTTGCGGTGTTTCTGGCGTTACGTGGGTTGTCTTTGGGTTGGATTTGGCGTCGTCACTGGCAGCAAAATAGCTGGTTTAACAACGTACAAAGTTAAGCCGTATGGTTAAAGATTCTTAGTTTTCTCCGTACCACCATATCCTTGACTACAATTATTATCACGTCCAGCAGATAGAGTGGTGTTGGCCAAATGGCAGCACATTGGACGTTGGTAATTTTTTAGCAGTTCTTCCCCGAACGATGAGGATATTATTATGAATAAAGACGAAATCGGCGGTAACTGGAAACAGTTTAAAGGCACAGTAAAAGAGAAATGGGGCAAACTGACTGACGATGATATGACTGTCATCGAAGGCAAACGCGATCAGCTTGTCGGTAAAATTCAAGAGCGTTATGGGTACGAAAAGGATAAGGCAGAGGAAGAAGTCGTTGATTGGGAAACTCGCAACAAATACCGTTGGTAATTAGTTTCCCTTAGATGTGTTAGTTCTCAAGGCTACCCTGCCCAGGTACATGGATGTACCGTTCCATTCAACTCAAATCCAACCAATCTAACGTGACTTCTTTTTACTCTGAATGGAGTGGTCATGCCCGCAAGCATCCGGGTGGCTACAAGCTTCAACTTCTGCACACGCGCTGCATAAACCATGCGCCTCAATAACGTTATGATGCAGAGCAAACCCTAACTGGGCCGCCAGTTGGTGCATGATATCTTCCACACCTTCCGCACTACGCTCCTTCACCGCACCACATCGATCACAAATAAACATCGCAGATGAGTGAGTTGGCTGATCGATAAGATTGCACAACACATAGCTGTTGGTGGACTCTACACGGTGTACAAAACCTTGTTCGAGCAGAAAATCGAGCGCACGATACACTGTCGGGGGTTTAGCTTGCGGTTCGCTGGCACGCAATAAATCCAGCAAATCATAAGCACTGATAGCGCCTGCTTGCTGAGTCAGCAAACGCAATACTTCAAGACGTTGTGGTGTCAGGCGCACATTACGCTGCTCGCATAGTTTTTCAGCCTGCGCTAACACGTTTTGTGAAGTCGTGATGTCCATCAGTATTCCCCTGTAGATTAGCCCTACACTTTATCACAACGCGCAAAAAACGCCGAGTGGTGCGCTTAGCCACAACCTTTTGAGATGACTATCCCGGAGTTTGTTATGAATAAACCTGATTGCATTCGCCACTGGAAGGAAATAGAAGGTGACGATGATTCGACTTATCCAGACAGCGCAGAGCGGTTTTCTATTGGCGCGCCACTGGCCCGCAAACTGGGTCTCAATCGCCTGGGAATTCATCATGAGCGCCTGCTACCAGGTCGCCGCACATCTTATCCTCATGCTGAAAGCAGCGAAGAAGAGTTTGCTTATGTTCTCGAAGGGCATCCACAGGTTTGGATTAACGGGCACCTTTACCCACTTGAACCTGGCGATAGCGTTGGTTTCCCCGCTGGAACAGGTACCTGCCATACCTTTATCAACAACACAGAGCATGAAGTCCGACTGCTAATTGTGGGGGAGGCAAATAAAGCTGAGAATCGAATTTATTACCCGCTAAACCCAGGCTATGCCGCACAGCGACAGGATCGCTGGATTGATCATCCCCCGCAATTTTTCGGCCCACATGACGGTCAGCCTTCACGAAAACCGAACGGTAAACTATAAATAAGTTTGCATGGAAATTTTGAACTCATAATCCTCAAGGATAGAAACGGGATTTCGATGGGCGAAACAGCCCACTTTTCAGCCTTTTATTCACAGCAATAGTCCGCCTCTGTTCAGTCATAACTGGCAGGGGCAGTAATTACATCTGATCAACAGACGGACGTGTGGTGAATGAAAAAAATGAAAACTTTGGCGGCGTTTAGCGCCGCATCTTTATTTATGGCAAATCACGCTTATGCGGCGGGCACATGGTCTGAAGCACGAAGTGATGCAATGGGTGGTACTGGTGTCGCTTCCGCGAGCTACGGAAGTGGGGTGCTTACGAACCCCGCGTTGCTGGCTAAGGCTAAGCAGGACGACACAGTGACGGTTATTCTGCCGTCTGTGAGTGCGCAAATTACGGATAAAGATAATCTGCAGGATCAGATTGATGACATTAGCGATAAGGTTGATCAATACAAAAACGTTATCGACGATCTCACCCTGCAGGATATCCTTTTAAATCCAAATGGTTCGCTCAGTCAGTTTCAGAGTGCTGCGGGCGATCTGGCTGGTGAGCTAAATGATCTGAAAGGAAAAACGGCAAACGCGAAGGCGGGTGCCAGTATCGCAGTCAGTATTCCAAACGACGTGCTTTCAGTGGCTTTTGTCGCAAAAGCCTATGCACGTGCGCATGTTAGTTCTTCCATCGATCAGCAAGATATCGATTATCTCAATAGCATCGCCGGTTCTCGGGCAGTGGCCGGGGGCGTTGCGTTTGATGCCGCTATTAATGGCTCCGATGTTATCACCAGCAATCTGAATTCTACTGCTTCTGGCCGTGCGGCTATTGTCTCTGACTATGGCGTGGCGCTTGCGAAGGAGTTTGATCTCGGTGGAGTGCCGGTTTCTTTTGGCGTCACACCGAAGTTGCAAAAAACCTGGCTCTATAACTACACCACCTCGATTTATAACTACGATAGCAGTGACTGGAATAGCAGCCGCTATCGCAATGATGATACCGGTTTCAATGTGGATGCGGGCCTGGCGGCCGATTTCGGCGAAAACTGGACGGTTGGTCTGAGCGGTCAGAACCTGATTTCGCGTGACATTGATACCAAAGATATTCTGATCACCAATGGCAGAACCGGTGAGACAACTAACTACAAAGACACGTACCAGATTCGTCCATTGGTGACGGCTGGTGTAGCCTGGCATAACGATCTCATCACCCTTAGCGCCGATGGTGATCTCACCGAAACCAAAGGCTTCAAAAGCGAAGAAGACTCGCAGTACGTTGGCGTCGGTGCAGAAATTACGCCGCTGCCATGGCTTGCCGTGCGTGCGGGTTATCGTGCCGACGTCAAATCAAACGACAGCAACGTCTTTACCGGCGGTGTTGGTTTTGCGCCATTTAATCGTGTTCATGTTGATTTAATGGGGCTATACGGCGAAGACCAGACATGGGGTGCCGGAGCGCAGCTTAGCGTTACCTTCTGATAAAAATAGCCGTCGGGACGAGCGGGTGTCCCGACGCTGCTTTATGCTATAGTAGCGACCCTTTTTTAACCGTAGCCCTTAAACGCCAGTGCCTATGTCCTCACAAATCAGCCAGACTCCTTTCCAGCCACATCGTTTCTCTATTGCGCCGATGCTTGACTGGACCGATCGCCACTGCCGTTATTTTTTGCGTCAGTTATCTAGCCAGACACTGCTGTACACCGAAATGGTGACAACCGGTGCAATTATTCATGGCAAAGGGGACTATCTGGCGTACAGCGAAGACGAGCATCCTATCGCGCTGCAATTAGGCGGTAGCGATCCGGCTGCATTGGCTATTTGCGCGAAACTGGCGCAAGAGCGCGGCTACGATGAAATTAACCTGAATGTAGGCTGCCCGTCTGACCGCGTGCAAAACGGTATGTTCGGCGCGTGTCTTATGGCTGATGCGCAGCGCGTTGCCGATTGTATTAAAGCGATGCGTGATGTGGTTTCTATTCCGGTTACCGTCAAAACGCGTATCGGCATTGACGACCAGGACAGCTACGAATTTCTCTGCGATTTTATTGGCACGGTAGCCGGGAAGGGTGAATGCGAGATGTTTATCATCCACGCCCGTAAAGCCTGGCTTTCTGGTTTAAGCCCGAAAGAAAACCGTGAAATTCCACCGCTGGATTACCCGCGTGTTTATCAGTTAAAGCGTGATTTCCCGCATCTGACGATGGCGATTAATGGCGGTATCAAATCGCTGGAAGAAGCGAAAACGCATCTGGAACATATGGACGGCGTAATGGTGGGGCGCGAAGCCTATCAAAACCCTGGCCTGCTGACGGCGGTTGACCGGGAGATTTTTGGTATTGATTCGCCGGAAATCGACACCGTTGCAGCGGTTCGTGCCATGTATCCGTACATTGAGCGTGAACTGGCAAACGGCACTTATTTAGGCCATGTCACTCGCCATATGTTGGGACTTTTCCAGGGTATTCCGGGTGCGCGCCAATGGCGTCGTTATCTGAGTGAAAATGCCCATAAAGCCGGTGCAGGAATCGACGTTGTGGAACATGCTTTGTCGTTGGTTGCGGATAAGCGCTAAATTTTAGCAGCAATAACCGTGTGAATTGCTCAGGTATTGCGGAGTTGATCACAACCTCGCATCTTTCTGGCTAAGTTCGCGGGCTGTGGGATATTAATTATTTACCAAACCTGACATTATTACCGGGTTGCAAAAAAACGAATTCATCGCGCTGTACCCTACATACAGAGCGAACAAAAAAAGAATGGGCTTCCCTCGGGAGGCCCAAATTCTTTTATGGAATCAGCAAACTAGAACCTTGCGTGCTGCGGCTCTCAAGTGTTGCATGAGCCAGTGCAGCATCGCTCAGGGCAAACTTCTGGCTATCCGCCACATCCACTTTTATCACGCCGCTGGCAATCAACGAGAACAGCTCGTTGCACGCTTCTTCCAGCTCTTCACGCGTGGTGACGTAACCATTTAGTGACGGACGCGTAACATACAGCGAGCCTTTCTGGTTCAGGATCCCCAGATTCACGCCCGTCACCGGGCCGGAAGAGTTCCCAAAACTCACCATCAAACCTTGCCGTTGCAGGCAATCGAGCGACGATTCCCAAGTATCTTTCCCGACCGAGTCATAAACCACCGCCACTTTCTTGCCGCCGGTTATCTCTTTCACGCGTTCGACAAGATTCTCTTCGCGATAGTTAATGGTTTGCCAGGCTCCGGCTTTTTTGGCGCTTTCTGCTTTTTGCGCAGAACCGACAGTGCCAATTAATTTGGCACCCAGCGCTTTTGCCCACTGGCAGGCAATCAGCCCCACGCCGCCGGCTGCGGCATGGAACAAGAAAACTTCGTTGGCTTTAATATCGTAGGTTTTACGAAGCAAATAATAGACCGTCAGCCCTTTAAGGAAGGAAGCAGCAGCTTGTTCGAAAGAGATAGCGTCCGGGAGTTTTGCTACTTTATCTGCCGGTACGTTATGAACACTGCTGTAAGCGCCAAGTCCTGACTGTGCATAGACCACACGATCGCCAACTTTAATATGTGTTACCGCGTTGCCAATTTTACTGACTACGCCCGCAGCTTCAGTGCCGAGGCCGCTTGGTAGAATCGGAGGTGGGTATAAACCACTGCGAATATAGGTGTCGATGTAGTTGATACCAATCGCTTTGTTCTCAACCTGGACTTCGTTTTCTGCGGGTGCGGTTGGGGTGAATTTAACAACTTTTAAGACTTCTGGTCCGCCGTGCTGACTAAATTCAATGCGTGTTGCCATGAGAACTCCTTCTGTTTCCTCGGAGGGAGATAGAGTAAACTCTCGTCTCTCTTATCTGATTTTGGTAACTCCCTCACTATGGCAGGAAATAAACCCTTCAACAAACCGAAAGAACCCCGCGATCGTCAGATGGAAGGGCTGAAAATGCCGCCACATTCTCTGGAAGCGGAGCAGTCGGTGTTGGGCGGTTTAATGCTGGACAACGAACGCTGGGATAACGTTTCCGAGCGCGTCGTGGCTAACGATTTTTTCAGCCGTCCACACCGCATGATCTTCACCGAAATGCAGCGTTTGCTCGAAATGAGCAAGCCAATCGACCTGATCACGCTTTCTGAATCTCTGGAACTTCAGGGCAACCTGGAAAGTGTCGGTGGTTTCGCCTATCTGGCCGAATTATCAAAAAATACGCCAAGTGCTGCGAACATCAGTGCCTATGCTGATATCGTGCGCGAACGTGCCGTAGTGCGTGAAATGATTTCTGTGGCGAATGAAATCGCCGATGCCGGTTACGACCCTCAAGGGCGAACCAGTGAAGATTTGCTCGACCTCGCCGAATCCCGTGTGTTCCAGATTGCTGAGAGCCGTGCGAATAAAGACGAAGGCCCGAAAAGTATCGACCAAATCCTCGAAGCGACAGTCTCGCGTATCGAAACGCTGTACCAGACGCCACATGATGGCGTAACGGGTGTCGACACCGGCTACCAGGACTTGAACAAGAAAACAGCGGGTCTGCAAAAATCGGATCTGATCATTGTGGCGGCGCGTCCGTCGATGGGTAAAACCACCTTTGCGATGAACTTGTGCGAAAACGCCGCGATGTTGCAGGAAAAACCGGTGCTGATTTTCAGCCTCGAGATGCCCGGCGAACAAATCATGATGCGTATGCTTGCGTCGCTGTCACGTGTCGACCAAACCAAAATCCGTACCGGCCAGCTTGATGATGAAGACTGGGCGCGAATTTCCAGCACCATGGGCATCTTGCTTGAAAAACGCAACATGTACATTGATGACTCCTCAGGCCTGACGCCAACGGAAGTGCGCTCCCGCGCGCGCCGTATCTACCGCGAACATGGTGGCCTGAGCCTTATCATGATCGACTACCTGCAATTGATGCGTGTGCCGTCGCTGTCCGACAACCGTACGCTGGAAATCGCCGAGATTTCGCGCTCGCTAAAAGCGCTGGCAAAAGAGCTACAGGTGCCAGTCGTTGCGCTCTCGCAGCTTAACCGTTCCCTGGAACAACGTGCAGATAAACGCCCGGTTAACTCCGACTTGCGTGAATCAGGCTCCATCGAGCAGGATGCCGACTTGATTATGTTTATCTATCGTGACGAAGTTTATAACGACAACAGTGACGAGAAAGGCATCGCGCAAATCATCCTCGGTAAACAGCGTAACGGCCCTATCGGCACCGTGCGCCTGACGTTTAACGGGCAGTTCTCGCGTTTCGATAACTATGCAGGCCCTCAGTACGACGAAGACTAAATCCTCGTCATCCTTCGTGCCACAACTGTGTTGGCTGCGTTCACTCGCCCGAATCACTTACTTTAGTAAGCTCATCGGGACGAGTTCTCTTGCCGCCTTGTTGTGAAACGAATGATTTTGAGGATTTGCGTGATCAAATATTAATTTTTAGCAAGGAACGAACATGCAAGCGGCAACCGTAAAAATTAACCGCCGCGCTCTGCGACACAACCTGCAACGCCTGCGCGAACTGGCTCCAGCCAGCCGTATGGTGGCGGTTGTGAAAGCAAACGCATATGGGCATGGTCTGCTGGAGACAGCCCAAACACTGACCGATGCTGATGCCTTCGGCGTGGCCCGTCTTGAGGAAGGTGTTCGCTTACGTGCCGGGGGCATCACTCAGCCCATTCTGCTGCTGGAAGGCTTCTTTAATGCAAGCGACCTTGCGACCATTGCCGAGCAAAATTTCCAGACTGCCATCCACTGCATCGAACAGCTTGAAGCACTGGAACAGGCTGAGTTAAGCCATCCGATTACCGTGTGGATGAAACTGGATACCGGCATGCATCGGTTGGGCATCTTGCCTGAAGAAGCAGAGGCGTTTTATCAGCGTCTCTCCCGCTGCAAAAACGTCAGCCAGCCGGTGAATATTGTCAGCCATTTTGCCCGTGCAGATGAACCAGAATCTGACGCCACACTGCGCCAGCTCGATATTTTCAATTCGTTTACCGCGGGCAAGCCTGGTCAGCGTTCTATTGGCGCATCTGGTGGCATCCTGTTGTGGCCAGACTCGCATATGGATTGGGTTCGCCCAGGCATTATCTTGTACGGCGTTTCTCCGTTGGAGCAACAATCGTGCGGCACAGATTTTGGTTGTCAGCCGGTGATGTCACTGACTTCCAGTCTGATTGCGGTGCGTGCGCACAAAGCCGGTGAAGCGGTCGGTTACGGCGGTACATGGATTGCCGAGCGCGATACTCGTCTGGGTGTGGTTGCTATTGGTTATGGAGATGGCTACCCGCGCGCAGCGCCTTCTGGCACCCCTGTGCTGGTGAATGGTCGTGAAGTGCCAATTGTCGGGCGTGTGGCGATGGACATGATTTGTGTCGATCTTGGCCCGCAGTCAGCAGACAAAGTGGGTGATAGCGTGGTGATGTGGGGCGATAGCCTGCCGGTTGAACGTATTGCTGAAATCACAAAAGTGAGTGCTTACGAACTTATCACGCGCCTGACGTCAAGGGTTGCGATGGAGTATCTGGATTAGCATCCTTTTTTGTATGCCGGATAAGCAATGCGCTATCCGGTATAATTTGCTGGATGAAGCTAACGCTTATCCACTCTACAAATTCCCGCTATAAACCCCTCGATCTCGCCCCAACTTCCGGTTTACATTGGTTGTCCGCGATACTGTAAACCAGGAGAACCTCACCGTGTTTCAAAAAGTTGACGCCTATGCTGGCGACCCAATCCTTTCCCTTATGGAACGTTTCAAAGTTGATCCGCGTAGTGACAAGGTCAACCTCAGCATTGGTCTCTATTACAACGAAGATGGGATCATCCCGCAGTTGCAGGCCGTGGCTCAAGCTGAAGAACGCCTGAATGCTACGCCGCATGGCGCATCTATTTACCTGCCAATGGAAGGTCTGAACAGCTACCGTAGCGCGATTGCTCCGCTGCTGTTTGGCGCAAATCATCCGGCGCTGCTCGAAGGACGTATTGCGACCATCCAAACACTTGGCGGCTCCGGTGCGTTGAAAGTGGGTGCGGATTTCCTGAAAACTTATTTCCCAAATTCTCAGGTGTGGGTCAGCGATCCGACCTGGGAAAACCATGTCGCTATCTTTGGCGGTGCCGGTTTTGAAGTGAACACGTATCCGTGGTTCGATAACGAAACTAACGGCGTACGCTTCGAAGCACTGCTCGAAAAACTGAACACACTGCCTGCGCAAAGCATCGTTCTGCTGCACCCTTGCTGCCATAACCCGACCGGCTCTGACCTGACCGATTCCCAGTGGGATGCAGTCGTCGAAATCCTTAAAGCTCGCGAGCTGATTCCTTTCCTTGATATCGCTTATCAGGGCTTTGGTGCAGGCATGGAACAAGATGCTTACGCGATTCGCGCGATTGCCAGCGCCGGGCTGCCAGCGTTGGTCAGCAACTCGTTCTCGAAGATTTTCTCTCTTTATGGCGAACGTGTCGGCGGCCTTTCTGTTGTCTGCGAAAACGCAGAAACCGCAAGCCGTGTACTGGGTCAGTTGAAAGCAACTGTGCGCCGCAACTACTCCAGCCCGCCAAACTTTGGTGCGCAGGTGGTGGCGTTGGTGTTGAACGACGAACAACTGAAAGCCAACTGGCTGGCTGAAGTAGAAACCATGCGTCGCCGTATTCTTGATATGCGCCAGGCTTTGGTTTCCGTGCTGAAAGCGGAAATGCCAGATCGCAACTTCGACTATCTGCTGCAACAACGTGGCATGTTCAGCTATACCGGCCTGAGCTCGGAACAGGTTGACCGCCTGCGTGATGAGTTTGGCGTGTATCTGATCGCCAGCGGGCGGATGTGTGTCGCAGGACTTAACAGCAATAACGTACAGCGTGTGGCACAGGCGTTTGCAGCTGTAATGTAAGTACTCACTTACTTTTAATCTTAAAAAGGCGATGTGTGATCATCGCCTTTTTCTATGATAAATCTTGAAAAATTCCTTCCTCTGGCGCTTTCGCATCGGTATGGTCGAATTGATTTTTGACCATCTGTTCTGCTTTATCACCCTCACTAATCATAATTAAAGGGAAAATGATGCGTAAGCTAACTATGGCATTAAGTGCCGTTTGTTTGTTATTGGGATTGAATCAGTCTGTTGTTGCTAAAGAATCTGTACCTGCTCAGCTCAACCCTGGTGTGACTGTTGCGCAACTGGCGCAGCAAGTTCCTGTTCACTGGGTTTCCGTTGCTCAAATTGAAAATAGCCTGTTGGGGCGTGCCCCGATAGCGGTTGGTTTCGATATTGACGACACGGTGCTTTTCTCAAGCCCTGGCTTCTATCGAGGGCAAAAAGAGTTTTCTCCAGGGAAACAGGATTACCTGAAAAACCCTGCTTTCTGGGAAAAAATGAACAACGGCTGGGATGAGTTCAGTATGCCGAAAGAAGTGGCGAAAAATCTTATCGCCATGCACCTCAAACGCGGCGACAGCATCTACTTTGTGACAGGCCGCAGCCAGACCAAAACAGAAACCGTGACCCAAACGCTACAAAATGATTTCCTGATCCCGCAAGCCAGCGTTAACCCGGTTATTTTTGCTGGTGATAAACCTGGGCAAAATACGAAGACGCAGTGGCTGAAAGATAAGAAAATCAAAGTGTTCTACGGTGACTCAGACGGCGATATTACTGCCGCTCAGGACGTAGGTGCGAGAGGTATTCGCCTGCTACGCGCTTCAAACTCCAGCTATCAGCCATTGCCAAAAGCAGGGGCATTTGGCGAAGAAGTGATTGTTAACTCTGAATATTAATTTACCCGTCATACTTCAAGCCGCAGGTGTGTTGGCTGCGCTCACTCACCCCAGTCACTTACTTTAGTAAGCTCCAGGGGTGAGTTCACTTGCCGCGTTACTCGGCAAAGCCTCGCCTCTGTCGAGGTCAGCGCAAGCGCTGCTCAAAAGGCTAAAGCCTTTTGTCATGCAACTCGAATTATTTAGGGTAAAATCGGTTTTAATGACGCAATACCAATCCCGTCGCCGTTTTTTTCATCAAAATTTCCCCGTTGAGTTTTACCTTTTGGCTAGTTGCTCGCACACTTAGAGGTGCCAGCGACTTAAACTGGCCAGCACATCGTTTTCACGGGAGTCTCTCAAGGGGAATAAAATGACCAATTCGGAGCTATTGCAGTACTGCATGAACAAACCCGGAGCGGAACAAACGGTTCATAGCGACTGGAAGGCCACACAAATAAAGGTGGCGGATGTGATGTATGCGATGGTGCATGACGTGGAAGCACGCCCGGCGGTGTCGTTAAAAGCCAGCCCGGCACTTGCCGACTTATTACGTGAACAACATAGTGATGTGCATCCTAGCGCGCATTTGAATAAAGCGCACTGGAGCACGCTTTACCTGGATGGCACACTTCCGGACTCGCAGATTTACTACCTGGTGGATGCTTCGTATCAGCAGGCATTATCGCTGCTGCCTCAGCAAACCAGGCAGCAGCTTTCTGACTGATTCGACTATTTCAGCAAAGGCTTAAGGAAACGAGCGGTATGTGATGCCTCGCATTCCGCCACGGTTTCAGGCGTACCGGAAACGAGAATTTCGCCCCCGCCGCTACCGCCTTCTGGGCCAAGGTCAACAATCCAGTCTGCGGTTTTAATCACGTCCAGATTATGCTCGATAACCACAATGGTGTTGCCCTGGTCGCGCAACTGATGCAGAACTTCCAACAATTGCTGAATATCGGCAAAGTGCAGGCCAGTCGTCGGTTCATCGAGGATATACAGCGTTTGCCCGGTGCCGCGCTTAGAAAGTTCACGCGCCAGTTTCACACGTTGTGCTTCACCGCCTGACAACGTCGTTGCTGACTGCCCAAGACGAATGTAAGACAGACCCACGTCGATTAACGTTTGCAGCTTACGCGCCAGCGCAGGTACGGCATCAAAGAACTCACGAGCATCTTCAATGGTCATATCCAGCACTTCGTGGATGCTCTTGCCTTTGTATTTAACTTCCAGCGTTTCGCGGTTGTAGCGTTTGCCTTTGCACTGGTCGCACGGCACGTAAATGTCCGGCAAGAAGTGCATTTCGACTTTGATCACGCCATCGCCCTGACAGGCTTCGCAACGCCCACCACGCACGTTAAAGCTGAAACGACCCGGCGTATAACCTCGCGCACGTGACTCCGGCACACCTGCAAACAGCTCACGCACAGGCGTGAACACGCCGGTGTAAGTTGCAGGGTTTGAACGAGGTGTACGACCAATTGGGCTTTGGTCGATATCAATAACTTTGTCGAAATGCTCCAGACCGTGAACTTCGCGGTACGGCGAAGGTTCTGCAAGCGTTGCACCATTCAATTGAGTTTGAGCAATCGGGAATAAGGTGTCGTTAATCAGCGTGGATTTCCCGGAACCGGAAACCCCGGTCACACAGGTAAACAAACCTACCGGTAGCGTAAGCGTGACATCTTTCAGGTTGTTACCTTTCGCGCCAACAAGCTTCAGCACTTTCTCGGGATCGGCAGGCACGCGGTTTTTCGGCACGGCAATTTCACGCTTGCCGCTGAGGAATTGCCCGGTTAGCGATTCAGGCACATCCATGATGTCCTGCATGGTGCCTTCAGCAACCACCTGGCCACCGTGAACACCGGCACCAGGGCCGATATCGATAATATGGTCTGCGGCGCGGATAGCATCTTCATCGTGCTCAACCACAATCACGGTGTTACCGAGATCGCGCAGGTGAATCAAAGTTTCCAGTAGGCGCTCGTTATCACGCTGGTGCAGACCGATAGAGGGTTCATCGAGCACATACATCACGCCGACAAGACCCGCACCAATCTGGCTTGCCAGACGAATACGTTGCGCTTCACCACCGGACAGCGTTTCAGCTGAACGTGATAGCGACAGATAATTCAGACCGACGTTCACCAGGAATTTCAGGCGGTCGCCAATCTCTTTCAGCACTTTCTCAGCAATTTGCGCACGCTGACCGCTGAGTTTCATGTTCTGGAAGAAGTCCATCGCATGGCCGATGCTCATGTCTGAAATAGTTGGTAGCGGCGTGTTTTCGACAAACACATGGCGTGCTTCACGACGCAGGCGTGTACCTTCACAGCTTGCGCATGAACGGTTGCTGATAAATTTCGCCAGTTCTTCACGCACCGCAGAAGATTCAGTCTCTTTGTAGCGACGCTCCATATTATGCAGAACGCCTTCGAACGGATGGCGGCGCACCGAGGTGTCGCCACGGTCGTTTATATATTTGAACTCAATGCTTTCTTTACCAGAGCCGTTAAGCACCACGTTTTTCACGCTGGCTGTCAGTTCGTTCCACGGCGTTTCGATATCGAATTTGTAATGCTCCGCAAGCGAACGCATCATCGTGAAGTAATAGAAGTTACGGCGATCCCAGCCACGAATTGCGCCGCCAGCAAGGGAAAGCTCACCGTTTTGCACAACACGATCCGGGTCGAAATATTGCTGCACGCCAAGCCCGTCACAGGTTGGGCAGGCACCGGCCGGGTTGTTGAACGAGAACAGACGAGGTTCCAGCTCACGCATGCTATAGCCGCAAATTGGGCAGGCAAAGTTTGCCGAGAACAGCAATTCTTCAGCTTTTTCGTCATCCATATCGGCGACAACAGCAGAACCGCCAGATAAATCCAACGCTGTCTCAAATGATTCGGCCAGACGTTGCGCTAAATCCTCACGAACTTTAAAACGGTCAACCACCACTTCGATGGTGTGTTTCTTTTGCAGCTCAAGTTTTGGTGGATCGGATAGATCGCACACTTCGCCGTCGATCCTCGCGCGGATATATCCCTGGCTTGCCAGGTTTTCCAGCGTTTTGCTGTGCTCGCCTTTTCTATCTTTAATGATTGGCGCAAGAAGCATCAGGCGCTTGCCTTCCGGCTGAGCTAAAACGTTATCGACCATCTGACTCACGGTTTGCGCCGCAAGAGTAACATTGTGATCCGGGCAACGCGGCTCACCTACGCGGGCATATAGCAGGCGCAGGTAGTCATGAATTTCAGTGATAGTGCCGACGGTGGAACGCGGGTTGTGCGAGGTAGATTTCTGCTCGATAGAAATCGCAGGCGACAAGCCTTCAATGTGGTCGACATCAGGTTTTTCCATCAATGACAGGAACTGACGCGCATAGGCGGAGAGAGACTCAACGTAACGACGTTGCCCCTCGGCGTATAAGGTGTCGAAAGCCAGTGAGGATTTGCCAGAACCCGAAAGCCCAGTCACGACAATCAGCTTGTCGCGTGGAATGTCGAGGTTAATATTTTTGAGATTGTGGGTGCGGGCGCCCCGAACTTCGATCTTATCCATTCACCTTTCCCGGTTTAAACGCTCTTTGCCAGGCCGCACTGGAGGCCGCCGACGATCACAAACGGCTAATTATGACACAATAAAACCTGAATGGATATCCAGTGCTTTAATGCAATAATGTATATCCTACCGAGATTCTGGAATGCATCCCGCAGCTATAAAGATTAGGGGTGGCGTGGTAGAATCGAGGGTTTACACTACTTATTAAACGTTTCAGGAGACACGATCATGGCCAGCAGAGGCGTAAACAAGGTGATTCTCGTCGGGAATCTGGGTCAAGACCCGGAAGTACGCTACATGCCAAATGGTGGCGCAGTTGCCAACATTACTCTGGCCACGTCAGAGTCCTGGCGCGATAAGCAAACCGGCGAAACCAAAGAAAAAACTGAATGGCACCGTGTAGTGCTGTTTGGCAAACTGGCAGAAGTAGCAGGCGAATACCTGCGTAAAGGCTCCCAGGTTTATATCGAAGGTGCATTGCAAACTCGTAAATGGACTGACCAGGCTGGTGTTGAAAAGTACACTACCGAAGTCGTGGTTAACGTTGGCGGCACCATGCAAATGCTGGGTGGACGTGCAGCGGGTGGTGCTCCTGCCGGCGGCGGTGCTCCAGGCCAACAACAAGGTGGTTGGGGTCAGCCTCAGCAACCGCAGCAAGGTGGTAACCAGTTCAGCGGCGGCGCGCAACAATCTCGCCCGCAGCAGAGCGCTCCAGCACCATCTAACAATGAACCACCAATGGATTTCGATGACGATATTCCATTCTAATATTGGTTCTGGCATTTAGAATTATTAAAAACCCCGTTCGCGGGGTTTTTCTTTTTAACACTTACATCAAAATTATCTATTAATATTTTGAATGTTTCACTCCGCGTCATAAGTATTCCTGCTTGCATTAAAACGTTATCCAGCTAAGTTGTTTATGCAAACACAAACACTTATAACTCCACCGGAGCGCAGCATGACGGATTTCGTTATTCCAGAAATAAAAGCATCAGAAGATGAGATGATTGCAATACGTCATTATCTGCATGCAAACCCAGAATTAAGTCTGGAAGAGTTTAAAACCAGTGATTTAGTAGCAAAGCAACTTGAATCCTGGGGATATAAAGTCACTCGAGGAATTGGCACTACTGGTGTTGTGGGTTCTTTGAAAAAAGGGGATTCGAATAAATCTATTGGCCTGCGTGCTGATATGGATGCATTACCTATTTTTGAAGAAACCAATTTACCCTGGGCCAGTACAGTACCTGGCAAAATGCATGCCTGCGGGCATGATGGCCACACCACTATCTTATTAGCTGCAGCGAAATATATTGCCTCAAATGCCTGTGAGTTTAACGGCACTGTGCATCTTATTTTCCAGCCAGCCGAAGAAGCGATTGGCGGTGCAGATTTAATGATTAAAGACGGATTATTCGACAGTTTCCCATGTGACCGCGTTTTTGCTCTGCACAATATGCCAGGGTTGCCAACTGGGAAGCTCGGGTTCTATTCCGGCAATTTTATGGCCTCGGCGGATACGGTAAAAATTACCATCAAAGGTTATGGCGGCCACGGTGCTTATCCACATCGTACTGTCGACCCAATCGTCACTGGGGCTGCGTTAATTACCGCGTTGCAAACCATTGTTTCTCGTAATGTCACGCCGGGTGAAACCGCGATTGTTACCGTGGGAACATTCCAGTCGGGCATTGCTTCCAACGTTATTCCAGATACTGCGGTAATGGAATTGACCGTGCGCGCGATGAAGCCGGAGATCCGCGATCTGCTGATTAAACGAATTGAAGAGTTAGCAGATTTTACTGCTAAAAGTTTTGGTGCAAGTTGTGAAGTGGAAGTCTACGACTCCTATCCAGTGCTGATTAATGATGATGAGCAAACGGCGTTTGCCCGAGAGCTGGCCGTTGAGTTCTTTGGTAAAGATGCGGTGCTCGATAAAGTTCTCCCTTCGACCGGCAGCGAAGATTTTGCTTTTATGCTGCAAGAGCGTCCGGGCAGTTATTTCCTGTTAGGGAATGGAGAGAAGGGCGATAAGGGTGGCTGTATGGTGCATAACCCAGGGTATGACTTTAATGATGACATTATTTCTACCGGCGCCTCGTTCTTTTCCCGCTTAGTCCAAACTTATTGTCGTTAACTACTGGAGCTAATATGAAAAAATATATTCTGCCATTAATTGCTCTGCTAGCGACAACTTCGGCATTGGCAAATAATATTAAAGAAATTCGTTTTGGTGTGGACCCGACATTTGCCCCTTTTGAATCAAAAGACGCTAATGGCAAGGTAGTCGGCTTTGATATTGATTTAGGGAATGCTATTTGTGAGAAACTTCAGGCGAAATGCGTGTGGGTAGAGAATAACTTCGATGCGATTATTCCTGCGCTGCAAGCCAGAAAGTTTGATGCCATTCTTTCCGGGATGTATATGACGGAAAAACGAAAAGAGCAGGTCGCCTTTACCGATAAAATTTATAACGGCCCAGTATTTCTGGTCGCACATAAAAATACCAACATCAAACCTGAGCTTGAACAGTTAAAAGGTAAAACGATTGGTGTTGAGCAAGGATCTGCTCAAGAAGCTTATGCCAATAAAAACTGGCGTAATTCTGGCGTAAATGTCGTTGCTTATCAGGGGGCTGATTTGGTGGTGCAGGATTTAGAATCCGGGCGTATTGATGGTGCTGTGCTGTCTGGTGTAATGGCGGAATACAGTTTCCTGAATAAACCGCAGGGTAAAGATTTTGCCATGATAGGCGGAGCGTTGCAGGACCCTGAACTATTCGGTGCCGGTGCTGCAATTGGTTTGCGAAAGGATGATACCGAATTACGTGAAGCGCTCAATGGAGCGATAAGCCAGATTATTGCGGATGGCACTTATAAAAAGCTCGCCTCGAAATACTTTAGCTTCGACATCTATTCCGGGACGTAATGTGTAGCGGCTTGCCAGTAAAACAAAAACGGCCTCGCAATGAGGCCGTTATCAATTCTAATCCTGGCAATCAGGTCATTACCATTGGCCACTCAGGCGGTGCATGGCTTGAGATCTCAATCATGATGTCTTTAAACGATGCCCAGATAACCGGGAAATCAGCCAGTTCTAACCCTAATAAACCGGTCGCAAACCACAAAGCAGACGCAATCCCCAGCATGCTGCTGACGATGGCAAAAAACGTGTAATCGGATTTGCGAAACTGGATATTCAACGTGCTGGCTAAAAACATCAGCACTGCACTGACTAAAGGCCAGCGCATCAATAAAACGCTGGTAGTAATTGCCGCCATGAAAATTGTTCCTTAATCACATAACTCATTACGCTCAACGGTTATGCGCGACATAAAGCGCAACAATTACAGCTCGGGACCGTCAGGGGAATGAATAGGGTGCAGAAAATGTAATAAAAATCCTGTCTCACAGGATTTGTGAACTATATCACATTTGTTCTTTTAATCGCCAGTTGTATGGCGCATTTTCTGACCCATCTTTGCGTGTTCAGGTAACAATATTGCGGCACATCCCGTCAGGCGTGGTGACGATAATCAGTGGGTGTACGGTCAAACTCACGGCGGAAAACACGCGAAAATGTCTGCTGAGAGACATAACCGTAGTCCATCGCGATATCAAAAATTGGTCGCTGGGTGCTACGCAACTCTTTGGCCGCCATCAACAAACGGCGTTGGCGAATGTATTCACCTAATGTCTGGCGCTTCACGGTGCGGAACATCCGCTGAAGATACCATTTTGAATAGCCTGATTTTTTTGCCACAACATCAATGTTCAGCGGTTGATCAATGTGATCGTCAATCCATTCAGTCAAAGTTTGAATAATGTCCTGGTGTGCCATAAGCCATCCTCAAGCCTGTTTGTTCGTTAGCAGGTTTTGTTGGCAGCGAGTATAATTCCTCAAGTTAACTTGAGGTAAAGAGCATTATGGAAAAGAAATTACTGCGCTTTAAACCCTTACTCAGTCCTGGCGAAGTGGCGAAGCGTAGCGGCGTGGCCGTTTCGGCTTTGCACTTCTACGAGAGCAAGGGGCTGATTAAAAGCAGAAGAAACAGTGGAAACCAGCGTCGTTACACGCGTGATGTGCTGCGAAACGTCGCCATTATTAAAATCGCCCAGCGAATCGGCATTCCGCTGTCGACCATTGGTGAAGAGTTTGGCGTGTTGCCCGACGGCCATAAAATCAATAAAAACGACTGGAAAAAGATGTCGTCGCAATGGCGTGAAGAACTCGATCGGCGCATCAATATGCTGACCGCGCTGCGCGATGAACTTGATGGCTGCATTGGTTGCGGTTGTTTATCGGGTGCTGACTGCCCGCTGCGAAACCCAGGCGATAAACTCGGTGAAGAGGGGACGGGCGCTCGTTTACTGGAAGATGATTAACCTCAATAGCAGGCAAAACTAAAGCGCCCAACTTCGGCGCTTTAGTTTATTACCCGGTCTTTGTCTTTCGATCTATCCCGCTTTTCGCAAGGAGGGTTTCCCCCGACATCAGCGTCCCTCAATCACACATTCTCAGGAGGTTCCGGATTGCGCTGACAACTTAAGTGTAGCCTGGCTCAGTCAGGTTTCAAGGCAAACTCGCGTGTTTTTTGAACAATTCTAATACTGCAGACTTCTCAGCGTTTCCTATAGTTAACGCATCTTGCTAAACAGAAGGTTACCTCATGCTTATCGTTCATCACCTTAATAACTCCCGCTCGCAGCGTATTTTATGGATGCTTGAAGAGCTTCAGGTGCCGTACCAAATTGTGCGCTACCAACGCGAACCGACCATGCTTGCGCCCGACTCGTTAAAAGCCGTGCACCCGCTGGGGAAATCGCCGGTGGTGGAAGATAACGGCAACATCATCGCGGAATCTGGGGCCATCATCGAATATTTGCAAGAAACCTACGACCCCGAAAGCCGCCTCAAACCGATTTCCTGCGAGGACAAACTGCGTTATCGCTTCTGGCTGCATTACGCCGAAGGATCGTTGATGCCGTTATTAATGATGAAACTGGTATTTGGCAGCCTGGGCAAAGCGCCGGTGCCGTGGTTGCTGCGTCCGGTGGGAAATTTATTAGGGCAGGGTGTGCAAAAAGCGTATCTCAATAAACAGATTTTGACGCATGCGCGTTACCTCGAAGATTGCCTGCAAAAAACGCCGTGGTTTGCCGGACAAGCGCTAAGTGCCGCAGATATTCAGATGAGTTTCCCTGTTATCGCTTTACTATCTCGCGGCGGTATAAACGATCTGCCGAATTTACAAAACTGGTATAACCAAATCCAAATCCGTCCGGCCTGGCAGAGAGCCATTCAGCAGGGCGGCCCGTTCGAAATACCTTAAGTGCAGGTATCGAAAAATCCTATGAGCCAGGAAAATGCATTCCCCGTATCTTGCATCATTGTTGCTAAATTGCGCATCGACGATAACGTTTGCGCACCAGGTGGCGATATTTTAACCTTCTAACGCATTTTTCGGTAAAAAGCGGCAAAGTTCGGTTGAAAATCCATGTAAGAAGGCCGGATAATCGTTTGCCTTAATTTTGACACCCAGTTTGTATGCGTGGAGTTAAACGTTTGCTTTTTTTGTGACGCCCTTTTTTGTCATAAACGCAGCACAGGGATAAATTCGATTTAAAACGTTTAACTGGCAGTGGATTGTCCACCACGCACACCAACGTAATCATAAAAATCTCAGGGGATTTTTCACTATGTCTAATCATTCTCCGCGTGCAACCGGCGGCATTGACGCCTGGTTCAAAATATCTGCGCGTGGTAGCACCGTTCGTCAGGAAGTTGTAGCGGGTTTAACCACCTTCCTTGCGATGGTGTACTCCGTAATCGTCGTACCGGGCATGCTCGGTAAAGCAGGTTTCCCGCCTGCGGCGGTCTTTGTGGCGACTTGCCTGGTAGCCGGTGTTGGCTCACTTGTCATGGGCCTTTGGGCAAACCTGCCGCTGGCAATCGGTTGTGCCATTTCACTGACTGCGTTTACCGCTTTCAGCCTGGTGCTCGGCCAACACATCAGCGTTCCGGTTGCTTTAGGCGCCGTGTTCCTGATGGGTGTGTTGTTCACCATCATCTCTGCAACCGGTATTCGTAGCTGGATTTTGCGTAACTTACCGATGGGTGTTGCGCATGGTACTGGTATCGGTATCGGCCTGTTCCTGCTGCTGATTGCTGCAAACGGTGTCGGCCTGGTCATTAAAAACCCGCTGGATGGCTTGCCTGTTGCGCTCGGCCATTTCGATAGCTTCCCGGTTATTATGTCGCTGATTGGCCTTGCGGTGATCATCGGTCTGGAAAAACTGAAAGTCCCTGGCGGCATTCTGCTGACCATCGTCGGTATTTCTATCTTTGGCCTGATTTTCGACCCAAGCGTTCATTTCTCTGGCATTTTCGCTATGCCTTCGCTGAAAGATGAAGCGGGCAACTCGCTGATCGGTAGCCTGGATATCATGGGTGCGTTGAACCCAGTGGTGTTGCCAAGCGTTCTGGCGTTGGTAATGACTGCGGTATTCGATGCAACTGGCACTATCCGCGCCGTTGCGGGCCAGGCAAATCTGCTGGATAAAGACGGTCAAATCATCGATGGCGGCAAAGCGCTAACTACCGACTCCCTGAGCTCCGTGTTCTCAGGCCTGGTGGGTGCGGCTCCTGCTGCGGTTTACATTGAATCTGCGGCAGGTACTGCTGCAGGCGGTAAAACCGGCCTGACAGCAATCACCGTTGGTGTGCTGTTCCTGCTGATTCTGTTCCTCTCGCCGCTCTCTTATCTGGTTCCAGCATACGCAACCGCTCCGGCGCTGATGTATGTTGGTTTGCTGATGCTGAGCAACGTGGGCAAAATCGATTTTGAAGATTTTGTTGATGCCATGGCGGGCCTGATTACTGCGGTATTTATCGTGCTGACCTGTAACATCGTTACCGGCATCATGATTGGTTTCGCAACTCTGGTGATTGGCCGTATCGTCTCTGGTGAGTGGCGCAAGCTGAACATCGGAACCGTGGTTATCGCAATAGCTTTAGTCGCGTTCTATGCAGGCGGCTGGGCAATTTAATTTTACTCGTCATACTTCGAGCTGCAGGGTTGTTGGCTGCACTCGCGAACCCCAGTCACTTACTTTAGTAAGCTCCTGGGGATTCGCTCCTTTGCCGCCTACCTGCAACTCGAGTTATTTAGAGTAAAAACCCGGAATACTCGTCATACTTCGAGCTGCAGGGTTGTTGGCTGCGCTCGCGAACCCCAGTCACTTACTTTAGTAAGCTCCTGGGGATTCGCTCCTTTGCCGCCTACCTGCAACTCGAATTATTTAGAGTAAAAACTCTGAGTACTCCTCCCAAAACCACTTCAAGTTATTTCCTGTTTCCTTCGGGTATAAAAAGTTGTTTTACTATTGGGTAACACAACATCCTGCAAAAAGGGTTTCACAAAACACCTCGACTAAGGACAGTATGGAAATCTTCTTTACCATTCTCATCATGACCCTTGTGGTTTCTCTTTCTGGGGTAGCTACACGCATGCTGCCATTCCAGATCCCGCTTCCGTTAATGCAAATTGCAATCGGTGCCGTACTCGCCTGGCCGCACTTTGGTTTGCATGTCGACTTCAACCCGGAACTGTTCCTGGTGCTGTTTATTCCGCCGCTGCTATTTGCGGATGGTTGGAAAACGCCGACTCACGAATTCCTCAATCACGGGCGGGAAATCATCGGCCTTGCGTTGGTTCTGGTGCTGGTCACCGTTGTCGGCATTGGTTTCCTGATTTACTTCCTGGTGCCAGGAATACCGTTGATTCCGGCTTTTGCACTGGCAGCTGTACTCTCGCCGACCGACGCCGTGGCGCTTTCGGGTATTGTCGGAGAAGGGCGAATTCCAAAGAAAATCATGGGGATTTTGCAGGGTGAAGCGTTGATGAACGACGCCTCTGGCCTGGTATCGCTGAAAATGGCAGTCGCAGTGGCGGTGGGCACCATGGTGTTTACTGTCGGCGGTGCCACGCTCGAGTTCTTCAAAGTGGCGATAGGCGGGCTGTTGGCGGGAATTGCAGTCAGCTGGTTGTACGGCAAATCGCTGCGTCTGATGAGCCGCTGGAGCGGTGACGAACCCGCGACGCAAATCCTGCTACTTCTGCTGTTGCCATTTGCTTCTTACCTGATTGCCGAGCATATCGGCGTGTCCGGCATCCTTGCAGCCGTTGCTGCGGGTATGACGATCACCCGTTCTGGCGTATTACGCAGCGCGCCACTGGCAATGCGTTTACGTGCAAACAGCGTCTGGGCGATGCTCGAATTTGTGTTCAACGGCATGGTGTTCTTGCTGTTAGGCCTGCAATTACCCAGCATCATGAAAACGTCGATTGCAGCGGCAAACGCCGATCCGAACGTCGAATTATGGATGCTGTTTGTCGACGTCGGGCTTATCTATTTCGCCCTGATTGGCGTGCGTTTCTTGTGGCTGTGGGCGATGAAACGCATCAGTTTACGCTTTATGAAAAAGCGCCCGCTGGAATTCGGCTCTTACACCATGCGCGAGCTGTGTATTGCATCGTTTGCTGGCGTGCGCGGGGCCATTACCCTTGCCGGTGTGTTGTCCATTCCGTTGCTGTTAGGTGATGGCACGCCTTTCCCGGCGCGTTATGAGCTTATCTTCCTTGCCACCGGCGTGATTCTGTTCTCGCTCTTTACCGGGGTCATTATGCTGCCGATTTTATTGCGTAACGTCGAAGTTCCCGACAAATCTATGGCGCGCCAGGAAGAACGTATTGCCCGCGCTGCCACGGCAGAAGTGGCGATTGTCGCCATCGAGAAAATGGAAGAGCGCCTGCACGCCGACGTGAACGAAAACATCGATGACCAGCTGTTAAAAGAGGTCAGTTCGCGGGTTATCGGGAACCTACGCCGCCGGGCTGACGGGCGTAACGATGTAGAAAGTAGTGAGCTTGAAGAGAACCTTGAGCGCCGGTTCCGCCTGGCTGCACTTCGCTCCGAGCGTGCCGAGCTTTACCATTTACGCGCCACGCAGAAAATCAGCAACGAGACGTTGATGAAGCTGCTGCACGATTTGGATTTGCTGGAAGCGTTGTTGGTCGAACAGCAGTAATCGACTATTCCTCTCCCTCTGCAGGGGGAGAGGATTGGAGTGAGGGCGCTATGAACTGACCGGCCAAAACTCCTTACAGCAGGCAATCCATGCCTGCGCACTTTGCGAAATATAAACCCCATCGCGCCAAATCATCGCCAGTTGCCACGTTAAATCGCTGTTTAATGGCAGCCACATCAGCGTATTTTTATCCAGTTTTTGGCAAATAATCTCCGGTAGAATCGCAATCCCTACACCGGCCTGCACCATCGCGGCCAGAAAATCCCACTGACCACTACGTACCGCAATCCGCGGAGTAAACCCATGTTCCTGGAAGAGCTGAATTAACTGGCGGCTTAACGCGAAATCCTCGTTGTAGATAAGCAGAGGATGTCCGGCAAGCTCTATGGGGTCGATGCTTTCTCGTGTGGTCCATGGACCGGAGCGCGGAACCAGCACACACAGCGGATTATGCAGCAAAGGTAACGAGCAGAAAGTGTGGTGCTCATCTTCAAAAGGCAACGCGGTCATGGCTAAATCCAGTTCGCCATTAAGCACTGCCTGCTGCACCGTTAAACCGCCAAACTCAGAAATCTTTAGTTCAACGCCGGGGTAGCGTTGGCGATACAGGCTAATCGGCCCGGCCATCAACATGCCTACCATCGGCGGAATACCGAGGCGCAACACGCCTTTGTTGAGATGGTTGATATCACCAAGTTCGGCTTCCAACTGGCGAAATTCCGCCAAAATGGTTAATCCTCGTTGATAAACCACCTCCCCGGTATCAGTCAGTAATAGTTTGCGGCCATCACGAATTAGCAGAGTACAACCCAGCTCATCTTCGAGGTTACGTAGCATCTTGCTTATGGTCGGCTGGGTGACGAACATCTTTTGGGCCGCACGGGTAAAACTTTGCTGGCGAACCACTTCAACAAAATAACGTAGCGTCCTGATGTCCATAATTATTCCTGTTGACTATACCTGTGATGATTTTAATTCATTTCTATCGTTGAAGTGAGCTAACTATAATTACAAGCTCACATTTCTTTGGAGTGCCAATCTCATGGCCCTGGCGTTACGTGGTTTTACGCCTGTTCTTTTCCGCCGTATTCAGGTGCCGGTGCAAGTTGCGCTTTACGCAGGATTGTTCATTCTCGCCCAACAGTTGGTTGACTGGTGGCATTTACCGCTCCCTGCAAACCTCGTGGGAATGGTGCTGTTACTGGTGTTGATTGTCTGCCGAGTGGTACCGCTGAAGTGGGTTCGTGCGGGTTCCCGCTGGTTATTAGCTGAAATGCTGCTGTTCTTTGTGCCCGCCGTGGTCGCGGTGGTGAACTATGCCGAATTACTGATGGTAGATGGCTGGCGTATCTTCATCGTGATTGCCATCAGCACTTCACTGGTACTGGGTGCTACTGCGCTGGTGGTGGATAAAGTTTATCGTTATGAGCTGGCGCGAAATGCTCGCAGGCAGGCTCGTGGTGAGTAACTTTCAGCTGAGTTTGTTGTGCCTGGTTATTACCCTTGGGCTCTATTTTGCCAATAAAAAACTCTATCGCCGCTTTCGAAAATTGCCTCTGATGCCGTTGATTTTAACGCCGGTATTGTTGGTGGCGATGTTAGTTTTTGGTCATATCTCCTATCAAAATTATATGGGTGAAGCGCACTGGTTATTGTGGCTGCTTGGCCCGGCGACTATCGCCTTTGCAGTGCCGGTTTATGACAATCTAAATGTGATTAAACGCCACTGGATGTCGCTTTCGGCGGGGGTTATCACCGCCACTGTTGTTGCGGTAACCAGTTCGGTTTGGCTGGCGCGTTTATTTACTTTGCCCGATGAAATTCAACGTAGCCTGGCGGTACGTTCGATTACCACACCCTTTGCATTAGCCGCAGCCAAACCACTCGGCGGGCAGCCGGAGTTGGTGGCGTTATTTGTGGTAGTGACGGGCGTGTTTGGTATGGCGGTGGGCGACGTGCTGTTTTTGCGCCTCGCCATTCGTGAAGGAATGGCAAAAGGCGCGGGTTTTGGTGCCGCTTCTCATGGCGCTGGTACCGCACGTTCCTACGAACTTGGTCCGCAGGAAGGTGTGGTCGCCAGTTTAGTGATGATGTTTTCCGGTGTGGTGATGGTGCTGATCGCGCCGTTGCTAAGCTGGTTGATGTTTTAATACCGGGTGGCTAATCCACCCAGTAAGCGCTTACTTACTTTTCAGTCGTGAAACCAACTCAAACTCTTTAAACCAAACCGGGCGCTGTTGCTGCATTGAAATATTCCCGGCGATACCGGTCAAAATCGACATTGCCCCATCGCGGTGATCGGCGGCGCGTTTTAATGGGTCGTTACTCAGCTCGCCAAACAAATCGGCCAACATCGCGTTGTCGCCACCGCCGTGGCCGCCCGCGCCAATACTGAAGTCGGCTTTGTAAGGTGCGGCGAACATCGGGAACACGGTGATATCGCAGCTTTCCAGGCTACCTTCGTTTTCACGGTCGCCACCGGCATTCACATAAGACATTTCCACCAGTTTCATCTCAAGCCGCCCGCGGCTGCCGTTGAACACCACATTCAGCCCTTCCCACGGCAAAAACGCATTAAGCGAATAGGTCATCTGTACCTGGTTTTGGTACTTCACCAGCACGGATAACGTGTCTTCGATGTTGATTCCATCGCTGAAAACACTCTGGTCGCGGTAGTAGTTATCTTCATGCTCCGCATCCAGATACAGCGCTTTAAGCTGCGCATTTTCTTCCATATGCAGCGCAAACGGATCATCTTTCGCCGCAGCAAAGCCATGAGCTCGAGGATAAAACTGTGCCACTCCGCGTTTTTCCGCATTCTCTTTGCCATAAAAACGCAAACCGCCTTCGGCATAAACACGTTCCGGATAACTGCCCAGCCAGAAGTTCATCAGGTCAAAATGGTGGGTCGATTTGTGCACCAGCAGGCCGCCGCTGTTGCGTTTTTCGCGGTGCCAGCGGCGGAAATAATCTGCGCCATGCTCGGTGTTCAGCAGCCATTCGAAATGCACTGAAAACACCTCGCCAATGGTTTCTTCCATCAGCAACTCGCGGATTTTGCTGTGATGCGGTGCGTAACGATAGTTAAATGCCACGCGCACCTGGCGACCCGTTTCTTCGATGGCGTCGAGAATGCGCAAAGCGCGTTGCTCATCAATCGTCATCGGTTTTTCGGTAATCACATCACAACCGGCATGCAGTGCACGCACGATGTAATCGTCATGGGTGCGGTCCATAGTGGTGACGATGATAATATCCGGGCGCGTCTCGCGGATCATGGTTTCAAAATCCGCCGCTTTCCAGGTTGATACCTGCGCTGCACCTGCATTGCTCAACAGTTTATTGGCGTAATTCATGCGCGTCTGGTTGGTGTCGCAAACTGCCACCAGTTGCGAATTCTCTTTCCATTTACCGCTGATGGCTTCGATATATAAACCAGCGCGTCCGCCAGTGCCCACTAATGCATATTTTTTCATAATGTCCTCATTCATGAAGTCATGGTATTTTTGATAAATTCGTTATTTCCGGTAATTCAGATGAAATTGGTTCCGCATCAATTAATGGAGTTAAACAGCCCGTTTATTTGGCACTGGCCGTGGTTTATTTCCTGTGTTAATGCTGCCAAAGAGCATGGTTTTACGGGCATTATTCTTCATCAGCAGGAATTACTTTCGTTACTTGCCATTCCGTCACCACTTAGTTACCGGCATGACGTTGAAAACCTTATTCACCAACAAAAAAATGCCCTGCAATATTTAAAAAAAGTCAGTGTTTATTTGCAGGAAAATAACCTCAGCTTCTGGCTGCAAGGCGAAGCCGCTCCCACCGATGACATCGTCAGGCGTAAATTTCCGGAGTTTTCTTTTGATGAGCGCAGCACGCCCGATTTCTGGCAGCAGTTTTATTCGTCGATTTTGTCCCAATTACTGCCGTTATTACCGCACCTCGGCGGCCTGATATTAAGCCTGACCACTCCGCAGTTTCAGACTGAGGGCTGGCAGCAAAGTCTGCATCAAGTCTGGAGCCTGTTACGTGCCGAGGGTAAAAAACTCATCCTGCGTGATTTCATTGATACCAGTTGGCCTCGCCAGCAGCTTTCCCGCGTACTCTCGGGCCTGCCGGATGATGTTCGCGCGTCCATTAAAGCCACCGAACTGGATTACCATCCCGGCTTTGCCAACCATCCACATATTGTCTCGCTCACCGGCCATAAAAAGTGGATCGAATACGATCTTTGGGGCACCGGTTACGGCTGGACGATCCTGCCGTGTTTCCTGGCTGATGAGATCCAGGGGCGTCTGAGTTGGGCAACCAGCCTCGTTGACCACAATATTGAAACCATCACCTCGCGCGTTTCGTGGCAGTGGCTGCCAGATGGCCTGACGATGGATTCTGCCAACGCCATAAATCTTATTGGTTTGAACCATGCTAACCAGGCTCAACCGGCAAACACCATCGACACCTGGATTGAGCAGCAAAAACTCGGCTTTCGCAGCAAGTCCGACCGCCAGCGATTTAGTGCGCTGTACGCATCGAGCTACGACTGGCTTTGCAAAACGCCGAATCTTCTGGGCCGTCGGATGCACTACCAAAGCCAGATCCCGGAAAGCTACGCTCAGGCCCAGCAACTCCTGCATACGGATATTCGCAGCGCTAACTGGGCTCAGGCTTTTCAACCGTTATTCCCGACTGACGATCCTCTACTTGGTGCTGAACAACGCCAGCTGATCGGGCTTGAAAAAGAGAGTGCCCATTTCCTTGCAACCTCGGCCTTGCATCAACTGCGCGAGCTGCGCATCACTTGCCACAACGACACACTGGAGTGCCTCGAAGCGGCCTGGCGCAATGCTGAAATGTACGGCCAGTTGTTCTCGCAGGTGGCATTTGCCGTCAGCGACCTGCAAATCAGTGAACACTATGGCGATACAGTTCAGGTGGTAAAAACTGCGGTTTCGCACCGGGAAACATTACTGCGTTTTGCCGATACGCTTGAGCGCTGGGCTGATTCGCCACCGCCTGGGAGTCCGCACTACGTCTCGTTGTTGTTGAATGCCGAACGGCTACGCGGATTTGCAGGTAGCTTGTTGGGATAATCATAAGAAGGTGGATGAGGGTTGTCGTGCAAGAAGATGTGAGTGCGACGTGGCTGAAGCAAACAATGGCTGAATTCGCGAGAAGCCTCCCAAAATGGAGAAGTTCTCTGTGATGCTTATCACGTGTTGCGAGCAATAAACTGTGAGTAGCGGCACGTAGCGCGGGGGAAAGTGTGAGATGAAACGGAGAAGAAATTTCCCGGCTCAAACGAGCCGGGAACGGATAACGCTAATTAGTGTGCGCGACCTTGTTCAATGCCAATCCCGGTCTGGGAACGGATGAACTGAGCACGGAATTTCTCACGTTCGAGATTGCCTTCCGGGCTGTTATCGGTTGCTGAGAACACCCAAATCCCCACGAACGCCACCAGAATCGAGAACAGCGCCGGGTATTCATACGGGAAGATTGCCGTTGCGTGTCCAAGAACCTGAACCCAAACGGTTGGGCCGAGGATCATCAGGATAACCGCTGTCAGCAAGCCGAGCCAGCCGCCAATCATCGCGCCGCGTGTAGTCAGTTTTGACCAGTACATGGAGAGCAGAATAATTGGGAAGTTACAGCTCGCCGCAATGGAGAACGCAAGGCCAACCATGAAGGCGATGTTTTGGTTCTCGAACAAAATCCCAAGGCCGATTGCCACCACGCCCAGTATCACAACTGTGATTTTCGACACTCTCAGCTCATCACGTTCAGATGCCCCTTTACGGAACACGTTGGCGTAGAGGTCATGGGAAACTGCAGATGCACCCGCAAGCGTTAAACCGGCAACCACCGCAAGAATGGTGGCGAAGGCAACTGCCGAGATAAAGCCTAAGAACAAGCTACCACCCACAGCATCAGCGAGGTGAACCGCTGCCATGTTGTTACCGCCAATCAGTGCGCCAGCAGCATCTTTAAAGGCAGGGTTTGCACCCACTAACATGATTGCGCCAAAGCCGATGATAAAGGTCAGGATGTAGAAATATCCCATGAAACCGGTGGCATACAGGACGCTTTTACGCGCTTCGCGGGCATCGCTCACAGTGAAGAAGCGCATCAAAATATGTGGCAAACCGGCGGTACCAAACATCAAACCTAACCCCAGCGACAGCGCCGATATCGGGTCTTTCACAAGCCCGCCTGGGCTCATAATCGCCACACCTTTTGGGTGTACCGCAATCGCTTCAGCGAACAGATTGTTGAAGCTAAAGCCGACGTGTTTCATCACCATAAAGGCCATGAAACTTGCGCCGAACAGCAACAACACGGCTTTGATGATTTGCACCCACGTAGTCGCCAGCATGCCGCCGAACAATACGTACATCACCATCAACACGCCAACCAGCACCACCGCAACGTGGTAGTTCAGGCCAAATAGCAGCTGGATAAGTTTGCCCGCGCCCACCATCTGGGCAATCAGGTAAAGTGCCACTACCACCAGAGAGCCGCAGGCCGACAGAATGCGAATCGGTCCTTGTTTCAGACGATACGAAGCCACATCAGCAAAGGTATATTTGCCGAGGTTTCTCAGGCGTTCTGCAATCAGGAACAGGATAATTGGCCAGCCGACTAAAAAGCCTAGCGAATAAATCAGGCCGTCGTAACCCGAGGTGAATACCAGCGCCGAAATACCGAGGAACGACGCGGCGGACATATAGTCGCCCGCAATCGCCAGGCCATTCTGGAAGCCAGTGATATTGCCGCCCGCGGTGTAGTAATCGCTACGCGTGCGGGTTCGTTTTGACGCCCAATAGGTAATACCCAACGTAAAGGCGACAAAAATCACGAACATGATAATTGCCTGCCAGTTCGTGGGCTGGCGTTGTACCGCCCCCGTAATCGCATCCGCAGCAAACGCGGAGGCTGGCAGGCTTAGCAGCGGTGCGGCAGCAAGGCCGAGAAGACGTTTCATGATACCTTCACCTCGCGCAGCACTGCGTTATTCAGACGGTCAAATTCACCGTTCGCTCGCCAGACATAAATGCCTGTCAGGAAGAAGGAAATCAGTATCACGCCAACACCAATAGGAATGCCGCGCGTCACGGTTGTGCCTGCGTGTAAAGGCGTACCCAGCCAGCCTGGCGCGAAGGCAATTAGCAGGATAAAGCTGATATAAATCACCAGCATGATGATGGACAAAATGGTGGCAAACCGTTGCCGTTTAGCGACTAACTCCCTGAAATGCGCACTGTCTTCTATCCGTTGATAAATGGATTCATTCATCACACAGTCTCCACAGGTATGGTTGGTTTTTTTATAATTCCCTCATACCGGCTGAAACGGCGTAGGGGGGATAAGCGAAGCGTCATCCACCTTAAAAACGGTGGCGGATGACGTTGCACTTATCCGCCCTACAACAGAAAGTGAGAGGGCAGAGCACATCAAGAATGTTACGAAGGCATGGTAATTGATTGTTTTTCTTCCAGTAACTTCTCAACAACGCCCGGATCGGCAAGCGTTGAAGTATCACCAAAGTTACTGGTATCGCCTGCGGCAATTTTGCGCAAAATGCGGCGCATAATTTTGCCGGAACGGGTTTTCGGTAGTGAATCTGTCCAGTGCAAAATATCCGGGGTAGCAAGCGGGCCAATCTCTTTACGCACCCAGTTGCGCACTTCGGTATACAGCTCCGGCGTCGGCTCTTCGCCGTGGTTTAGCGTCACATAGGCATAAATCGCCTGGCCTTTAATGTTATGCGGAATGCCGACGACGGCGGCTTCAGCGACTTTCGGGTGCGACACCAAAGCCGATTCGATTTCTGCGGTGCCCAGGCGGTGACCGGAAACGTTCAGCACGTCATCGACACGCCCGGTGATCCAGTAGTAACCGTCTTCGTCGCGACGCGCGCCGTCACCGCTGAAGTACATATTTTTGAAGGTTGAGAAATAGGTCTGCTCGAAGCGCTCATGGTCGCCAAACAGCGTACGCGCCTGGCCTGGCCATGAATCGGTGATCACCAGGTTGCCTTCTGTTTCGCCTTGTTGTGGATTACCTTCGTTATCCACCAGGGCTGGTTGCACGCCGAAGAATGGGCGCGTGGCAGAACCGGCTTTCAGCTCGGTCGCACCAGGGATTGGAGTAATCATGAAGCCGCCGGTTTCGGTCTGCCACCAGGTATCTACCACCGGGCATTTCTCGTTACCGATTTTCTTCCAGTACCATTCCCACGCTTCCGGGTTAATCGGCTCGCCGACAGAGCCCAGAATACGCAGCGACGAACGGTCAGTGTTTTCGACAGCTTTATCGCCTTCCGCCATCAAAGCGCGAATGGCAGTTGGTGCGGTATAGAGAATATTCACTTTATGCTTATCAACGACTTGCGCCATGCGGTTTGGCGCTGGCCAGTTTGGCACGCCTTCAAACATCAGCGTGATTGCACCACACGCCAGCGGGCCATAAAGCAAATAGCTGTGGCCGGTGACCCAGCCCACATCGGCGGTGCACCAGTACACGTCGCCCGGATGGTAATCAAATACGTATTTAAAGGTGGTTGCGGCGTAAACCAGGTAACCGCCGGTGGTGTGCAGTACACCTTTTGGCTTGCCGGTTGAACCGGAGGTGTAAAGGATAAACAGCGGATCTTCGGCATTCACTTCCACTGGCTGGTGGTGCGCGCTGGCTTTCTCAACCAGCTCGTTCCACCACAGGTCGCGACCTTCATGCCATTCGATATTGCCGCCGGTACGTTTCAGAACCACAACGTGTTCGACAGTTTTGACGCCTGGGTTTTTCAGCGCGTCATCGACGTTTTTCTTCAGCGGAATCGAGCGCCCGGCACGAACGCCTTCATCGGCGGTGATCACCAGTTTGGAGCTGGAATCGATAATGCGCCCGGCCACGGCTTCCGGTGAGAAACCACCGAAAATCACCGAATGCACTGCACCAATGCGCGCGCAGGCCAGCATCGCCACGGCGGCTTCCGGCACCATCGGCATATAAATCGCCACCACATCGCCTTTCTTGATACCTAGTTCCACCAGGGTATTGGCGAAACGGCACACTTCACGATGCAGTTCACGGTAAGTAATGGTTTTACTCTGGGTGGCGTCGTCGCCTTCCCAGATGATCGCTGTCTGATCGCCACGATCTTTCAGGTGTCGGTCCAGGCAGTTAGCGGCCAGGTTTAGCGTGCCGTCTTCATACCATTTGATTGAGACGTTTCCGGGTGCGAAAGAGGTGTTTTTCACCTTTTGGTAAGGCTTGATCCAATCAAGGATCTTGCCTTGCTCACCCCAAAATGCGTCGGGGTCATGTACCGAGTGTTGGTACATGGATTGGTATTGCTCCGGGTTTATCAGGCAGTTGTCCGCAATATTTGCGGGAATGGCGTGTTTATGTATTTGGCTCATGCTTTTTTTCTCCTTTCAGGATGTTAATAATATGTCACATAAACGTTAATCGTAGGGGCTATTGGAAGCTTTGTTTACTTTTTGGGCGACAGATCACGCATTAATTAAATTGTTGAAAATCTAATCAATAAATCCTGTGAGGAGAGGGGCAAAAGGCAAAAAAAAGAGCTGCCAATTGGCAGCTCTTAGGCTTATTTCTTTGGGAAGATTAACCTGCCGCGCTTTCGCGCAAGCTGGCTTTTAGCTTGTTGTACTCGTCAATCACATACTGCTCGGCAGCTTTCTGATCGGCGATCGGCTCGACACGTACGGCGCAGTATTTATACTCCGGCGTTTTAGTAATCGGGCTGAGGTTTTCAGTCACCAACTCGTTACAGGCACCAATCCACCACTGGTAAGTCATATAAACGGCACCTTTATTAGGACGCTCGCTTACATTCGCACGTGTGATGACTCGACCTTTACGTGAATTCACCCAGATTAGCGCTTCATCTTCGATACCCAAACGAGCGGCATCATCGATATGGATTTGCGCATAACCAGGTTCATCCGCAAGGGCTGCCAGTGCCGCACAGTTGCCGGTCATCGAACGGCAAGAGTAGTGGCCGACTTCGCGCACCGTTGAAAGCACCATCGGGTACTCTTCGGTGATTTTGTCGATTGGCGGTGCCCAGTCACAGGTAAAGAACTCACCCAGGCCGTTTTCGCGGTCGAACTTGCCGTCATACAGGAACGAGGTTCCCTGATCGCTTTCAGCAACATCGCGGCAAGGCCACTGGATATAACCCAGCTCGCCCATTTTCTCGTAGGTTGCCCCGTAGAAATCTGGGCACAGGCCGCGCAACTCATCCCAGATTTCCTGAGTGTTGTTGTAGCTCATTGGGTAACCCATACGGGTGGCGATTTCACTGATAATCTGCCAGTCCGTTTTCAGGTCCCACTTCGGCTCAACTGCTTTAAAGAAGCGCTGGAAGCCACGGTCAGCGGCGGTATAAACGCCTTCATGTTCACCCCAGGAGGTGGATGGCAAAATCACATCGGCCGCAGCCGCGGTTTTGGTCATGAAGATGTCTTGTACAATCACCAGTTCCATATCGGCAAACGCCTGACGAACAGCCGAAAGCTCGGCATCCGTTTGCAGCGGATCTTCACCCATAATGTAAGCGGCACGAACTTCGCCATGTGCGACACGGTGAGGGATCTCACTGATGCGATAGCCCGTATGAGCTGGCAGTGAAGGCACGCCCCATGCTTTGGCGAACTTCTCGCGACTCGCTTCATCTTTAACGTACTGGTAGCCAGGATAAGTATCCGGCAGCGCGCCCATATCGCAGGCACCCTGAACGTTGTTCTGACCACGAACCGGGTTAACACCAACGTTCGGTTTACCCAGGTTGCCGGTCATCAGCGCAAGGCTTGTCAGCGAGCGAACAGTTTCCACGCCCTGATAGAACTGGGTTACACCCATGCCCCACAGAATCGTGGCAGTTTTCGCATTAGCGTACATGCGTGCTGCACTGCGAATTTCTGCCGCAGTAACGCCAGTAATTTCTTCAACAGATTCAGGCGTGTAGCCAGCAACAATTTTGCGATACTCGTCGAAACCTTCAGTACGAGAAGCCACGAATGACTGGTCATACAGGTTTTCTTCGATAATCACATGCCCGATTGCGTTAAGCAGGGCGATGTTAGAACCATTTTTTAACTGCAAATGCATATCGGCGATGCGCGCGGTTTCAATTTTACGCGGATCGACAACAATGATTTGCGCCCCTTTTTGCTTGGCGCGAATTACGCGGTTAGCAACGATAGGGTGTGAATCTGCCGGGTTATACCCGAACACAAACACTAAATCGGTATCCTCAATCTCGACGATTGAGTTGCTCATAGCGCCGTTACCGACCGATTGGTGCAGACCTGCAACCGAAGGGCCGTGTCAAACGCGTGCGCAGCAATCGACGTTATTGGTACCAATAACGGCGCGCGCAAATTTCTGCATTACATAGTTAGTTTCGTTGCCTGTACCGCGGGAAGAACCCGTGGTCATGATGGCATCAGAGCCGTGCTTCGCTTTGATTTCGCTCAGGCGAGTACTGACGTAGTTCAGTGCTTCATCCCAGGAAACGTTTTCGAGTTTGCCGCCTTTCTGGCGACGAATCATCGGTGATTTGAGGCGCGGAGTGAGGATTTTAGTATCGTTAATAAAATCCCAGCCGTAGTAACCCTTCAGGCAAAGATCGCCCTGGTTGGTTTTACCTTGAGCCGCTTCCGCCTTGACGACTTTGCCGTTATCGACCACGAGGTTGATTTTGCAACCCGAGGCACAATAGGGGCAAACCGTGACGACTTTTTTCATCAGTGTTGCTCCAGTCATTATTACTTACTTGGAGGTCTATATGCATTATCTATGCCATATAGAAACAGGGGGTATTACGGGTATCTTACGGTGATAAAAGCAACAAAACGCTGACGAAAAACAGGTCATCGTCAAAAGTGACGTGTCGAGCAGGGGAGGGATTGTGACACTGGTTGAATTTTCAGCATGGGCATTTGTGTTTTTCGCGCCACTCCTTCAACAATCACCCACACTTATAATTTCCCAATGCATCCATCGCGGAGTACAACCATGAAACCTGCAATTTTGCTGGTGGATGATGACCAGGCAATCTGTGACGTGCTGCGAGAGGTACTTAATGAGCACGTTTTTGACGTGAGGGTTTGCCACACAGGGAATGAAGCGCTGAAAGTTGTTGCCCAGTTTCCAGAAATTGCGCTGGTATTGCTGGATATGATTTTGCCTGACATTAATGGGCTGCTGGTGTTGCAACAAATTCAGCGCCAACGTCCGGACCTGCCAGTGGTGATGCTGACGGGCCTGGGGAGTGAGTCTGATGTGGTCGTCGGGCTGGAAATGGGGGCCGATGATTACATCGCCAAGCCGTTTAATTCACGTGTTGTTGTGGCGCGAGTCAAAGCGGTGCTGCGCCGCTCTGGCGCGCTGGCGTTAGAAACGACAACCACCAAAACCTGCGGTCTGCATTTCAACGGCTGGCGACTGGATACCGAGCGCTGCCAGCTCTTTAACGCACAATCGGAGCAGGTTGATCTGACACAAGGGGAATACGGCTTACTGCTGGCGTTGATGCAGAATTCACGCAAAGTATTGTCGCGTGAAAGGTTGTTAGAACTGACCCACAGCGAAAGCCTCGAAGTCTTCGACAGAACGATTGATGTGCTGATTATGCGGCTCCGTAAAAAAATAGAGCCGAACCCGCATCAACCGGCATTAATCCGGACTATACGCGGTGTGGGATATGTATTTTCGGCCGATGTTATTCAGGCGGAGCATAATGCGGCTTAATACCCTCCATAGTTCAAGCCGCCTCTTTCTGGCTACGCTCCCTCACGCTCGGCACCATTCAGCCCATTCAGGGGCTTTTTTTGTCACTGCTGCCCGGCAATACCCTCATTCTCAAAGTCCGCTTTCAGAAATACTGACTACATAAACATGTAATAAAAAACAGTGTTGACATAGCAGGAAAAAAACGTAGATTAGAGTTTAACGGCGGTGTGATAGATATATTGCCGTTAGGTTTAAAAGTATTAAATACGTCAATGAAACATGAAGTGTAAGTAAAAATCGCGATGATGTAAGGCTTTGTTTTTCATGTGTTATGGGTTCGCGAAAGCATTGAACTGCAATGGTTTAAATATCGCGAAAGACGTAAAGCCACGCATCAAAAGTATATATCGCGAAATGGGGAATGTACGAGGTCAAATAAGTTTTCCTTGATCTTGTTTTAAACCGATAACGTAGGGGGGAATGATCGAAACCCGATATTATCTGTAAGAACTTGTGCATTTAAAGTAGTACCAAATAGCAGTAAAAATCCACTAAGTATCTTAATGTTAAATCCTAAGTTAGCAGCACCTTAAAAGCCCTGACTACTACAGTCAGGGCTTTTATCGTTTACGGCTCCTGAACGCCTGACATTGACCATAACGTCTTATTACATGCTCCAATAAAAAAGCCCGCGATAGCAGGCTATGTGTCTGTGGGGAGCATTCGTTCGCGGGCGGTGCGACCTGCACCGGTAAGCTGTGCACCAGAACGCGCTTTTAAATCGTCATCGATGCGGATGTTCAGAGTTGCCATATATGCGGCCCTCGTTGTGATTACATTTGTATACACATGGTGTAAGCAACAACGGAGTAAGAGGCAAATCCCCCCCCCACGCAAAGACCGCTTATTCGTTACTGTTACTGCAACATAATAGGGAAAGATGCCGCTATAAGGCTATTCGTACCACATCTCAAACTCCACGGTGGTGCTCGCTGTACCTACTTCGACATCTCCAACGTTTCGTGTGCGGATATAGCACGCTTTCATCGGAATTGTGTAGTTGCCACCGCTAGTGCTATAGCCTGTGAGAGCAGTTTTCGTGTTAAAGGTTACATTGTTGCCATTGTCGTACATTACCTGAATACCTAGACCTTTAGCTGTGGAACTGCTGTCCAGAGTAAGGTATTGGTTATTCCCGGTACCGACGAGGCTCACACCGGGTGCAGGCTTAAACAAGTAACTCACTTTGGTAATGCCGCTAGGGCAGTTATTAATCTTGAAATCAAAAGACTTGGTTGGACTGGTAGCATTCTTTATAAATATACCTCTATCGTGAGTGCCAAGATTGACCGGGAAATTCGGCGTTTCACAGGCATATGCTGTAATGTCGGCAGATCCATTCCAGTTCAATACATTATATCTGGCGCCACCAGCGGTGCTTGCTGTTGTATTCATCCAGGCTTCAACGGTAACAGGTATTGTATACGTGCCTGTTTGAATGGGACCAATGATATAGTACTGCATTTTTATATTAGTAATAAATGCATTCCCATTATAATTATCAGACCCAGGGTAATACCATTTCGTAAGGTCATTACCTACTACGACGGTCCCCTTAAAATCATCCCATACTTTGATACCAATTCCGGGCACATTCGTTTTGTAAACGTCAGGAATATCTGAAGGCTCTAGTGGCGCGCCAAATTTCAGATAGGTGTTTGCTGCTCCTCCTGTGCAGATCACGTGCACTGAGGATCCTGCGGAAATAGACATCACGGAACCTATTGGGCCTCGTGTTGTTATATCTCGCGGCATCTTGAAGGTTTGTTTTGGGCTTGTCACCGTGTAGCTAGAAGTTGAACTACTACAACCCGCCCAACTTATTGAGCTTAATGAAGACAGTCCCCAAAACATTATTAGTGTGGCTAACTGCTTTTTATTCATTTTTATCATCTCAATAAAAAATAGGGATATTAAATATCAACGGCGGTAATCAGCTTCATTTGTTTTAAAACCACCCAAATCGTCAATTGTGATAAATTCTATTTTTGATGCTGTGGATGCTACTGCGGTGTGGTGGCATTATTTGTCACACCGAGCGAGGTCTCAGAGTTCTCAACCGGGTAGAACAGCCGAGTACTGTGGATAAAAACACCCACCTGCGCTGAACTGAGAACCAGTAATTCAAGCATAATAGGGAAAGATGCCGCCATAAAGCTATTCATACCACATCTCAAACTCTGCCGTAGAGCTCGCAGTACCGACTTCTACATCTCCAACGTCGCGTGTGCGGATATAGCGCGCTTTCATAGGAATTGTGTAGCTACCACCGCTAGTGCTATAGCCTGTGAGAGCAGTTTTAGTGTTAAAGGGCACGTTGTTGCCATTTTCGTACAATACTTGAATGCCAAGCCCTTTGGCTGTGGAACTGCTATCCAGAGTAAGGTATTGGTTATTCCCGGTACCGACTATATTCACCCCTGGTGCAGGCTTAAATAAGTAACTCACTGTAGCAATGCCGGTCCCACAGTTATTAATTTTAAAATCAAAAGACTTGGTTGGACTGGTAGCGCTGCGTATAAATATACCTCTATCGATAGTGCCAAGATTGACATCGATATTCGGGGTTTCACAGGCGGCTGCTGTAACATCGGCAGTTCCACTCCAGTTCAATATGTTATATCGGGCCGCGCCGACAGTACTAGCACTCGCTGTCGTATTTGCCCAGGCTTCAACGATAATATTACTCGGAAATGAAACCGTACCCGTTTCAACAGGGCCAATGATGTAGTACTGCATTTTTATGCCAGTAAGCCAGGCTGTCCCACCATAACCGCTGCCAGTAGAGACGTTGTACCATTTTTGAAGATCATTGCTTACTACGAGAGTCCCTTGAAAATCATCCCATACTTTGATGCCGATTCCGGGCACATTCGTTTTGTAAACCCCGGGAGTATTTGAAGGCTCTAATAACGTACCAAATTTCAGATAGGTGTTTGTTGCTCCTCCTGTACATGTTATGACCACGCCAGGCCCATTACTGATAGACATTACGGTACCTATCGGGCCGAGCGCTTTATTGCGTGCAACGGTGATGGTTTGTTTCGGGCTCGTTATCGTGTAGTTAGAAGTTGAACTACTACAACCCGCCCAGCTCAATGAACTTAATGAAAACATCACAAAAAAAATCATAAGTGTGGCTAACTGCTTTTTATTCATTTTTATTATCTCAATAAAAACCGCAGGCATAGGAAATATCAACGCCGGTAATCAGCTTCATTTGTTTTAAAACCACCTAAATCGTCAATTGTGATAAACACTATTTTTGATGCCGCAGACGCTACAGGTTTATTAACAGGAAAAAGCTTTTTCCCTTTAGCCGGGCACATACCGTTATTGTTAACCTCAGCATTTTCAGCTTCATTTTTGAACCTGACATTGCTGATGGAGACGTTATATGCAGAGGGGTTTATACATTCGAGGTTAAAGCCGCTTCCATTCTGGATTAAACGCCAGGTCAGGGTGGCGGGCGCTCCGTCCGGTGAGCCAGTTAACCCCTTCGGGCGGAAAAAAATCTTTAAGCGGGAGCGCACGGAAAATTTCAAATAACTGTCTATCGTGTCTTTATTTACATTTGGTTTTGGCTGTATTTCTAATATGTTAAGCCAGAATACCGATTCGCGATCTTTTGGGACGTTACCGCCGGTGAAGACAATTCGCAGCGACTGCCCCTGGCCGGGATTTATGCGAAAAATGGGGGGGGTGACCACAAAAGGGACTGACACCGTTTCTGGGGAGGCATTGGAATCGCCGTCATCAATCCAGGACTGGATTAAACGGGGTGTGGTGGCATTATTTGTCATGCCGAGTGTGACTTCAGGAGAGTCTGCCGGGTAGATAACCCGCGTACTGTTGATAAGAATGCCAGCATGAGCAGAACTGATAAATAGTAATAAACCAAATAAGCCAATAGAATAAATATTCATAACTTTCTTCCCGGAAATTCATCCATAGCCAACCATCCTATGGAGGATAATTTAAGCGGTCAACAATTCAACCCGTGATAGAGAGTACTTGACTGTATTTGAGGTATAATCTTAATTATTAGTTGGTTGAATGTATTTTATTTATTTGATTTATATTTTGTATTCATTGATAAAACTCTGTAATTCTGCCAAGGGCTTAGCGCCATCAATTGCATTTGCACATAATAAATTTGCACGCGCGCAGGCGTGAGCTAATTTCAGGCTATCGACCAACGACCATTTTTCATGGCAGCCATATAATATTCCGGCACAGAAAGCATCACCCGCACCGACGCTGCCGATAATTTCCGTTTGAGTTAATCTGAATGACGGCACCCACACGCCTTCCATGCCTGGTTCAACACCCCAGGCACCTTCCGGACAGTGGATTACCACTCGTTGCCGAACGCCCGAATCCAGCAGCAAAGCCGCTGCCTGGGCGATATTTTCGATATGCGGATCGCCATTCGTACGGCGGATTTCCAACCCGCTAAATTCACCGGCTTCGAGTTCATTGATCACCAGGTAATCCAGCCAACGCAGGGCAGGGAGCACCATAGGACGATAGCGAGGGTCGCCCTGGCGGGAGACTAAATCAAGTGAGGTTTCATATCCCTGTTGCGCCATCTGCGCCAGCAAACGTGCGCTGCGCGTGCCGTATTCTGCATCCTCCATATCCAGGCTATCGAGCAGCAATAAATAACCGAGATGGAAGATTTTGAATGACGACTCAAGGCGGTCAAAGGCGGGTAAGTCGAGCAGGCGATTAGCACCTGGCGAGTGGAAAAAAGTGCGCTGCCCGCTCGGGTCGGTCATCACCTGAGACATTGATGTTGGCGCAAAAGTAGTACGGTGCACATGCTGGCGATTGACATGATACTGATCCAACATTGCCATAATGTAATCGCCGTCGTGGTCGTCACCCACCAGGCCTACTGCCTGAAGCGGCAGCCCGACATGCATTTTGGCTAAAGTCAGCAACACGTTTAACGGCGCACCGCCGGTCGATCGTTCGCTGTGAACGATTTCGGCAAGCCAACCACGCTGCGGCCACTGCACAATTTGATGCACATGGTCGACCAACATATTTCCGGCGGCAATAATCCCGCTGCGCTCTGTCATAACCTTTCCTTAAGAGCCTAACCCATTAGGCTATCTTATTTGTTCGTTTGGTCCTGGGCTGTGCTCAAAATCCTCACGTACTACGTGTACGCTGCGGTTTTTCCGCGCAGTCCGAGCCCAAACGATCTGCAACAATTACGCCTACTGGGATAGGCTCAAGCCTTGTCCGAACTGCCAAAAATCCGCATCTGTTGTGCAACGACATCCGTAATCGCCTCTTCAATGCCCAGCAATAACTCGGCGAATTCGTCATAAATGGCGTGACGTTGATTCATGCGCTGCTCAATGGCACCCAGCGCTGCCTGTGACATTCCGGTGTAGAAATTGATTTTGTGAATGCCAAGCGTGATCGCTTTTCTGAAATCTTCGTCACTAATGCCGGAACCGCCATGTAGCACCAGTGGTATGCCCGTTTGGCTACGAATCGCGGCCAGGCGGTCGAAATCGAGTTTCGGTTCGCCTTTATATTTCCCGTGCGCGTTACCGATGGCGACGGCCAGCGTGTCGATACCGGTTCTGTCGACAAAATCGCGTGCGACTGCCGGGTCGGTAAACTTGTTGCTATCGGCTTCGCCATACAATGCACCGCCTTCATCACCGCCCACTGCACCCAACTCAGCTTCAACCGAGACACCTACAGCGTGGCACATCTTCACCACTTCGCGGGTCTGGCGAATGTTCTCCTCATATTCAAGTGTAGAACCATCGAACATGACTGAGCTAAAACCGAGGCGTAAAGCGCGAACTACCGCTTCAAAGTGCAGGCCGTGGTCAAGATTGAGCACCACCGGAATATCGTGGCGAGCCGCTTCGAATTTGACGGCTTCGACCAGAGAATCCAGCGAGACATACTTAAAATGGACTTCGGCAATATTGATGATAAACGGTGAGTTTTCCTGCCTTGCCGCGGCAAAAAGGGCGCGCAGGAAGTGGCTGTCGAGAACGTTAAAAGCGCCGAGGGCATAGCCGTTTTTACGAGCGTGAGCCAGCCCATCCTTAAGTGATATCAAAGCCATAATAGTTTCCCCTGGTGTTGGAAAATAGGGTTGGAAATTAAAAGTGCTGGCGATATTCGTTGCACAGCAACTGCCGCGCAGGTGCGTCTTCAACGATGGAATTAAAGCGTTCCAGCGGTTTGAGAAAACGATTGTCGCGGTCGTCGTCATTGACCATCGACACTTCCCCAACAAGCACGTCGCCATACCCTGGCTCGCCCCAAAAACTGTGGTAAATACCGGGCACCAGACAAATGCTCTCGCCGGGTGAGAGACGCAGTTGGCTGCCCGCCGCGTGTGTCTGGCAGCAACCATCAATGCTGACCGTGACATCACTCTCTTCGGTCTGTTCGAACTGGTCAGAATTCCACAACTCGACAATTAAATTACCGCCGCCGCGATTGATAATGTCTTCGCGTTTGCGCCAGTGAAAATGCATCGGCGTGAGCTGCCCTTCGCGGACATGCATGATTTTTTCGGCATAAGTTTTGGCGTACGGTGTGCCGTCGGGCGAGCCGTTACGCAGCGTGAATAGCGTCAGCCCTTGAGCCAGAAAATCGTTGCCGCCGAAGGCCGTCACATCCCAACCGAGTTTCAAATCAAATACTTCCTGCCAGATTTGTTTATCGAGCTGCTGCCACTTTGTCAGGTCGTAAGAGGCGAAGGGAGGCAAATGCACGTCGTGCTGCATAAAGAAATGGTGCGTTTGAGACAGAATGTTATTCACTTCAGAACGTTTCATTTTGCAGTGTTTTCCTCACGCTGTTGTCTGATGACGCTGCGCTTATCAGACCTACAAATGAACGCTTTGTAGGTCGGATAAGGCGTTTGCGCCGCCATCCGACAAAAATGGCAGGCAGTAGCAAAAACTATTTCACCGTCCAACCCTTATACGTACCGATATTGTTTTTATCGATCATGGTTACCGGAATCAGCACCGGCTCTTTAGGTGCAGGTTTGCCTTGCAGAATGTCGTAGCCAATCTCCACCGCTTTTGCCGCCATCACCTGCGGGTCTTGGGCAGGCGTTGCCACAAACAGCGTATTCCCGCCGCGTTTCAGGGCTTCTTCGGCATCCGGGCTGCCATCCACGCCAACGATAAAGAACTCGTTACGCTGGGCTTGTTTTGCTGCCAGATCGGCACCGATCGCTGTCGGATCGTTTATCGCAAACACGCCGTCGATCTTCGGGTTTGCAGCAAGCAAAGACGTCATCACCTCAAGGCCACCTTCGCGGCTGCCTTTGGCATTCTGGTTAGAAGAAAGGACCTTGATATCCGGATGCTTTTTAAATTCGATCTGGCAGCCTTCGACACGGTTCTGCACCGCAGAAACTGGAGGTCCGTTGATGATCACCACATTGCCTTTGTTTTTCAGGCGATCCGCAATGTACTTACAGGCCATTTCACCCGCCTGAGTGTTGTTCGAGGTGATTGTTGCATCTGCACCTTCCGCTGCCACGTCAACCGCAACTACCACGATCCCGGCATCTTTCGCACGTTTCACTGCCGGGCCGATCCCTTTAGAGTCCGCCGCGTTCAGAATGATCATGTCCACTTTCGCGGCAATAAAGTTATCGATTTGCGACACCTGCTGGCCGAGATCGTAACCGCTGGAAACCAGCGTCACTTTCACGTTATCACCGGCAAGTTTACGGGCTTCAAGCTCGGCACCTTTGGTGATCTGCACGAAGAACGGGTTGGCGAGGTCGCCCACCGTTACCCCGATGGATTTCAGCTCTTTTGCCTGAACGAAAGGCGCTGCGGCAAGCATGAGAACAGTGGCTATTAGCTTCAAACGCATGGTGTTTTCCTCACATAGGGTAGAGTTTTGTTGTTATGCACTTTGATGGTGACGGGTACGGTATTTGTCGATCAGCACCGCAATGATGATCACCGCACCCTTGATCACCAGTTGCCAGAAATACGAAACGCCCATCAGCGTCATGCCATTGTTGAGCGTGGCGATAATCAGCGCGCCGACCAGCGTGCCGGTAATCGTGCCGATACCGCCGACGAAACTGGTGCCGCCGAGAATCACCGCGGCGATGGCATCCAGCTCATAACCCATCCCAAGGTTGCCGTTGGCGCTGTAGAGTCGCGAAGCACTCATCACGCCACCAAGCCCGGAAAGCAGCCCGCTCATGCCATAGACGAACAGCAACACCAGCCACACTTTGATGCCCGTCAGGCGTGCGGCCTGCATATTGCCGCCGACCGCGTAGATATGAACACCGAGCGTGGTGCGTCGCAGAATGAACCAGCAGACAACAATCACCGCCAGCGCTATCACGACCAGCCACGGAATCGGGCCAAGATACGAATTGCCTATCCATTCAAAATTGATATTGGAGTTAATCACCGTGGTGCCATCGGCCAGCAAATAGGCCGCTCCACGCAGCGCGGTATAAGTGCCGAGCGTGACGATAAACGGCGGTAGCCCGGCCCAGGCGACAAGCATGCCGTTAAACAGCCCAAGCCCGGTACCCATCATCAGCGCAGCAGGGATCGACAGCGATTCCCAACCCGGCATTAGCGAAACCACCATTGCGGTCACCGCCGTGGTGCCCAGAATCGAGCCCACGGAAAGGTCGATCCCACCGGTCAAAATAATGAACGTCATCCCGGCGGCGAGCACGATGTTGATCGATGACTGGCGGGCGATATTCAGCAGGTTAGATTCAGTAAAAAAGTTAGGCGTGATAAACCCAAAAACGGCGACGATCAGGATCAAAATCGGCAAAATCCCGACGGTTTGCATCAAATCACCAAACAGCGCTTTTTTCAGCGAGGCAGATTTGGCGACTTGCTGGGGAGTTGTGTGCGCCAGCGGCGTTTCTTTAGGTTGATTAGTTGCCATGTTGAACCACCTTTTTGTGGGCATCTTCAACGCCGGTTGCCAGCGTCATAATGTTCTCTTGCGTGATATCAGCGGCGTGCAACTCCCCGGCAATGCTGCCTTCGCGCATCACATACACCCGGTCGCTCATGCCGACCACTTCGGGCAATTCGCTGGAGATCATCAGGATCGCCACACCCTGTTTTGCCATCTGGCTCATGATCCGGTAGATCTCACTTTTCGCGCCGACATCCACACCACGCGTTGGCTCATCGAGGATCAAAATGCGTGGCCCGATCGCCACCCAGCGTGAGATCAAAAGTTTTTGCTGGTTGCCGCCGGACAAGCCCCCTGCGCGCACTTGTGCATGCGGCACGCGGATATTGAGCAAGCTGATGGCGTCGTCAGAAATGGTCTGGGCTTTTTTGCGATCCAGCCAGCCGTAGTGCGCGTCGCGCTCAAGTGTTGCCATGGTGATGTTGTCTTGCGCTGCCAGTTCGAGGAACAAGCCTTGCTCTTTGCGGTTCTCGGTCAGGAAACCGATACCGTGGCTAATCGCTTCACGAGGGGAGTGAATTTTTACGGGCAGCCCGTCGATTTCTATCGTGCCGCCGGTGGATTTACGCACGCCAAAAATCAGCTGTGCGAGTTCAGAACGCCCGGCACCGACTAGCCCCGCAAGGCCGACTATCTCGCCGGATTTCACCTGCAGGCTGACCGGCTGCACTTTTGCGCCGTCCGTCAGATGATGAACGTTCAGGCGCACGGCACCTTGTGGAATGTCGCGCTCTTTATTGAATAGATCGCTTAGCGGGCGGCCTACCATCATGCGTACCAGCTCGTTGGCATTAAGATGTTCGCGCGTCAGGCTGCCGACATATTGCCCGTCGCGCAGCACGCTCACGCGGTCAGAAAGCTCATACACTTCCGCCATGCGGTGACTGATATAGATAATCGCCATGCCCTCGTCGCGTAGCCGCATAATCAGCTCGAACAGGCGGTGAGTTTCACGTGAAGAGAGCGCTGCAGTGGGTTCATCCATCACTAAAATGCGGCTGTTGCGGTGTAGCGCACGAGCGATTTCTACCTGCTGCTGCTCGGCGATGGTCAGGCGCGAAACCAAATCGCTGGCCTTAAACTGCGCGCCGAGGCGGTCAATAACCGTCTGAGCCTGCATCACCATCTCTTTGCGCTTGACCAGACCACCGCGAGACAACTCGCTGCCAAGGAAAATATTTTCGGCAACGGTCAGATTCGGGGCCAGTTGCATCTCCTGGTAAATCAGCGTGATGCCCGCGTTGAGTGCGTCTTTTGGCCCCTTGATGCTGTACGGTTCACCGTTAATTAAAATCTCGCCGCTGGTGGCGATATAGGCACCAGCGAGGATTTTCATCAGCGTGCTTTTTCCCGCGCCGTTTTCCCCCATCAAGGCGTGTATTTCGCCAGGAAACACGGTTAAGTCGACACCTTTCAACGCATAAAACTTGCCGAATGACTTGGCAATATTGCGCATCTCCAGAATGGGAACGCTACTCATGGCGCGACTCCTGCAGGTAAGGTTTCGATTGCTGCCAGTCAATCACGCGCAGGTAAATGGAAGATGTCAGAACCCATTCATATTTGTCATGTTGGTGAAGAATTCATATGACTGCTTAACTCATTGAAACAAACCTGAATGGAGCCAAGCCATGCCTGCACCCCGCACGCCCTTTCTCACCAGCGCCCGTGGCCGCCTGCTCTCCTTTAACCTGCTGGTGGTGGCGGTGACGTTGATGGTGTGCGGCGTGGCAATTCTCGGCTTTAATCATGCCAGCCGTTTGCAGGAGCAGGTGCAGGGGCAAACGCTAAGTGATATGTCCGGCAGCATGGAGTTGGCGCGGGATACCGCGAATGTGGCGACAGCAGCGGTGCGCCTCACGCAGGTGGTTGGCGCGCTGGAATATCAGAGCGAAGCGCAGCGTTTGCAGCAAACACAGCAGGCACTCCAGAACTCGCTTAACCACCTGGCGCATGCACCACTCGCCAGCCGGGAACCGGAATTGGTGAAGCGCATTACCGAGCGCAGCAATGAACTGGAAAGCAGCGTCACACGGATGTTGGAGTTGGGTCATCGCCGCCATCTGGAGCGCAACGCGCTGCTTAGTGCGTTGTATCAAAACCAAAGTTACTTGCATCATATTCAGGATATTAATGCTCGTGACGGGCGGGCGACTCCGGAAGCGCGGCTGTTAACCGAAATGGATCGCTTGATCCTTATTGCCATTCAAACGCCTTCCCCAAAAGCCACGGTTGTGCAGCTTACCGAAGTCATGGCGCAACTCCCGGTACATGATGACTCGCCCTTAGTCGATGGAATATTGCAGGAGTTCGCGACTCATTTGCAGCAATTGTTGCCACTTTCCCAGCAGCTTGAAAACAGCGATTTAGGGATTTCCTGGTACATGTACCACATTAAAGCGCTGGTGGCGTTTTTGAACCGGGACATTAACCAGTACGTGCAAAAAGTGGCGCAGGAGTCCGTTAGCCGCACCAATCAAAGCCATAAAGAGCTGCAATCAATGATTGCCTTTATCGGCCTGTTTGCCTTGCTGGCGATAGTGATTACCGGATTTGCGGGTTGGTATATTTACCGCAATCTTGGCTCGAATTTGACGGCAATCTCCCATGCGATGACGCGCCTGGCGCGGGGTGAGCGCGATGTTAGCGTGCCAGCCTTACAGCGGCGCGATGAGTTGGGCGAACTGGCGCGAGCGTTTAACGTTTTTGCGAGAAACACCGCATCGCTGGAACACACATCGAAATTACTGAAAGAAAAAAGTACTCAACTGGAAACCACCTTCCACGCTATGCGCGATGGTTTTGCATTGTTTGATAACGACGGAATTCTGGTGGTGTGGAACCCGCAATACCCGTTGTTGCTGGGGTTGGCACCGGAACGCCTGCAACGTGGGCAGCATTATATGAGTCTGCTCAAACAGGTCACACCGCTTCAGGAACATATCCTTGAAAACCTTTTACGCCCACTACCCAAACCGCAGGAGCTGCGGCTTGCGGATAACCGCACCATCGAGCTGCGTTTTAGCCCGGTGCCTGGGCGCGGCATGGTGAACGTGGTGCTTGAACGTAGTGAGCGTAAAGCACTGGAAGAGGCGCTGGTTCACAGCCAAAAAATGAAAGCGGTGGGGCAGTTAACCGGCGGCCTGGCACATGATTTTAATAATCTGCTGGCGGTGATTATTGGCAGCCTTGAGCTGACATCTTCAGACTCCCCGGATGCCATACGTATTCAACGTGCCTTAAAAGCCGCCGAACGTGGGGCGCAACTGACTCAACGTTTACTGGCGTTTTCCCGTAAACAATCGCTGCACCCGCATGCGGTGTCGATGAAAAACCTGCTGGAAAACCTCGACCCGCTGATTCGCCATTCTTTGCCCGTGGCACTCACTCTTGAAATAGAAGCGCAGCACCCGGCGTGGCCTGCATGGATTGACGTTAACCAGCTGGAGAACGCGATTATTAACCTGGTGATGAATGCCCGCGATGCGATGGAAGGACAAAGCGGCACTATCAAAATCCGCACCTGGAATCAGCGCGTGGTGCGCTCGAGCGGGCGTAAGCAGGATATGGTAGCGCTGGAAGTTATCGACAGTGGTCATGGCATGTCGGCGGAAGTAAAAGCTCAAGTATTTGAACCGTTCTTCACCACCAAGCAGACGGGTAGCGGCAGTGGGTTGGGTTTATCAATGGTGTATGGTTTTGTGCGCCAGTCCGGCGGGCGAGTGCAAATTGAAAGTGCGCCGGGGCAGGGAACGTTGGTGCGTTTACAATTGCCGCGCGCACCAGCACAGGCGGTGAGTGAAACGTTACCCGAACCGCTGGCAGTGAACTCTGATGAAGACCAACTGGTTCTGGTGCTGGAAGATGAACACGATGTGCGCCAGACGTTGTGCGAGCAGTTGCATCAGCTGGGGTATTTGACGTTAGAAACCAGTGATAGCCAGCAGGCAATACAATTGCTGAAAGATGTGCCGGACATTCAGATTTTAATCAGTGATTTAATGCTGCCAGGGCCAATGAGTGGCGCTGATGTGGTACAGCATGCCCAGCAACATTATCCACACGTCACATGCCTATTAATCAGTGGACAGGATTTGCGCCGCAGCGGGCAGCAATTGCCGCAAGTCGAACTGTTGCGTAAACCGTTTAATCAGCAAAAACTGGCCCAGGCTTTACGGCGAGCACGGCATCAATAAAATTTTGTGTCAGGTTTGCAAATCAATGAAAAGGTCATCGTCAAACAATTGACTCCGGGTCCTGAAACAGACATTAATAGAAAGACCCCTTCCAGTATCCCAGGAGGAAGTGGGTGGGTTTAGGAATGCAACTTAGCCGCCTCATCAATTGATATGCACCTCATTGATCATCCTGTAGCAAGGACTTAGCCCCTCTGCAAAGAGGGGCTGACTTTGAAGCCTATCCCACCAGACTTTACCCATCTTTCCCCATGCCCGTCTGCTGAATCAGCATCAATGACACGCTATTAAACCAGCGATGCGCGAGACTCTGGCGTTTACTCTCAACAGAAATATCCGCGAGATTTTCCCGGTTAACCGCCGCCGCCGCTTTCCCGTCACCTTCAATGGATACGCGATACCAAACGCCCTGTGGACGCAAATCTTTTGCCTGCGCGGTTGGGTTTAATTGCACCGGGCCGCCGTGATCTTTAGCCAGCAACAAAGATGGCAGACGAGTGACGACATTGTGGTCGATAGAAACCACGCGCCCGATAAGCGGCTGCCACTCATCATTTTGATAAATTTTTGCCTGAGCCCCTACGCGTAAGCGCCCCAAATCTTCTTCACCTACCAGCGCTTTGACCCGCCAGCGATCGGCATTCACCAGCGTGGCAATGTGTGTGGCTGGGGAAATCCAGCTACCGGGTTGCAGCGAAATATCGCTATCTTCAATACGGCCACTGGAGGCTGCAACCAGTCTCAGACGCAGCAATTCATTATTGCCAGCACTTTGCTGGAGTGAATACTGGCGCGCCATTTGCTCTGCCAGAACCTGTTTTGCCGGGCCATCTTTATCAAGCCCTAACGCACCGCGCGCGCTGAACTCCCATGCACGGCGCATCTCCTCAGCTTTTCGCTGCGAGGTTTCTGGCAGTGGTGCAATTAGCTCGAACAGCGGTTGCCCGGCTTTCACTTCCTGCCCATCGGTGACAAGAATCTTCTCGAGGCGTGCACCGTACGGCGTATAAATCGGCTGTACAAAACCGGCTTCAATCACCCCAGGCAGATTCACTTTATTCGACCACGGCACAAAAATAACCAGCAGCGCGGCGATAGCAATCAGCAGCAATCTTCGGCGCTGGAAAGGCTGGCTTTCAGCACGCCGCGCCCAACAGTGTTTGATTTCTCGGATCATCGGTTGCACCACAAAAGTCACAATCTCTATCAAAAACAGAATCACACCCAACGCCTTAAAAAAGGCGTGATAGATAACGACCGCAATACCGATAAACAGCAGCAGGCGATAAATCCAGGTGGCGAAGGCAAATACCGTCAGAAAGCGGGCAAAGGCCGGGGTGACGTTGTCGGGTTTGGGATCGTTGATACCAAATAGATGCCAGCGCATCGCACGCTTTGCCCAGTTTCCAGCGCGTTCATGCAGCCCTGGAAAATCGAGCATGTCGCTCAGAATGTAATAACCGTCAAAACGCATAAACGGGCTGGCGTTAACCACGACAGTCATAATCCAGGCGGTGGTCGCGAGGAAAAATAACGCGTTTTTGACGCTGCCTTCAGGTGCAAATGACCACAGCAAAGTGGCCCATGCAGCCAGAATTAATTCTGAGGCAATTCCGGCGACGGCAATTTTTAAACGGTCGCGCGAACGGATGAGCTTCCAGCTTTCACCGGTGTCGGTGTAGGCCATAGGCAACATCACCAGCAGCGCAACCCCCATGTGGCCAACCCGCACACCGTGCTTAGTGGCGGTGAGTGCGTGGCCCATTTCATGCCAGCATTTGGAAAACACCAGAGCGATAGCGAAGGCCACCGCGCCATGCCAGTTCACCGAGTTATGCAAGGTCGCAACCACGGTGTCCCACTGGCGAGCGGCGAGCACAATGCCGGTAATCGCGACAAACAGCGTTAACCACAGGAAGGTTTTGCTAAACAGCGGCTTTAACCACGGCAGCGCTTTACGCAGGGCTTTTTCCGGGTGAACCAGCGGAATGCGGATAAACAAATAGCTATGTAACAACCACTTCCAGGCAGAGGATGCCGGGCGATAGCGGGCGCTACGTAGCAACTGTTGTTGTTGTAAAAACAGCACAAAAGCTTTGATATCTTCTTCATCGACATTCAGCGTGGTTTGCTGATTAATCGCCTGCGCTATTTTCCCGGCATCCGCCAGTTGCCAGCGCTTGAGAATTTCGATTTCCAGCCAGCCAAGGCGAAAAAACAGATTACGCACGGGATCAGCCAGATGCCATGCTGGAGAACCGTCGCGGTTGGTACCAGCGCTGTTAAGTCGCAGTTCATCACGTAGCGCAGGCCAGGCTGGGGCCGTTGCAGCACCGGGTATCACCATCCGCTCCCGGCACGTAACGTGGCAATAGGGCGACGTAGTAACAAGTAACCGAGCATTGCCCAATCACCCGTTACGCGTGCCGTTCCCTGCAAGCCAATACGTGCAACAGCAGGTTTACCTTCCAGCGTGCCGCGCAGCATATAACTGGCAACACCGTTTGGTGCTTCCACCGTTTGATAACCCGCGTATCCCAGTTTTGCGTCCAGTGAATCAAGGGGGGCGACTTTCAAAAAGATTTTCATCGGTGCGCCATGCTTCAGGTTAGTGGACTCACTTACCGGGGCCCAGGCGCGAACGCCGAGATTATCTGGGTCTGCCAGCAAGCCAATTCGCTCACCGGTTTGCACCGGGCGACCAGCCCAGTCGTCCGGGTCAGAATAGACAAATACGCCGTTATCAGGAGCACGAATGGTCAGCTTTTCGAGGTCGCGGGTTATCGATTCAACTTCAACTTTTTTCTCGCGCCATTTGCCTTCGGCCATTGCCAGTTCTGACTTGGCCTGTTGGTCTTCAATCGCCTGTTGTGAAGCCTGATGCAACGTGGTTTCAGTGGTTTCCAACTCCGCCTGTGCCACCGCCAGGCGGTTATGCAACGTGGTGTCATCGAGCGTTGCCAGCACCTGGCCTTTCACCACATCGCTGTTTGGCAGCACGACCATGCGTTTAATCACACCGGAATCAGGGGCGGCAATCACTTCACTGTGTAGCGAGATAATTTCGGCAGGCACCAGTGTGTATTCACGCACCGGAATACATAGCACCAGTAACACCGCCAGCACGATATAACCGAGACGACGCCCGGTATTGCGCTGCCAGAATTGCCTGAAACGCGATGGTTGTGCCGTTAAAGCCCACCATGCATAACCGTACAACCCGCTGAGTTGCAGCAGAGTAAACTCCGGGGATGTTGGTGCGAGCGTTGTTGGCCACGGGTCGTCACGGCCCAAAAACCATAGCGCGTGAATCTCTCCGTCGGCACCGGTTAATGGCAACACCCAAACATTTGCGGGCAACCATTCATCCCACTGCGGGGCGAGGGTTTCGCTGAGTTGCGCGGGTGAAAGTGCCAGCACGCGAGCTTCTGGCGGTAGTGCCCGGCAATGTGGCGCAATCTCTTTTGCTACGTCAGAAAGCCATAAGGCATACGGGGTATTATTGTCGGTATCACTAAGCCCTGAATGAGCGACCAGTTTTGCGCGGTTGGATGAGGTGAGAGACAACAGCGCCGCCTGGCGGTAATCCACCAGTTGGCGTGTTTCGTTACATATAGCGAAGCCTAACTCGGCGGAGTTGCTTATCGCTTCTACCCGGGCTGCTAGCTGGTAGAAGGCTGTACTGGACATCACGAATTTGCAGCTCCGCTTTTCAGGCAACGGTTTTCATCAGGTGGGCAGATAGCAACGGCTTGCCCGCTCATACCTGGCAACACGTCATCGGTTTTTTCCGGGAAGCGAGTTTCAATTTCGATAGTCTGGCTAACCGCATCGACTTTGCCGCTGATATTCGTCACGGTGAGCGGGTATTGCTTGCCGGTTTCACCCACGGAGGCATTAAGCTGCGAACCAATTTTCAACCATGCGACCCAGTTTGAAGGCACGTTTAAACGCGCGCGCAACGTGCCGCTGCCGACCAGGTCAATCACAGGCGCACCAGCACCAATCCCCTGGCCTTCTTTGACGTAGATTTTGGCTACACGACCATTGAACGGTGCCACAAAGCGACACTGCGCCAGTTGGGCGTCAAAAATGCCGACCTGACCTTTGGTACGGTTGACTTCAGAGGCGGCTAAACCCACTTCAAGTGCAGCAGCTGATTGTAATCCCTGCAGTTTTGCTTTGGCTTCATAGCGCAGTTGAGCTGCGTGAAACTCCGCTTCGGCGGCGTTTTTACGCGCCACTAAATCGCTACAATCCATGCTCGCCAGCACTTTGCCCTGGGTAACGGGGTCGCCCAGTTGCACATTGATTTTCGCCATTCGCCCAGGCACCACGCTTGAAAGTGGGCTTTCGCGGTTGGCGAGTACCAGGAAGCGCACCGTGGTACTGCCTTGCGCGGCAGGTGTTTTTACCTCAGCAGGAGCCGCAAAAACAGGATTGGCGGCAAAGGCTGGCACAGAAAAACAGGCTAGCGAGAGTAGTAGAGCAGATGTGCTCTTTTTATTGTTATTCATACACAGCCTCATGGCGTCGCAGTCAGAACAGGGGTTGCCCCTGCAAGTCTTTGTAAATCAGTGGTAATAGATAATGTAGCTGCTTCGGCAAGCGCGCTGATGGAGCGTGTACTGGTTTCGTTTGGCAGATAGCTTGTGTACTGGCGAGTCAGCACTTCAGCGCCGTCTGCATCTATCACCCGCATAGTCCACACACCTTTACGTGTGCCGTTGCTGGCACCAATGTTGAAGCCCATTTGCAAGGTGAGGCTTTTCGGTGACGGCTCAAGTGACAGGTGGTTGGCTTCAATCACCCGGCCAACGGATTGCGAAACGGTGGCACGTGAAACGCCAGATGGCAGGCGCGTGATCTGCACAGATATCGGGTGTTTTTCCACGACAATACCGGCAGTACGAGCAAATACGCTGCTCTCTTGTTGGCGCAAGCTGGTGGCAATTTGTCGCGATAAGCTGGCAACATCGGTTTGATTAACCTGATCTGGCAGTAAATCGATACCCACAGAGTTCAGCACTCGGCCATAGGCGGCCTGTGCTTCGGCATACGATGAAGCTTCCTGGAAGCGTGAAACAATCGAGCGTGCCTGAGTACGCAATGTTTCCAGGTCACTGGTCAGTGAGTTATCAGAACCTGCGCGAGAAATACTCGCCAGACGCTGGTCGACTTGCGCCGATTGTTCGGCAATCTGGAAGTCATAAGAGGCGAGCTTGTAGCGTTCGGTAGCGACACGAACTTGCGTCAGAACCGCCATGCTCAGCGCCATACGGCGTGCATCATCGGTTTGTGCGCGAGCATCGTTGGCGGTACTGATTGCCGGAATACTCAGCAGCTTAAACAGGTTCATCGAGACACCGACGCCGCCTTCAATCCAGTTGTTGTTGTAGAGATATTGGTTGGAGTCGTAATTCAACCCAGCGAACAGATTCAGGCTCGGGAATAACGAGGCGATTTGGCGCTTGGTTTCATAGCTGTCGATGCGCGTTTTGTAATCTTCCTCACGCAGTTCCGGGCGACGCTCCAGTGCCATTTGCTCAAGCTTATCGATGTTGGTCGGAGGGGGTGCCAGCGGTGTTGGTGTGTCTTGCAACACTAGCGGTGTTCCCGGCGGCAGGTTGATAAGCGCGGTCAGCTCGCTTTTTGCCAATTCCATTTGCTGACGTTTTTGGTTCAGCAAGGTCATGGCATCAAGCAGGGCGCGCTGATATTCCAGCCCTTCAATTGGCGGCAAGATACCAGCCTGTTCTGCTTCACGGGTTTTATCCAGCGCCTGGGCAATTTGCTCGGCCAGCGGTTGGGTTTCGTCGAGCAAACGCTGCGCGCCTAATGCACGCCAGTAGGCATCACGTACTTCCTGGACAATGTTTTGCAGCACTTTACGGCGACGTTCTTCCGCAATATTGACTTCATCGGCCTGTTGTTTGGCGCGGTAATAACTCATACCGAAATCGAGAAGATCCCAGGAGAATGTCGCGCTGGAAAGATAGTGTTCGCGTTCCTCCGACGTAGAAGGGCGCAAGCTGACGAGCCCGTCATCGATACCGATACTGGTGCCGCCTGAATCGTTATCACGCCAGCGATAGCCAGCATCTGCCATCAGCTTTGGCAGCATGTCTTGTTGCGAGACATCCAACAAACTGCGCGACAACGCCGTTTCCATCATTTTCAGACGGTAGTCGAGGTTATATTTCAACGCTCGCGCCATGGCATCGGACAACGTCATCGGGCCGCTTAGGGATTCTTGCCCACGGTACATTTCTGCCCGGTCACGATTCACTCGCGCGGTTATCTCATCCTGAGTTAACGGTTCCGGTTTAATGGTGCCACAGCCAGCCAAAATCAGTACCGCAATCAACCCAGCAACAGGTTTGATTAACGGCACGCCACGTTTTTTATATTGCGCCACAACATATGCGTTCATTATTTTTTTCCATCTTAAACAGGCAGTTACCGGCGAGTGATTGTCGGGACTGTAATGTGCTTTCCAGACGCCAAAGTTTGTTTTTCCAACGCAGCAAGCTGCATGGATAAAGGTTGTGCTCCCGATGCGATAACGGTCGGTTGTTCAACCTGCGTCGCTTCCTGCGTGACCGACGTTTGAGCAAATGAGCTACGCTCATCTGCTTGTCCAATACCAAACGGGCCAAATGAGTTCCCAAGCGAATTTTGCCCAAGGGCGTTATTTTCTAAGCCAGGTAAAGTGCGCTGCTCACGCGTGTCGCTGTACCAGCGGGAGAACAGTACTGCCTGCTGCATAACGGGTGCATTCGCATGCTCTATCCCATAACCATAGGCCGCAAACTGGCTGTTAAGCCGGGTTTGCAGACCAACTGCATCACTTTGTAAATCATAGACGAGCGGCAGAATAAACAAGCCCGGCTCGTAACTTTGGCTGTAGGCGGGCAGTGTTTCTTCTTCCTCACGGCCAAAAATCTGGTCGCCATTACGCTCGTCGACGTTTGGCATCGCCGTGACGCCGTGAATCAAAATGGTGAGACGTGCTTCGCTGACACCGCCATCGCTGTCGGTGATGGTGTAAACAAACACCTCAGTGAGTGTTGCGTTCGCTTCAAGTGCCGCCACACGAGGGTCGCTACTGTTCACTTCATAGCGCCAGTTGCCCTGGCTATCGAGGGTGAGCGTGCCGTATTGGCCGCCGCTTGAGCCGCCAATGGTGCCTGCATTACCGGTGTTTTCTGACACGACGCCCGTGACAGGGCCATTGCTCGCCGCGCCATCTGCACCTATGCGGTCATCGTTAAACAGGTTACCGCTGGCCGAATTCTGGTTCTGGTCCTGTAAGATTTCCGCGCTGTCATCGGTGGCGCTCGGGTTGTCGTTGAAGACGGTAATGCGTAGTTGCCCGATGGTGGTGCCGTTCACCTGGACTGCGTAGTCGTTGTGTGTACTGACAAGCCCCGGTTGCGACACCGCTTCACGCAAGGTGAAGTTGTAATCGAGCCGCGCAACACCGTCTGCACTGCTGTAGTAAGCCAGTAGCTTGATGGTGCCCGTCACGGTTTCGATAGTAATTGGCGACAGAGGGTTCAGGCGCAAAAGCTGTTCTGCGGTGATGACGCGCCCCTGGAAGGTCAGCGTTTGCAGCTTGTCGAGCGACAGAATATCTAGCGTACCGTTAACCTCCTGAGCACCAGGATCAAGCGGTGTCAGGCCATCTTCATGCACCGAAATTTCCACCGACGGTGCAACCAGAATGCGCAACCTACCATTGGTTTCGCCGCCTTCGTTGCCATCGCTCACCGTGTAAGTCACCGGAGGCACGAAGCCGCGCCAGCTGGCAAGTGGAGTAAAGCGATAGCTACCATCTCGCAGAACCGTCAGGCTACCAACGCCCGCCAGCACGGCCGTTTCGCCCGCGCTGTAACTGTTGCCGCCAACCTGGAAACCAGAAAGATAAATTGGGTCGCCGTTCGGGTCGCGATCGTTGGTTAACACATTCCCAGAGATAGGCTCACCTTGTGGAGTGATAACCCCTTCCGGGTTAACCACTGGCGCGTCGTTGGTGACAAAAACAGTCACGGTTGAGGTTTCTGTGACTCCGCCGCTGGTCACGGTGTAGGTGTAAGTATCTGTGCCGACAAAACCGCTGCGTGGGGTGTAGATAATCTGGCCATTTTGCAACGTGGCAGTGCCATTTGTCCCGTTGGTGACCGCGGTGATAGTGGCATCCGGATTGCTGAAGCTATCGTTAGCCAGCACATCGGTCGTTACCGAGTTGCCCGCATGGGTGGTGGCACTATCGGCGTTAATATCGACCACTGGTGAAACAATAATATTCAGCGTGCTGGTGGCGTTCCCGCCGATCAGCGCATCGTTAACCGTGTAGGTGATAGTCGGCACTCTGCCGTTCCAGTCTGCGACCGGGGTCAGCGTGTAGCTGCCATCGGCGCGCAACGTGAACTCACCCACGCCTGCGATAATCACCGGATACCCTGCCGGAGCGGTCTGCCCATCGACATTGAATTGCGTGATGGTCAGCGGATCACCGTCAGGATCGGAATCGTTCAGCAGTACATTACCGGTGACGACATTATCTTCCGGCGTGACATTAACATCTGGCCGTGTAATCGGCAGGGTGTTTTCCACGGTGACGCTGACCGTGGCGGTTTCCTGAATTCCACCGCTCAGCACCGTGTAGGTGTAGCTGTCTGTTCCGACATAACCCACGTTTGGCTTGTAGGTGATTTTGCCGTTTTCGATAGTCACCGTACCGTGGCTGCCTTGAGTCACGGTCTGGATAATTTTATCGCCGTTGGTGAAGGTGTCGTTGGCGAACACATCGGTAGTCACCGAGCTGTTGCCGTGGACGGAGACTTTATCGTTAAAGGCGTCCTGTACTGGCGCGATGGTAATGCTTAACAAGGCGCTGGAAACCCCGCCAGTATTGCCGTCGCTGATTTGGTAAGTCACCACCGGTAAGGTGCCGTTCCAGTCTGCAACCGGCACGAAATTCCAGCGGCCATCGGCCTGCATGGTCAATACACCCATCCCGGTGAGAGTGAGCGCAGTGCCTGGTGTATACAGTGTGCCGTTGACGGTAAATCCGGTCACGGTGAGGGCATTTTTATCTGCATCATCCGCATCGGTGTCGTTGGCCAGCACATTGCCGGAGGCGGTGCTGTCTTCAGGCGTGGTGCTGGTGTCCGGGTTCGCCACAGGTGGCGTGTTGGTCATATCCACGGTTACGGTAGCTGTTTCGTTTATGCCACCGCTTGTTACGGTATAGGTAAAGCTGTCGCGGCCAACATACCCAGCAACAGGGGTGTAAACCACCTTGCCGTTAACGATGGTGGTGGTGCCAAATGCGCCGTTGCTGGTGGCCGTAATCTGTTTGCCGCCATTTTCGAAATTATCGTTAGCCAGAACGTCGATGGTGACGGGCACGCCAGCATGGGTGGAGCTTGAATCGTCAACAATGTCCGCAACTTCAGTCAACACAAGGGTCAGCGTGCTACTGGCGGTGCCGCCGATATGACCGTCGCTGATGTTGTAGGTCACCACGGGCACTGCCCCGTTCCAGTCAGCTACCGGTACAAATTTATAGCTGCCGTCAGCATTCAGTGTTAGCGCGCCGATTCCGGTAATGGTGACAGTTTCTCCGGCCAAATGCGGCACCGTTTCACCCGGTAAGGTAAAGCTTGTGACGCTAAGCGTGTCGGTGGCGTTACTGTCGGTATCGTTGCTTAACACGTTCCCGACAAGCGTAGTGTCTTCCACATTGGTCTGCGCGTCGGGTGCCGCTACTGGCACGGTGTTCGTTACCGTCACGTTTACGGTAGCGATCTCCGTTCTGCCGCCGCTGGTGACGGTGTAGGTGTAGGAATCTGTTCCGACATAATCAGGCTGTGGCGTGTAGGTCACAATGCCATTGCTGCCGATGGTGACGGTGCCGTGGGTTCCCTGAGTGACCTCAGTAATAACTTTATCGCTATTCTCGAAACTGTCGTTAGTGAGCAGATTGTCCGAAGAAGACGTTCCCGCCTGAAGCGAGATGTTGTCATCAGCGATATCCACGACAGGGTTCACGATAATATTCACCTTGCCGGAAACCTGGGTGTCGCCGTTGTCGTCGGTTACTACGTAGGTTATCTGCGGGACGTTGCCATTCCAGTCAGCGATAGGTGTGAAGGTATAACTGCGATCATAAGAGAGCGTAAAGGTGCCGACACCCGGAATCACGGCGGTGCCAGTTCCGAATCGGTTAATTGCGAACACACCGTTCATGCCATCTACCTGGAACGAGGTCACGCGCACCACGTCGGAGTCCGGGTCGGAAACCGTCAGCCTGCCGCTAATCTGCGCGCCATCTTCATCCATAGACAGGTTCATATCAGTGGTGACTGGTGCGGCGTTGGTGACGATGACCGTTACGGTGCTGGTTTCGGTAATGCCGCCGCTGGTAACGGTATACGTAAATGTATCTCTGCCCACAAATCCTGGCGGTGGGGAGTAGCGAATCGTGTTATCAGACAGCACAAACACTTGCCCAAGCGTGGTGTTGTCGCGAATAGCGGTGACGATTTGCGTATCGTTGCTGAAGGTGTCGTTACCCAGCACGTTAATGGCGACAAAGTTATCCGCGTGAGTCGTCGCGGTATCTGGGGCAATATCCACCACTGACCGCACTTGAATCACCAGAGTACTGGTCGCCTGGCCTCCATTGTTGCCATCGCTGATGGTGAAGGAGATCGGTGGCACTATGCCATTCCAGTCTGCCACCGGTTCAAAGCTGTAAGTTCCGTTACTATTGATGGTCAGCGTCCCTTTGCCTGCAATCACTACCGGAACTGCCGGGATTCCTACCGTATACGTCGTGCCGTCAACCGTGAAATCCGTCACCCTGATGGTGTCGCCATCGCCATCTCTTGCCGTGGTGAGCAGATTGCCATCCAGTCGGGTGTCTTCGAGTGTGCGGTCTGCCGTGCTGCGTAATGTAGGCACGAAATTATTCATGGTGACGGTAATCGCAGCGGTTTCTTCAATGCCGCCACTGGTCACGGTGTAATTAAATACATCGTTACCGACATAACCGGCGTTTGGCGTGTAGAGCACCGTTTTGCCGTCGGCGCTGATGGTTACCGTGCCGTGCGCAGGCGCAGTGACGCCAGTTATTTTTTTGTCAGGGTTACTAAAGAGGTCATTGATAAACGGATCGATGGTTATCGGTTTGCCCGCATGGGTGGAGACAGAATCGTTGGCGATATCATCGATTGGCCGAACGGTGATATCCAGCGAGCTTTGTGTTGGTGAGCCACCGGTGTTATCGGAAACGTTAAACGTGATGGTCGGGACGATACCGTTCCAGTCTTTAACAGGCGTAAAGGTATAGCTGCCGTTGGCATTGAGAACGAAAGTCCCACTGCCGTCAATCGTCACTGTTGCACCTGCCGGATGGTTCGTAGGCGAGCCTTCAATCTGGAAGTCGACGACATGCAGCGGGTCACCGTCCGGGTCAATAATCAAACGCAAGACATCTCCGCTAACCGGTGTATCTTCGTCTGTCACAGCAAACTGGTTGCTGGCGGTTGGCGGCGTGTTAGTCATAAAGATAAACACGTTTGCAACTTCTTCTATGCCGCCGCTGGTCACGGTGTAGGTGTATTTGTCACTACCAATAAAACCGGGGTTCGGGGTGTAAATCAGCTTATTGTCTTCCCCCAGAGTCACCACACCGTTTTCAGGCTGGGTAAAGCTTGTGACGGTTTTGTCCGGGTTGACGAACGTGTCGTTTGCCATCACATCGGTGGTGATAACGGTACCGGTATGTTCGATTTCGATATTATCGCGGGCGTCATCAACCGAGGCCACATGCACACCCAACTGCCCGGTGGTATTGCCATTGCTATTACCATCGGTAACCACATAGCTTACGACGATATCACCATGCCAGTCTCCGCCAGGCTTGTAGGTGTAAGTTCCGTCGGCATTCATGGTCAGCGTGCCATGGTTATTAGCAAGTGTTGCGGTGTCACCCGCATCGTACGTTATCCCATCAATAGTGAAGGTTTTCACCGTGAGCGCGTCGCCATCGGGATCGCGGTCGTTGGTTAAGACGTTGCCTGTAGCAGGGGTGTCTTCATCAATGGTCTGGATTTCGTTGCCCACAACTGGCGCAAGGTTGGTGACGTTAATAGTCACCTTCGCGGTTTCCTCCACACCACCACTTACGACGGTATAGATATAACTGTCGGTTCCCACAAAACCAGGGTTCGGCGTGTAGGTCAGTACGCCATTAACAGACGACAGGGTGCCGTTTGTCGGCTGAGTGACTTGCGTAACGACTTTATCCGTATTACCGAATGTATCGTTTAGCAGCAGATCGCTTCCCGGCATCACCAACGGCACGTTGGAGTGGGTGGAGAAGGTGTCATCACGAGCATCAGCTACCGCCGTGATGTTGACCGAAAGCGTGGCGGTATTCGACCAGTGCGAAGTTGGGTCGTTGTCTTTGGCGAAGTCGAAGAAATTCACCCGCCCGTTAGACACACCCGCTAACGCTGTGTCAGTGGTATCTGAGGCGCGTAACTGCAAGCCCCCGGTCACAGGCCCGTTGTAATCTGGCAGGGGAACAAATCGCATCTGCGTGTCGCTTGCCAGTACAAATGCATTGTTTGCAGTGACATCAGATGGGATTGCAGCCCACGTTGTGCCATTGAAGTATTCCCAGTGGCCCTTACTGGCATCGGTGGTATCGCCATAAATCGCGATATAACCCAGTGGGCCGCTGGCGTTGCCGCCGCCTGCAATTGCAGTCTGGTTATCGGTGGCATCACCATAAACCGACTGGAATATATTCCCGATGGTTTGCGCACCGTTGGTATCTTCAGCGATGGAAACTGTTTTATCGCCAAGCGTTGGTCGGTCATTAATGTTGCTGACCATAGTGCTAAGCGTGACGAGGGCTTCACTGTAAATTGACGTACCGCCGTGCCCACCAGCGCCGCTGATATTGGTCACCGCACCATTGGCCGGAACCGCAGGCGTAGTGGAAACATCGCCATTATTGTTAGTTTCGACCAGGCGCACGCCAAGCGTTGACGGAGTACCAAAATAGTCTGGAGCCGGGACAAAGCGCAGCGATGAGTTGGCGGTGAGTATCAGCGCATTTGCGTCACTGCGGTTACCGACCGCCAGCCAGGTAGTGCCATCAAGAGAATATTGCCATTCGCCTTGTGCGGCATTGGTGGTGTGGTTAGTGATGGCTACGCCATAAAACGAATCGGCGCTACTGCCACCATTTCCACCATTCGCGCTGTTATCAATGGTGTCACGAGAGTCATTAAAGAAACCTGTAAACAGTGAACCTACAGTTTTGCCCCCAACTGAACCGCTGAGGGTATCTTCTTCAAGAGTCGGGATGGTTACCGATGGCGTACCGACAACCACTGGTGCGTCGTTAACCGGATTGACCGTAAAGGTGAATACGCGCGTGGTAATGAGCGCCGATGAAGTGCCGCCCACACCATCCTCGTAAGAAACTTGTCCTGGGTCTTGTTGCGGGTTGGTCGCGCTGCCGGGTAGCGTGTCAGGGCGTGAGCCGGAGTTGCCGCCATCGTTGACCGTGACGGTCACGCCGAAATTCCCGTTCCAGTCAGAGCGGTTTGCACTGCCTGGTGCATCGGGCAGCGTAACTCTCAGACCCGCCAGGTACGTATTTACCTGGGCATAAGAGCCGGTAAAGGTCAGTGTATCGGTACCAGCACCCGTAACAGTGCCGCCGCTGCCGGTTGGTGTAACAAAAACAAAGCCATTGGGCAATTTCACGGTCACCGTCATGGTCTCGCTGCCCGCATCCGAATCACTGATGGTAATCGGCGGTAGCGTGACGGTGGCGCTGTTTTCATTAGTCGTCAGCGCCGGGTTGCCTCCCAGTGTGATTTGCGCCGGGTCGTTGATACTACTCTGGAATACGACGCGGTAAGTTGATGCGACGTTTTGCTCAAGCCCGCCAGGAATCGCCGCGTAAGGGCTGATAACCGTGTTTGGAGGAAGTGTGGTTCCTACACCATTTGCGGCAACGTTATTACCCCCGTTGGCACCGCCAATCAGGTTACCGTTCGCACTACGCACCCGGTCGTCAACAATCACTTCGACGCGGAAATACTGGTCTGCATCATCAAGGATTACACCGCGCATACTGACCTGCAATTGCGCGAGGTAAGCGTTGATTTGCGCGAGGGTTCCGGTAATCACCAACGGTGCGTTTTGCCCGTTGGATGGTGGGTTAACACCATCCTGGCTGGCGTTCTGCACAAACACACCGGTCGTGGTATTGAGCGAAGAAATTGTGATGGCAGAGTTTTGCTGGTCGCGATACTGCGAAACCGACAATGGGTTGCCGTTCGCGTCGGTGATTCGCACCGTGACCTGAACAATATCGTTTTCACCCGCCGCAATGCCGCCTGCGTCGGTGATATCCGGGTCACCAATCACAAAACCGCCCACGCTGTTGCCACCTGGTGCGTTGTTGTCGAGCAAGACGCTGCCCGACGGCGCGGTGATGGTCGGCGGGTCATTCACCGGGATAATGGTTATTGCGATTTGCACATCGGCAGGCGGTACGCCCGAGGTGTCGCCGACGGTCGCCGTTGACGTATCCAGATGCACATTGAGCGTCACATCGCCTGCTGCCGCACCATTTTGGTCGTGGTTAGCATTAGCAGCACTTTGATAAGTGAGCCCATTTACCGAGTCATTAAGCAATGCCTGAATAGCGTTGGCGGTGCCGGTAAGAATAAGTCGGCCAGAGTTATCGCCCTTAATCGTCACACCGTTTATAACCGTGCTGCTGTCATCAGTTAAGCCGCCAATCCCCAGTTGCCCTTGTGGGACGGTTAACGTCACGGTTACCGGTTTGCCAAAGGCCGTGGACTCAACATCAGTAATGACAAAATCACCGCCGATAAACGTCGGTTGATCTTCATAGGTGGATTTATTGGGATTACCGACAACCAGGTGGCCTGGATCGTTGACTTCCGAGGCGAAAATTACCACCTGGTTGGCAGTGATATTGCCGTTTGCTGCCGGAACCCCATCCGCATACCAGTTGTAATTTTGGCTATCGACAATGCCTGGTGATGTGCCAAATGCCGGGTTAGCCGGTTGGTTAACTGGGCCGCCGTTCGCTTGCCCGGTTAGTTGACCATCTGCGGTACGCAAGCGGTCATCGGCAATCACTTGTACCTGGTAGATGGCATTGCGGTCGTTCGGGAACAGCACGGTTAAGCCGCCAAGCGCGCTGTTGATTTGCGCGACGGTGCCTGTCAGAACCAGATAACCGTTCGTTCCACCGGTGATCGTTGCGCCGCTTGCGGCATTAGCGGAAAGCCTGATGCCGTTATATTCGGCCTGAGTGAAAGCGCTGCCATCACTGTGCAGCAAACGCACGGTGGTCTGGAGGATGTTCACCGAGCTGTTCGTGCCAGTAATATCCGGGTCGGCAATAGTAAAACCATTCACCGCATGCGAAAGACCGATATCAATAGGACCGGAAGGTGCGGTGACGGTGGGCTTGTCGTTCGTCGGCGTAATATTAATGGCGAAGTGGTTATTGGCCTGCTCTTTATCACCATCTGAAAGCGTGAAATTAAAGCCATCGGCGTTCTGACCATTGCCGGTGATTTCATCACCGTTATTCAGATAATAGATTCGACCGTTGTTAATATCAGCCTGCGTGAACGTTGAACCGTTGCCCAGGACGCTAAAGTTAACACCATCGGTTGAGTACGCGAGGCGGCCATGAGTTGGCGTTGTGGTGACGGTATATTGCACCTGCTCGGCGGTGCTGTCCGGGTCATAAGCTTGAAGCTGCGAACTATTGATTTGAACATAGCCGCCTTCAACCACGGTCGCCGGGTTGTTAGCCGGAGGCCGGCCTTCAACGCCACCCACAAGGTTTGGCGAATCTGGAGGTACCACGATATCTGGGGTGTCAGGCGTCTGCGGGATTTTCGGGCCATCGTTGACGTTGGTGATGGTAATGCCCACGGTGGCGTTGTTAGTCGACTGCAAACCCCAGCGATCCACTGCATACGTGGTAAAGCTGGTGCTACGGACTTCAGAACCGTTGCTGACAAAACGCAGGCCGCTGGTGCCATCGCCTTTCAAAATGCTGGCATCTAGCTGCAATGTGCCGATATCCGCGTTGGTGATGGTGACCCAACTGGTGCCATTATAATATTGCAGCGCACCGCCAGCAGGCAGCGTCAGGAAGCCAAATTTGAGTGCGCCTGCTCCGCTGACATCGTTGTTGTAAGCGTAGTTATTGCTTGTGCCATCAGGTCGCAAAGCCGACCCTTCCCACGATGAGCCACTGTTTACATCATCCGGGTCGCTCAACTGTAGCTGCGAGCTGGTAATAACGGTTGTTTCACCTTCCGCTAAAACGGTGTTTGAAGAACCTGAAATCACCGGGGCATCGTTAATCGGGGTGACGAACACGACCAGCGTCGGGTTCCAGGTCACCGCAACCGGGTTGCCTCGTGAATCTAGTGTCACCTGGCCTGCCGAAACCGAGAAACTGCCGTCGAACATGAAGTTTTCGCCGCCGTCGTGGCGAACGCTGATTAACCCCTTATTCAAATCGGCCTGCGTAAACGTGCCGAACGCGTTGATAACTCGATAACCACCCTGACCATCACTTTTCAGGATAGTCAGGCCAGTTTGCCCGCTGGCGCTGCCGAGGAAGGTGTAAACGATTTGCTCAGGCGTCGCGCCCTGCACGACATAACTCATGCCAGGCGTGTTTTCGGTGATTTTCCCGGTACCGGACAGCGTTAATGTCCCGCCCTCGTTCAGCACGCCATGCGACGGGTTGCCAGGGTTTTGCACATCGGTGCCGATATACCCTGAGTTTGTAGTCTCTGCCGGGACATTTAATATCGGCAGGCCACCAGGGTCAGGGTTGTTGGGGTTATCAGTGGTAGCCAGGTCGATGGTGAATTGCATATGGGTAAGCTGGTCGTTAGCCGTCTCGCCATCCCATATCCCGCCCTGGCGCGTGAACGTTGTACCATCGGGGTTCCAGCGCAATGCAGTGGAGTGGTCGATGACCCGGAAATTAAACACGTCTATCCCGCCGGTACGGGAAGCAATGTATTGCGTATAAACAACCCGACCTTCGGCGACATCTTCCATCGTAAAGGTGTCGCCGCTTTTCATCAGCAGACCATTCAAGGTCAGATAACCGTGTGTTAACCCTCGAGTATCAACGATAAAACTCACGCGATCTGCCGACGAGTCGCTATCGAGTGCTGCCAGCATTTCTGGTTGCAGCACCACGTTATTCGGGCCTGTTGTGACTTGCGCATGCAATGTCGAATCTGGATTGAGGTACGGGTCGTCATCAACCGGTTGAATCGTCAGTGCAATCACTGCATCGCTGCTGGCAGGAATTCCTGTGCCGCCACCCTGGTCAGTAACACGTACGCCAAAATTGTCCTGCGTATTGCCTTCTGCACCGTCGTTTTCATAGGTCAATTGATCACGTTCGGCATAGCTAATCTGCTGATTCAGAACTACTGGTGAACCCTTAAAATAAAGAGTGCCGAACTCTGGCAGTGAAGTAATGGTTAAGGTCAGTACGGCGTCCTGTGTATCGCCACCGCTGCCAGCAACGATATATTGCCCAACATTCCCGGTATTCACCGCGTTTGCAGGCTGGCCTTCAAAGACAATGCCGCCACCGGATATGGTTGGCAGTTGGTTTTCTGGCGCAATCTGAAGGGTGACAGTGACTGTATCGGAAAGGTTAATTGGCGTGGCACCGTCGTTCACTTTGGCAGAAAAACTATCAGCGGTATTTTGCGCAGTACCCGTTGCGGTGTGGACATACACCAGCTTGTTATCGCGCACATCCTGCTGAGTAAATACCGAGCCGACGCCCAGACGCGTGCCATTGAGCGTCAGGTAACCGTATTGCGGTATTGCCGTTACGCTGTAGACAATTTGCGATGCACTTTGCGCACCAATCTGCACATCAGGATCGATAGCCGCTAGCGTGGTTTCCGTAATCACGGTGCCCGTACCACGTTCAGGCACAGTTAAGGTGCTGTCTACAATCGTCACCGGATCGTTGGAAGGGGTTACCGTAATATGTGTGACGAGGCTGTCGTTACCGGACAGGCTTAAGATGTAAAACTGCACATCCGTGGAAGCTGACTGTTTGCCAAGCTCAGTATCACTTGCAGTAAATTTAAGTGAGTTTAACCAGGCTTGCGCATTTGCAACTGAGCCAACGAACTCCAGTGTCTTCCCTGATTGAGCACCATTAACCAAATTGCCTACAGCATCGTTGGTCAACGTCACGCTGATCGCAACATTTTCATCACTGGCATTAATCGTTATGCCACTAAAGCTGCCGGTTTCGGCACCAGGGCGCAGTGAGCTTGGCTCAGAAACCACCATGTCCGGTTTCGTGGTAGTGAGTTCAGGGGCTTGCAGTACGCCATCGTAAGCCAACTCCAGCGAACGTGTTTCGATAACGCCAGTACGGGATTCAAGTGTCCAGTCAGCCGCTTTTGTCGCGCTACCCGTTTCATCATTTGAAGCCGCAATATCCGCATGGGTGTAGTCCGCCATACGGGTAATCAGGATGGTGTCTTTTGCCGTGACGTTACAGCCATACAGCAAGATATCGCCATCTGTGGTGAGTTTTTCGCCAAGGGTTTCTAATTGCTGCTGATATTGAGCAATCGTTTTGTCATTAAGTTTGTCGCTACCGAGTGTTATCTCGTCGCTGGCACCATGGCTGATGATATGAATCGCAGTGATATTTTTATCGTTCTTTAGCGCTTCATTAATCTGCTCAAGCCCGGAGTGCTGAGAGTCCAGCACCAGCACGCGGCTGCCTTCAGGCAATTGGCTGACCAGCGATTGCCAATTCTGGACGTGACTATCGACGACATAAACTTCATGTGGTGCAGTCGCATCTGCAGGAGCCGGTGCCGTTATTGATGCGGGTGCAGGTACCGATGCTGGTGGGACAAAGACCGCTTTGGAGGCGTCAGGTGCGTTTTCGTGGTGCTGGGTATCAAGCGGATTATCCGCATGATGAGCAGCCTCAGTGACGGCTGCGCCATCGAACAACTGCCGTGGTTCCAGGGCGAAACGATGATGGCGTGGACGGGTAGGATTGTCGTTTCTTTGTCTGGACATAGCGCATCACTCTGTTAGCGGCTTCGGTAGCATTAACGGTAATGATACATCTGATTTACATAGTATGAATGTATTAGATCACCTTATTACATAATATTTACGAATGTATCTGAGATTATTCTTAGTGCTCTTTGCGGGTTTTTTGTAGAAGTGTGCGCGGAGGTGCCGAAAAAATAATGGCAGCAGAAATGGCTGAATTATTGCAAGGTAAGGTAATAAATAACCGTTCGGTTATTATTTTCTTTAAATTTTCGTGGCTGAGATGCTTCTTAATCAATGATAGGGTTCGGTCTTTTTTAATCGACTGGCTTAATTGATGAAATGGGGTTGGGTTAAATAACGAACAATTCTTTCGCATTGCTTATGTGGACTATTATAAAAGAAATAGTTGGTTACGAAACTATGTTAACAATTCGAGTTGTTCGGGAAATAAAAAAGCCACCGAAATTCGGTGGCTTTTGAGTTTAGTGGATAGTTTTATCGATTATTTTGCATTGCTGGCTTGAGAACCACAGCTGCTTTATCGATCTTCGCACTGCGTTTTAACGCATACCCGACAGTAAACACCGCTGCGGCACAGGCCAGGAACAACAAGCGGCCCCACATTGGATTTGGAATCAGCATCATCGCCGACAAGCCAATCGCCATGTAGATAGTCAGGTCGCCCAGCTTGTTACGCTGCATGCGGTCAACGATGTCCTGCGCGTCGTCTTCAACACACTCGGTTTCGACATCTTTAAAGAACGCATTAGTCGCTTCGACATTTGTATCTGCTTGCGGCTTATAGAACAGCGCGCTCAGGCAGAAGAAGCCACCGGTCAGCACCAGGTGCGCAACGATTGGAATGATTGTTTTCAGTTCACTAACTTCGCGACCCGTCAGTTTCTCAACGCCAAACCAGGACATGACATACTGCGGCGTGAACACATCAACCACCATCCAGGATACGCCCAGGCCGAATATGACGGTTGCCCATGGAGCCCAGGAAGGGGTTTTGCGAATCAACATGCCGAAGAACAATGGAACCAGAATCGGTGATTGCAGCAGTGTTGCTACTTGCATCATCAGGTCGAACAGGCTGAGGTGCTTGAGAGAGTTAAAGAACTGCGCCATGAAGATAACCAGCAAGCCGTTAACCAGGCAGGCAACTTGACCCGCACGCAGTTGCTCTTTATCTGTTGCTTTACCTTTACGCACAATCGTTGCGTAGAAGCTACGTACGAAGATACCGGAGTTACGGTTTAATGCAGAATCCATGGAAGACATGGTTGCCGCGAACAGACCCGCCATCAGCAGCCCTACAGTACCCAGCGGCATGGCTTCACGAGCAAACACCAGGTAAACCGCATCACGTGCTTTAGCGCCCAGCTCAGGATATTGCGCCCCGGCATTCGGGTACAAAATCGCAGTTGCCCATGGTGGAATGAACCAAATTACCGCGCCAATCAGCATCATCAGCAGCGCCATGAGAGCAGCTTTGCTGGCATTTTTGGAGTCTTTAGCATTCAGGAAGCGGTAGGATTCCTGCATGTTATTAATACTTTGCAGCTGTTTCACCACAAAGAACAGGAAGGTGCCAACCATCAACAGCGGGTAGTTCATATCCGGGCCAGTAAAGAAGCCGGATGGGAACTCAGTCACGATGTTCGCCGGGCCACCGACTGCCCATAGGGCAACCACTGCACAAGCGACTGAAATAACTGCAATAACCAGCGTTTGAATAAAGTCGGACGCTACCACACCCCATGCGCCACTCAGCATGGAAATAGCCAGAACTGCAAGGCCGGTAATCCAGATAGTGGTGATGATATCAGCGTTAAAGACGGCGGATGCGAACACGCCAAGACCGTTTAACCACACGCCTGCGTTAATCACGCTTAGTGGGATAATGACCCAGGTAAAGAACTGCTCGTTGACTGGGCCAAAACGGCGACGTACCGCTTCAGTTGGGGTGTCCACACGCATTTGACGGAAGCGGCGAGCGAAGTATGCCCACGCCAGAAGATAAGCAAACATGTTGCCGACAAACACGGCAAGAACTGCGAAACCATCGGTAAAGGCTTTGCCAGCCGCACCGGTGAACGTCCAGGCAGAAAACTGCGTCATAAACGCGGTTGCCCCAACCATCCACCACAACATCTTGCCGCCTCCGCGGAAGTAGTCGCTGGTACTGTTATTGGCCATTTTTTTGAACAGTAGGCTAATAGCTACCATTAATAAGAAATAACCCGCTATTACAATGTAATCGTAAGACATTGTAGTTCCCTATGAGTTAGTTTGAATTGGAAAGATTAAAACACGCTATCCATATAAGTTGAAATAACGTTTCATTATTTATTTAAAATAACCGATGGCGATCATGTTTTTGAATTTTTTGTGGCTGTGAAAGTGAGGTATTTCCGAGCGATTGTTTTTTCTAAACTGTGTGATTCCAATCTAAATTGCTGATTTTTGGCTAAGTTAAACCGCATTGCTCGAGATTTTCGAATCATTACTCAGGGTGAGGCGTGGTTATTTTTTTTGATTTTTTTTGCACCAAAATAAGGCATGAAAAATCTGGGTTGGGTTAAAGGTAAATATTACTTATAAATATAATTAAGGCGAAAATTGGGAATTCTCTGCTGTCAGGGGTCTGGCATTTTTTTTATCGTTCCTAAATTCTATTTTCATGAGATGGGCTTATGAATCGATACTCCACCGTGCTACTGCTCGGCACCCTGACCATGACAACCATTGCCCACGCCGATGCGTTGGATGGCCTGTTCGATAACTCCATTGTGGGGTCTATTTCGCAGGCGATTAACGATGCCTACAAACCGAATGACAGCCGTAGTGATGACAGCGACGACCGCCGTTGGGACGAAAGCCAGCGTCGAAATGATGACGATCGCCGCCAGTATGAAGACCGTCACCGTCAACTCGAAGATCGCCGACGCCAGCTTGACGACCAGCAACGTCAGTTGGATCAACAGCGCCGCCAGCTTGAAGAGGACGAACGCCGTTTGGATGATGATTTTCGGTAAATTTTGAAAATCGGTGAGTGATAAAAAGCACATTAAATTTGCGTTTTGCGAGTTGTCTTCTGAAAACTAAAAGCAAACAAAAAAGTGGTGAAGTTTTATTCATTTAGTGTGTTAGTTTTCTTATCAAGCTTAAGATTTGTTACTACAAGTACCCGTAATATCAGGAAAAACGTGGTTTTTTTAAGCTGGCTTTAAAGGGAAAAATAAGCATACTTAGGATAAGGATTTCACAACAAATGGCACCGAGATTGATAAGCGACGCGGATTTCAACAGAAAGCTCAACGCCCCAGATCGTAACCGGGAACACACCCTGGCGTTCCTCGCCAAAGGGGTTGAACCTTTTAGCTTACCCGGCTACGTTCCTCCGGCGGGATACCGTCTGGTGATGTCGCTCGACGGTAAACAATGCCGCCTGCTAAAAGACGACATCACCGCCTATGCGGTAAAAATTGTTACCGGGAAATTTGTGGTGCCAGGCAAACAGCACTGTACGCAGGTCATGGTATGGCGCACATTTAGTGCTGAGCACCAGGATGCGTTACAGGGATTAGCAAAACGGATATTTGCCTGGTTATTGGAATCGTATGAGATTGTGGTTTCTGATAATGAGCAAACTGCTGATGGTCGTCGTTTTTGGGAATACCGCATTTCCGAAGCCATTGCCGACCCTGAATACGAAGTCATGATTTGGGATGGCACTAAAGAAGATGACGAATTACAACGCATTACGAGTGAAGCCGAATTCGTCAGCAAATGGTCACCGTACGCCTGGGGAACCGACCCTGAAATTCATCAGCATCGGCTATTAGTGATTAGCAAGATTAAATCGCCTAATCCACCCGAATAACCATTCCATCAAACCCCGCCTCGAACCCTTTCGGCAACGCATTCTCCATCAGCCAACAATCAAACTGGTGGCTGATATGCGTAAGGACAACGCGTGGGCAGCCAATCTGTTTATTAAGCTCGATAACGGTATTCAAATCGCAATGGTTTTTCGGTGTTTCAGGACGCGGCTCATGGCTGCAATCAATCACGATGACATCCGGTTTATTGTTCGCCAGAAACTTCAGCGTTTTATCGGGCAGACCTGCGGTATCGCTTAACCACGCCACGCGGCTGTGCGGGGTTTCAAAAAAATAGCCCAGCGTCAGTTTTGAATGGTTGAGAGGCAGGGGGGTCACGCGTAGCGCCTGCAAGGTAAACCAGACAAACGGCTCAAGCTGGTGGCTGAAATCCAGAATGCCGGGGTGTTTAAACAGGTCGTCGCAGCCTTGTTCATCGGCGGGGCCGTACACCGGGATTTTTTCGCCCACGCCCCAGCGCAGTGGGAATAATCCCTGCACGTGGTCCATATGGTAATGGGTGAGTAAAAACTGCTTAAATTCCCCCGGTTGCCAGCTGTCCATTAAATCGGGAATGCCTGCGTCCAACAGTGTCACTGCGTCGTTAAACTTCATCACCGCGCTGCACGGCTTGCGGCGAAATTGCGGATTAGTGCGAGCGCGCTCGCAGGCCGCGCAAAAACAGCCAAAGGCGGGGACGAGTTGTGCGCCCCCCGTTCCGCTAAGGGTTAGCGTCAGAGTCACGATTTATCTCCACCGGTTTAGTAAAGCGGAAATGGGTATTTTGATACCCTTCGCGCTGGTAGAAACGGTGGGCGTCGAGGCGTTTGGCGCTGGTGGAAAGCTCAGTGAGTTCCGCTCCGGCAATCCGCGCCTGCTCTTCAGCCCAGGCTAACAGTTTGCTACCCACACCGTGGCCGCGAGCAGCGGGCATCACCACCAGTTCCTGAATTTCACCGACCCAATTCACATGATGCAGATGAAACTGCATATGCAGACTGATCATGCCGACAACCTCGCCGTTAAGTAGTGCAAGTTGGTAGCATAAATTGTGATCTTCAAGATTTGCCGCAAACCCGACGTTAAACGCCTGGCGGTTAAATTCTGCCTGTTTTAATTCGCAGATCAGAGCGTAAACAGTATCAATATCGGCAAGAGTGGCGGGGCGAAGTTCAAACATGGCGCGGTTCCTTGGGACGAAAATGGACGATATTGGCATTGCGCTGGCCATTCACCAGACGCATAAACGATAAGACAGACTCCGCCAGACTGCCATCGTTGTTAAGTATTAAACAGTCGTCCAAATCCGGGGCATAAAAGGCCGCACGTTGCAGGCGTTGTTCGATCTGCTGCGCAGTTTCACGCCCGCGTTGTTCGAGGCGCTTGCGCAAAACGTCCGTCGAAACATGCAGGCAAATCGGCACTAGCGCTTCGGCGTAACGCGCGCGCGCCTGCGCCAGATGCTGGCGCGAGCCGTTCACCACCACGTCGAACCCGGAATCGAGCCAGATATCCAGCTCGATTCCCACGCCGTAACTTTGTTGATGCGCCTGCCAGCACAGCGCGAATAGCCCCTGTTGCTGGCGCTGAGCGAACTCCTTTTCACTCAAGGCAATATGGTTTTCGCACCCGGCGTCAGCGGCGCGGGTAATGTAGCGGTGCGCTACCAGTAGTTGATTATTCTCCTGCTGGCGCAGTGCCGTCAGCAGGCTGTCTTTCCCGGAGCCTGACGGCCCCATCAACCAGACTATTTTGCTCATCAGAACACCCGTATTCCCTGACGCCAGACATGGCCGACGTGGACATGGTCGTCGTGAAGATGCGCAAGCACCATATCGGCACGTTTGCCTTCTGCGAGAACGCCGCGGTCATCGAGATTCAATGCTTTGGCTGGGTTGCGTGTCACCAGTGCCACCGCTTGTGGCAGGGTGAAGCTGTTCGACTCATCCTGGGCGACGCGGAACGCAGCGTCCAGCAAACTCGCCGGGTAATAGTCGGACGAGAGAATATCCAGCAGGCCGACTTGTGCGAGTTCATGCGCCGCCACATTGCCGGAATGCGAGCCGCCTCGCACAATGTTTGGCGCGCCCATCAGCACGCTTAAACCATGCTGGCGTGAGGCTTGCGCGGCTTCAAGCGTAGTCGGGAATTCAGCGATTACGCTGCCCAACTCGTGGGATTCCACCACGTGCGCCGCAGTCGCGTCATCATGACTGGCGAGCGCGATATTGCGCGCGCTGCATTCAGCGGCAATCGCCAGGCGATTGGGCTGTGACCAGCGCTCAGCAAGCGCAAGTTGGTCCGCCTCGTAGCTGTTCATCTCCGCATCGCTGAGCGAATATTTTCCCTGGTAATATTCACGATACTTCACCAGGTTTGCGAACTGGCGCTGGCCTGGTGAGTGGTCCATTAATGACACCAGCGACACGCCGCTGCGTTCGATTAGCTGCTGGAATAGTGGCAGCGTGGTGTGGTGCGGCAGTTCGCAGCGCAGGTGCAGGCGGTGCTCGGCGCGGTTAACGCCACGCGCCTGACTGTCCATCACCGCATTGATCATCTTCTCGAGGTTTTCCAGGCGGTCGCCGCCGTCGCGCACGTCGCCCAGCGCTACGGCGTCCAGCACCGTGGTGATGCCGCTTGCTACCATTAATGCATCGTGGCTGCTCATCGCGGAATGGGCTGGCCAGTCGACTTTCGGGCGTGGGGTGAAGAATTTGTCGAGGTTGTCGGTATGCAGCTCGATAAGCCCCGGCAGCAACCAACCACCTGCGCCATCGTGCGCTTGCGGCAGCTGACTTTGGCTATCGGCAAAATTACGAATCACCCCATCGGCGACTTCCAGTGAGCCACTCACCACTTCATTTTCCAGCACCAGTTTGACGTTATTAATGATCATTTTTTGCCTCGATGGTTGCCATGGAATGCAGTCTGTCCGCTACCTGATTGCGCACGGCTTCGTCGTGGAAGATGCCGACGACTGCCGCTCCACGTGCTTTGGCTTCCAGAATTAAATCCACCACGGCGGCACTGTTTTTCGCATCCAGCGAGGCGGTTGGTTCATCAAGCAGCAGAATTGGGTAATCGACGATAAAGCCACGGGCGATGTTTACGCGCTGTTGCTCGCCACCGGAAAACGTTGATGGAGCCAGGTTCCACAGGCGTTCCGGGACATTCAGGCGAGTCAGTAACATTGACGCTTTGTCTTCACAAACGTCACGCGACACGCCCAAATCCAGTAGCGGTTGCATCACCACTTCAAGTGCTGAAATACGTGGGATAACGCGCAAAAACTGGCTGACCCAGCCGATGGTCTGGCGGCGCACCGCCAGCACGTCACGCGCCGGAGCCTGGACGATATCGAGCCATTCATCGTTATGTTTGACCCAGATATGCCCTTCATCGGGCAAGTAGTTGGCGTACAACGAACGTAAAAGTGTCGATTTCCCACTACCGGAATGGCCGTGTAGCACCACGCATTCGCCGGATTCGACTTCCAACGAGGCATTGGCCAGTACCGGCAAACGGATACCGTGCTGGTGGTGTAACACAAAGGTTTTGCTCAGGTTTTCAACCCGTAATCTGGTCATCGTGCGCACCTAATTCTGAAGGACGGAAGAAACAAGCAGCTGCGTATACGGGTGGTGCGGGTCATCCAGCACGCGGTCGGTCAGGCCGCTCTCCACCACTTGACCCTGTTTCATCACCAGCAGGCGGTCAGCCAGCAAACGCGCCACGCCCAAATCGTGGGTGACGATAATCACCGCCAGGTTTAGCTCACGCACCAGGCCGCGCAGCAAATCGAGCAGGCGCGCCTGCACGGACACATCCAGCCCGCCGGTCGGTTCATCCATAAACACCAGTTTCGGGTGCGTCACCAGGTTGCGGGCGATTTGCAGGCGCTGCTGCATGCCGCCGGAAAACGTGGTTGGCAGGTCGTCGATGCGCGAGGCCGGGATTTCCACTTCTTCCAGCCAGCGCTCGGCGGTAGCACGAATGTCACCGTAGTGACGCGCACCGGTTGCCATTAAACGTTCGCCGATGTTGCCACCCGCCGAAACGTGGCGGCGCAGGCCGTCCATCGCGTGTTGGTGCACCACGCCCCATTCGGTGCGCAGCAGGCGGCGGCGCTCGCCTTCGCTCATGTCGTACAGCGACGAGTCGAGATACACCACTTCACCGTTTTGCGGCGCGAGGCGGGCAGAAATGGATTTCAGCAGCGTGGTTTTGCCAGAGCCAGATTCGCCGACAATCCCCAGCACTTCGCCAGGATAAAGCTCGAATGACACGTCGCTGAAGCCTTTGCCGGGGGCATAAAGGTGCGTCAGGTTATTGACGGAAAGTAACGGTTGAGTCATTTGCTTGCGGCCTCGCTGTTCTGGCGGCAGAAATCGGTATCGGAGCAGACGAACATGCGGCTGCCCGCATCGTCGAGCACCACTTCGTCGAGGTAACTGTGGTGCGAGCCGCAAATCGCGCACGGTTCTTCCCACTCCTGGACGGTAAACGGATGGTCGTCAAAATCGAGGCTTTCGACGCGGGTATACGGGGGCACCGCGTAAATGCGTTTTTCACGCCCGGCACCGAACAGTTGCAGCGCAGGCATCATGTCCATTTTCGGGTTATCGAATTTCGGGATTGGCGACGGGTCCATCACGTAGCGTTCGTTCACTTTCACCGGATAGGCGTAAGTGGTGGCGATGTGGCCGAAACGGGCGATGTCTTCGTACAGTTTCACCTGCATCACGCCGTACTCTTCCAGCGCGTGCATGGTGCGGGTTTCGGTTTCGCGTGGTTCGATAAAACGCAGCGGCTCAGGGATCGGCACCTGGTAAATCAGGATCTGATCTTCGGTGAGCGGCGTTTCCGGGATGCGGTGGCGCGTCTGAATCAGCGTTGCATCGGCGGTGGATTCGGTGGTCGCCACATTGGTTACGCGCTTGAAGAAGTTGCGAATCGACACCGCGTTAGTGGTGTCGTCCGCCCCCTGGTCGATGACTTTCAGCACGTCGTTTTCGCCAATCACGCTTGCGGTGATCTGGATGCCGCCTGTCCCCCAGCCATAAGGCATCGGCATTTCACGCCCGCCAAACGGCACCTGATAACCTGGGATTGCTACCGCTTTCAGAATCGCGCGGCGCAGGGTGCGCTTGGTTTGTTCATCCAGATAAGCAAAGTTGTAGCCCGAGAGTGCCTTAGTCACGATGACGTTCCTTTTGCAGACGTTTAAGCAGTTCCAGTTCGGCCTGGAAATCGACGTAGTGCGGCAGTTTCAGGTGCGAGACAAACCCGGCTGCTTCAACGTTATCAGCGTGGGCCAGTACGAACTCTTCGTCCTGGGCCGGGCCTGTTACTGTTTCGTCGTAGTCCGGGGCTTGCAGCGCGCGGTCAACCAGCGCCATCGCCATCGCTTTGCGTTCGCTCATGCCGAACACCAGCCCGTAACCACGGGTAAAGTGCGGGTCTTCATCCGCGGGGGCGACAAAGCCGTTCACCATTTCACACTCGGTTAGCAGCAGTTCACCGACGTTCACCGCAAAACCCAGCTCTTCCGGCACGATTTCGATATCCACGTAGCCACTACGAATTTCTGCGGCGAACGGGTGGTTGCGCCCGTAACCGCGTTGCGTGGAGTAGGCGAGGGCCAGTAAATAGCCTTCATCGCCGCGCACCAGCTGTTGCAGGCGTGATGAACGCGAGCATGGGTAAACCGGCGGCTGGCGGGTGATGTCGTCAGGTTTTTCGCCGTTATCTTCTTCCGCTTTTGCCAGCCCCTGTTTTGCCAGCAGGCTGAACACGTGCGGCGTGGGTTCGGCATGCTCGTCAGCGGTTTTCAACTGCGGCGCTTCGCCGTTTGCCTGCAAGGTGAAATCCAGCAGGCGATGGGTGTAATCGTAAGTCGGGCCGAGTAACTGCCCGCCGGGTACGTCTTTGTAGACGGCTGAAATGCGGCGTTCGATACGCATTTCAGCGGTGTTCAGCGGTTCGCTCACCGCCAGACGCGGTAGCGTGGTGCGATAGGCGCGCAGCAGGAAGATGGCTTCAACCATATCTCCGCTGGCCTGCTTGATGGCGAGTGCCGCCAGTTCACGGTCGGCAATGCCACCTTCGGTCATCACGCGGTCGACCGCCAGGCCAAGCTGCTGCTCGATTTGCGCGACGCTCAGCTCACTCAGATTCTGATCGCCACGGCGATTGTGTTCCTGAAGTTCGTGGGCGGCGGCAATTGCCTTTTCGCCCCCTTTGACGGCGACGTACATCAGCACACCTCCACATGAGTGGTGCGAGGGATCGCCAGCAGGCGGTCACCGCAGGTCAGGATCAGGTCGATGCCCAGCGGGAACGGGTGCGGGCGCTCGGTTAACTCGTGGATCACGCAGTCTGGCAGTTGCGGGGCAATCATGCGTTCTTCGCGGATGCCCGCGCCGGTTAAGCGCAACATGCGTCCACCACTCAGGCTCGGCACCTGTAAAATCAGTGTCGCGCTGGTGTCGGGGGCCACGTCGGTTCCTTGTGCCAGCGCGTTAAGCTGCCCGGCGGTTATAGTGCTGTCGGCAACGGCGAATTGTGCGTGTTCAGGTGCCTGCGAAATTGGCGTGTTGGTATGAAAACGGACGTTTTGCAATGTCACGTCGTTGCTCAGAGCGTCACTAATCCACACCGGTGTGTCGTTATCGGCAAGGGTCAGCAGTACGCTGGTGGAAGCAATGTTCAGTGGTTTCCAGCCATGTTGCAGTGAATGGAGCGCCACGATAACGCCCGGCTCGCTCATCGCTTTGAGCAGGCGACGGAAGCTCTGTTGTGCATCCTGCACAGGCAGGTTAAAAGCGGTCATCAGGGTCATGCGTTATCTCCGCGAACCAGAGTGAAGAAGTCGACTCGGCTGCTGTTAATTTGGGTACGACGGGCGGCCAGACGTTGTTCACGGTTGGCGGCCAGTGGAGCAATTAAGGTTTCTTGCAATGTCCGGAACTGAACTTGTTCCTGCATCAGCGCGTCGATCACGGCACAGCGTTCGGCGTGGGCTTTATCGCGCCCTGATATGTAGCTGTAACCGTAAGTCCCGTTGGCGAGTTGCACGACCGCACGGGTCAGCGTGGTGTCACCGGCAAAAAAACGTTGCCCGGTGGCGCCCATTCGCGCCTGAATTTGTACCAGGCCTGTTTCCGGCTGACGTATTACCTGATATTCGGGATTGAGTTTTTGTTCTGCCCAAAGTGCTGCCAGTTCTTGAGGCAGGCTGTGAGCGAGCACGGCCATCCACTGCTGGCGCTGTGCGGTATCAAAATGCGTTGCGTCCATTTAGTGCTCCATGGTGAATTCAATCATGTCGGCACGCGTCAGGCTGACGGAGTATTCCGCAGGCATTGCGTGACCTTCACGGTGGTTGAGAGTGCGAACACATAGCAGCGGAGCCAGATTTGGGATCTCCAACAGGCGGCTTTCTTTGGCCTGAGCGCGGCGCGCGCTGATACGTGTTTGGGTGCGTTTGAGGTTGATACCGAGCTGGTCCTGAATCACGTCGTGCAGCGAACCGCTATTAAACTGTTGCATCACGGGCCACCAGGCGAGGTCGGCAAAGTAGTGGTCGATAAGGCACACCGCGATACCGTTAACGCGTCTTAGTGTGCGCAGGTGAATAATGTCATCGCCCTCGGTTACACCCAGCGCATCAGCAACATGGCTTGAAGCCGGGCGCAGTACCGCGAGTAAGCGCTCGCTGGTGGGGTGGCTTCCCTGATCGAGCAGGTTCTGGCTAAAGCGTGCTTGAGAATTTAACGGGTAATCGAATGGGCGCATCAGCACTAACACGCCAATTCCCTGGCGGCGCTGCACCCAGCCTTTTTCGACGAGTTGATCGATGGCGCGACGCAACGTGTGGCGATTCACTTCGTAGCGTGCGGCCAGTTGGCTTTCGGCTGGCAGATAGTCGCCACAGCGGTAGTGGTTACGCAGCTCTACTTCAAGCAGGGCGGCAATTTCCTGGTAACGCGTCGGGTAACTGGTCGGATGTCTGGATAAGTGCATTTTCAACAAAGCCTCGTTAAATGAAATGCTTACGTAACCGTTGCGACATAAAGTCCAGTAGACTTACCGTGACGATGATGATGACCATCAGCGCGCAGGTTTGCTGGAACTGGAATCCACGAATTGCTTCCCAAAGCGTTACGCCAATCCCGCCTGCACCTACCATGCCAACCACCGTTGCCGAACGCACGTTCGACTCAAAGCGATACAGCGAGTAGGAGATAAGCAGCGGCATCACCTGCGGCAGCACGCCGTAGATAATCTCTTCAAGTTTGTTGGCACCGGTGGCGCGAATCCCTTCTACCGGGCCGGGTTCGATGGCTTCCACCGCTTCGGAAAGCAGTTTGGAAAGCACGCCGGTGGTGTGGATGAACAACGCTAATACGCCAGCGAACGGGCCAAGGCCGACGGCGACCACGAACAACATCGCAAAGACCATTTCGTTGATGGCGCGGCAGGCGTCCATCAGGCGGCGCATTGGCTGGTAAACCCACCATGGCACCAGGTTGTCGGCGCACATCAGGCCGCAAGGGATGGAAAGCACGATGGATAGTGCTGTGCCCCAGACGGCGATTTGCAGCGTGACGCCCATTTCGCCCAGATATTGCTGCCATTGGCTGAAATCAGGTGGGAAGAAGTCAGCGGCGAAGGTCGCCATGTTGCCCGCATCGCGGAACAGCGTGAGCGGAGCCATTTCCGCGCCTTGCCAGGAGGCAACGAGTACCGCTAACAAAATCGCCCAGGCCAGTAGCGAGAACCAGCTACGTTTGGGTGTGGCGACTTGAATGGTTTGTTGCATGGGGTGCTCCGTGTTTGGGGCTTTAACCCTCTCCCAGAAGGAGAGGGTTAGGGTTGTTTTTACTGAACCGCTTTATTCACGTTGCTCATCGCAGACAGCGCGGCGGTGAGGCGATCCAAATCACTCAGCTGGTTTTGCAACGCAGTGACTTTGGTCGCTTTCTCAGGCTCGGCTAACCCTTTATTGTCCTTCACGCCTTGCATCTGTTTGAACAGAGCGAGCTGGCGAATCGGCACCAGTTGCAGGTCGCTGGATGGGCGGAACGGCGCCCAGGTCAGGCCTTTGAGCACTGCGGCTTCTTCCGGCGTTTTGCCGTAAGTCATGAAGAAGTCATAGATTTTGTCTTTGGTGGCTTCGGAGAGGTTTTTACGCCACACGATCGGATCGCCTGGGATCAACGGGGATTTCCAGATGACTTTCAGATCTTTGAATTTCTCGGGCGCGGTTTGCTTCAAACGATCGAGGTTTTCAGTGTTGTTGGTCGCCACATCCACTTGCTTGTTGGCCACCGCCAGCGCGTTGGTCTCGTGGTTGGCGTTCACAGAACGTTTGAATTCGTTTGGCGCGGCATTGTTCTTAGCGAAAACGTAGTACCCAGGGACTAAATAACCGGATGTTGAGTTAGGGTCACCGTTGCCGAACGTCAGTTCTTTGCGTTTTGCCAGCATGTCTTGCAGATTGTTGATTGGGCTGTCTTTGTTAACGATAAGCACGCTCCAGTAACCCGGGCTGCCATCTGCCGCTACCGTCTGAGCAAACACCTGGCCGTTAGCGCGGTCTACTGCTTCCATGGCCGAAAGGTTGCCGTACCAGGCGATATCCACCTTGTTAAAGCGCATCCCCTGGATAATCCCGGCGTAATCTGGTGCGAAGAAAGCATTCACTTTCACGCCAAGTTTCTTCTCCATATCCTTCAGGAACGGGTCCCACTGCGGTTTCAGGTTTTGTTGTGATTCAGTCGAGATGATGCCGAAGTTCAGGGACTTTTCTTGTTCATCCGCATGAGCGGTGCTGAACAGAGTGCTGACGCTTAGCAGGCTGGTAAAGGCGAGGGCGGCAACTTTTTTGTAGCTCATGGCTGACTGTTCCTTGAAAGAGATAACAAAGTTGTTAAGCAGCAACCGCGTCAACGCGATTCATGCTGCGGTAAAGATTGCCCAGACGTTCGTTGTCGAACTCAGAGCTACTTCCGTCGTAAAACACATGACCCTGGCGCAGAGCGACAATGCGTTCGCAATAGCGCAGGGCGTAGTCCACCTGATGCAGCGTCACCACAACGGTGATGCCGTCCAGGCGGTTAATGTCGTGCAGCGTTTCCATCACAATGCGTGCTGATTCCGGGTCGAGTGAGGCAATAGGCTCATCGGCGAGAATCACTTTTGCTTGTTGCATCAGCGCACGGGCAATCGCCACGCGCTGTTGTTGCCCACCGGACAGGGTGGAGACGCGTTGATACGCCATTTGCGCCATGCCGACGCGGGTTAGCGCCTGCAACGCACGCTGCTTTTGTTCACGGGAAAACCAGTTGAAACAGGTGCGCCAGAGCGGCGTGGCACCGAGTGCGCCAATCAGCACGTTTTCGAGCACCGTCAGGCGGTTCACCAGGTTGAACTGCTGGAAGATGTAGCCGGTGTGAGCACGACTCTGCCGGATGTCGCTTGCCAGTCGGCCCGCTTTTTGCACGGTGCGGCCAAGCAGCTCAACATGACAATCAGCTGATTTATCAGAAGTAATCAGCCCGCTCAGGTGGCGTAAAAGGGTGGATTTGCCTGAACCAGACGGTCCCAGCAGAGCGACCATCTCACCTTCATTAACTTCCAAATCAACAGCATTTAATGCCTGATGCTGGTTGAAGGTTTTGCTCAATTTGTTGACGCGAATAATTGTTTGCATCATTCAGGCTCCTTAAAAAGTTGCCTCATGGTGCCGATGAAATGTGACGATTTTGTTAAGGATAAGTTTCGGTATGATGAAGAGTGAGTTCCAGCCTGGAAGTCATCAGGCTAATCAACTATTTGTCGTATTGTTTCACGCTTCGTTTTTGTCTTTGCTTACAGGTACCCTTTGGTGTTGGGAAAGCAGCGATGAGCAAAAACATTATTTTTTGTGCCGATGGCACATGGACCGCTCCCGGTGTAGAAAATCAAGCGGATGACGAAGCCGCAGCGAGTAACGTTTATCAATTGTTTGTTGATCTGAAAGGGAATGTTGATAAGCAGAGTTTGTTGTTAGCCAATGAGCAAGAAAAGATCCTTACCAATAGCAGTGGCGGGATCGTTCAAGTTGCCAAGTACATTTATGGGATGGGCGATCCGCATAATGGTCTGGTGAAACGCCTCGGCGGCGCATTTGGCGCCGAATTGATCGTGCCGATCATTCGCGGGTATACCTTTATAAGTCGGCACTGGCAGATGGGCGATCGTATCTATCTGGTTGGATTTAGCCACGGTGCTTATACCGCGCGAGTGCTGGCTCAGATGATTATCGACCGTGGTTTATTAAATCGTGAAAAGCTGAATTTAAGCGCTCGCAATAAAGATGAAGCGTGGCGTTTTGCTTCATCCGTATGGGCGCAATATCTTGCTCATGCTCCGGATATGAGCCCCAGTCTTTTGGGAAGTGTGGTGCGTGAGTTGCCGGGATTTTTCTGTGACAGTGTGGACCCAACCTGCATTTCGCGCCCGCTCTCCATAGAAGCGGTTGCCGTGTGGGAAACCGTTGGGCAGATGGGGATTCCTAAGTATTTCAATGACAAGCGTTACAACGTTTTTCGTTTTAACAATACAGAGCTGCATTCACGGGTTAAATATGGGCTTCAGGCCATCGCCATTGATGAGCAGCGTCTCGATTTAGCGCCGGTGCTGTGGGATAACCGCGATCGTATTTTGCAGGTGATGTTTCCCGGTATTCATCATGATGTTGGTGGGGGCTATATTGGCACGGACGAAGACCGCAGCTTGTCGAACGGCGCGTACCTTTGGATGCATGATGCTCTCGACGATTTGGGCGTAAATCTGGCACCCAGTGAAGTAGTGGCTGACCCACTTGGGCCGCTGCATTGTGACTGGTATCCACCTACGCGTTATTTGCGCATTATGCCCCGACAACTTCCGCCGCCGGTTACCTCATCAACGATGGTCCACCAGTCGGTGATTGAGCGTCTTAGTTGTGGCACAACGCTACTTCAACAGTCGGCAATCAATGGTGAATGGCTAAGCGAATCATATAGGCCGCAGCCTTTGCAGGATTATCTACGCGGCGAGGGTGCAATCCCCATTAACTGGGCGATTGCACGTTAAGGAATGGGAAACTACCGTCTGTTATGGAGCTGACGGTAGTTTCCCAGAGCTTGGTTACATCGGTTTTTCGACATTCACCATCCACGGAATACCGTATTTATCGGTAAGCATGCCGAAACCTTTTGCCCAGAACGTTTCCCCCCACGGCATGGTGACATCGCCACCTGCACTGAGATTATCAAACCAGCGTTGGCCTTCTGCGACATCTGTGGTGGTAAGGCTCAGCGCATAGCCCGTGTGTTTCACTTTATCGGCACACATATTGCCGTCGCTCATCATCACTTCGCCACCGCCAATGCGCACATTGGCATGCATGATTTTATCGTCCGGCCAGTTAAAACCGCTGCTGCATCCTTCAGCCGACTGATTCTCGTCTTTTGGCATTTCGCCAAAAGTCATTTTAAACAGTAACTCAGCACCGACGGCTTGTTTGTAGAACGCTATTGCTTCTTCGCAGGTGCCGTCAAAAAAGATGTAGGGTCCGATAGACATTGTTCGTTCCTCATAATGCGGAGTGCAGAATAAGTTTAGTTGGGGGAGTCTGGGCAAGCCAGGCGGGGAAAGGGGTATCTTATGCCTGGTTCGGTGAGTTTCCGTTCACCTGTACGTTATGCGATCCCACATGAATCTGTGAACGGTGAACGTGCCAAGGAGAGAACGCCCTCTCCTTGGCACGTTCACCGTTTCGGTAAGTACAGGGAACACTGAACGTTTAGTGAACGGAACCTTCTCTGGCTTTGCAGGAACCGCCCCTCAGGGGCAGGGGGAACGAACCTAGTTCTTCTTAACGAACTCAGACTTCAACTTCATTTGCCCAAAACCATCAATTTTACAATCGATGTTATGGTCGCCTTCAACCAGACGGATACCTTTAACTTTAGTACCAATCTTCAACATTGAAGAGCTGCCTTTAACCTTCAGATCTTTAATTACAGTGACGTTATCACCGTCAACTAACAGGTTGCCGTTGGCATCTTTAACAACCAGTTGATCGTTGTCTGCAGCAGGTTCGGCATCATTCCATTCATGTGCACATTCTGGGCAGATAAACATACCGTTGTCTTCGTAGGTGTACTCGGAATTGCATTTAGGGCAATGAGGGAGTGTCATCGTCATATCCTCAAAAATAAGATTTAAAAATTGCGGTTTCCCGCCAAAAGTGGCGTGATTATACATTAAAACCCTACTTTTGTGGGGACGATTGCCGCTATGCCTTGCGCCAGCCAGAATATCGTAATAAGAAAATGCTATTTTAAAACGTTAATCAATTGCCAAATTCGCGATGAAAATACAGAATAAGTTTATAAAAATACGCTATGGTCTTTCTTTCTGGTTATTTAACCAGAAACTCACGCTATGAAAAAATAAGCCTGATTATAATATTGTCGAATAAATGATTTCCGCGCGTAATTATAATTTCCGGTACTGAATAGGCACAAAAAATATAAAGGTTTTTAAAAATCCGGATAATTTGATTTAAGTAAGGATTTTTTATGCACACACAAGCAATATTTGAGTTAAGTCAGGAAGCAGAGCGGTTATTACAACTCGCCCTGCAAAATCTGAATACACTAAAAACAGTTTCTTTTACTACACAGCATGACGTTAATTATTTTGGGCAGTCCCAAGCTGGAGGGGCCGTCCCTGCAAAATTTAGCCCACGCAGCATCCAGGCGCAGCAGGCTATGCTGCAAAATGAGTTACGCAAAATAACTCAGCATGAAATGGTATTAGCGATTGTCGGAACAGTAAAAGCGGGAAAATCGACCACCATTAATGCCATTATTGGGACTGAGGTATTACCTAACCGTAATCGCCCTATGACAGCATTACCGACACTCATTCGTCACACCCCGGGCCAGCGTGAACCCGTGCTGCATTTTCCCTATGTTCAACCCATCGAACAGCTTATGAATACATTGCAAATTCGTTTGCAACAAACCGATCGTGAAACGCTGTCAAAGCACCTGGAAATTGATCGGGATATGACGGGATTATTAACCCGTATTTCCCAAGGGGAATCTTTCGCTAAGCATTATCTTGGTGCCCAACCTATTTTCCATTGCCTGAAAAGCCTTAATGATTTAGTGCGTTTATCGAAAGCACTGGATGTAGCTTTTCCATTTAAGGCCTATGCCGCAATTGAGCATGTTCCTGTTATTGAAGTGGAGTTTGTCCATTTAGCAGGAATGGATAAAGCCTATGGGCAACTGACATTACTGGATACTCCGGGGCCAAACGAAGCCGGGCAGCCGCATCTACAAAAAATGCTTCAGGAGCAGCTGTCGCAGGCTTCTGCTGTGTTGGCGGTATTGGATTACACCCAATTAAAATCCGTTTCCGACGAAGATGTACGTAAAGCGATATTGGGCACCGGGTCATCTGTCCCGCTCTATGCGCTGGTGAATAAATTCGACCAAAAAGACAGAAATGGTGACGATGCAGAACAGGTTAAAGCGTTAATTTCTGGCACGCTCATGAAAGGAACGATTGAGCCTCACCATGTCTTCCCTGTGTCATCGATGTGGGGATATCTGGCTAATCGTGCGCGCCATGAATTGGCATTGCACGGCAAGTTACCGGACCCGAATGAGCAGCGTTGGGTGCAGGATTTTGCTGATATTGCACTGGGCCGCCGCTGGCAAAGTGAGGATTTGGCCGATGCGGGTGCTTTGCGCCAGGCGGCTGAGCTGTTGTGGGAGGACTCGCAGTTTGCTGAGCCAATTCACACGGTGCTTCATGCGGCACATGCCAATGCTTCAATGTACGCACTGCGTTCTGCCTGCCAGAAATTACTGAATTACACGCAGGGTGCGGAGGATTACCTGAATTTCCGCTGCCAGGGCCTGCATATTGCCAGCCAGCAACTGCAGCAGAATATCGCAGCCCTTGAAGATGACATGAGTCTTGCTGCTTCCAGTCAGAAAGCCGCAAACGTCGTTGCGCAGAGCAATACTAAGCTGGCTGTTGAAGCGATGAGTGATTTTATTCGCCGTTATGAACAGCAGATTAATGACAATATTCAGAACTATTTTCAGCATGGAAAAGTACCTGAAAAGCTCCAGCGGCAGGCTTTGTCGTTTGGGACTCAGCGCGGTAATGACTTTGATGCGCGCAATGAAACGCTCAGTTTTGACGATGAAGAATCGGCACAGATTGCGCTGCACAGGATCCGCGCTTCATGCGAAATCATCCTGACCGCCGCGCAGGAAAAGATGACTGAAGAGTTAACCCATCTTTTTAGTTATCTGGAAGTTGAACTGGCAGATACGCTGCGTAACACCCTAAAACCGATAGAGGCTCGCGTTGCACAAGGGTTAGCGCAAGCAGGATTTAGAACCAATATCAGTCTGCCGGTATTTCATGTTGGCTTATTAAACTTCAATGCTAATCAGGCATTTAATGAACTCATTGAAGAGCAGGATATTCCTGTCTCCCAACTGCGACGCCAGGCCGGGATGCGCGGAACGGTTGCGCGCTGGCTTAATAGCGAGGATTGGGGCTGGGAAGGATATACCGTGATGCAAAGTCGCTACGTCATTTCTTTAGCTGATGTACAACGCAAACTGTGTCAACACGTCAGCGATTTCCTGTTGCAGCTTAATCAGAATATGGCCGCGCAAATTGAAATGTCTGTGACTGAAGGAATGGCGGCGTTCTTTGTTGATTTTTCCCAGGCACTGGAAGCGATACGTCTTAACCTGCAACAAAGCCTGGTGGTGCGCCAGCAAAATGAAGAAGCGGTGACCGCTTTGCGCCAACAGCTTCAGCAGTGCGTAAGAATCACACGTTACATCCATGAGGACACCCGCCTGTTGCGGGATGATATTCAGACGCTTTTTACGGTAGAACAGCAATGAGCAGTGTATTACCAGGAACTCAAACTCGCGCTTTGGAGTGTGTTGCAGAGAAATTTGTCGTCGATTTTGCCAGAAACAGCAGTATCTCTCGTGAACCGTGGCGTTCTCAGCAAAGCAAAGCGTATTACCAGAGGCTGACCGGGGAGTTTATCGGCCAGAGCCAGTTGCAGAAGTGGGCAGTGGATGAGGCTCTGCTTGAAAAGCCGGAAGTGATGCTGGCGATGCTTGGGCATCTTTGCCAGCGGGTGGCGAAGAAGCACCTCGCAATTGAGAAAGTATATGAAAGCATCTGTGCCATGGCGTTAACTTCGGCACGGGTGACCAATGACACCTCAGAAGCCCGCAAGCAGCTCATTCAGGTTCAGCAGCAACTGGCGCAGCGTGTCAGTAATCTGGAAACACAATTACAGGGCACCGACCTCACTCACTTGGGCTTCGTACATTGCGAGCAAGTTTTTGCACGCTGGCAGGCTGGGCATTATTTTACCTTTTCTCCCGCTGGTCGCTGCTATGTCGCGTTGCAGGAGCTGTACTGGGGCGCGTTTGGTGACGCGCTGCGCTTTGGCCGTTTATCGCAGGCCACAGAATTAATTGAGCAAGCTCGCGCGCTGGCAATCAGCCAACTCGCCAGCGATGTGAATGCTTCAGCCCGCACGCGCCATTACTACTATGAGTGGCTGATGTTTCCTTCGACAACTGGAATGATGGAAAGCAAAGAAGCTCTGGCGTGGCTTGGCGACGATTGTGACAGTGAGCATCAGCCCGTGAGTTTTGCAACTACCCAAACACACCAGGGCGTTTCACTCGGTATGCCACGTATTTGTTCCGCAATGCGGTTGGGAAGTGCAATGGTGGATGAAGTCTTTATTGATGGTGGATTTGCCAAATAAAGATCTTAATATTCCGGTGTGAGGCTGCTGATGAAAACAATATGCTTTAAAAGCAGCATTTACACTGGTTTTGAAATATATCTAAACGTAGAAGTTTTTCTTATTATGTCGCAAATTTAGATATTAAATTTCAATGATTTTATGAAAAGTAACAGTGCTATCCTTCTGTTTGTAATCACTAATTTATGCCTTGTGTCATTAAACCCCGCAAAAGTACCAGACAATAAAACCAATTCTGTGTTGCGCCTCACTTGCTGCTTTTTCCCACACTCCTCAGAATATATTTTGCCGCATGCTGCGGGTAATCGTGCTTATTACACCAGGGAGATGTGATGAAAAAGATCTTTTTATGCTGCGCTGCTGGAATGTCCACCAGTATGTTAGTGGAAAGAATGAAACAGTCCGCAACCAGCCGAAATATTGAAGTAGAAATTACGGCGGTGCCGGTGTCTGATTTTGACCAAATCATCACGGATGCTGATGTCATTTTGCTTGGGCCACAGGTGAAATTCCAGCTACAGAGTATATCCAGCGCAGCCGCGCCACACGGCGTGCCAGTGGCGGCGATTGATATGATGCTGTACGGCTCAATGCAGGGCGATAAGGTGCTGGATCAGGCCCTGTCTTTATTAAAAAATCCACAATAAGGATGGGTCATGAAATATCGTTTTCCTGAGAATTTCTGGTGGGGTACAGCAACCAGCGCAACACAATCCGAAGGGCATCAGGCCGGAGATGGCAAAGGCGAAAATATTTGGGATTACGCCTCACATAATTTTAACGAACGCTTCTTCGGTGGCGTAACGGCTGACGATACCTCAACTTTTTACCAGAACTATCGGGAAGACATTCAACGCGCCAAAGATATTGGTCTGAATTCCTTTCGTACCTCAATTTCCTGGTCACGCCTTATCCCTGATGGTGACGGGGAAATTAATCCTCAGGCAGTCGATTTTTATAACGCAGTGATTGATGAGCTCAATGCTCAGGGCATCGAGCCGTTTATTAACCTTTATCACTTTGATATGCCAATGGCACTTCAGGAAAAAGGCGGCTTTGAAAACCGTGAGGTTGTGGATGCGTTTGCCCGCTACGCACGGATTTGTTACGAGCTTTTTGGCGACCGGGTGCGCTACTGGTTCACCTTTAACGAACCATTAATTCCTGCTGAAGCGGGCTATTTGCATCCTCGCCATTATCCTTACGTGACCAGTTTCCGCCGTGCTGCGCAAGTACTCCATCATATTGTTTTGGCGCATTGCAAAGCGGTTGCCACCTGGCGCGAGCTCAATATTGCCGGGCAGATTGGCATCATTATGGATGTTATTCCGGTTTATCCACGCAGCGATGCGCCGGAGGACTTACACGCCGCAGAAATGGCCGATCTGTTTTATACCCGCAGTATTAACGAGCCGATTTTGCTTGGGCGCTACCCGGATGAATTGATTGCCATTTTGAAAGAATACGATCAATTGCCGGTCATTCAGCCTGGTGATTGTGAGCTTATTGCCAACACGCGTATCGATTTACTGGGGATAAATTATTATCGCCCGCGCCGTGTTAAAGCGCGTGAAACCCTGCTTGAAGAACCGCATGGTTTTATGCCAGAACGGTTTTTTGAAGAATATATTATGCCGGGGCGCAGGATGAATACCTCGCGTGGTATTGAGATTTATCCTGCGGCACTTTATGACATCGCGATGGTGGTTAAAGACCGTTACGGCAATTTGCCATGGTTTGTCTCGGAAAACGGGATAGGTATTTCTGACGAAGAACAATTCATGGTGAATGGTCAGGTACAAGATGATTACCGGATTGAATTTCTCAAAGAGCATCTGAGTTATTTGCATCAGGCTATGGCTGATGGCAGCAATTGCCTGGGTTATCACATGTGGACGTTTATCGACTGTTGGTCATGGCAAAACGCATATAAAAATCGCTACGGTTTTTATCGTCTGGATTTAGAGACTCAGCAGCGTTCGCTTAAAAAATCAGGCCTGTGGTTCAAGGCTGTGATTGAAAACAACGGATTCGAGGGGGCGAAATAATGTCTTACTTTGAACGACTGGCTGAAAAAATGCTGCCGGTGGCAAATGCGATTGGCAACCAGCGGCATATGCAGGCAATCCGTAATGGTCTTATCTCAATTTTACCGCTGACTATTGTCGGGTCATTCTTCGTTATTTTGCTCAACATCCCGATTAAAGGTTATATGGATTTCATCGCGCCGTATCGCGATATGCTCGATGTGCCGTTCCGTTTTACTGTGGGATTAATGTCGCTGTATGCTGCTTTTACTATCGGTTCGTTCCTCGGTAAAAGTTACAAGCTCAACGATATTACCAGCGGGCTGTTGGCGATGCTGGCGACCTTGCTGATGATTGTGCCCGTCAATATCAAAGAAGGCATTACCGTTGCCGGAGACGCGGTCTCCGGGCGTTATATTCCCATTACGTCGCTAAGTTCTCAGGGGCTGTTTGGCGCGATTATTTCATCATTGATTGCTATCGAGATTTACCGTTTTATTAAAGTCAGAAATATTGAAATCAAAATGCCAGAGGGCGTGCCGCCAGTGGTGGCTAGTTCGTTTTCAGCGCTATTTCCGACACTCGCGGTAGTGTTGATCTTCTGGATCCCGCGTCACTTTTTGAATATCGATATTAACGCCATCATCAGTTACATCATCATGCCGCTCAAAGGGTTTATGACCGGTACGAATCTGTTTGGCGGCATTGTTACGCAGTTCTTTATCGATCTGTTCTGGGTATTCGGTATTCATGGCCATGCGGTAATGGGGCCACTGATTCGCCCACTTTGGGATCAGGCGATTGTGCAGAATATGGAGATGTTCCAGGCGGGAACCAGTGCTTACGAGCTGCCAAATATTTTCACCGAGCAGTTCTTCCAGTGGTATGCGCAGATGGGCGGCACTGGCTCGACGCTTGCGCTAGTTGTGCTGTTTATTCGTTCTAAAGCTGCTTATCTGAAATCGTTGGGGAAACTCTCCTTTATTCCGGGGCTGTTTAACATCAACGAACCGATGATTTTCGGCGCGCCAATAGTGATGAACCCGATTCTGGCTGTTCCCTTTATTCTTGCGCCGATGGCAAACACCATAGTGGTGTATCTGTTTACCATCACCGGAATTATTCCGCGCATGATGGTGAAACCACCATTCACCATCCCTGCTCCGTTAGGGGCATTGATCACCTCAAACTGGAATCTGGTCGCCTGTGGGCTGGTGTTCGTCTGCTTCTTTATTTCACTGGCTATCTACTATCCATTCTTCAAGGTTTACGAGAAAAAGATGCTGGAAACCGAGCAGCAACAGCGCGAAGAAGAAGAGAAGGCGAAACAGCTGGCGAATGCCTAAAACACCCTTCCCATTTTCTGTGAAAGCGGGCTAAAGAGCTCACGGTGTAATGGACAGCCGTAACTAATCTTTAAGTACCGCCCCCATCCTCTCCCAATGGGAAAGGATGGGGGGATAATATTGAAATAATTAACACTTTTATTTAAGACCTTGCCTGAATAATTGAAATCCTATTCCTACGCATGTAATCAAAAATATGATCGACATCATCTATACCCGTCATACTTCAAATTGCATGTGCGTTGGCTTTCCTCGCTCACCCCAGTCACTTACTTGAGTAAATTCCTGAGGATTCACTGCGTTGCCGCCTTCCTGCAAAACGAATTTTTTAGGGTATGAATTAGGATTAACCTATTTATTAAAAAGGTAGATTAAATCAATAAAATTGATTTTCTGTTGGTTTTTTACTCATGGTGTAAATATTTTAGAACACTTGGTCGGGCAAGTTATAATTTAATCTAACTCAGATTCACCTCTAAACGTAATAATATTACCGGCCTCGCTATTCTTTTCTACACCAGGATTTTATAACGCAATGAACGCGATAATCGTTGACGATCACCCTTTGGCGCGCATAGCCATTCGAAATTTGCTCGATACCAACGGTATCACGGTCACCACTGAGCTCGACAGTGGTGAGTATGCGGTACAAACCGTCGAGAAACTCAAGCCTGAACTGTTAATTATCGATGTTGATATTCCCTGCATCAGCGGCATTGAAGTGCTGGAACAGCTACGTAAACGGCACTACGTGGGCATCATTATTATCATCTCTGCTAAGAATGAATTGTTCTACGGTAAACGCAGTGCTGAATGCGGTGCTAACGGCTTTGTTAGCAAAAAAGAGGGCATGAATAATATCCTCGCGGCTATCGAGGCTGCAAAAAATGGCTACAGCTATTTCCCATTCTCACTCGAGCGCTTCAGCGGTGCCGCGAGGACAGAACAGGACAAGCTGGATACGTTATCTACCCAGGAAATGAAAGTATTACGTTATATTCTCAATGGTATTGATTACACGACCATTGCCAGCAAAATGAATATCAGTAATAAAACCGTCAGCACCTATAAAAGTCGCTTAATGGAAAAGTTAGATTGTTCCTCATTAATGGAACTTTATGATTATGCGCAAAGAAATAAAATAGGGTAATAATATGCGGTTTCTATTATATGTTTATCTGGCAGCAATGTTTTTCTTGAACATTTTTTCAGCCTACGGTGCTTCTCAGTTAATTGAGCTGAAAAGTAATTATCAACCATCGGCACTGGATATTCGTTTAAGTGCCGATGAGTCGCGCTGGCTGGCACGGAATAATAATCTGACAGTCGGCACCTGGCTGCCGGAAGTTTCCCCGATAGATTATGAAAGTGGTGGCGAACATTATCAGGGTGTTAATGCTGATTATCTCGCGCTATTACAAAAAAACCTGAATGTTAAAGTCGCTATCAAACAGTACGATAGCGAAAAAGAAGCCCTGGCAGCGCTCTCCCGGAACGAAGTGGATACTCTGCTCACTCAGTTATCTCAGCGCGAGGAAGTGGGGAGCGACTTGCTGCGAACCTCAGCGTTGATCAAGACCTGGCCAACACTGGTCACCTCCCTCAAAAACACCTTACTGCCGCTGGCAACAAATAAAAAAGTCACCCTTGCTTGCGTGCGTGATTGTTCATTTCTCGATGTGATTAAGGTGGCTTTTCCTAACGCAAAAATCACCTTTTACGATAGCGACTATCAGGCGCTGTCGTCCGTGATGTCAGGTCTTAACCAATATTTTATTGGTAATAATGTCACCACCGGTAATTGCATCTCGAAATATTTCTCACAATCGCTGGTTATCACGCACTACTTTAACAAGCAGGAGCAATATAACTATTTTGTCACCCGCCAGAATCAGCCGCTGTTGCGAAACGTCCTGGAAAGTTTTATTAGCGCAATTAGCAATGAAACCCATATGCGGGTCATGCAGAACTGGCTAAATCGCGGCAACCTTTCTTACCTGAATACCCCGATACCGTTCAGCAGCGAGGAAAAGAGTTGGCTTAAAAAGCACCCTAAAATCCGCGTGTTGGTGAATCCAAACTACCCGCCGTTTACGCTTATCGATCATGACGGCGAGCTGCGCGGCATCATGGCGGATTTGCTCAATATCGTCCAACTGCAAACCGGCCTTGAGTTTCAGCCAGTTATCGTTAATTCCAATAGAGAAATGGCTGAAAAAATGGTGCCGGGTCAGTGGGATATGATCCCAGCCGCCACCCTCAGTAATCAGCCACAGAAATTTATCTCGTTTAGCGATCCGTTGATGAATGTCTCTTTCGTACTGGTTACCGCACACCGAGAAAATGCCAACGTAATGCTGGCAAAACCCCGGCATATCGCCGTGGCAGCGGGGCATATTTTGACGCACGACCTCAAGCTTCGTTTCCCACAGGCGACGTGGATTGAAACGGATAATGTCAAAGTGGCGATGAAAATGGTCGAGGAGGGGGAGGTTGATGCGGCGATAACCACCGAGCTTTCCGCTCGTTACATGATTGACCATTATTATCCGCAAAATATGCACTATACCCGGCTGCCAGGTATGCCCAGCGCGGCTCTTAGTTTTGCGATGGCGCGCGATGAGCCTGAACTGAAGTCTATTTTAGGCAAAGCGCTGCAAGCCATTCCTCCGCGCGAAATTCTGCAAATGACGGAGAAGTGGTCGAAGATTTCCAGCGTGCAGATTGATACCTGGAGCCTTTACAGCAAACAGTTCTATCAGTTGGTTCTCTTCGCGCTGATGCTTATCGCCATCAGCCTGGGATGGGGGCTATCGCTTTCGCGTGAAGTGCGTAAAAGAAAGCAATCACAGCGCCAACTCGAAGAGCAGCTGCATCTTAAAGAGGCACTATCTCACGAACTGGAGGCTGAAAAAGATAAAGCGATTCAGGCCACTAAAGCGAAAAGTCGTTTCCTTGCGAGTATGAGCCATGAGTTACGCACGCCCGTCAGTTCTATTGTGGGTTTCTTAGAATTGCTGTCGAGTTCGGATCTCAGCTCCAGCCAACGCAAAGAGGCGATAGCGCTTGCCGGGGCGACGGCACAATCGCTGCTGGGGTTGATTGGTAAGATCCTTGATGTCGATAAAATTGAGTCAGGTAAATATCAAATTGCCCCACAGTGGACTGATTTAACTCAGCTTATCGACCTGCAATGTCACTCGTTTGATGCGCTGGCACGGCAAAAGGGTATTACGCTGCGCTGCGTTAGCCATTTGGCAGCCGATGATCGGGTGCTGGTCGATCCGCAGGCTTTGCGGCAAATCCTCACCAATTTGGTCGGTAATGCGCTGAAGTTTACTGAACAAGGGCATATTCAGGTGTCTGCTCGCCTGATCCCCGAAATGGATAAACACGGCACGTTAGTGATTACGGTAAGTGATACCGGTTGCGGGATTAGCCCGGAAGAGCAGGAAACGTTATTTCACCGCTACGTTCAGGCACGTCAGGGACGCGAACAGACGGGTTCCGGTTTGGGATTGGTTATCTGTAAAGAATTGGTCACGCTGATGGGAGGTACGCTTGAAATGAACAGCCGCCAGTCGCTGGGTACCACTTTTACGATCACGCTTGCGGTTGAAACTGCTCAACAATCGCTAACGCCAACGCGCGATACACCTGCGGCACTGTCGCCATTGCCGCGCTTGTCGATTCTGATTGCAGACGATAACCCAACTAATCGCCTGCTACTCAAACGGCAGTTAAATACCATTGGTTTCAATGTTGATGAAGCTTGTGATGGTGAGGAGGCAGAAGCCAAAATCCTCAGCAAGCAGTACGACTTGTTGATAACTGACGTGAATATGCCAAAAAAAGATGGCCTTGAACTGGCTGCGTCGTTACGTCGTCAAAATCAGCGGCTGCAAATCTGGGGGCTTACTGCAAGTGCCTTGCCTCAGTCACGCGAACAGTGCCTGGAAAGTGGGATGAATCAGTGCCTGTTTAAGCCGGTATCGATTCAAACGCTGACCCATGAGCTCAGCAAACTTGATATTGGCCGTTCAATGCCTTGCGTTACCCGGCATTTGAAACTCAGTATTTTGACCGCGAATACTGGGGGGGATCGGAAGTTGATGAATGAAATTCTGGATACCTTCCGCGAAGCTTCGGCAAATGATTTGCAGGCTGCTGTGCGTTCAATAGAAGAAGATGAACCGCAGATGTTTTTGCATGCGCTACATCGTCTGCATGGCTCAGCGCAAATACTGGAAATCACTGCTTTGCAGAAACTTTGTGAACCCTTTGAGTCACGTCGCCATGATTCGCTACCCCTTGAGGAGCGACGGGAGGCGTTAGAGGAAATTGCGACAGTTATGAGGGAAATCGAGGTGGAGATAGAGAGCTTGATGAGCCACTGAGATTGAATGGTCGGGCAGTTATCGCCCGACCATTCCCCGCGTGCACTCTCAATACAAACGCAGATTAGTTGCTGGCAGCGAACATTTCGCTATCAACCACGATACCGTCTTCAGCACCTTTCAGTACCAAATTCGCCTCGTAGTATTTACCGTCTGCCAGCAGTTTTTTGGCCTGAGCAACCGCTTTACGGGTCTGGTTAAGTGGCATCAGATACTGATTTTCCATCACGCCAATACCAGCCAGACGTAAGGTATCCATCGCACCTTTCTGGTCACCTTTTGCCAGTTTTTCATTAGCAGATTTGATGGCGGTCTCTTTTGCTGGAGTCGCAATATAGTCTTCAGACAGCGCTACGGTTGCGTTAATGATCACGTATTGATCGTCGATCATTTTCGCTTTGGCATCGGTTTTGACAAATTTCTTCCAGTCAGCGCTGTCATCTTTGAGCAAAGTTGCTGCGTCGTCGGTCAATTTCTTCGCGCTGGCGGGTTCACCGTGGAATAGCGCCAGGCGTGCAAACTGAATATCACGCATTGCATTGGCACCCTGAACCGCAACTTGCATTACATCAGCCGCTTCTTTTTGGATTTGTGCGGTTGCCGCAGCGGTCTGTGTTGGGGTTGCAGTCGCTGCTGCTAATACAGGTGTAGAACTCATCATGGTTGCCAACAGACCTGCCAGAATTAATTTTTTCATTATCTTCTCCTTAATAAAATAGGTGTTCATCACCAAACGCCACCAGAATAAAAAATAAGTGTCACAATGAAAATCAGAGCGCCGAATGAATAATGCAAGCTGAGTCTGACATATGTCAGAAGACGCAGACAGATGTCAGACTCAGCGTATAACAATGACTCTTCACTCTTATTTACTCCGCAGCCAGGTGGGGACTACCATTTCAACCATTGAAATTACGGCGGAGATAATATGTTCATCTTTAACCAATATAGAATGAAGGCGCTGAGCGAAGCTTCTCGTCTTTATTATAAAAAACATGCTCTGGTCATGGCGGTGCTGCTGCTTATATGTGGCGCTTGCTGTCTTATCTATCCATTTATGTCAGGACTGTATCTCAGTTATATCATTGGCATGATGTTTATGATTTGCGGCTTTTATACTCTTTACTGCCTGGTTGTCTTTCGCCAACAGCACTGGAAATCAAAATTTGTCAGTGCGATTTTCGCTCTAGCCTGGTTGTTGTTGGGTTACAGCTTCGTCGCCAATCCCATGGTTGGGATGAATTCTCTATCGATAATATTTTGTTGTCTGTTCATTATCGGTGGCGTTTCACGCATCGTTTCTGGCTTCACCATGCGCGGGCGTTCCGGGGCTGTCTGGAACATTTTTATCGGTATTTTTGACCTGCTGATTGCCGCCATATGGCTGGGCATGAACCCTGAGCAGTCTTATCTATTCACCACTGCTTTTATTGGCCTGGAGATGATCTTCAGCGCCGGGAGTTTTATCTCTTTGCGTAAGAAATTGGCGCTGGCACAACCTAAACGACTGGCGTCAAAAGATTCAAAATAACTACTGGAATAATTTATGAATATTAAAGTAAGTATCTCGATAATTATTGCTGCTGCGGCTCTTTCTACTTCTATTAATTCTGCTTTTGCGGAGCAAGAAACGACGCCACAAAATATGACTTGTCAGGAGTTTATGGATATGAATCCGAAATCCATGACGCCAATCGCCTTTTGGGTAGTCAATAGAAATACCGATTTTAAAGGTGGCGATTATGTTCACTGGCATGAGGTCGAAACCGTAGCGGTGCCGAAAATATTCAAGCAATGTCAAAAAACACCGCATGCCAAACTGGGTGAAATAACTCCAGCCCTAAAGTAACTGAATAATAAATTTATCTGATACGAAAAAGGATTAATTATGACTATGCTCATTCAACCCGCTGAAAATGAAAATGACGATGTTTATGCATCTGTAGAATTATCCACTTCACTGCCAAAAAACGAATTCCCGGTTCAAGAAAGCAATCCACGTAATGTTTTTCATGCCATTCATGACGAACTGATGCTTGATGGCAATTCACGCCAGAATCTGGCGACCTTCTGCCAGACCTGGGTGGATGATGAGATTCGCCAGTTAATGGATCTCTCCATCGATAAGAACATGATTGATAAGGACGAGTACCCGCAAACCGCTGAACTGGAACAGCGCTGCGTGAATATGCTCGCCGACCTTTGGCATTCTCCAGCAGCCACCGATACGCTCGGTTGCTCAACCATCGGTTCTTCTGAAGCCGCGATGCTTGGCGGCCTGGCGCTGAAATGGCGCTGGCGCAAACGCCGTGAACTGGCCGGGAAATCTACTGATAAACCAAACATGGTGTGTGGCCCGGTACAAATCTGCTGGCACAAATTCGCCCGCTACTTTGATGTTGAGCTGCGCGAAGTGCCACTTGAAGGTAATCGCCTGATGATGACGGCTGAAGAAGCACTGAAATATGTCGATGAGAACACCATCGGTGTGGTGCCGACATTGGGTATTACCTTCACCTGCCAGTACGAACCAGTGAAAGAAATTCACGATGCGCTCGATGACCTGTTCGAGAAAACCGGGCTGGATATTCCAATACACGTGGATGCCGCAAGCGGTGGTTTCCTTGCTCCGTTCTGCGCACCGGAAATCGATTGGGACTTCCGTCTACCGCGTGTGAAATCCATTAACGCATCTGGCCACAAATTTGGTCTTGCACCACTTGGTGCCGGTTGGGTGGTATGGCGTGAAAAGCAGGACCTGCCAGAGGAGCTTATCTTTAACGTTAACTACCTCGGCGGCAATATGCCGACCTTTGCGCTGAACTTCTCGCGTCCTGGTGGGCAAATTGTCGCGCAGTATTACAACTTCTTGCGCCTGGGCCGCGAAGGCTATCGCAAAATTCACATGGCCTGTTACGAGACTGCGCAGTATCTGGCTCGAGAAATTGCCGCGATTGGTCCATTCGAGATTATTTTTGACGGCAACCACCTGAACGGTATCCCGGCGCTGACCTGGGCGCTGAAAGCCGACCATCAGAATGATGGATACACTCTGTATGACCTTGCTGACCGCTTACGTAGCCGTGGCTGGCAGGTGCCGGCTTATTCCATGCCAACACATCGTGAAGACTTAGTGGTGCAACGCATCCTGGTTCGTCACGGAATGAGTACCGACCTGGCTGAATTACTGATTGCCGATCTGAAACGCACTCTTCAGGCGTTGGAGAAAAATCCGGTTACGCATTCGCTGACTGCCGAAGAAGCGGGTGGCTTCAACCACGCATAAGACACTTTCTTATCTATCAACCAAAAACATCCGCAGGCATCAGCTTGCGGATGCGGAGAGACTTATGTCCACCACAACGACAAATTCCCCAGCAAGGTCACTGACTTTGCTTGGCTTTTTCGCGATTACTGCCTCAATGGTGATGGCGGTTTATGAATATCCAACGTTTGCCACTTCCGGTTTTAGCCTGATTTTCTTCCTGCTGATGGGCGGGGTTTTCTGGTTTATTCCCGTTGGTTTGTGCGCTGCTGAAATGGCAACCGTTGAAGGCTGGGAGGAGGGCGGTTTATTTGCCTGGGTTTCCAATACACTTGGTGAACGCTGGGGGTTTGCGGCGATTTGCTTTAGTTATTTGCAAATCGCCATCGGTTTTATTCCGATGCTCTATTTTGTGCTTGGCGCGCTCTCATACATCCTTAACTGGCCTGCGTTAAATACCGATCCGCTAGTAAAAACCATCGCCGCCCTGATTATTTTATGGGGCCTGGCGCTTACACAATTTAAAGGTACACGCTACACAGCGCGCATTGCTAAAGCGGGTTTCTTCTTTGGGATTTTATTCCCGGCAATCGTGTTGGTGGGGCTGGCTGTGGCCTGGCTTTATAACGGCCAGCCGCTGGCAATTGAAATGTCGGCTGCGACTTTCTTCCCTGATTTTTCACAAATTGGCACATTAGTGGTGTTTGTGGCGTTTGTGCTCAGTTATATGGGCGTTGAAGCTTCAGCGACTCACGTCAATGAGATGACCAACCCGGCGCGTGATTACCCACTGGCGATGATTCTGTTGGTGATTGCCGCTATTGTACTTAGCTCGATTGGCGGTCTGTCGGTCGCGGCGGTTATTCCGCATGATGAAATCAACCTCTCCGCTGGGGTGATGCAGGCATTTAGTACGTTGATTGGTTATTACGGCCCAGGTTTTGAATGGGCGGTGCGTGTCATTGCGGCATTGCTGATGTTGGGTGTGTTAGCAGAGATTGCTTCGTGGATTGTCGGCCCTTCTCGCGGCATGTTAGTGACAGCACGACAAGGTCTGCTGCCTGCGCGTTTTGCCAAAGTTAATAAAAACGGCGTACCTGTAGCGCTGGTGATCTCTCAGTTGATCATCACTTCCATTGCGCTGATTGTCCTGACCAATACTGGCGGCGGTAGCAATATGTCATTCCTCGTGGCTCTGTCACTCACCGTAGTTATCTATCTGTGCAGTTATCTGATGTTGTTCCTGGGGTATATCCAACTGGTGCGTAAGCAGCGTGACAGAAAACGTGCCTTCCAGGTTCCGGGTGGGAAACCAGTGAAACTGGCTATCGCCTGTTCAGGGTTGGTGGTGTCGGTGCTGGCGTTTATTGTGTCATTTATTCCGCCAAGTTCGCTTCCCGGTGCCCACGCCCACGATGTGTATGGCGGTCTGCTGATTGTCTGCTTTGTACTGGTGTTTATTCTGCCGTTTAACGTCTATCTGTTCCGCGATAAAACCATTAAAAGTCACGCTCCGGATCTGGTTCATGTGAAAGTCGATAATGCGCCAGAAGGGCACTTTGCCGTGCATCCGAAAGCGCGTCCTTCGCATCTTCCTAAGCCTTAAATTAAACGTCGTGCCATCCACCGCGCAAAGTGTGGATGGCGCTATCGCTATTTTTCTTTATTGAAGGATAATGGTCGATTCTGAAACGACAGTTTAATTTTGGTTAAGGGAAGAGGCGTGAGTAATAACGTTTCACGGTTTACTAATAAGAAAATCGCATGGATGGGGGCCGCTTTTTGTTGCCTGTTATGGGGTAGTGCTTACCCGGCAATTAAAAACGGCTATGAAATATTTCAGATAGCGACGGACGACCTGCCTGGCAAAATTGTCTTTGCCGGATACCGCTTTGTAATTGCTGGTTTGTTGTTGCTGGCATTTGCGTTTTTACAGGGTAAGCCGATTGCTCGTTTGTCGCGCCAGCAGTATTCCCAGTTGGCCGTATTGGGCGTCACGCAAACCGCAATTCAATACATTTTCTTCTATATTGGCCTTGCGTACACCACCGGTGTTAAAGGCTCAATTATGAATGCCACCGGTACTTTCTTTAGCGTGTTACTGGCGCATTTTATCTACCAAAACGACAAACTCAGCATCAACAAAGTCGTGGGTTGCGTGCTCGGTTTTGCCGGTGTGATGGTGGTGAACTTCAACAGCCAGTTGATGGACTTTAGCTTCAGCCTGATGGGCGATGGTTTCGTGGTGCTGGCGGCGTTTATTCTTTCTGCCGCGTCGTTGTACGGTAAGCGTATTTCGCAAACTATGGATGCGACGATTATGACCGGCTGGCAACTGGCTATTGGTGGCCTTGTGCTCACGGCTGGCGGCTATGCCTGCGGCGGTACGCTTGCGTTTCATGGTTGGGAGTCGGTGGCCATTCTGGGTTACCTGGCGTTGTTATCATCCGTGGCGTTTGCACTGTGGAGCCTGCTGCTCAAACATAACCGTGTGGGAATGATTGCACCATTTAACTTCCTGATCCCGGTATCCGGTGCGGTATTGTCGGCAATCTTCCTGCAAGAGAGCATTCTTGAGTGGCGTTATGCGCTGGCGCTTGTGCTGGTGTGCTTCGGGATTTGGCGGGTTAACGTGGTGAAATCCCGTTTAAATTAGAACCAGGCAAAATCATTAAATGCAGGCCATTATTTATCTATCTTTTACCGATAAAGGGCCTGCAAATGACCAGACTTACCGCAAAAGATTTCCCTCCTGAATTACTCGAATACTTCGATTTTTATGTACATGGCAAAATCAGCAAACGCGAGTTTCTCGATCTGGCGGGGAAATTTGTTGTTGGTGGCCTTTCGGCTGTGGCACTCGGTACATTGCTGACCCCAAATTATGCCTTTGCGACGCAAGTGGAGTTTACCGACCCAGATATTGTCGCTGAATATATCGAATACCCAAGTCCGCAGGGCCACGGCAAAGTGCGGGCCTACATGGTGCGCCCGTCAAAAGCCGTGGGCAAAGTACCGGGGGTGGTCGTGGTGCATGAAAACCGTGGGCTTAATCCCTACATCGAAGATGTGGCGCGGCGCGTTGCCAAAGCGGGTTTTATTGCATTAGCTCCTGATGGATTAAGTTCGGTTGGCGGCTATCCTGGCAATGATGAAAAAGGCCGCGAGCTACAATCCCAGGTCGACCCGACCAAACTGATGAATGATTTCTTTGCCGCGATAGAGTTTTTGATGCATCACGATGCGGTCACGGGAAAAGTGGGTATCACCGGTTTTTGTTACGGAGGAGGAGTGGCCAATGCCGCAGCGGTCGCTTACCCGGAATTAGCAGCCGCCGTACCGTTCTATGGTCGCCAGCCAAAAATTGAGGATGTACCGCGTATCAAAGCACCTTTATTGCTGCATTATGGCGAGCTCGATTCGCGCATAAATGAGGGATGGTCCGCTTATGAAGCGGCTCTGAAAGCCAATAATAAAGTCTACCAAGGTTACATCTACCCCGGCGTGAATCACGGGTTCCACAACGATTCGACACCGCGTTACGACAAAGCCGCGGCAGATCTTGCATGGACGAGAACCATTGATTGGTTCCGCAAATACTTGGTTTAAGACTGAATAATAATCCTGGCACCCAAGGCGATGCCATTTTTGCCGGTGCGTTTAATTAAGTACATCGACTCATCGGCACGAATGACTGCATTATTAAAAGTGTCATCCGCCCAGGATTCATTCACCCCAATAGATGCTCCTACTTTAGCGGCGCCATTACCTAATTCGAACGGGGTGATGGCGGCATCCAGGCAGCACCTGGCGATGTGGTTTACCTCGGAATGCTCCAGCGACCAGGGCAATAACAGGATAAATTCATCTCCCCCAATGCGGCCAATGGTGACCTCTGGCGGGCAGGATTCGTGCAGGCGCTGACTGAGTTGCAACAGCACTTCATCACCGCTGCGGTGGCCCAGCGTATCGTTAACGTTTTTGAAGTCATCGAGATCGATAAATGCTATCGAAAGTGGGCCAAGTTTTTTTAACAGATCAAACTGCGCCTGTAGCGCGTGGCGGTTGGCAAGGCCTGTGAGGGGGTCGTGATTGGCGAGTTTTGCCAGTTGCTGCTCGTACTGCTTTTCTTTGGTCATATCAATGTGGGTGCCGGTCACTTTCAGCGGTTTCCCATCATCACTCCATTGGGTCACTCGGCCCCGATCCAGCACCCATGTGATGGTGCCATTTTTCGCCTGCATGCGATGCAGTGCTTCATAAAATGGCGCTTTACCTTCGAGGTGGTTATAAAACGCGGACAGCACCATCTCTTTATCTTCAGGATGCAGGTGCTCACGCCACACATCAAAATGAGCGCTAAGTTCTTTGGGCTGAAAGCCCAGCATGGAACCCCAACGACGGTTGAAAATAACCAACTTTCCGCTTGGCACATCGAGCTGCCATAAACATAAGCCTGTCCCGTCCAGTGCTGCACTGAGCTTATTGCGAGAGTCGTGTGCAATTCTTTTGAGTCGGGCATTGTGTTTTTTAAGGTTCTGAATCTGCTGCCTGAGTATCTCTTCTGACATTGACCACAGTTATGAGCAAATAATATACATTCTTAACAGCTATTAATTACTTGTAAATATGGCGATGAAAAAATCGTGCTAATTACACAAACGTTTTGCTGTTGTAGCCATTTTTTCTCTCTCTACTGGAATGACGGACAGCAACACGCCGCATAACATTCCCGCGAGCAGAATCCACGATGTTTGAGAAAATACGCTGCCCATCACCACACATTCCAGGATGACCGCGATAACGGGAAAGCAGATAAATACCAAAGAGGTGTTAAAAGTCGAAATGCGTTTTTGCAGCGAGAAATAACACAAGATCCCGAATACGCTAGCCACGACGCCCAGGTAAAGAATCGAAGAAAAAGACAACCAGGTGATGTTTTCAATTTCCGGCCTTTCCACTACCGCGCCAGTCAATGTGAGCAGTAAACCAGCAGCCAGGCAAGGCAGGGCGTTAAATGTGAAAAGCGAAACCTGGCAACTGCGCTTCTTGCATTGCACATACATAAAAGCATGCATGGTGACGGCCGCTACGACAGCAAATGCGCCTTTCCAGTTATTACTGAGACTGTTTCTGGACTCTTCCTGCAAAAGACAAAACAGGGAAAGCATAGCCAGCATTGCGCCAATTAGCTGCAACAGGCTGGTAGGGGCATTGAGTACCACAATAGAAATCAGAAGCACGGCGACGGGCATTCCGGCGAAGATTATCGCGGCAGTGCTGGCGTTAACGTACTGTTCGCCGTAAATCACCAGCGTGAAGGGCAGGCAGAAACAAAATAGGAACACACAGAACTGGAAAAACCGGTGCCCAGGCGGAAATAACAATGATGAGCGCGTAATATGCAGCAGCCATAGCAGCAGGGGTGCTGCACTTAAAAAGCGCAGCCCGGTGGCAAATATCGGCGGCATGCTGACCAATGCAAACTTCATGGCAAGCCAGGTTGTTCCCCACGTCAGAATAACGATGGCGAAGAGAATAAACATTTTTGTTTTCTGCATGGGTGGCTCCCTTTCTTACCTTAAATTAATGATCAATATAGAGATAGTGCATCCAACTGGTCATGCGCAGCAGGATTTTGCGAATAATGGAAACGTGCTCGAAATAACCGGAATACACTGCGACCTGGCCCATGGTTCCAGCGGGTAGCCTTTGAACATCGGCAACATTTTTTAGCTCAATTTCTGCATAAATACCGTCGAGTTTCGGGTCAAGGCTCAAGCCTTGTAGATGGCCTTGCGCCTGATAGCTGCTGTTAGCGATCGCGGGGAGGATTTGCTTTACAGTGCCTTGCACGACACTGCCGGGCAGGCCATTAAATACCACTTCGGCCTGGTCGCCTGCGACTAAGCGTAGGGCGGAGTTTTGGCGGAATACGGCATAAACACTGGTTTTTTGATCCGGAACGAACACCATCACCGGGCGCAGCGGCAACGGACGCACGAACATACCGGGTTTCAGCAAAAGCTGTGTCGCGTAGCCATCGCTCGGCGCGCGAATCACGGTTTTTGCAAGGAAGTACTCTGCTTCTTTGAGGTTTGCTTTCAGCCGGTAAACCGTGGCGTTTTCACCGTTTATCATGGCATCAAGCTGTGCCGCTGTTTGATCTCTCTTTGAGAGGGAAGAGCGCCACTGTGCTTGCGCGGCCAGATACGTCTGCTGTGCGCGAACCACTTCTTGGTCGGTAAACGGGCTTTTCAGTTTGTCCCGGCTGCCGTTGCGGTAACGGTCGGCATCTTTCAAGGCTAAATCGCGCTCTGCTTTTGCCTGTGCGATATCGGCGTTTTCGGAAGCAAGGCGTGCTTTGAGCATCTCTACATTTTGCTGAGCGCTTTCTATCTCACCTTTTATTGCTTCGACTTTGGCTTCATAGGCAGTGGGGTCAACCCGAAATAGGAAATCCCCTTTTTTCATCTTTTGATTGGCATTGGCGGTCACTTCTACCACGACGCCTTGCACTTCGGGGATGATGGGTAACGTAACGGTAACCATCTGGGCTCGTTCGGTGTATGGATGGTTATAATTCATTAATAATAACAACGAGCCAATAAGAATAATGCCACCCAACACAGCGGTAGGCACACTCCATTTATTTAACGGAATTTTAAAGAATTTAAATATACCGAAGCAAATGGCGGTATATGTAAGAATGAGTAATAAATCCACAATGAATCCTGCTCAATTAGTCGGTTACTGATGACTTGCTTTGGTTTTTCTCATGCAAGGACTCCAGCCGGAGTAACCTTTCACGTAGCATTTCCATTTCATTATTTTTGACGGCAAACCCCCAGCCTCTGTCTTCACGATATAACATCGCCCAGATCCACAGGAACGGCCATAAAACATGCAAAGTAAATAGGCTTACCCATCCTGCTGCATGAATAGCATCTTGATGGGGATGATTACGATGTACTGCTATTTCATAGGGGATGTCGTGTACAACAATAACGCCATAAAAGAGCGTCAGTGCCACGAAAATAAGTGCGCCTAAGGCAAAGTAATCGAGAAACATAGATGGGTGCCCCCCGTGAGAAAATGTCTGGAGACACTAAAGATAAGGTGAGTATCGCTCCACTTTTATTTTGTTTAAAAATAAATAGAGGATAAATATTCAATTGCACAAAGCCATAATAGTGTGCAAGAGGAAAACCTGGAAATTACAATTCTTTGCATCATGGAAATAGTTGTAAGAATGTTGCTGAATATTGTTTTAGTTTTAATAAACACGGTTGTATCTATAAGCCAAACACCGCAATGTAGCGCACCCAGCCAGATCGTTGGCGTGGTATATACTTCAAGGAACCTGTGCATACAGTGAGCAATTTCAGGAAAAATAATGACTATCTCTCCTCCAACCCGCCCGGAATCCGCTATCCAGCGTCTGATTGCCATCCTCGAACCCCACGGAACACCGATGGAGGTGATTCCCCGTAAACGGATAAACTGGGAATATAAAGAGATCCCGCAATTTTATATCTTCAAGCAAGGCGAGATCTCTGTCTTGCGGGCGGCTGATGGCCTGGTTATCGCTACGGTCTCTGGCCAGAATCTGTTTGGTATTGCAGAAAGCATCCAGCCATTACGCAGCCATATTTTGCGTGTAGAAACTGAATGCACCATGCTGCGTCTTGATGCCAGCCTTGCTCATGAAATCATTACTCAGGAAGGGATGTGGAAAGATATTGCGGTGATACTCGCTTATTATACTACCCATCTTTTCTATCGCGATTCTGTGGTGGTGCAGCAACGCACCTATTCCATCATTCGAGGCCATCTTATTGAAATGAACCGCCTGCCTGAAGATTCGCGGTTGAGAACTTCCATTCTTGATTACATTCAGGAAAGAACTCACTTATCGCGCAGCAGTATTTTGAATGTAATGTTTGCGCTAAAAAACGGCGGGTACATCAATATTAAGCGTGGTGGGTATTTACTGGCGGTGATCAACTTGCCGGAGAAATTCTGAGGCAGGTTTACATTCTGGCTAATAACTAAAAGTACTGGCGAAATAATTTTCGCCCAATCTTCTTTTATTTAAAATTAAACAAAAATCAAATTCCCTCTCCCTGGGAGTCTGAATACCATCCGTCCCTGAAATATCAAAACCATAGAGTTATCTCTCTGCAGTGATTTCAAGGATTATGATGAAAAAGACTCTTATTGCGTTAATCGTATTCAACACCTTTGCAGTAACGAATGCCAATGCGGTGGCATTTCACGGTGAGGCTGGTGCCGACTGGACTAATCTTGGAATGAGTTTTGGTGCAAACGAACCGGGTTTTACCTTCAATGGTAATTGGGCGCACAACGATAATGATGGTGATATTGCCAGTCTGGGAATGGGCTGGAATATACCGCTTGGGTCTGTTTTGGTGACATTGGGTGGGAAAACACTGTACCTCAATCCGAGTGATGGTGATGAAGGTTATGCCGTAGCCGTTGGCGGTGGCGCGCAACTTCCACTTGGTGATCATTTTAGTCTGTTTGGTGATGCATATTATTCGCCTGATTCACTCTCCAGTGGGGTTGACCAGTATGGGGAAGCGAACGCAGGCATTCGCTGGAAAGTTAACCCAACGCTGTCAGTTGAAGGTGGATATCGCTATGTGGGTATGCAGGGAAAAGATGGTCATAGCGATAACATCTTAGCCGATGGGGGCTACGCTGCGGTTAATTTCAACTTCTGATCAATTTATTTTTATATGCGAAGACAATTGCCCGATAACAAATCGCGCATTAAAATTATTTTGTTGATGCATCAAGTCTCATTGATATTATCAATCCCGAGTGATTAGATATTTTTTAATGTTGTTTGTGTGCTTTATTGCGCACAATACAATGTGCCCGCCTGTCCGGCGGGTATTTTTTTATCCATAATGCAGCATTTATTTTTAAATAAAAAGATAATTGAGTACTGAGGAAAATGGTTCTATGCTGTTTATAGCCAATAAGGATGTAGGCTATGTAAGTAATAATCAAATAGTTAGTGCTCAGCAGCCACACTATGGCAACATAGTGTGGCTTTTTATTAGGTTTTGTATGGGAAATTAATTTCGCGGGCCGCAGTAAGATAGCAGTAAAACAAAACAACATCGATAATGATGTTACTTACTGAGAAATAAAGCCCAGAAAGTAATAGTATTATCTTGTGTGTGGCGAAATAAATAACCATAAGCACTGCGCCAATATTGCTCTTGATAAAAATAAGATAGGTGAGTAGTGCAATAACTAAAAACTCAACAGGAGTTTGTAGGTATTTCAATTCAACATAATTACTGTATTCATTAAATATCACCGCAAATATAGTGTACAGTAATGAAAATAACCCTGCCAGCCAACCTTGACGGTTCTGTTTTTCTTTGCGATGTAGTTTTTCACTTGATTCAATCTGGACATTTTTGGTTTTTTTCATTTGGCCAGCGTGCAGTTGCGATATAGAAATATACGAACAAATTGATTAGCGGAAGTAGTAATAAAAGTGAAACCCAGGGTTTCAGTCCGGTACGTTTGACAATAATCCATTGCAAAAATACGAATAAGAACAAAGTTATAATTTGTGTGATAAGCATTAGATACTCCATGTGACGTATAATCTTTATTATAATAATAAACTTTTAAATACAATTAATTGGTTTGTTTAAAAATAAATAACTAATGATTTCTAATGATGTTGTTACTGCGTTAATAATGTGGGCGTTCAGATGCTATTAATACACACTATGTTTAAGGGTATAGGATGAAGAAAGTATTTAAAATTGCCACATTGATTACGGCACTGGCTTTTTCAGGAATGGCTGTTGCATCTTCTGCTACAGAAACGCTGCCGCAGGATTCATTGGCGAAGCAATTAAATTTCTCACCAGAGCAAACGCAGAAGGTAAAAGCATTGCGTGAAGATACGCAAAAAGAGATCGCCAAAATTAATACCGATGCTTTAACACAAGATGCGATTGTTGATATGTTCCATTCTGGCGTCTGGGATGATAGCGCAGCGAAGAAACAACTTAATGCCATCGGTGATATTCAGAGTAAGGTGCGCTACCAGCGAGCAAAGTACCTGTTTAATGTCAGCCAGGTATTATCCACGGAACAAAAAAAGCAGTTACAGCAAATGCTGATTGAGAAGCAACTTTACTGATTATTGAGTGAACGAGAGTCGGATGGAGCATCGCTTATCCGAGCTACGGTAAGTCGTTGGTAGGTGGACTAGCGTAAGCGACATCCACCAATTTTAGTTGGCTCAGGATGTTTTCTCTTTTATTGGTTTTAAGGCTTTGCCAATCTGCACTAACCCATCTTTGTTTTGATCTTTTAGATAAGTGTTATTCAGCTCATCAAATTGTTCGAGCCGAGTCAGCGCCTGGAAAACATCATCAATACCATAGCGATTATCAAAAACATCTACACTTCTGAGGTTATCGACCCGTGCCGCTTTTATTTCTGTGGTGAGACGGGTAATCACCTCCTTATTAGAAGTATGCAAAGTTTGCAATTCTTCCGGACTGCTATTAATAGCTGGAGACATCGTGCCGGGATGGAATTCGAGGGTATTTAGGGCGTCAACCGTCTCATCACCTGGATTGGCACATCCGGCAATAACGAAAGTGAATACGAGTACGAATTTTTTTAACACGATATTTCCTTGCAGTTTGCTCACTGAATAATTCAGACGGCAACTTACCTGCAACGGTTAGGCTTAAACCACCCATAGTTTGTTTAATTTTAAATTTTTACGCCCTGCATACTGAAAACTTGCAGGGCGTGGTTGAGTACAACTGTGTCTACTTCGCCAGCTTATCTTCGGTACGTAATTCAAAGTCCGACGCATCGTGGCGTTCATGCAACTGCTCAGACGGCTCACCGAAGGTGCGGTTAACAATGCGCCCACGCTTAACCGCCGGGCGGCTTGCTACTTCATCGGCCCAGCGTACGAAGTTTTTGTACGAAGCGAGGTCGAGGAATTCAGCCGCGCTATACAGCCCGCCTTTTGCCAGGCTGCCGTACCACGGCCAAATGGCGATATCTGCAATCGTATAATCATCACCTGAAATAAAACGATGTGTCGCCAGCTGCCTGTCGAGCACGTCTAACTGGCGCTTAGTTTCCATAGCAAAGCGGTTAATTGCGTACTCAATTTTCATTGGTGCGTAATTATAGAAATGACCGAAGCCACCGCCCAGATATGGCGCTGAACCCTGTAACCAGAACAGCCAGTTCAAGGTTTCAGTGCGTGCGGCGAGATCTTTAGGCAGGAAATGGCCGAATTTCTCCGCCAGGTAGAGCAAGATTGCGCCGGATTCAAACACGCGAATCGGTGGTGTTACCGAATGGTCCATGAGTGCCGGGATTTTTGAATTCGGGTTCACGTCTACAAAGCCGCTGGAGAATTGATCCCCTTCACCGATACGAATCAGATGCGCATCGTATTCAGCTTCGCTTACACCCAGAGCCAGCAGCTCCTCAAGCAGAATAGTCACCTTCTGCCCGTTCGGTGTGCCAAGTGAATAAAGCTGCAATGGATGCTTGCCGATTGGTAGCGTGCGTTCGTGAGTTGGGCCCGCTATCGGACGGTTGATGTTAGCAAAGGTGCCGCCTTCGCCTTTTTGCCAAGTCCAAACTTTTGGCGGCTGATAGTTATTATCTGACATGTTGTGTCTGCCTTTTGATTGCCAGTGAGAGATTGAAAAGTGTAACCCCACTTTGTTTTGTTCGGTAATCGCCCGCTATTTTTTTTAACTTTCTGAGGTGTGATCTGGGGTAACAATAAATTAACTATAAATTTGCAATATGAACCAAATGATACAACATTAACCGACTTATCCCGACAGACCAGGAGCCATCATGCAGCGTTCAATTGCAACCGTATCTATCTCTGGCACGTTGCCTGAAAAACTGGCCGCAATTTCGGCTGCTGGTTTTGACGGTGTAGAAATCTTTGAAAATGATCTTCTTTATTACCCAGGCTCGCCTGCCGATGTGCGAAAAATGGCGGCCGATCTCGGGCTGACTATTACATTGTTTCAGCCGTTCCGCGATTTCGAAGGCGCGTCGCGCCCGCAGTTTGCCAGCAATCTGGAACGTGCGCGGCGTAAGTTTGCCCTGATGCACGAGCTGGGGTGCAACACCATGCTGCTGTGTAGCAACGTGGCACCCGATTGTTCGCCGAATCTTGATTTGCAGGTCAGTGACCTCGCGCATCTGGCTGAATTAGCGAAGAAGAATGAAATCACCGTCGGTTATGAAGCGCTGGCGTGGGGCACCCATGTGAACCGTTATCGCCAGGCGTGGGAGCGTGTAAAACAGGTCAACAGCCCGGCGCTGGGGCTGGTACTCGACAGCTTCCATGTGCTTTCCCTTGGCGATCAGTTGATTAATCTCGACGATATTCCGGTCGATAAAATTACCTTCCTGCAACTGGCCGACGCGCCGCTGATGAAAATGGATGTGCTCGAATGGAGCCGCCATTTCCGCTGCTTCCCAGGCCAGGGTGAATTACCGGTAGTGGAATTTACCCGCTTGCTGACGGAAAAGGGCTACCGTGGCCCATGGTCGCTGGAGATTTTCAACGACAGTTTCCGCGCTACGCCAAATGCACCAACCGCCAAAGATGGTTATCGCTCGCTGCTTTGGCTGGAAGAGCAGACCTGGAATGCTAATCCGCAAATTGATGCGCAACTATTCCATAGCGCAACCCAGGCCAGTTACCAGGGTATCGAGTTTTTAGAATTTGCCACCGATGCAAAAGATGCACAGGCATTGGGCGAAGCACTGCAACCACTGGGTTTTGCACAAGCTGGTGAGCACCGTTCTAAGGATGTTTCACTGTGGCGCAACGGTGGAGTGAATGTGATTCTCAACCATCAGTCGCATAGCTGGGCCGATGAGTTTCATCGTCGCCACGGTGTTTCGCTGTGCGCGATGGCGTGGCGCGTGAAAGGGGCGGCAAATGTAGTGCAACGGGCGCAGGATTACGGTTACCCGATCTGGCATGAAAAGCATGGGCCAGATGAACGTGCGCTGGCGGCAGTGTGTGCGCCTGACGGTAGCCTGATTTATCTGATAGAGGCACCAGAGCAGGGTGAAAGCGATATTTATCAAACCGATTTTAACCTTTCAGAAACCACCAACCAGGGCACTTTACTTGGGATTGATCATCTGGCGTTAGGGCTGGTAGAAGGCAGCCGTGATAACTGGATTATGTTTTTCCGCGCGGTATTCGGCTTTGAACTGGATAACGAACTGAGCGTGCCAGATCCGTATGGTCTGGTCAGAAGCCAGGTGATGCACAGCCCTTGTCACTCGATCCGCTTGCCGCTGAATATGTCGCACAGCCTTGATACGCAAATTGCCCGTTCGGTTGCCAGTTATCAGGGCACGGGCCTGCAACACGCCGCGTTTTCCTGTGATGATTTGCTCGCGACGGTAGAAGGACTGCAATCACAAGGGCTGAAATTGCTGCCGATTCCGGCAAACTATTATGACGATTTGCTGGCGCGTTACGGGGCAAATAACCCATTGCTGCAAGGTCTTGATCGCCTGGATATTCTTTATGAACAAGATGCGCGCCAGCATGAGTTTTTGCATGCTTATACGCCACCTTTCCGCCCGGACCGTTTCTTCTTTGAATTAGTTGAACGGCGAGGGGATTATCAACAATACGGTGCAACCAACGCCGCCGTGCGGTTGGCCGCCATGCAAATGCGTTAATAGGATTTACAACAATAAATGAACCTTAAGGTTCAATAAGACACCTGTACCCTACAAATAACCGAGGTAAAAACCATGGCGAGTTATGGCCAGGGCGACATCGCTGCCCAGAAAACTGGTGTTGTAAAAAGAACCCGTACCCGAATGGTTATCCTGACCCTTCTGGCTATCGGAACCATGATTAACTATCTCGACCGTACCGTGCTTGGTATTGCAGCACCGCAACTGAGTGCCGATCTTGGCATCGGTGCAGCAACGATGGGGATTGTGTTCTCGGCGTTTGCCTGGACTTACGCGGCAATGCAAATCCCAGGCGGCATCTTCCTTGACCGCTTTGGCAATAAAGTCACCTATGCGCTGGCGCTGTTTTTCTGGTCGGCATTTACCCTGTTCCACGGTTTAACCGTTGGCCTGAAAACGCTGCTGCTATGCCGCTTAGGTTTAGGGATTAGTGAAGCACCATGCTTCCCGGTGAACAGTCGCGTGGTGGGGAAATGGTTCCCGCAGCATGAACGTGCACGCGCTACGGCGGTTTATACCGTTGGGGAATACATTGGCCTTGCTGCGTTTGCGCCGTTGCTGTTCTTTATTATGGAAACCTTCGGCTGGCGCGCGTTGTTTATCACCGTTGGCGTCGTGGGCATTTTGTTTGTGCTGGTGTGGTGGCGCTTTTATCACGAACCGCACGAGTCCAAAACTGCCAACAGTCTTGAGCTTGAATACATCGGTCACGATCTCAAAGAGGCCGAGCCTGAACCGAAGATGAACTTTAGCTGGGCGAATGTCGCAAGGCTTATTAAATGCCGCCAAATCCTCGGTGCGGGCATTGGCCAGTTTGCCGGGAACACGACGCTGGTGTTCTTCCTGACCTGGTTCCCAACCTACCTTGCTACCGAACGCCATATGCCATGGCTGAAAGTGGGCTTCTTCGCCATTTTGCCGTTCCTTGCCGCCGCAGTGGGTGTGATGTTTGGTGGCTGGGTCTCCGACCAAATCCTCAAACGTACCGGTTCGGTGAATATCGCCCGTAAATTGCCAATCATTTCTGGGTTGTTGATGGCCAGTCTGATTATTTCGGCTAACTGGATGCCAACCGATGCGCTGGTGATTACGGTGATGTCGGTAGCGTTCTTTGGGCAAGGCATGGTGGGACTCGGCTGGACGCTGATATCTGATATGGCCCCGAAAAATTTAGCGGGCTTAACCGGCGGGTTATTTAACTTCTGCTCAAACCTGGCCTCTATTATCACGCCACTGATTGTTGGTTTTATCGTTGCGGCGACCGGTAACTTCTTCTACGCGCTGGTGTACATCGGCGGTGCCGCGTTGCTGGGCGTATTCGCTTACGTCTTTATTCTTGGCGATATCAAACGTATTGAGCTGGCGGACTAATTATGGATATCAGTGGCAATACGCGTTTAATCGCCCACCTGGGCTACCCGACAACCACTTTCAAAGCACCGATGATTTATAACCCCTGGTTTGAAGAGCAAGGCATAGATATCAAAGTGGTACCGATGGGGGTGAAAGCAGAAGACTATGTGCAGTTGATTCCTTCTCTCTTTCGCATGACCAATATTATTGGCGCGTTGGTGACGATGCCGCATAAAGTTTCGACTTGTGAGCTAGTTCACACTATGAGCCCAACGGCGCAAATTGCCGGGGCGTGTAATGCCATTCGCCTTGAGGCGGACGGCTCATTGCGTGGCGATATGTTTGATGGCGACGGTTTCGTGCGTGGCGTGTTGCGCAAAGGTATTCAGGTGGGTGGAGCTCGTGCATTAGTCGTGGGTAGCGGTGGCGTGGGTTCCGCTATTGCAGCGTCTCTGGCGGCTGCCGGGGTTGATACGTTGGCGCTGTTTGATAGCCGGGCTGAAAGTTGCGAAGAGCTGGCAAAACGGCTACGTAGCCATTATCCGTCTCTTAAGGTGCTTACCGGGTTGCGCAACCCGAAAGAGTTTTCCATTGTCGTTAACGCAACGCCGTTGGGTATGAATGCCGGTGACGAATTACCGGTGGATGTTAGCTCGATAACGCCCGGAACCTTCGTGGGAGAGGTGGTAATGAAGAGCGAAATCACGCCATTTTTGCAGGCAGCCATGAAAAGAGACTGCCAGATACAACCTGGAACAGATATGTTGTTTGAGATGATTCCTGCATATATGGAGTTTTTTTGCCTGCCAGAAGTGACGCCAGAAGCATTGCGTCGCGTAGCTAAAATTGATTACTAACAACTGGTTAAGGTAGCTGTAGATGGGGGCGAAAGGATGCCATTCGCACCCCCTAAACGAAACGGTAAATGAGACGTAATTTAGCTATAGAGCTGTGGACGGCTAAAATAATCCTTGTCATTCATCGCCTAAGCATGAGTTAATACGCCCCATCGGTTTGACGTACAGACCTTTAAAGCAACCTAGTAAAGCAGTCCTTCAAGAGTCATCCCTGGATACCCTTTGTCGTGTGCTCCTCTACCGCTTCATAAAATCTGTAAAGCATACCAAATCGCCGTAAGGCACACTCAATTCAAAAGGTAATACACATGTCTAACAAAATGACTGGTCTGGTAAAATGGTTCAACGCTGATAAAGGTTTCGGCTTCATCACTCCAGACGACGGTTCTAAAGACCTGTTCGTTCACTTCTCTGCAATCCAGAACGACGGTTACAAATCTCTTGATGAAGGCCAGAAAGTTTCCTTCACCATCGAGAACGGCGCTAAAGGCCCAGCAGCTGGTAACGTAACTAGCCTGTAAGGTTAGCGTTAACTAAGCTCTAAAGAATTTAAAAACCCGCTTCGGCGGGTTTTTTCGTTTCTGTCCGATACGGTTCCCCACCGGATCACTTGTTGAAAATTTACTCATTCCACTCTATAGTAAGCGTACGGAAAAATACCGTACATAATTTCCGATGCCAACGCGAGCAGTTATGGAGTGCACTATGTCAGCATTAAAAAAACAGCGCATCGATCTCAGATTAACTGACGACGACAAGAGCTTAATCGAAGAAGCTGCGGCAATGTCCAACCAGACTATCACTCAGTTTATGGTAGCCAGCGCTTCTGAACGTGCTGCACAAGTCATTGAGCAACATCGCCGTCTGGTTCTTAATGAAGAATCGTGGGATTTGGTGATGGAGGCTCTCAGCAATCCGCCTGCACCGAACGCCAGGCTTAAAAGTGCCGCTAAACGCTTACAAAATATGGAGTAATGCGTGGCTGACATGATGATTGAGATTTTTTCGCAGGATGCTGAATACGATTTTTCCGGCTTCGATTGCGGTGAAGAATCGTTGAATACTTTTCTAACCAATCATCTTGCACGTCAGCATAGTGGCCGTATCTTACGCGGCTACTTGCTTGTTGCTAAAGAGCAGAAATCGAAAGTGTTCGGCTACTATACGTTGTCGGGCAGCTGCTTTGAAAAGGCGACACTTCCGTCGAATACCCAGAAGCGGCAAGTCCCTTATGCCAATGTTCCCAGCGTCACGTTAGGGCGCCTGGCGGTTCATAAAAATCTTCATGGGCAAGAGTGGGGCACAACGCTTGTCACGCACGCGATGAAAACGACCTGGCTTGCATCACAGGCGGTGGGGATTCACGGAATGTTTGTGGATGCCATTAACGCGGGGGCGATGCAGTTTTATCTCAAACTCGGATTTACTGCATTGGTAGGCGACAATGCGAATTCGCTTTTCTACCCCACTAAGTCCATCGAACAGTTGTTCGCAGAATAAGAAGACTTCATTTTAAGGTGGATGGCGTTCATGCTTATCCACCCTATGATTTACTGTTTTGGCGATTCCGGAACACAGGATTTCGGGTCAAACACCGTTCTCCAGTCCTGCTTCATATCCACTACCGTCCAACCTTTTTCCTTCGCCACCGTTAACCCTTCAACCAGTTTTCCGCTGGCTGGTGGATGACTGTCGTACGCATATTCACGTTTTGCATCCGTATGGTGGACCAGTAAGCCGAAAGTTTTGTAGTCCGGGTTTGCTGCGGTGTACTGCATCATCGCCAAATCGCCGTCACTGTTACCAAATGCTGCAACCGGGCGTTGGCCCATAAATAGATGAATGGCGACCGGCTTGGCGGCAGCGTCGTCGTTAAACGCGCCTTTCATGGTTTTACGCAGTTGCGTGCCGTTGTCCGTTAGCGAAAACTCACTCAGTGAGAATGATCCCACCACTTGTTCTGGCGGGATGCCGTACATCCTCTGCGCCACGACACGCATAAAATCGATGCCGCCGCCGGAAATAATCCACGTTTTAAAACCATTGTCGCGCAGGTAGTCGAGCAACTGACGCATCGGTTGGTAGCCCATCTGGTCGTAATGGCAGCCAAAACGGTTATCACGATGACTGGCTACCCAGTTACTGACGCGTTGGTCGAATTCATCCGTGGTGATATTGCTGTGCGTTATCTCGAGCAGTTGCATCAGTCCTTTTTCACCTGCGGCGGCAACGCTTTGCAAATCGTTGTTCAGCACAGCACTTACAATCGGGTCGCTCTTCCATTCAGGATGCTGTGGAGCAAGGCGTTTCACTTCATCAATTGCAAACTGTAGCTGGAAGGTCAGAGGTGCTTCAGGCCACAAAGTACCGTCGTTATCAAACACAACGTAGCGTTTCTCCGGCGGAATAAAGGTCGAGCGATCTTTGTTGGTTGCGTTTTGCACCCATTGCTCAATCGCTTGTTTCGCGGCGGTATCGTTCCAGGCAGAGAGCGGGTCGGCAGCCTGAGCTGTGCCAATAGCGCTGAAGATCAGAGCGCTGAGTAATAATTTATTTTTCATCGTTCACCCCTTTTGGTGGGAGTCAGTTCGGGCAGTTGAACCGGGCTCCAGAAGCGTCGCCAGGCATGATGCAGGTATTTCAGGCAGCGCATGAGCAGGCGTCGCGTAAACCAGATGAGTAGCAAAAGGAAGGCAATGGCGCTGATAACCAGCACGGTTTGCCATTTATCCTGGCCTGTCGTGCCGCGTAGTGCCGATTCGCTACCCGCCGCGCGTGCTTGTGCGACTGGCATCGTTGAACCGGGTAGTTGCGCGACTTGCCATTGCTGATTGGCGGTATCCCACCAACGCAATTTAATGGGAGGTAGCGTGATGGTTCCTGCCTGTGAGGGTAGATAACGCAATGTCTCTTCACGCTGTGCGCCTTCGATTTCGCCGCGCCCAGATTTCAGCATCGTGTTTACAGGCGTCAGGCGCTGCGTTTCTGTACCTGGAATGGCGTACAGCAATTGCGGGATTTGCGTCGCCACAATCCCGTTAGCTTTCACTGTGACAATGCGTTCTACGACATCTCCGGCGTGCAGAGTCGTGTCTTTACTGGCGTGATACTGAGTGATTTTTTGGCTTAACGTTAAGTTGCTGGCAGGTAAGAAACGGTCTGGCTGCTCAACGCCTTTCGGCCAGACCACCTCTTTTTTCAACTCTGGCAATTGCACCGTTACCGGCGGCTGGTTTGGTGATGTCAGCGTAATTTCTACCGCAGGCAGACGCAGCACGCCTTGATCCCATGCCGTGACCTGTTTTTCCAGGCGAATCCCGCTCCAACTGATGCCATTTTTCTGGCGGCTTAACAGCTGGTTTGGTAGCGGTGTGCTCATTAACGAGCCGTTTTCGATTTTAAAATCAGGCCACTCAGGCGGCGGGTTAAACCAGCTATCTGTCCAGAAAGTAATAGCGATACGTACCGGCTGTCCCGGCACAACATGTTGCGGCATCTCGAGTTCACGTGTGATGTCCATTGCTGCACGGGCTGGAAGTACCGCCAGCAAAAGCAGAATCAACAAGGCTCTCATGATGTCTCCTCCGTATTGGCGCGGTAGAGATTTTCCAGCAGGCCGGACGGGGAAACTTCGAGGTTTTCAAACCATTGGTTAACCTGCGGGCTGCTGCTTTCAACCGGTTGAATATCCTTTTGATTCACGCCCTGATCTTTCTTCAAATCATGCTTAATCTCATCGGGTTTGTAGTCTTGCTCTTTGCCTTGGGCCGCCTGGCGATCGCGCTCTTTTTGCCGCAATTCCATAATGATTTTGGCGATTGCAGCTCGGTTTTGTTGCGCCATTTTCCAGTCTGGTCGCAGGCTTAACGCGCGGTCATAGCTGTTGATTGCCTGTTGCCACTGCTTTTGCTGGGCATAGCTATTACCCGTCCATAACAGGGTTTCAGCGGTTTGTGGTGCCTGGTGAAATGCTGAAGTGGCGGCGACAAAATCCTCCGCCCGGTAGTAAGCAATGCCTTGCCAGAGTGGGTCCTGGAAGCGTTCAGCCGCTTTTTTGTAATCACCATTTTTGAAAGCTACCTGCCCCTGCATATCCGGGCTAATCCACGCATCCTGCCATGCGGCCTGGCTTTGTGGCAGATAGAGCAGTGGCACCAATACAATGAGCCAGCAAATCAACTGACGCCGCCCAAGCAACAACAAAATCAGCATCGGGATAACCAGCAGATAGCCGCTATTTTTCCAGTGCAAATCACCGCGTGCATTATTCTGCGCACTGACCGATTGCTGGATATGACTGGTGATGACGGATAAATCGCTGTCGTCACTGGTCACAAGCGTTACGGGAATACCTCCGTCGCGAATCTGACTAAAACGTTCGACGTTAAGTCGGGTATCAATGCCGCGCTGGGCGTAGCTTTCCGGTAGTTCGCCGCCGCGAGCGGTGCCTGGAACCCAGATTTGAATCGGCGCTTTAAGTTGTGCGAGCCAGGCCGCGTCCTGCGCTGAAACGGTGTCGGCGACCAGCAAAATATTGCGCGGCATATTCGGTGTGGCTGGCATGCTTTTCAGCGCAAGGGCGATGGCCTGCTTCAGTCCCGATCCTTCACCTTCTGGCAGTAAATTCGGGCTTTGGGCATGCAAAAACAGCGCGTAAAACGATGGGTCTGAAGTGAGCGGGGTCGTTAAATATGCATGGCTGTTGTACACCACCAGGCCGAAATGCGTGCCGGTAGAGCGGTTCATTAAATCCATGATTTTGCTTTGCATACGCTGGTGGCGGCTGGGTGCGAGATCCTGCGCGTACATTGCCGGGTCTTGTTGCAGAACCACCATCATATTGCTTTGCTGCGTTAAAGCCGCAGGCAATTCGCGTTGCCATGTTGGGCCTGCCAGCCCGATAACGCCTAGTGCGCACAGCCATGGTAAAACCTGAGTGATTCGTTTCTGCCGCCCGATAATCAGCGCCTTAGCGAAAGGCTTGTCCATAATCTTGTGCCAGGCGCTGCGCTGCCCGGTGCTGATAAACCACAACAGAGCGCAAATCAGCAGGCCGAGTAGCCGCCAGGGATAAACAAAATGGAAATCACTCATGCTGTTTTCCCCCGAACAAAACGACCGATAGCGAGCAAAATCAGCAATACCAGCGCGAGCATTAGCGGCCACTGAAACAGCGGAATATGCCACGACCAGCCGATGGATTTCACCTGCACCGGCGTGATGGCGTCGATTTCCTTCCAGACGCTATCGAGCGCCGCGCCGGAGCCTGCGGCAGTCCAGGATTTGCCTCCGGTAATGCGTGCAATTTCCTGCATTAGCGGGAGGTCGACTTTGTCATCGCCGGTGCTGTTGAGGTCGCCAAAAGCAATGGTATGCACCTGAACATGATGTGTTGCGGCCAGTTGCGCGGCAAGCGGTGGGGCTAATTGCGAGGCGGTGTCGTTGCCATCGGTGAGCAAAATAGCCAGTTTGCTGGCGTCTTTGTTGGTGGTGCTGTCGAGCAGTTTCACACCCACGCCTAATGCGTCACCAATCGCGGTTTGCTGACCAATCATGCCGGGAGCCAATTGGTTGATACGGGTTTGTAGCGCCTGTTTATCTTCGCTGACTGGCGCAAACGGCCAGGCCGAACTGGCAAAAATCACCAGCCCGATGCGGTCAGTTTTACGCGCCGCGACGAATTTACGCACCGATTCCTGAACCGCCTGTAAACGTGTGATCCCGCCCTGCACGTCGTTTTTGCCCATCGAACCGGAGACATCAAGAATTAGCACCACATCGCGCATCGGTTTTTGAATATGCTGTGGTGGCGTCAGGTATTCCGGGCGCGATAGGGCGGCGAGCAACAAAAGCCACACCAGCCAGAACATCAAGCCTGCAAATTTGCTGCTGCGCACCGGCTGGCTATTGAGCTTTAGTTCATCAATTAGTTCTGGCAGAAACGGCACGCGAACGTGCTCTTTCACTTCGCGGTCTTGTGGCAAAAAATAGCGACCAATCAATGGCAAGAAAATCAATAACCAGGCCCACGGCCAGGCGAAATCTATGCGGCTCAGAAACTCAGACATACGGCAGTTTCTCCAGCCAGTTTTTCAATTGAGTTTGCAGGCGTGCAACCTGGCTTGCGTCGAGTTGGTTATCCGGCTGGCAATATTTGGCGCTCAGTTGCTGGCGCAAATCGGCGTCGATTTCCACCTGTTGCAAGAGTTGTTCTGGGGAAAGCGTGTGGCTAATTTGGCTGCGCGGCTGGTGCATCAGCAGAATGCGTTTGATCAGTTCCAGCCAGCTATCGGCGCTGTGGGGTTGTTGTAATGCCGCCAGCGCTTCACGACGCCACACATTGCGCCGCCAGCGTGCGAGGCGAAATAACCCAAATATCATCAGCGCGATAAGCAATACGCCGCCGAGAACAAACCAGCCTGGCGGCAGCGGGAACCAGGAGAAACTTTTTGGAAGCGCCGGGTTTAACAGCTCCGGCACGCTAAATCCTTTCTCCAGCATTCAGACTCCCTTTTGTAGCTGCTTGAGAAGATCCTGCGCGACCACTATCTGATTTACGCGGATCCCAAGTCGTGTGAGCCGGTTTTGCAGGCCGGAAAGTCGGGAAGTTATGCTCTGCGCAATCTCATCTTTTAAGCTGGGTGAAAGGGAGAATGCAGCTTCACGCCCCTGATAACTGGCGGCCAAATCACCTTGCGCGGGCAGTTTAAGATGGAGATCGTCGAGGATCACAAAGGCGCTTATCTCGCAGCGTCGTCTCAGGGCTGCAAGTAATGCCTCACTCGGCGCATCCAGATCGTGGAAATCGCTGATGACAGCCACCCACGATCCGCTGGGGATCAGCTGAATTGCGTGTTGTAGTACGTGAGTCAACGTGACAGAGGCAGGCATTTCATCGGGATAGCGTTCGGGTAACTGTTGGTTGTATTGCAGCACATCATCAAGTACGGCAGGGAGATTGCTCTTCGGAGAGCGGCATTTTTGCAGGCTGTATTGGGTATCGCTGAAAATCGCGCTACCCAGACGATCGCCATCATGCCAACTGCGCCATGCCAGCAGGCCAGCAATTTTGGCGGCGGTGACGGATTTGGTTTGCCCACGAGTGGCAAAAAACATATCCAGGCGTTGGTCGACTATCAAGAAAACCGGGCGCTCGCGCTCTTCGTTGTAAAGCCTGATCCATGGCGATCGCAGGCGCGCTGTAGCTTGCCAGTCGATCAACCGCACATCATCGCCGGGTTGATAGCGCCTGAGGCTGTCAAAATTAAGCCCACGCCCCTGTTGGCGTGATACGCGTTCACCTGCAAGCGCCCCCGGTGGGATTTGCCCCGGCGGGTTTGATAGCAGCCGCGCTTCGCCTGCCAGTGCCATCAGGGTTTTTCTGTCCACCTGCAATGCGCTGTCCATCACGCTACCACTGCATCAAGCAACATCCGAATCACATCATCTGGCGAGCAGTTATCGGCGTTGGCCTGGTAGCTGAGCATCAGACGGTGGCGCAACACCGCAGGTGCGACATGTTGAATATCTTCCGGCAATACTGCGTCACGGCCTTCAAGCCAGGCCAGCGCCCGACCGCAACGGTCAAGTGCCAGTGTGCCGCGCGGGCTGACGCCAAAAGTAATATAACTGGCGAGAGTATCGCTAACACCTTGTGGATGACGGGTCATATCCACCAGGTTCACGATGTAGTTTTCAATAGTTGGGGCGACGTAAACCGCAGAGATTTCCTGCCAGCAGGTGGCGATATCGGCTTGCGATAACATTAGCGTTTCTGGGGGGGTTACAGGCTGTTGGGCAGACGTTGCGAGGTATTTTTGCTGTTGCTCTGTGCGCACCAGTTGCATCACTTTTTGTTCGTTCGCTTTGGATGGGTAATCCACCAGGACTTTCATCAGGAAGCGGTCAAGCTGGGCTTCTGGTAAAGGCCAGGTGCCTTCCTGGTCGACCGGGTTTTGCGTCGCCAGCACCATGAAAATGCCCGGTAGCGGCCAGGTTTTCCCGGCCACGGTGACATGGCGCTCTTCCATCGCTTCAAGCAGTGCTGACTGCACGCGTGCTGAAGCACGGTTTATCTCATCGGCAAGAATGATGTTGCCAAACACCGGGCCTGGGCGAAAACGGAACTGGTCTTCTTCACGGGTGGCATTTTGCTGGTAAATCTCGCTGCCGGTGATGTCCGACGGCAGCAAATCCGGCGTGAACTGAATGCGGCGGAATTCGCCTTCAACGTGATTAGCGAGTTCACGCACCGCACGTGTTTTTGCAAGTCCCGGCAAGCCTTCGAGCAGCACGTGCCCGTCACACAGCAGGGCGACAATCAACATGCGTACCAGCGATTCTTGCCCAAGAACTTGTTCGTTCATGCGCTGCTCAAGCTCAAGCAGTTTCTCTCTGTTAGTCATTTGCGTAATCCTGCAAAGTCGCGTTTCAAAAGAGTGGCAAGCCCAACAAGAATCGGCTCGGCGTAATTGAAGAAAGCTTTGATTCCGGGGCAAAGATAGTTCAGCCCTTGCTCGCCGTCCGGCGTGCGGACAAGTCGATTTTTCGGGCACTCGCCCCAGCACAATTTCAGGTACGGGCACTGCTTACAGTATTCCGGCAGGGTCTCTTTTTTACCCATGCCAAAGGCTTTCTGCCGCTCGGAAAAGGCCAGATGGGCGAGTTTGGTGTTTTCGATATTGCCTATCTGGTATTCGGGATAAACGTAGTGGTCGCAGGAATAGATATCGCCATTTTTTTCGATTGCCAGACCTTTGCCGCAAAATTCAGAAGCGGTACAAATTTGCGCGGGCATGCCCATGGTTTGGGCGACGGCGGTTTCGAACAGGTTGACCTGCACGCGACCTAAATCGTTGTTTACCCACTCTTCAAATACCGTTTTCAGGAAGGTGCCCCAGTCTTCAGGGTCAACGGACCAGTCCGTAACGATGGAGTCCAGGTCGCCTGGTTTTGCACGACGCGTGCCTGTAATCGGGATGGTTTCATCGCGCCAGAACTGCGGCGCGGTGACTTTGAAATCAACAGGTTCAACGCACGGATTGAACTGCACGTAGGTAGCACCCAGTTCGCGGGTGACAAAGCGGTAAACTTCTAGCGGGAAACGAGCATTGGTGCGGTTTACAGTGACGAGTGCATTGAAAGGGACTTTGTATTTTTTGAGCGCTTCAACGCCTTTCATCACTTTGTCGAAAGTCGGTTTGCCGCTGCGCGTGACGCGATAGCGGTCGTGCAATTCTCGTGGGCCGTCGATCGACAGGCCAACCAGAAAACGGTGTTCTTTGAGGAATTCAGCCCATTTGTCATTAATCAGCACGCCATTGGTTTGGAGGTCGTTTTCGACGCGCTGGCCGGGCTTTTGATACTGCTTCTGGAATTTGACGACTTTTTCAAAAAACTCGAGACCCATCAACGTGGGTTCGCCACCTTGCCAGGAGAAAACCACTTGTTCGCCATCTTGCCCGTCAATGTACTGGCGAATGAAGTTTTCCAGTACTTCGTCGCTCATGCCAGTGTGGCGGTCTTGATGCAGCAGATCTTCTTTACTCAGGTAAAAACAGTAGGTGCAGTCGAGGTTGCAGGTGGAGCCGCTCGGTTTCGCCATGACGTGAAATCGGCGTTTGTATTCAGGGCCTTTGCCATCGTATTTTTCAGCAGACGGTAATGCTTTAACCGGCAATGTAGTGCTGTATTTCATGGCTATCCCCTAAAAAAACCGGGCAGTTTCCCACCCGGTTGACTGATTTAATTATTCGCGTTGGAGCCTTGTTCAATCATCGCCGCTGCATCGGAAACCGTGAAGGAACCCGGTTTCTGGCGCGGTGGGTAGTCTTTAAAGGTCGCCAGCATCTCTTTCACGTATTTCTGAGCGCCGCCCATCAGGAACATGCGGTCATAGAACCAGCTCTGATAACCCATACCGTCAGAAGCTTTTTCTAACGGATCCACTTCCAGGTCGAAGATCATTGGCGCACGTAGTTTCGTGAACGGATAACGCCACAGATCAAGCCCGGTGTGTTCCTGAATCATGAAGTGTGCTTTCCAGCGGCCGTAACGAATGGCCAGCAAGTCGCCGTCATCGCTCCAGTAGAAGAACTCTTTGCGAGGGTCTTCGCCTTTGCCTTGTAGGAAGTCGAGTTGGTTATAGCCGTCAAGGTGGACTTTGTAGGTGATTGACGGTGTTTTGTAGCCTTGCAGTAGTTGCTCTTTGATATCCGGGACGCCAGCCGCCGCGACCAGTGTTGGGAACCAGTCATTACTGCCGAAGATATCGTTAATCAAGGTGCCCGGTTTGATATGCCCCGGCCATTTGATCATTGCCGGTACACGGAAGCCGCCTTCCCAACCGGTATTTTTCTCGCCACGGAATGGCGTGATACCTGCGTCAGGCCAGGTTGCCGTCATCGGGCCGTTATCGGTGGTGTAGAGAATGATGGTGTTGTCTTCGATACCGAGATCTTTAATCTTCTGCAGTACCTCGCCGACCATCTTGTCATGCTCAACCATGCCGTCTGCATACGTCCCAAGACCCGTTACGCCGATACTGGCATCTTTCAGGTGTGTTTTGTTGTGCATGCGCGTGGTGTTAAACCAGGTAAAGAATGGCTTACCGGCTTTGGTCTGGCGCTCCATAAAGTCGTTGTTGGCTGCGAGAGTCTCTTCATCGACTGTGCCCATACGCTTGACGGTAAGAGGGCCGGTATCTTCAATTTTGCCGTCGGCGGTGCTCTTAATGACGCCGCGTGGGCCAAATTCTTTACGGAATTCAGGATCTTTCGGGTAGTCCGGGTTTTCGGGTTCTTCTTCAGCATTCAGGTGGTAGAGATTACCGAGGAATTCATCGAAACCATGTGCAGTTGGCAGGAATTCATCGCGGTCACCAAGGTGGTTTTTACCAAACTGACCGGTGGCATAACCGAGTTGTTTAAGGATGTTGGCAATGGTCGGGTCATCTTTGCTCAGACCCTGTGGCGCGCCAGGCATACCGACTTTACTCATCCCGGTACGGAATGGCATTTGCCCGGTAATGAACGAAGAACGCCCTGCTGTGGAGCTTTGCTCTGCATAATAGGAGGTGAATTTGGCACCTTCATTAGCAATGCTGTCGATGTTCGGTGTTTTATAACCCATCATTCCCTGGTTATAGGAACTGATATTCCAGTAACCAATATCATCACCGAAAATAACCACGATGTTGGGTTTTGATGTGTCTTGTTTCGGTGCATTTTCGGGCGAGGCGGTAGCAGGAGCGGCATTAACAGAGGACACTGCGCCAGACATCAAAGTAAGCATGCTGGCAATCATTGTCCTTTTGAAAGGGACGTTGTTAAGCATCTTTGGGACTCCGTTCATTTAGGGGACTGAATGAGTATAGTCAAGGGTTGAAACTTGCTATTACATTATGAATTACCATGAAAAATTCATAATTAAGAGTGTTGCAACTATTATTAAATTGAAAAACAAGAAGGGTTATCTAACTGATTGATACTTAATAAATGAAGATATATACAGTACCATTTGGGACTAAAGGGATTCTTAACAAATTAGTTTAATATTAAACGTCAGAGCCTAAAGTTGAATGAGATTTGTGAGGGGATTAAAAGAAATGACCGGGAGGGTTTCCCTTTTCCCGGTGGATTATAATTAGCAAAGTTAAGATATATCACATGATTAAATTTGATTTTTTCTTGTGATTATTAACATTTAAAAGCAAACGCGGTTTCTGCCATTTTTCTTAGCTTTATAAAGCTGCTGATCTGCCTGTTCTACTAGTGCTTCCAGTGCCATTCCCTCTTGCCATTGTGCAATACCCTGGCTGATGGTGAGCACTGAAGAGACGTCTGAACCCTTATGAAGAATGTGGGCATGAGCAATATTTTGCTGAATCCTGTGGCTTATCGCTTTGACCTGAGAAATATCATCACACACCGTCAGTACAACAAACTCTTCACCTCCGAAACGAAACGCACTATCGCTCTCTTTTCTTAGTGATTTCTCAATGCATTGTGAGACTTTTATCAGGCATTTATCGCCTGCAACATGGCCGTATACATCGTTGTATTGCTTGAAAAAATCAATATCCATAACAATCATGAACAGCTTTTTTTTATTCCCGGAAAGTGAGCTTACGCATTCTTCAAAGAAGCGAGTCAGGCTCAGGCGGTTAAATAGCCCGGTTAAAGCGTCATAGTGCGCCTGCTGTACCAGTTTTTTGATCAGGATATTTTTTTCATATTCACTGCGCTGCACACGCTGATACCACTCGAGCAAAATGTAGCGCGCGGAGTAGATAACCAGCAGCATGATGATGGCACCGATAAATTGTGGCAGGCTGAAGTTATGTTTTAAGAAAACTTCAACATACAGCAGTGAAAGCACCAGCGGTGTAGAAAAGAGAAATAGCAGTCGGCCAGAGATGAAGAACGTTATCGTGGCGGGTAATAACACCATGATGGTCATCATTAATGTGATGAGCGGGCTTTGGTAGTAGAGCGTAAAGTTGAAGAATAATACCGCCCACAACAATCCCAAAACCAGCACAATGGCGGGAAGGATTTTGTGATAAAAACCCTCGTTAATGTTCTTCTTTATATTAACGGTCACAATCAGGTTTATTAATGAAAGTGACATGATACAACCACAGAGAATTTGTAATACTAATGGGAGGGATTCCAGACCATTGTGGTGGGTATCGCGTAAGAATAACCAGGCGCAGAAAATGATATTTAGTGACAAAAACCACATGTAGCCTTTGGTACTGGTAATGACGTTTTCGCCAGTGCTGTGATTAATGTCCACAGGTACAGCTCCTTTAATAAATTTAACTAATCCATTTAATAATACCGTGCATGCATAAGTGATACCACCAATTGAAGTCCACATCTGGTAACTCGTTAACATCTCTCCATTTATCTTGAATATGCTTAATGCTGGTCTATGCTCAAAGCAGATATTAGACGAGTGCGATTAATCTCGTGTGATTGAATAATAAAACAAAATTCTTTCCTTTCCGGGTGATGAATATGATTAGGGCGCTGCTGATTTTTTTGGCATGGACAACTCTGTACGCCTCTTGCGCGCTGCAAGCGGCTGAACCACGGCAACTACCTTCCGAGCAAGATAAAGCACGCACGGTTTATATCTTTCATCAACCGATTGTCATGTTGCAGGCAAAGTTTGGCCTGACCACTCCTGAGGAACGCGTATTGCGTATCCGCCAGACTTTACGTTCGTTACATGAAGACGACATCAGCCAGCCGGTGCAAATCACTCCGGTAAAACGCTATAACCAGCAGGGGCGGCTATTCACGATTAATGGCAAGGTGTTGATGTTACTGACCGAAGGCGATCTGGATGAGGGCGATGACTTAACACTCGACCAGGCTGCTCAACGTGTATTAGTGCGTCTTGATGAACAAAGAACGTCACTCAAAGATCAATATTCTTCCTCCTATCTTGCCATCGCGACGGTAAAAACCGTGGCGGCCACATTCGCTTTAGGTGTGCTGTTCTACGGCGCATTCAAGTCTTGGAAAAGAGTCAAACGCTACTTTGAAGGGAGAGTCAGTCAGAGAAAGGGCTTAATCCCGGCTAAATGGCGCGAGTTAGTGGGGGCCGTGGAAGGCTATCTTTACGGTTTGCTTATGATTTTATTGGGAATCGCCGCATTTTATGTCTGGTTGAGTTGGATCTTCCTGCTTTACCCGTGGACGCGAGTCTGGGGGGAATCGTTAGGTGACTGGTCGATTGGTGTTATTCAGAAAATTGCCTTATCGATAGTTTCGGCCTTCCCCGGTTTATTAATTGTTTTGATTATCTTTTTACTAACCGCATTTATCCTCAAGTTACTGAAAATACTCTTAGCACGTGTTGAAAGCGGCAAATTGACGGTGCCTGGTTTGCATCCGGAAACGGTCGGAGCCACACGCAAACTCATTTCCGTGATGGTTTGGCTGTTCGCACTTTCAGCCGCTTACCCGTTCTTGCCAGGTGCGAACTCGCTAGCTTTTAAAGGCATCAGTGTGTTCTTCGGTTTGATGCTAACGCTCGGCTCGGCAGGGGTGATGAACCACGCCATGAGTGGCCTGGTGCTGACCTATTCCCGTGCGCTGCGCAAAGGCGATGTCATTCGTATTGGCGATAACGAAGGGCTGGTGAATGAAGTCGGTATGCTGGCAACCAAAATCCTCACACGTGAAAACTACATCGTCACGGTGCCGAATGCGGTGGTCGTGAGTGGGAAAATCACTAACCTCAGCGCTCAGAATCCAGGTTCTGGCGTCAATCTGACAACCAGTGTCACTATCGGTTACGACACGCCCTGGCGGCAGGTTCACGCCATGCTGGAGCTGGCTGCTAAACGTACACAAGGCATTGATCCCAGTACACCACCGCTGGTTCGCCAGCTCAATTTGATGGACTGGTACATCGCATACGAATTACAGGTCAAATTACGCGTGGGTGAATCATTGGCTGGCGTGAAGAGCGAATTGCACAGCCATATTCAGGATGTGTTTAACGAATTCAACGTGCAGATTATGTCGCCGAATTTTGTTAACCAGCCGGAAGGTGCGGTGATGGTGGCGCGTGATAACTGGTTTGCTGCGCCTGCCACCCAGCCTGAGAAGCCTTCGTGAAAAGGTCTGGCTATTCGTTAGCACTGCTTCTTGGCGTGGGCTTGTCACAGCCATTGGTCGCCAGTGCCAGCGGGCTGATTGATGAGGTGGACGGTATGCTGGATATGAGCGAATACCTTAGTGACAACCGTTACGGCTTTTTGCCGGTCCCGGTGGTGATAACCGAGCCTGCGGTAGGTTACGGCGGCGGATTGTTTGGCCTTTTCTTGCATGATACGCCGGACAGTGAAGCCGGGAAAAACCATCCCGGTGGAAAAACTATCCCGCCTGCAGTCACGGCTTTCGGTGGGGGCGCGACGCAAAATGGCACCTGGTTTGTTGGCGGTGGTCATCGCCATACCTGGAACAATGACAGCATCCGTTATTTGGTCGCACTCGGTTATGCCGATGTAAATCTTGATATTTATTCAGGTGACGTTGCAGGATTCTCTCGAGGAAAGGGCATCAGTACGCAAACCAAAGGCTACGGCGGTATGCAAAAATTGCAGTTCCGAGTAGCTGATACGCCATTCTTTATCGGCGCTTCACAGTTTTACGCAGATACCAAAATCTCTGCGGATAACCCGGTTATTAGCCGCGCATTGCAGCGTGTTTTGGGTGAGGAGAGCGCTTCTTCAGCGCTTGGGTTGGTCATGGAATATGACACCACCGATAACTTTTTCTACCCGCACAACGGGCTGTCAGCCACGGCGGAATACCAGTTTTATAGCAGCTTCCTCGGTGGTGATTACCGCTACGACATGTTGACGCTCGACGGCAAATATTTCCAACCGCTTGGCACCGATTTCACGCTGGTGCTGGCCGGGAATTATCAGTCACTTTCAAACCATGACCGGCATTTGCCACCGATGGCACGGCCCTATATCAAATTGCGAGGCATCTCGCAGTATCGCTATCAGGGAGATTATGTCAGCACTGCGCAAACCCAGCTTGAATGGCAAATGACGCCGCGCTGGGTGTTGCAGGGTTTTGTGGGGGCAGGAAGCGCCAGCAAAGAGGCCGACGATCTGTTTAATAAAACCGAAGTGGCGTATGGCGGTGGGTTTCGCTACCTGATTGCGCGCAAGTTTGGATTGCACACCGGGATTGATGTCGCCTTTAGCGACAGCGAACAAGCCGTTTATTTCAATGTGGGGGCGGGGCTATAGAGGGAATTTGCCGCCTGACTGACCATGCAAATATCAAAGAGAACGCCATGAAGAAAATCCAAAAGAGTGTGCAGCAGTGCCGAGTAATTGCGCTGCCGCTACTGTTTTTATCCGGTGCGGCGTTTGGTGCGACGACGGACACTGCGACAGACAGCAGCACGTTTCCCATCTGGGGAGATGAAGCGCGTGCGCGCGGATATTCTATTCCGCTGCCGTTTGGTGTGAATCTCAGCTATATGAATATTCGCCAGAATGTCGACGTTGATAGCATTACTTTCTCAGGGTTGAAGCTTGGCGCGCACCCCATTCCCAGCGATATGTTTGCCATTGATGTCGGCCATACGCGCGAGCGCAGTAAAACTGAAAACCTGCGCCTCGATATGTGGGTGTTCCCGTTTTTAAATATTTATGGGCTGATGGGTTACACCAAAGGCTCGTCGGTTTCGAACGTATCGGTGGATGCCGATCCGTCGCGTTATACCGGCATTGACCGGATTATTGCCTCGTCGGTGCACAGCCTCAATCAGAGCGGTGATTTACAGAACATCGATTTCACTCTCGATTTTGAAGGCGTTACTTATGGCACCGGCATTACGCTTGCGGGTGGGTATAAAAACTGGTTTACGCTGGTGGACACCAACTACACGCGTACCAATTTCGATATTCTGGATGGCAAAATCTCAGCCCTGACCGTATCGCCACGTGTTGGGTATCGTTTCGATATGCCGCAAATTTCCGGGCCATCGCATTTAAGCGTGTGGGTCGGGGCGATGTATCAGGACGTCCAGCAGGAGTTCAAAGGCAATCTATCTGACTTGCATATGCCTGCCGAACTTCAGCCGCTTATCAATTCAGTAAATAAAGATGACGATGGACGCTTTGACGTTAAACAGCATCTCACTTCGCCATGGAACACGTTGATTGGTGCGCAATATGAACTTACGCAAAACTTTAACGTGCTGACGGAGATTGGTTTTAACGAGCGTAATAGCTTCTTCATCGCAGGCGAATATCGATTCTAATGAAGAAACGTGGCGCGCTATTTTTGGGCTTATTAAGCCTGATGAATATACCGACGGACGCGGTTGCCATGACGCGCGAGGAGATTGACGGTTTTCTGGGAAAGCTGGGGGCTGATAATCAGTATGACCCCAGTAAAGGCATTGACTGGAGCGTGTTGCCGGGGCCGTTTTATACCCCTGAGTTGAAACTTGGTCTGGGGACTGCCATCGCAGGAGTGTACCGAGTTGATCCCAACGATCATGTCACGCAAAACTCGTCGGTGTCGTTTACCGGTTTTGTGAGTACTAGCGGTGCGTTAGGGCTTGGCATGAGGAATTACACTTTCTTTGCGGGGGATGAATGGCGGCTGTTTATTGATGGATCGCTTGCGAAGATCCCGACCGGTTTTTGGGGTATCGGGTACGATGCGGCGCAGGGTGATGAGCAGAAATACACGCAACAATCGATTAGCCTTCAACCGCAGATCATGCGCCAGGTGGTTGATGATCTGTATGCCGGTTTGGGTTGGGATTTTTCAACGTATGACGCTGAAAATATTGATGATCAACATCCCGGTGATAACTTCTCCCGCTACAACGTAAATGGAAATTCGCTAAGTTCAGGGATCACGGCGACTATCAACTACGATTCTCGGGATGTGATAACCCGGCCGCAACGTGGGCAGTTCTTTAGTGCCGAATACAGTATTTTTGATCCTGCCCTTGGCTCGGATAACCACTTCACCGTTTTGCAGCTGCAATATAATTATTACCTTCCGCTAAACAATCAGGATGTGTTGGCGTTCGATCTTTGGGGCCGTTTTGCACGTGGCGATGTGCCATGGGATCGCTTGTCGCAGGCCGGGGACGATAATCGGATGCGTGGCTATTACCAGGGGCGTTATCGCGATAAAGACGTGGTCAGCACACAACTGGAATACCGTAAAAAACTTAACTGGCGACACGGTTATGTGCTGTGGGTTGGCACGGGCGCATTGGGTGATAGCCCACATAATCTTTCAGACAACCCGCTGTTACCTACGGTCGGCGCGGGGTACCGCTTCGAGGTTAAGCCTGATATGAATATTCGCCTCGACCTGGGGTTTGGCAAAGAGAGTGCCGGGTTTTACTTTCAAGTTGCGGAGGCATTTTAATGCAGCGCTGGATTTTTTCTCTGCTGCTCGGTGTGGCATCCCTGAGTTTTGGCGCATCAGCGAAATCAGCAGATATCTTGCCCATTGAGAAGGCGAGGCGAGTATGGCCGATAACACAAGAGCTCACGGCTCCTGAGTCTTTACGGCCTTGCTGTGCCTTTGGATATGACCTGCAAGTTAGAGCCGTTGGTGTACCCATTCCGGTCTACCAGATTGGTAATATTCTGACGCTTACCTCCCTCGGGCATCATCGTTATAACGATAGCGCGTTGGGAGCGGTCAAAAATATTGTTGGTTTGAGTGAGGAGAAAAGTGGCCTCATTTACACTCGCCGTGGGGGTTTTATTGATATCGCCCATGTACGTGATACTGCTGATAACACCTTCTATCTTTTCACGCAGATCTACTCGCGGCTTGGCCAGGACTGGCGGCTGTTCTATAGCGAAGAATTGGGGGTCCGACGCATTCAGCTTCATGCGTTCAATCCACCCGCGTCCATGGTTGAACGCTATACGATTGCCGCCTGGCTTGCGGGGCATCTCGCGTTTCAGTTAGCGCAATGGCATGAGATTGCCCAGTGGTATGGATTCCAGTCGGTTCCGGGATTTTCCGAGGAGATCTCTGCTTTTTCACCCGAAGATCTCTATTCCAATTTATTGGGCGCGCGGCTGGCGATAAACGTGATTTTGCACGGACACGCCAGGTCAATTGAGTCTTACGATCATGCGATAGACAAGGCGTTGCACAAGGCATTGGTACAACTTGGCGCGGTCAGCAACACAGAATCAGAAAGAAAATTCCGCGAAGTGGACGGCGACTGGTGGAACAGCAAGCGCCGGGTGCCGGATAAATTTTTGGTGCTCAACCGTAACTATGATCTCAGCGAGAACCGTTACCCGACTCCAGTCCCATTTGAAAAGGCGAAGCCTTACCGCTTAGTGATGCCTGCGGCAGTTGCCGGGGTGACGATAAGTCAGCTTGGAGAATTGCAAATCCACACCGGCAGCGACATGCGTGGGCTTAGAGTACCGGAGAGTTTTTATCTTCCGGCACAGTTTCCAGCGCTGGCAGAACAAGCCAAATATGCCGATCAGATTCAGTTACAGCAGATGAAGAAGTGAGAACTATAAGTAATCGTTATTGGACGAACAGGCGATTGTTCGTTTTGATGTTGCAAATATGTTACTTGCTCTCTACCCAACATTTGGAAACCTCGCATGTTCACAATCAAAATTGACGATCTTTCGCATCCGGCGGTGCAGACATTAGTGGCCTATCATATTTCCGGCATGCTGGAACAGTCACCACCCGAAAGCAGCCACGCGCTGGATGTGCAAAAACTCCGCGACCCGGCAGTGACATTTTGGTCTGCGTGGGAAGGGGAGCAATTAGCCGGAATTGGTGCATTGAAAATGCTCGATGATGGGCATGGTGAGTTGAAATCAATGCGTACCGCGACGGACTTTTTACGCCGTGGTGTGGCAAACCAGTTTTTGCTGCACATTTTGCAAGTTGCGCGTGACCGTGGATTCCAGCGTCTGAGTTTAGAAACCGGAAGTCAGCCGGGCTTTGCTGCTTGCCATCAGCTTTATCTTAAGCATGGCTTTGTCGATTGTGAGCCGTTTGCTGATTATCAACTCGACCCAAATAGCCGATTTATGACGTTGGTTTTGTAGCGGGTTTAACGTAAAGCTACCCAAAAGTAAGATTGTGTCTTTTGGACTGGGCCACTATTTTAAAACCATGCATCTTTGTGGAACATCGAATTTTGCGATGTTCCCTTTAATGTATTTGCATAATCCCTTCTTCATCTTATTTTGCTTTATTTTCCCTAAAAATATGAGCATTCAATTTATCCATTTATATTAATTATTGAGTGAGTTGTCATTTAATAATATGTTTGATTTTCACACAACTATTCAGTAATGTTTATTACCCTCATAAAGTTCATAATAAATATCCAAAAATAGACATCGCTGGGACAATGAATATATTAAAGTTAAGAAAAATCGCGCTATTTATACCTCTTTTGTTAACGGCATGTGGTGGAGGCGGCGGTGGTAGCGGCTCGGGCTCTCCTCAAACAATAAATACTCCAGCTATAAAACCCGATGTGCAAACTCCAGGAACAAATAATAATAAAGTCAAAGTTGGGGTGTTGGACTCAGGCATTAATAAAAATCTCAATAATATTACCGGTAAGGTTGCTATTATTTTGCATTATGTCGGGCAGGGGAAGAACCTTGGCTCAGGCGCATTTACTCCCGAGGATATTACGGCATCGCTGGCACTGGCTGATATGGATACTTCGGGACATGGGAGCTATGTTTCTCAAATCCTTGCCAGTACGGGGAGTGGTGGGACCTATGTGGGTAGCCAGAACGTTCAGCTTTATGAAGCGAAAACGACCGATGACCCTCTTGGCCATTCAATGATTGATGATCAACTTGCTGCCATTATGGATCTGCATGAGCATTACGGAGTCAATTTATTTAATGCTTCATGGGGGAGTTATAATTCTTATGATGCGAATTCACCTATTACCGCGGTATTAAAATATCTGGTAAATAGTAATGGCTTAATCGTTTTCTCTGCCGGCAATGATCTCCTTAATAATCCATCCTCAGAAAATTTCACCCCGTTGATTGATAGCTCAATAGAAAATGGGTTAATCACGGTAGTGGGTATTGATAGTAATAAGCAGCTCTATAGCGGATATGATGAAAACGGCGTAATTAAAGGCAGTAATGCATGCGGAAGGGCAGCAGCCTGGTGTCTTGCTGGCGATTATGTTATTGGGCCACTGCTCAGCGAGAATAACAACGGTTATGTCAATTTCTACGGTACTTCAGGTGCTGCACCTCAAGTTACGGCAGCGGCGGCAAATGTATGGCACAAATATCCCTGGATGACCGCAAAGCAGGTAAAGCAAACAATATTAACGACCGCAAACTATCTGTCAGATGGTTCACCACAGGGAGCACCTTATAACGCGACCTATGGTTGGGGTGAGTTAAATGCGCTGCGTGCAGAAGATGGCCCAATGCTGTTTTCTTCTCTCTTTGGCGATTTTAATGCTCAAGTACCCGATTCGCATTACATCTTCAGTAACGATATATCAGGAGATGCTGGTCTGGTTAAAAACGGTAACGGCATTCTGGAACTGGCGGGTGATGACAGCTATAGCGGCGATACGACGGTAAATCAGGGCACACTGTGGGTTAGTGGCAGTATTGATCGTGGATCGGTGAATATTTCTCCCGGCGGTACGTTAACCGGTTCTGGTTCAGTGAGTTCGACTTATAACAGTGGGACGATAGATTTATCTAACGGCTCACTGAAAGTGAAAGGCAATTATTCACAGAGCCATAGCGGCATACTTAATGCCTACATTGATAATCAGCTTGATATTAGCGGTAACGCGGCGCTGGATGGCACGGTCAACGTGGTTAATCAGAATTACGTGGTTAACGGAACGTACGACATTCTGCATGCGCAAAATATTCAGGGGCAATTTAGCCAGGTCAAGGGCAGCAAGTTCCTGAAGATTAATCATGTTAATTACACGCCTGACCACGTCAATCTCGATGTGGAACAAGTCTCTGCACAAAATGCCGTCAGTAACGGCGATTCTCTGTCAATGGCAGGGGCCAAAGCGGTAGACAGCATTTTTGCTGCTGCTAATGACATTGCATTAAAGCAGCATAACGGTGAAGTACTGACGGTAGACGAGCAGCAATTATTGGATTATTCCGCGGGCTTACAATCTACTCGTTCAGGAGATGGTGTTCAGCGCATTGTGGATAGCCATTCTGGCGTTATTTATTCCGAGCTGCCTTCCGTATTGCTGGCGGAGCAAAATCGCCTTACGCAAACTGTCGTGAATCGCTTAAGTGCCATGTATGGCATGGGTAAAGTTACCCCTGGCGTGTGGACTTCTTATGATTATATGAAAAACCAGTATCAGCCTGATGGATGGAATCAGGTGAGCAGCACCACTAATAACACCTCTGTGGGGATGGATGGTCGTGTGAGCAATGCCTTGCTGCTGGGTGGTTTCGTTAATAAAAATAATATCACTGCCAGGCTGGATAGAAACGGTGGGAGTCTTGATGGGAGCCAGAATGGTATTGGCGCTTATGGGCAGTTCAACGATGGAGCGTTCTATCTGAACGGTCTGGCAAGTTACCAGCGTGGCGATGCTGACATTAAGCGTCCGGTTATCGGCCATGGCACGCAAAGTAGCCAGAAGTCGAATACGGACATGAGCAGCGCGAGCCTCTACTTTGAATCAGGCTACGCATTTCATTTACCGCATGAAGCCGATATCACGCCTTATCTCGGCGTTGAATACGATCGTTCTCATACCGATAGTATCGATGAAGAAAACCCACAGGGTGTGAGTGTTAGCGGCATGAAAGGGCGCCAGAGCAGCGTGGCGCTGGGCTCTCGCTTTAATTATATGGTGAGCAATGAACTGCATTTGTCAGCATGGGCGCAGGCCAGCAAGATTGTGGCGCGCGATATCAGCGATATGAGACTGACGACCAATATGAGCGGGCAGGAGATTTCGCTTAACTCGCCAGAGTTTGACCGAAACAGTTTCGATTACGGCTTAGATATTGATTACGTTCTTTTGGATAGCGTGCAGCTTTTTGCCGGGACGCAGAGTAGCACGGCGAATGACCAGGCCTTTTCTGCCAGCGCGGGTGTGAAGTACTTCTGGTAATTGTTATATCAGGGCGAGTCGCAGGGAAGCGACGAGCAATAGAATTATTGAACGCAGTTCGATGAAGAGTCCGAATCCCCAATAGCAAAAAAACCGCCATAGGCTGGTTTCTTTAAATAGTGGTGCCCGGACTCGGACAAAAACGTCGGGAACGTTTTTGAACAGCGCTTGCGCTGGCCCGCAGGGCGAGTCACACGGAGGTGACGAGTAATCGAACGCAGTTCGATGAAGAGTCCGAATCTCGAAAAGCAAAAAACCCGCCATAGGCGGGTTCTTCTAAATGTGGTGCCCGGACTCGGAATCGAACCAAGGACACGGGGATTTTCAATCCCCTGCTCTACCGACTGAGCTATCCGGGCAACGGGGCGCATTAAACCGTAAAGGCCGCCAGGCGTCAACGGCTTTGTCATAAAAAAGAGGCTAAATGCGTTTAAGTGCTTTCTTTTCATGCAAAATGGCGAGAAAACAATTCATCAGGTCAATGCGCCACCTTGTCGGCACTGGGCAAATCGCAGAATATCTTCGGCCAGTCGACGGGCAGTTTCGATATCAGCCTGGCTGCGTTTCACCAACAAACGGCTCAGGCAGCCTTCCAGCACCAGTTCCATTTGATGCGCCACCATCGTTGGGTCATCCACTTCCAGCTGCATTAGCATTTCATGAGTGAATTCCCAGGCGGCTTTTTTCTGCTGATCGGCCAGTTGGTGAATCGGGTGCGATGCATCCGGGTAAAAAGTGCAGGCAGCGATAAACAGGCATCCTGGGTAGCGATGGTTGTTGACGCATTCGGTCAACGCTTCGTAGCGCTTTAACAGTTTTTGCTCGAGTGACATCTCTTCATTAAGCGCGAGCTGACGGCGCCAGACATCAATTTGCTGACTCAAATAACGCAGGGCGTCATAGAGTAATGCCTCACTGTTTGGCCAGAAATTGCTGATCTCTGTAACCGGATAGTCTGCCTCAGCGGCGACCATATCCAGGGTGGTGCTGGCAATTCCTTCACGTTCAAGTACGTGTAAGGCGTGCTCTAGTACTGTTTCGCGTTGCACGGTTATCTCCTCCGTTGTACCCGTCATACTTCAAGCTGCCTCGATGCAAGCTGAATTATTTAGTGTACTTCCCACAATGAGTGTTGTTTACGGCGTCAGTTTCTGCAAATGCGTACGGAAGGTGTCAGCATTCATAAAACCGGTCACACGTGCTTCTGGCAACTCGTGCCCTTGTGTATCAAAGAATAAAATCGTTGGTAGCCCTAAAACCTGGAGATGCTTTAACAACGCCACATCTTGCGCGTTGTTGGCGGTAACATCAGCCTGGAGTAAAACGGTATTTCCCAACTGTTGCTGTACCTGCGTATCGCTAAAGGTGTATTTCTCAAACTCTTTGCAAGCCACACACCAGTCGGCGTACAAATCGAGCATTACGGGTTTGCCTTTTGCACTGGCAAGTGCGGCATCGAGCTGCTCAACGTTAGCAATTTTGGTGAAATTGAGATGTGCCTGGCTGGCGGTTACTGTATTACCGAATGCCCAGTCTTGCAGAGGGCGAGCACAAACCAGTGCCGCGCCGAGCAGGATTATCTGCACCACGCGCATCCATGATTTAGTTGCTTGCAGGCTGGTAATAAATGCCCAGCCGAAGAACGCCACGCCGAGCAAACCCCATAACCGAATACCCCAACTATCTCCCAGTATGCGTTCCAACAGGAAAACCGGCAGTGCAAGGATCACAAAACCAAATGCGATTTTGACGGTTTCCATCCACGGGCCACTTTTGGGAAGCAGACGGTTGCCGAATACGGTGATGAGCATCAACGGGAGGCCCATGCCTAACGCGTAGAGATACAACGTGCCGCCTCCGAGCCACATGTTCCCGCTCTGGGCGATGTACAGCAGAATGGCGCTCAGCGGTGCGGTAGTACAAGGCGAGCAAATTAGCCCGGCTAATGCGCCCATCGCAAACACACCACCCGCGGAACCGCCTTGCTGGCGATTACTCATCAATGTAAGGCGCGTTTGCAACGATGATGGCAGTTGCAGGGTGAATAGCCCAAACATAGAAGCCGCGAGCAGTACAAAAAGCGCTGACAGGCCGATAAGCACGTAAGGGTGCTGGAGGGCTGCCTGGAATTGCAGTCCCGCCGCCGCAACCACAAGGCCCAGCGCGGTATAGGTCAGCGCCATTCCTTGCACATAGACAAAGGTCAGCAGCAGGGCACGAGCAGTGGATAAACGCTGTTTACCGCCGAGCACAATGCCGGAAATCAATGGGTACATCGGCAGCACGCAAGGCGTGAAGGCGATACCGATACCGATTAAGAATGCCCAAAGTGCAGAGAATGGCAGTTGCGTGGTTTTAGTATCTGTAGCGTCAGCTGGTGGTTTTGGCGCAACAGCCACGGGCGCTGATGAATTTGCTGCTGGGAGAACTTCACTCAGCGGCACCACGCGCGTCTCAGGTGGGTAACAGAAGCCCGCTTCGGCGCAGCCCTGATACGTCACGCTAACAGTTGCCCCTTTGGTCGCCTTCTCAATCGTTATCGGTAGATTAAGCTGCTGGGTATAGATCTCAGTCTTGCCGTAAAACTCGTCTTCATGCCAGGTGCCTTCTGGCAACTCCAGCGGCGCAAGTTCGGCTTGCGCAGGGTTGAGTTTTATCTGCTGGCGATAAAGGTAGTAGCCGGGTTTTATCTGCCAGTTCAGGTTGAGCTGGTGGTCAGATTGCTGAAAATCGAATGCAAAAGCCTGGTCGACCGGCACAAACTGAGATTTGCTTTGGTTGTCGAAAAGACCTGCAAAAGCGTGTGAGCTGAATAGCGCAAAAATTAGCGCAAAGATGCGTAGAGCCATGAGAGGTATTCACTATCTCCGTGGGTAACTGGCAGAACCAGTAATTCAGGGGTTTGATATGGGTGATGCGATTTCAGGCAAGCCAGCAGCGCTTCCTGATGCTCAATGTCGCTTTTGAGCAGCATCTGCACCTCATACTCCTGTTCCATTTTCCCTTCCCAGTAATAGAGCGATGTCGCACCGGGCAATAAGGTGACGCAGGCCGCCAGTTTCTCCGCCAGCACGAGGGCGGCAAGTTCCTGAGCGGTGGCTTCATCTGGGGCAGTACAAAGGATGACAACAGCCTGGGTAGTCGGCATAGCTAACCTCGTATCTGGTGGATTCGCGGTTGACTATAGCATGTGGGAGTGAGTGGGGGCGTTAAACGGGCCGCAGTGCGACCCGTGTTTTAAAAGATTTACAGAACCATGCCGCCGACAATGAAGCCGAGGATCACGCACAGCGTAATAGCGATAACACCAGGAATTAAGAACGCGTGGTTAAACACGTATTTACCAATACGCGTTGAGCCAGTGTCATCCATCTCTACCGCAGCCAGTAAGGTTGGGTAAGTTGGCAGCACGAACAGCGCTGAAACAGCGGCGAAAGAGGCGATGGCGGTCAGTGGGCTAACACCAAGCATTAATGCCGCTGGCATCAGAGCTTTGGTGGTTGCCGCCTGGGAGTAAAGCAAAGTGGCTGCGAAGAACAGCACTACAGCCAGCAACCACGGATAGCTTTGCAGTAAGTCACCCGCAACGGCCTGAATATCCTGGATATGGTTTTTAACGAAGGTATCACCCAACCAGGCTACACCCAGTACGCAGATACAAGCACTCATGCCCGATTTGAATGTGCTGGCATTGAGGATTTCGCCAGTATCGATTTTACAGGTGAAGGAGATAAGCGTAGCGATGGTCAGCATGAACACCACAATCGCTTCGTTACGCGGCAGGATAGGGTTTTGAATCAGGCCAACGGTGTCGCTGATGGCGGTGGCGTACAGCATGACGGCAACGATACCGATAAGGAACAGTAGCACCGAGCGTTTTGCATGAGGTTTTAATTCAAACACGCTGGCCCCACGCAGTTTTACTTCGCCTTTAGCCAGACGTTCCTGATAAACCGGGTCATCTTTCAGTTCACTGCCCAGGAAGTTACACACAATCGCTGTCAGCATAACGGCTACCAGCGTAACCGGAATACAGATGCTCAGTAGAGTCAGGTAGCTGATGCCCATTGGCTCAAGAATGCCGGAGAAGAACACTACAGCCGCAGAAATTGGCGAGGCAGTAATCGCAATTTGTGAGGCCACAACGGCGATAGACAATGGGCGCGATGGGCGAATGCCTTGTTCTTTGGCAACTTCTGTAATGACCGGAAGCGTGGAAAATGCAGTATGACCCGTTCCCGCAAGAATAGTCATAAACCATGTCACGAGCGGAGCGAGGAAGGTGATGTATTTCGGATGGCGACGCAGCAGTTTTTCTGCAAGGCTGACCAGATAGTCCATTCCGCCTGCTACCTGCATGGCGGCAATCGCGGCAATAACTGCCATGATGATTTCGATTACATCAAATGGGATAGAGCCCGGTTTTACCTGAAAAACAAGTGTTAAAACCAGCACACCAAAACCGCCAGCAAAGCCAATGCCTATGCCGCCGAGTCTGGCCCCAAGATATATCGCTAAAAGCACGATAACGAGTTCTGCTCCAAACATGATTTCCGTCCTTGTGTTTGATTAATTGATAATTATTTGTTGTGTTTTTGTTGGTGATACAAATGAAAAAGGCACGTCCAATGGACGTGCCTTTTGTTAAGGACCGGAAAGGTTACTGTTCGCTTTCATCGGTATAACGCTTCGCTTTATAAACCGGGTGCATCAGGTTGTTGATAGAGAAAATATCATCCAACTCGGCTTCGGTTAACAGGCCGCGCTCCAGAACGACTTCACGCACGCTCTTACCGGTTTCGGCACAAATCTTCCCAACGATGTCACCATTGTGGTGGCCAATGAATGGGTTCAGATAAGTCACGATACCAATTGAGTTGTAGACGTAGCTTTCACACACTTCTTTATTAGCAGTGATGCCGTTGATGCATTTTTCCAGCAGGTTGTAGCAAGCATTGGTCAGGATATGAATGGACTCGAACATCGCCTGGCCAATGACAGGTTCCATTACGTTCAGCTGCAGCTGACCGGCTTCGGAAGCCATGGTTACGGTGATGTCGTTGCCAATCACTTTGAAGCAGACCTGGTTCACGACTTCTGGAATTACCGGGTTTACTTTGGCAGGCATGATGGAAGAACCAGCCTGCAATTCTGGCAGGTTGATTTCGTTCAGGCCAGAACGTGGGCCGGAAGAGAGCAGGCGAAGGTCGTTACAGATCTTCGACATTTTCACCGCCAGGCGTTTGAGCGAGCTGTGAACCATGACGTATGCGCCGCAGTCGGAAGTCGCTTCAATCAGGTCTTCAGCTGGTACGCATGGCAGGTTGCTGACTTCAGCCAGTTTCTGGACCGCCAATTGTTGATAACCATCAGGGGTGTTCAGGCGAGTACCGATGGCGGTCGCACCGAGGTTCACTTCCAGCAGCAGTTCTGCGGTACGCAGCAAGTTGCGGGTTTCTTCATTCAACAACACGTTGAATGCGTGGAATTCCTGGCCCAGCGTCATTGGTACGGCGTCTTGTAGCTGAGTACGACCCATTTTCAGGACATTCTCGAACTCAACCGCTTTGCGTTGGAAGCCATCGCCTAACTGGTTGATAGCATCAATCAGTTTCACAATAGAAGCGTACACCGCGATTCGGAAACCTGTCGGGTAGGCATCATTGGTGGATTGGCATTTGTTTACGTGGTCGTTCGGGTTCAGGAACTGGTACTCACCTTTCTGGTGGCCCATCAGCTCAAGCCCAATGTTGGCGAGCACTTCGTTGGTATTCATGTTGACGGAAGTACCGGCACCGCCCTGGTAAACGTCCACCGGGAATTGGTCCATGCACTTGCCGTTATTCAGCACTTCATCACAGGCCTGGATAATGGTGTTTGCGATGCTTTTCGGAATGGTTTGCAACTCCTTGTTCGCCATTGCCGCTGCTTTCTTAACCATGACCATGCCGCGCACAAATTCAGGTATATCACTGATTTTGCTGTTGCTTATGTAGAAGTTTTCAATCGCTCTCAGAGTATGAACACCATAATAGGCATCCGCTGGCACTTCCCTGGTACCCAACAAATCTTCTTCGATACGAATGTTATTTAACATGTGAACCTTCTTAATTAAAGCTGCCATTGATTGATCATTGCACACACAGGATCTACGGTTGTGCGATGAATAGACCGACGATTATGTCCATATTCGGTCTGCGTGCCGTGATGATATGCTGATGATAGCGAAAAGCAGTAATCTGGATCACTTATTAAAAGGTCTGCTCACATAACAATTATTAATATGTGATGTTGATCAATTGTTGAAAACTTCCAAAAAAATAATAGGGCGCTTAGATTGATTTTTGACTATGGCGTCGCCATCTCTTTGACTGTGCATATTTGCTAACCTATTTTCGCAAGTGCTTGATGGCGCTTGCTACAATTGCTCAGGTTTTACTACGGGCTTTTCCAACTACAGGAGTGTACGGTGCGCTGGATACCGTTAATTGCCGTCTTTCTCTATGTATACATAGAGATTTCATTGTTTATTCAGGTCGCCCACGTCATGGGTGTCTTCCTGACGCTCGTGCTGGTGATATTCACTTCAGTAATTGGTATGTCGCTGGTTCGCAACCAGGGTTTTAAAAACTTCATGCTGATGCAGCAGAAAATGGCAGCGGGTGAAAGCCCGGCGGTTGAGATGATTAAAAGCGTTTCGCTCATCATCGCAGGCTTGCTGTTGTTGTTGCCAGGCTTCTTCACCGACTTCCTGGGCTTGCTGCTGTTACTGCCACCAGTACAGAAGCATCTGACGCTGAAACTGATGCCACATCTACGTTTCTCACGTACACCAGGTGGTGGTTTTAGCGCGGGCACCGGCGGTGGTTCAACGTTCGACGGCGAGTATCAACGTAAAGATGATGCTCCCAAACAGCTAGATGATCGCGATAACGACGATCGTCATAATCGTTAAAAATCGAAAATTTTTTTGTTTTCCCCCTTGAAGGGGGGAAGGCTCATCCCCATCTCTCAGGTCACCAGCCGATAACCCATTTTGGGCCGGCGTTACCTAAACAATTGATAATGACTTTCTCAAAGGAGAGCTATCACATGAGCATTCGTCCATTACATGACCGCGTTATCGTCAAGCGTAAAGAAGTTGAATCTAAATCTGCGGGCGGCATCGTTCTGACTGGCAGCGCAGCAGGCAAATCAACTCGTGGCGAAATCATCGCTGTCGGTAAAGGCCGCATCCTGGAAAACGGTAACGTACAACCGCTGGACGTTAAAGTCGGCGATATCGTAATTTTCAACGATGGCTACGGCGTGAAATCTGAGAAGATCGACAATGAAGAAGTGTTGATCATGGCAGAAAGCGACATCCTGGCAATTGTTGAAGCGTAATACGCGCAATAACTGAACGAACATAAACGAATTTAAGGAAAGTTAAGAATGGCAGCTAAAGACGTAAAATTCGGTAATGACGCTCGTGTGAAAATGCTGCGTGGCGTTAACGTACTGGCAGATGCAGTGAAAGTTACCCTCGGTCCTAAAGGCCGTAACGTTGTTCTGGATAAATCTTTCGGTGCACCGACTATCACTAAAGATGGTGTTTCTGTAGCGCGTGAAATCGAACTGGAAGACAAGTTCGAAAACATGGGTGCGCAGATGGTTAAAGAAGTTGCCTCTAAAGCGAACGACGCTGCGGGCGACGGTACTACCACTGCAACCGTGCTGGCTCAGTCCATCATCACTGAAGGCCTGAAAGCTGTTGCTGCGGGCATGAACCCAATGGACCTGAAACGCGGTATCGATAAAGCTGTTATCGCCGCTGTTGAAGAGCTGAAAGCACTGTCTGTTCCTTGCTCTGACTCTAAAGCAATCGCTCAGGTTGGTACTATCTCTGCTAACTCCGACGAAACTGTTGGTACTCTGATTGCTGAAGCAATGGAGAAAGTAGGCAAAGAAGGCGTTATCACCGTTGAAGAAGGCACTGGCCTGCAAGACGAGTTGGACGTTGTAGAAGGTATGCAGTTTGACCGTGGCTACCTGTCTCCGTACTTCATCAACAAGCCTGAAACGGGTTCTATCGAACTGGAAAGCCCATTCATCCTGCTGGCTGACAAAAAAATCTCCAACATCCGTGAAATGCTGCCAGTACTGGAAGCCGTTGCGAAAGCAGGCAAACCACTGCTGATCATTGCTGAAGATGTTGAAGGCGAAGCGCTGGCGACCCTGGTGGTTAACACCATGCGTGGCATCGTGAAAGTTGCTGCTGTTAAAGCACCTGGCTTTGGCGACCGTCGTAAAGCAATGCTGCAAGATATCGCAACTCTGACTGGCGGTACCGTAATCTCTGAAGAGATCGGTATGGAGCTGGAAAAAGCGACTCTGGAAGATCTGGGTACTGCTAAACGTATCGTTATCAACAAAGACACCACGACTATCATCGATGGTAATGGTGAAGAAGACGCAATCCAGGGTCGTGTGACTCAGATTCGTAAGCAAATCGAAGAAGCAACTTCTGATTACGACCGTGAAAAACTGCAAGAGCGCGTAGCTAAACTGGCTGGCGGCGTTGCAGTAATCAAAGTCGGTGCTGCTACCGAAGTTGAAATGAAAGAGAAGAAAGCACGCGTTGAAGATGCCCTGCACGCTACCCGTGCTGCGGTTGAAGAAGGTGTGGTTGCCGGTGGTGGTGTTGCGCTGATTCGCGTAGCTTCTAAACTGTCTGAACTGCGTGGCCAGAACGAAGACCAGAACGTGGGTATCAAAGTTGCGCTGCGCGCAATGGAATCCCCACTGCGTCAGATCGTTCTGAACTGCGGCGAAGAGCCATCTGTTGTTGCTAACAACGTGAAAGCGGGCGACGGTAACTACGGTTACAACGCAGCAACTGAAGAATACGGCAACATGATCGACATGGGTATCCTGGATCCAACCAAAGTAACTCGTTCTGCTCTGCAGTACGCAGCTTCTGTGGCTGGCCTGATGATCACCACTGAGTGCATGATTACCGATATGCCAAAATCTGACGGTCCAGACATGGGCGGCGCAGGTATGGGTGGTATGGGTGGCATGGGCGGCATGATGTAATTGCCCCAACACCTGGTGTGAAGTAACACCGTGTTAAGAAAACCCTCAGGCAGAAATGTCTGAGGGTTTTTTCTTTTTGGTCGCACTCTGGTATAAGATCTCACCGGGCGATGACTGCCCGCTACTATTCAAGACGGCATTGATAACGGGGAAGAACATGCGCATTAAAGTTTCAGCAGGAATAGCTGTGGCAGCGCTGCTGCTGGCAGGATGTAGCACCAGCAATGATTTAAGCACTAATGGCCAGAGCGTTCGTTTCGTTGAAGAGAAGCCAGGCACTGAATGCCAGCTGATTGGCACCGCAACCGGCGAGCAAAGTAACTGGTTGTCAGGCCAACATGGTGATGAAGGTGGTTCTATGCGCGGCGCGGCTAATGCTCTGCGTAATAACGCAGCGGCGATGGGTGGTAACGTGCTGTATGGCGTGAGCAGCCCGACGCAAAACTTGTTGTCGAGCTTTGCTCCGACTGCCAGCAAAATGACTGGTCAGGTTTATAAGTGTCCGAACTGATCTAAGTTTAATTTTGTAGGTCGTGTGGTGTTGCGCTTACCCGACCTACAAAATTCATTTCTGAATTAACTTTGCCGTAACTGCAAATCCAATGGTGTTTTACTCGGCTCACCGCCAATCTCACGCGCAAGCTTCGGCACCATATAGCCGGAAATCAACGTCAGCAACTCACGCATAATCATTCTGGCTTCATCATCACTCACCATGAAATGCGCCGCACCTTGCACTTTATCGAGCACATGCAGGTAATAGGGTATTACGCCCGCATCGAACAGTGCATTACTCAGGTTTGCGAGCGTCTGTGCGTTATCGTTCACATCGCGCAGCAGGACACTTTGGTTAAGCAATGTGACGCCTGCCTGGCGTAAGCCCACCATAGCCGCTCTGAACTCTTCATCAATCTCATTGGCATGGTTGATATGGTTTACCAGAATCACCTGCAACCGTGAGCGCGCAAGACGTGCTACTAGCGTTTCGGTAATTCGTGCCGGGATGACAATCGGCAAACGGCTGTGGATACGTAGCCGTTTAATATGCGGGATTGCTTCCAGTTCGCTGATCAACCAATCCAGTTCATGATCTTTTGCCATAAGCGGATCGCCGCCAGAAAAAATGATCTCATCGAGTTCAGGGTGATCGCTGATATATGAAATGGCGGCCTGCCAGTTACGCTTGTTCCCCTGGTTGTCGGAGTAGGGGAAATGGCGGCGGAAACAGTAGCGGCAGTTGACCGCACAGCCACCTTTAACCAACAACAGCGCCCGGTTACTGTATTTATGCAGCAGCCCCGGAACCACGCTGTGCTGCTCTTCGAGCGGATCAGTGCTAAAGCCGGGAGCGGCAATAAACTCTTCTTTCGAAGTTAACACCTGGCGTAATAGTGGGTCGTTCGGATTGCCTTTTTCCATGCGAGCGACAAAAGCTCGCGGCACGCGCAAGGCAAAAAGTCGGCGTGCATCACGTCCCGCTAACAACTCTTTGTCAGCGTTCAGCTCTAAAATATGCAGCAGTTCGTCAGGATCGGTTATAACATCGCCAAGTTGCGTTAACCAATCTTCTCTGCGAGGGGGATTTAGGGTTACAATGTGTGCCATTTTTTGGCTAAGCTACCAATTAACAATTTCAGAGGGCCTTATGGCGACTTATTCTAGCAACGATTTTCGTGCCGGTCTTAAAATCATGTTTGAAGGCGAACCTTACGCGGTTGAATCCAGTGAGTTCGTGAAACCAGGTAAAGGCCAAGCCTTTGCTCGCGTTAAAATGCGCCGCCTGTTGACTGGCACCCGCGTAGAAAAAACTTTCAAATCTACCGACTCCGCTGAAGGCGCAGACGTTATCGATATGAACCTGACTTACCTGTACAACGACGGTGAGTTCTACCACTTCATGAACAACGAAACTTTCGAGCAGCTTGCAGCTGATGAAAAAGCCATTGGCGAAAATGCTAAGTGGATGCTGGATCAGGCCGAATGTATCGTCACCCTGTGGAACGGCCGTCCAATCGCCGTACAACCACCAAACTTTGTAGAGCTGGAAATCGTTGAAACCGATCCAGGTCTGAAAGGTGATACTGCTGGTACCGGCGGTAAGCCTGCAAAACTGTCTACTGGTGCTGTGGTTAAAGTACCTTTGTTCGTTCAGACTGGCGAAGTGATCAAAGTTGACACCCGCTCTGGCGAATACGTTTCTCGCGTTAAGTAATACGTGAAGATTGGCGACGGGGTTTAGCACTTCGTCGCCACTTACAAAAGGCAGGGAAGATGAACCGTTTGATTAAGCATTTACTTTTCATCACGTTGTTAACCTCGTTTCTCGCCGGTTGTAATACCACCCGCGGCTTTGGTGAAGATCTCAAGCACCTTGGCGGCTCCATCGAACGTGCAGCAAACAAGTAATTACCAACACTCCTAAAAATCCGCTTTTTCCTTCAGCTTGCCAATTTTTGTCTATGCTTTAACTGCTATACACAAACAATATGGTCAAAAAAGGAAACGGTCATGATTAAGAAAACTATTGCAGCGTTCTTTTCTCTCATAGTGCTTTCGTCGTTACTTACCGCGTGTAATACCACCAAAGGCGTGGGTGAAGATATTCAGGATGGCGGCCAGGCCATTTCAGGTGCTGCAACAAAAGCGCAGAATTAAAGTATCACCGACGGTACGGTATCATTGCCGTACCGTAATTCCTTTCGTTAATGTTGTTGCTCTATAAACAATGAATAGCGATTATTAATCCCTAACTTCATACGGATATTCCGCTTATAGGTATAAACCGTCTTGGTACTAATCCCCATTATTCTGGCGATAAAATCATTATTGGCCTCATCGGTCCACAACTTTAATATACGCTCCTCACGCAATGTAAGAAGAGGAGATGCATACTGCCGTACCGGATGAAAAGGTGGGCGGGCACTAAGTTGCTTCTGAATAGTGTCGTAAAGCTCCGCTAGTGGAACGGATTTACTATGTAGCGAGCGTGAGCCCTGAGCCAGACAGTACTCTTCGATCTTTTCGTGACGGATACTGTTAAGTAACATTAATCGAATTGATGTACCACAGGCAGAATAAATAGATGAGAGCTGTTGGATATTATGTAGAGAGCTGGCGAAACTGGTGAAATCGGCAATAACAAGATTAGGTCGCCATTGTATTATTTTCTCGCGAGCTACAAGTAAATTATCAGTTTCAGAAATAGAAAAAGCAGGGTTTTGACTAAGCCAATATTTGAATCCCTGCCGGGTATAATGGCAGCGGTCAATTAACAATATCTTATGCATAATTACCGTTCGCGTGACTCACTATTACAGCCTTTTCTGAATGCCAAATAAAACATTATATTATGAAAAAAGCACCTGAAATGAATTGTGGATTTACGGGTTAAATTGCGTTCATTTCTCGGCTTAATGTCAAAACTCCCGCCAGATGTGGAAACAAAACTTTACTGGTTTTTATGATAAGAAAGTCCTGTTGGACTTTTTTGTCTGCGGGCGATCGATAAAATAGTGCCCTCACCAGCCTTATGGGACGACCCATTCGAGCTTCTTGATTTCCGGGGACGGCCCCAATAATGGAGCTGTATATGGCCTGGTTTATTCTTGTTATCGCCGGTTTATTAGAAGTTGTGTGGGCTGTGGGCCTGAAATATACCCATGGTTTCACCCGCCTGTGGCCAAGCGTTATCACCGTAGTTGCCATGGTTGTCAGCATCGCGCTGCTGTCCTGGTCAATGAAAACGTTGCCGACCGGTACGGCTTACGCCGTCTGGACAGGAATTGGTGCCGTAGGTGCTGCCACCACAGGTATCTTGCTGTTAGGCGAATCAGCAAACCTGGCCCGCATTGCGAGCCTGGCTTTGATTGTCGTCGGGATTATTGGCCTGAAAATTAGCACTCATTAATTGGTGGGTTGTTTAATCCACAGTAACTTCTCGACCGGGAAGCCCTGTTGTGTCGCGATATTAAGCATCTGTTGCTTCACTTCACTGCTGATTGTCGGGGTGCGTGATAATATCCACAGATAGTCTTTATCCGGCCCGCATACCAGTGCGTGCCGGTAATCTTTATCAATGGCTATCACATTATACCCACCGTAAAACGGCCCAAAGAATGAGACTTTTAGTGCTGCGCGACTTGGGTTTCCAGTGAAGTAAGCTTTGCCGACACTTTGCTGCCACATCTGCCTGTCGGGATTAAATCCTCTGTTTATCACACGAATTCCACCGTCATCCATGGTGCTATATGTAGCAGTCACTTGCTCTAGCCCGCTTTCAAATTTGTGGTCAAGACGGGCAATTTCATACCACTTGCCGAGATAGCGTTTTGCTTCAAAATTATTGACCACCGTGGTTCCTGGTGGAGGGGTTGGAGAGCTACAGGCAACAACGAGAAACGCAACTGCAAGAGTGGTGATAATCGGCCAGATGCGCATAGCTAATTCCTTCTGCTGTTTTAGCTAAGTGTAGAAGGCAGCAGCAAAAAAGCGGTATGCGGGCAGAAATAAAAAGGCCTGCTGAGCAGGCCGGTATGCATTACTGTAATGCTGCGAGGATTTTGTACCCGGCTTTAACCCGCTCAGGATTGGGGTAGCTTTTATTTGCCATCATCACGATGCCAAGTTGTTGCTCGGGAATAAACGCTACATAAGTCCCAAAGCCCCCGGTTGAGCCTGTTTTGTGAACCCAGGATGCCTTAACAACAGGCGCAGGCGGTTCGATGGCTGTCGCCGTTTGAGGGGATAGCGCTACTTTATTATCGCTGCCATTTACCACGGTTTTGGCATCAACCGGCCAGTTGTGCATCTCCCAACCTAAGCCCTGGTACATGCTGCCAATTCGCCAGTAGCGTGATTGTGCGAGCTCAATTCCCTTACGTAATGTTGCAGAGCCTACCTGTTCAGGCTTGATGTTTGCCTGTACCCAACTAGCCATATCTTCAATCGTTGTTTTCACGCCATAGGCTTCTGCATCCAGCATGCCCGGTGAAACGTGCACTGCCTTATCGTTACGGTAGCCCCATGCGTAGTTGTGCTCCTCAGATGCGGGCACTTTTATCCATGTATGCACAAGGTTTAACGGCTGGAATACGCGTCTGGACATTGCCTCTTCAAAGCTCATTCCTGATGGCTTCACCGCCAACGCGCCGAAGAGGCCGATGCTGGCATTAGCATAGAGACGAGTGGATCCCGGAGCCCATTGTGGCTGCCAGTTCTGGTAAAAGTGGAGTAAGGAAGCCTGGTTTGTGACTTCATCAGGAACCTGTAGCGGTAAGCCCCCTGCGGTATAGGTGGCAAGTTGCAGTAGGTTAATGTCTTTCCATTGCTTACCGGTGAGTGCAGGCCAGTACTTCGTTGCCGGGTCGCTTAGTTTTATTTCCCCACGGGCTACGCTGTCGCCGCCCAGAACACCGGTAAAGGTCTTACTGACAGAGCCGAGTTCAAACAATGTCTCTTTCGTGACCGGTAAATTTTTGGCGATATCAGCCTGACCGTACGTGAAGTAATAGGGTTTTCCCTGATAAATAACGGCGACGGCCATGCCGGGTATATTCTGCTCTTTGAGCAGGGGCTCAATGGTCTGATTGACTGTCTGAGCAATCTGTTGTTCGGTCAAAGCTTTCGTGGCAGCAAGCGTTGAGCAGGAGGCCGTGAGCATTAGCACACAGCAAAGTGTTTTTTTCATCATTGAATAGCTTCCATAAAGTGACACGACAGCATGCCCTGAACGACTCAATTTATCATCAGTCCTCATGAGTTTCTTAGCGAATATGTTTATGTGTCAGGCGGGAAGATACAAAGAAAAAGGCCTGCACATGGCAGGCCTTGTCACTGGAATGTTTAACTTTAGAGAGTGATGACACCAATAAAAGTCACAACAGTCAGAATGGCTGCAAGACCGTAGAACACCCACTTGCCAGATGGCACATGAATTTTCAGGTCATGCATGGCGTGGTGGATACGGTGCAAACCACACCACAGCGGCAGCACAATCATCAGGAAGATGAACAGGCGACCAATCAGGCTTTGTGAGAATGTCAGCACACGGTCATAGCCTAATGCATCGCCCGGGAAAAGCCCCAGCGGCAGCATGATGCCTATCAGCAGCACGATAACTGGCGCGATGATGGCGCCCCACATGCCGCCTGCGCCAAACAGACCCCAGAATACCGGCTCGTCGGAGCGTTTTGGATTTGGATTAATCATGACGTCCCCCTTACCAGAACAGTGCAATAAACAGAATGACGACCGTGGCGACAACTGTCACCGCCCACAACCCTTTAATCACTGGCTCCGGCCCCATTTTGTCATCTTTGATGATGATATTGGCGGCCTTTGGTGCCAGTTCAAACCAGGTTTTCGTATGCAACAACGCAGCCGCTAACGTGATCAGGTTGAGGATAACCACGATAGGGTTCTGGAGGAAACTGACAAACCCTGCCCAGCTTTCCGGGCCACTTTTCAAAGAGAAAAGGCCGCACAGCAACAAGATGCTGAACCAGACGGTAGGCACAGCGGTTCCTTCACGAATCATATAAAAACGATAGAAACCCAGTTTTTTCCACCAGGTTGGGGTCATCGTCCGCACATATGGCTTACGTTTCGTAGTCATTTTGCACTCCTTAGCGTGGTTTCAGGGTAGCAATCAAAAAGTCTTTCGAACTTTCGACTTTACCCTGCTGGATGGCAGCTGCGGGATCGACGTGTTTCGGGCACACTTCGGAGCAGTAGCCCACGAAAGTACAGCTCCAGACGCCATTCTGGCCGTTTAACTGCGCCATACGCTCTTTCTTGCCATGGTCGCGGTTATCCAGGTTGTAACGGTGAGCAAGCGTGATTGCAGCCGGGCCAATAAACTCTGGGTTTAAACCAAACTGCGGGCATGCGGAATAACACAGGCCACAGTTGATGCAGCCCGAGAACTGATGGTATTTCGCCATTTGGGCTGGAGTCTGGGTATTTGGCCCCTGGTCTGGAGTACGCGAGTTGCCGATAATGTACGGCTTAATCGCTTCCAGGCTTTCGATAAAGTGGGTCATATCGACCACCAAATCGCGCTCAATAGGGAAGTTTGCCAGCGCTTCAACCTTCATGCCTTTGGTGTATTCGCGCAGGAAGGTTTTACAAGCCAGTTTAGGCACGCGGTTGACCATCATGCCGCAAGAGCCGCAGATAGCCATACGGCATGACCAGCGATAGCTGAGATCAGGTGCCAGGTTGTCTTTGATATAACCCAGCGCATCCAGCAGCGAGGTTTGCTCATCATAAGGCACGTCATAGATTGCACTGTGTGGCTCGTTATCCGTTTCCGGGTTGTAGCGCACCACTTCAATCTTCAGGGTCTTCATCGCATCAGCCATTAGACGCCTCCTTCTTCTTATCGGCCGCTTCTGATTCCGCACCGTAGACGCGTTTTGCCGGTGGCAGGGTGGTGATTTTCACATCGCTGTATTCCAGACGCGTAGTTCCATTCGCGTCACGGAAAGCGAGAGTGTGCTTCAGGAAGTTCACGTCATCACGCTCGGTGCAACCTTCGTCCAGACGCTGGTGCGCGCCGCGAGACTCTTTACGAGCCATCGCTGAGTGCGCCATACATTCGGCAACGTTCAGGCCGTGGCCCAGCTCGATGGTGTAGAGCAAATCAGTATTGAACACGCTGGATGTGTCAGTAATGCGCACACGTTTGAAGCGCTCCTGCAGCTCAGCCAGCTTGTCTTTCGTTTTCTGCATCAGTTCTGGTGTGCGATAAATACCGCAACCTTCTTCCATGGACAGACCCATTTCATCGCGGATCTTCGACCAGTTTTCAGTGCCTTCCTGATTCACCAGTTTCTTCAGGCGAGTTTCGACATCAGCCGCTTGTGCATTCAATGCAGCATCATTGGCGGGCTGTGCTTCGTTAGCACGACGCATCGCACCTTCACCTGCCAGGCGACCAAACACCACCAATTCTGCCAGAGAGTTCGAACCTAAACGGTTCGCACCATGCAGACCAACAGACGAACATTCGCCGACTGCGAATAGGCCTTTAATGCGTGATTCGCACTGACTGTCGGTTTCGATACCACCCATGGTGTAGTGCGCGGTAGGGCGAACAGGAATCGGCTCTTTAACCGGGTCGACGCCAACATACGCTTTTGCCAGTTCGCAGATAAACGGCAGACGTTCGAGAAGTTTTTTCTCGCCCAGGTGACGCAGGTCGAGATAAACCACATCGCCACGTGGCGTAGGAACGGTACGGCCTGCGCGCCATTCGTGCCAGAAGGCCTGAGAAACTTTGTCGCGCGGACCGAGTTCCATATATTTGTTACGCGGCTCGCCCAGAGGAGTTTCAGGCCCCATTCCGTAATCTTGCAGATAACGATAGCCATCTTTGTTGACCAGAATACCGCCTTCACCACGGCAGCCTTCCGTCATCAGAATGCCGGAACCCGGCAGGCCGGTTGGGTGATATTGCACAAATTCCATATCACGCAACGGTACGCCGTGGCTCAATGCCATGCCCATACCATCGCCGGTCACGATGCCGCCGTTAGTGTTATAGCGATAAACACGACCAGCACCACCGGTTGCCATAACAACGGCGTTTGCGCGGATTTGTACCAGCGTGCCTTCCATCATATTCATGGCGACCAGGCCACGAGCAGCACCATCATCAACCAGGATATCGAGCACGAAGTGCTCGTCAAAACGCTGGATTTGCGGGAACTGTAATGAGGTCTGGAACAGGGTGTGGAGCATATGGAAGCCGGTTTTATCCGCGGCAAACCAGGTGCGCTCAATCTTCATGCCACCAAAACGGCGAACGTTCACTGAACCGTCCGGACGGCGGCTCCATGGGCAACCCCATTGCTCAAGCTGTGTCATTTCGGTTGGGCAGTTATGCACGAAGTAGTCGACTACGTCCTGCTCGCACAACCAGTCGCCACCGGAAACGGTGTCGTTGAAATGGTATTCGTAACTGTCGTGATCCTGCGTAACGGCAGCAGAACCCCCTTCGGCGGCCACGGTGTGGCTACGCATTGGGTAGACTTTGGAGATCAGAGCGATTTTGGCTTGTGGATTGGCTTGTGCCGCCGCGATGGCTGCTCGTAAGCCCGCTCCGCCAGCGCCTATTATGGCAAGATCGGCTTGAAAGGTTTGCACGACATTCCTCCAGATTTTAGTTATTTCGCATAGCTAATTTAACCAAAGGTAGTTCACCGATACGGCGGCAGCTATAGCGAAAGGGTTTTCCCTGCTCCTTTGTAGGTAGCGGATTATAGCCGCAGGCTTTTTAAGGAAATTTGACGTGTTCGATTTTTTTGCTGTTCAGTTCAGCAATTAATTAGTAGTAGTGATGAGTTACGTCACGAAATTCACATTATCAGCGCCCTTGCCGCGTATACCCGTCGCCCTTCAAAATGCAGGGGTGTTGGCTACACTCACTCACCCGAATCACTTACTTCAGTAAGCTCATCGGGATTTGCTCGTTTACCGCCTACCTGCATCTCGAAGTTTCTCGGGTATAAATGATGGTGAAAATTTACTGCGCAAAATTTGTCTCCCTTATGCGATGCGGGTAGACTTCTCGGCCTTGTTTGAATACGGAGACTCCACCATGAGCGAAACGGCCACCTGGCAGCCGAGCGCATCCATCCCCAACCTGTTAAAACGCGCTGCGATCATGGCAGTCATTCGGCGTTTTTTTGCCGACCGCGGTGTACTGGAGGTGGAAACACCGTGCATGAGTCAGGCTACGGTAACGGACATTAATCTGTTCCCGTTTGAAACCCGTTTTGTGGGCCCAGGCCACGCTCAGGGCGTGAATTTGTACCTGATGACCAGCCCGGAATATCACATGAAACGCCTGCTGGCGGCGGGCATCGGCCCGGTATTCCAGCTGTGCCGTAGCTTCCGTAATGAAGAGATGGGTCGCCACCATAATCCAGAGTTCACTATGCTGGAGTGGTACCGCCCTTGCTACGATATGTATCGTCTGATGAATGAAGTTGATGATTTACTGCAACAGGTTCTGGAAACTGATGCCGCGGAGTCTCTCTCATATCAGCAGGCTTTCCAGCGCCATCTGGAAATTGACCCACTTTCTGCGGATAAAACGCAGTTGCGCGAAGTGGCGAAAAAACTCGATTTAAGCAACATTGCCGATCAAGAAGAAGACCGCGATACCTTGCTGCAGCTGCTGTTCAGCATGGGTGTTGAGCCACATATTGGTAAAGACAAACCGACGTTTGTTTATCACTTCCCGGCAAGCCAGGCAGCCCTTGCGCAGATCAGCACCGAGGATCACCGCGTTGCGGAGCGTTTCGAGGTTTACTTCCGAGGTATTGAGCTGGCGAATGGTTTCCACGAATTGACCGATGCGCGTGAGCAGCAGCAGCGTTTCGAGCAGGATAATCGCAAACGTGTTGCTCGCGGTTTGCCACAGCAGCCGATTGATGTGAATTTGCTGGAAGCACTCAAGGCAGGATTGCCAGATTGTTCAGGTGTTGCGCTAGGTGTGGATCGTTTGATTATGTTAGCGCTAAAGGCTGAAAGTCTGGCTGATGTGCTGGCGTTCCCGGTAGATAGGGCTTAAAAAAACGGTGGATAACGCTTGCGCTTATCCACCCTACAACTGCAGATTGATTTTCGTAGGTCGGATTAGCGTAAGCGACATCCGACTCTTCGTTACAAACTCCCCGGCGTACGTCCCGCTTTCCCCGAAGAAGTCACCGTCTTAGCACTACGTTGCCCGCCCAGACTATCCAGACGCATCTGGAATGGTGGGAATGGCAGCTCGATACCGTGTTCACGGAAACCTTGCAGAATGAGCTGATGAATTTCGTGGCGCAGCGGCATACGGTGGTTCATCTCAGCGGCATAAATTCGCAACTCAAAGATTTGAATACCCGCCTGTAAATCGACCAGGAAGGCTTCTGGTGCCGGGTTATCAATCACCAGCGAGCAGCGCTCGGCTGCCTGCAACAACACCTTCGTGACTTCCTCGCTGTTTGCATCAGACGGGGCCGGAACTGTGAGCACCACACGCGTGACTGAATCCGATAACGACCAGTTGATAAACTGCTCGGTGATAAACGCTTTATTTGGCACGATTATCTCTTTACGGTCCCAGTCGCTGATGGTGGTAGCACGGGTGTTGATCTTGGTGACGCTGCCGGTGAGATCGCGGATTGTCACGGTGTCGCCAATACGAATCGGCTTCTCGAACAGGATTATCAGGCCAGAGATAAAGTTGGCGAAAATTTCCTGCAAACCAAAACCCAGACCAACACCGAGGGCCGCAACCAGCCACTGCAATTTCGACCACTCAATGCCAATCATTGAGAAACCGACCAGGGTGCCGACAAGCAGCAGCAGATATTTAGTTACGGTGGTAATGGCGTAACCCGTACCTGGCGCCAAATCCAGGTGCTGTAAGAGCGCAAGTTCGAGTAGTGCAGGGAGGTTACGTACCAGTTGCATGGTGATAATCAGCACCAGAATGGCAATTAACACTGAACCCAGGGTTATCGGCTCGATGCTTTCCACGCCTTGTACCGTTGAGGTCACATCCCACAAGGTGATGTTCTCAAGGAAGCCAAATGCAGAGTGGATTTCTGACCACAACACAATGACCGACAAAAGCGCAATCAGCATCAAAATCGAACGCACCAGACGCAGTGACTGCACGCTGATGGTATCCAGATCGATTTCAGGTTCTTCGATGGTTTCTGATGAGCCTTCATTGCTGTGGCTATGTGCGGCTTCTTCTTCACCACGCGCACGTTGGGCCAGGATTTCAGCACGGCGATGTTTAGCGCGGTCAAAGGCCAGACGGCGGCGCTGAATCAGCATCCAACGGCGGAAGATATGGTACACCACGAGCAGTAAGAACCAGATAGCCACAGACGTTTCAAGTCTTGCCAGCAAGGCCTGTGCAGTTGCCAGGTAACCCACAGCCGCTGCCAGAATGGCGAGCAACGGGGCGGCAAGCAGCAGGTTCCACAAAATGGTGTTAGCGATGTTTTCGCTATTACCTTGTTTATCCAGATACAGCGGAATGCCCGCTCGTTTCAGACTCAGGGTGACCAGTGCCATTGCACCGCAAATCAACATAAAGCACAGTCTGCCGAGTGAGCCGGAGAACTCTCGATCGTTGAGATTATCAAACATAATCAATGCCATAATCAGCGGCACGATTAAGCCGATACTCATCAGGTAATAGCGCATGGCGCGGGCGACGCGTGGCTGAGGCCAGCCAAAATGCACGATGAACAAACCATTCGGGCGAGCAAACGTGGCACAAATCATAACGGCCCACAGCAATGGCACCGTGGCGGTAACCCCATCACCGATAGCGACTGCGAGCGGGTACGGCCAGGCGGCTTGCAGCCCGTAGCCTAGCGTTGCCCAAAGAACGGGTAAAGGTAGAGCCACCAGAATCGACCAGAACACGGTACGCAAGGTTAGGCTGAAGTGATCCTGAGTGACCTTACCGACCTTCGCACTAGAGCGCTCAAGGAAAGCAGAGAAATGGCGGCGGGAGCTGACACTAAAGCCCACCAGTATCAATGCAGCGAACAGTGGCAGCAGTGTTTCCTTGCTGGTTAGCATCATGATGGTGGCACTGCCAAGCTGGCTGAAGGTGTCCATCGATACCAGACGACGCAAATCCTGCACAATCTCCACCGGCCAGGTGATGCCCATCGGGCTGACATCTGAGGTCCAGAACAGGTAACGGTGTGTTGCTTCGTTGACCTCTTTTAACGCATCTTCCAGTTGGCTATTCGCCACTTTCAGTTTAGTGAGCTCAAGAATCAGGTTATCGCCACCTTGCAGCAAGGAATTGAGCAGTTCGCGCTGGGTGCGCAATTGCGCTTCCAGAATACGGTTTTGCTCACTGGTAAGCTCCTTGCCATCGTTCTGACGAATCTGGCGTAATTGCTGCTGCTTGTTCATCAGGTCTTCATAATGCAGACGCTGTACACGCAGCTGGCCAAGTTCGGTATCCAGTTGCTGAGGCTTTGGCATTTCAGGTAAACGAGCTACCTGAGCGCGTAAGGCTTCACCCAACACATTCGACACGCCAAGCCATTGTGACTGTTCGCGCAGTGTGTTGAGTGCCTGACGCACTTGCAAGGTCTGGCTTGAGGCCTGGCGTTGCTGAGAGGCCACTAAATCCATACGCTGAGCCTGTTGATTCAACGCCTGGGATAATTCACGGTTATTTTTAAACTGGTCAACGATACCTGATGGCAGGTTGGCGCTACTTTCAGCCAGCAATTCTGTGCTTTCCAGGGCCTTTTCAGCTTCTCGCTGGCGCTGGTTATTCAACTGATTACGTAATGCCTGGAGATAGGCATCCAGGTGTTCGCTCTGTTTCTGGGCAAGCTCAGCGCGCAGGCGAGCAAGTTCCTGGCGGTTACTGGCTGACAACTGTGCCAGCTCCAGTTCATCGACCAGGGCTTTCAGGCGTGATGATTCAGCCTGTAAAGAGAGATTTTGTGCCTGCGCTAGCGGTGTGCTGGTGGCAGGCGGGGTACCCATCCGACGTTCCACCTCGTTTAACTGGCGGCGCGCATCGGTTTGCTGTTGAGGCAGTTGGCTGAGCGAATCGGTGATTTCTCTAGTGCGTTCCTGCTCTTGCTGTGCAAGGCGGCTTTTATCCAGTAATTGGCTGCTAACTTGCAGGATTTCCTGATTTAACGCATCGGTGCTCATGGTCTCTGGCACTTTTGGCGGTTCATCGCGCAGATTATTGATCTGCCGACGCAAGGTGTCAGAGAGTTTGGGGAAGTTATCGATAACTTGCTGGTATTGCGTGGCTCGTTCCAGCGAGACTTTGCGTTCATCAAGCGCGTTGAGCGCGGCCTGAAGTGCTTCCACGGTTTCAGGGCTACCAGGTTTGTCTTTTGCAGACTTAGCTTGTTCTAGTTCCTGGGAGATTTGTTTGGCGTCGGGGGCTGTGGCGGCATACGTCGGTAGACTAAGGCACCAGGCCATCAGAATTGTGATTATCAGGCGCACGTCAGTACCTTTAAGTGAACCAGCCCTCGTAGCGATGTGCAGAGGGCTGGGGTAGGAGAGTTAAACGTCTGGTTTGCTTTCCTGATCGGCAGCAACTTCCATTTCAGAAATCTCACTCACTGGCACTTCCGGTTCGATAACCGGCTCGGTAGAGATTGCCAGCGGCTCACCAATTTTGGTCGCAGACAGGCTTTGTAGCTGTTCAGCCAGGTTCACTTTACCTGGTGCAAACAAGTTAATGACTGTGGAACCGAGTTTGAAGCGACCCATTTCCTGGCCTTTCAGCAGCGCCACAGAGCCTTCGTTGTCCCCGGCAGGCCATGTCCAGCGTTTGATTACACCTTCACGCGGTGGCGTGATAGTACCTGCCCAAACGGTTTCGATGCTGCCTACAATTGTGGCACCCACCAGGATTTGCGCCATTGGGCCAAACTCGGTATCGAACAGACAGATAACACGTTCGTTACGTGCAAACAGGTTTGGCACGTTTTGCGCGGTTAAATGGTTTACGGAGAACAGGTCACCCGGTACGTAAATCATTTCACGCAAAATACCGTTACACGGCATGTGAACACGGTGGTAATCACGTGGTGACAGATAAGTGGTAACGAAGCTGCCGTTACGGAACAAATCAGCCATCAAATAGTTACCGGCAAGCAGAGCTTCCAGGCTGTAGTTGTGGCCTTTTGCCTGCAGGATTTTATCTTCTTCGATAGGACCTAACTGGCTCACAACACCGTCTGCTGGCATCACCAGTACATTTGGGTCGGTATTGATTGGACGAACATCGTCACGCAATGGGCGCACGAAGAATTCATTGAAGGTGCGATAGCTGGCGGTATCCGGCTTCTGAGCTTCCTTCATGTCGACTTTGTAGTATTTAACGAACAGGTCGATAACCAGTTTGGTCAACCAGCCAGCTCGTTTGCTTGCACCCCAACCTGCCAGGCGAGTCAGCCATAGTTTAGGCAGGATGTACTGGAGCGAAAGTTTAAAGTTGTCTAACAAGATAGCCTCCTGGCTAAGTACCCATATTTAGCGGGCATACACAAAAAGGAGCGCGATTTTAGCGATGCCCAGCTTAATTGTCAGCGGTCAGTATCGGAAAAGGTTTTACGCGATTTTACCTCGGACATACTTTCCAGTATGCGATGGTAATTTTCGAAACGCGTTTCGGCGATTTCCCCACGCTCAACAGCTTCGCGCAGCGCGCAGCCTGGATCGTTGGTGTGGCTACAGTCACGGTATTTGCAACGACCTAAATAGTCGTGGAATTCAGTAAACCCATGAGTGACTTGATCCGGCTCTAAGTGCCACAAACCAAACTCACGCACGCCTGGGGAGTCGATAACATCACCGCCGCCCGGGAAATGGTATAGGCGCGATGCCGTGGTGGTGTGCTGACCTAAGCCTGAGTTGTCAGAAACGTCATTCACCAGAATCTGGACTTCTTTGAACCCGAGCAGGTTATTGAGCAGACTCGATTTACCCACACCGGATTGCCCGGCAAAAATACTGACGCGGCCAATCAGGGCTTCTTCAAGCTCTTTCAGGCCTTCTACTTTATGGCTGGAAACCATCAACACGCGATAACCAATCTTGCGATAGATATCCATTTGCTCATTCACGAACTTCAGGCCAGCTTCGTCGAGCAGGTCGGTTTTGTTCAACACCAGCAACGGTTCTACTTCGAGGGTTTCGCACGCCACCAGATAACGGTCAATAATGTTCAATGACAGCTCGGGCAGAATGGCGGAAACCACAATGATTTGGTCGATGTTGGCGGCAATGGGTTTTACGCCGTCATAGAAATCAGGGCGTGTCAGGACAGTTGTGCGCTCGTGCACCGCATCAACAATGCCTTTTATGGTTACGCCAGCCGCAGCTTCTTTGGCTGGGCGCCAGACCACATTGTCGCCGGTTACCAGCGAACGGATGGTGCGGCGAATATTGCAGCGGTGAATGTCACCACCTGGTGATTCAACATCGGCATGTTGGCCGAAACGGCTGATTACGCGACCATCGCGCGGTTCGCCAAACTGAGAGTCGTCAGGATCGGCTTTCTCCACAGTCTGTTTAAGCCGACGCTGGTGGTTTGCTGAAACCCGGCGTTGCTGTCCTTTGGAGAGTTTATTTTTGCTCAATCTTACTGGCTCCTGGTCGCCCGTGGTGGGCAAAACCTCTATGATACACACTATTTTATACGAGTTAACCCATCGACAAGGGTGGGCGACGCACAAGAAGGGTGGAAAATAGCATGAGTGGAAATGAAAACAATCTGATTTGGATTGATTTAGAAATGACCGGCCTGGACCCCGAGCGGGATCGCATAATTGAAATTGCCACTCTGGTTACCGATGCCAATTTGAATATCCTCGCCGAAGGGCCAACGATTGCGGTTCATCAGTCTGACGAACAATTGGCGCTGATGGATGACTGGAATGTGCGTACCCATACTGGCAGCGGGCTGGTAGAGCGCGTGAAAGCAAGCACCATGGATGACCGTGCAGCTGAACTGGCGACACTTGAGTTCCTGAAGGAGTGGGTTCCCGCAAATAGTTCTCCAATCTGTGGTAACAGCATAGGCCAGGATCGTCGTTTCCTGTTTAAGTACATGCCTGAGCTTGAGGAGTACTTCCATTATCGTTATCTGGATGTCAGCACACTGAAAGAGCTGGCACGCCGTTGGAAACCTGAAATTTTGGCTGATTTCAAAAAGCAGGGTACCCATCAGGCGATGGATGATATCCGTGAGTCAGTGGCGGAACTTGCGTTCTACCGCGAGAACTTTATCAAGTTATAAGAAGTTGTTAGCCTCGGTCCTGTTTTTTTTCACTAACCCGAAAAAAGGCAGGATCGAACGATTCGCCTGATATTCGCTGGGAAAATAATCATTTTGTCGAATTAATCAGCATTCAAACAAAAAACGCAAAAAAAATCGTTTGAAGGCTTGCGACTAAAACGATTTCTCGTATAATGCGCCTCCCGTACCGATGCAGAATTTGCAGCGTTACACAGAGCGGGAATAGCTCAGTTGGTAGAGCACGACCTTGCCAAGGTCGGGGTCGCGAGTTCGAGTCTCGTTTCCCGCTCCAAATTTGATTACAGCAGTACCACCAAATTCGATGACTTTTAAGCAGCAGCTTGAAAGACGAAGAATATGCGGGAATAGCTCAGTTGGTAGAGCACGACCTTGCCAAGGTCGGGGTCGCGAGTTCGAGTCTCGTTTCCCGCTCCAAAATTTGATTGGCTTTTATAAGCCACGCACCACCCAAGCGGGAATAGCTCAGTTGGTAGAGCACGACCTTGCCAAGGTCGGGGTCGCGAGTTCGAGTCTCGTTTCCCGCTCCAAATTCTAATATCCAGTACAAATTATCCACAACGCTAACCAGCGTCGGTGGTGGTTTTTACGTTCGCGATAAATTCTTGTAAACAGACTTATCCACAGCCTTCGTCTATTCACTTAGATCGCTAATTATTTCTTAAATTTTATAAGAATATTTTAACCATTTGATTAATATCATTTTTTTAATATTTGAGAATGTTGAGCGGATCGCTTGCAGTTTTTTTTTCGTTTGCAGGACAAGGCGTTCAAATTTTTATTCACATCCTGTGGACATGTCACGCATCACGTTTTAACCCCTTTTCAATCACACGGACCAGGCGCTGTTTCTGCGGGAGCTGGACTTCTGTAGCGTCCTCGCTTCGCTTGATTAATTGTTGCGCAATCGCCCAATCAATGTGCTCATCAAGAAGTGGGTGCTCACCTTTCCGTTGTTGCAACGTTTCCAGAATCGCCTCATCCCACGGTGCATTTCCCAATGCCACCGCAATATTTCGCAGCCAACGTAAATGGCCAATTCGACGAATCGCCGAACCTTCTGTCACGCGCAGGAAATATTCTTCACTCCAGGTGAACAACTCAGCCAGCTCCGGCGCATGCAACTTGGTGCGCGGGCTAAAGTCGTCTTCTGTGGTTAATTGTGAGAAACGGTTCCACGGGCAAATCAGCTGGCAGTCGTCGCAACCGTAGATTCGGTTGCCGATAAGCGGCCTGAACTCTTCCGGAATAGCGCCTTCAAGCTCGATAGTGAGATAAGAAATACAACGGCGGGCGTCAACAGTGTAGGGTTCTACAATCGCGCCAGTCGGGCAGATGGTCATGCAGGCCACACACCGCCCACACTTTTCCTCAATGGGTTTATCAATTGGCAGCGGAATATCGACTAACAGTTCGCCCAGGAAAAAGAACGAACCTGCTTCCTGGTTGAGGATTAGTGAGTGCTTACCTGTCCAGCCAAGCCCGGCTTTTTCAGCCAATGGGCGTTCAAGAATCGGCGCTGAATCCACAAAAGGTCTAAAATTCAGCGTGGAACAATGGGACTGGATTATTTCGCCCAGCTTTTTGAGCCGATTACGTAGCAGTTTGTGGTAGTCACGGCCAAGGGCGTAGCGGCTGATGTAACCAATTTTGGGGTTTTTGAGCGTGGAAGCAAAAGCCGCATTTGCGGGGAGATAGTTCATCCGCACGCTGATCACGCGCAAAGTGCCCGGCAGCAATTCGTGTGGTCGGGCACGCATCATTCCATGACGGGCCATCCAATCCATCTCGCCATGATATTGTTTATCCAGCCACATTTGGAGCGCAGGCTCGCTGGCAGAGAGATCGGTATCGGTTATGCCAACTTGTTGGAAACCGAGTTCGATACCCCACTGCTTGATATTTTGCGCTAATTGATTGAGATCGAGGGGCTGTGACATGACGGACCTGAGCCTAAAAATAACCGCCAAAAGTATACCACACTCAGTCTGGTCCGCAGACTGGCTGCGCACCGCAGAGAAACAGGCTGCGGATTACTTAGGGTTAACGCTATACGAATTGATGCAGCGGGCAGGGGCTGCAGCATTTAATCTTGCCCGCGAACTCTATCCACTAACCCAACACTGGCTTGTTGTATGTGGGCATGGCAACAACGGCGGCGATGGTTATGTCGTCGCGCGGCTTGCGCAGGCTGCCGGTATTCGCATCACTTTACTGGCGATTGAAAGCGACAAGCCTTTGCCTGAAGAAGCCGCTTACGCACGTGATGCCTGGCTGGATGCAGCAGGTGTGATTCATGCGCCAGAACATGTCTGGGCAGACGATATCGATCTTGTGATTGACGGCGTATTTGGCACCGGACTTAACAGTGCTCCCCGAGATGTTGCCGCGCAGCTGATAGAAAAGTGCAATCAGCATGCGGCACCTGTCGTCGCGCTGGATATCCCTTCCGGCTTGCTTGCAGAAACCGGTGCAACGCCTGGCGCGGTGATCAACGCTTCCCACACCATCACCTTTATCGCCCTTAAACCCGGTCTTCTGACCGGAAAAGCTCGCGATGTCGTGGGCAAACTGCATTTTCATGCTTTAGGTCTTGAAGCCTGGCTGAATGGGCAGACTGCGCCGATAACTCGCGTGGACAGTGCGCAGTTAGCTGGCTGGTTGCCGCCACGCAAGCCTACCTCACACAAAGGTACGAACGGGCGTTTGGTGATTATAGGTGGCAACCATGGGACTGCGGGTGCCATTCGCATGACTGGCGAGGCTGCGCTACGCGCTGGAGCGGGGTTGGTCAAGGTTTTGACTCGTTCAGAAAACATTGCACCGCTTATTACCGCCCGACCTGAACTGATGGTTCAGGAGCTCACGTCAAATTCACTTGATGAATGTCTGGAATGGGCGGATGTGATTGTTATCGGCCCAGGATTAGGGCAGCAAGAATGGGGCAAAAAAGCCCTGGAAAAAGTAGAGAACAGCCGTAAACCGATGCTGTGGGATGCAGATGCGCTTAACCTTCTGGCAATCAATCCCGATAAACGTCAGAATCGCGTGATTACGCCGCATCCTGGTGAAGCTGCACGGCTGTTAAATTGCGCCGTATCACAAGTTGAGAGTGACCGCTTACTTTCCGCAGACCGTCTTGTAAAACGTTATGGCGGAATTGTGGTCTTAAAAGGTGCCGGTACGGTTGTTGCCAGCCAAAACGGCGAATGCTCACTCATTGATGTGGGAAATGCCGGGATGGGAAGTGGCGGTATGGGGGATGTGCTATCCGGGATCATCGGAGCATTGCTGGCACAGAAGTTAACCCCGTATGATGCGGCATGTGCCGGATGTGTTGTACATGGCGCTGCTGCTGATGTGCTGGCTCAGCGCTTCGGTACACGTGGCATGTTAGCAAGCGACTTATTCTCGACGATGTACCCTTTTGTTAACCCGGATTTGAATAGCAAAGAAAATGATTAATCGAGTTATCGCATTACCTGATGAAACTGCGACCTTAGAATTGGGTGCGCGTCTGGCAAAAGCCTGTATTGGTGCCACAGTGATTCATCTGTATGGTGACCTGGGTGCGGGCAAGACGACATTCAGCCGTGGTTTTGTGCAAGCGTTGGGCCATAAAGGCAATGTTAAAAGCCCAACTTATACGTTGGTTGAACCGTATGAACTCGGCGATTTGATGGTGTATCACTTCGATCTCTATCGTCTTGCCGATCCAGAAGAACTCGAATTTATGGGAATTCGTGACTATTTCACCAATGACGCCATCAGTCTGGTGGAATGGCCGCAAAAAGGTCAGGGTGTGCTTCCAGAACCGGATGTCGAAATCCACCTAAGTTACCAGGCCGAAGGGCGCGAGGCGTGCCTGAAAGCAGTTTCCTCATCTGGTGAGTCGTTACTGGCGCGGTTTGCCAAATAACAAGGATGATGGGATGATCTTTCGCGTGAAAAGTTGGTTGATGGCGGCGTGCTTACTGTTGCTTACGGCACAGTCTGGTGCCGCGAGTTTAGCGGATATTCAGGTATCGAACGGCGATTCTCAGGCGCGGATCACCTTTAGTTTTATTGGTGATCCTGAGTATGCCTTTTCTCAGGATGATAAGAAAAGCGTTGCTCTGGATATCAAACAAACCGGTGTGATTCGCGGTTTACCTCTGTTGTTCAGTGGAAATAACCTGGTGAAAAGCATTCGTTCAGGGCAACCGAAAGATAGCGATTCCTTACGCCTGGTGGTTGATCTCACTGAGCCTGGCAAAACTCGCGCTGTGAAACAGCAAAATGGTGCGAATTACACAGTTGTGTTTACCATTAACGCCGATGTGCCACCACCGCCACCTCCACCACCGGTTGTTGCCAAACGCGTGGAAGCCCCGGTAGTTACCCGACCGTCAGAACCGGCAAAAAATCCGTTTAACCCGCAAACCGTTACTGGCGCAATCAGTTCGAATACGGCGATGCATCCTGCGCGAACTCAACGCACCACAACTCAATCCGATACCGTGGTTGTGGCGATTGATGCTGGGCATGGTGGACAAGACCCGGGTGCGATTGGTCCGGGTGGGACGAAAGAGAAAAACGTCACTATTTCTATTGCCCGTAAACTGCGTTCCTTGCTCAATGACGACCCGATGTTTAAAGGCGTGCTGACCCGCGATGGCGACTATTTCATTTCGGTGATGGGCCGCTCGGATGTCGCGCGTAAACAGAACGCCAATATTCTGGTTTCCATTCATGCTGATGCTGCGCCTAACCGCGATGCGACCGGGGCATCCGTCTGGGTGCTGTCAAACCGCCGTGCAAATAGCGAAATGGCGGGCTGGCTCGAACAGCACGAGAAGCAATCCGAGTTGCTGGGTGGTGCGGGCGATGTACTGGCCAATAGCCAGGCTGACCCGTATCTGAGCCAGGCGGTACTGGATTTGCAGTTCGGCCATTCCCAGCGTGTCGGGTATGATGTGGCGACAAAAGTGCTGGCTCAAATGCAACGTGTCGGCGCGTTACACAAGCGTCGCCCTGAGCATGCAAGCCTTGGCGTATTGCGCTCACCAGATATCCCTTCTGTGCTAGTGGAAACCGGGTTTATCAGTAACAACTCGGAAGAGCGCCTGCTTGATAGCGATGATTATCAGCAAAAAATTGCCCAGGCCATTTATCAAGGGTTGAGGGACTATTTCCAGACGCATCCGTTACAATCAGCACCTGGCCCGGGGCAAACCGCACGTTCGCAAGGTGCGGGTCTCGATCAGGTCGCGATTACTCAATAAGGAAATTTCATGCCGATTCAGGTTCTGCCGCCGCAACTTGCCAACCAGATTGCTGCTGGCGAAGTGGTAGAGCGCCCCGCATCGGTGGTGAAGGAGCTGGTTGAGAACAGTCTGGATGCTGGCGCTACTCGTATTGATATTGATATCGAACGCGGTGGCGCCAGGCTTATTCGTATTCGTGACAACGGCTGCGGTATCAAAAAAGACGAGCTGGCGCTTGCGTTGGCTCGCCATGCCACCAGTAAAATTGCTTCACTTGATGACCTTGAGGCGATTATCAGCCTTGGTTTTCGTGGCGAAGCGTTAGCCAGTATCAGCTCGGTTGCCCGTCTGACGTTAACGTCACGTACTGCCGATCAAAGTGAGGCGTGGCAGGCCTATGCCGAAGGCCGTGAACAAGATGTGACGGTGAAGCCTGCAGCGCATCCAGTCGGAACCACGCTTGAAGTGTTGGATCTGTTTTACAACACACCTGCCCGGCGCAAATTCATGCGCACTGAAAAAACCGAATTCAACCATATTGATGAGATTGTCAGGCGTATTGCGCTGGCGCGTTTTGACGTGTCGATAAACCTGACGCATAACGGCAAAGTGATTCGCCAGTATCGTGCGGTAGCAGAAGGTGCACCGCGTGAACGTCGCCTGGGTTCGATTTGCGGCACGCCGTTCCTCGAACAAGCGCTGGCGATTGAATGGCAACATGGCGACCTGGCATTACGTGGCTGGGTGGCGGAGCCAACGGGCACGACTTCCGCGCTGGCAGAGATTCAATATTGTTATGTCAATGGCCGCATGATGCGTGACCGCTTGATAAATCACGCCATTCGCCAGGCGTGTGAAGATAAGCTCGGAGCCGATCAGCAGCCTGCATTTGTACTCTATCTGGAGATTGATCCGCATCAGGTGGATGTGAATGTGCATCCTGCCAAACACGAAGTGCGGTTCCATCAGTCTCGCCTGGTGCATGATTTTATCTACCAGGGTGTATTGAGCGTGCTGCAACAGCAGACAGAAAACCGTTTGCCACTGGAAGAGACAGCCGAAGAACCGCAACAGAGTTGGCAGCCGGAAAACCGCGTTGCATCTGGACGTAACCAGTTTTCAACACCTGCACCCACTTCTTCTGTTGTTCGCGAATCATCGCCTCGCAGTTCTTCGCCAAATGGTGGTGAATATAGCGGCGGGAGTGCCAGCAAAAACACACCTTTATGGCCTCATGCGGCACCGGGTTTCCAGAAGAAAGAAGGGGCGCTGTATCGCGAGCTTCTGAATACGCAAGCTTCCCCAGCGCCAAAAAATCGTGCCGCTGAACCTGAAACCGACGAAGCGTTAGACGCCCACGCACAAAGTTTTGGCCGTGTACTGACGGTGCTTGCACCGGACATGGCATTACTGGAACGCGACGGCAAAATTATGCTGCTTTCATTAACCGTGGCTGAACGCTGGTTGAAAATGGCGCAGTTAGTACCGGGTAGTGAAGGTGCGCGGGCACAACCATTGCTGATCCCTGTACGCCTGAAAGTGACGAAAGAAGAACAAGACGTTCTGGTTAAATATCAGTCGCTTTTATTGGAAATGGGCATCGAATTTGTCGCAGAGTCGCGTCAGATAACAATTCGCACCGTACCTTTACCTTTACGTAAACAAAATTTACAAATCTTGATTCACGAACTGCCAGGATACCTGGCGCAACAGACAGAGGTTAACGCAACACAGATTGCTCAATGGTTTGCTCGTCAAATGGACGGCTTTCATGAACAATGGAATCTGGCACAGGCAATTGCCTTGCTGGCTGATGTAGAGCGCCTTTGTCCGCAGCTGGTGAAATCACCACCTGGCGGTTTGTTACAACCTGTTGATTTACAATTGGCGATGAACGCCCTGAAACATGACTGAAGTTAAGCAAAACCTGCCACAGGCAATTTTTTTGATGGGGCCGACGGCCTCAGGTAAGACAGCGTTGGCCATTAATTTGCGTAAAACGTTGCCGGTAGAGTTGATAAGCGTCGATTCGGCCCTTATCTATCAAGGAATGGATATTGGTACAGCGAAGCCTACTGCCGAAGAACTGGCTCAGGCTCCGCATCGGTTACTCGACATTCTCGACCCGGCACAGGCTTATTCAGCCGCAGATTTCCGGCGCGATGCGTTGGCTGAAATGGCAGACATTACCGCAGCCGGGCGTATCCCCTTGTTAGTTGGGGGAACGATGCTCTACTTCAAGGCATTGTTAGAAGGTTTGTCACCGTTGCCATCTGCCGATCCGGAAGTTCGGGATCGGATAGAAAAACAGGCTGCAGAGCAAGGATGGGAGGCGTTGCATCGTGAGTTAGCACAGGTTGATCCTGTCGCCGCTGCACGTATTCATCCAAATGATCCACAAAGGCTTTCCCGCGCACTGGAAGTTTTTTTCATTTCGGGTAAAACTTTAACGGAACTGACGAAAACGTCAGGAGAAGCTCTGCCTTACCAGGTGCATCAGTTCGCCATCGCCCCGGCGAGCCGTGAACTGCTCCATCAACGAATTGAGCAGCGTTTTCATCAGATGTTAGCTTCTGGATTTGAAGCTGAAGTACGGGCTCTTTTTGCCCGTGGTGATTTGCATACGGACATGCCTTCCATTCGTTGTGTGGGTTACCGGCAGATGTGGTCTTATCTGGCAGGTGAAATTCCGCATGATGAAATGGTTTATCGTGGTATTTGCGCGACGAGACAATTGGCTAAGCGCCAAATGACCTGGTTAAGAGGTTGGGAAGGTGTTCACTGGCTAGACAGTGAGAATCCGTCTCAATCTTATAACGATGTAGTACAGGTTGTTAGTGCGAAGCACCAATGAATGTGTACAATTGAATCGTTATGGTGCGCAGTATCTTACGCAGTTTTTCAGAGCCTCAGGGTTCTTGAGTTACAAACAACAAGCATATAAGGAAAAGATAGAATGGCTAAGGGGCAATCATTACAAGATCCGTTCTTGAACGCACTGCGTCGCGAACGTGTTCCAGTTTCTATTTATTTGGTGAATGGTATTAAGCTGCAAGGGCAGATTGAGTCTTTTGATCAGTTTGTGATCCTGTTGAAAAACACGGTCAGCCAGATGGTCTATAAGCACGCGATTTCAACTGTTGTTCCGTCACGTCCGGTATCTCATCACAGCAATAACACCGGTACTAGCGGTTCTGGCAGCTACCACCATGGCGGCAGCGCGCAAGGTTCTGCGCCACAACAAGACAACGAAGAAGCTGAATAAGGCATAACGTTGTTTTTCCAAGACGGGGAACCAGGGATGATGGGTTCCCCGCTGGTCTTTTTGAGAGGTTATACGCTTGTTTGACCGTTATGATGCCGGTGAGCATGCGGTACTAGTACACATCTATTTTTCGCAAGACAAAGACATGGAAGATCTAGAGGAATTTGAATCTCTGGTCTCTTCAGCCGGTGTCGAAGCATTGCAGGTGGTTACTGGTAGCCGTAAAGCTCCTCACCCGAAGTATTTTGTTGGTGAAGGTAAGGCAATTGAAATTGCCGATGCAGTGAAAGCCACTGGGGCATCGGTCGTTTTATTTGATCATGCGTTGTCTCCAGCTCAGGAGCGTAACCTCGAAGCGCTGTGTGAATGTCGTGTCGTCGACAGAACCGGCCTGATTTTAGATATTTTTGCTCAACGTGCGCGTACCCATGAAGGTAAGTTGCAGGTTGAACTGGCTCAGTTACGTCACATGGCAACTCGCCTTGTGCGCGGCTGGACCCACCTTGAGCGTCAGGGAGGGGGGATTGGTTCTCGAGGCCCTGGGGAAACTCAGCTTGAAACCGACCGCCGTTTACTACGCAATCGGATTATGCAGATCCTTGGACGCTTAGAACGAGTCGAAAAACAGCGTGAGCAAGGGCGAAGATCGCGTGCCAAGGCTGATATCCCAACCGTATCTCTGGTGGGCTACACCAACGCCGGCAAATCTACCCTGTTTAATCAGATAACTGCAGCTGGCGTTTATGCTGCAGATAAGTTGTTTGCCACACTTGATCCAACATTACGTCGTATTAACGTTACGGATGTTGGTGAAACCATACTGGCCGATACAGTAGGTTTTATTCGTCACCTGCCACATGATTTAGTGGCGGCGTTTAAGGCAACCTTGCAGGAAACTCGTCAGGCGACACTGTTATTACATGTTATTGATGCAAGCGACCTGAGGATTGAGGAAAACATTGCCGCGGTAGATACCGTTCTCGAAGAGATTGAGGCTGATGAAATTCCAACGCTCCTGGTGATGAATAAGATAGATATGTTGGATAATTTCGTTCCACGTATCGACAGAGATGATGAAAATATGCCGATTCGGGTCTGGCTTTCTGCCCAGACCGGAGACGGTATTCCACTGCTTTTCCAGGCTTTGACAGAGCGTTTATCTGGTGAAATTGCACAGCATACGTTGTGCTTACCCCCCCAGGCTGGACGACTTCGGAGCCGGTTTTATCAGCTTCAGGCAATAGAAAAAGAGTGGATGGAGGAAGACGGCAGTGTTGGCTTACAAATTCGTATGCCTATTGTTGACTGGCGTCGCCTCTGTAAACAAGAACCGGCACTCGCTGACTATATTGTCTAGCCAGTCAAGGGAATGTCCTGAAGACTTTTTCCCCTTCGGGGGATATCACCGCACAACAAATATGGAGCATAAACATGGCGTGGAATCAGCCCGGTAATAACGGACAGGACCGCGACCCGTGGGGAAGCAGCAAACCTGGCGGCGACTCTGGGGGTAACAAAGGAGGGCGGGATCAGGGGCCACCTGATCTGGATGATATCTTCCGAAAATTAAGTAAGAAACTTGGTGGTCTGGGCGGCGGTAAAGGCGGCGGTTCCGGTTCTGGTGGTGGTTCTTCGCAACTTCCACGTCCTCATATTGGTGGCCGCATGGTTGGCATCGTTGCCGCCGTGGCTGTTGTTATTTGGGCAGCGACTGGGTTCTACACCATTAAAGAAGCTGAACGTGGTGTTGTAACTCGTTTTGGTCAATTCAGCCATTTGGTTGAGCCGGGTCTGAACTGGAAACCGACATTCATTGATAGTGTCAGAGCGGTAAACGTTGAGGCAGTACGTGAATTGGCTGCTTCAGGTGTGATGCTGACTTCCGATGAGAACGTCGTTCGCGTCGAGATGAACGTCCAGTACCGTGTTACCGATCCGCGTCGTTATCTGTTTAGCGTAACCAGCGCAGACGATAGCCTGCGTCAGGCAACCGACAGTGCATTGCGTGGTGTTATTGGTAAATACACCATGGATAAGATCCTCACTGAGGGTCGTACCATTATTCGTAACGATACTCAGCGCGAACTGGAAGAAACCATTCGCCCGTACAACATGGGTATTACCCTGCTGGACGTCAACTTCCAGGCTGCTCGTCCGCCGGAAGAGGTGAAGGCTGCATTTGATGATGCGATTTCTGCGCGTGAAAACGAACAGCAATACATCCGTGAAGCAGAAGCGTATACCAACGAAGTTCAGCCGCGTGCTAACGGTCAGGCGCAGCGTATTCTCGAAGAAGCTCGCGCTTATAAAACACAGACTGTGTTAGAAGCTCAGGGTGAGGTTGCTCGCTTTGCCAGATTGTTGCCGGAATACAAGGCTGCGCCGGAAATTACCCGTGAGCGTCTGTATATCGAAACCATGGAAAAAGTGCTTAGCCATACCCGTAAAGTTCTGGTTAACGACAAAGGCGGTAACCTGATGGTTCTTCCTCTGGATCAGATGCTTAAAGGTGGTTCACAGCCTGCGGCGAAGAGCGATACTAGTGGTGCGAACAGCTTGTTGCGTCTGCCACCTGCATCCAGCTCAAGCAGCGGCAGCGCCAGCACACCGTCCTCGTCAAGCCGGGGCGATATCATGGATCAGCGCCGTGCCGACGCACAGCGCACTGATAACCAGCGCGTAGGGAGTGAATAACGATGCGTAAGTCAGTCATTGCTTTAATTATCATCGTGCTGGTAGTGCTGTTTACCTCGGTCTTCGTGGTACAGGAAGGTGAGCGCGGAATTACGTTACGCTTCGGTAAAGTGTTGCGTGATGACGAAAACAAGCCGGTGGTCTACGAGCCAGGTCTGCATTTCAAAGTACCGTTTATCGAGTCGGTTAAAACCCTTGATGCACGTATTCAGACTATGGATAACCAAGCCGATCGCTTTGTAACCAAAGAGAAGAAAGACCTGATCGTTGATTCCTATATCAAATGGCGTATCAGTGATTTCAGCCGCTACTACCTGGCAACCGGTGGTGGTGACGTTTCTCAAGCTGAAGTGCTGTTAAAACGTAAGTTCAGTGACCGTCTGCGTTCTGAAATTGGTCGTCTTGATGTGAAAGACATCGTGACCGATTCTCGCGGTCGTTTGACTCTGGACGTGCGTGATGCGCTGAACTCAGGTTCTGCAGGTACTGACGATGAAGTGTCAACACCTGCTGCGGATGATGCGATTGCCTCAGCAGCTGCGCGTGTAACGGCGGAAACCAAAGGTAAAGTGCCAGTGGTTAACCCGAACAGTATGGCAGCGCTGGGTATTGAAGTGGTCGATGTGCGTATCAAGCAGATCAACCTGCCAGCTGAAGTGTCTGAGGCTATCTACAACCGTATGCGCGCAGAGCGTGAAGCGGTTGCTCGTCGCCACCGTTCACAAGGTCAGGAAGAAGCTGAGAAGCTGCGCGCTACCGCCGACTACGAAGTGACTCGTACTCTGGCAGAAGCCGAGCGTATGGGCCGAATCAGCCGTGGTGAAGGTGATGCAGAAGCTGCCAAACTGTTTGCTGACGCATTCAGCCAGGATCCAGATTTCTATGCCTTCATTCGTAGCCTGCGTGCTTACGAGGCGAGCTTCAATTCTGGTCAGGACGTTATGGTGTTAAGCCCGGATAGCGATTTCTTCCGCTACATGAAAACACCAGCGAACAGTTCACGTTAATATTCGCAAGTTATCTATCAAGAGCCGGTCTGACCGGCTCTTTTTTTATGGGTGTTAGAGGAAATTATGAATTCGACAATCTGGATGGCATTAGCACTGGTATTAGTGCTCGAAGGACTCGGACCAATGCTTTATCCGCGTATGTGGCGTCGTATGATAGCCGCTTTAATCCAATTACCCGATAACACGCTGCGTCGTTTTGGCGGCGGACTAGTGGTTGCAGGTGTCGTTGTCTACTACATGTTGAGTCGAAGCGGTGGTTAAGCCACGTTGAGGTGGCTGATTACCATTTTGTATACTAAAAGGGCTGATCATCGGGGAAACCGATGGTAGAATCCTTTTTTAAGCAAACGGTGATTTTGAAAAATGGGTAACAACGTCGTCGTACTGGGCACCCAATGGGGTGACGAAGGTAAAGGAAAGATCGTAGATCTTCTGACTGAACGGGCTAAATATGTTGTGCGCTACCAGGGCGGTCACAACGCAGGCCATACTCTCGTAATCAACGGTGAAAAAACCGTTCTTCATCTTATTCCATCAGGTATTCTGCGTGATAACGTTACCAGCATCATCGGTAATGGCGTTGTGCTGTCTCCTGCTGCACTGATGAAAGAGATGAAAGAGCTGGAAGACCGTGGGATTCCGGTACGTGAGCGCCTGCTGTTATCTGAAGCATGTCCGCTGATCCTTGATTATCACGTAGCGCTGGATGTGGCTCGTGAGAAAGCGCGCGGTGCTAAAGCTATCGGTACTACCGGTCGTGGCATCGGTCCTGCGTATGAAGACAAAGTGGCCCGTCGTGGCCTGCGCGTTGGCGACCTGTTCGACAAAGCTACCTTTGCCGACAAACTGAAAGAAGTTCTGGAATACCACAACTTCCAACTGGTTAACTTCTATAAAGTTGAAGCGGTTGATTACCAGAAAGTTCTGGACGATGTCATGGCTGTTGCTGACATTCTGACCAGCATGGTAGTTGATGTCTCCGATCTGTTGGATCAGGCACGTAAGCGCGGCGACTTCATCATGTTCGAAGGTGCTCAAGGCACACTGCTGGACATCGACCACGGTACCTATCCGTACGTGACCTCTTCCAACACCACCGCGGGTGGCGTGGCAACAGGTTCCGGCATTGGTCCACGTTATGTTGATTACGTTCTGGGTATTATCAAAGCGTACTCTACTCGCGTTGGCGCAGGTCCGTTCCCAACTGAACTGTTTGATGATATCGGCGAGTTCCTGTGCAAACAAGGTAACGAGTTCGGTGCGACTACTGGTCGTCGTCGTCGTACAGGTTGGTTGGATATCGTTGCTGTGCGTCGTGCAGTGCAGATCAACTCCCTGTCAGGTTTCTGCCTGACCAAGCTGGACGTACTGGACGGCTTGAAAGAAGTTAAACTGTGCGTAGGCTACCGTCTGCCAGATGGCCGTGAAGTGACTACCACTCCAATGGCTGCTGACGATTGGGAAGGTATCGAGCCAATCTACGAAACCATGCCTGGCTGGTCCGAAACGACCTTCGGCGTGAAAGAGCGTAGTGGTTTGCCGCAAGCAGCGCTGGACTACATCAAGCGCATTGAAGAACTGACTGAAGTACCAGTAGACATTATTTCTACCGGTCCAGACCGTTCTGAAACCATGATTCTGCGTGATCCGTTCGACGCATAATGATGTGATGGGGTGTGCTTAGCGCACCCCAACTGTTTTATCCTGCCGTTTTATCTACCTTCCCCTATTAAATAAATTAGCTGGCAACCTTATGGCTGGTTTATCATCAATCTATACCCGTCATACTTCATGTTGCAGCGGCGTTGGCTGCACTCACTCACCCCAGTCACTTACTTAAGTAAGCTCTCGGGGATTCTTGAGCTGGCCGCCTGGCTGCAACCCGAATTATTTAGGGTATAGTATTTACAGCTATTAAGCGTTTCCCCTCCCACCCTAGAGGTTGATGTGCAGTTAACGAGTTTTACTGATTACGGTTTACGTGCTTTGATTTATATGGCGTCTTTGCCAGAAGGCAAAATGACGAGCATTTCTGAGGTAACAGAAGTGTACGGAGTATCACGTAACCACATGGTGAAAATCATCAATCAACTCAGTCGCGCTGGCTATGTGACGGCAGTGCGCGGCAAAAACGGTGGTATTCGCCTCGGCAAGCCTGCGCAAACAATTCGTGTGGGTGATGTGGTGCGCGAGCTGGAACCGCTATCTTTGGTGAACTGTAGCAGTGAGTTTTGTCATATTACCCCCGCATGTCGCCTCAAACAGGCACTGGCTCAGGCGGTGCAAAGCTTTCTAACAGAGCTGGATAAGCACACGCTGGCCGATTTGGTGGACCAAAACCAACCGCTCTACAAATTATTGCTGGTGGAATAAATCACGATTTCCTCAGCAAATGACAACGGAGGAACCGCAATGTCAAAAGATCCTTTTCAGGAACGAGAAGCCGAAAAATACGAAAACCCGATCCCAAGCCGGGAGTTTATTCTCGCTCATCTCTCCAAACGTGAAAAACCAGCCAATCGTGACGAACTGGCTGAAGAACTAAATATTACTGGTGAAGAACAACTTGAAGCGCTGCGTCGCCGTTTGCGAGCCATGGAACGCGATGGACAGTTGGTCTTTACCCGTCGCCAGTGCTATGCCCTTCCAGAACGTCTTGATTTGCTCAAAGGCAAAGTTATTGGTCATCGCGATGGCTTTGGCTTCCTGCGCGTAGAAGGTCGTAAAGACGATCTCTACCTTTCATCTGAACAGATGAAAATGTGTATGCATGGCGACATCGTACTGGCGCAACCGCTGGGTGCTGACCGTAAAGGCCGTCGCGAAGCGCGTATTGTGCGTGTGCTGGAGCCAAGAACCGGGCAAATTGTTGGCCGCTACTTTACCGATGCGGGTATCAGTTTCGTGGTGCCAGACGACAGCCGTCTGAGCTTCGATATCCTTATCCCACCAGAAGGGGTAATGGGTGCACGTATGGGCTTTGTGGTAGTGGTTGAACTCACCCAACGTCCAACTCGCCGCACCAAAGCGGTTGGTAAAATTGTTGAGCTTCTTGGCGACAACATGGGTACCGGCATGGCCGTCGATATGGCGCTGCGCACCCACGAAATCCCTTATATCTGGCCACCAGAAGTTGAAGCCCAGGTTGCTTCCCTGAAGGAGCAAGTGCCAGAAGAGGCCAAAGTTGGCCGCGTAGATTTGCGTGATCTGCCACTCATGACCATTGATGGTGAAGATGCGCGTGACTTCGATGACGCCGTATTCTGTGAGAAAAAACGTGGCGGCGGCTGGCGCTTGTGGGTTGCGATTGCTGACGTAAGTTATTACGTTCGCCCGCCAACCGCACTGGATAAAGAAGCGCGTAACCGCGGCACGTCAGTTTACTTCCCGTCGCAGGTTATCCCGATGCTGCCGGAAGTGCTGTCCAACGGCCTGTGCTCGCTCAATCCACAGGTTGACCGTCTGTGTATGGTCTGCGAAATGACTATATCTGCAACGGGTCGCCTGACAGGCTCTAAATTCTACGAAGCGGTAATGAGTTCCCATGCGCGTCTGACCTACACCAAAGTGTGGCATATGTTGCAGGGCGATCAGGAACTTCGTGAGCAGTATGCGCCGCTGGTTAAGCACATCGAAGAGCTGCATAACCTGTATAAAGTGCTGGATGTTTCTCGCGCCGAGCGTGGTGGCATCTCGTTTGAAAGTGAAGAAGCGAAGTTTATCTTCAACGCTGAACGCCGCATCGAGCGCGTTGAGCAAACTGTACGTAACGATGCGCATAAGCTAATCGAAGAGTGCATGATCCTCGCGAACATTGCAGCCGCTCGCTTTGTTGAAAAACATAACGAACCGTCACTGTTCCGCGACCACGATCGTCCAACCAACGAAGCGATCACCTCGTTCCGTTCTGTGCTGGCTGAACTGGGTCTGGAATTACCGGGCGGGCAGAAGCCTGAACCGCGTGATTACGCAGAACTGCTGAACTCGATTGCCGATCGTCCGGATCATGAAATGCTGCAAACTATGCTGCTGCGCTCCATGAAACAGGCGGTTTACGATCCAGAAAACCGTGGTCACTTTGGCCTTGCGCTGCAATCTTATGCGCACTTTACCTCGCCGATTCGCCGCTATCCGGATTTGTTGTTACACCGTGCAATTAAGTATCTGCTGGCGAAAGAGCAGGGCCATAAGGGTAACAGCACCGAGTCTGGCGGCTGGCACTATGACATGGAAGAGATGCTGCAACTTGGCCAGCATTGTTCTATGGCTGAACGTCGTGCCGATGAAGCCACACGTGACGTTGCCGACTGGCTGAAATGCGACTTTATGCAGGATCAGGTTGGTAATACCTTTACTGGCATCATCGCAAGCGTCACCGGTTTTGGCTTCTTTGTCCGTCTGACGGATCTGTTTATCGATGGCCTGGTGCACGTTTCTACTCTTGATAACGACTACTACCGCTTTGACCAGGTTGGGCAACGCCTGATTGGTGAATCCGGCGGTCAGACTTATCGCCTGGGTGACCGTGTAGAAGTGCGTGTTGAAGCCGTTCACATGGACGAGCGCAAGATTGATTTTGCTTTGCTCTCTAGTACTCGCGTACCTCGCGGTGCGGGTAAAACTGAGAAAGACAAAGCGAAAAGAGGCGCTAACGGCAACGGACCGAAACGTCGTCAAGCTGGCAAACGCGTAAACTTCGAGTCAGACAGTGCTTTCCGTAAAGAGAAAGGCCCTGCGAAGCCGAAGAAAGCGAAAGCCGACAAAAAAATCGAGAAAACCGCCGAACCGAAGGTGAAGAAACCAAAAACGCCATCGGACAAAACTCGTAAGATAGCGGCAGCCACGAAAGCTAAGCGGGCAGCGAAAAAGCAGCCGAGCTAGCCTTGAAAGGGTGGATGGTTCTTCGTTTATCCACCCTGAAACTGCTTTTCGTAGGTCGGATTAGCGTAAGCGACATCCGACATTTACGAGCAAATTAACACTGGTGCATCAGCACCTGAAATGAGTAACAGTAATGAGTGAAATGATTTACGGCATTCACGCCGTCCAGGCGCTACTTGATAACGCCCCCCAGCGTTTTCGGGAAGTCTTTATCCTTAAAGGCCGTGAAGACAAACGTCTGATGCCTTTAATTCATGCGCTGGAAGCCCAGGGTGTGCCGGTTCAAATGGCAAACCGCCAATGGCTGGATGAAAAATCTGAAGGCGCTGTGCACCAGGGCATTATTGCTCGCGTGAAACCGGGTCGTCAGTATCAGGAAAATGATATTCCGGACCTGCTTGCAGGTCTTGAACAGCCATTCTTGCTGATTCTGGATGGCGTTACCGACCCGCACAACCTCGGTGCTTGCCTGCGTAGCGCAGATGCTGCCGGCGTACATGCGGTTATCGTACCGAAAGACCGATCTGCACAACTGAACGCTACTGCCAAGAAAGTGGCCTGTGGTGCAGCTGAGCATGTTCCGCTTATCAGTGTGACCAACCTGGCTCGAACTATGCGTTTATTGCAGGAATCGAACGTTTGGATCGTCGGTACCGCGGGTGAAGCAGACCACACCTTGTTCCAGAGCAAAATGACCGGCCCAATGGCGCTGGTGATGGGCGCTGAAGGGGAAGGTATGCGTCGTCTGACTCGCGAACATTGCGATGAGCTGATTAGCATCCCAATGGCTGGAACCGTTTCTTCATTGAATGTTTCCGTCGCGACCGGTATTTGCCTGTTCGAAGCTGTGCGTCAACGCAGTTAATTTCTTGTGGGGTGCTTTCGCACCCCGCTTTGTGATCCCTCTCCATGCATAAGCGCTGTCACCGTCCATACTAATGGCATTGCCATTAATGGGAGGGAACACGATGCGCTGGCAAACTCATACCGTTTTTAACCAACCAATACCCCTCAACAACAGTAACCTTTTTCTTTCTGATATCTCGTTAACCGAGGCTGTAGCCCGTGAAGGGGCTGGCTGGGATGCGGAACTTCTGGCAAGTATCGGCCAACAACTGGGTTCAGCTGAATCACTGGAGCTCGGCCGCCTGGCGAATGCCAATCCGCCTGAATTACTCCGCTATGATTCCAGCGGTGAGCGGCTCGATGATGTGCGCTTTTATCCTGCCTGGCATTTACTAATGCAAGGGCTGTGTGCCAATCGGGTACACAATTTGCCGTGGCAGGAAGATGCCAGGCAAGGCTCGTTTGTGGCCCGTGCTGCGCGCTTTGTTCAGCATGCGCAGGTGGAAGCAGGAACGTTATGCCCTATCACCATGACATTTGGTGCCACTCCTCTCTTACTTAAGCATCTACCCAAAGAGTTTCAGCCGTGGCTGAAGCCGCTACTCAGCGATCGTTACGATGCGCACCTCTCACTTGGCGCTCAAAAACGTGGCCTGCTCATCGGTATGGGCATGACTGAGAAGCAGGGGGGCTCAGATGTGCTCAGCAACACCACGCGTGCAGAGGCGATCGATAAACGCGGCCCTGGTGAAATGTATCGCATAGTCGGCCACAAATGGTTTTTCTCCGTTCCGCAAAGCGATGCGCATTTGATTCTGGCGCAGGCGAAAGGCGGCCTTTCGTGTTTCTTCCTGCCGCGATTTTTACCCGATGGGCAACGTAACCAGGTTCGTTTTGAACGATTGAAAGACAAGCTCGGTAACCGCTCCAACGCCAGCAGCGAAGTTGAATTTTGCGATGCTACGGCGTGGCTTATCGGTGAAGAAGGCGAGGGAGTTCGCTCAATTCTCAAAATGGGTGGTTATACCCGTTTTGACTGTGCACTTGGCAGCCATGGCCTGATGCGCCGCGCGCTCTCTGTCGCGTTATATCACGCACACCAACGTCAGGCATTCGGCAAGATGCTGATCGACCTGCCGATTATGCGCCAGGTTCTGGGGCGTATGGCTTTGCAACTTGAAGGGCAAACGGCGTTTCTGTTTCGTCTGGCTCGCGCCTGGGAATCACCCGGTAATCCGCATGAGTTGGCTTATAGTCGGCTGTTTACGGCTGTGGCTAAATTTAGCGTCTGCAAATCGGGTATCCCCTTTGTCGCGGAAGCCATGGAAGTGCTTGGGGGAATGGGTTATTGCGAAGATAGCGAGTTGCCACGCATTTACCGTGAAATGCCGGTGAATAGTATCTGGGAAGGATCGGGCAATATCATGAGCCTTGATGTGCTGCGCGTTCTGGCCAAACATCCCGGTGCGATGGAGATGTTGCATGCGGAGTTTGACGAAGTGAAAGGGCAAAATCGGCATTTCGATCGTAGCTGGCGGCAGTTGCAACAGCGGCTTCGTAAGCCACAAGAGGAATGGGGCAGGGAAGTTACCCGAATGCTGGCTCTTCTGGCGACAGGTACCCAGGTTTTACAGCATCTCTCTCCACCGTTAGGTGAAGCCTGGTGCCGTATGATGCTGGACTCGCGGGGGGAAAGTGTTTTACCGAATCAGGTACTTATTGATGTACTACTCAGAGCGACAGGCCGCACAGGATAGAACAAAAAAGCCAGCGCCATAAAGGGGAGTATCAATGGCCGCTGGCTTATTTATGCATAAATAATGGCTTGTACACGCCAGCCTTCAGCAAGCTGGTTTTCCTGCATTTTAACGATGCGATAGTATGATGCTCCATGTTCGTCAGCCTTCAGGGCAATGACTTTCTCTACATCTTGCACGCTACCGGCAATACCATTCACAGAAATCATGCCGATTTCATTCAAACCCGTCACACAATCTGCGGCAACATCTTCTGCCGATTGTGCCGACGTTGTGATTAGCCCCACGGACAGCAGTAATGAGGTTAAGGCAAGCGATCGTTTCATAATTAGCTCCTTTAATACTTACCCTAAATCAGCAGGGCAATCCTTCGCGTGGGTGAACTTCAGACCTGTCCGTTGGCTGAGGTTCATTGTGCATAACAAACGATCAATTGACGCAAAGCTATGTAAATATGCATAAATTAAACACAGTGCTAAATTACTTACGGTACAAAATGGCCTGGGCATACCACTGACCAGGTACTACCGTCTCATCGTTTAGCACGATGACGTAATAATCCGCTTTGGCTGCAACAGCTTTCTCTTCTAGCGCTCGTTCTGCGTCCATCGGAGAGCCGTGCTCAAGTGCTGTCACCGTCCCTATTTTGGTCAAACCCTGCGTTTGGTAACGCTGGATTTCCTGAGGGGTTCCGGTTGCAGGCGGCGCTGGTTGTGGTGTCCCTTGTAACACGCTACAAGCACTGAGCGTGGTCGCAAGTAACACAGCTGATAGCAATCGCATGATCGTTTCTCGTCTCTTAATAGCCATAGTGTAGCCCCGGTTTTTTTCTGAGAAGAGGGAATGTTCCCATTTTGTTAGCTTCCCCGCGCTTTTTAATCACTTTCGAATGAAAATCGCTAAGCAGATCTCATAGTGAACAATAATCACAACCCATCAATGACTTGCCATCCACAGGACCCTGACATACAAAGGATATATCACACCAATATAGGGCTAATATCATGATTGAAATATATACCGAACAGCTTGCGGGCATTGAAGTTCTCCACGCTGTGCCCTCCGGGAAAAAAGAGTGCGAACTCCCGGTGGTATTTTTCTATCACGGTTTTACTTCCTCTAAACTGGTTTACAGTTACTTTGCGGTCGCTCTTGCTCAGGCTGGAATGCGCGTGATTATGCCCGATGCCGAGCAACACGGTGCGCGATTTAATGGTGATGACACCGTGCGGCTGTATCAATTCTGGTCGATTCTTAAACACAACATTGATGAGTTTTCGCCGCTTTATCAGGCTTTATCTGAACGCTATCCCGTAGATGAGCGACGAGTTGCTGTGGGTGGTGCTTCAATGGGAGGCATGACGGCTCTTGGTATTATGGCGCGTTATCCGCAAGTTCGCTGCGTGGCATGTCTGATGGGATCGGGATATTTTATGTCGCTTGGGCAAACGCTATTTTCACCACGAGCGGAAGAGGCTGAATCACTCAATGCACTCGCCGAATATGACATCAGCCATCAGCTAGAAAGCATCGGTAACCGGCCACTTTTGCTGTGGCACGGCGAGGATGATGATGTTGTTCCGGCGGCTGAGACATGGCGTTTGCAGCAAGCGCTAGTTGAGAAGGGGCTGGATAAACAACTGATCTGCTTAGGGGAACCAGGCGTCAAGCACCGCATTACGCCAACGGCTCTGGATGCCGCCAGCCGCTTCTTTAGTGAGAACCTTTAATTACACCAGAATCACTTGCACACCCTGATCTTCAAGTTTTTTGACCACTTCAGGGTTTGCTTGCTTACCGGTAATCACTAAATCAATCTGCTCCGTGCGGCTAAAGAGCATGCCCGCGCGTTGCCCTACTTTTGAGCTATCGACCAATACAGCCAGCTTACCCACGACGCCCAGCATCTTTTGCTCTGCCATTGCGGTTAGCATATCCGTTTTATAAAGTCCTTCAGACGTCAGCCCTTTGCCACTGGTAAACATCCAGTGCCCGGCATACAGCGAAGTCTCGTTTTCTTGCGGCCCAAGGGTAATGGAGTGGCTTTTATTATATTGCCCGCCCATGATCACCACACTTTCATGATTTTCGTCGATAAGGTAATTAGCCAGCGGAAGATAGTTAGTAATGATCTGCACTGGTTTGCCACATATCTGCTGGCCGAGTAAAAAAGCAGTCGATCCGCAGTTGATCACGACACTTTCACCTTGTTTGACGAGCGCTGATGCAGCACTGGCAATACGGCTTTTCTCATCGTGATTTTGCGCCAGATGAATATTCATTGGCGTCCAGCGCAGGCGCTGCTGGCTAATGGCTTCGGCACCGTTACGGACTTTTTTCAGTCTGCCGCTCTCATCGAGCTTATTAATATCACGCCGTGCGGTCGCCGGAGAGATTGCCAGGCGTTCCATCACTTGTTCGACAGTCACAAATCCTGTTTGCTGGAGCAGTTCGAGCAGGATCTGGTGGCGTTGTGCTTCGGTCATGAATTTTTCCGATGAGGGATGATTTTTAAAGATGATATTTGAAATCAGATGGAATACCTAAAGGAAAAGCCGGATATTGACCCGGCTTCACAACATTACAAGAAGGACTTAAACGGCAGATCCGGTTCATGAGTAAAGCAATCATCAAACCCGCGTGGGTAGTGATATTCGAACTGATCTTTATCCAGCGGCCAGGTAAATTTGCCACCCACCTGCCAGATAAATGGCTTAAAGCCATACTTCAGTCGATCTTTCTTCATATTCCATAGCACACGGATCTCTTGCGGATCGGCCTGGAAATTCGACCAGATATCATGATGGAACGGAATGACCACTTTGGTATTCAATGACTCCGCCATGCGTAAAATATCAGCACTAGTCATTTTGTCGGTGATCCCGCGTGGGTTCTCGCCGTAAGAGCCGAGTGCGACATCAATCTGATGATCATTGCCATGTTTTGCGTAGTAGTTGGAATAGTGAGAATCTCCGCTGTGGTAAAGGTTGCCACCAGGGGTTTTGAACAGATAGTTGACTGCGCGTTTATCCATGCCATCAGGTAATATACCCGCCGCTTTTTCATCAGCAGGAAGCGTAATCAGCGCGGTACGATCGAAAGCATCTAGCGCATGAATTTCAATGTCTTTCACTTTCACGACATCACCGGGTTTCATTACGATGCAACGCTCGCGTGGAACACCCCAGCCAATCCATAAATCAACGCAGGTCTGCGGCCCAATAAATGGCACATCATCGGCACAGTTCTGCATCACTGCGGCCGCCACGTTCACGTCGATATGATCGTTGTGATCGTGTGTTGAAAGTACCGCATCAATATTGCGAATAGCGAAAGGATCGAGCACGAACGGTGTGGTGCGCAGGTTGGGCTGCAATTTTTCCACCCCAGCCATGCGCTGCATCTGGTGGCCTTGTTTCATCAGCGGATTGCCGTGGCTTTGCTTACCGGTACCACACCAGAAATCAACGCAGATATTCGCACCACCCTGGGATTTCAACCAGATACCCGTGCAGCCCAACCACCACATGGCGAAGGTTCCAGGGGCAACCACTTCCTGCTCAATTTCTTCATTCAGCCAGCTACCCCATTCCGGGAAGGTGCTTAAAATCCAGGATTCACGGGTAATCGTCTCAACCTTACTCATCAGCCTTCTCCTATCCATTTAGAATCAATAATCACAAGTGATCAAATTGTGATTTATATTGACATCAAATTTTTAAATTTAGAAGTTTTTTCTGACAGGTTATTTTGTGGATTTCACCTTTAAACACTTATTAAATGAGAAGTATGAAAGAGGTTTGTTTTTATATTTATATGTTTTTTAAGGTTTATTTGTCTTTTTTGATTGCTGGGAATTAACCGCAGTGTAATTGTGGAAAATAAATTGCGTACTTCCTCACAAATAATCATTTTCAATCTTGTTGTGATTATTTTTGACAAATAGAGTGAGGGCGAACATTACTTCCGCCTGTTTTCTGATCGAAACAGGGAGCGACTACCCTACGGAGAGCTTTATGGAGATCCTCTACAACGGCTTTATCATTTTCTTTAACCAGGTAATGACAAACGCCCCTTTGCTACTAGGGATTGTGACTTGTCTGGGCTATGTGCTTTTGCGTAAAAGCGTCAGCGTAATTATCAAAGGCACCATCAAAACGATTATCGGCTTTATGTTGCTGCAGGCAGGCTCCGGGATTTTGACCGGCACGTTTAAACCCGTTGTCGCGAAGATGTCTGAGGTTTATGGGATTAACGGCGCTATTTCAGATACTTATGCATCGATGATGGCGACGGTCGAAAGAATGGGCGACGCCTACAGTTGGGTGGGATACGCCGTGTTATTGGCTCTGGCACTCAATATTATTTATGTGTTGCTACGGCGTATTACAGGGATCCGCACCATCATGCTGACTGGTCACATCATGTTCCAGCAAGCGGGCCTCATTGCCGTGTTCTTCTTTATCCTTGGCTATCCAATGTGGACAACCATCATCTGCACCGCGGTGTTGGTTTCCCTCTATTGGGGTATCACCTCCAACATGATGTATAAACCGACACAAGCCGTGACGGAAAACAGCGGTTTTTCAATCGGTCACCAACAACAATTCGCTTCGTGGATTGCCTACAAAATCGCACCGTATCTAGGAAAAAAAGAGGAGAGTGTTGAAGATCTTAAATTACCGGGCTGGCTCAACATCTTCCACGACAACATCGTTTCCACCGCCATTGTTATGACGCTGTTTTTCGGCGTGATCCTTTGTTCATTCGGCATCGATGTTATGCAGGCGATGGCCGGTAAAACTCACTGGACTATCTACATTCTGCAAACCGGCTTCCAGTTCGCGGTGGCGATTTTCATCATCGTTCAGGGCGTGAGAATGTTCGTCGCAGAGTTGTCCGAAGCCTTTAACGGTATCTCACAGCGCTTAATTCCAGGGGCGGTTCTCGCCATCGACTGCGCAGCTATCTACAGCTTCGCACCAAACGCAGTGGTGTGGGGATTCATTTGGGGAACCATCGGCCAGTTGATTGCCGTCGGCATTCTTATCGGACTCGGTTCTTCCATCATGATAATCCCAGGCTTTATCCCAATGTTCTTCTCTAACGCCACCATTGGCGTGTTTGCCAACCACTTTGGCGGCTGGCGCGCGGCGCTAAAAATCTGCCTGGTGATGGGCATTATTGAAATCTTTGGCTGTGTCTGGGCCATCAAACTCACCGGATTAAGCGCCTGGATGGGCATGGCTGACTGGTCGATTCTTGCACCACCATTAATGCAAGGGCTGACGCTTGGGTTGTGGTTTATGGGGGTGGTTATCGTGATTGCACTGATTTACATGTTCTTCGCCGGGCGCACTCTTCGCGCCGAGGAAGATGCAGAAAAACATCTGGCAGAGTCATCTGCCCACTAAAAGGATCTGGATTATGACGGTACGAATTCTGGCGGTATGCGGTAACGGGCAGGGTAGTTCCATGATCATGAAAATGAAGGTGGATCAGTTCCTGACGCAGCAGGGCGTCAATCACTCAGTAAACAGCTGCGCGGTGGGTGAGTACAAAAGCGAACTGAGCGGTGCCGATGTCATTATCGCCTCAACGCACATTGCTGGTGAAATCACTGTGGTAGGCAATAAATATGTGGTGGGTGTGCGCAACATGCTTTCGGCTGCGGACTTTGGACCAAAGCTGATGGAAGTGATTACTGCGCACTTCCCGCAGGATCTAAAATAGAGAGGCACCATGAAACTTCGTGACTCATTGGCTGATAACCACTCAATTTTACTTCAGGCGCAGGCGGAAACCTGGCAGGACGCGGTCAAGCTGGGCGTTGACCTGCTGGTAAAAGCGGATGTTGTAGAGCCGCGCTATTACCAGGCGATTCTGGATGGCGTCGCACAACACGGGCCTTACTTCGTAATTGCCCCTGGTCTTGCTATGCCACATGGTCGGCCAGAAGAAGGGGTCAAAAGTACCGGTTTTTCTCTGGTAACGCTGAAAACCCCGCTGGTGTTTAACCACGAAGATAACGACCCGGTGGATATTCTTATTACCATGGCTGCTGTTGATGCCACTACACATCAGGAGGTCGGCATCATGCAGATCGTTAATCTATTTGAAGATGAAGCCAATTTTGATCGTTTACGCGCCTGCCGCACCGCGCAGGAAGTGTTGGATTTAATTGATCGCGCTACGGCGTAGGCCCACAGTTTAAGGAGCTTTTTATGTCTCATTCATTACCGATGCTGCAAGTTGCGCTAGATAACCAGACCCTATCAGACGCTTACAAAACTACGCGCCTGATCGCTGAAGAAGTCGACATTATTGAAGTAGGAACCATTCTTTGCGTGGGCGAAGGCGTGCGCGCGGTGCGTGACCTCAAAGCGCTCTATCCACATAAAATTGTACTGGCCGATGCCAAAATTGCGGATGCCGGGAAAATCCTCTCGCGGATGTGTTTCGAAGCGCATGCTGACTGGGTTACGGTGATTTGCTGTGCCGATATCAACACCACTAAAGGTGCGCTGGAAGTGGCCCGTGAATTTAACGGTGATGTGCAAATCGAGCTGACAGGTTTCTGGACGTGGGAACAAGCCCAGGAGTGGCGTGCTGCGGGCATCGAACAAGTGGTTTATCACCGCAGCCGTGATGCGCAAGCTGCGGGCATTGCCTGGAGCGAAACGGATATTAGCGCAATCAAACGCCTGGCTAATATGGGGTTTAAAGTGACGGTTACGGGTGGTCTTGCGCTTGAAGATTTACCGCTGTTTAAAGGCATTCCGATTCATGTATTTATTGCCGGGCGCAGCATTCGTGATGCAGCCTCGCCTGTAGATGCGGCTCGCCAGTTCAAACGTGCTATCGCCCAGCTTTGGGGATAAGGACTGCTCATGTTGAATAAGCAAGTGCCGCTGGGTATTTACGAAAAGGCGCTTCCTGCCGGGGAGTGCTGGCGGGAAAGGCTACAACTCGCTGCCAGTCTGGAGTTCGATTTTGTCGAGATGTCGATTGATGAAACTGATGAACGCCTCGCACGGCTTGACTGGAGTCGCGAACAGCGATTTTCCTTGGTACAAGCCATCGCGGATACCGGGGTGCGCGTTCCTTCTATCTGCCTGAGTGCGCATCGCCGTTATCCACTAGGCAGTGAAGATGACGAAATTCGTAACCATGGGCTGGAGATCATGCGTAAAGCCATCAAGTTTGCGCAAGACGTTGGCGTACGCGTAATTCAGCTGGCGGGTTACGATGTCTATTACCAGCAAGCCAACGACGAAACCCGTCGCCGTTTCCGTGAAGGCCTGACTCAGGCTGTTGAAATGGCGAGCCGCGCCCAGGTCACACTGGCAATGGAAATCATGGACTATCCGCTGATGAACTCCATCAGCAAAGCGATGGGTTACGCGCATTACCTGAATAACCCTTGGTTCCAGTTGTATCCGGACATCGGCAATTTATCCGCATGGGATAACGACGTGCAAATGGAGTTGGAGGCAGGGCGCGGGCACATTGTGGCGGTTCACGTAAAAGACACGAAGCCCGGCGTGTTCAAAAATGTTCCCTTCGGCAGCGGCGTGGTGGCGTTTGAGGATTGCTTTGCGACCTTAAAACGCAGTGGCTACCGTGGCCCATATTTGATTGAAATGTGGAGTGAAGCTGCGGTAGATCCGGTTGCTGAAATTATCGCTGCTCGTGATTGGGTGCTCGCTCGCATGGCAACTGCCGGTTTGCTGGAGGCTGATTATGCAGCATCTTAAACAGCAGGTTTTTGAGGCGAATATGGCGCTTCCACGGCATGGTCTGGTGACCTTCACCTGGGGGAATGTCAGCGGTATCGACCGCGAGCGGCAATGCATTGCGATTAAGCCAAGCGGCGTGGCCTATGAGCAGATGTCTGCTGACGACATGGTGATAGTCGATATGAACGGTGCGGTGATTGAAGGGAAGTGCCGCCCTTCGTCTGATACCGCGACACACCTCGCACTATATAGGCAATATCCCGAACTCGGCGGCGTTGTTCACACTCACTCTACCCATGCCACCGCATGGGCGCAGGCTGGGCTAAGTATTCCGGCACTTGGCACGACACATGCTGATTACTTTTTTGGTGATATTCGCTGCACTCGCGCATTAACTATCGACGAAGTGCAGGGCGAATATGAGCTAAATACCGGCAAAGTGATTATCGAAACCTTAGGTAGCCATCACCCTCTGCACACGCCCGGCGTCGTGGTTTATCAACATGGCCCGTTTGCATGGGGGAAAACAGCCGAAGACGCAGTACATAACGCGGTGGTTATGGAGGAAGTGGCGCGAATGGCGTGGATTGCTCGTGGGATTAATCCGGCACTTAAACCTATCGACAGTTATTTGATGAACAAACACTTTCAGCGCAAACATGGCCCGAACGCTTATTACGGGCAGGGAAGATAAATACGCGAGATAGTTGAAGTTACAGGGCACATGGCTTTGGCCTTTTAAATCGCATTTGCACGGGCTCCAACTCTCTTTAAATTTCAGTATGAAGCGTATAAAAAAGCCCCCGCAAGCGGGGGCAAGTCAAACGTTGGCTTTCTATGTCGTTGTGGTATTCCTGGTGTTAACGCCTTACTTCATTACCTCATTGCATTCTGCTACCGGTAAATGTCAGCGCTTACGCGCATATTGCCGTTACTACCTGGTTCTCTCATCAAAATAGTGTGGTAGTACTTTGCATTGTGCTGATCTGCATCCTCATGGATAGCAACTTCAGCTTCCTGTTCTGTCGCGAAGTTATGGTTGATATAAATAACCCCAAGACTCATCACATCATCCATATTCTGTGCCTGGCGACCATCAATCTTGATCGCGGCAGCTGCATTTGAACTAAGCAAAATCGCCGCCAGAAAGGCTAAAACTGTAATTTTCATAATCCGCTCCACTACAACTTAATGTGTCAGCTGCGGTCGTCGCTCCTGTTAATAAATAGTGGCGGCCTATGACAATAAGTGTAAACCCTTAGGGTTGGATAAAAAGCGACCATTTCTGATGATGTTGGTCAAAAATTTTAAGTGATCCAGGTCAAAGTTATAGATTTCACTGAGTTAGCGCTTGTTAGAAATTTAGCCTTCATGCAAAAGAATTAATTTCCATATGACCTTGAGTTTACTGGGCTCCGCTTGTATGATTACGCGTCAATTTTTTCAGCCGCCTTTATAAACACGTTCCTTGCTTCCATGGGCCGCGGCTGACCCTGACAGGAGGCTGAATAATCCGTAAGGAGCAATTCGATGCGTCATTACGAAATCGTTTTTATGGTCCATCCTGACCAGAGCGAACAGGTTCCGGGTATGATCGAACGTTACACTACTGCAATCACTGCAGCAGAAGGTACGATCCACCGTCTGGAAGACTGGGGCCGCCGTCAACTGGCTTACCCGATCAACAAACTGCACAAAGCACACTACGTTCTGCTGAACGTTGAAGCTCCGCAGGAAGTGATCGATGAGCTGGAAACTAACTTCCGCTTCAACGACGCCGTTATCCGTAGCATGGTTATGCGTACTAAGCACGCTGTAACCGAAGCTTCACCAATGGTTAAAGCTAAAGACGAACGTCGTGATCGTCGCGATGACTTCGCTAGCGAAACTGCTGATGATGCGGATGCTGGGGATTCTGAAGAGTAATTTCCAATGACGGCCAACCGCCTGGTGTTGTCTGGCACAGTGTGCAAGACGCCTCTTCGCAAGGTCAGCCCGTCAGGAATTCCTCATTGCCAGTTCGTGCTTGAGCACCGTTCTGTGCAAAAGGAAGCCGGTTTAGATCGGCAGGCGTGGTGCCGTATGCCAGTTATTATTAGCGGGCACGCACACTCAGCCATTACTCAAAGTATAACGGTCGGCACGGTACTCACAGTTCAAGGTTTCATTAGTTGCCATCAGGCAAAAAATGGTCTGAACAAAGTGGTATTGCATGCCGAGCAGATTGATTTGATAGATTCTGGAGACTAGCCTAATGGCACGTTATTTCCGTCGTCGCAAGTTCTGCCGTTTCACCGCGGAAGGCGTTGTAGAGATTGATTATAAAGATATCGCTACACTGAAAAACTACATCACTGAAAGTGGTAAAATTGTCCCGAGCCGTATTACCGGTACTCGTGCAAAATACCAGCGTCAGTTGGCTCGCTGCATCAAGCGCGCTCGTTACCTTTCTTTGTTGCCATATACTGATCGTCATCAGTAATCGGCCACTGTCCATTAACGACTTTGAGAGGATAAGGTAATGCAAGTTATTCTGCTTGATAAAGTAGCAAACCTGGGTAGCCTGGGTGATCAGGTTAACGTTAAAGCGGGCTATGCTCGTAACTTCCTGGTACCACAGGGTAAAGCTGTTCCTGCTACCAAGAAAAACGTTGAATTCTTCGAAGCTCGCCGTGCAGAACTGGAAGCTAAATTAGCTGACGTTCTGACTGCTGCTGAAGCTCGCGCTGCGAAGATCAACGCACTCGAAACTGTTACTATCGCGTCTAAAGCTGGCGACGAAGGTAAACTGTTCGGTTCCATTGGTACCCGCGACATCGCTGATGCAGTAACTGCAGCTGGCGTTGAAGTGGCTAAGAGCGAAGTTCGTTTACCGAACGGTGTTCTGCGTACCACTGGTGAGCACGAAGTGGACTTCCAGGTTCACAGCGATGTATTCGCTAAACTGATTGTAAACGTTGTTGCTGAAGCGTAATTTACGCTGATTCAAACACGTAAAGACGCCGGCCTCGTGCCGGCGTTTTGCATTTCTGAACCGGCTAAAAAATTAGCGCGCCCGTACAAAACTGCCATCAGGCTGACGTGTAAATAGCACTTGCTGATCGTTGCCAATATCAATTGTCAGCCCCGTCACTACACCATTCGCATTCTGGCGAATCTGCACCATCTGCCCGGTTTGCAAAGTACTCAGTGGTTTGTTGCTGCCTTCTACCTGCGCCATCGAATAAACATCAGCGGGCGGTAAATTATGATCGCGGAACAGCTGCGCCATAGTTTGCCCGGACTCTACGCGGTACGAACGCCATTGCTGGTCAATATCGTTATTCTCATGCGGCACAGGCGCTTGCGTTTCTGCCTGTGGTTGTTCTTCAACACGTGACGGTTCGACAGGAGCTGAGTTCTCTGGCGGGTTGACTAAGTGGGCACGAATTGGGGATTGTGACTCAATAGAAAGTTGAGCATCGCGCGTAACTGGCAGAGTAGGGGCATCAGGTGTAGGCCACAGGAAGCCGAGTACAACCACGATCGCCGCAATAATAATGCCACGGCGGTGCATCACCGGCAGTGGATCCATCAACCGGAAATTGTCGGGTGCATGCCAAATCCGCGCAAGCCAGGGTTTAACAGCGAATCGCATCGGCAACACTCCTCATTTCCACACAACGTGCTCTGTACATTTACCCACTCCATTATAGAACGCTAACTGTTTGATGCGCTGAATAATCCCGCGTAACGTGATTCTCAACCGCAATTTCACGCTCACTTAAACCATTGTTCCTGTTTCGCCTGCATTTGTCACCTTTGCCGCTTTTGCATTTTACCCGTCAGGTTGACGCTGCTATGCTGCGGGCTTGCTTTTAAATACCATTAAAGGAAATCCCATGACGACCCCTTCTTTTGACAGCGTCGAAGCGCAAGCAAGTTACGGTATTGGTTTACAGGTAGGTCAACAACTGAGTGAATCTGGTCTGCAAGGCCTGCTGCCAGAAGCACTGGTGGCTGGTCTGCGTGATGCGCTGGAAGGGAATGCCCCGGCAGTTCCGGTTGATGTAGTTCATCGCGCACTGCGTGAAGTTCACGAACGTGCCGACGCCGTTCGCCAGGAACGCCAGAAAGAACTGGCTGTTGAAGGCGTGAAATTCCTCGAAGAAAACCTGAAGAAAGACGGCGTGAGCAGCACCGAATCTGGCCTGCAATTCCGTGTTCTGACTCAAGGTACTGGTCCAATCCCAGCGCGTAAAGATCACGTTCGCGTGCATTACACCGGCAAACTGGTTGATGGCACTGTGTTCGACAGCTCCGTACAACGTGGCGAACCAGCTGAATTCCCAGTTAGCGGCGTTATCGCAGGCTGGATTGAAGCTCTGACTCTGATGCCAGTTGGCTCAAAGTGGGAACTGACTATTCCTCATAACCTGGCTTACGGTGAGCGTGGCGCGGGTGCGTCAATTCCTCCGTACAGCACTCTGGTTTTTGAAGTTGAACTGCTGGAAATTCTGTAAGCGTTCGAACGACCCCGCTTCGGCGGGGTTTTTATTTGGTGGTTAACAAAATTAGCGTGATTTTATCTGGTAAACGCTACCTTCCTGAGTGTTTCTGTGAGGTCGCTCACTTTATAGTCGTGATTTTGCACTCAAAACAAACATTAAATTAACAAATAATTTCTTTCTTAGTATTCATCCTGCCAATTCTTCCCTACTATCTTTGAGTTCCCCGGAACAACAACATCACATCCTCACTATTTTAATATTTATAAAGGCCGGTAGAGCCTGAACACAACAGACAGGTACAGGAAAAATACAACATGGTAGATCAGATAAAGGTTTCTGACGTTGCTGAAGAGCCGTCAGAACAGTCTCTGCGGCGTAATTTAACCAACCGCCATATTCAGCTTATTGCCATCGGTGGCGCCATCGGAACCGGCCTGTTTATGGGCTCCGGTAAAACGATTAGCCTCGCAGGTCCATCCATCATCTTCGTATACATGATTATCGGCTTTATGCTGTTCTTCGTGATGCGCGCGATGGGCGAGCTGCTGCTTTCAAACCTCGAATACAAGTCATTTAGCGATTTTGCAGCGGACTTACTCGGCCCGTGGGCGGGGTATTTTACCGGCTGGACTTACTGGTTTTGCTGGGTGGTCACCGGCATGGCGGACGTCGTGGCGATAACTGCCTACGCACAGTTCTGGTTCCCCGGCTTATCGGACTGGGTGGCGTCGCTCGCGGTGATTGTTTTGCTGCTGAGCCTGAACCTCGCCACGGTGAAAATGTTCGGCGAAATGGAGTTCTGGTTTGCGATGATTAAAATTGTCGCCATCGTTGCGCTAATCGTTATCGGCCTGGTGATGATTTTAACCAACTTCCATTCCCCGTCTGGCGTAGAGGCTTCCATCAACAACTTGTGGAATGACGGCGGATGGTTCCCGAAAGGCATCAGCGGATTCTTCGCAGGCTTCCAGATAGCGGTATTTGCGTTTGTGGGTATTGAGCTGGTGGGAACGACGGCAGCAGAAACCAAAGACCCGGAAAAATCTCTGCCACGCGCCATCAACTCGATTCCGATCCGTATCATCATGTTCTACGTGTTTGCGCTGATCGTGATTATGTCGGTGACGCCATGGCGTTCCGTTGTCGCGGATAAGAGCCCGTTCGTTGAACTGTTTGTGTTGGTGGGCCTGCCTGCCGCCGCGAGTATCATCAACTTTGTGGTGCTGACCTCTGCGGCTTCTTCTGCCAACAGCGGAGTGTTCTCAACCAGCCGTATGCTGTTTGGCCTGGCACAAGATGGTATGGCACCGAAAGCATTCGCCAAACTCTCTAAGCGCGCAGTTCCGGCGAAGGGCTTGACCTTCTCCTGTATTTGCCTGCTGGGTGGCGTGGTGATGCTTTACGTGAACCCGAACGTGATTGCGGCGTTCACCATGATAACTACCGTGTCGGCGATTCTGTTTATGTTCGTCTGGACGATTATTCTTTGCTCGTACCTGGTGTACCGCAAACAGCGCCCACATTTGCACGAGAAATCGATCTACAAAATGCCGCTCGGCAAGTTTATGTGCTGGATGTGTATGGCGTTCTTCGTGTTTGTGATTGTGCTGTTGACGCTGGAAACTGATACCCGCCAGGCACTGATCGTGACGCCATTGTGGTTTGTGTTGTTAGGTGTGTGCTGGATGTTTATCGGCAAGAAGCGCATCGCGGCAATGCGTAAGTAATCATAATCCCCCTCGCCACAGGTGAGGGGGATTAACCTTTATTCCCCAGCCAAAGCCCGTGGGAACAGCACGTTATTCTCAAGACTGATGTGATTCATCAGATCGTCAATCAACTCATTAATTCCGTTATACATCGCTTTCCAGGTCGTGCAGGCTTCTGGTGGCGGCGTCACGTTATTGGTGGTGTGCTTAATAACTTCCAGCAATTCACCCGCTTCATCATGCTCACTTTCCATCACACTAATTGGGCCAGTCGCCCGTGAACCCATGCCTTGCTTGATCAAAGGGAACAGGATCTGTTCTTCTTTCATCATATGGCTGCTGAGTTCCTGATGCAGCATGGTGAGATACTTCGCCAGCCCCTTCGGTACGTTAGGCTTATCGGCATGCACGCGCTCAACTTTGGTGGCCTGAAGAATCAGCTCTGGCAGTTGTTCGCGGTGGCGGTCATGGTAGCGCACCAGAATGTGGTCGATGATTTCCGCCAGCGGTGCCGTGCGCCACTCTTTCTCAGTGGGTTCTTCAGCAAGAGCAGCAAGCTCGGCTTCGATCGCCTCGAGATCCAACTCTTTGCGCGTTGCGGCACGCTCAAGCGTCTGTTTACCACCACAGCAGAAATCGAGATCCAATTTACGGAACAGCGCAGAAGCGCGCGGAATGGTTAAAGCCAGTTCACCTAAAGGTTGGTCGCGGAAGGCCATAAGCAGATACCTCGTTGTCGATAATATAAGATGCATATTAAATGCATCTTTAAGCTGGCGCTATGACTATTTCGAGGTAAGGCGCTATTTGTCCGTCACGACAACCACTTCAGCGAGCGTGTTTTTCTGCGGTTTGGTCAACACAGCCATTACCACGCCAATCACCAGGCAAACAATCCCCAGCAATGTCAGCAGAGGTGGCCAGCTATGGCGCAGCATAAAGGTGTAAGCCAGGCCTGCGAGCGTTTCAAAGACAATCAGCGGGCCGACGATTACGGTTGGTAAACGTTGGCTGGCGATGTTCCAACACAAGGCTCCAAGCCATGAACAGAACAGTGCGATGGCTAACATCAGTGTTAAAAACACTTCCGGGCGCGGGCCAAAGGGTAGGGTGAAATCAGTGTTGGTGCGCGACATCCACAGGCAGACGGCGATGTACCCGATCAGTGAAAAGGGCAGAATCGCCAGTCCCTGCGCCGTCGCCCACATCAGCGGATTTTTATCCGGGTTTTCGCGCAGCCAACAGGCGTTACGCAGCGCATACCACGCCCAACAGGCGACTGAAATAAACGCCAGGCTGATGCCGCTGATATATCGCCACCAGCTGAAATCAAGCTGCCCGGTGCGTAACTCTGCAGTATTTACCATCACAAGACCCAGGGCGATAATCACCAGTGCAGGCGCAAGTCGACGCCACGGTAGTTTGCCGTCACGTTTGCTGTAAAGCAGGTTGGCGAATACTGGAATCACCACCGGCAGCGTGCCGATAATCATGGTCGAAATCGGCGCGCCGGTACGCTGAATGGCGCTCGCGAGACACACGTAATAAATGAGATTGCCGACGGTAGAAAGCTTCAGCGCGGTAAACCAATCCGAACGTGTCAGTTGGCGCAAGCGCTGGCGGCCAAACCAGGCCAGCGGCAGCGCAATAAAGCCCAGCGCCAGATAACGCCCGGTCGACTGCATGGCAGCCGGGTAATCAGGAACAATCAACGGCCCGACAAAAATCAGCCCCCACATCAACCCTGCGAGCAGGGCATACAGCACTCCAGTTAACATCTTCTATATCCAATAATGTCTTTGGAATGAGTGTAGGTGTGGCGGGATCAAAAATATTGTACCAGCTTGCGGTTTAGCTAACGGGCGACCTGTTTTTGATAGCGAACGGGCGTGATGCCATAACGCTGGGAAAAGGCGCGAGTCAGATGTGCCTGATCGGTTAATCCGCTGGCAGCGGCCACTTGCGCGGCAGGCATCCCACTGGTTAGTAATCGCTTAGCGTGCCAAAGACGGATCGCCATTAGCATCTGATGGGGGGTGACGTGGAAGTGTGCTTTGAACATGCGTTGAAAATGATAAGGGCTAAGCGAAACCACGGCAGCGAGCTCATCAAGCGTTACCGGTTGCATATAGTTATCGTGCAGATAGTCCCGAATTTGTTCAAAGCGGTGCGCGGACTCTGGCGTTCCGCCAGCCTGATGTTGAGCGTAAGGCTGGAAAGTTTCGATAAGATTCAGCAACAAACCTTGCTGGGTCAGCGAATCGCTTTCGCTCCACAAGCCATTAATTAATTGTGAAATACAACCTGCACGCAGCGGATCGTGTTTAACCACATCGCTAAACGACCAGTTGCGCGATCCGGTCACGCTTTCAAGCAGTTCCGGCTCGAGATAAATCATGCGGTACTGCCAGCCGTCTTCCGTGGCGGCTTCGCCGGTGTGCAATTCATCCGGGTTCATCAGCACCAGCGAATCCTGCGCGGCAACATGTTGAACACCACGATAGCGAAAGCGTTCTGCGCCTCGCGTCACCGTGCCAATACCGAAAGCTTCGTGAGTGTGCGGTTCAAAGGCGTAACGCGAAATATGGGCGTGATAAAGCTCAACGCCGGGCAATTGTGGTAAATGCCGGAATTGAGCAATGTCTTTTTCATCGTTGAACAGTTCAGGAACGCCTTGCACATTAATCTCCTTCATACTTCAAGTTGCAGATGCGTTGGCTACGTTTGCTCGCCCGAATCACTTACTACAGTAAGCTCATCGGGACTCACTCTCTTGCCGCCTTCCTGCAACTCGAATTATTAAGGATATAGGATCTTCAGCTTTAACGGAAAGTTAACATTTACAGCGCCGCGCGCAGGCTCTCTGCAAGCGGAGTGGTTGGGCGGCCAATCAGGGTGCTTAGCTGGTGGCTATCATCAAACAGACCACCTTTGGATGCGCCAACGTCAGAGTTTGCCAACATTGCTGCTAGCCCTTCTGGCAGGCCAGCACCGAGCAATGCTGCTTTAAAATCAGCTTCCGGCAAGTTCTGATACACCACGGTTTTTCCGCTCTGTTTGGTCAACTCAGCAGTCAGCTCAGACAGCGTCCAGCCGTGGTCGCCCGCTAGTTCGTAAACCTTGCCCGCCTGGTTGTCCAGAGTCATGACTTTAGCGGCTGCTGCTGCGTAATCAGCACGTGCCGCAGCAGCGATTTTGCCTTCGCCAGTGCTACCAATAAATACGCCGTGTTGCAGAGCAGGCGGTACGCTGGCGAGATAGTTTTCGGTATACCAGCCGTTGCGCAGCAGTACGAATGGAATGCCGGATTGTTTTAGCATTTCTTCGGTGGCGATATGTTCATCGGCAAGGCTCAGCGGCGAGGAGTCTGCATGCAACAGGCTTGTGTAGGCAATCAGTTTCACGCCTGCTTCTTTGGCTGCATCAATCACATTGCGATGCTGAACTGCACGCTGGCCCACTTCACTTGAAGAGATAAGCAGCAGTTTTTCCACGCCATTCAGCGCTTGCACCAAAGCCGCTTTATCTTCATAGCTGGCAGCTCGTACCTGAACGCCACGGTTAGCAAATGATTGAATTTTTGCCGGGTTACGCACGATGGCAACCAATTGGTTAGCCGCAACGGTATTCAGTAATTCTTCAACAACGAGTTGGCCCAGTTGGCCGGAAGCGCCGGTAATCGCGATCATGATAAATCTCCTGTGGGTGTTCTGGTTAAGTTGTGCCACACTATCACCAGCACTAACTTAAAGTAAGTACGCACAAAAAGGTAAGTATGAAATGAGTGAGATTGAAATCCGTCCGCTGTCGTTAACTGAGCAAATGCGTGATGGCAATTTATTTGCTGAGCAGTGCCCGTCGCGCGATGTGTTAAAGCACGTCACCAGCCGCTGGGGCGTGTTGATTCTGGTGGCCTTGCAGGGTGGGACTCATCGTTTCAGCGACCTGCGCCGCAAGATGGGCGGTGTGAGTGAAAAAATGCTCGCGCAAACGCTGCAATGGCTTGAGGCCGACGGTTTTGTAAATCGAAAATCCTACCCGGTTGTGCCGCCGCATGTGGAATACAGCCTGACGCCGTTGGGTTTTGAAGTGGCCGAGAAAGTGGCGGAGCTAGCCGATTGGATTGAAGGGAATTTGCCGAGAGTAATGGCGTCCCGCAGTGAGCGAGACGCCTGATAACCTTCATCTTTCAAGCGGCAGATGCGTTGGCTGCATTCGCTCACCCGGTCACTTGCTCGTGCAAGCTCCCAGGAACTCGCTCAATTGCCGCCTTCCTGCCACTCGAAATCTATTGGTTATCTAACTGTTACTTACTTAAATCCAGCTGATAAATCGCAAACCCAATCTCGTCATTACCCACATTCTTCATCGGATACTGGCCTTTCTCTTTGATAAAGGTCGTCGCTTTGTCACCCGGAGAGGTTTCAAAGCGAATATCTAATTTCTGATTGCTGTGGATTGGCGCGAGACGCCAGTTGTTATCAGCAGCTGGGTGGATCTCTTTGCTTGCCGTAATCCAGTTCGCCAGCACCGAGCGGTTTTCATCTGGTGACGCGAAAGCGATATGGCTGTCGCCTGTTCCGGCAAACTTGCCGCCGTAAGCGCGATAGTTATTGGTTGCCACCAGGAAAGTCGCGTTCGGGTCGATTGGCTTACCTTTGAACGTCAGCCCTTTGATACGCTCAGCTTTCGGGTTCACCATCTGGCATTCGCCGTCGTAACGCGCAGGTTGTGACACATCAATCTGGTAATCCACGCCGTCGATAACATCAAAGTTATAGGTGCGGAAACCGTCCCAGTTGATCAGTGACTGCGGTTTCGTGCTGTTCACATCAATCTGGTTAAACTGCCCGGCGGAACATTCCAGCCATTCCTTGACCTCTTTGCCCGTGGCTTTCACTACCACCAATGTGTTCGGGTAGAGATACAAATCTGCGGCGTTACGGAAGGTTAACTGGCCTTTTTCCACTTCGACAAAACTGGCCGGGTCATTCTTACGCCCACCAACTTTAAACGGTGCGGCAGCGGAAAGTACCGGCAGGTTCGCCAGGTCCGGATCGCCCTGAATGTATTTTTCAACGTAGGCGAGTTGGGCGTTATTCACCACCTGCACCGTTGGGTCGTCCTGCACCAGCGCCAGGTAGCTGTACATATTGTCGGAAGATTTGCCGATTGGCTTGCTGACAAACTCGCGCGTGGCGTCGTGATCGTGCTTCATCACTTCCACCAGTTTGGCATCTTCCGGCACCAGGGCTTTCTTCGCCACGCTGTCATAAATTGGGCGCGCTTGCGCTTTGCTGCTGGTAACTTTCCATGCGCCACTATCGTTGTTCAGCACTAAATCAACCACGCCAAGATGGTCGCCCCACATGCCAGGCATCACCGCCGGAATACCGTTAAGCGTCCCTTTTTCGAGGTCAACACCTTTGATATTGGCAAAGTCTTTGCCTGGGAATACGGCGTGCGCGTGGCCAAACAGAATGGCATCCACGCCTGGCACTTCGCTGAGGTAATAAACCGAGTTCTCAGCCATCGCATGATATGGGTCGCTCGACAGGCCGGAGTGGGCGATAACCACCACTAAATCCGCCCCTTGTTTGCGCATTTCAGGCACATAATGGCGGGCCGTTTCGGTAATATCCTGCACCGTCACTTTGCCTTCCAGATTAGTTTTATCCCACGTCATGATTTGTGGTGGTACAAAACCGATATAACCGATGCGCAGCGTCTGCTCTTTGCCGTCTTTGTCTTTCACCACGGTTTCTTTAATCACGTAAGGTGTGAACAGTGGCTTATTGGTTTTGGCATCAATAATGTTGGCATTCACATACGGGAATTTGGCCCCCGATAGCGCCATATGCAGGTAATCGAGGCCGTAGTTAAATTCGTGGTTGCCCAGGTTGCCCACGGCGTAATCCAACGTATTGAGCGCCTTATAAACCGGGTGGATATCGCCTTTTTTGAGGCCTTTTGCCGCCATGTAATCGCCCAGCGGGCTGCCCTGAATCAGGTCTCCGTTATCGACCAGTACGCTGTTTACCGTTTCACCGCGCGCGGCGTTGATTAAACTTGCCGTACGCACCAGTCCAAATTTTTCCGTGGAGGTATCTTTGTAGTAATCGAAATCCATCATATTGCTATGGAGATCGCTGGTTTCAAGGATACGGAGGTCAACGGTTGCCGCATGAGCGCCGGTAGCAACCAGCATGGCCAGCATCGTTGCGCTAAACTTGATCATGATAAAAGGTCCTTTTTAGAGATAGGCCGCAAAAGGCTATGTATATAAACGTTGTTGCTTACAGATTTGTGAAGTGTGCCAGAAAAAGGGCGTAGTAAACCGGAATGGGTTCACAGATAGCGCAACCAGGCGTGATGAGATATAAGTAAAACAACAGGTTAATCGCACGACACAACATGAGGTGGAGAATGCTAGATAAAATTTGCCAACTGGCTCGGGAGGCTGGAGCTGCCATCATGCAGGTGTATGACGGGCAAAAGCCGCTAGAGGCGACCCAAAAATCCGATGATTCACCCGTAACTGCGGCGGATATCGCAGCTCACACCATTATCCTGCAAGGGCTGCAAACACTGACGCCGGAGATTCCGGTACTCTCAGAAGAAGATCCGCAGACCTGGGAAACCCGTCAGAGCTGGGATCGTTACTGGCTGGTGGACCCGCTGGACGGCACCAAAGAGTTTCTGAAGCGTAACGGGGAATTCACGGTCAACATCGCGCTTATCGAAAAAGGCAAAGCGGTGCTGGGCGTAGTGTATGCGCCAGTGCTGAACGTGATGTACAGCGCAGCAGAAGGCAAAGCCTGGAAAGAAGAAAACGGTGTGCGTAACCAAATCCACGTGCGTGATGCTCGCCCACCTCTGGTGGTGATAAGCCGTTCACATGGCGATGATGAACTCAAAGAGTATCTTCACCAGTTGGGTGAACACCAGACCACGTCTATCGGCTCATCGCTGAAGTTTTGCCTGGTGGCGGAGGGGCAGGCACAGCTCTATCCACGCTTCGGGCCAACTAACATTTGGGACACGGCAGCAGGCCATGCTGTGGCGGCCGCGGCCGGTGCTCACGTTCATGACTGGCAGGGTAAGCCACTCGACTACACCCCACGCGAGTCATTCTTAAACCCAGGTTTCCGCGTTTCTATTTACTAAACAACTATTTACTCAACAGTTCGCGCAGCAGGCTCATGACCTGCTGCACTTCTTCCTGTGTCAGTGGGCCATCTTTAGCAAACTGCACGCGGCCTTGTTTATCCAGCACCACAATCGCTGAACTGGCTTCTTCCAACTGCCAGGCACTCTTCGCCACGCCGTTGCTATCGACAATAAATTGCGACCACGGATACTGCTTTTTATTGCTCTCAAGGCTGCTGCGCACAAACATTCCGGTACCCATAATCGCGTCATCCGTGTTCACGATAGTCGTTGTCTGGTAGCGGTCATGCGGGAGTTTGGCTGCCTTAATCGCTTCAATCAGCCCGGCGTTCTTCTCTTTTGCGCTCGTGCGGCCAGCAATATGCTGCAGCACTCGCACTTTTCCCACTAGCTGCGCGCTATTCCAGTTTTTATAGCTAAACTTATCATTGTCGAGCATCAACTCGCCTTTATCCGTAATACCAATAGGCGAGACTCGCTGATTTTTCTCAAAGTTATGTGCCGATGCCGCAAGTGGCAGTAGCAGCAGGGCAAGCGCAAGGGTTTTACGTAGGGACATGAGAACTCCTATCTTATTATTTGTGAAAAGTTTGCAGGTGATCCGACCACTTCGTCGTGACGTTTTAAGCATATGTGCTGAATAGCCATCTGTCCCGCAACAACAATGCCAGTTTGCGGGCGACCGCACATATCCCTGTTTTTTGAAGGCTTAGACTGAGTTTTGTTTACAATTACAAAGAATATTCTGAGAAATTGTAATCATACGGTAAATAAGATTGTGCAAACTAGGTGTCGGTTTGTATATGGACTATAGTTTCCAGGCACCAAATTTTTCGCCTCGTTTTGTCGGACCAAATGTGGAACCGCAGGGGTGTTAACACTGCAGGAGAGAAGAAGAATGAAAATTTTCCAACGGTACAACCCGCTTCAGGTGGCGAAGTACGTGAAAATCCTGTTCCGTGGACGGTTGTACATCAAGGACGTTGGCGCTTTTGAATTTGATAAGGGCAAGATTCTTATCCCAAAAGTGAAAGATAAGCAGCATCTATCTGTTATGTCTGAAGTAAACCGCCAGGTAAAACATATGCAGGCGGAATTGGCGTAAGGCCAAAAGAAGTACCAAAAACGGCACCCAAGGGTGCCGTTAGTGTTTCTGAGTTTTGGGAATTACGCTGCGTTCTGATCTTCAGCATCAGGCAGTTTTGGCGTCAACGGTGTCGGCTTATTGTCGATACGGGTCACCAGCAATTGGTCGATGCGGTAGTTATCGATATCCACTACCTCGAACTTATACCCGGAGAACTTCACCGAGTCGGTGCGTTTCGGGATTTTTCGCAGCATAAACATCATAAAGCCGCCGATGGTTTCGTAATTGCCATTCTGCGGGAACTCGTCGATATCCAGCACACGCATTACGTCGTCAATCGGCGTACCGCCTTCAACCAGCCATGAGTTCTCGTCACGGGCAACGATTTGTTCTTCCATACCCTGGCCGACCAGGTCACCCATCAGCGTCGTCATGACGTCGTTCAGCGTGATGATGCCTACCACCAACGCATATTCGTTCATGATAACCGCGAAGTCTTCTCCGGCAGTTTTAAAGCTTTCCAGTGCTTCTGAGAGCGTCAATGTATCCGGCACAATCAACGTGTTACGCAGATGCACACCGCTGTTGAGCGCCATGCTCTGGTTGCCCAGTACGCGGTTCAGCAGTTCTTTGGAATCAACGTAGCCAACGATATGGTCGATATCACCATTACACACCAGGAACTTGGAGTGCGGGTGCTCGGCAATTTTATTCTTCAGGCTTTGCTCATCTTCATGCAAATCAAACCAGATGACGTTTTCGCGTGAGGTCATTGACGAGGGCACCGTACGTGATTCGAGCTCAAACACGTTTTCAATCAGCTCATGTTCTTGCTTACGCAACACGCCAGCCAGCGCACCGGCTTCAAACACGGCGTAAACATCGTCAGAGGTGATGTCGTCATTACGCACCATCGGCAATTTGAAAATGCGGAAAATAACGTTTGCCAGGCCGTTAAAGAACCATACCAGCGGGCGGAAGATAAACAGACAGAAGCGCATCGGGTTGATGATTCGCAAAGCAACAGATTCAGGCGAAATCATACCGATGCGTTTCGGGGTGAGGTCTGCAAACAGAATGAACAAGCTGGTGACCAGGGTAAAGGAGATGATAAAGCTCAGTTGGTCAGCCATTTCTGGCGAGAAGAAGCGCTCCAGAAGCACTTTAAATGCCGGGGAAAATGCCGCATCGCCGACGATACCGCCGAGAATCGCAACCGCGTTCAGGCCAATCTGCACTACGGTAAAGAACATGCCAGGACTTTCCTGCATTTTCAGTACGCGTTGCGCGTTAAGGTTGCCATCATCAGCCAGCAGCTTGAGTTTTATCTTGCGGGAAGCAGCCAGTGAGATCTCCGAAATTGAGAAGAATGCACTGACGGAAATAAGAAGAAGTATTAATAAAATACTGTTTAACATAGTTTATCCGGCTTAGAGCCAGAGCCTCGGAAGGAAAGTTGAAAATCTAAGGGTTAGTACATTTTGACTGCCAGTCCGTGGAGGTTGGGCCAGCAATTTCAACGGGTAGTATAGCGTAAGGGTGCATGGGGCTGCCAGAGGGCATAATTTGGGCTGCTTTTATTGGGTTATTTAGTTTATTCCATCAATTTTCCTTTTGTATCTTATAAGGTACACTTTCTACAGTTAAGAAATTCAAAGGATTGAATGAATGGCTTACACAACGAAGCGATATGTCGACAAAACGGGTCACGTCCCTTACTCCGACTGGATAAATAAGCTCATCAAAAAAGACTTACGTGCCGTCGCAAGGATTGATGCTCGTATAGACCGCGCAAGTGCAGGAAATTTTGGTGACCATAAGTTTGAACGGGATGGTGTGTGGGAACTCCGGGTGGATTACGGGCCAGGCTATCGCGTGTATTACGCTCTCGAAAAGAATGAAATCATTCTGTTGTTAGTGGGGGGCGATAAGAGCACCCAAAAAACAGATCTCAATTTAGCAGTAAAATATTTACAGGATTATAAAACGAGGTAGCTGTATGACGACTAAAACCAATAAAGGGGCTGTTATAAAGGCAGCTGACCATGACAGTGCCGTTATCGACATCATCCGTGAAAATCCTGACTATGCGGAAATTTACCTACAAACTGCACTGGAAGAAATAAACGAGGAGGGTGGTGTGGCGGCTTTCCTTGTTGCTTTGCGACGTATTGTTGAAGCTCGGGGTGGTATAGGTGAAATAGCCGCTAAATCTGGGCTTTCCCGTGTAAATTTGTATCGTTCACTGTCCCCAACAGGAAATCCGACAATTTCTACACTCGTTGCTGTGTCACGAGCCGCGGGGGTTCGTCTTTTCCCTTTCGGCCATTCCTAAGATGAGTTGGCACTTTTCAAGCATAAACGCCCGATAAACCTATCAGGCGTTTTGTTTTTTAGCGGACTGAGTAGATTTCCATCACCCACCCAGTTTTTCTTCAAACCTTAACAATCGCCCGGCGTTGCCCAGCACTAGCAGTGTGCTCAGATTGTGCAATAGGGCGGCAATTACGGCACCGGAGGCTCCCAGCCAGCCAAATGCGGCGGCGACGACAATCACCAGCGTCCAACCCAGCCCAATCAGCACGTTCATCTGTAAGGTGCGACGGCACAGGCGACTTAAGCGCACGCAGGTTCCAAGACGGCGTAAGTCCCCACCAATTAATACAATATCCGCTGATGCCATGGCGATATCCGAGCCACCTGCACCCATCGCAACGCCAACCACACCCGCTTTAATTGCAAGGGAATCATTGATCCCATCGCCAACTACCATTGGCCGGAAGCCATTGTCGATTTGCACACTGACCTGGTGGAGTTTGTCGGCGGGTAATGCCCCGGCTATAACGTCGTTAATCCCCACGTTCTTCGCGATGCGTTGTGCCACGGCTTCGCGGTCACCGGTCAGTAATAGTTGATGGTTAAGCCCAAGATCACGCAGCTCCGCCATTGCACTGGCCGCTTCGTCGCGTAGGCTATCGGCCAGTAAAATCCAGCCACGGAAACGCCCCCCTAGTACCAGCCCAACTATCGGCCCGTCGTGTGGCGGTTCTTCCGGTAAATCAGCGACCTGAGTTTTTAACAGCTCATGTCGGCCGAGATAAGCCTCGCCCGCTGCTGTAGTGGCAGAAATACCCAAACCCTGGTGTTCATGCACATTTTCAAGCTGCGGCCATGTGTTTTGCGGGGCAATATTGACCAGCGCCCGGCTGACCGGGTGGTTACTGGTGGCACCAAGGCTCGCAGCCAGTGCAGACAGAACTTCCGGCGATTCTCCCGCTTCAGGAATCAGTTCATGAAGTTGCAGCTTGCCGTGTGTGAGTGTGCCGGTTTTATCGATAATCACCGCATTCAGTTCGGCTAACTCTTCGAGGAAGGCCGCACCGCGAATCAAAATACCGTGACGTGCGGCAACGGTTAGCCCGGCAATAGATGTTGCAGGCGCGGAAAGCACTAGCGCACAAGGACAGGCGGCGACCAGTACCGCCAACATGGCCTGGTCGTTTTGCGTCAAAAACCATGTGCTGGCGGCAATCAATAAAACCAGCAGCAGATAACGCGCCGCGTGACGTTCAAGCAGACGGGTAATCGGCGGGCTGGCTTGCTCGGCACTTTGCATCAATGCCACCACTCGCCCGAGTGTTGAGGTTTCGCCGATGTGCGTCACTTCAATTCGCAGCCGCCCATCAAGATTGATTGCACCACCGTAAACATTCATGCCCGGTTTCACTTCCAGTGGAACTGATTCACCCGTGATCGGTGCGGTATCCAGGCTTGCCGTCCCTTCCAGTACACGCCCGTCAGCAGGTAACCGGTCGCCTGCACGCACTTCGACGATGTCACCAGCCACCAGTTCATGGTTGTCAATTTCATGCAGATTGCCGTCAGCATCAAAGCGACGCGCCCGGCTGTGGGTCAATTTGCTGAGCGCTTCAATCGCTTCTTGCGAACCAATCATACTGCGCTCTTCGAGGATATGGCCGACGATCATAATTAGCGGTAGCAATGCGGCAGTAAGCAAATCCCCGGTCGCCCACGAGCCAATTAGCGCTAGCGCAACCAGTTGATCGGTAATGCCATGCAAGCTCGGGTAACGCAGGCTGTAAAAGGCGTGGCGCAATACCGGAATGCCGACCATCAGCGATGCAGCACCCAGTAAGATATCGGCTACCGCAACTTGATCGGGTGCCAGACCACGCCATAGCAAACCAAGAATTAATGTGCCGCTGGCGATCAATGCCAGTATCAACTGGCGGGTAATCTGCCGTTGTTCCTGATGGCTCAGCGCGCCACCGGGGTTAACAGTGTGGGTACTCATGGTTTCGAAGGTTCCTTTTGCCCAGCAGCTTGCAGAATCAAATTCGCATCATCTTTTGGAGAGACGGTAATGACGGATTCAGCTTGCGCCAGAATCGCCGCAATGCGTTCGCGGTAAACTCGCGCTAATAAGTCGGGGTCGTGCGGGCTGTTGGCCAGACGATTCACCATTGCCGTGTCGGACTGAGCTTTCGCCACTCGTTCGCGGGCCTGTGCCTGAGCCGTCTGGCGTGTCTGGTCGGCAAGCTGGGTGGATTTTTGGCGAATTAAAGAGGCGTCGGTATTGGCGGTGGCTATTGCCTGTGACGCTTGCTGGCTGGCAGTTAATACCGCATTGAATGCGGTGACTGTGGTTTCCGGCAAAGTGGATTGCACAGTAACCCGCTCAAGCGTAATCCCCAGGTCACTGCCTGATTGTGCCAGGCGCTGCAAATTTTGCTCGACGTTGTGCTGAACATCGGCCCGCAGGCGTTCGCGTTGCTGGGCAACATTTAAATCGCCACTGACCATTTCCGGGCGGGCGACAAGAATAGTATCCAGATCGCGCGCGGCGCATACCGCAACGGCAGCACGCTCAACCAGTCGATCGAGAGCCGGAATCACATGTTCGCCCTGCAATACATACGCCATTGGCGCGACGACACGGTAAAACACGCTGATATCTAACTGCACCACGCCTGAGTCACCAGTAAGCAGATAGCCGGAACCCGCCAGTGCATCGCTGCTGTTATCGCCACGAGCATCTGCATGCAGCGCATCATTCGAGCGTAATAGCGCCGTAACGTGGTGTTCAATCACGCGGTCAGGTGCCGGAACCATCACCACATCGTTAATCGGCTTCGGCCAGGTGAGCAATAAACCCGATTCGGCAATTCGCTGCTGTGCACCGAAGTGCAGTACCACGGCGCGGCTGTCTGCGGGTATCTGGCGAATATTCGAAAACAACCACGACGCTGCTGCCAGCAGTGTCAGTGCATACAGTGCGTAAAAGGCGAGGCGTATTGACTGTGTCCACGGGCCCGCAGGTTTATTTTTGTGATGCTCACTCATGAGTTGTATCCAGCTTTGGCCCTTCTACCAGCAGACGGAACGGTGCGGCATCAGTGCGTAACACCAGACGGGTGCTGGAATTAACCACGCCGCTGAGCGCATCAAGCTGGCGTAACAGGCTGTATAGCTGAGGTGAACTGGCATAAGCCTTGCCATAAATTTCGGCGGCTTGCGCCTGAGACTGTGCTTCGATATCTGCAGCCTGAACCTGTGCTGTCGCCTCCACAATGCGAGCATCACGCTCTGCCGCCGAGCGAATTTCAGCCGCGGCGCGTTTGCCTTCAGCAGTGCGTTCAGTCGCAATGGTTTCACGCTCGGCACGCATCCTGTCGACTGTGGCGCTAAGCGTCACCGCGGGCAGGGTCAGGCGTTCGGTTCCAACCTGCACCAACCGAATACCATAGCTTTCCAATAATGGCTGGCTGATTTGCGCCTGCAGATGCGATTCAAACTGGTTTAACTGCACTTGTTTGCTGTCCGTATTGACCAGTTGAGAGAGCGTAAAGCCGCTCGCGGTGGTTTCGAGTGCCGAGCCGAGATAAGCACGAATTTGCCGTGCCGCTTCATCAGGCTGATTTTGTACCGCGCGCATAAAGCGCTGCACATGCTCAGGGGTACTATCAACCTGCCAGACCGCATATGACTGCACAATGATGCGCAGCCCGTCCCGCGTGCCCACATCCTGCAAGCCGCTCGAAGTCGTTCGCAGACGCAGATCGACGGTGGTGGACATTTCAAAAGGTGCGGGCAGGCGCCACGCAAGACCTGGATTGAGCAGTACGCGTACCGGATTACCGAACCGAGTAATAATCAGCGACTCACCAGAGCGAACCTGCACAAGGCTTGCGGCGGCGGCAAGAATGAGCACCAGTGCACCTGCGCCAGCAATGCGCTTCCAGGCTTTAGTTACAGGAGCGTCAGAATGGTGGCTGTGGTGGCAACCGCTACTGCAACCGTGATGATGTGAATGGCTCAACGGGAAGACTCCTGTGTCGGTTTGGAAGGTGCATCGTTGCGTGCTGCCTGGCTTAACGAGGGAAACTCGCGCAGGTCGATAGTGGGCTGCGAGGTTGCGCCAATACGGTGGTCGATAATTAACAACGGGCTTTTGCCTAAAGTCTGGTGCAACTGGCTAAACCATAATTCATCGACAAACACCTGGCCGGATTTCGCCACTGCTTGTTTCTGTGCGGCAAAACGCACAGCCGTTGACTGCGCTTTACTGGTCACATCGGTGGCGTTCATCTGTGCCTGGTTCTGGCGCGTGGTAGCTGTAGTTTGTGCGCTGGCGGCCAGCTCTGCTGCATGCCCACGTTCGCGAGACACGAGCGCTTGAGCTGCAATTTGCGCGGCCTGTACACCGTGGAAGGCATCAGCAGCGCCTGCTGGAGGGTGGATAGCTTCGACGACGGTCGAGAGCAGCTCGACACCGCTATGCAGACCATCGAGTTTTTGCTGCACTGCTTGATTAATCTGGCTTGCTAATTCGATGCGCTGTTCCCCTAAAACCTGCTCAAGAGTCAGCGAGGAAAACTGATGCACCAGAACCTGGTTTGCGGCGCTGCGAATCAACTCTGGCAAATTCACGCTGTTATAGGTTGCCGCCAGTGCTGCGTTATCGGTTAAGCCAACGCGCCACATAAAACGGACATCGCTATTAATGATTTGCAGACCTTGTTGGTTACCGCTTTGGCTGGCAATAATCTGTGCTTTATCAAAACTATGAATCGCATCCCACAGGCGATCGGCACTTTGCGGTGCATTCCCTTCGGCATTCGCCAGCGGCTCCGCAGGTGTATCGGCTTCTTCTCCAGCCGCTAACTCATGCACCTGGCCATTTTCCGCCAGTATCACCTGGCCAAAAGGCCAGGGCAGCCCGTAATGCAGGCCCGATGGCAACACGGCAACCGGTTTGCCAAAGCGTTCATAAATACCGCGTTGGGTTGGTGAAACTTGCTGCATCCCGGTCAACAGCCAGCCGCAAAACAACATGACTGCCAGCACAGGTAAAAACGCCCGACGCAATACCGTGAATGCCCAAAGCTGGCGTAAATCGATGCCAAAGTGGTGGTGCAGCTCGCGTTGTAAAAAAAGTAGTGGGCGTGGCGGCCAGACGAGTAGTGCTGCCAGTTGGCTTTGAGCAAGGAACTTGGGTTCGCAGCCTTCTTCACCCGGTGGAGTGAATAGTGAGAACAAGCCGCGCAGCAGAAACTCAATTGCTACCAACACCACAAGGATCGCAGGCAGATTGACCAACAATGAGAGGTTTGTAGTCGGGAATATCAGTGCGGGCAAAGAGAGCAATTGTACCGCGAGAGTTACACGTAATATCGGCGCAATGAATTTGGCTTCTGGCCAGGCTTCGTTTGAAGTGGCTGCCAGATGGCGCTCCGCAACCAGTGTGACAAACATCGCCAATGCAATAATCCCGACCGCCACCCAGCGCAGGTTGCCATCATCCAGCGAGACATAATTAGTTCCCCAGCCTGCCTGGGTGACGAATAACACGAATCCCGCCATCGAGGCCAACCAGACACCGTCACTCTTAAGTAACGCATTGATGCGTTCAAAGTTGATGGGAATGAGTGCGCCAAGCCGTTGATAAATTGTCGGGGGAGGTTCTGTTTCAGTAGGAGCCGTTTCGGATTTAAGCGCTGGTGAGAACTTTTCTGCCCGCCACTGGCAAATTCGCTGTGCATTGTAGATAGCGATAGCTAGCAAGGTGAGCACTGCGGCCTGGCTGCTTAATAAAGCCGTCCAGCGTGAAGATGACTCGATAATGCTGACAATCAGCGCCACCACAATCATCAAAAAAATTAGCGCGCTTAATCCGAAGACTAATCTTGCAGTCAGCTTCGCCTGCGATGACGCTAAAGAGTAACGAGCCTGAGAAGTTAACGGTGAAGGTTCCGTTGGTTCAGAAAATTGGGAGGGCTGCATGGAGTCATTATTGGAGTTTAAATGTTACCATATAACATATCACAGCCCTCATTTACCCGTAAACGAAACGAGGGTAACCGATTGTACAAATGCTTTAACTCTGTGGTGGTAAACAAACGCCAATACCACCAATACCACAGTAGCCGTATGGATTTTTGTGCAGATACTGCTGGTGGTCGTCCTCGGCATAATAGAACGGACCGGCGTTGGCAATTTCAGTCGTGATGTGTCGCTCGTCTCCGGAGAGCGTCATCGCCTCCCGGAAGCGTGCAAAACTTGCGCGGGCGGCGGCATCCTGTTCTGGCGTTAATGGGTAAATTGCGGAGCGATATTGTGTGCCAACGTCACCACCCTGGCGCATTCCCTGGGCTGGATCGTGATTTTCCCAGAACACTTGCAATAATTGTTCGTAACTCACCACTTGTGGGTCGTAAACCACGCGCACCGCTTCTGTGTGCCCGGTCATTCCGCTACACACTTCGCGATAGGTTGGGTTAGGCGTAAAGCCCCCGGCATAACCTGCGGCGGTGCTGTAAACCCCTGGAATTCTCCAGAACATTCTCTCGACACCCCAGAAACAACCCATTGCGAAATAAGCGATCTCCATCCCATCTGGTACATTTGTCATGGAATGCTCGTTTACCGCATGTAAAGTGGCGATTGGCATCGGGGTATTGCGACCAGGCAACGCTTCGGACTGCGTTACGGGATGGGTTTTCTCAAATAATTTCATCAGTCATGCTCTCCCGATGTTGGCTAAATTTAACAACAACCGCCATGCGGTTGTAACGAGGCGTGTTATTGCAGACAATAACTTCTCTGTATGAGACTACAGTACATATAAGAATTATTTGGGTTATTGTGCAGTTTTCAACCCCAATTGTTGTGGTTTTGTAACAAAGACGTTTCCTTCCAGGGGTGGGAACAAGGATATTCAGGAGAAAACGTGCCACGATTCCGTACTATTTGCTCGGCTTGCCTATGCCTGGTAAGCACGTGGGCCAGCGCTGCCAACGTGCGTTTACAGGTAGAAGGGCTAAGCGGTGAACTGCAAAAAAACGTTCGCGCTCAGCTTTCAACTATCCAGAGTGATGAAGTTACGCCAGACAGGCGTTTCCGTGCGCGTGTGGATGACGCTATCCGTAATGGATTGAAAGCGCTCGGCTATTATGAGCCAACCATTGATTTCGACCTGCGGCCACCACCAGCCAAAGGACGCCAGGTATTGATTGCCAAAGTCGATCCCGGCCCGCCAGTGCTGATTGGCGGCACCGACGTAATTCTCCGTGGCGGAGCGCGTGACGATAAAGACTACATCGCGTTGCTCGGTGAGCGCCCAAAGCCTGGCACTATCCTCAATCATCACGATTACGACAGTTTCAAAAAAGATCTTTCCAACATTGCGGTGCGAAAGGGCTATTTCGACAGTGAATTCCTCAAAAGCCAGCTAGGCGTTTCGCTTGAGCGCCGCCAGGCGTTCTGGGACATCGATTACAACAGCGGCGAGCGTTATCGTTTTGGGGCCGTGACTTTTGAAGGCTCACAAATACGCGAAGAGTACCTGCAAAATCTTGTGCCTTTTAAACAGGGTGATTACTACCAGTCGAAAGACCTGGCGGAGCTAAATCGCCGTTTATCCGCGACAGGTTGGTTTAATTCGGTGGTGGTTGCGCCGGAATTCGACAAGTCTCGCGAAACCAAAGTATTACCGTTGCATGGTGTTGTTTCACCGCGTACTGAGAACACCATCGAAACCGGTGTGGGTTATTCCACCGATGTTGGGCCGCGCGTAAAAGCGACGTGGAAAAAACCGTGGATGAACTCATACGGCCACAGCCTGACCAGCAGCATCAGCCTTTCCGCTCCAGAACAGATCGTTGATTTCAGCTACAAAATGCCCCTGCTTAAAAACCCGCTGGAACAATATTATTTGGTGCAGGGCGGCTTTAAAGCGACCGACCTGAACGATACCAAGTCCGACTCCAGCACCCTCGCGGTCTCACGATACTGGGATTTATCCAGCGGTTGGCAGCACGCCATTAACCTGCGCTGGAGCCTCGATCACTTTACCCAGGCAGACGTAACCAACACCACGATGCTGCTTTATCCGGGTTTGAGCCTTAACCGTACCCGTTCGCGCGGTGGTTTGATGCCAACCTGGGGCGATTCCCAACGTTATTCGATTGATATTTCAGACACGACATGGGGCTCGGACGTCGATTTCGGGGTATTCCAGGCGCAGCAAGTCTGGATTCGAACGTTGCAGGAAAAGCACCGTTTTGTGGTGCGCGGCAATGTGGGTTGGATTGAAACCAATAACTTCGACAAAGTGCCGCCAGACTTACGCTTCTTTGCCGGTGGTGACCGCAGTATTCGCGGCTATTCCTACAAATCCATCTCTCCTGAAAACGACAAAGGCGAACTGACCGGTGCGTCAAAAATGATTACCGGATCGCTGGAGTATCAATACAACGTTACCGGGAAATGGTGGGGGGCGGTGTTCGTCGATTCTGGCGAAGCGGTTAACGATATCAAACAGAGTAACTATAAAACGGGTGCAGGCTTTGGCGTGCGCTGGCAGTCACCGGTTGGGCCAATCAAACTCGATTTAGCGGTCCCGGTAGCTGATAAAGATGAGCATGGTTTACAGTTTTACATCGGTTTGGGGCCTGAACTATGAGTCGTTGGAAGAAAATAAGCCTCGCGGTGTTGGTTTTTGTGGTGCTGCTGATTGGCGCGGTGGGCTTCCTGGTGGGAACAACTACCGGTTTGCATGTCTTATTTAACGCCGCTAACCGCTGGGTGCCGGGGCTGGATATCGCCAGCGTCACGGGTGGCTGGCGCAATCTGACAATCAAAGGTTTGCGCTACCAACAACCTGGCGTTGATGTGAATGCCGGTGAAATTAATCTCGCGGTGAAACTGGGTTGCCTGCGTGATAGCAGCCTGTGCGTGAATAATCTCTCGCTTAAAGACATTGATGTCGTTATCGATAGCAAAAAAATGCCTCCGGCAGCGCCAGTTCAGGAAGAGGACACTGGCCCGCTCAATCTCACCACGCCGTATCCGATTACCCTAAGTCGCGTGGCGCTTAATAACGTCAATATCAAGATTGATAACACCACGGTTTCGGTGATGGAGTTTACCTCTGGTCTTAACTGGCAGGAGCGCAACCTGACGGTTACGCCGACCAATCTTGAAGGGTTGCTGATTGCGTTGCCGAAGGTAGTAAAAGTCGCGCAGGAACAGGTGGTTGAGCCGAAGATCCAGAACCCGCAGCCAGAAGAGTTGCCGCTGGGCGAAACGCTCAAACAATTGTTTGAAAAGCCGGTTTTGCCGGAAATGACCGATGTGCATTTGCCGCTGAACCTGAATATTCAGGAGTTCCGTGGGGCTAACTTACGCCTGACGGGCGACACCGATCTGTTGGTCAGCAGCCTGTTGCTAAAAGTCAGCAGCATCGACGGCTCTCTTAAGCTTGATGCGCTGGATGTTGATTCCTCGCAAGGGTTGGTCAACGCCACTGGTAGCGCGGAATTACGCGATAAATGGCCGGTCGACTTAACCTTAAACACCACGCTGAATATCGACCCAATCAAAGGCGAAAAGGTGAAGATGAAGATTGGTGGGGAGCTGCGGGATGTGCTGAAAGTGGGCATGAATCTCTCAGGCCCGGTTGATCTTGAGCTCACCGCGCAAACTCAGCTTGCTGAAGCAGGCTTGCCGCTCAATCTTGAAGTGGTCAGTAAGCAACTTTACTGGCCATTTACCGGGAAGAAAGAGTACCAGGCCGAAAACCTGAAACTGAAATTCAGCGGCAAAATGACCGACTATAAATTGTCGTTCCGTAGCGATGTGAAAGGCGAGCAAATTCCGCCAGCCACCATCACTCTGGATGCGGCAGGCAACGAGCAACAGCTTAATCTCGATAAGCTGCGAGTCGCTGCGTTGCAGGGCAACACTGACTTGAAAGCCGTGCTCGACTGGAGCAAAGCTATTAGCTGGCGCGGCGAGCTGAAACTCGACGATATCAATACGGCGAAGCAATTCCCGGACTGGCCTGCGAAACTCGACGGCCTGGTGAAAACCAGTGGCAGTTTGTATGGCGGCAGTTGGCAGGTAGATGTCTCCGAGCTAAAACTTGCCGGGAATGTCAAAAATAACAAACTAAACGTTACCGGAAAGCTCAACGGCAACAGTTACATGCAGTGGAAAACTCCTGGGTTGCATATCGAGCTGGGGCGTAACAGTGCTGATGTTAAAGGGGAGTTAGGGCCGAAAGATCTGGAGCTTGATGCCACCATCGATGCACCGAATCTCGACAATGCTTTACCGGGACTTGGCGGCACAGCGAAAGGCACGATTAAAGTGCGTGGCGATGTGAAAGCGCCGCAGCTGCTGGCAGACCTTACCGCAAATAACCTCCGCTGGCAGGAACTGTCGATTGCTCGAGTCTTGCTGAAAGGAGATGTGAAATCCACCGATCAAATCGCCGGGAATCTGGATCTGCGGGTTGAGCGTATTTCCCAGCCAGGTGTCGATCTCAGCCTGGTAACGCTTGACGCAACAGGCTCCGAAAAACAGCACCAGTTAAAACTGCGCATTCAGGGCGAGCCGGTTTCCGGGCAGCTTGATTTAAGCGGCAGCTTTGACCGTGCGGAAGAACGCTGGCGTGGCAATCTCAGCAATACGCGCTTTGAAACGCCGGTTGGTCCGTGGTCGCTGAACCGCGCTCTGGCACTCGATTACCGCAACAAAGAGCAGAAAATCAATATTGGCGCGCATTGCTGGACGAACCCGAATGCTGAACTTTGTGTGCCGCAGCCAATTGATGCCGGTGCAAAAGGCCGTGCGTTGGTCAATCTGAACCGCTTTGATTTAGCGATGCTCAAACCGTTTATGCCGGCTGATACACAAGCGGTGGGAGCATTTAGTGGCCGTGCGGATGTTAGCTGGGATGCGGAATCAGAAGGCTTGCCACAAGGTTCAGTTACGCTCACGGGTAACGGCGTGAAAGTCACGCAAATGGTGAACGACAGCCCGCTGCTGGTGGCGTTCGACACGCTTAATCTCAATGCCGAGCTTAAAAATAACCAGGCCAAACTAGGCTGGTTGATTCGCGTTGCTCAAAACGGCCAGTTCGATGGTCAGGTTCAAATTAGCGATCCACAAAACCGCCGCAACCTGGCGGGGAATGTGAATATGCGCAACTTTGATTTGGCGATCGCTAACTCCATATTCTCACGTGGAGAAAAAGCCGCCGGAAAGATTAACGCTAACTTACGTCTGGCGGGGAATTTAGAGCGTCCGCAAGTCTTCGGCCAGTTGCAAGTTAACGGCGTGGATATCGACGGCAACTTTATGCCGTTTGATATGCAGCCAAGTCAGTTGGCGATGAACTTTAACGGCATGAGCTCGACGCTTGCCGGAACGGTGCGTACGAAGCAGGGTGATATTGCTCTGAGTGGCGATGCTGACTGGACGCAAATAGACAACTGGCGCGCGCGCGTGGCAGCGAAAGGCAACAAGGTGCGTATTACGGTGCCGCCGATGGTACGCCTTGACGTGTCACCGGATGTTGAGTTTGTCGCGACTCCGAGCTTGTTCACGCTTGATGGGAGTGTAGACATCCCGTGGGCACGAATTGTGGTGCATGAAGTCCCGGAAAGCTCAGTGGGTGTGTCCAGTGATGAAGTGATGCTCGATAAAGACCTGAAGCCGATTAAACCGCAAACGGCAAGCATTCCTATCAACAGTAACCTGGTTATTCATGTTGGTAACAATGTACGCCTGGATGCGTTTGGTTTGAAAGCGCGTCTGAGTGGCGATTTAAAAATGGTGCAAGACCGTCAGGGTCTCGGCCTGAACGGGCAGATCAATATTCCTGAAGGGCGTTTCCATGCGTACGGACAGGATTTGATCGTACGTAAAGGCGAGCTGTTATTCTCTGGCCCGCCAGACCAGCCATTATTAAATATCGAAGCGATTCGTAACCCAGAAGCGACGGAAAACGACGTAATAGCCGGTGTTCGTGTCACGGGAACAGCAGATGAGCCGAAAGCTGAGATATTTTCTGATCCGGCCATGTCACAGCAAGAAGCCTTGTCCTACCTGCTTCGCGGGCAGGGTTTAGACAATTCTGGCGACGATGGTAACGCCATGACGTCAATGCTTGTTGGCTTGGGGGTTGCACAAAGTGGTCAGGTTGTGGGTAAAATCGGCGAGACGTTTGGCGTAAGCAATCTGGCGCTTGATACCGCAGGGGTGGGGGATTCCTCACAAGTGGTGGTCAGTGGCTATGTACTGCCAGGTCTCCAGGTTAAATATGGAGTGGGTATTTTTGACTCATTGGCGACACTAACACTGCGTTATCGCCTGATGCCTAAGCTGTATCTGGAAGCGGTGTCTGGTATCGATCAGGCACTTGATCTGCTTTATCAGTTTGAGTTTTAGCTATGCGAATTTTTGTTTACGGCAGTTTACGACGCAAGCAAGGTAACAGCCACTGGATGACCAACGCCCAGTGGCTTGGGGATCATCATGTTGAAAATTACGCTTTATACAGCCTTGGCCATTATCCGGGGGTAGTGCCGGGTGAGGGGTCTGTGGTGGGTGAAGTGTATCGCATTGATGCTTCTACACTCTCTGAGCTTGACGCTTTGCGCACTAAAGGTGGCGAGTATAAACGTCAGCTAATTCAGACTCCTTACGGCAGCGCATGGATGTATGTGTACCAGCGTTCGGTGGAGGGGTTAACCCGCATCGAAAGCGGAGATTGGCTGGATAAAGATAGCGAGTAGTTCATTCCCAAACGGCCACTCATCTGAGTGGCCGTTTCACTTTTGCAGACGCATAAAAAAACACCGCCATCTGGCGGTGTTTTCACAAGCATTAAGCGAGGGTAAGAATTACTTCTTAGCGCGCTCGAAGGAAGCAACGATTTCAGCTTTAGCTGCTGCTGCATTGTCCCAGCCTTCAACTTTAACCCATTTGCCTTTCTCGAGAGCTTTGTACTGCTCAAAGAAGTGGGAGATCTGCGCTTTCAGCAGTTCTGGCAGGTCGTTCACATCTTTAATGTGATCGTATTCTTTGCTCAGTTTGGTGTGCGGAACTGCAACCAGCTTGGCATCTTCGCCAGCTTCGTCAGTCATTTTCAACACGCCAACTGGACGGCAACGAATAACAGAACCTGGTTGCAGTGGGTATGGAGTTGGGACCAGAACGTCAACCGGGTCACCGTCTAAAGACAGGGTGTGGTTGATGTAACCGTAGTTGCACGGGTAGAACATTGCGGTAGACATGAAACGGTCAACGAACAGCGCGCCGGTGTCTTTATCAACTTCATATTTGATAGGATCAGCGTTTGCTGGGATTTCGATAACAACGTAGATGTCTTCTGGCAGATCAATACCCGCAGGGACGTTGAGTAAGCTCATGTCTTTTTCCTTTAAACTGGTGTCATTCAAGTGCCGCGTATTATAGCTAACTCGATTTAAATGTCTTCGCCTCTTTTTGCCTTCATTTCTCACCTGCTGCCGTTTCCAGAACCTTCCGACAACGGGAAAATCCATAAACATAGCCGTATTCTTTATAAATTTTTGTAAGCGGTTACAAGGATATGCGCGACTTGTTGGAATTGTGATGTAACTCATTCTGTTACACCACACGTCGTCTATAGTTTTTTCGACGCCCAGATTTTAACCAACAATAACCCTACGAGGATGTCCCTATGTGGAAGCGCTTACTTTTGGTCTCTGCAGTCTCCGCAGCCATGTCGTCTATGGCGATAGCTGCTCCGTTAACGGTCGGATTTTCGCAGGTAGGTTCTGAATCCGGCTGGCGAGCAGCAGAAACATCGGTTGCGAAGAGTGAAGCTGAGAAACGCGGCATCACGCTGAAAATCGCAGACGGCCAACAAAAACAAGAAAACCAGATTAAAGCCGTACGTTCATTTATCGCCCAGGGCGTAGACGCAATCTTCATTGCGCCAATCGTCGCCACGGGTTGGGAGCCAGTATTACAAGAAGCAAAAGAGGCCAAAATCCCGGTATTCCTGCTCGACCGTAATATCGATGTGAAAGATAAATCGCTGTATATGACCGTTGTTACCGCCAACAACGTGCTGGAAGGCCAGTTGATTGGTGAATGGCTGCTTAAAGAGTTGAACGGTAAGCAATGTAACGTGGTTGAGCTGCAAGGCACCGTGGGCGCGAGTGTGGCAATCGATCGTAAGAAAGGTTTTGCGGACGCCATTTCTAAAGCGTCTAACGTGAAAATCATTCGTTCTCAATCTGGCGACTTTACCCGCAGTAAAGGTAAAGAGGTTATGGAGAGCTTCATCAAAGCCGAGAATAACGGCAAAAACATCTGCATGGTTTACGCGCATAACGATGACATGGTGATCGGTGCGATTCAGGCCATCAAAGAAGCGGGCCTGAAACCAGGCAAAGACATTCTGACCGGTTCAATCGACGGGGTGCCGGATATCTATAAAGCAATGATCGACGGCGAAGCGAACGCAAGCGTTGAGCTGACGCCAAACATGGCAGGCCCTGCGTTCGATGCGCTCGAGAAATTCAAAAAAGACGGCACCATGCCGGAAAAAGTGACCATCACCAAATCAACGCTGTACCTCCCGGATACCGCGAAAGAAGAGCTCGAGAAGAAGAAATCGATGGGCTACTGATGAGTTATGCCCCTCCCGAAACGGAGGGGCTGTTTTATGTAGGGCGGATAAGCGTAGCGTCATCCGCCATTAAGGCACGGGCCTGGTCGAGGGCGCTGCGCTTATCTCACCCTACAGTTGTGCGTTGGCAGGAGTGCGTTCATGAACACAAACAACAATCAGGAAATTCTGCGCACGGAAGGCTTAACCAAACATTTCCCCGGCGTCAAAGCGCTCGACAAAGTGGACTTCAGCCTTAATCGGGGTGAAATCATGGCGTTACTGGGTGAAAACGGAGCAGGGAAATCCACGCTTATCAAAGCGCTAACCGGCGTTTATCAGCGCGATAGCGGCAATATTTATCTCGAAGGTGAATTGATCTCACCGAGAAACACCGCTCATGCTCAACAGCTTGGCATTGGCACCGTCTACCAGGAAGTGAATTTGCTGCCGAATATGTCGGTGGCGGATAACCTGTTTATCGGCCGCGAGCCGCGTCGCTTTGGGTTTATACAACGCAAAGAGATGGAAAAACGCGCCACCCTCCTGATGGAGTCCTATGGATTCTCGCTGGATGTCGCCGAGCCGCTTAACCGCTACTCCGTCGCGATGCAGCAAATCGTTGCCATTTGCCGGGCCATCGATCTATCGGCCAAAGTGCTGATCCTTGATGAACCGACCGCCAGCCTCGACACCAAAGAAGTTGAAATGCTGTTCACCCTGATGCGCCAGCTGCGTGACCAGGGCGTCAGCTTGATCTTCGTCACTCACTTCCTCGATCAGGTTTACGAAGTCACCGATCGTATTACCGTTCTGCGCAATGGATCGTTTGTGGGCACGCGAAATACAAAAGATCTGCCGCAGATAGATCTGGTAAAAATGATGCTGGGGCGCGAGCTGGAAACCAATGCGCTCAACCGTGCGGGCCGTACTTTACTGAGCGATAAACCGGTCGCCGCATTTAAAGATTTCGGTAAGAAAGGGGTGATCAACCCGTTCAATCTGGAGGTCCGTCCGGGTGAGATCGTTGGTCTGGCGGGGTTATTAGGATCCGGGCGCACCGAAACCGCCGAAGTCATTTTTGGGATCAAACCCGCAGATCAGGGCAACGCATGGATCAAAGGCAAGCCGCAATCACTTCGATCGCCGCATAAAGCTTCGTCTCTCGGGATTGGTTTTTGCCCGGAAGATCGCAAAACTGACGGCATTATTGCCGCCGCTTCGGTGCGTGAAAATATCATTCTGGCGTTACAGGCCCAACGCGGCTGGCTGCGCCCCATCCCTAAGCGTGAACAGTATCAAATAGCGGAACGGTTTATTCGCCAGTTGGGTATTCGTACGCCCGGCCCCGATCAACCGATCGAATTTCTTTCCGGTGGTAATCAGCAAAAAGTGTTGCTCTCACGCTGGCTGCTGACCAAACCGCAGTTCCTGATCCTCGACGAACCGACTCGTGGGATCGACGTTGGTGCACACGCCGAAATTATCCGTTTGATCGAAACGCTGTGTGCCGATGGCCTGGCGCTATTGGTTATCTCCTCTGAACTCGAAGAACTGGTGGGCTATGCGGATCGCGTGATCATCATGCGTGACAGGCAGCAAGTGGCCCAGATCCCGCTCGACGAGCTTTCCGTATCGGCAATTATGAATGCCATTGCGGCATAAGGAGTAAAACGTGATGTCTCGTTCATTGCCGCAAACGGATGCCGAAAAGCCGAAGCGAAGTTTTCGCTGGCCGCCGGGTATTCCGCAGTTAGTTGCTCTGGTGCTGGTGCTACTGGTTGATAGCCTGGTCGCTAACCATTTCTTTGATATCGTGGTGCAAAATGGGCGGCTGTTCGGCAGCCCGATAGACATTCTTAACCGTGCGGCACCGGTCGCATTACTTGCCATTGGCATGACGCTGGTGATCGCCACCGGCGGTATCGATCTTTCCGTTGGGGCGGTGATGGCGATTGCTGGTGCGACGGCTGCGACGTTAACTGTCGACGGGCACAGCCTGACGGTAGTGATTCTGGCATCCCTCGGCGTTGGTGTTCTGGCGGGGTTGTGGAACGGCATTCTGGTGGCCATCCTGAAAATCCAACCGTTTGTTGCCACGCTGATTTTAATGGTGGCCGGGCGCGGTGTGGCTCAACTTATCACCGCCGGACAAATCGTTACTTTTGATTCACCAAACCTCTCGTTTCTGGGCAGCGGTTCGCTGTTCTTCTTCCCGACACCCGTGATTATTGTGCTGGCAACGCTGCTGGTCTTCTGGCTGTTTACCCGTAAAACGGCGCTGGGACTGTTTATCGAATCGGTTGGGATTAACATTCGCGCAGCGAAAAACGCCGGGGTAAATACGCGTATCGTCGTGATGCTGACTTACGTGTTGAGTGGCCTGTGCGCCGCTATCGCCGGGATTATCGTCACCGCCGATATTCGCGGTGCTGATGCCAACAACGCCGGATTGTGGCTGGAGCTGGACGCTATTCTTGCGGTAGTCATCGGTGGCGGTTCGTTGATGGGCGGGCGTTTTAACATCGCGCTTTCGGTGATTGGTGCGCTGATTATTCAGGGCATGAACACCGGCATTCTGCTTTCTGGTTTCCCGCCTGAGCTTAACCAGGTGGTGAAAGCGGTGGTGGTGATGTGCGTGCTGGTTGTTCAGTCGCCACGTTTTATTGCTTTGCTCAAAGGACTCCGTCGCCATGATCAAACGTAACTTGCCGTTGATGATTACCCTGGCGGTGTTTGTGCTGGGGTATCTGTATTGCCTGACGCAATTCCCCGGTTTTGCCTCAACTCGGGTAATCTGCAATATTCTGACCGATAACGCATTTCTGGGAATTATTGCCGTCGGCATGACCTTTGTGATCCTCTCGGGCGGCATCGATCTTTCTGTCGGTTCGGTGATCGCTTTTACCGGCGTGTTCCTCGCCAAAGCGATTGGCTTCTGGGGTTTGTCGCCGCTGGTGGCCTTCCCGCTGGTGCTGCTGATGGGCTGCGCGTTCGGTGCGTTTATGGGGCTGCTTATCGACGCGCTGAAAATCCCAGCCTTTATTATCACGCTTGCCGGGATGTTCTTCCTGCGTGGGGTCAGTTATCTGGTTTCGGAAGAGTCGATTCCGATTGATCACCCGATTTATGACACCCTTTCAAACCTTGCCTGGCGTATTCCCGGCGGTGGGCGTTTGAGTGCCATGGGCCTGCTGATGCTGGCCGTGGTGGTGATTGGCATTTTCCTTGCGCACCGTACCCGTTTTGGTAACCAGGTTTATGCGATTGGTGGCAACGCGACTTCGGCAAACCTGATGGGGATTTCCACGCGCAGCACCACGATTCGTATTTATATGCTCTCTACCGGGCTGGCGACTTTGGCAGGAATCGTCTTTTCACTCTATACCTCTGCGGGTTACGCGCTGGCTGGAATGGGTGTTGAGCTGGATGCGATTGCCTCCGTGGTTATCGGCGGCACGTTGTTAAGCGGTGGCGTGGGAACGGTGCTCGGCACGCTGTTTGGTGTGGCTATCCAGGGGCTAATTCAGACCTATATCAACTTCGATGGCACGCTCAGTTCGTGGTGGACGAAAATCGCCATCGGCATTTTGCTGTTTATTTTCATTGCCCTACAGCGCGGCCTGACGGTGCTGTGGGAAAACCGCCAAAGCTCGCCAGTGAAGCGCATTAACGTAACGCCAGGTCAAAGCTGAACCGCTTTGCCTAATGTTTACCCGGTGATGGTCGATAACACTTCAATCGTTTCTATCGTTCTGTCACCGGGAAAAGAGCATGTTGAGAAATTTGTCTATTCGCACGGGGCTGCTGACATTGCTGGCAGTCATGACCTTCCTGTTGTTATTTGTCAGCGGCATGGGCATTTTTGCTCTGCAACAAAGCTCAACCTCACTCCAGAATATCAATCGCCTACAGGGCGAGCAGATGGTGCGCTTGTCTGATGGCTATGTTTCGTTGTTACGCGCGCGTAACGGTGCAGGGCAGGCGGTTCGCCAGATGGAAATTGGCCTACTGGAAGATGCCACCAAATCCACCGATTACGTTGCCAGTGATGTGACGGCGGCTCAACAGCAGCTAAAAGAGTTTATCGACAGCGGTGTGAGCGACGAAGAGGGCAATCGCCTGATTCAAAACTTATCGCAGAGTTATGCGGACTACCTCGCAAAAGGCATCAATCCGATGCTTGCAGCGCTCACCAAACAAAGCCCCGATGATTACTACGACCTGCTGGAAAAGACGCTGATTCCGCTGTCGCAAAAGTTTGATACCGATGTCGAGATTTTCAAACAGTGGGGCGAGGCGCGCGGCAACAGCGAAGTTGAAGCGGTGCAATTGCATAAGAAAATCGTCCTTACGCTAATTATTATTGCCGCACTGCTCACCGCCGGGATTATCGTGCTGGTATGGCTGGCGCTCCGCCATTTACTGCTCAAGCCGTTGAATCAGTCGATTGAGCAACTGGAGTTTGTCGCCAAAGGTGATTTAACCCAGACGTTGCCACCAGCTGGCAATAACGAATTTGGCCGCCTGGCGACGGCAATTACCATCATGCGAGATTCCTTGATGGAATCGGTAAGCCGCGTGCGCGATGCCAGCTCGCAAATTGATACCGGCAGCCGCGAACTGGCGGCTGGCAACCAGAATCTCGCTCAACGTACTGAATCCACGGCGACTTCTCTGGAGCAAACCGCTGCCAGCATGGAGCAGATTACCGCGACGGTGAAACAGAACGCCGACAACGCCGAGCAGGCGCATAAACTGGCGAAAGACGTTTCTGATACCGCCGACCGTGGCAGCGAAATGGTGTGTTATGTGATTGAGAAAATGCGTGATATCTCCAGTAGTTCTGACCGTATTGCAGACATCCTGAGCGTTATCGACGGCATCGCCTTCCAGACCAATATCCTGGCGCTGAACGCCTCTGTAGAAGCGGCGCGTGCTGGTGAACAAGGGCGCGGGTTTGCGGTAGTGGCGGGCGAAGTTCGTACTCTGGCAAGCCGCAGTGCTGATGCAGCAAAAGAGATCCGCACGCTGATTTCGGACTCGCAAAATCATGTTGGCGAAGGTCGTGAACTGGCGCAACAAGCCGGGGAAACGATGGATGAAATCGCTGAAGAGGTGATGCGCATGACCAGATTGGTCAGTGAAATTGCTAATGCGTCAAACGAGCAAAGCTATGGTATCGAGCAGGTGAATATCGCGGTGAGCCAGATGGATGAGGCAGCGCAGCAAAATGCGGCATTGGTTCAGGAATCAACAGCGGCTACGCGTTCACTTGAGGAGCAGTCGCAGCATTTAGTTGCGGCGATGGCGACGTTTCGTTGTTAATTCACGAGCCCTCACCCTAACCCTCTCCTGGGGGAGAGGGACGGGGTGAGGGGAGATATTAAAACGAATTAAGCGTCCGGATACTCACGGATAAAGCGTTCTACATCATCGACCATATGTTCGTTACCGACGAAGAACGGACGGCGCTGGTGCAGGGTTTCCGGGATGATATCCAGAATACGTTCTTTGCCATCACTCGCTTTACCGCCAGCCTGTTCTGCAAGGAACGCCATCGGGTTGCCTTCATACAGCAAACGCAGCTTCCCTTGTGGGTGGCTTGCGGTGCTTGGGTAGAGATAAATCCCACCTTTCAGCAGATTGCGGTGGAAGTCGGCAACCAGAGAACCGATATAACGTGAGGTGTACGGGCGCTGGGTGTTGGAATCTTCTTCCTGGCAGAACTTAATGTACTTTTTCACACCCTGCGGGAAACGGATGTAGTTCCCTTCGTTGATGGAATAGGTGCTGCCAATTTCCGGGAAGCGCATACGCTCCTGGCACAGGCAGAACACGCCAAGGGAAGGATCGTAGGTGAAGGCATGAACGCCACAACCGGTGGTATAAACCAGCATGGTTGAAGAGCCGTAAACCACATAACCCGCCGCGACCTGACGGTTGCCGGGCTGGAGGAAATCGGCTTCGGTGACAGGAGTGCCTACCGGTGTAATACGGCGATAGATGGAGAAAATGGTACCAACTGATACGTTCACGTCGATGTTTGATGAACCATCAAGTGGGTCCATCAGTACAACATACTTGGCATGTTCCGCGCCTTCGAAAACAACGATGTCATCTTCTTCTTCGGAAGCAACACCGGCCACAATCCCTCGGGCTTTCAGTGCTGCTTTCAGTTTTTCGTTTGCGAACAGGTCAAGTTTTTGCTGCACTTCGCCCTGAACGTTTTCAGCTCCGCTGGCACCCAGAATATCAACCAGACCTGCTTTGTTGATATCACGGTGGATGATTTTTGCGCCGAGCTTTATTGCCGACAACAAGGCAGTCAGTTCACCGGTTGCGTGCGAGAACTCGTGCTGCTTTTCGACAATAAATTCACCTAACGTTTTCATAACACTTTCCCTGCTTCTGTTAATTAAATGAAACGACTGCAACAATCCTAACAAAGATTCAAATAGTAGCGTACAGGTGAATCGCGCCAGCAAAATACGGAATTAACTTAAATGCGATTTGCCAGCATCCAACATACGGTTAGAATGTGCGCCAAATAATAAAAGGATAGTTTTATGCGTATTCATATTTTGGGTATTTGCGGCACGTTCATGGGCGGCCTTGCTATGCTGGCTCGTTCACTCGGCCATCAGGTTACGGGCTCGGATGCCAATGTGTACCCTCCAATGAGCACTCTGCTTGAAGAGCAGGGTATTGAATTAATTCAAGGTTACGACCCAAGCCAACTCGATCCACAGCCGGATCTGGTGATCATCGGCAACGCAATGACGCGTGGAAATCCGTGCGTTGAAGCGGTGCTTGAGAAAAGTATTCCTTACATGTCTGGCCCACAGTGGCTGCACGATTTTGTGCTGCGCGACCGTTGGGTGCTGGCTGTGGCGGGGACTCACGGTAAAACTACCACCGCAGGTATGGCAACGTGGATTCTGGAAGCCTGTGGCTACAAGCCTGGCTTTGTGATCGGCGGCGTACCGGGTAATTTCGATGTTTCTGCACGCTTGGGCGATAGCCCATTCTTTGTGATTGAAGCTGACGAATACGACTGTGCGTTCTTCGATAAGCGTTCCAAATTCGTGCATTACTGCCCGCGTACGTTGATCCTCAATAACCTTGAGTTTGATCACGCCGACATCTTTGACGATCTGAAAGCGATTCAGAAACAGTTCCACCATCTGGTGCGTATTGTGCCGGGGCAGGGGAAAATCATCTGGCCTGAGAACGACACCAACATTAAGCAGACGCTGGCAATGGGTTGCTGGAGCGAGCAAGAGCTGGTGGGCGAGCAAGGCCACTGGCAGGCGAAGAAGCTTAATCCTGATGCATCCAACTGGGAAGTGTACCTGGATGGCGAGCGTGTCGGAGAAGTTCACTGGCAGCTAGTTGGCGAACACAACATGCATAACGGGCTGATGGCGATTGCCGCGGCACGCCATGTGGGTGTTACCCCGGCAGATGCTGCGAAAGCCCTGGATAGCTTCATCAATGCCCGTCGTCGCCTTGAATTACGTGGTGAAGCGCATGGCGTGACGGTATATGACGACTTTGCTCACCATCCTACGGCGATTCTGGCAACACTTTCGGCGTTGCGTAGCAAAGTTGGCGGCACCGCACGTATTCTCGCGGTGCTTGAGCCACGCTCTAACACCATGAAAATGGGCCTGAGCAAAGATGATCTGGCACCTTCTTTAGGTCGTGCTGACGAAGTCTTCTTACTTCAGCCTCCGCATATTCCATGGCAAGTGGTTGAAGTGGCAGAAGCCTGTATTCAGCCTGCTCACTGGAGTGCAGATGTCGACACTTTGGCGGATATGGTGGTGAAAACGGCTCAACCTGGCGACCATATTCTGGTGATGAGCAACGGTGGTTTCGGTGGTATTCACCAGAAGCTGCTGGATGCACTGGCTAAAAAATCAGAAAACCAGTAATCGTACTCCCCTACCATGCCAGCTCGGCTATCGGGCTGGCATTTTCTGGCCTACCAATATGCTCACAGTTAAACGTATTACCTCTCCTGATGGTCCGTGGTTTTCGCCCGTGGATGCGTTATATGAAAGCGCTTTTCCATGGCATGAGAAACGTGAACCCGAAGCTAAGGTGAGTGCGCTCAGTAGTCCAAACTACACTTTGCAAGCCTGGTTTGATGGTGAGCAGTTTATTGGCATGATTGCGTCATGGAGTTTTGGTGATTACACCTACATTGAGCATCTGGCGGTAAACGGGGAATTACGGGCACAAGGATATGGCAAAAGAATGTTGAGTCAGTTTCTGCAAATGCAGCCGCTGACCATTCTGGAGATCGATCCGTTAACGACTGATATTGCCCAGAAACGCCTGCGATTTTATCAAAAGCTCGGCTTCCATGAGAATGGATTTAATCATTATCATCCGACTTACCACATTGATATATCAGATCATGAGCTGATTGTTTTGAGCTACCCGCATGCGATTAGCAGCGATCAATATCAGCGATTTAATACGGATTTATCCAGTGTGGTAATGGGGCGGGATTAATATGCCAGGCACTAATAAAAATGCCCGCAAATTTGCGGGCATTTTTTTAGGCCTGGGTTTCAGCCAGTTCGCGCAGATATGAGAAAATCTGGCGATAAGATTTTGGCGGCTTATTTGCTGCCTTTTCTTTTTGTGCGTTACGAATCAGTACACGTAATTGCTGGCGGTCAGCTTCTGGGTAAAGTCTTAACACTTCACTCATTGCATCATCGCCTTCCTCAACCAAACGATCGCGCAGTGCTTCCAGTTTATGGAACAGTGCGACTTGTTGGTTGTGACGGTTTTTCAGTTTATCGAGTGCTACGCGGATAGGGTCCATGTCGCGCGAACGCATCATTTTGCCAATTAACTGAACCTGACGGCGACGGCCTTCTTTTTTGATTTTCTGAGCCAAATCAATAGCGGCACGCAAATCTTCATCAAGAGGGATTTTGTCGAGCGCATTTTTGCCCAACTCCATCAGTTCCATACCCAGGCGTTTTAACTCCTCGGCATCACGTTTAATTTCGCTTTTACTGACCCAGATAATCTCATCATCTTCGTCTTCATTTTCGTTATCTGGTACGTCGTCGAGCCAGTCATCGGGCTGCTTAGTCATATTAGGCTCCTTAAAAAAAGTGGCTAATTCTACCAGTAAAGCCTGTTCACTGCGAAATTGTTCTGTTCTGGGTTAGACTTAATTCACTCACCTTACATTATGGCAGTAGCGATGAAAGTAAACACGCAAGTAGCACAACAACGTCAGGTTCTGGAACAAGCGGTATCTCAGGCGCTGGAACTGGCTTCCGCTCAGTCCGATGGCGCAGAAGTTGCCGTCAGTAAAACCACTGGTATCAGCGTAAGTACCCGATACGGTGAGGTGGAAAACGTCGAATTTAACAGCGATGGTGCGTTAGGCATCACCGTTTATCATCAAAACCGTAAAGGTAGCGCATCCACAACAGACCTTAGCCCGGATGCCGTAGCGCGCACCGTGCAGGCGGCGCTGGATATCGCCCGTTACACCTCACCAGACCCGTTTGCGGGTGTGGCAGATAAAGAGTTACTGGCTTATGAAGCGCCAGACCTGGACCTTTTCCACCCAACGGAAATGGACGCTGACCGCGCGATTGAACTGGCTGCTCGCGCTGAAAATGCGTCATTGAACGTCGATAAGCGCATCAATAATACTGAAGGCGGCAGTTTTAACAGCCACTACGGCATTAAAGTATTCGGTAACAGCAACGGTATGCTGCAAAGCTACTGTTCAACGCGCCATTCGCTTTCCAGCTGTGTTATTGCAGAAGTTAATGGTGAGATGGAGCGTGATTACGCCTACACCATTGGCCGTGCGATGGAAGATCTCGACAGCCCAGAATCAGTGGGTATCGAATGTGCTCGCCGTACGCTTGCGCGCCTGTCTCCTCGCAAACTGTCTACCATGAAAGCGCCGGTTATTTTTGCCGCTGAAGCGGCAACGGGCCTGTTCGGGCATTTAGTGGGCGCGATTGCGGGCGGCTCGGTTTACCGTAAATCCACGTTCCTGCTGGATTCTCTTGGCAAACAAATCCTGCCGGAATGGCTGACCATTGAAGAGCATCCACATTTGCTCAAAGGCCTGGCATCTACACCATTTGATAGCGAAGGGGTTCGCACAGAACGCCGCGACATTATCAAAGACGGTGTCCTGCAACAGTGGCTGTTGACCAACTATTCCGCGCGCAAACTGGGTCTGAAAAGCACCGGTCATGCGGGTGGTATCCACAACTGGCGTATCGAAGGGCGAGGCCTGGATTTCGCGGGTATGCTTAAAGAGATGGGCACCGGGCTGGTGGTGACCGAGCTGATGGGTCAGGGCGTAAGCGGCATTACTGGCGACTACTCTCGCGGCGCGTCCGGTTTCTGGGTCGAAAACGGCGAAATTCAATATCCAGTAAGCGAAATTACTATCGCTGGAAACTTGAAAGATATGTGGCGTGAAATGGTCACAATTGGTAGTGATATTGAGAAGCGCAGTAATATTCAATGTGGTTCAGTGTTACTGCCGGAGATGAAAATCGCCGGTCAGTAGTTAACCGTAACAGGCGCGTCCTGCCGCGCCTTTCTAATAAAAAAGGTGAGTCAATGCGTAAGCAATTAATTGCAATGTTGGCAGTATCGTCCGTGTTATTTACTGGCGCTGTAATGGCGAAAGATGTTGGCGATGATATGGATACCATCGCTGAAAACTACAAAACCGTGTTGAAGACCGATAACGCGGCAGAGTTAAAAACCTCGCTAAACAACATGCGAACCGCAGCGCTGGATGCGCAAAAGGGCACACCACCAAAACTCGAGAACAAAGCGGCAGATAGTGCCGAGATGAAGGATTATCGCCACGGTTTGGATTTACTGGTTGGACAGATTGACGGTGCGCTGAAACTTGCCAACGAAGGCAAAGTAAAAGAAGCGCAGGCAGCAGCAGAAGAATTTAAAACCACTCGCAATGCCTACCATAAAAAATACCGCTAAGCTCATACTGGCCCCTAACCCCTAAGGGGCCGGAACATATCTGTTTATCTTATAAGGACATCTGATTTATGAAACCGATTCAAACCTTCATTAAAGGTGCTGCTACTGTTTCCCTACTGGCATTCAGTATCATGTCCGCTAATGCAACCGTCCTGCCTGTAGCAGGTGATTTCCAGGCCGATCATTTTTCCGCGAAAGTTGTTTCTGTTGATCAAAAAAATCATGTTGTGGTGCTGGAAGGGGAAGCAGGGAATAAAGTCTCTCTCAACGTTCCAGAAGAAGCCGGCACGCTGGCGAATATCAAAGCGGGCGATACCGTTGATACTACCGTAACGCGTTCCGTTGCTATTGCTTTTGATACCAACGTTGATAAAGCCGCACCTACGGCTTCAACCACCAAAGGGATGGAAAAAGCGACCAGTGGTTCACCTGAGCACGAAGCCTTCCGCCAGGTTAACGTTCAGCTGAAAATTAAACACATCGATCTGAAAAAGAATGAAATCACATTTGTCGGACCAAAAGGTCAGGAAAAAACGGTAACCGTTGAAGACCCTAAAGTTCAGGCAAAATTGAAAGATCTGAAAGTGAACCAAAGCGTGCGCGTGACTTACACCGACTCAATCAAAATCACTGCCCACCCGGCTAAATCATAATAGCTGATGCTTTAAACTCCTCTTTCTGCATCGTGGGAAGAGGAGAGTTTTTTCAGTCAAAGGTGAAACGCCACCCGCTTTCCGTTAGGGAGAGTGATATCAATACTCAGTTCCCCACCCAGCGCTGTCACATAACGTTTAAGAGTTGATAACCGTGGGTCATTGCCGGTTTTCTCAATTTTTGCGAGCGTTGGTTGTGATACACCAATGGTTCGGGCCAATTCAGTCTGTGAAATATTGAGCTCTTCACGCAACTGGCTGAGTATTAATTCCTGGCGTAAAACTTCGATTTTTTTAGCAATACGCTGTTGGCTTTCAGGGCTTTGTTGTGACAGCAACTCTTTGTAAGTAGACATATTACCTCTCCAGTTTTGCCAAGTGATTACGATACTCTGATTCAGCCCGCAGAATCATACTGCGATAAAATTGCTGCCCGTTTTTCCCGGTTTTATCACCAGCACATAAAATGATGGCCTGGCGTTGTGGATCAAAAGCGAAAAAGGCACGTATCGGGTTTCCGGCATGCTGAATACGAAGTTCTTTCATGTTGGGAAATACGCTGCCTTTTAAGGTATCGACATACGGCCGACCCAAATGCGGACCAAACTCTTCAAGGAACCCCATCATCGCAAGGACATTTTCTCTGAGCATTTCGTTTTGCGCTAAAAACCATTGATCAAAAACTTCCGTTGTCAGAACGTTCCACATCACTTTATCCCATAGCCAGAAGGCTATTGTTCAATCATAGCCTTTTAGCTATGAACTTAAAAGAAAGCGAAATGAAAATTGCGCTTTTCTCGTGAAGAATCGAGCGCATTCTACAAACTAGCTGCCAGCATCCTATTTTCACAGCTTCACGATGCGGCCTTTCTCGTAAGTTGGATTTTTAGGTAAGTCGCTAGCCCATCAATTCAATGCTCGCCTTCCACCCCGATCACAAAACCAAAAGTCCATTATTACTCTAAGGCTAATGATTGGTTCCCGAGCTTAATTGATGGTCTAACCAGTGAGGCGCACAATTTAACCAAGCTAAAGCAAATCAGAATGATTGGCTGAATCAGGAGGTTAAAATGACGGCTTTCCAAAAGCCAGCACGCCAGTGGAACACACGCCGCACTGAGAAACTGCGTCGTATGGCTTCCACCAACGTGCAGGGCAAGGTGCTTCCAACCGAAGATCTTGTTGATATGCTGGAAAAACTGATCGCTCCCGGCGATCGCGTGGTGCTTGAAGGCAATAACCAAAAACAGGCGGATTTCCTTTCCCGCATGTTGGCTGAAGTTAGCCCATCCAAAGTTCACGACCTGCATATGATTATGCCGAGCGTCGGGCGTAGCGAACACCTTGATATTTTTGAAAAAGGTATCGCCCGCAAGCTCGATTTCTCCTTCTCTGGCACCCAGAGCCTGCGTATTTCGCAACTGCTCGAAGACGGTCAGTTAGAGATTGGTGCCATTCATACCTACATCGAACTCTATTCCCGTTTGTATGTGGATCTCGCACCAAACGTGGCACTGATTGCCGGTTTTAAAGCTGACCGTAAAGGTAACTTGTATACCGGCGCCAGCACCGAAGACACGCCAGCACTGGTCGAAGCTGCTGCATTCCACGACGGTATTGTTATCGCTCAGGTTAACGAACTGGTTGATGACGAATGCGACCTGCCGCGCGTGGATATTCCCGGCTCGTGGATTGACTACGTGGTTGTGGCTGACAAACCGTTCTTTATCGAACCGCTGTTTACCCGCGACCCGCGTCTTATCAAGCAAGAACACATTCTGATGGCGATGATGGCGATTAAAGGCATCTATGCAGAACATCAGGTTCAATCGCTCAACCACGGTATCGGCTTTAACACTGCCGCCATTGAACTGCTGCTGCCAACCTACGGCGAACAGCTCGGTCTGAAAGGCAAAATCTGTAAACACTGGACGCTAAACCCGCACCCAACGCTTATCCCTGCTATCGAAAGCGGTTGGGTTGAAACTGTTCACTGCTTCGGTGGCGAACTGGGTATGGAAGAGTACGTGCGTGCTCGTCCGGACGTGTTCTTTACCGGTGCCGACGGTTCCATGCGCTCCAACCGTGCGTTCTGCCAGTTAGCAGGCCAGTACGCAGTCGATATGTTTATCGGTTCCACGTTACAGGTTGATGGCTACGCCAACTCCTCTACGGTGACTCGCGGTCGTCTTTCTGGTTTTGGCGGTGCGCCAAACATGGGCCATGACCCACATGGTCGTCGCCATGCAACGGCTGCCTGGCTTGCGATGCAGGCTCAACCAGACCTGATGCAGCGCGGCCGTAAGCTCGTTGTTCAGATGGTCGAAACCTTCCAGGCTGGTGTTAAGCCAACGTTCGTGGAAAAACTCGATGCGGTGGACGTGGCTAAATCCTCCGGTATGCCGCTGGCTCCGGTAATGATTTACGGCGACGACGTGACTCACGTGCTCACCGAAGAAGGCATCGCGTATCTGTATCGTGCTGAAAGCATGGAAGAACGCCGCGCGATGGTGGCATCCGTTGCGGGTATTACCGATATCGGTCTGGGCGTGGATGCGAAACGCGTTGCCGCACTGCGCCAAAGCGGCAAAGTGGTCTTCCCGGAAGATATGGGCATTCGTCGCACCGATGCGACCCGTTCACTGCTGGCAGCCAGCAGCGTGGCGGACTTAGTCGAATGGTCTGACGGTCTGTATAACCCACCTGCGAAATTCCGGAGCTGGTAATGAAACTACAGCCACAGATTGGGAGTGAAGGCAGCGCTGCATGGCTTGCAAGGGTTGCCACCCAAAGCTTGATCACAGAAGCACGCTTAAGCCCGAAACCTGGTCTTGTGGACAGTCGGGGAAGTGGTGCACATCACGACCTGACGTTGGAATTGATGGAGCGCTCTGCGCACAGCCTTTCCCCGACGTTTCATGCGCTGGCATTGCAAAGCTGGCAGCGCCCGGCAGATATCGCTCTGCGCCAACTCGTCGGCCGCTTAGGTCGTGAAGGTGAGGCGCAGATGATGATGGCTACAGGCGGAGTGAATACTCACCGGGGCGCTATCTGGGCGCTCGGTTTGTTGGTCTCTGCCGCCGCGATGCACGGCCTTGAAGGCAGCAGTGAAGAAATTGCGGCAAGTGCCGCAAAACTTGCCAGCCTGCCAGACAGTTCAGCACCAAAAGTTTTCAGTAAGGGGCTACTCGCAACACGGCGTTATCAGGTTCCCGGCGCTCGCGAAGAGGCGCAACTTGGCTTCCCGCACATCATGCAACTGGCTCTGCCGCAACTGCGCCGCAGTCGCCAGAACGGAGCAACGGAACCGCAGGCGCGGCTTGATGCACTGATGGCCATTATGACCTCGCTTAGCGATACCTGCGTGTTGTCTCGCGCCGGGCTTGAAGGGTTGGAAACCATGCAAAACGGCGCGCGTAGCGTACTGGTTGCTGGTGGTTCGGCAACATCTCAAGGCCGCGCGGCGCTCGCCTGGCTCGATAAAGAGATGCTGGCACTCAATGCCTCACCGGGTGGGGCCGCAGATTTGCTGGCCGCCACGCTGCTGATTGACCGCATCGCCTGCGATAACGCGACGATTACCCCATTACCGCAACATTCACACTTTTAAGAGGGTGTTATGGAACACATTACGTTGTCTTTTCCGGCAACTCGCACCGTTAGCGGCAAAGCGCTGGCGGGTGTAGTTGGCTCCGGTGATATGGAAGTTCTGTTTACCGCGACTCAGGGCGATACCCTGACCATCGCCATTACCACGTCTGTAGATAACAGCGAGCAACGCTGGCAGGCACTGTTTTCCCGTCTGGGCGAACTGACCAGCATTCCTGCGGGGCAGATGCAGATCCACGATTTTGGTGCGACGCCAGGCGTGGCACGCATTCGTATCGAACAAGTATTTGAAGGGGTGAGCCATGCGTAACGACAGCAGCTTTATCGAACTCAAAGCGCGTGAACGTGCGCGTTTGCTGCTTGATGACGGCAGCTTCCGCGAACTGCTTGACCCATTCGAAGGCATCGTTTCTCCGTGGTTGGAAGCGCAGGGCATCGTGGTGCAGTCCGACGACGGTATGGTTGTTGCCAAAGGCACCATCAACGGCGGCCCGGCAGTGGTGATCGCTATTGAAGGCGCTTTCCAGGGCGGCAGCATGGGCGAAGTCTCCGGCGCGAAAATGGCCGCAGCCCTTGAACTGGCAGCGGAAGATAACCGTAACGGCATCCCAACTCAGGCCGTTTTATGTCTCGAAACCGGCGGCGTGCGCTTACAGGAAGCAAACCTTGGCCTGGCAGCAATCGCTGATATTCACGCAGCGATCGTAGATTTGCGCCGTTACACGCCAGTTATTGGCGTCGTCGCAGGAACAGTTGGTTGCTTTGGCGGGATGTCTATCGCAGCCGCACTTTGCAGCCACTTAATCGTGACTCGCGAAGCGCGTCTGGGTCTGAATGGCCCGCAGGTTATCGAACAGGAAGCGGGTATCGACGAATACGATTCACGTAACCGTCCGTTTATCTGGAGCATGACCGGTGGCGAAGTTCGCTTTGAGAGCGGCCTGGTCGAAACGCTGGTGGGCGATGGCGTTAACGCGGTTAAAGAAGCGGTTAACGCGGCAATCGCGCAAGGTGTTCCTGCTGCGCATCGCACCGATAACTATGCGTGGTATCTCGAACGCCTGAGTAATTTCGATACTACGAAACAGGCTGATTCCGAACAGATTAAACAGCTTTTTGGGGAGAAACGCGCATGAGCCAGAAACTGAATCGCGCCGCCATTTGGTTGGACAAACTCACTGCTAACGCACCACGTATGGCTGGCCTGTGCGCTTCCGTTCAGGTTGCCGATGGCAGCGTTGATGGCAAAGCCGCCCGTTTTATCGCGGTCGTGCCAGACGAAAATAACCATTATCCACGCGCTAAAGGTGGGGAAGTGGGTCTGCTAGAAGGCTGGACACTGGCGAAAGTAATTAGCGAAACCATCGCAGAAGATGCTGAAAAATCAGAGAAACGCGCCATCGTGGCGGTGATCGACGTTCCGAGCCAGGCTTATGGCCGCCGCGAAGAAGCGTTCGGTATCCACCAGGCACTGGCCGGTGCGGCAGCGGCTTATGCCAATGCGCGTCTGGCGGGCCACCCGGTTGTGGGCCTGATTGTTGGCAAAGCGATGTCCGGTGCGTTTCTGGCACACGGCTACCAGGCAAACCGCCTGATTGCGTTCAACGATTCCGGCGTGATGATCCATGCGATGGGTAAAGAGTCCGCAGCGCGTATCACACTGCGTACCGTGGAAGCGCTGGAAAAACTGGCCGCCACCATCCCGCCGATGGCTTATGACATCAGCAACTACGAAACCCTGGGCCTGTTATCTGCATTGCTTGAAATTGCTCATCCGGAAGCACCGCAAAGCGACGATATGGACAAAGTAAATGCGGCACTGGTCACGGCTGTTCGTGAAGCGCGTACCGATAACACCCTGAAAAACAGACTGAATGCGAAAAATCGCCAAAGCTCGGCGCTGGTTCGCGAGCGTATGCGCGCAGCCTGGTAGTTGCGATAGAGTTTAAAAAGACAGACCTGCCAGACGGTAATAATGGGCACCGTTAGAGTGCCCAATAAAAATTAACCGCCTGAAAATAATAACCATCGCACCGGTGCTGGAATTCTTTTTTTAACTACAGGTGAAGTTATGACTTACGTAATTGTTCATGCTCTTGCGCCCATTTTTGTCATCATGCTGCTTGGCTTTTTCGCCGGTAAAGCGAAGATGGTCGATAACAAAAATGTTTCCCTGCTCAATATCTTTGTAATGGATTTCGCCCTGCCAGCCGCGCTGTTTAGCGCAACGGTTCAGACTCCGTGGGCAGGTATCGTCAAACAGTCACCGATGAGTGTCGTGTTGGTTCTGGCGATGTGGATTACCTACGCTGCGATTTATTTCCTGGCGACCAAAGTATTCAAAAAATCTCCGCAGGATGCGGCTGTACTGACATTGACCGTTGCGTTGCCAAACTATGCGGCGCTTGGCCTGCCAATTCTGGGCAGCGTTCTGGGCGAAGGTTCTGCAACCTCTCTTTCCGTTGCGGTTTCCATCGCCTGTGGTTCCGTGTTGATGACACCGTTCTGCCTGATGATTCTGGAGCGTGAAAAAGCGCGTGCAGCTGGCGAAGCAGTGGGTTCAACCCTCGCAATGCTGCCTGTTCTGATGTGGCGTTCGCTGAAAAAACCTATCGTTTGGGGCCCGCTGCTGGGTGTGATTTTGTCCGCGATTGGCATTCGTATGCCTGACCTGCTGCTGTCATCTATCAAACCATTGGGTATGTCTGCGACCGCTGCGGCGCTGTTCCTGACCGGTGTGATCCTTTCGGCTCGTAAGCTGAAAATCAACACCGTGGTTTGTGTCGCGACTGTGACCAAACTGCTGATTCAGCCGTTCATCGCCTGGGGTATCGTGCTGGCGTTGGGTCTGACTGGGCCGGTTGCTATCACCGCGATCCTGATGATTGCGCTATCTGCGGGCTTCTTCGGCGTGGTGTTCGGCAACCGTTTCGGCGTGCAGTCTCCGGATGCAGAAGCTGTCTTGCTGCTTAGCTCCGTGCTCTCTATCCTGTCGTTACCGCTGTTTATTTCTCTGACTTCAGGAATGTAAATCATGAACACACCACGCCCACACGACCTGCTCTGGTTAACCGATAGCGACGCGCTTGAAGGTGTGAGTGAAGAGTGGGTGGCAAGCCAGTGGCGGCTCGCGCTTCCAGTGGTGGTGCGGCGTGATGTGAATCGTGAAGGGCGCATTCCGGTCGGTGTTCGTGGAATGCGCCGCGACCAGCGGGCAGCCGGTTGGGTAAATGCCGCAAAGATTAAACGCGTCGTTTCCCCGGAATCACTGGCCTCCCGCGATCTCTTAGTCAAATCTCCGTTTGTTTCAATGCCGCCTGTTCAGGGGGCAATTCAACTCGCTTTGCGTGAATGGCCCTGGGTTTGGGGCATTACCGGCAGCGTCGGCTACGCGCTGGCGACCGAAGTCCCGGTACTTCATGCCGATAGCGATCTCGACTTAATCATCCGTTGCCCCGAACGGGCTACGCGTGAAGCGTTGCTGGAATGGCAGCAAGTTATCGGCCAGTTGTTGTGCCGCGCCGATACTCAAATCGAAACGCCCCACGGCGCTTTTGCGCTGGCGGAATGGCTACGCGACGGGCGCGTATTGCTGAAAACAAGCAGTGGGCCGCAGCTGGTGAGCGACCCGTGGGCAATAAAGGGATAAGCATGAAAATTCTCTTCACTTTCCCCGGACAGGGAACGCAACGTTTAGGTATGTTGCAGAAGTTACCGCAAGATGGTGACATCATGGCGCGTGTTCGCACCGTGTTAGGCGATGAAGCCGATACACTCGATACCGAAGATGCCCTGAAACATACCCGCGCCGTTCAACTTTGCCTGCTGATTGCTGGCGTGGCTTGCGCCGAAGAACTCAAGCGCAACGGCGTGCAGCCGGATATGGTCTGTGGTTTATCTATCGGCGCATTTCCGGCGGCGGTGGTGGCAGGGGTGTTAAGTTTTGAAGACGCGCTGCGTTTAGTGGCGTTGCGTGGCGATTTAATGGAGCAGGCGTATCCGCAAGGTTATGGTTTAACTGCCATTACTGGCTTGCAACTCAACCAGGTTGAGCGGCTGGTGGAAGGTAGCGGAACATACATCGCCAATATTAACGCTGAGCAGCAAATCGTGATTGCCGGACGTAACGAAGAGATGGCTGCCGTGGCGCAAAAAGCGCTGGCATCTGGCGCGCAGAAAGCCAAACAGCTGGCGGTTAGCGTGCCATCGCACTGTGAATTACTGGCTGAACCTGCACTAAAACTGCAACAGGCGTTTGCCGATATAACGCTGAATCGCCCGCATTGTACGTATCTTAGCGGCAGCACTGCTCGCGTGGCCTGGCAGCCAGAACAGATTGCCGAAGATTTAGCACTGAACATGTCGCGCACCGTGCGCTGGCGTGATGCGATGATTGCCGCTAACGAACGCGATGTGCGTCTGGCGATTGAAATGCCGCCGGGCAGCGTACTGACTGGACTCACGCGGCAGGCATTCCGTGAAGGCGAAATGGTCTGCGCGGAAAACAACAGCGTTGGGGTACTTCAACGTCTCACCGAACGGGCTAAAGCAGCGCGTTAGGCGTATCAATAAACGAACGGGCGTACATGCGGCCTTCGGCCGCAAGTGCCAGCAAGTTTGGATCGTGTTCGCGATTGCGGGCAAAGACAATCGCAATGGATTGCTGCATTTGATAAGGCTCGGCGAGCTTCAGCAGTTGCACTGAGTTTTCATACACTTTCTTCATTCTCCCCGGCATTAATGCCAGTCCCACACCTGCCTGTACCAGACTGATCATCGAGAAAATATCGTTCACGCGCGTCACAATCTCAGGCTCAAAACCTGCAATGTGAAACGCTTCCTGGAACCCGTTATAGGTCGCAAACCCTTCGGCTAACGAAACAAACTTCTCACTATGATAATCACGAAGATCGGCAAGTTTGCTGGTATCGAGAGGGAAAGTACTGGAGGCGGCGAGGAAAATATCATCCTGAAATAACGGCAGCACTTCGAGGCGGTTACGGTCGATTTCGCTTTCCGAAATCGAAATCAGAATTGCATCCAGCACGCTATCTTCGAGCATGTTTAACAGCATCTGATTGGAACCCATGGTGAGATCCATCTCAAGTTCAGGGCGGCGCAATTTCATTCCCATGATCAGGCGCGGTACGGTTTCGAGAGTCAGCGAATAGAGCGTGCCGATGCGTAACCGACCTTGACCAACACCAGCCGCCTGGCGCGTTTCTGCAATACCACGCGCCATTAACGCTACGGCTTCTTTACTGTATTCCAGTAGGGTTAACGCCGCGGGTAGTGGTACCAGATTGCGGCCTTTATGGATGAACAGCGGGCAGCGCACGCCTTCTTCAAGCGTGTGAAGCGCACGATGGACGCTGACGCCGCTGATCCCCAGCGCCTCAGCAGTACGGGCAATATTTCCCTTTTCCATAAACACCATGAATATTTCGAGTTTTCGGAAGGTGATTTCTGCGTCTATTTTCATTGATGGCCTGAATACTGCACTGCGGCAAGTTCCTGGAAAAAAGTGGGGTTAGTCTGAATAACGGCCAGCACCTTCGCAGCAAGTCCGGTTGGGTTACGTCTTCCTGACTCCCAGCTTTTGATGGTATCAACGCTAGTACCCAGCGCCTTGGCCATCTCGCTTTGTGAAACATTCAACTGTTCCCTGATTGCCTTTACATCAGCATTCTCATAGCGGGTGACACGGGCGGGAGTCTGAACGCCGTTTTTAATGTCGACCGCTTCTTCAAGGGACGCTTTCAGGTCGTCAAAAAAGCTCATATCACACCTCGTTTTTCAGTATTTTCGTCAATTCCTTGAGATCTGCTTTTTCCGCATCAGTCAGGTTTTCTTTAGTACTTTTCGGGTAGGCCATCACCAGATAGACAACCTCTTTGGTTGCGAGAAAATAAATGACTCTGGCGCATGGCTCAACGGGGGGACTTTCCTTGTCTGGGGATAGAGTATATCACGAGGGGTACTATGTACACTTGTGAGGCACTAAGAAATGTATTCTACGAATTTCTGCCAACTCCCCTAACGCTATCGCACTACTTTGCGCAGAGCCTCGCAATAAGTAATTTTATCGTTAAAAAATAGGTGGTTGTGAAAATAATGGGCAGAAGGGGATAGTTGAGAAAGCGCATTCGCTAAAATTGAAGATACCCGATTAGCTTCGCGCGCGAGAGCATCCAGCGAAAAGCCTTTCTTATGCAGCGAAGCAATAATTTCGGCTTTATGCCAGTCGGAAGATATCTAAAAATGAATGGTTCAAATTACAGGGACACTTTGATTTCAAGTGCAGCAAGGATTGCGGCTTCCATTTTCTCTGGGGTGGTGAAAGGTGCAAAGCGCTTGAGCGGTTTGCCATCGCGTCCGATCAGGAACTTAGTGAAGTTCCACTTGATTCGCCCACCCAGCACACCGGGCAATTCATCCTTCAGGTAACGAAACACCGGGTGCGTTGCTGCACCGTTGACCTCTACTTTCTCGAACATCGGGAAGCTCACGCCGTAGTTGATGTGACAGGTCTGCGCGATTTCGTCGGCGTTGCCGGGTTCCTGCTTACCGAACTGGTTGCAGGGGAAACCAAGCACCACCAGACCCTGGGCGGCGTACTTCTTGTAGAGCGCTTCAAGGCCTGCGTATTGTGGCGTGAAGCCACAATGGCTGGCGGTATTAATCACCAGCACCAACTTGCCAGCATAGTCGGCCATAGAGATGGGCTGGCCACGCAGACTGGTGGCAGTAAGTTGATGAAAGGTGGTCATATCGGAATCCTCAGAACACAATCAGTTTGACGTTAGCATTGCCACGTTGCGTGTAGTAAATACGCGTTCTTCGTTTCATGGCTACGCCCCCCTTGTTTAAGGATAGCGTTGCATCGACCCGCTGAACTTACAGGACTTAAGCGACAGTCACCCTCTGATTATGCCCGTACTACCAAATCCATCAAAAGAACTATAAATCCTTCTCCCACTATTCCCTGGATAACGCTATTCACTAAAGCCAATGAATTAGGGGAAACACCGGGATTTGGTTCCCGGAGGGACGCCAAACCCGGTGGTCGCCCCGGGTATCTCAGTCTTAACCTAACTCCGGTCTTAAGCTAAGCCCAACCAACTCCCTATCCCACACTCATAAGTCTTTCCAATATTTCCCGCAAAACGCCCCTCATATCACAATTTTGCTCAAAAACTATCACTGTCACCAATAGATTCGACCTCTTTAATCCGTGACTGTAATCACATTAAGCCAGCGAATTATCATGAATCGGCCGCTTTTTGTGGCGCATATCACTCTTGCCTCCGGGATTTCCACTTCCAAGTGGAAAACAACTCGCTACAAACCTTTAACCCTCGCCGATACCTTAGAGCCATATCAGTAAACGAGGTATGCAGTGTGAATAACGGAGCGGTAAAGGTTAATGACGCCGGAAGTACCGACGCCACACAACTTACGGAGCAAGTGTTGGCATTTATCAGGACGCTGCTGGAAGGCCGAAACATTACGCCAAACGCAGTTCAGGAACAGATGCTGACATCCCACGTTCGCGCCATGGCGCACCGGTCACTGACCGGCGAACCATTGCCAGAAGTTGAAGAAAGCCTGTTTGAGGAAATTTCTGATGACTCTCTGGAAATGGCAAAAGCAGTGGTGGAGCAATTTGGCAATTTACCGATTGAAGAAGCGTGGTTGTTGTCAGTGCATTTCGAAGTCGCGAAAGACAATCTTTGAATAATCAGGAGATTCAAATGGAACAAATTACCGTAGTGATCGGCGACCGCCTGGGTAAAGGCCAAAAAGTGGCAGCAGGGATTGAGAAAGCAGGCGGCCGTGCCGTGGTTATTCCTGGTGTTGCCGCTGATATGAAACTGGGCGACGTGATGAAAGCAGAAAACGCCACTTTTGGTATCTCTTTCTGCGGCAGTGGCGGTGCGGGCGCTATCACCGCGCAAACTAAACACGGCTACAAAGCCAAGTACGGCATGCGTTCAGTGGATGAAGGCGTGACGGCAATCAACGAAGGCAACAACGTGTTGGGCTTCGGTTTTATGGATAAAGAAGAGCTGGGCGAGCGTCTGGTGCAAGCTTGGGCCAAGAAGTACGGTCAGTGAGTATGAAAGAACACTTCTCCGAAACGGTGAGAGTGAAAGGTCGTGGCGACACTAAAGCCAAGGCCTTTGCTGATGCTCTGAACCATGTTCAGGGCTCGGTTATGAAGTCATCTCCCCACATTTTACTGCGTATTGAGCCACAGGATGTGCAGGTTGTTCAGGCGCGAGTGCAGGTCAAGAAAGAGGCTTTTTTGTTCTTCTTTCTGAAACGTGAAAAACAGATGTTCAGCGTGGAGCTGGATGTTTCAGTCAGTGTGACGGCCATCAATATGGACAAAGTAGACTTCATCCCCCAATAAAATCACACAGAAAGGACAGACAGATGTTCTTAATTATATTAATAAAATCGCTAATCATCGGCGGTCTGGTTGGCGTTGGAGTGGGCGCCGGGGCTGCACGTATGTTTCATGCGCCGACCACGCAAGGTATGGGTGCTTTTCGTACTCTGGGCGAGCTGAACTCCTGCGAAGGCGACCCGGCTTCACACTTCTCATTTGGTTTAGGTTTCTTCTTCAACGCCTGGGCATCGTCCGTTGCGGCGGGTGCTTTTACTCAGGACGTTGACCACCGAATCATCCCACACTGGGGTGCCGCCGCGTTGATGATGAAAAATCGTAATGTGGCAGAGACCCTGCACGACCCGCGCAAAATGGCTGTCGCGTGCGGCATCATCGGCATGATTGTAGTGGCCTTCCTTAACACCACCGCGTCTGCCGTTCCCGCTGCACTACAGGTTACCGCAGTAAAAGTGCTGGTCCCTGCGGCGAACTTGCTGGTGACCATCATCATGCCAGTGATTTTCTGGCTGGCGGCGATTGATGCCGGTAAAAAATCAGGCTTCTGGGCCACGATTTTCGGTGGCTGTGCGCAATTGATTATGGGCAACGCCGTACCTGGTCTGGTGCTTGGCATCCTGATTGGTAAAGGCGTGGAAGAGAGCGGCTGGAACCACGTCACTAAAGTGATGATGGTGGCGATTATCGCGCTGTTTGTGCTGAGTGGCTTCTTCCGTGGCTTCGATATGAAGATGATCGAATCCTTCCATCTGACCGTGCCGGACTGGCTCAGTCTGATCCATAACTCGATGAGCGGAAAATAAGGGGGCCTGTGATGGAAACGAATAAAGGTTTTTGGTACGCCGACTGGTCATTCCCGATTTTCGTTGGCCTGCTTTCTTCCGGCGTGTTCGCCGGGACACACATGTATTACCTCTACGGCATTGGCGCATTTAACGAAGTGGCGTTTGTTTCCATGCTGCGTGCCGGAATCGACACCGGCGTGTATGGCGCAGTCGCCGCATTTGGTGCCAGCTTCCTGTTTGCCCGCATCATTGAAGGTTCGCTGGTCGGGATTCTGGATATCGGCGGTGCGATTCAAACCGGCGTAGGTCTTGGCGTTCCGGCGCTGTTACTTGGCGCGGGCATTATCTTCCCTGTCGCGAACTTTGCGGCATCGCTGGTGACAGGGCTGGTGATTGGCCTGGCGATTGGATATGTGATTATTCTGGCGCGTAAATTCACCGTCAACCAGAGCAACTCAACCTACGGGGCAGACGTCATGATGGGGGCGGGTAACGCATCCGGCCGCTTCCTTGGCCCGTTGATTATCCTGAGCGCAATGACCGCTTCTATTCCGATTGGTATCGGATCCTTGATTGGTTCTTTGCTGTTTTATCTGTGGAACAAGCCGATTACCGGTGGCGCGATTCTTGGCGCAATGCTGTTTGGGGCATTCTTCCCGATTGCTTTGTAGAACTTTTTGGCGGATGGCGCGTGCCATCCGCCAGCGAGGAAAAATCATGTACGACTTAATCCTGCGCAACGCGTGTCTGGTGGATGACACCGTTATCGACATCGCGCTGAAAGATGGAAAAATTGCCGCACTTGGCGAGGTCACCGGTGAGGCGCAAGAAGAGCGCCAGCTCAATGGCGAATATTATGTCAGCGCAGGCTGGATTGATTCCCACGTCCACTGTTACCAAAAATCCCCCATCTATCACGATGACCCGGACAGCATCGGCATTAATACAGGCGTGACGACCGTTGTTGATGCCGGGAGCACAGGCGCTGACGATATCGACGAGTTTTACGAGCTAACTCGCAAAGCGACGACGGATGTTTACGCGTTACTGAACATCTCTCGCGTCGGGCTGATTGCGCAGAATGAGCTGTCGGATATGACGAATATCGACAAAATCGCCGCACGTGATGCGGTGAAACGCCATCCTGGTTTTATCGTTGGCATCAAAGCGCGCATGAGCAGCAGCGTAGTCGGCATGAACGGCATTAAACCGCTGGAGCGCGCGAAAGAAATCCAGCGCGAAAACGGTAACTTACCGCTGATGGTACACATCGGTAATAACCCGCCTGACCTTGATGAAATTGCCGATTTGCTGACAAGCGGTGACATCATTACCCACTGCTACAACGGCAAACCGAACCGCATTTTGACATCTGCCGGTGAATTGCGGGCATCAATTTCAAGCGCCATTCAGCGTGGCGTGCGTCTTGATGTGGGCCACGGTTCCGCCAGTTTCAGCTTCGAAGTGGCGAAAATCGCCATCAGCAAAGGGATTCTGCCACACACCATCAGCTCCGATATTTACTGCCGCAACCGCATTAACGGCCCGGTGCATAGCCTCGGCGTGGTGATGTCCAAATTCCTCTCCATTGGCATGTCGCTGCCACAAGTGATTGATTGCGTTACCGCGCATGCCGCGCAAGGTTTACGCCTGACGAATAAAGGGCGCTTGTCCGTTGGCCTTGATGGCGACCTGACGATTTTTGCCCAACGCCGCCAGCCGACGGTATTTACCGATTCCGAAAATCAGACGCTCCAGGGCGAACAACTGCTGGTGGCACTTGCCGCCGTTCGCGCCGGGAAATGGTTTACGACCGAACAAGGGAAACAAGAACATGTCTTCGATTTATGAGAAATATAATTTAAAACAAGTCATTAATGCCTCTGGCCGCATGACGGCACTCGGTGTTTCTACCCCGCGCCCGGAAGTGGTTGAAGCCGTGACTAACGGTATGAATCATTACTTTGAGATGAAAGACCTGGTGAACAAAACCGGGGAGTACATCGCCAGGCTGCTGGATGTTGAAGCCGCAACAGTAGTGTCATGCGCATCTGCGGGTATCGCGCAATCTGTGGCGGCAGTACTTGTGAAGGACAACGCCTGGCTGATTGAAAACCTGCACGGCACGCCACTTGAGAACAACGAAATTGTGTTGCCGAAGGGCCACAACGTGAACTTCGGTGCGCCGGTGGGTACGATGGTTTATCTCGGTGGTGGCAAAGTGGTGGAAGCCGGTTATGCCAACGAATGTTCTGCCGAACAATTAGCTGCTGCCATCTCCCCACGCACTGCCGCAATTTTGTATATCAAATCGCATCACTCGGTTCAGAAAAGCATGCTTAGCGTAGAGCAGGCTGCTGTCGTGGCGCGCAAACATAACCTGCCGCTGATTGTTGATGCAGCAGCGGAAGAAGATTTGCAGTGCTACTACCGCGCAGGTGCGGACCTGGTGATTTACAGCGGCGCAAAAGCCATTGAAGGGCCAACCAGCGGCCTGGTGATTGGTAAAGCGCAGTACGTTGAGTGGGTGAAGCTGCAAACAGGTGGCATTGGCCGCGCCATGAAAGTAGGCAAAGAAGGTATTCTTGGCCTGACCTGCGCCATCGAACACTATTTAACGGCAGCCAAAGAAAGCGGCGCGCAGATGGTCGAAAAAATGACGCCGTTTATTGAGAGCCTCAACACCCTTGATGGCGTGAGTGCACGTGTAGTGTGGGATGCCGCTGGGCGTGATATTGCGCGTACCGAGATAAAGTTCGATGAAGCGGCGATTGGCACCAGTACCGTCGAGTTAGTGAGCGCGTTAAAGCAGGGCGAGTACGCGATTTTCTTCCGGGGTTACAAAGCCAACGAAGGGATTATCGAAGCCGATGTGCGCAGCGTCAGCCCACAACAGCTAGAGATTATTTATCACTGCATTAACGCACTGGTAAGCAAGGAGAAGCAGGCATGAAACTGACCCCGAATTTTTATCGTGACCGTGTATGCCTGAATGTGCTGGCGGGTTCGAAAGAGAACGCGAAAGAGATTTATGACGCTGCAGAAGGCCATGTTCTGGTGGGCGTGCTTTCTAAAAATTACCCTGATGTAGCAACTGCCGTAGCGGATATGCGTGAATATGCGGCATTGATCGAAAATGCGCTTTCTGTTGGCCTTGGCGCAGGTGACCCAAACCAGTCGGCAATGGTGAGTGAAATCTCCCGCCAGGTGCAACCGCAGCACGTAAACCAGGTGTTTACCGGCGTGGGTGCAAGTCGTGCGTTGCTTGGGCAAAATGAAAGCGTGGTCAATGGCCTGGTTTCTCCAACGGGAATGGTCGGGATGGTAAAAATTTCCACCGGCCCACTGAGTTCAGCTTCTTCTGACGGTATTGTGCCGGTAGATACCGCTATCGCGTTGCTCAAAGATATGGGCGGCAGCTCAATCAAATATTTCCCGATGGGTGGCCTGAAATACCGTGATGAGTTCCATGCGGTGGCACTGGCTTGTGCAAAACACGATTTCTGGCTGGAACCGACTGGCGGGATCGATCTTGAGAACTACGAAGAAATCCTGAAGATCGCACTGGATACGGGAGTGAGTAAGATCATTCCGCATATTTACAGCTCAATTATTGATAAAGCGAGCGGTAATACACGTCCGGAAGATGTGCGTACTTTGCTGGATATGACGAAGAAGTTGGTTGGCTAAAACCTGATAACCATGAGGATCATCAATGCCCGCAACACAAACGCAATTCGCCTGGGTCGGTACCTACAACCCAAATGGTGAAGGGATTTACCGTTTTCATGTCGATGCCGAAACCGGTGCGCTGACCCGCAAAACGCTGGTCAGTGAACTGCCGAATGCCGCGCAGCTCACCGCCTCGAAAGAGGGTAAAACGCTGTATGTGGCAAGCGAAACTGAAAATGGCGTGATTGCAGCGTTGCGTGTTGGGGATGATGGCAATCTTACTGAACTGAATCAGGTTTCATCGGGCGGTGCTGGGGCGGTCTATCTCACGCTTACGCCGGACGAGCGGCATTTGCTGGTGGCGAATTACGGCAGCGGTTCCGTTGCCGTATTACCAGTCAAGGGCGATGGCAGCCTGGGCCAGGCCACGGATATTCAACAGGATGTAGGGCCCGCGGGCGCCAAAAAACCAGAAGCTGCCGTGGAAGGCAGTTTTGCGGCCAGCGGCCACAGTGGCCCGCATGCACATATGATCGCCGCCGATCCCAGTGGTAAATTCATCTTTACCACCGATCTTGGACTCGATCGGATCTATCAATATCGTTTCGATAAAACCCACGGCAAACTCACGCCAAACGATCCTCCCTATATTGACGCCTCATCGCAAGGTGCAGGGCCACGTCATTTTGTATTCACGCCAAAGGGTGATGGCTTATGGTTGATCAACGAAGAATCTTCTACGCTTACCCACTACCAACTTGATGTAGCCAAAGGAACACTAACCGAGGGCGAGAGTATTTCCTCGCTACCTAAGGGGTTCAAGGGCACCAGCTTTGCGTCAGGACTGGTGTTGAGCAAAGACGGGAAACAGCTATATGTGGCGAACCGTTTGCATAACAGTATTGGGCATTTTAGCTTGAACCCGAATGGCAGGCTGGAACTTGTGGAGCACGTCTGGACGCGGGGTGATTACCCGCGCACGCTAACGCTCGGCCATAATGAAAAGTATCTGTACGTGATGAATCAGCGCAGCGATAACATCGCGCGTTTTAGCGTGGCGCAGCCGACTGGAAAACTGAATTTTGTTGAGGATTACATTGCGGTTGGCAGCCCGTCACAGATGGTTTTGACAGGTGCTGCGCCCGATTAACGAAAGGAAACGGCAGTGAGATTCCCAAACCAACGTCTGGCCCAACTGTTTGAAATGCTGCAAAACGAGACGCTGCTCCAGGATGAACTGGCGCGGCGATTATCCGTTTCTACTCGCACCGTGCGCGCGGATATTACCGCTTTAAATGCGCTGATGGTCGGGCATGGCGCGCAGTTTGTCCTCAATCGCGGAGCGGGTTATCAGCTCAATATTGCAGACCCGGCGCTGTATGAAGAACTCCAGCAGCAGCCTTCACGCCAACTGCGTATTCCCCGTAATTCCCCGGAGCGTGTGCACTATTTAGTGGTGCGTTTTCTGACGTCTGCCTTCTCATTAAAACTCGAAGATCTGGCCGAAGAGTGGTTTGTTAGCCGTGCGACATTGCAAAGCGATATGGCTGAAGTTCGTGATTGGCTGGCCCGCTACAACTTGACGATTGAAACCCGCCCGCGCCACGGCATGAAGCTGTTTGGCAGTGAAATGTCGGTACGTGCCTGTCTGACCGATCTGCTTTGGAAACTCACGCAGGAAGATTGCGAAAATCCACTGCTGACTGAAGAAGTGCTCAATGCAGGCGTACCAGAACAACTGGCGGCAGAACTGCACAATTGTTTTACGCGCTGCCGTATCCGCCTGACTGACGAAGGTGAACAGTTTATCCGTTTATACTGCGCCGTTGCGGTTCGCCGTATCAGTGAGGGTTACCCACTGCCGGAATTTAGCGCCGATAATGTAGACGAAGCGGTGCGCGAAGCTGCAAAACAAATCACCGTACTGCTACAGGCGCTTGCCGGTAAAGCGCTTTCCGAAGCGGAAGAACAATGGCTGCAAGTTCATATTGCCTCGCGCCAGGTGCAAGAGGTGGCGGCGAGCGCTATCAGTGCTGACGACGATGAAGCGCTGGTGAATTACATTCTGAGCTTTATCAACAACAACTATAACTACAACCTACTGACCGATAAGCAGCTACATGCTGATTTGCTCACGCATATCAAAACTATGATTACCCGTGTGCGCTATCAGATAAATATTCCTAATCCCCTGTTAGGCAATATTAAACAACACTATCCGATGGCTTATGACATGACGCTTGCGGCGGTGTCGAGCTGGGGGAAATACACGCCATATGTCATCAGCGAAAACGAAATTGGTTTCCTGGTGCTGCATATTGGGGTGGGACTTGAGCGGCACTACAACATTGGTTATCAGCGCCATCCGCGCGTGCTGCTGGTTTGCGATACCGGGAACTCCACGGTACGGATGATTCAGGCGATGCTGCTGCGTAAATACCCTCAAATTGAGGTCACGCGGATCATTTCCCTGCGCGATTATGAACAGCTCGACGACGTGGAAGAGGATTTTGTTATTTCCACGGCGCGCATTAGCGATAAACAAAAGCCCACTGTGGTGGTGGCCCCTTTCCCGACAGAGTACCAACTTGAACAGTTGGGAAAACTGGTGCTGGTGGACCGCACACGCCCATACATGCTGGAAAAATTCTTTGATGCCAGCCATTTCCGGGTCGTTGATGAGCCGATGACTCAGCAGGAGTTGTTCAGCACGCTATGCCAGCAGCTTGAGGGCGAAGGCTATGTTGCTGCTGATTTTTATCCGTCGGTGGTCGAGCGCGAGGCTATTGTCAGCACTGTGTTGGGTGAGGGGATTGCACTGCCTCACTCATTGGGGCTGATGGCGAACAAAACCGTGGTGTACACCGTGCTTGCACCACAAGGTATTCGCTGGGGAGATGAGACGGCACATGTCATCTTCTTGCTTGCTATCAGTAAAAGCGAGTACGAAGAAGCGATGGCGATTTACGATCTGTTTGTCACGTTTCTGCGTGAAAGGGCGATGCCGCGTTTGCGCGATAGTAAGAATTTTGAGGAGTTTAAAGCGGTGGCAATGGATTGTTTGAGTCGGTTTTAGGGGGAGTAGCCTCTCCCACAGGGCTGTCTCTTAGTCACAACTCACCCGGGCATTTTGTCAGGGTGAGATCTTTGAGCCTCGTTGATTTTCCGTTCACCCGAGCGTTCAGTTATCTCTTTCATTCCTGCAAACGGTGAACGTGCCAGTGGGATAACGACATCCCCCTGGCGACCCCGTCGCCCGGTGATTAAATTGCCGCTGCGGCGATTGATTTGCCGGGAGTCCGGGTTCTTAGGGTGGCGACGGCGGCCACCCTAAGACGTTCACCGGTACAGTGGCTATATGAAACACGGAACATCGGGTGAACGGAACTGTCTCGCGACTCACACAGATATGACCAAGAGACAGCTTCCGTGGAGGATTACTTCAGCATCGTAAACGCAGTCGTCACATGCTTCACACCGCTGACGCGACTGGCAATATCTGCCGCAGCTTTGGCTTCTCTGTCAGTGACTAAACCTAACAGGAACACTTCGCCGTTCTCGGTGGTGACTTTCACATTTGTCGATTTTACCTGATCGCTTGCCAGCAACTGCGAGCGCACTTTGGTCGTTATCCAGGTATCGTTAGACGCCGTTCCCAGGCCAATTGGCGCCATGTTACGGATTTCGTTATACACCTCTGTGGTGCCATCAACGCCTAACGCAATCTGTTTGGCACGCGATGAGAGTTCGGAATTAGGCGACTGCCCAACCAACAGCACTTTGCCCTGATACGCACTCACGTTGATACGCGTTTCTTTCTTAATTTGCTCGTCTTTGCCAAGTGCGCTATTTACGCGCAATTCCAGCGTACCATCGTCAACCTGAGTACCGACTGAACGCGGATCTGTCGCCGTTTTAGTGGCGACTGCTGCGGTACCCACTACTGCGGCAGCAACACAACCTTGTAGAAGTAGCGCAGTAATAAGGACTGCAAGTGGCTTATATGCCTTCATCTGTACTCCTTAATCGTCCTGGTGAGGGAATAACGTATTATCAATCAGATCGCATAAGCAGTTTACCGTCAGCATATGCATTTCCTGAATGCGCGCGCTGCGGTGAGAAGGGATGCGAATTTCCACATCCTGTGGCCCTAATAGCCCGGCCAATTCCCCGCCATCGTAACCAGTTAGTGCAACAATCGTCATATCGCGCGTTACGGCGGCTTCTACCGCTTTGACGATATCACGACTGTTTCCGCGGGTCGAAATGGCGAGTAAAACATCACCGGTTTGACCGAGCGCACGTACTTGTTTGGCATACACTTCTTCGTGTAAACGATCATTTGCAATCGCGGTTAAGACCACATTATCAGCATTAAGTGCAATGGCAGGTAAACTCGGTCGCTCAGTTTCAAAGCGGTTGATCATACTGGCGGCAAAATGTTGGGCGTTGGCCGCAGACGTGCCGTTGCCACAGCAAAGGATTTTATTGCCGTTAAGCAGAGACTGAACCAGTGTCATTGCTGCACGGGAGATAGCATCTGGCAGAGCTTCCGCTGCGGCAATCTGGGTTTGAATACTTTCCGTGAAGCAGACTTTGATTCTTTCGAGCACGTTAGTTTACCTGGTTACTTTAAACATCTGCGGTGAACGCGTTGGTTAACCACTCTATTTCATTGCCGGTGAAGGCTAACACATCGAAACGGCAATCCACAGTATCAAAACTTCCTGATGTGCGGGCTAACCAATACGAAGCAGTGTGTAATAATTTTTGTTGCTTACGGCGAGTGATGCTTGCGGCTGCATCACCGAAGTGGTTTGAGCGGCGATATCGCACTTCTACGAAGACGATAACGCTGCCGTGTTTCATGATGAGGTCGATTTCGCCGCCACGAGAATGGACGTTTGCGGCGATGAAACGCAGTCCATTGCGTTCAAGAAAGCGGCGCGCCTCTAATTCGTAGCGCGCGCCAGCTTGTTGACGGGTCAGGATGCCGGAACGATTTGACCTTGACTGAATTGCAGCCAATTTAACTTCCTGTTAATGACGCAATCCTGGGTTGCAGAAAGCGTGCCGGTATTGCCATTCACCTGATAGCCAGGGACCTGGCGGATTTGAGAGAAGTGATTTGCCAGTGACCACGCGTCCACGCCCATGGCGTAAAGACGTGCCAGTGAGTAATCGTTATTCACGCTACCAAGCGCTTGCTGCATCAGCGATGGGTTGTTGCCGGCAAGCATCGGGATTTCACTGAACTGCAAACCTTCCATTTCCAGACGGAAATCCGGGCCACTTACACCCTGAGAGCTACGCGAACTGGCATACAGTTGCGCTGGGCTGCGGCTACCAGTACGCATGGCGATCATTGGTTTGATCAATGCGACTTCGTCAGACGTTGCAACGATGTAGGCTGCATCTACGCCACCGGATGTACCACCCGTAATTTGTGCCTCTGTTGGTGGAGCAGGAATTGTCAGCCCACCAATGGTCACGGCTTCCGGTTGAGCAACTGCGGCGTTAACCGGAGTGCCGCTCAGCGCGATACCTGAACCGCTATTAATCCCTTGTTTTAGCTCAGCCGTTGAACCGAACTTCTGCTGTAGTACTGTGCCACCACCGAGTTTCAACCATTCATCGGCAAAAGCTTTAGTGACGCGATCGCCAAGGGCGCTACGCGGAACCAACAACAGCGGAGCACGATGGCCTTGCTGCCAGATATGATCGGCTGCATCACGCGCTTCGTCTTCTGGCGACAGGGCGAAATAGCAGATATTTGCACGGTTCTGCACGTTTTCTGGTTGGTTAAGCGCCAGGATATTCAACGGGGAAGTTGTTGTTGCTAACTGATCGACGTTGTTTTTAAGCAATGGGCCGACAACTATCGTTGCACCATCTTGCTGGGCCTGAGCGAGTATCTGAGCCAGCGGTTGTGTGGTGGTGTCGTAGACTTTAACTTCCGCAGACGGATTGGCAGGAGCTGCTGCAGCTGCAGCTGGCTGTGTTTGTGGAGCCGTTTGAGGGGCCGGAGCTGCTGGCGTTGCGTCAGGCTGTTGAGTTAAATCATCAACTGATGCCGCCGCCGGGCTTGCGACCATATTTGGATCTGCGGGTTTCGGCAATGCGGCCTGAGTGGTGTCAACAGGCTGCCCGTTGGTATCAGCAACCTGCGCCGGAGCCGTAGTTTGTGCGACTGGTGCGGAGCCCATATTTTTCGCCGCTTCAAAACCTTGCTGGATAGTGCGACCAAATACAGCGGCCTGGCCACTTAATGGCAGCAACAGTGCGATTTTCTCAGTAGAGGCAGGTTTGTAATTCTGCATATTGCTGAGTTGAGCTGGCAGCGTTTTCGCACCTGGGTTTTGCGGGTAACGCGTTTGCCAGTCTTTAATACCGGCTTTCAGCATTTCGGGATCGTTACGGTTGTCGTTCCAGACGCGTTGCAGATCCAGCCAGCCTTGCAGCGTGTTTTCGTCGGCATTAATGACTAGCGAATTCATCTGCTCCGGTGTCATCTGAGACAGTGCCTGCCATGTACCGTCGATATTTTTCTGATGAGCAGGGCCGGTCAACATAGGTTCTTGTGCAATATACGCGCGCAGCAGTTCAAGCGACGGGCGGTTCTGGCTTGCGTCGATAACCGCCTGGTAGTAGCGAGTTTGCTGGTTTTTATTGAGTGTAGAAAGCTCGATTTTGCTCAGGCGCGTGTTGGCGTCAGCAAAATCCTTCTGGGCAACTTTCACCTCGACTGCCAGTAACTTCTGCTCACGCACTTGTTCTTCATTCATCTCTTTTGGCAGTTGATTGTAGAGATCAACGGCTTGCTGAGTTTTGCCTTCTTTTAACAGCGCATGAATGGCGAGTAATTGCCAGGTGGTCTTGCTATCATCGCTACTTTGCTGCATTTGTTGCAGGTAATACGCTGAATCAGCAGTCGCCTCGCCCTGAATATGGGCAGCAGACTGGTCTGGTGCTTTAGTTGTACAGCCGGCGAATATTAGCGCGGCCAACATAACAGGCAGACAACGCCCGGCTTTAGAACGAATAAATTTAGACGGTACCATTCTGTATCCAGTGTAATTTTTATCTCAGTGTTCAATATTAAATCGGCAATACGGATGAAACAATGAAACAACTCGAAACGGCGGCTATTTCTGCCAGCACGCTCTACATCGTTCCGACACCCATCGGTAACCTCGGCGATATCACACAGCGGGCATTAGCCGTGTTGCAAAGCGTTGACCTGATTGCCGCCGAAGATACTCGCCATACCGGTTTGCTGCTGCAACATTTTGCGATTAATGCGCGGATGTTCGCATTGCATGATCATAACGAGCAACAAAAAGCAGAAACCCTGCTGGCAAAACTGCAAGAAGGGCAAAGCATCGCGCTTGTGTCTGATGCAGGAACGCCATTAATTAACGATCCTGGTTACCATCTGGTGCGTGCCTGCCGCGAAGCGGGTATTCGCGTGGTGCCGCTGCCAGGCCCGTGTGCCGCGATTGCTGCATTAAGTGCTGCTGGTTTGCCTTCTGACCGTTTCTGCTACGAAGGTTTTCTTCCTGCAAAGTCCAAAGGCCGTCGTGATGCACTAAAAGCCATTGAGCAAGAACCCCGTACGCTCATCTTCTATGAGTCTACGCATCGCCTGCTCGATAGTTTAGACGATATATGCGCTGTGCTTGGTGAATCACGCTATGTGGTGCTGGCGCGAGAGCTGACGAAAACCTGGGAATCGATTCACGGCGCACCGATTGGTGAGCTGGCTGCCTGGGTTAAAGAAGACGAAAACCGCCGTAAAGGCGAGATGGTGTTGATTGTCGAAGGCTTCAAAGCCCCTGTCGATGACGCGCTGCCAGCCGATGCGCTGCGCACGCTGGCACTCCTGCAAACGGAACTACCACTGAAAAAGGCTGCAGCACTGGCGGCTGAAATTCACGGCGTGAAGAAAAATGCGCTGTATAAATATGCTTTAGAAAACAGCGAGAAATAGTGTTTTCCGAGCATGCTCGCACTCTTTCATTACAGGTATCGCTATTGTTAGTGTGGTTTAAATAAGCGATGGTAGTTTGCTCATACTTTAGTCTGTTCAGGATGAGCAAATTATGCCGGTGTTGTATCAGGGATATTCAAATTACCCTATCAGCTATAGCCCTTCCGCTCTTGAGCGAGCATTTGATGTGTCCGGCACTACCGATATTCTTGGTGTGCCTGCATTGATTGTGCTGCGAAAAGATAAAACGGCTGCGGCAATTGTTTATGCAGAACCCTCACAGGAAGAAAATGGTGAATTGCGCCATCTTGTCGCCGCTAAACTGGATTTGATTCCGCGTAAAAGCACGAACCAGAATGAATCTATTCTGGCGGTTAAGCGCTATTGGGAATCTAAAGCAGTTTTGCAGGTTGAGGGTGTTGTGGTTGATAGATCTGTGCAAGATACCCGAGTAGCGACAACGCTTTATGAGCATTTGATCGTTGAAAAGGGACCGATCCTGATGAGCGATCATGATCAATATATTGGCGGTCAGAATATCTGGAAACGCATCGCCAGGGTGTCTAAAAAAATTGATGTATTTATCCTTGATACGGAAAGCGGGCGTTTTTACCCTTATGACGGTGAACGCACCCGTTACGACTGTGAAAGTATTCCCGAGTCAGAAATCTGGAGTCTTGCTCCCGATGAATCCCGCCGAGGTATAGTGCTGGTGGCTGAACGAGCGGCTGAATGAATTTCCCAAGTCGGGTAATACGACGATTACCCGACTTGGAAAGAGGTTTGCTTAAATCTTCAATCTGCTTGGGCAGGATTGATCCTTAATTTTCAAGTTCTTGTGTGAAGCGTGTACTGTCGTACAGGCAATGAACGTTTTGATGCATCCATAAGAAGGAAGATGGAGTCTGACAACTCACCTTTTTTTCCAGCAATTTTGAAAATGCAGACTGTTTCCCTTCGCCTGCGACCAGAAATAAGATTTCGCGAGCCGCCATTATCTCTCGTAATCCTAATGTTATTCCACGCTCAACTGGCTGCTCTGAATCTTTAATCATTGCATGTTGGCGGGTATGTTCATCGAGCACGGTAATATGGCAAGCCGGTTCTAATGAATCACCTGGCTCATTGAGCCCCAAATGGCCATTTTTACCCAGCCCCAGTACACACAAATCAATCCCACCATTCTGGGTAATCAATTCGATAACGCGCTGACACTCCTTATCATCGACATTCTGTGAACGAAACGAGATGAAACGTTCGGGGGCGATATTTAGCGGCTGGATGATATGGGTTTGTAAGAATGTCTCGCAAGTGCCATTGGTATTGAGCGGGATATTGAGCCATTCATCCAACTTAACAAACGTAATCTGGCTGATATCAATATTGCGTTGCTTCACTTTACTGACAAACATTGAATAAGTGAGCAGCGGTGTACCGCCGGTCGCGAGGCAAATTGTCGCCTGCGGATTCTGTGTTATCGCTCTGATTAGGCACTCGCTTGCCTTTTCGCTGAGCGCTTGATAATCAGCGCAACGATGGAAAGCCATTGCGTCCATTTGATGCTCCCTCTGTCATTAGTGCCATTACGAGCGTGCGTCGCACGCTCTGTGAGGTTACAAAATTCCCGCAGCCGAAGCCGCAATAGAAAGAATAAATGTCACTCCAATCAGTAACACTGGGTGCGCTCTTTTCACGCGCAGAAAGTAGTACATCAGCAGGGTGTAGCCCATTGGCAAAATATTGGGGAATATTTTGTCGAAGAAATCCTGCTGCAAATGGACGCTATGAGTGGCATCGATAGCGAAAGCGGTCACTACGTTAATATGCACATAAGAGGCAATTAACCCGCCGATAACAGTAATCCCCAAAATGGTGGCGGAGTTGGCTATCATCTGCGAGTTTTCTCGCACTTTATCAATGGCTTTTACCCCCACCGAATAGCCGATGTGCGTCCAGCCGACACGCAGGAAAAAGATAGCCAGATAGACAATGAAAAATAGAATCGGGCCAAGAATGTTGCCCTGGCTGGCGAAAGAAGAGCAAATCCCCGCCATAATAGGGAGTAAGGTAAACCAGAAAACGGCGTCGCCAATCCCGGCAATAGGGCCAAAAAGTGCAACCTTCAACCCTTTAATGGTGCTACGGTTTTCCCCCTTTTCCTCCATCGAAATGAGTAACCCCATCAAAAAGCCAACGAAGTTTGGGTGGGTGTTGATAAATTCCAGGTTGTCCTTCATGGCGGCACTGAGGCCTTCTTTGTCATCCCGATAGATTTTTTTCAGCAACGGAAGCATGGCCCAGGTAAAACCGCCTGCCTGCATTCTTTCGTAGTTGAAACTCGCTTGTAGCAAAGAAGAGCGAAAACCTAAGCGGGTGATGTCTTTTTTAGTAATTTCAGATTCCATTGCTGTAATCCTCTTCTTCAGGAGTTTTCATTTCTTGTTGTAATTCAGATTGTTTTTTGGCTTTGGCGCTGAAGAATTCATAGATGGCAAAGCCTGCACCCAGTACCGCAACAGGGAGCAAATTGCTTACCTGGATGTAGCAAACAAACAGGAAACCGGCGATCAGGTAAGGGATGTATTTGGCTTTAAACATCACGCGCAACAGGAGACCAAAACCGACAGCCGGTAGTATTCCGCCAGCGACTTCGAAACCGTGGGTCAACCAGACGGGCATTGACTTAACCAGCGATTGCATCGCGCCCTGGGCAAGATAGGTACATAAAAAAGCAATCACGGCGTATGAGCTTGCGACAATCAATGTTGTCGTCCAGTTTAGACGTGAGAATGCAGCAGTATTACCGTCTCTGGCATGTTTATCCGCTTTCGACATAAAAAGTGAGAATGCGGAATAGAAAAATAGAATGACATACTGCATGAGTAGGCTGAATGGCAGGCCCAGGCCGATTGCAGTTTTGGCGTCAACACCGGTAGAAAATGCAATTACTGTCGTCATTAACCCCGCCATGATGGGGTTCGGAGGTTGCACACCGCCTGCAGGCGTGAGGCCCGCAAATGCCAGTTCAGTTAAACCGCCAGTAATCAGGCCAATATGGATATCACCAAGAATCGCGCCCGTTAAAGTACAGACGATTATTGGCCGGAATAAAAAAAGTGCTTCCAGCCAAAAATCTATCCCTAAGAAGAAAACTAAGGCTGCAAGCGATAGCCCTTGTATTAATGTTATTTCATGCATTTAAAATTCCTCGTCCAGATAAAAACCCTGTAAATAACGATGGTTAAAATCGTTTATTATCCGGGAATATTTTCTTTCTGATCTCCAGGCACATCCTGGATAAAAATATTGACGTGATTTTTCTGAATAAACTGGAGATCTGCCAGGTCTTGTTCATCGACGTAAACCTTGCTGCTGATCTGTTTTTTCCCTTCAGAAAAATGCATATTCCCAACGTTGACATCTTTGAGGAGGACGCCACCTTCAACCAACTTCCTAACGGTGGAGGGAGTACGGCAGATCAGAAATATTTTCTGATGTGGCGCAGCTTTGGAAATAATATTTATCGTCTTTTCAATGGTAAAGAAGCGGATGCCAAAGCCGTAAGTTTCCGCTGTCATTCCCATTAATTTTTGCTGGATATCATCGTTTGCGGTTTCATCATCAACGACGATAAGAAGGTTTGCACCAATGGTGGATGTCCAGGTGACACCTACCTGGCCATGTACCAGTCGATTATCAATGCGTGTTAATAAAATGTTTGGGTTACTCATAAGTTAAATTCCTGTCGTGATTATTCCATTAATGTTACGTAAGAATATTATTGAGTTATTGTTTTTTTCATAATTCATTGAATGAAAAAGATTTTTTCTCCCGGTAATAATTGTTTAATTAAAAACGGATTTAATTGTTTTCAAATTAAAATAATGGGCGGTTTTGTTCAATTAAAAAAATATATTATTTCGGATTTTCTGTGGCATATTTATGTGCAGAGCCACAAACATTAATTTTATTTCTGATAATAGTTTTCATCGCATCCATTCCCACGCGCATGTAATAGCGGGGATCGTTACCTTCCGGATTCTCGGCAAACCATTTTTTCACCGCGTCAGCAAAGGCGATTTTTAGTTCGGTTGCGACATTTACTTTGCACACACCCAGTTCGATGGCGCGTCTGACGTATTCGTCCGGCACATCGCTTGCGCCATGCAGAACCAGCGGAATATCCACAACTTCACGAATTTCAGCCAGGCGCTGGAAATCAATTTTTGGGCGCTTGGTATAAAGCCCGTGTGCCGTGCCGATGGCAACCGCGAGGCTATCGATACCGGTGAGTTCGACGAAACGGCGTGCTTCTTGTGGGTCGGTCAGGAAGGCGCTTTCTTCGTCGACATCCATATCGTCTTCCACACCGCCGAGGCGGCCTAGCTCTGCTTCCACGCTGCAATCATGGCGGTGGCAAAAATCAACCACTGATTTCACCAGATGCACATTTTCTGCAAGTGGGAAATGGCTGCCGTCGATCATAGCGCTACGCACCCCCGCATTTACTTTGTGGCTGATATCGGCGAGCGATTCATGGTGATCAAGATGCAGTGCCAGTGGCATGTCGTAGCTTTCAGAATAGGCTTCGCATAATGCATAAATCTCTTCAAAAGCGATATGTTTGAAGGTACCTGGGGTACCCGCAAGAATCACCGGTGACTGCATTTCTTTGCAGACTTCTAAAATTGCCTGAATAGTTTCTGCGTTGTGAATATTGAATGCGGGAACGGCATAACCCCGAGCTTGTGCATCCTGCAGAAGATATTTAGTGGAAATAATACTCATGTTGTTATCCTCTCAGCCTTTCCACGGATGAATAATCACACCCTGCACAACACGGTTTACCGTGCCGCTGGCAGAAGGCGAATCAGGGGTAATACCGGCTTTGATTGATTCCGTGAGCGCGAAAATCTGCGCATACATCAGGAAACAAAAAGCCTGCTCGACGTCGATGAAATCGCGGGAAGGTGATAGCCAGATGTGTGGCCCTTTTTCCACTTCCGCGCAAGGTGAGGAGCAGATAGCGACTATGCGAAGAGCTTGTTGGTCACGGTGCAACTCAGCCAGCAAATCAAGGTCATACTGGCGTGTGTATGGATGGCTTGAAACCATGACCACAACTAACGTTTCTTTGTTTACCAGTGATTTAGGGCCATGGCGGAACCCGGTAGGGGAGTCATAAAATGCCGCCAGTTTTCCAGCCGTGAGTTCCATAACTTTCAGTGCGGATTCACGCGCTACACCTTGCAAACCGCCACTGCCGAGGTAGACAACCCGGCGGAAAGGCAAATCACCAAACACGCTTTCGCTGAGATTACCCTGTGAAGTAATGATTTCTTCACAGCGGTCAGCCACATCCTGGAAAGTGGTACTGTTGATAACATCCGGTGCAAACACGGCCAGGCAGCTTGCCATCATGGTGGTGATACTGCTGGTCATGGCGAAGCCACGGTCGTGAGTTTCTGCGGGCATTAATAACGCTAGTGCATTGCTACCTGTCTGAGCGTTTTGATACAGGCTTCCGGCTTCATTGCAGGTGATGACCAGGTGGTAGCAGTCACTGACGACCTGGTTAACTAAATCCACTGCAGCCACGCTTTCCGGGCTATTGCCGGAACGAGCAAACGAAACCAGCAATGTGGGCTGAGCTGGCGTTAAATAGTCCAGCGGATTGGTGACGAGATCGGTAGTAGGGACTGCAACAAAGTTTTTCCCGGTGTGGCGTGATAACCACGGCGTAATAATCTCGCCAATAAATGCGGAGGTTCCTGCACCCGTCAGGATAATTTTCAGTGAGGTGTTTTGCAGCAAAGGCTCAAGAAATGCGTTGATGTTGCTACGTAACGTATCGATATTTTTTAGCGATCGGATCCAGCTTTCTGGCTGTTGACGGATCTCTTTTTCAGTCCAGGTTGTTGTGCCGGAAAGACAGGCAGATTGGGTTTCGCTCATAACTCAGTCCTTAGCAGTGCAAGATCATGGGAAGTAGCACAAAACAGAAAAGGACAATCTTTCGTTTTGTTTCATTTACTCAATTTAATGCTTGAATAAAATTTATATAAAAGAAAACGAAAGGTCAATGCAAGAAAAACAATAAAACGAAAAATGTGATCTAGTGAACGGTTGGTTTAATACAACCTGTTGATTTATATGTATTAACATAAAAGAGGGTAGTGCTGATAAATTAAAAAAGAAAGGAAAAGAAAGGTCTGTCGATCAGGTGACGGCAGATAAAAGAGAGGTGTAATGAAAGAACTACAAAGGAGACGGTAGGCTGTAAATCCAGATGCTGTGCAGCAAAAGCTGTGAGCTCAGTGCAAGCAGATTGGCACTTTTGCCCACGGCGAGTGAACCTCGGTTGCTATCTAACCCCAGTAATTTTGCGGGGTGTAGTGAAGCCATGTGAACAGCGGCTTCACTCAAGGGCGGCAGACTTGCAACCGTGTTCTCATATTCCTTCCTCTACCGCCTCAGCTTCGCGGTGGCGCCCCATTTCATCCACCAGGCTGGTTAATCCGCGATGACCACACTCTAGTGCTTGCAGACGAAACTCTTGGCTGGATAAGCCTTCGCGCTCTAGCGCCATTTCCAGCAGGAGTTGCAGATTGATACCAGTAATCACTTCACGCCCAGGTTTTTGTAATGCCAGGGTTGAAGCCACGCGGAACGGTGTACCGCCAAGCAAATCGGTTAAAAACACCAGCCCATCGCTTTCATCTAATGCGCCAATGGCGTCTTCAAACTGTGATGTGAGTATTGCAGTTGATGAGGTTTCAGGGAAATCGATAGCAATAAACTGCTCTTGTTCGCCAAGAATCTGCTTCATCGCCTTTTCCAGCCCGGAGGCAAAGCCACCGTGGCCACTAAGAATAATGCTTAACATATTGTTTTCTCTCTTTTACAAGTCATCACTTATAGGAGGGGAGCAAACTTTCCGACAATGCCCAACACAACCGTAAAATCAATAAGACGTATAGCACTCAAGCTGCCGCGAACCAGCGCGGACATGCACAAATTATAAACCAATGGTAAGAAGGGGGGCATTAGCTGGTCGACATTGAACACCAACCTGGCCGTGGCTCAGTCGCTCATCAATGCGGCTTAATACAATGTTTGGCATGTTGTTTCCCCTCTTATTATGTTGGGTTTAGTTCGCTGGCTGTGCGCTCTGGCAGGCGCAATGGTACTGGTGCAACACGTCCTGGATATGGTCGATAATCAGCTCATGCGGTGTGGCTGAAATTTTTCCTTCACGGACCCTGGCGTACTGAAGAGGCAGATACTGACTGATCAATGGCAAAGGAATAAATTCACCTGCCAAATTAGTGACAAGATCTGAATACGCCTCATCAATGTCATGATCCGGCCAGTAATAGCGAATGCGATCCGAGTAGCTGTAACCGCGCGCCAGTCGGCGGTCGCTGTCATTGCCGTGATAATGGTGTTTCCAGTATTCAGGTTGCTCAAGCATCACGCTTTCAAGCACTTCCCGCAGGCCGGAGCATTTGTGAGCCGGGCGTAATTCACGTTCGATAGCAGCCAGTGAAAACAGCGCTTCGCGCAGTGCAAAGGTGAGTGCTGGGCCGACTTTTAGAATCGCAAAGTGGTTCTGCACTAGTTGCTGCAAGGCTAGTGGCGTCTGGTAATCGGTGGAGTGCGCTTCAAACACCATGGTGTCGAAGGCTTCAATCATCTGACTTAAGAAAAGTGATTTCTCAGGTTGGTAATCAATAACCTGCGTGTGGTCGAATTCTACGCCTGGCTGGACAACCAGCCCGATAATGCGTGGCCACAAGTCGCTCAAACCTTGTAATTCAAACGCATGGCGATGAGCTTCGAGCGTTGTTTTTGCGGCCTGTGGTGTAGTGACGGCGAGTTCTGCCAGGGTTTCGTGCGCGCCACCAGGGACTGGAACTTCAGTACCGATAACGTAAACCAAATCGGAAGCACCAAATTTTTCAATACAGGTTTGTTCTGCGATCTTTGCAAGCCGTGCGGCACGCATGGCAACAATGGTATCGGTCAACGGAACCGGGTCATCTGCGCAAGACATGCTGCAATCGAGGTGGATCTTTTTGAAACCTGCCGCGACATAGCAACGGATGAGCTCGTCCGCGTTACGCATGGCTTCTTCTGCGGGCAGAGCCTGCCAACGGTTCGGACCAAGGTGATCGCCCCCCAGAATGAGTTGCTCGTGTGGGAAGTGGTATTTATCTGCCATTTGTTCGACAAAACTACGGAAGTGTTCCGGTGTCATTCCGGTATAGCCGCCGTATTGATCGACCTGATTGGAAGTTGCTTCTATTAATAAGAGAGATTTTTCGTCCCGACTATGGCGCATCGCCGCTTCGAGAACTAACGGGTGAGCAGAACAAACGGCAAAAATGCCACATCGTGAATCCTGTTTATGGTCGGCCACAAACGCGGTTAAATGTTTCACTTTCCTCTCCGTATGGGTTGGCTATCTGTTTGTCTTTCGATTTGTTTCATTTAATAGTGGTGTATCGTGCGATAAAAACAAAACGAAAGATAATGGAATTGAGATCTGTTTCGCAAAAGAAACATAATGAAAGGCTATTTGACACAATGGCAGTGAATGCAGCACGCGATGTAAAGGCTTGCTTTCCGTGAAAAGAAAGGTGTTAATAGACGAAGTGAAATGAAACGAAAGGTTTTATGAAAGGATCATGTATGAATAATACCGACGCAGCAACGGACAAGCGTGTAACAGGTACAAGTGAAAGGCGTGAGCAGATCATTCAGCGTCTTCGTCAACAAGGAAGCGTGCAGGTTAATGATCTATCATCATTTTTTGGTGTCTCGACGGTGACGATCCGTAACGATCTGGCTTTTCTGGAAAAGCAGGGCGTTGCGGTGCGAGCTTATGGCGGGGCGCTAGTTTGCGATTCGGGAACTGCTGCGGTTGAACCGACCGTTGAGGATAAAAGCTCTCTGAATACTTCGCTCAAGCGCAGCATTGCGCTTGCAGCGGCGGATCTCATCAAACCAGGCCATCGCGTCATTCTTGACTCAGGTACCACCACTTATGAGATTGCGCGTTATATGCGCCACCATAAGGAAGTGATTGCGATGACCAACGGCATGAACGTGGCGAATGCGCTGCTTGAAGCTGAAGGGGTGGAGTTACTGATGACCGGTGGGCACCTGCGCCGCCAGTCGTTGTCATTTTATGGCGATCAGGCCGATCAATCTTTGCAAAACTACCACTTCGACATGCTGTTTCTGGGCGTTGATGCCATCGATCTTGAGCGCGGTGTTAGTACCCATAACGAAGATGAAGCGCGTCTAAACCGCCGGATGTGTGAAGTGGCCGAGCGTATTATCGTGGTCACGGACTCCAGTAAATTTAATCGCTCCAGCCTGCATAAAATCATTGATACCCAACGCATTCATATGGTTATCACGGATGCAGGTATTCCTGAAGAGAGCCTGAATGGTCTGCGTAAAGGCGGCATTGAAGTGGTATTGGTTGGGGAATAAAAGCTAATCGGGTTAGGGGGCGATGAGCATGGGAATGGAAACTAACTGATTTTATTAACAATTTCTCCAGTTATTCAGGCTGCATACTAATGCAGCTCTGAATATTGTTAATATACGGCATATGATGAAAAATCGTTAATAACCGCCGGCACCGCACTTCGATTTATACCTCTTATTTGTATCTAATTATCCATGTCTTCACATAATTCAAAGCCATCTTCAATCAATTGACTGAGGCTATTTTTCTCATGCATTGTTACAAGGAGATTTTTAGTTGCGCGGGTGAAACCGACATACAATCTGCGAACATGATCGGTGAGATCTTCATCTTTACCAGTAATATGGCTGGAACCCACCATTGCTACAGCTTTAAATTCAAGTCCTTTGCTGCTCTGAATCGTGACAATGCAAATGACATCGCTTACTGGATTATAATTTTTCTTGCTGTTTGAGTCCCTGAGATGTGCATGAGGAATATCATTTTCCTTAAGCACTCTTTCAAAATAATCCCCATCCTGATGGGTTGTGCAAATAATGGCAATATCGTTCCATGATTTAAGTTTTTCTTTTTGGGATTTGATCCATTGAACAACATATTTTCCTTCCTCTATTTGAGATGAAAAAATCTGAAGCTCAGGTGGCTCACCTGTGGTACCTGCGGTTTCTGGATCTATAAAACAATGTTCGCCTTCATTTTTGCTTTTTAAGTGGGCACCAGCAAAGTTATAGGCGAAGGATAATATCTCTCTGGTGTTGCGATAGTTTATACGAAGGATTTGTGTTCTTCCTTTCGCCTGAATCCCTACACTTGCCAGCGAAAAATCAAGCGTGCCACTTTTCTGATAAATAGTTTGAGCATCATCATAAAGGAAGAGTAAATGCCCATTTTCTGCATCTGTCATTTTCGATAACAGGGATAACCATTCAGGCTTGAAGTCATGGCCTTCATCAATGAGAATGGCACCATATTGCTGAGTTGGAATACCACCACGGTCAACCTCTGCAATTACATCTTCGACATGCTGCTCATAGGCTTTTCTGCTTGGGTCCGATTTTAAATTAGCTTTCGAGAATTGGTTTTTGCACCAGCCATGAAAATGCACTATTTCAACTCGGTTGCCTAATCCGGCTGCAGTAATCCTTCCCCTCAGACTAGCTGCCAATGTGACATTGAAGCAGACGACTAAAATAGGCGTCGTTAATTCTTCAGCAAGATATAAACAACGATAAAGTAATATTACTGTTTTACCCGATCCTGCAACACCATGAATAATTCGATGTCCATTCCCCATGCTTCTGGCTAAGTCTTCTTGATGGATAGACATCACTTTCGTCATTTCCGCAACCTGAACGGGTACAGTGCGGGGACTTGAGGAAAGAGCTGAATCTTCAAGTAAATCCATTTGGGAGTGGTTAAGTCGCACTTCAGGATAAATATGCCAACGCACACGATCAACTTGCTCTGTTGATAAACTATCCTTAAGTGAATATGGCAGATTATTCCAAAGTTTTGTTGCTAATAATGCAGGGTCATTAATTTCATCACTGCAAATAATCATGTGAGGAGGCAATACATTATTTTGCTCCTCAATTGTTAAAGCCGCATCCAGTTGCTTACGGGTTATAAAGCTGAAAAACACGGCATAACCATAAGGGAATAGTGGCTTTCCTGCGTATTTCCCTTCCTGGAAAACAAGCTGATTATCTGAGGCAAGTGTATTAATAGCTGTATAAGCGTATTGCCTGACTTGTTCTAAGGGATTGCCATAGGACTCTAAACGTTCATTACGTAAATACTTTACCGTTAGCTTGTCTATCTCTTTGATATTGTCAATTTTCAAGTCCTTCACCTCCAAAAAGAACATCCCCCTGTCGGGATTGAGCACAATAAAATCTGGATAGCGCTTCTGCGTTTTACTGCCTACCCATACGTCATACCAACAGAGACAATTATCGGAAAGAGTGGACTCCAGTTTCCTGCCGAGTCTTTTTTCTCCAGATGTTATTTTTCCTGAGCAACTACTTAGAGAGGGAATTAACTTGGCCATACTATTCCTTTGGGTTGTAACATCCTGAAAGTAAATCATTATAAGCAAATGTGGAGTTCTTTCAGAAGAAAAAAGGAATATCAGGAGGTAGATCATAAAAACAACATATGGAAGTAACGATATATTAATTTTAGGTTTTCTTGTGGGGATCCATCGGCGTTTCTCCACTCCAGATCTTCACCACAAATTAAACAAATGTGCCAGCGGTTAGATCGCCATTTCTTCCACCACCCTGGCGGTAGAAATGGCGGTAGAAATAGTTTTAATTGTTAACGTAGTGGATGGCATTTTTACCTAAGCCTGCGACAACTTATATCCCCGCAGTCGACTCACGCTCAGCGCAATAGCTAACACCGTCGCAACCACCGCCATCCACAAGCTGAAATGCACGGCGCTGTTTTGCGCATAAATCGACATCATCACACCGACAAACGCGGCGCCCAGGCACTGCCCGAAGGTGCGCATGATTGCCAGAACACCGGATGCATATCCGCTGTTTTCCCGCGAGGCATTGGACAACATTTCTTTGTTGTTTGGACTTTGAAAACAGCCAAAACCTATCCCGCAAATCAAACTGCGCAAACAGATATCCCACGCTTGAGCGTGTTCCGGAAGCATAGCCAGCAATGTCAGGCCAATGGCGAAGATACACAGCCCTGCTGTTGAGATTATTGCGGCTGAATATCGGTCTGCAAGGCGTCCGGCATGGGGAGCCGCGAGAATAATCCCGATGGGCCACGGTGTGAAAAGCAGTGCTGAAACCAGTGCGCTGTAACCGTAAACGCTCTGAAACAGGAAAGGCAGGGCAATGAACGTGATGCCCTGGCTGACAAAGGAGGCCAGCGAAGTGAGTGCTGCCAAGGAGAACCGTGAAGAGGCAAAGATATTGAGCGGAAGCAATGGCTTAGTCACGCGCTGCTGAACCCAGATAAATGCAAGGCCGGTGAGAATCGCGATGCTCGCGAAAATCACAGCAGTGGTCAGGTCACCGTTGCCGGGATGGGTAAATGCATCTGCGGCCATAATCAATGCGCCTAACGCAACTGCCGAAAGTAAGGCTCCGGCATAATCGAATGGTTCGCGTTTTAACGCCGGGTTATTGGGAATAACACGCAGCGTGAGTAATAAAGCGATAATGCCCAGCGGAATATTAATCGCAAACAACCATTGCCAGCTCAACGTGGAAAGAATCGTGCCTCCCAGAATCGGCGCGATGGCAGTGCTAGTGCCAATCAGCAGAGCATTGAGGCCAAGTATTCGCCCCAACAGGCGATTGGGGAAAACTGAGCGCAGTATCGCCGGGCCAATACTTAATGTTGCCGCACCACCAATACCCTGCAAAACCCGCATGATAACTAACATATCCAGTGAGGATGAGAGCGCACATCCCACAGAGGCCAACGTGAAAAGGCCAAGACCGAAGGCGAAAATCGAGCGAAATCCGATGCGGCTGGACAGGGCGGCAAATATCGCCAGTGTCATCGCCGCTGATAATAAATATCCGTTGGAAACCCAGACGGTGGCACCCAATGAAGCATCGAGTGAGCGGGCGATTTGCGGCAAGGCAATGTTGATCATCGAGCCGTCAAACACGGCCATGGTCGTCATGGTCATGACGGCGGCCATCGCTAAGCCACGCTCACGGCCCGGCAAACCTTCATCGCCTGGCTGGTCGGAAAATAGTGCCATTTTTTAATTCTCTCGCTTGGGTGTGCCAGAAATATAGCTGCACTGGAGATAAGGCGGAAGGTGCAGCATTTGCATTAATAACCTGCACCAAACGCCTTCTCTCATTTCAACGTGCGCGCTACTATTGAGTTTATGACTGAACCCGATCTGAACTTACTTATTGCTCTTGATGTGCTTCTGGCCGAAGGAAGTGTGGCAGGGGCTGCGCGTCGTCTGGGGTTAAGTGCCTCGGCAATGAGCCGAACACTAAGCCGCCTGCGCGACACCACTGGCGATCCGCTACTGGTGCGGGCTGGGCGTAATATGGTGCTGACTCCTTATGCGGAAGAAATCCGCGAGCGCACGCAAAATGCCGTCTTTGAAGCCCGCGCGATACTGCGCCCGTCATCGGATGCTTTTAATCTTGCAACACTTGAGCGCAGTTTTACCCTGCGTACTAACGCCGGATTTATTGAGATATTTGGTGCTGCGTTGATTGCTGCGGTAGCCGCCGTTGCGCCGTTGGTCCAACTGCGCTTTATGCCCAAACCAGAGAAAACAGCAAAGTACCTGCGTGAAGGTTTAATCGATCTTGAGATCGGTGTACCTGGAGAGATGGGACCAGAAATACGATTAACGGCGCTTTATCGGGATAAGTTTGTCGGCGTGGTACGAAAAGGCCACTCGCTTGAGCAAGAGGATGATATTACTGCTGCGAAGTATGCCGATTTGGGGCATGTGGTGGTTTCCCGTCATGAACGAGGAACTGGACCGGTTGATGTGCTGCTGACAGAGATGAATTTACAACGCAAAATTGCGGCAATGGTGCCGGGGTTTCCCGCGGCGATTGCGGTGGCTCAGGCATCGGATTTAGTGGCGTTGGTGCCAGCTACATTCCTGCTGAACCAGCCGGGGTTGAATGGCAATTCAGGGGAGGCGAGGCTTTATGTTTTTGAGCTGCCGGTGAAAACCAATGAGATTACGGTGTCTTTAATGTGGCATCCGCGCTCGGAAGCAGACCCGGCACATCGCTGGCTACGGCAGTTAGTGTTGAAGGTTTGCCGCGAGAAAGTGCCAGGGTGAGGCAATCATTGCCGTAATAAGAATACCCAAAATAATTCGAGTTGCAGAAAGGCGGCCAAGCCGTAAGACCCCGGGAGCATAGTAAACTATGTGACCGGGGCGCACGGGTGCAGCCAACGCATCTGCAGCTTGAAGTATTATGGGTATCAGGTCACTGGTGCTGGGTTGAAAACGGCGAGCGCGTTATGCAATCCCCACTGATCCGAGAACGTTTTCTTACGGCCACTCGCCACATCAAGAATAAATTTGAACAACTCCCAGCCGACGTCCTCAATGGTCGCTTCACCGGTGGCGATAGTGCCCGCGTTGATATCCATTAAGTCATACCAACGGTTGGCCAGTGCGGTACGGGTGGCCATTTTAATCACCGGAACTGCCAACAAACCGTATGGCGTACCGCGACCGGTCGTGAACACTTGCACCGTGATGCCGGATGCCACCTGTTGGGTGCCGCAAACGAAATCGCTCGCCGGTGTTGCGGCGAAAATCAGGCCGCGTTTGGTTGGACGCTGCCCTGGGGAAAGCACCTCAACAATGGCGCTTTGGCCTGATTTAGCAATTGAACCGAGTGCTTTTTCCACCACGTTTGCCAGGCCACCTTTTTTGTTGCCAGGCGACGGGTTGGCGCTGCGGTCTGTTTTACCCATATCAAGATAGTTGTCATACCATTCCATCTCTTCGAGCAGGCGCTTACCCACTTCTTCGTTGATGGCACGCGGTGTTAGCAGGTGAATAGCATCACGCACTTCGGTAACTTCAGAGAACATCACCGTTGCACCACAACGCACCAGCAGGTCAGAAGCGTAGCCCACAGCTGGGTTCGCGGTTACGCCGGAGAACGCATCGCTGCCGCCACACTGCATACCGACAACCAGATCAGACGCCGGGCAAGTTTCGCGTTGACGTTGGTTCAGTTTGACCAGATGGCGCTCAGCAACGTTGAGAATGTCATCGACCATCGATTTAAAGCCGACGTGGTGTTCATCTTGCAGACGCACAATGCTGGCATCGCCAACATTAATCGACTGCACGTCATCGGTGCCTTCCAGCAGGCGCTCTGGCTGCAATTTTTCGCAACCCAGGCCGATGACCATAATCTCACCGCCAAAGTTCGGATTCAGAGAGATGTTATGGATGGTGCGAATAGGAATGACTGCCGCAGGGGCGTTGATCGCCACGCCGCAACCGTACAGATGATTGAGACCGACCACGCCGTCAACGTTCGGGTAGCGCGGCAGCAAATCACGTTCAATAATTTTGATGACGTAATCGACCACACCTGCAACGCAATGCACGCTGGTGGTGATGCCAAGCAGGTTTTTGGTGCCGACGCTGCCGTCGGCGTTGCGATAACCTTCAAAGGTATAACCTTCCAGTGGCGGCAGTGGCTCAGGTACTTTCGTGGCTAATGGCAAAGTGTGGAGCGGTGGCGCTTTTGGCAATTCCACTAATGATTCGTCAATCCAGCTACCGCGTGGAATATCACGTACCGCGTAGCCAATCACTTCGCCATAACGAACAATTTCGCCATGTGCCGGAATATCAACCAGTGCGGCTTTGTGCCCTTGCGGGATATGTTCGATAAGTTCTAATCCATCCGGAAAACGGGTGCCAGCTTTCAGCCCATTATCATTAACAATAATAGCGACATTATCTGTCTCATGAACTTTTATATAAAAAGAACCAGGGGGTTGTTGTTTAATTTCAATATTCGACATTGCCGCTATTCTCCAGAATTTTTTTCTAATCGTGACTTCTCACAAGCTAAATAAAGAATGTCAGGCCGTGAGAAATAAAAATGTGAGCGAGATCACTTTATATTGCGAGGCATTGCCCACCAGGCAGGGTTATCTATGAAATTGTGCAATACACCCCACAAACATGTGCATAAGTTTAATTATTTGGCTTTTAAAGTGTTATCTATTGGGCGTATGCCTAATGTCCATTTGTTCTGTGCTGGCTATACTGTGTTGCGAATGACAAACACCAGGTTAATTTCAGAGAGCAGTATTATCCCGAAAATATATTCGTGAAATACTGCTTATATAAATAAAAAATCCTTGAATTAAGTACCCGCAACAGAGGATGTAGAAAATGATGTTAGATACAGCTGTGGAAGCAAAAAAAGGGAAGCACACCCGATACTTAATATTATTAATTATCTTTATTGTGACGACGATTAACTACGCCGATCGCGCCACACTCTCTATTGCGGGTACTGAAGTTGCTAAAGAATTACAGCTCAGTGCCATCTCAATGGGCTATATTTTCTCCGCATTTGGTTGGGCGTACCTGCTGATGCAAATCCCTGGCGGCTGGCTGCTTGACCGCTACGGTTCAAAGAAAGTTTACACCTACAGTTTGTTCTTCTGGTCGCTGTTCACCTTCATGCAAGGCTTTGTCGACATGGTGCCGCTGGCCTATGCGGGCATTTCCATGTTCTTCATGCGCTTTATGCTCGGCTTCTCCGAAGCGCCGTCATTCCCGGCAAACGCCCGTATTGTTGCGGCCTGGTTCCCGACAAAAGAACGCGGCACCGCTTCAGCCATTTTTAACTCTGCACAATATTTCTCGCTGGCGCTGTTCTCTCCGTTACTCGGCTGGCTTACCTTCGCATGGGGTTGGGAGCATGTGTTTACCGTGATGGGCGGCATCGGTTTTGTGCTGACCTTCTTGTGGGTGAAGTTTATCCATAACCCAACTGACCACCCGCGTATGTCAAAAGAAGAGCTGGATTACATCACTCAAGGCGGCGCAGTGGTTGATATGGACCACAAAAAACCAGGTGCCGTGGTTGAAGGTCCAAAACTACATTACATCAAACAGTTACTGACTAACCGTATGATGCTGGGCGTGTTCTTCGGTCAGTACTTCATTAACACCATTACCTGGTTCTTCCTGACCTGGTTCCCGATTTACCTGGTGCAAGATAAAGGCATGTCGATCCTGAAAGTAGGGATGGTTGCTTCAATCCCGGCGCTGTGTGGCTTCGCAGGTGGTGTGTTGGGTGGCGTATTCTCTGATTCGTTAATCAAGCGCGGTTACTCACTGACCGTTGCTCGTAAGATACCGATTGTTCTCGGGATGCTACTTGCTTCGACCATCATTCTTTGTAACTACACCGAAAGCACGGCTCTGGTTATCACCCTGATGGCATTCGCTTTCTTCGGTAAAGGTTTTGGCGCGCTGGGCTGGCCGGTTATTGCCGACACCGCACCAAAAGAGATGGTTGGCCTGTGTGGTGCTGTGTTCAACGTGTTCGGTAACGTTGCTTCTATCGTGACTCCACTGGTGATTGGTTACCTGGTTTCTGAACTTCACTCCTTTAATGCAGCGCTGATCTTCGTAGGCTGTTCGGCGCTGATGGCAATGGTTTGTTATCTGTTCGTAGTTGGTGACATTAAACGTATGGAATTGCAGAAGTAATTAACGCAACAGATAACCTGATAAATAAGGGCAAAAGATGAATACCAATGTTTTCCCCAATAAATTCAAAGCGGCGCTGGCGGCAAATCAGATTCAAATAGGTTGCTGGTCTGCGCTGGCAAACCCAATCAGCACCGAAGTGCTGGGCCTGGCCGGGTTCGACTGGATTGTGCTGGATGGCGAACATGCGCCAAACGATATCTCCACTTTTATTCCGCAATTGATGGCGTTAAAAGGCAGTGAAAGTGCCGCTGTAGTTCGCGCACCGACCAACGACCCGGTGATCATCAAGCGCCTGCTGGATATCGGTTTCTATAACTTCCTGATTCCGTTTGTTGAGACTCAGGAAGAGGCGGTGCTGGCGGTCTCTTCAACCCGCTATCCACCTGAAGGGATTCGTGGCGTGTCCGTTTCACACCGCGCCAATATGTTTGGCACCGTGCCGGATTACTTCGCGCAGTCCAACAAGAACATCACGATTCTGGTGCAAATCGAAAGCCAGCAGGGCGTGGATAACGTTGATGCCATCGCTACAACCGACGGTGTGGATGGCATTTTCGTTGGGCCAAGCGACCTGGCTGCGGCATTAGGCCATCTGGGTAATGCTTCACACCCGGACGTGCAGCAATGCATCAAACACATCTTTGCTCGCGCTAAAGCGCACGGTAAACCAGCCGGCATTCTGGCACCAGCTGAAGCCGATGCGCGCCGTTATATGGAATGGGGTGCGACCTTTGTCGCCGTCGGTAGCGACTTAGGTTGCTTCCGCGCGGCAACACAGAAACTGGCTGATTCTTTTAAAAAATAACTACCACCTAAAGAGAGAGACTGAATTATGACACTGAAAGTTGGGTTTATTGGCCTGGGCATCATGGGCAAACCAATGAGTAAAAACCTCATCAAAGCCGGTTATTCCCTGGTGGTTGCCGACCGTAATCCCGAGGTGATTGCTGAACTTATCACCGCCGGTGCAGAAACTGCTGCAACACCGAAAGATATCGCCGAGCAGTGCGATGTGATTATCACCATGCTGCCAAACTCCCCACACGTGAAAGAAGTGGCGTTGGGTGAGAACGGCATTATTGAAGGCGCGAAGCCAGGCACTGTGGTTATCGACATGAGTTCCATCGCTCCGCTGGCGAGCCGCGAAATCAGCGAAGCGCTGAAAGCAAAAGGCATCGATATGCTGGATGCGCCGGTGAGCGGCGGCGAGCCAAAAGCGATCGAAGGCACGTTGTCTGTGATGGTTGGCGGCGACAAAGTAATTTTCGACAAGTATTACGACCTGCTGAAATCCATGGCCGGTTCCGTGGTGCACACCGGTGATATCGGTGCGGGTAACGTTACCAAACTGGCAAACCAGGTGATTGTAGCTTTGAACATTGCTGCGATGTCTGAAGCGCTGGTACTGGCAACCAAAGCGGGCGTGAATCCTGAACTGGTATTCCAGGCGATTCGTGGCGGCCTGGCGGGCAGCACCGTTCTGGAAGCAAAAGCGCCAATGGTGCTGGATCGCAACTTCAAGCCAGGTTTCCGCATCGACCTGCACATTAAAGATCTGGCAAATGCGCTGGATACTTCCCACGGTGTTGGCGCTCAATTGCCACTGACCGCCGCCGTAATGGAAATGATGCAGGCGCTGCGTGCAGACGGCCATGGTAACGACGACCACAGCGCAATCGCGTGCTACTACGAAAAACTGGCGAAAGTAGAAGTCAGCAAATAAAAGAGATGGGCACCTCTCGGTGCCCGATTTTCTCGGCACTTTTTTGGCATGGACACATTATGAAAATCGTAATCGCACCCGACTCTTATAAAGAAAGCCTCTCGGCGGTTGATGTGGCTAAGGCCATTGAAAAAGGTTTCCGCGAAATATTTCCTGATGCGGAATATATATCGGTCCCGGTTGCGGATGGCGGGGAAGGTACGGTCGATGCCATGATCAGTGCAACACAAGGCAAGAAAATCACCACTACGGTGACCGGGCCGCTGGGCGAGCCAGTTACAGCATATTGGGGTATGTCCGGTGACGGTAAAACCGCGTTTATCGAAATGGCTGAAGCCAGTGGGCTTGCACTGGTGCCAATCGTGAACCGCAATCCTCTAATTACGACTTCGCACGGTACTGGTGAGCTGATCTTACGGGCTCTGGATAACGGTGCGCGCAACATTATTATCGGCATCGGTGGCAGCGCAACTAACGACGGTGGAGCGGGCATGGTGCAGGCGCTGGGCGCGAAACTGTCTGATGCAGTCGGTAAAGAAATTAGTCACGGTGGTGGCAGTTTAATGAGCCTGAACAGCATTGATATGTCAGGTCTCGACAGCCGTTTGGCTGACTGCGTGATTAACGTTGCCTGTGATGTGACGAATCCATTAATTGGTGACAACGGTGCTTCACGTGTGTTCGGGCCACAAAAAGGGGCCGATGAAGCGATGATTCTTGAGCTGGACGCTAATCTTGCTCACTTTGCTGATGTGATTAAAAAAGATTTACGCATCGATGTGAAAAATGCCCCTGGAGCGGGTGCGGCGGGCGGCATGGGCGCGGCATTGATGGCGTTTCTCGGCGCGGAATTGCGTAGTGGAGTCGAGATAGTGACTGAAGCTCTGCGCCTTGAAGAACATATTCACGATTGTTCGCTGGTGGTGACTGGTGAAGGGCGTATGGACAGTCAGAGTATCCGCGGCAAAGTCCCGGTGGGCGTGGCTGCGGTCGCCAAAAAGTACCACAAACCCGTGATTGGGATTGCCGGCTCGCTGACCAGTGATGTTGCTATTGTTCATCAGTACGGCATTGATGCCGTGTTTAGCGTGCTCAATAGTATCGGCACATTGGAAGAAGCGCTGAAAAATGCGTTCGATAATATTTACCGTGCTTCGCGTGATATTGCGGCAACCGTTGAGATTGGGATGAACATCACTCGTTAAGCATGCGTGACATGGAGGGGCAAACCCTCTATAATCCGCGCCGAAGCTGACCAGACAGTCGCCGCTTCGTCGTCGTCCTTCTTCGGAAGGAGACGGGCGGAGGGGAGGAAAGTCCGGGCTCCATAGGGCAGGGTGCCAGGTAACGCCTGGGGGGGTAACCCACGACCAGTGCAACAGAGAGCAAACCGCCGATGGCCCGCGCAAGCGGGATCAGGTAAGGGTGAAAGGGTGCGGTAAGAGCGCACCGCGCGGCTGGTAACAGTCCGTGGCACGGTAAACTCCACCCGGAGCAAGGCCAAATAGGGGTTCATAAGGTACGGCCCGTACTGAACCCGGGTAGGCTGCTTGAGCCAGTGAGCGATTGCTGGCCTAGATGAATGACTGTCCACGACAGAACCCGGCTTATCGGTCAGTTTCGACTTCTTTAAAAACAATACGTTGGTGTGTCTCAGGCCTTTAAAGGTGAAAATGTGACACAGACTGTGATACAGAAGAGGCACACCAACGGTTGTTCCATCCCCAATATCCTCAAGCGTGGCAACCGCTACAGTCTTCATTTCAGATTACCAGCAGGACGTTTCTTTCGCGCTTCTCTTAGCTGCGATTCTGCCAGCAGAGCAAAATTCATTTCTTCTCGACTTTCAATATTCATTTCTCTTGTAAAATCGTCCAAGATGGAACCAACGCTATTAATGGATATAGTGCAGAAAATGAAGAAGTTAGAGCAAAACGATATTGATAGTTATTTGCTTAAAATTCAGGCAGGTTTTTACGACGCTGCAAAGAAAATTCCCTCAACAGTACGTAGCACTCTGCGACAATCAGGTTCATTAGCCCAAGAGAAAAGCAACGCATTTCATTTCGGACAACTGCTTGATGGAACCTTCAAACAAGATGTTGAACCGATGTCGACAGATTCAGTCATTGAACAACTTGGCAGCCAGTTTGATCTTACGGGCATGGAGGATGAAATAGATTATTTGGCCTCAGAGTACGATCTTCTCTGGAGACATTATTGCGATGCACACTTAGCCTTTATGGAGAACCGCAATTCTGATTATCGTCAGATCTTGAGTTCTATGCGTCCAGATCGCGAATATGCCTCCATTCCAGCAGAGAAACCCCAAGAACAATTGATACCCGCCATTACGCTCTCTCAAGCGTGGGAAGGGTTTGTCAGATTTAAATCCGACTGGAAGCCGCAGATCCGGCAGGGTAACGAAAAATATTTCGAGGTGATTAAAGCGGTGCTGGGAGCTGATACATCAGTTACAGATATCAACCGACGCGATATTAAAAATTTGCTCGAAGTAGTTGAAGGACTGCCACGTCAAAACAAGAAGCCATACAACAAAATGACGATCCAGCAATGTCTCGATCTGGATGAAATTCCTGATGACGATCTCATATCGAGCAAGACAGTTAGAGATTATCTGAAACTTTGTCAGAGTCTGTTTTCCACCTACTTAACCGTGGAAATCGGAGCGCTGGATAGAGCGCCAACGGATAAAGTCAGATACGAAGCTCAAAGCAAGAGTTATGGCAACTATAGCCGTACAGAGATGCGAAGGCTGGTTGAGCACTTCACGACACTTGAAGACTGGAAGAAATGGGTGTTCTTGTTACTGTCATACACCGGTGCCAGACGTGCTGAGATATCGAAACTGACGGTATCGGATATCCGCTTTGATGACGACAGCCAGTGGCACTATATCATGATAGAAGACAGCAAAACGGATGCCGGGACGCGACAAGTTCCCCTCGCGCCTCGTCTCGTTGAGATGGGTTTCTTAAAATACGTGCAAGGTAAAGCGGCAGGTGAAAAGCTCTTTCCTGAAATAACTAACAGTACGCAACTTACTCGCATTTTCCATGTTATACGTGAGACGTTGGATATCGATTATATGGACGACTACAAAAGCCGACGTATCGTACATAGTTTACGCCACACTTTTATCACCGAAGTGCAGAAGACTAACAACACACAACTTGTGCAACAGGTGGTTGGTCATGAGCATTCAAACATAGGGCAGACGCAACGTTACACCCACCGATTCACTGTTTCTGATTTACTACCGGTTGTTAACAGTTTTGATTGGTTCAAATGAGAATTCCTCTCAAAAAGGTTGACTTTTCAAAGTAAATGCTGTAAAATCAATGGGTAGGGTGAAATCCCTCCCCACTGCCATAAGGAGCATAATGTATGTAACGCCCACGCCAGCCGCTTTCACATCTCCCACCGATGAAGAGCGTACCAAACTGGCAACACTCTTGAATACCGTTGACCTACGCGCGACAACCCCAAGGATCAACGTCCTGCACTACCTGAGCACAACCGATGTCCCTGTTACTGCTGAGATGGTCTCACGATACGTCGATCTCCCGTTATCCACAGCTTATCGGGCTTTGACGGCGCTTGAGGTCAACAGTTTGGCGGGAGTGACTTTCGGACGCTCCGAGGTAACTCGCTGGTTCCGGTTCCTCCCGGACAGGCCTCAGCATTGCCCTGCGTGCGGGCAGAGCTTCTATACAGAGTACGCGTAAGCCGTACACCAATACTGACGAGATGACTGCATAAACGGTCACATCAAAATGACGCCCAAAGAGAGCGCCAGCGGGCCGCTATGGCCTTTATTCACCGTTTGCAGAGGATATAAAATGACAAAGAAGACACGACAGATCGCCGCTGAGAGCGATCTGCAAGCATTCCTGAGCGAAGCCGCCGAGCGGTTCAAACCCGACGCCGCCGTACTGGCAGCGCGGATTGATACCGCCGTCCAAAGGTACACCGCCGCCAGCACTACTCAGCGCTTCAACGCCCCAGCAGCACTTGCCATGCAACAGTTACAAGAGCGGATTCTTGAGGGCTGGCGGTACGATATCGGCATTCCTCAATCAGTCTACCTTGCCGGTAGCACAGGGAACATATCGATCACGCTTCGCAAACCGGCAGAGCTGGTGGAACAGGAGATCTCCAACCTGAAACGGCAAGTGGAGGATGAATATCACAGAGAGCTGGCAAACGGGCTGGAGCGTGAACTGGACAGGCTGATTCAGGACGCTGCCAACGAAACACAGCGCCGTGCTGAGGAAGCCGCAGCCGCAGAGCGGGAAGCTATGCGCCATCGCCTCAAAGATATGCTTTTGGCAGGAGCGACTGTATGACGAAGATCAAGAGCGGGAGGCCAACGCCCGCCCATATTGACCCGGACGCGCTGGAACGGGCAATAGCCGCCGCTCGTAAAATCCAGGAAGCCAATCCGGACTGGTACAAATCGCTACCCGTCCAATCGGAGGATAAAGGATGAAAATTTATGATATCACGGTGACGGGAACTACCGCCGACTGGCTCACCGCCACGCGTGGGAATATACCTCTGCCGGTGTTCGTTCGTAAGCTGCTGACGGAGATCGCCAGCCAGCCAGGGAAATACAGCGACCTGACCAAAACTATTAACGCCTCAGTGGGGGAAACATGCAGCAGAACGACGAAAGAATAACGAATAACACCGCCGCCAATGATGCTGGTGAAATCTATATTGACGAGGAAAACGGGCATGAAAGACTGGCACACCAGTTTGCAAAATACCTGATGGACCGGGGTTATTTCTATCTGGCCCGCAATCATGGTGCTGACCTTTACAGCACGCTGACTGGTAAGTTTCACGCTTTCCACGCGGAGACCAATCTTTATCAGCAGTGGTTGTGGAAACAACCTGGATGTAGGAACAGCGGTCACAATCCCCTGTTACACGATATTCTCCGCCAGCGGATTAAATACGCTTCGGCGCGTGAGTTTATCCCCGGAGGCGATCGCCCTCTGGTGTACGAGGCGGACGGCGTACCCGTACTTAATACCTGGAAGCCATACGAGCCACAGACAGAAACCGACGCCGGTACTGATTTGTCACTCTGGACAGAATATCTGGAACGCCTGTTCCCAGACGCTGACGAGCGGCACACTGTTGTGCAATGGCTGGCGCATATATTCCAGCGACCAGAAGAAAAACCAAGCTGGCACCTGATGCTGACGAGCGCAACCGGTACGGGTAAAGGATTTTTGTTTCAGCAAATCATTTCGCCTTTACTCAACCACCAGGCAGCCTTACTTAATGACTACAGCAAACTGACAAATCAGTTCAGCACCGTTATCGCCAATAATTTGCTGGTGTTTTTAGACGATTGCCGCAGCAGCTCAAAATCGTTGCATACCCGGTTAAAATCCCTGCTGACAGAGCGCCGCCAGCAGATCGAAGAGAAGCAGGAGCAAGCCCGGATGGTCTCAACCTATACCCGGTTTATCCTCGCCAGCAACGAACGACGCCCGATCCGCTTTTCACCGAATGAGCGTGAGCGCCGTTGGTTTGCCGTCCAGTTTATGGAGCATCGGCATAACCCAGAGGAGACAGGCAAATTTATCAGTCGATTATCGCAATGGCTCATGCAGGATGGCAGCCTTGATGCGGTCTACTATTGGTTGATGGCCTATGACCTGACCGGATTCAACCCGCATCATTGCCGGGCAACTGAGACACTGGAAGAGATGCAGGAACAATCGCGATCTATGCTGGATATCGAGTTATCCGACTGGCTGGAGTCAAACCGGGTCTTCAAAATGGAATCGCTACGCCTGCTGTTCGATGCACCGGCAGATCTGATTAAGCACCGGCTTGAGGAACTTGGATTCCGGCAATCGCGGATCTATACGAATGGTCCAGGCGTTGACCGCTCCCGCTATTGGTTCCCGGCAGATTGGAAACCTAAACAAGCGGCGCAGTGGCTGGAGGGGGCAGCCGAAAATACGATAGAGCAATTCTGACAGGGAGCTTCGGGCTCCCTTTTTTGCATCCATAAGAGCTTTCCTACCACTGAGCAAGTCGCTGGCAGGTAAAGTTTTATTCAGTTTAGCGGGTGTAGTACGGTGAGTCACCGTAGAAGCGTTCGTACTGTACTGCTTCCGTTTCACCGCCACTGGTATTGCCATATTTCTCCTGATGATGCGTGCAGCACGAGCCGCAGGAAGCGCAGATATACCGCCCTTCGTCGCATTTCTCCGTCAGATCTCTATCGTCAATAATTTCGCTGCATTTGTAGCCAATACAGTGGTTGATGTAGTGGCTGATATCAAATTGTTCGCAGCCCTGGCTGGCGCACTTAAAAACTGTCAGGCGGTAGGCAGCCTGGAAAGGTGTGCGGATAAATCCGTTGCTTGCTGCATCCCACACCATGACCTCAACGCGGGAATATTTCATATTAGGAATCATCAGCAGGCCACAGCTCCGACAGTTCAGACGGGTAAACAATTCACGGATGCGATTAAAGTAAGCAGCCAGCTTGATTGGGAGATCGCGCTTAGACGGCTCCCCAACAACCATATACTGCATGCCATAATGGGCAAGCCAATCATAAATAGAGAAATCCATAAACGCTTTACTAAGAACGGGCAGGACACGTGGCTCATCGCAGACTTTCGACCGGCATAGGAAGCGATTTTCTGTCGAACCGTCGGCCTGTTTTGCCCGCCAGTGGAAGGCTTCGCAGGACAGCCTGATATGCCTGAAGCGTTTTTGCAACGAGGTACACTGTGGAAACAGCCTGAAGATGGCGGGATGGTCAACGGTAAATCTGCCCGACAACAAGGCCTGCCAGATTTCATGCAGGATCACGCTTTGTATCACCGATTCATCGTTGCGACCAATCAGTGGTAGCAACTTAGCGAGAATGAAAAATTCCGGATTGACCGAAAATTCCGGGCTGGATTCAATATCGCCGACAAAGCTGAAATCTTTTTTGAACATCTTCTGTTTCAAGAGACAGGGGGTAATAAAGTCCTTGAATACCGGGTGCTGATAGTAGGCTGCTTTTGAGGCAAACGCGTGCGTATAGGCTTCACGAACATAGGGATTTACCGTCATTTTATCCTGGCTGAAACTCCGCCGGATAAACTCTTCAATATCACTGCCACGATGCTCAAGAATTGTTTCACTCGACAGGCAATTGAAGAATGACAGATAGAGCGTGGCGCTTAACGAAATCTTTGCAAGCAGATTTTTTATCAGCGCGGCTTGAGTGGCGGAAGGGGAAGGATGATCCCCAGTCCATTTCTTCGCCCATGTGGCAAACTGTTCAATATGCGTATCAATAAACACGCTTGGCAGGACAGTGGGGCAAATCTGAAGTGCGATCAGACCATCAAAATCTTTGTCGGGGGCGATCGCATCAAACAACTCGGTATAATGCATCCGATGATGGAACAGAGCTAACAGATGGGATGGTGCGATACCGCTGTCGATAAGCCTACTAACCACATTTTTGCCCCAAGCCCGCAAAAAGCACTTAATGACTTCTTCACGTTGTGTCCAGCTGTTGAAATTAATTTCCCCATGACTGAATGCACGGAAATAGTCGGCCAGAAGTTCGGCTGTTCTGGGTTCGTCAAGCAGATGAACCTCATACGCGCAGGGTTTACAGTGCTTACCGACTCCTTCACGAAACAATACCGGAGAATCTTCAACGGGGAGCTGACTGCCAACGATGTCGCTTTTATGAAAAAATAGTTCGGCCCGGCTCTCAGATTTTAGGAAGCCAAACTGGTTCTCTTTACCGGTCTTGTTGTTCAGGCCGCCATACCACAGCACATTTCCCAAATACCATTTGGCACTACCCGCAGAGTATGCGGCCATACTGCTGATTCCTTATTCAATGTCGAACTACCGCACAGACTGTGCGTTTTCCAGGCTGATATCGCCTTCATCATAACTAAGATTTATCTTAGGTTATTGATGACTCATAGTTTGTGCAATGCTTTAACATAATTATCTAACGATTCGTCGAAACAACCCCTGATAATCCCACATGTGAATAAAAAAATCCCATAACAATCCCAGCTCGAGATGGGTTAAACAAATTGAAAATAAAAGATAAATTCACATAATCCCAGAAATCCCATTAATCCCTATGCATTATTTATATACAACGTAGTTACTGTGGCGCACGCCAGTAAGCAACAGAGACTGGTTGCCGTAGGCAAAGCGTATCGCCGTGTACAGCTCTTAAAGTGGCGGATCGCTAAACAAGGCTCGACTCCACCGGGTCAGTCTTACGCACACGAAAAAATATATGGGGGTCACTTCCCATGACAAATTTGTCGCCAGCAGACGCACCAACGCCCACCGCGATCCGCACGTTGCCGATCTTCTCACATCAAAAGGTTAAAAAATAAAGCGTTGCATGAGTGAAAGAGAAAACCACGGTAAAGTTTTCACAAAGGGTATACCTGAAATGAAGAGCGCAATCGTGAATAAAGTCATTCACAATGAGTAGTAAAAATTGACTCTATGTAGATTATTCACGTAAGATAGCAACATGACAATTTAATGTGAACAAAAGATAATGACAACGACACACGCATACCTCAGGGCATCCACCGACGACCAGGACGCGACACGCGCTCTTGATACACTTAATGACTTTGTGGAAAAACACCAGCTAACAAATGTTGTTCATTACGTTGAAAACTTCTCTGGTGCCAAGCTGGAACGCCCGGAACTTACCCGCCTGATTGCCGCAGCCAAAAAAGGTGACTTTTTGCTGGTGGAATCTATCGACCGCTTGACCCGACTCCCCGCTGCACAATATGAAGCCCTAAAGGCTCGTATTGAAGAGCGCGGCTTACGTGTCATTGTTGTGGATCTTCCAACCTCCCATGATGCATTAAAATCCAAACCAGGTGATCGCATAATAGTGCTTATCAATGGTCTGATGATGGACATTGCCGCCCATTACGCACACGAGGACTACACCAAACGCCGCCAGCGTCAGGCACAAGGCATCGCCAAGGCTAAGGCTGAAAACAAGTACAAAGGCAGACCGGCAGATATCAATCTGCGAAGTAAGATTGAGTCGTACCTTAACAAAGGCGGGAATACCTATGCGGAGATCGCGAAGTTATGTGATTGCTCCGTCGGCATGGTCGCCAAGGTGAAGAAAATTATTGAGGCGATCTGACATACTGCGACCACCAGCATACTACGGATATTTGCCCAAGATCCTTCATGGCGTTTTCGAGTGGAGGCAATCAGTTAGACCGTGCAGTTGATGCGCCAACGGCATAATCACCGCCAGGATATTTGCAGCCAGAGGTTTTCATAACGCTGGGGTAATGGTGAATCAGTTTCGGGGGGCGGGGGTTGGGGTAGGAAGAGGCTCCTACCCCGAGTGGGATTTTAGCGAAAATTATTCATAGTGAACTTGTACGAAATATCATCAGAATTTCCGTGCGCCTCAGTTATCACTAAGACGTTTTCCCTGATGGCAAACTCGACATTGAATTCAACACTCCCCGAGCCATTCCAACGGTTGGAAGTCTGTCCCGACTCAGTCCATATCACATTGCTGCCGGATAGTTTGCAGTCGAATGAGTATTGATTACCATCAGACGGACGACGATAAGAGATTTTAAACACGCCTGACGGATTAGCTTTTACCGCTTTGATCGTATTTACTTCACGCCCGAACATTCCGCTGATTGCAGCCTTGCAAACCTGAGCAGCCGTAAAAGGTGCCGTTGAAGCCGGAGCCTGATTTACGGGGGCAGCGGTTTTGAGCCTGATTTCTCCCATTGAGGCCGAAGCGCTTTCCGTGGATACCTGATTACTGCCTGACGATTTGTCATCAGTAAACGCGATCCACCCAGTCCATCCAATTACTACCAGTAAAAATACTCCTTTAAATTTTGAAATATAAGGCTTTTTTACTCCACAAGATGGGCACATCTTCGCACTACTTGAAACACTATGCCCACATTCCCTGCATTTCTTCATTGCCATATCCGGGCCTCAATCGTTGACTTCAACAGTCCAGCGACCGCCGCGATCCTTGATGGTGTACTCATACACATCATCGCAGAACACAGTGAAAGCGTTGCTAAAGTGGGCGGGGTAAACCCCATTTACCTTGTTACATTGGTAATCCGCTGCCTGGATTAGGGCTTTTGCTGCTGCCTTCATATCCGCTGAACCGTCATCTGCATATGCATTTCCTACTAACAAGCCCAGCACAACCAGAAGTATCTTTGTCAAAATCAGCTCCTTGAACAAAATGACACAATGAAAATCTAAGATTTATCTTAACCACCTTGATCGGTAAATTCGATCTTAAAGATCATTTTTGTCGATCTATAGGGTGGTAATCTCCACGCATGAATTGTGAGCAACACAGAGTTAACCGAAAGGAGCGAATTGAAATGAAGAGGCTTTCTTTGATTTTTTGCTGTCTGTTGATGTCATTCAGTGCTACTGCCGGAAGGACCACGATGAATGCACCGGAGCAGTCAACTACCGCGAGTGGACAAACATTATGCGTTTACAGCAACTCGATCTACACGTTTACTTACGTTACGAAGTCAAAGCATTGTCCGTACAGCAAGACGTTCGATACTGAGGACGCCGAGTAAATCAGATGCGTTTGGCTAATGCGGAGGCGGACTTTATCCGGGATACAAATTGAGATACAGTGCGTGATACATGACAAACAGCAGCGCTGTAGATGCCTGATGTATTGGGATGCGTTCCTGACTTATCGGTCAGCTTCAACCATTCAACAAAACGCCCGCACAGTGAAAACTGTGCGGGCGTTTTGTTTATACCCGTCATACTTCGCGCTGCCTCCTTGTTGGCTACGCTCACTCGCCCAAATCGCTTACTGGAGTAAGCTCATCGGGACTTGTTCTCTTGCCGCCGCGATGCACCTCGAATTATTTAGGGTATATATAGAACAATTGCCATAATACGACTCCTGCCATCACCGGATTCCACGCCGCCATGATCAAGTCTCTGTACATCGATAACTACCGATCTGTACGCAAACTCTCTATCGATTTGGGGCGGCTGAACGTGGTTTTCGGCCCAAATGGCTGCGGAAAATCCAACATCTATAAAGCAATCCATTTGATCCACGGCGCGGCTATGGGGCAGTTGTCACACTGGCTGTCTGATGAAGGTGGGATCCAAAAGGTTATGTGGGCAGGCTCCCGCGCCAAAGGGTATGCCAGTGCGCCACGGCGTATGACGCTTGCAGTAGATACCGACGATTTTGAATATGAATTGCAGGTCGGCTTCCCGGACAAATTACCGTACCCCACGATGTTCGATCTCGATCCTATCGTAAAAGAAGAGCAAATCTGGCTGAGTGGTTTTCGCCGCCGACCTTCTTCGTCAATTATGCATCGTCGCAACCAGGCTGTTTTTCTCAACGATGTTAACGGTGAGAAAGTCACGCACGCCGCCACGCTCTACGAGAACGAATCGTTGTTCGGCCAACTTGGCGAGCCACACCTGTATCCCGAAGTTTCCAGCGCCCGCGAAACGCTACGTAACTGGCGTTTCTACCATGAGTTCGATATCACGAAAGGAGCCGGGTTGCGCTTGCCGCAGGTTGGTTATCGTTCGCCAGTGTTAGCGGGTGATGGGCTAAACCTGGCCGCCGCGTTCCAGACCATCGTTGAAATTGGTGATAGCGAGTTACTGTTTGAGGTGCTGGGTGAAGCCTTCCCTGAATGCACATTTTTCTGTGATAACAGTAACGGACGTTTTCAGATGATGATGCACCGGCAGGGGATTAACCGCCCGCTGGAGTCGGCTGAGTTTTCTGATGGGACATTACGATTTTTGTGCCTGACTGTGGCGTTACTTAGCCCGCGTCCACCGCACTTTATTGCATTGAATGAACCTGAAAATAGCCTGCATCCACAGATGTTACCCGCGTTGGCTCGCCTGATTGCAGAAGCGAGTCGTTACACACAAATCTGGCTCACCAGCCATTCGCCAGAATTGGCCACATTTATTGAAAAACATACGCCATTTACGCTTTATCAGTTGGGGATTGAGAATGGGGAGACGCGTGTTAACCGTCTCTCGTGAGGGGAAAATTCCCCGGTGCTAGCCGGGGAAGGAGATTAGAGAGTGCCTTCTTCTTCTGCCAGACGTAAATCAGCTTCGCTAACAATCGCTTCCAGCTCGGTCAGCATATCGTCATAGCTCATTTCAGCTTGCGGATTCGTTGCCACAACAGTTGCTGCAACAGCAGGTTGTAGTACTTTCTTCTCGTTTCGTTTTGCTGTTGATTTCTTACTCACTGATGACTCCTGTTTATCCATTGTCGACACTGGTCAGACCGGTAAATCTATCAGCAATGCGCGCAATGGGGTATCTGCAACCAGCGTAATGTTAGCTTCATCACGGATAAAAGCGCCGTCACCACAGGTAAGCCCTTCTTTCTCTTCAGCAGAAGTTACAGCATGGACCGTACCGTGAATTGACTGTAAATAAGCACGCGGGCCGTGTAGCTGGAAACTGAGCTGTTGGCCTTTCTCCAGTTCAATCTGGTGAATCCATACTTGTTGGCGCAGTTGTAAGCTCTCTTTACTGCCATCTGGCGAGGCCAGTAATTGTTGTGACCCATCTGTAAGCGTGATTTTCTGAACCAGCGGATTTTCGCGCTCCGGGCAAGCATCAAGCCACAGCTGCATTCGCGTCAGAGAGTTCTCTTTACTCAGGTTATGCTCGCTGTAACTGAGTCCTGGTTGGGTGGAAATGAGCAGTGCTTCCCCGGCTTTAGCCTGAACGTGGTTGCCCTCGCTGTCGCGGTATTCCGCTTCGCCTTCCAGAATCAAATTGAGAATATCAACCTTCGGATAGGTGCGTGGCTGGAATGACGCCCCCGGGGCTAACACTTCCTGGTTGAGTACGCGCAACGAAGCATAGCCCAACAATTTCGGGTCGAAATAGTGACCGAAGGAAAACGTATAGCGGGCCTGGAGCCATCCATAGTCCGCTTTCCCGCATTGTTTGGCAGTTCTTGGCGTAATCATAATTTCTTGACCTCTTTTTACACTGTACCCATGGTAAAGCTCTGGACGCTGCATTGTTAGCCAGTTAATCTGCTTGGTATGTTCAAATTTCCTGAATGAGAACGAGATGGCTAAAGAGAGAGCATTGACGCTAGAGGCATTGCGGGTCATGGACGCAATTGATAGGCGTGGGAGTTTTGCCGCTGCTGCTGATGAGTTGGGGCGAGTACCGTCGGCGCTGAGCTACACCATGCAGAAGCTGGAAGAAGAACTGGATGTCGTGCTGTTTGACCGTTCAGGCCATCGCACCAAATTTACCAATGTCGGGCGGATGTTGCTGGAGCGCGGGCGAGTTTTGCTCGAAGCGGCTGAAAAACTTACCACTGACGCCGAAGCACTGGCACGTGGTTGGGAAACGCATCTTACTATTGTTACAGAGGCTCTGGTGCCGACGGCGAAGCTGTATCCGCTGGTGGAAAAACTTGCCGGTAAAGCTGACACGCAGCTGTCGATTATTACTGAAGTACTGGCCGGTTCATGGGAGCGTTTAGAGCAAGGTCGGGCGGATATTGTGATTGCTCCGGATATGCATTTCCGTTCTTCATCTGAGATTAACTCACGCAAGTTATATAAGGTGATGAGCGTTTATGTCGCAGCACCAGATCACCCGATTCATAATGAACCGGAGCCGCTATCCGAGGTGACGCGCGTGAAGTATCGCGGTATCGCGGTCGCTGATACCGCACGGGAACGTCCTGTGCTGACCGTGCAGCTACTGGATAAACAGCCGCGTCTTACAGTAAGTAGCATGGAAGATAAGCGCCAGGCATTACTGGCCGGGTTGGGTGTAGCGACGATGCCTTATCCGATGGTCGAGCAGGATATTGCTGAAGGACGGCTACGTGTGGTGAGCCCTGAATACACCAATGAAATTGACATTATCATGGCGTGGCGACGCGATAGCATGGGCGAAGCAAAAGCCTGGTGCTTGCGTGAAATTCCAAAATTATTGAAATGAAAAGAGTGGGCAGCTTTTGCGCTGCTCCACCCTTTTTAAGTGAGTTTGTTGGGTATAAATTATTATTCACTAACGAATCGTGCATCCAGGCGCTTTGGATCCGCGCCGTACTCATTTTCGCCTGGCGTGCCGTTCTGGCAATTAAACGCCAGAATAATCAACCAGCCCACCAACGGTATTAACAGCAGTAACAGCCACCAGGCTGAACGGTCAGTATCGTGTAGGCGTCGAAACTGTACGGCCCAGTAAGGCAGGAAAATCAGTACGCCGTAAACCGTCGTCAGCAGACCTTCATCCCCCGCAATCCGTAGCCCTAACATCTTATCCAGAATGCTTAAAACCACGGTTAGCACAAGGTTGACCAGGATGAACATCCAGAACTCTTTGCGACGTGCACGTCCACTAAAGCCAAGATAATTTTTTAAAACTTTGAAATACCAATCCATTTGTAGCCCGCCTTGATTTTTTATCAATCACTTGATCTGTAAGCGATCTATTTCAAGAATAGCCGTGAATAGATTTTACGTAAATCATAGTTCATATGAATTTTATCAACCCTTGTTAAACCGTTCGTCGCGCCCGTGAGGCTCATTCAAATCCTGAGCGGGGCCAATGGAAATAATCCCGGTAGGGTTAATGGTTTTGTGGCTGCGGTAGTAGTGGTGGCGGATATGCCCGAAGTCGACAGTTTCAGCGATGCCCGGCATTTGGTAGATATCACGCAAGAATCCGTACACATTCAGGTAATCACTAATACGATGTTTGTCGCATTTGAAGTGGGTGACATAGACCGGGTCGAAACGTACCAGTGTGGTCCACAAACGAATATCCGCTTCGGTAAGCTGGTCGCCGGTTAAATATCGATGCTGCCCGAGGATCTGCTCAACGCGTGCCAGTGACTCGAATACTTTGGTGACGGCTTCATCGTAAGCTTCTTGAGAGGTAGCAAAGCCTGCTTTATAAACGCCGTTATTAATGCTGTCGTAAATCCAGCTATTTAGCTCATCAATCTGGCTACGTAATGCAGTCGGGTAATAATCCCCAGCGCGAGCACCCTGCGCATCAAACGCGGTATTGAGCATACGGATGATTTCAGCGGATTCGTTACTGACGATAGTCTGCGTTTTCTTATCCCATAAAACAGGTACGGTAACGCGCCCGGTGTAATCAGAGTCAGCTTGTAAATAGAGCTGATAAAGATATTCATGCTGATATAAGCCATCACCGGTAGCGTTTGGGAAATTATCATCAAACGTCCAGCCATCCTGCAACATGAGCGGGTGAACCACAGAAACAGAGATAAAAGATTCGAGGCCTTTTAACGCACGCATGATTAATGTGCGATGAGCCCATGGGCAGGCGAGGGAAACATAGAGATGGTAGCGATCTTTCTCGGCAGCAAAACCACCTTTACCGGTTGGGCCGGGTTCACCATCCGCCGTCAGCCAGTTGCGAAACGCTGACTCTGAGCGTTTGAAACTGCCGCCAGTGGATTTGGTGTCGTACCAGACATCGTGCCAGACGCCATCAATTAATTGTCCCATTTTATTCTCCTCGTGAGCCTTAAAAACAAAAAAGCGAAGGTATTAACCTTCGCTTTTACTTCTAATCAGTATAGAAGCCTTACCAGTTTTTCTTCAGAATACGGTCGATGCTGTATGCACCTGGTCCGAAGATAGCCAGTAACAGGTAACCACCGGCGATGGTGAAGTTCTTCATAAACATGGTTGAGTTCATGCCCTGGCTGAAATCACCGTGGAACAAGAACGCTGTCAGAATCGTGAACACTGCAGTGATAATCGCGGTGGTACGAGTAAAGAATCCGAACAGAATCGCCAGGCCGCCGCCAAACTCAAGCAGAATGGTCAATGGCAGTAAGAACCCAGGAACACCCATCGCTTCCATATATTGTTGAGTGCCGGCATAACCGTTAATTTTGCCCCAACCTGCAACGATGAACAGAATCGGCATCAGGACACGAGCTAACAGAACACCTGCATCATCTAATTTTTTCATTTTACTCTCCAGCGAATCTCTTGTGGGTGCTATCAGCCCAGGGATGTTTGTCTTTGCAGTTTCCGGTAGTTACCGGTGACTGCGGTTGATGGGGAGGATAATAGACGTGACGTTAAGGGATTGTTAGCAAGGAAAACTGTCGATGTTTTTCAATATTACTGATTAATAAAAACGCCGCCTGAATAAGGCGGCGTTGGATACTAATGCGATTGTGGCTGTATTGTGTTGCGAATCAGGCGCCACGTACTCCAGGCGCCTAGCCCGCGCCTTGCCCAGCGCATCAGGAAGCTTGGGTGGCGCACTGTCCAGATAGCCATAACGCTGCTGGCGACAACTGCGTACCGGCGTAAGCTAATCAATGTGTTCCAGCTTCTGTCATAAGTCGCTGTCACTTCAAGCCAGTCGCGCTTGCCTGCACTTAAATCCAGCCGTTGTTGCTGAATCTGACTGAGTAAAAATGCTTTGCGTTTATCTAGCTCGCGTTTGCTCATAATTTGTCATCTTCCAGCAACGAGCGGTCATTTTCGAGCTCGCGACGGGTATGGCGCAGCAAGGTGGATTGACGCGATTTACGTAGAGTCCAGATACCACCGATGAAAGCCAGACCCAACAGAACGACTGTTGTCGCGATCATGGCGTTCAGGCGGTATTGCGGCTCGACGGCCCAGAAAACCAGCACCACAAGACTCATTAAGCCAAATGCAGCAAACAGCATGGTTAACCCAAGCATCAGTAGTAACTGGATGAGATGTGCTTTCTCCTCTTCCAGCTCTACCACTGCAAGCCGCACACGTGTTTCCACCATCCCAACGATGATAGTGACAAGGCGCTGGCCAATGCCAAGGACGCCTTTACCTGGACCTTGAGGTTGATGGGATTCAGGCATAATTAACGACGCGTCAGCAGGACACCGAGTACGACGCCAATCGCCGCCCCAATGCCAACACCAGTCCATGGGTTTTCACGCACATAGTCGTCAGCTTTCGCGGCAGCTTCACGGGTTTGTTTAGCAATAACATCACCTGTATCACCCAGGCGTACACGGCTTTCTTTCAGTGCTTTTTCAGCCTTGCCACGTAGCTTTTCAAGTTCGGACTTTGACTTATCCGTCGATGCACTCAGCACCTCTTCAAGGGTATCTGCCAGGGATTTCAACTCAGCGCGCAAATGTTCTGATGTGGTATCTTTTGACATGGTTCTCTCCAGGTGTTTGAGGTTGATCCTTGAACTTAGTAATCACGAGCCTGCAAAGTTTTCAGCTCGTGTTCAGCTTCAGCCAGTTTCTGTTCCCGTTTTGAAATTTTATCAGCATCGCCTTTTTCGCGAGCTTCCTTAAGATCTGCTTTCCGCTCGGTGATTTCAGCTTTTTGTTCGTTGATTTTTTTCTTGTGAGCCGCGCGTAAACTGCTATCGGTGCAGTTAGAGCGAACTTCTTTCAACGCTTTGTTAAGCCCATCGACACGGCTTTGATTCTGGTGTTTCTCCGCATAGCCAATTTCTCGCTGAATATCCTGCTCCTTTTCATTACACAGCGAGCTCGCATGCGCTGCGGACGTCAGAGACAATAGGGCGATAGCCAATACGGTACGATAGTTCATGATAAAAAACCTTCCATTGTGAATGTACGTTTACCCGCAAGGTTAAGCATACAAAAAGTCCAGAAATTAAACGAATGTGATGATTTGTAGCGGTTTAAGTAAAAACAAGCATAGTCAGGAATTGAGTAAAAACCCAATCCCCATTAGCAAATTAGGATTGCAGGAAAGGGTTAACCGATGCGGATATTTTCGTTAAGCACACGCGTAAGCCATGTGCTGGCACTGTCATCTTCATCTTGCTGAGCGATGACGTAGCCATGTGGCAGCGTTTTATATAACACGGCTTTAGCAGCCTCGCTTTGCGCACTCGAATCAAACTTTATCAATAACGAATTGTTGTCAGGCGTAATACTTTTAAAGCGAATACCGTTGGCATCAAGGTGGTGCCAGACATAAAACCCGTCAGGCATGCTGATCCCTTGTTGGCTGGAGCGAATCTCAAGTGTGGACTCAGTACGCTGCATTCCAGACCATATTAGTATTGAGGCCGCGGCAATTGCGCCAATCAACATCGTGGCCCTTAGGCCACGAAAAAAATGTGTTTTCATCGTTATCCCTCTTAACTGCGGTTACCGTATTTTTTACGCCAAAGCACAATCAACGAACCGATCAGACCAATTACCAGTAACACGACTGGTAGCAGCATCAGGCAGGACATCAATGCATCTTCATATTTCAGGAATACCGGCGTTTTACCGAGCAGATATCCTAGCGTGGTGAGGATTAGTACCCATAACAGGCCGCTCATCCAGTTGAAGAACTGGAAGCGCGCATTATTCAGACCAGATAAACCAGCAATAGTTGGTAACAGGGTACGAACAAAAGCAATGAAGCGACCAATCAGCAATGCCGATAAGCCATGTTTATGGAACAGGTTGTGCGCACGCTGATGATAATGCGCGGGAAGATGCGATAACCAGTTCTGCACGATTCGCGTGTTACCAAGCCAACGCCCCTGAATATAACTAAGCCAGCAGCCGAGGCTGGCCGCGGTGGTTAACAGTAAAACGGTTTCCGGAAAACCCATTGCCCCTTTGGCAATCAGCACACCGACCAAAACTAACAAACTATCGCCGGGCAGGAAGGCTGCTGGCAGCAAGCCGTTTTCAAGGAATAAAATCATGAACAAGACGAAATAAAGCATGCCAATCATTCCTGGATTGGCGAGCGTTTCAAAATCCTGGCTCCAGAGAGCGTTCAACAGTTGCGAGAGAAGTTCCATTCAGTGTTCCTGGCACATCGGTTAAGACCGCTGATCAAAGTCAGATAAGTAGAGTGCGGCTTTATTCTGTGTGGTTATGCTTGTGTAGTAGCCGCCTACAATCCACCGCTCGTTACCCAGGTTCGCCACAACTCCGTGTGAATGCGACCGGGCAGGTTGTTAGCAAAGCTAACACCGACAGTGAAATTGCATCTAATTGTAACAAAGCTCTGTCTAATGCGTCACAGTATTTGTGCTTTGTTGAGGATTGATTTTGATGAGTCGTAGGGGGGCTGGCGAGGGTATTTACAAACGCTGACACTATTGGTTGGTTTGCTTACCCTCGCGCGGGAAAATGACTATTTTTGACCGTTTGCGGCAGTATCGAGATGAATAACCGGGTTATCTGCAAATAAGTAGCGATCGGCATTGAATTCGAAATCATCGCTGGTTGCATCAAATAACATCTGTTTGGTGTTTTCCAGGTGCTGCCACATTGCCACTTTAGCAGCATGAGGATCTTTGCGAATCAGTGCTTTAAGAATTTGGTCATGATCTTCACACCAGTTATCAGCGGTGCGCTTATCAATATGCTCGTGAAGTTTTTTCCAGTATGGGTTATGGATGCGTTGGCTCCACATTTTTTCTACGATGGCTGCAAGGGCGCTATTTTGTGAAGCTAGAGCAACCTGAGTATGGAAATGAAGGTCCCATTCTGAATCCTGGAAATTGTGCTCATTACGCGCCATTTCCTGAATTTCCATCAGCTTGACGATATCTTGCTTAGTCACTTGAGTCGCCGCGAATTCCGCGATGTTACTTTCAATAAGCTGGCGAGCCTGTAACAGCTCAAACGGCCCGAAACTGGCAAATTCAAACTGGTCATCAGGCAGGTTAGAGTATTTAGCCTGGTTCGCAATAACATGGATTCCGGAGCCTTTACGCACTTCAACGTAGCCTTCCACTTCCAGCATAATAATCGCTTCACGAACCACAGTGCGGCTCACGTTCTTTTCTTCAGCAATAAAGCGCTCTGCCGGGAGTTTTTCCCCAACCAGATAAACACCGTTTTCGATGCGTTGTTTAAGTTCAGCGGCCAATTGCTGATAAAGACGACGTGGTTCCATAACTTCCATCTGTAGCTCCGGGAAAGGTCCTGCGGGTAACCTTATTTGTTATACCACTTTTCAAAGTTCGGCTCCACATTCTAGATACACAAAAGCCGCCCGTGGGCGGCTTTGTAAACAAATTTGAGACACCGATTATGCTATTGCTTGCTTCGGTTTTTGCGAGTCGTTCAACTCACTGATTGGTTTGTTTTGCAGCACTGTCCAGATAACGATAGCACCGAGGATATCGAATACTGCTAGTGCAGCGAACAGTGGGCTGAAGCCAAGTGTATCAGCCAGTGCGCCCACAACCAGAGCAAACAGGGTGCTCGCAGTCCAGGCTGCCATACCGGTCAAGCCATTCGCCGTTGCCACTTCGTTACGACCGAACACGTCAGAAGACAGAGTGATCAGAGCGCCAGACAGTGACTGGTGAGCAAAGCCGCCAACACACAGCAGAGCGATTGCAACATACGGGCTAGTGAACAGGCCAATAGTCCCTGGAGCAATCATCAGAATCGCGCCCATGGTCACTACCAGTTTACGGGAAACAATCAGGTTCACACCGAATACGCGCTGGAAGAATGGTGGCAGGTAGCCGCCAACAATACATCCCAGGTCAGCAAACAGCATTGGCATCCAGGCAAACATCGCAATGTGTTTCAGGTCAAAACCATAAGCTTTAAACATGAACAGTGGGATCCAGGCGTTGAAAGTACCCCAGGCTGGTTCAGCAAGGAAACGTGGCAGAGCAATACCCCAGAACTGACGGTTCTGCAGGATTTTCCAGGCGCTCATTTTTTTGCTGTTGTCAGTCTGGTGATGCGCTTCCTGGCCACCGATGATGTATTCACGTTCTTCTTCAGACAGGCGTTTCTGGTCACGTGGATGTTTGTAGAAAATCAACCAGCACATTGCCCATGCAAAGCTCAGGACACCGGAGATGATGAACGCCATCTGCCAGCTGTGCATCACAATCGCCCAAACCACTAATGGTGGAGCAATCATGCCGCCGATAGAGGAACCCACGTTGAAGTAACCCACGGCGATTGAACGCTCTTTAGCTGGGAACCATTCGCTACTGGCTTTCAGGCCAGCTGGAATCATGGCCGCTTCAGCAGCACCAACGGCACCACGAGCGATTGCCAGGCCACCCCAGCTTCCTGCAAGTGCAGTAGCACCACAGAAAATTGCCCATGCGACAGCAAAGAATGCGTAGCCCACTTTCGTACCCAGTACATCAAGCACATAACCTGCAACAGGCTGCATGATGGTGTAGCAAGCTGAGTAAGCCGCGATGATGTAGGAATATTGCTGAGTGGAAATATGCAGCTCTTCCATCAATGTTGGCGCAGCAGCAGCAATAGTGTTACGTGTCAGGTAACCCAGAATTGTACCCATGGTTACCAGGGCAATCATGTACCAGCGCAAGCCTTGAATCTTTCGCATTTCGAATTTCATCCCGTCTTATAAACAACCGCACATCATGCGGCCGTACGTCCGGCACTGCTGCCAGAGCGTTTGATCTATTAAGGGGTTCATATCCGGGGGTATCACCCGGTACGACCCGTACCTTGCCATATGTAAAAAACTGCCTGTGGCAATTCCGGTTTCCGTACCGTGATGCGCTGTTATTGATGTCAGCGTCTGAAGTAATTCCATTACGTCTGTATTGCGACGGCAGAAAGATAACTTGTCATACAGCTTCAAAAGTTGAGTGATATCACAAAAGTGTCGATCAGCTCACTCCAAGGGGGTAGGGGCTTTCAAGCCAGAACTGGCGCGGGATGCGGCTTTGTTTTAAACACAATATTAACAATAAAAGTGTGGTTTTTGTGACGAATACCACAAAAATCCACTCGGCCTCCAGAAATTGGTGTGATAACTTTATTTGCATTATGCGCAAGCATCGAACTGCTATGAACAGAGGAACCCTACAATGGCCCAGTTTATGACTGAAGATTTTCTGCTTGATACCGAATTTGCCCGCCGTTTGTATCATGAGTTTGCAGCCGACCAGCCTATTTTCGACTATCACTGCCACTTACAGCCACAGCAAGTCGCTGAAGATTACCGCTTCAAAAACCTGTATGACATCTGGTTAAAAGGTGATCACTACAAGTGGCGCGGCATGCGTGCTAACGGTGTGGAGGAGCGTCTGTGTACAGGTGATGCGTCTGACCGCGAGAAGTTCGATGCCTGGGCTGCAACTGTTCCGCACACTATCGGTAACCCGCTGTATCACTGGACTCACCTCGAACTGCGTCGTCCATTCGGCATCACTGGCAAACTGTTGTCTCCAACAACTGCTGATGAAATCTGGAACGAATGTAATGAGTTGCTGGCTCAGGACAACTTCTCTGCGCGCGGCATCATGAAGCAGATGAACGTGAAAATGGTCGGTACGACTGATGACCCAATTGACGATCTGCGTTTCCACCGCCAAATCGCGCTCGATGCGTTTGAAACCAAAGTGCTGCCAAGCTGGCGCCCGGATAAAGCGTTCAACATTGAACAAGCTACTTTTGCTGAATACATGGGCAAACTGGCTGAAGTGTCTGATACCGACATTCGTCGTTTCTCCGATCTGCAAACTGCACTGAACAAGCGTCTGGATCACTTTGCTGAACACGGTTGTAAAGTTTCCGACCACGCACTGGACGTTGTTCTGTTTGCAGAAGCAGATGAAGCGACTCTGGACGGCATTCTGGCTCGTCGTCTTTCCGGTGAAACCCCAAGCGAGCACGAAGTTGCACAGTTCAAAACTGCGGTTCTGGTTTGGCTGGCTGCGGAATATACCCGTCGCGGTTGGGTTCAGCAGTACCACATTGGTGCGCTGCGTAATAACAACCTGCGCCAGTTCAAACTGCTGGGACCTGATGTGGGCTTTGACTCCATCAACGACCGTCCAATGGCTGAAGAACTTTCTCGCCTGCTCAGCAAGCAAAACGAAAACAACGAACTGCCAAAAACAATTCTGTATTGCCTGAACCCACGCGATAACGAAGTGCTGGGCACCATGATTGGCAACTTCCAGGGCGAAGGTATGCCAGGAAAAATGCAGTTTGGTTCAGGTTGGTGGTTCAACGACCAGAAAGATGGCATGGAGCGTCAAATGACGCAGCTGGCGCAACTGGGTCTGTTAAGCCGTTTCGTTGGCATGCTGACTGACAGCCGTAGCTTCCTGTCATACACCCGCCACGAATACTTCCGTCGCATCCTGTGCCAGATGATTGGCCGTTGGGTTGAAGCGGGCGAAGCTCCAGCTGATATCAAGCTGCTGGGCCAAATGGTGGAAAACATCTGCTTTAACAACGCCCGAGACTACTTTGGCATTGAACTGAACTAATCAGGCTCTGAGGTTGATATGCAATACATTAAGATCCATACGCAAGATAACGTCGCTGTTGCGTTAGTGGACCTGGCTGAAGGTGAAGTGGTTACCGTTGAAGGTGTAGAGGTGACTCTGCGCCAGCCGGTGCTTCGTGGCCATAAATTTGCGCTGGTTACCATTGCGCAAGGTGAGAACGTCGTTAAATACGGTTTACCAATTGGCCATGCTTTGGCGACGATTGAAGCCGGCGAGCACATTCACTCACACAATACGCGTACGAATCTGAACGATCTGGATGAGTATAGCTATCAACCTGATTTCCAGTCTCTGGCAAGCCAGGCTGCAGACCGCGATGTGAGCGTTTACCGTCGTGAAAACGGCTCAGTAGGCGTGCGTAATGAGTTGTGGATCCTGCCAACCGTGGGCTGTGTAAACGGCATCGCGCGTCAGATCCAGAACCGTTTCCTGAAACAGAACAACGACGCCGAAGATATCGACGGCGTGTTCCTGTTCAGCCATCCGTTCGGTTGTTCGCAGTTGGGTGAAGATCACGTTAACACCCGCACCATGCTGCAAAACATGGTGCATCACCCAAATGCGGGTGCGGTACTGGTGATTGGTCTCGGTTGTGAAAACAACCAGGTGAGCGCCTTCCGTGAAACGCTGGGTGAGTTCGATGAGTCCCGCGTGAAGTTTATGGTTTGCCAGCAGCAGGATGACGAAGTGGAAGCAGGGCTTGAGCAACTTCAGGCCCTGTACGAAGTGATGCGTAACGACAAGCGTGAACCAGGCAAAATCAGCGAGCTGAAGTTTGGCCTGGAGTGCGGCGGTTCAGACGGTTTGTCCGGTATTACGGCGAACCCAATGCTCGGTCGTTTCTCCGACTATATGGTGGCTAACGGCGGCACCACTGTGCTGACAGAAGTCCCGGAAATGTTTGGCGCAGAACGCATCCTGATGAGCCACTGCCGCGATGAAGCAACGTTTGAAAAAACCGTCACCATGGTGAACGACTTCAAACAATACTTCATCGAACACAACCAGCCGATCTACGAGAACCCATCACCAGGGAACAAAGCTGGCGGTATCACCACGCTCGAAGAAAAATCCCTCGGCTGTACGCAAAAAGCCGGTGAGAGCGAAGTTGTCGATGTGCTGCGTTATGGCGAGCGCCTGAAAACGCCTGGCCTGAACTTGTTAAGTGCGCCTGGTAACGATGCGGTTGCTACCAGTGCACTGGCTGGCGCAGGTTGCCATATGGTGCTGTTCAGCACCGGTCGTGGCACACCATACGGCGGTTTTGTGCCAACAGTTAAAATCGCAACCAACAGTGAGCTGGCTACTAAAAAGCCGCACTGGATTGATTTTGACGCAGGCAAACTGCTGCACGGCAGCGATATGAATACACTGCTGACAGAGTTTATCGACACTATTGTTGATATCGCTAACGGCAAGAAAACCTGCAACGAGCGTAATGATTTCCGCGAGTTGGCCATCTTTAAAAGTGGCGTCACGTTGTAAGTAGCGTTTCAGGTGCTACCATGAAACGGCATTTTGATATTCGAAATGCCGTTTTTTTTCGCCTCGTTTTTACTCACAAGGATTTGTCATGACCGCGTATTGGGTTGCCCAGGGCGTCGGGGTTCTCGCCTTTGTGGTTGGTATTACCACGTTCATTAACCGCGACGAGCGGCGCTTCAAGCTACAACTGGCGGGTTACAGCGCCATCATCGGTATTCACTTCTTCCTGATGGGTGCAAGCCCGGCGGGTATGAGCGCCGAACTTAACGCAATCCGTACCGTTATCTCCCTGCGTACCCGCAGCCTGTGGGTGATGAGCATTTTCATTGCCTTAACGCTGGGCCTGGGGCTGGCTAAATTTAACCATGCGATGGAGCTGCTACCGATTGCCGGAACCGTGGCTAGTACCTGGGCATTATTTCGCTGCAAAGGGCTGACCACTCGCTGCGTAATGTGGTGCTCCACGGCTTGTTGGGTGACACATAATTTCTGGCTAGGGTCGATTGGCGGAACGTTAATCGAAGGGAGTTTTCTGGTGATGAACGGCCTGAATATTATTCGCTTCTGGCGGATGCAAAGGCGGGGCATTGACCCGTTTAAGGTCGAAAAAGAGGTTCAACAACAAGAGGGATAACTCCCCGCCTCGAAGGGCAGGGAGCTTTGAGAATTAACCGCGTAACGGATTATTGTCTGCCAGACGTGCATCTTCGGCCTGGCAAGCCGCAGCTGTAAACAGCACATCGGTAGAGGAGTTCAGTGCGGTTTCGCAAGAATCCTGCAACACGCCGATGATAAAGCCGACTGCGACGACCTGCATGGCAATCTCATTCGGAATACCGAACATGCCGCATGCCAGTGGGATAAGCAGCAGCGAACCGCCCGCCACACCAGACGCCCCGCAAGCACACAGTGACGCCACCACGCTAAGCAGCAGCGCGGTTGGTAAATCAACCGGCACACCCAGGGTATTCACCGCCGCCAGCGTCAGCACGGTAATGGTGATTGCCGCGCCAGCCATGTTGATGGTTGCGCCCAGTGGGATTGAAACGGAATAAGTATCGCGATCCAGATTCAGCTTCTCGCACAGCGCCATGTTCACCGGAATGTTGGCCGCAGAACTACGGGTAAAGAAGGCGGTTACGCCACTTTCACGCAGGCAGGCGAACACCAGCGGGTACGGGTTGCGACGAATTTTGATGAACACCAGCAGCGGGTTAATAACCAGCGCCACGCCGAACATACAGCCAACCAGCACCAGCAGCAGTTGCGCGTAGCTCCACAATGTCTCGAAGCCGGTAGTTGCCAGCGTTGATGCCACCAGGCCGAAGATACCAATCGGCGCAAAACGAATCACTACGCGCACGATGAACGTCACCGCGTCGGACACATCGTTAATCAGGTTTTTGGTGCTTTCGTTACCGTGGCGCAGAGCAAAGCCCAGGCCCACAGCCCAAACCAGAATCCCGATGTAGTTCGCTTTCAGCAATGCATCAATGGGGTTGGAAACCATGCTCATCAGCAGGCCGCGCAACACTTCTACAATGCCTGACGGCGGAGTGATATCAGTCGCACCAGTGACCAGGTGCAGCGTGGAAGGGAATGCAAAACTGACCACGACAGCAGTCAATGCAGCGGTGAACGTACCCAGAAGGTAGAGCACCAGAATCGGACGGATGCTGGTTTTCTGGCCGTGCTTATGATTGGCGATAGACGCCATCACCAGCATCAGAACCAGCACTGGTGCGACAGCTTTCAGTGCCCCAACGAATAATGTCCCGAGCAGACCGACAGCGATTGCTGCCGGTTTCGAAATTGCCGCTAGTGCGATACCCAGCACCAGTCCGATCAGAATTTGTTTGACCAGACTGCCCTGTGCCAGGCGTTGTAGTAAACCCGGAGATTGTATAGACATGAATAACCTTCCTGTGTTGTATGTCGTCCCATCCTGTGTCGGTACTCTGAGGTACTTTTTTGACCGGATGTAAAGAAATGTGTTTGCCTGGTCGAGTATAAGGAAATGTCGCAGGGTAGTAAGTAGTAATCACTGATTATTTCGGTACAGGCTAGATTTTATAACTAAATATTAACAAATATGTGACATTAGCAACACTTCATGCAGTTGGCGCTATAAAAAGAAAAACCCCGCCATAGACGGGGTTTGAAGGGTTTCGTAGGTCGGATAAGCGATAGCGCCATCTGACAAAAATCTTACTTCGCGAGCTTTTTCTGATCGTTACGGTAGTTCACGATAGCGTTAAGAATCAGAGTGAACGCCAGAATACCGCCCACCACGCCAAGCGAAATTGCGATTGGGATGTGGTAGAAATCGACAATCATCATCTTCACGCCGATAAACACCAGAATCACCGACAAACCGTACTTCAGCATGCTGAAGCGTTCTGCCACGCCTGCCAACAGGAAATACATCGCGCGCAGGCCGAGGATGGCAAACAGGTTCGACGTCAGCACGATGAACGGGTCGGTCGTCACAGCGAAAATAGCCGGGATACTGTCGACCGCGAAAATCACGTCGCTCAACTCAACCAGAATCAGCACCAGCAGCAGTGGTGTGGCGAACAAAATACCGTTCTTACGAATAAAGAAGTGCTCGCCTTCGATTTTATCCGTCATGCGCAGGTGGCTACGAATCCAACGTACCAGCGGTTTATCGCCAATGCCGCCTTCATCTTCTTTCGCCAGCGCCATCTTGATACCGGTGAACAGCAGGAACGCACCGAACACGTACAGCAGCCATTCGAACTGGGATATCAGCCAGCTGCCTGCGAATATCATAATGGTACGCAGCACAATCGCGCCCAGCACACCGTAGACCAACACACGGCGCTGCAAAGCCGCAGGCACGGCGAAGTAGCTGAACAGCATCAGCCAGACGAAGACGTTATCCACCGCCAGCGCTTTTTCAATCAGATAACCGGTAAGGAAGGCGAGAGCTTGCGTATCCGCCACTTCACGGCCTGTTGTCCCGGTGAGATACCACCAGAAGGCTGCGTTAAACAGCAGCGAAAGCGAAACCCAGACCAGGGACCAGACGGCCGCCTGCTTCATGGACATGGTGTGCGAGCCTTTACGCCCCTGAAGAAGGAGGTCGATAGCCAGCATGATGACGACCACGACGGCAAAACCGCCCCACAGTAATGGAGTGCCGACACTATTCATAAAAATTATTCCTATAAAAACAAAAACGGCCAACGTCGGAAGACGCCAGCCGCTAATGCTTGCAACAGGGATCTCGCCTTCCGGCAAGGTCTCACTTACAACACGGAATGGTTTTTTGTATAAAAAGCCATTCGTATTGCTCGGTAACCGGGTGCTTTCACACCGTAATGACGATTAACCGACAATGAAGTTACTCCCCTTTGCGGGTAACAAAATATTACGGATGCTACAATCCGTCAACATGCTGATACCCGGCTTTTACATACCTTTACGCCGGTTGCTGAGTAGAGACATCATCCGCCGGGAATTTCACGCCCGTTTGTGTGCGAATCTCCGTACTCAGTAATGCTGTGGAGCGTGAGGTGATCAACCCTGGATGGTTAACTTCGTTGTCATTGACCAGACGAGCAAAGACTTCGGCTTCATAAAGCATAGTATTAATATGCTGTGGCAGCGTCAGATCCTGTGGTTTGCCGCCGCGTGGAATAAAGGTAATGCGCTGGCATTCAGAAATCTTCTCGATAACTAACGAACCGGCTTCGCCCTGAATCTCGCTTGGAATGGTTGAATCGCTCACTTTTGAATGCAGCAGATTCACATCAAAATCACCGTAATTCATCTGCACCGAACCGTGCGCATCGACACCGCTTTCCAGCAGACTGGCAGTTGCGCGCACCGAATACGGCTCGCCCCACAGCGCCACCGCCGATGCCAGCGTGTAAAAACCGATATCCATAATCGAGCCGTTTGAGAATGCTGGATTAAAGGTATTTGGATTCTCACCATCGAGATAACGCTGATAGCGCGAAGAGTACTGGCAATAGTTGAGCAGCACTTTGCGGATCTTGCCCACTTTCGGCAACGCCTGTTGCAGCGCGATAAAGTTCGGCAGACTGGCGGTTTTGAAGGCCTCGAACAGCACGACCTGATTTTCACGCGCGCAGGCAATCGCTGCTTCCACTTCACGCAAATTAGACGCCAGCGGCTTCTCGCAAATCACATGTTTTTTATGGCTGAGGAACAGTAACGTTTGCGGGGAGTGCAGGGAGTTCGGGCTTGCGATATAAACCGCATCAATGGCATCACTCTTTGCCATCGCATTCAGATCGGTAAACAGATGTTCCACCGGATAGTCACTAGCAAAACTTTGCGCCTGTTCCAGCGAGCGGGAGTAGACCGCGGTGAGTTTATATTTGCCACTTTCGTGGGCAGCATCGACGAACTGACGGGTGATCCAGTTAGTTCCAATAACAGCGAGGCGTATCATAAACGGGTGCTATCTCCGAAGGCGGGGTGTGTTTGAAAGACTATCACGATGTATTGGGAAAACCAGTGGTGGGAACTGCAGATTTTGTTGGCTTTTAGTGCCGTGATTAAGCCTGTGCGAAGGCTTATGAGTACAACCAACTGATGATGCGCTGGTTTTTTCAGCACTTAGAAGGTAAAAGGTATAATGGGGCTTGCAAGGTGATGAGCTACAGGTATAATCCACAACGTTTTCCGCATACCTCTTCGTGCCGAAGTGGCGAAATCGGTAGACGCAGTTGATTCAAAATCAACCGTTGAAAGACGTGCCGGTTCGAGTCCGGCCTTCGGCACCATATGTATGTAAATAGACCTCAACTGAGGTCTTTTTTTATGCCTAAAATCCAGCATTTACCTACCTTTCTCGCTATATTAACTCTCTCAAGGTCAACCGACTTCAACGTACATCTACCAACACATGTTGGTACAGATGATGGTATTTCCGGTTCGATAATGCTTGTACCAACAGGGAGGGGATAAGCATGGCTCTAACAGATATCAAAGTCAGAACAGCCAAGCCAACGGATAAGCAATACAAACTGACCGATGGCAACGGTATGCATCTTCTCGTCCACCCCAATGGTTCAAGATACTGGCGTCTGCAGTACCGCTTTGGCGGGAAGCAAAAGATGCTGGCTTTAGGCGTATATCCTGATGTGTCTCTTGCAGATGCCAGAGCGCGTCGTGATGATGCTCGTAAGCTTTTGGCAAACGGTATCGACCCGGGAGACAAAAAGAAAAATGATAAGGTTGAACAGGAAGAAGCGCGCACTTTTGAGGAGCTTGCTGTTGAGTGGCACGCCACAAATAAAAAGTGGTCGGAAGAGCATAGTCGTCGAGTGCTGAAAAGCCTGGAGGACAACCTGTTTCCAGCCATTGGCAAACGTAATATAGCCGAGCTAAAAACTCGGGACCTGTTAGCTCCTATTAAAGCTGTAGAACAGTCGGGGCGACTTGAAGTGGCTTCCCGGCTACAACAGCGAACAACTGCAATTATGCGTTATGCCGTTCAGAGCGGTTTGCTTGACTATAATCCTGCGCAGGAGATGGTGGGTGCCGTTGCTTCAAGTAACAGACAGCATCGAGCAGCTCTTGAACTGAAACGTATCCCCGAGCTTCTTCAACGAATTGACAGCTATACCGGTAGGCCTTTAACTCGCCTTGCCGTTGAGCTAACCCTCCTTGTCTTTATTCGTTCCAGTGAACTGCGTTTTGCCCGTTGGTCAGAGATCGATTTCGAAACATCTATGTGGACGATTCCAGCCGAGCGTGAAGCTATCGAAGGAGTAAAGCACTCGCAGCGTGGCTCAAAAATGCGCACGCCCCATCTGGTGCCGCTTTCTCGACAGGCATTAAATATCCTGGAGCAGATAAAGACGTTCAGTGGTGATCATGAACTGATCTTTATTGGTGATCATAACCCTCGTAAACCGATGAGTGAGAACACGGTAAACAAATCTCTGCGAGTGATGGGTTATGACACTAAGGTTGAAGTCTGCGGCCATGGCTTCAGGACGATGGCGTGTAGTTCACTGATTGAATCGGGATTGTGGTCGAGGGATGCGGTGGAACGGCAGATGAGCCATATGGAGCGTAACTCTGTGCGAGCGGCGTATATTCACAAAGCCGAGCATCTGGATGAGCGCAGGCTAATGCTACAGTGGTGGGCTGATTTTCTTGATGCGAACCGGGAGAAGGCGGTTAGTCCGTTTGATTTTGGTAAGATACGCAGGTGAAGGGATTGAATATATTGTAAATCTGCGGCCTGAGCTGCTAGGCCGCTACAAAGTTAATGCCGGGTACCTATGGTGGAAAAATGGGCAAACAATAACCGCAAAGTGTATGCCGGAATCAGTACTGGATTCAAAAAAGCTATGTGGCCAAGTCGATTGTTCAGTAAAACCTAATACTGTATATTGCAGTACATTTGCAGGCATTCTACGGGAGTGTGACATGGCTAATACCAAAACCGCGACGCTTACCATCCGGCTAGATCCTGGATTGAAGGACGCGCTGCGAGCTGCCGCACAAGTGGAACATCGTTCAATCGCTAACATGATAGAAATGCTGATCCGTGAGCATTGCGTGAAAAATGATATAGCCATCGAGCAGTCCAAGAAATCGGATCAACGTGGGGAACGTTAAACATGATCAAGACAGTGAAGCAGGCGTGTCGTTTTAATCCTGTTATTAAGGATTACAGAATGAGCCAGGGAATTGAGAATCTGGCTGATCTGATAAACGATGCAGGCGATGGCAAAGAATTCTTTTCAAGAAACTATGTTACTCACGGTATGGAGCAACTTTTCCGAGAAGGTATGCTTCGCCTATCTGGTAAGTCAGACCAAGCAGTTTTCGAGCTCACCCAGGCTATGGGGGGTGGTAAAACCCACATGATGATTGCGCTAGGCTTGCTTGCAAAAAATACACATTTACGTCCCGAGGTCTTATCTGCTGATCTTAATAAGCGCTTAGACTTTGGTAATGCAAGAATTGCTGCGTTCAATGGTCGAAATAATCCTGACAATTATATCTGGGGGGATATTGCCACCCAGCTTGGTGAGTCAGAGAAAATCAAACAGCATTGGATTAATGGTCCTAAAGCTGTTGACCAACAAAAGTGGAAAGAGATTATTGGCAGCACTCCCACGTTGATAATGATTGATGAGTTGCCGCCATATCTTGATAACGCAAGTACTCAGTTATACGGTTCTGGCACGCTTGCCAACATGGTGGTGTACAGCCTTAGTACCTTGATGAGTGCTGCATTAGAACTACCAAACTGCTGTATTGTCATTGCCAACTTGTCTGGTAGTTATGATGCCCAGACCAAGACACTTAAAGAAGCAATTTCAAACCTGCAGCAAGAAACTCGCAGACAATCGATGACCATTACGCCGGTACAGCTATCGGGTAATGAAATCTATGAAATCCTTAAAAAGAGATTGATTGATGAGCTGCCAGATGAGCAAACCATCAATGAAGTTGCTGAGGAATATGCCCAACAAATCAAAAAGGCAGAGGACGGAGGATACATTGTTGCAGCAAGTATCGAACAAATTGCTGAACAAATTAGAGAGACCTACCCTTTCCATCCATCGTTTAAACACTTGGTAGCTCTGTTTAAAGAAAACGAGGGGTTCAGGCAGACTCGCGGCTTGATGCAGTTTACTGCTCGCTTATTAAAAAGTGTTGAGCAACGCCAGGTTGATGATGTTTTCCTTGTCGGCACGCAGCACCTGGACCTTAATGACGAGCAAGTGAATGATGAAATTGAACGAATTTCACCAAAACTAATTCCAGCTGTCACCAGAGATATTGCTGACAAAGGCGACGCTATTGCCGAGAATATCGATAACGAACTCAGTAACGATGCGGCCAGCCAATTAATGACGTTGCTGCTTGCATCATCATTGTCTCGTGCCGTAGGGGGGCGTATTGGTCTGTCGGAAAGTGAAGTAATTGAATTCTTAGCCGCGCCGTATCGTAAAGCTGATGAGTTCCTTGATGCACTACAAAAACTACGGGAACAAGCTTGGTATCTACACCGTGAAGATCAGCGTTTCTATATCAAAGAAACAGAAAATCTTTCACGCCAGATCGAGCGTAATGCTAAGGAATTGCCGCAGCTAAAAATTGATCAGGCTCTAATTAATAGGCTAAAAGGAATCCTTCATCCTAACCGTCGTAACGTCTATCAGGAAGTTCAGATTCTCCCTCGCATGGATGAGCTCAAACTAAGTGGGCCTCGTGTCCTTATAGTGATTAAGCCAGATGGCAAAGTACCGCCGAGCGAACTCACTAATTTCTTTGAGTTTCAGCAGGAAAAAAACAACTTACTTGTGCTTACCGGACAGGACAGCATCATGGCTGATGCTGTAGAAGACCGCCTACGTGAGCTTTATGCCATCGAACAAATTACCAAACGCCTGAAGGCCGGCGATACCTTATATGAGGAAGCTCGCGATAGGTTAGAAGAAGCTGAGGGGCGTTTTATCAAAGCCTTGTCTGCAGCTTATAATACAATCCTATTTCCTGGTATCGATGGGATCGATGGTTCTGAGCGTTTGCTCAAAGTCACAATTGATCATGGATTAAAAGTTGGGGAAGGTGATCAATCTGCTGAAGCGCAAATTGAAAAATTGATGGCAGATCCAAGAGCTAATTATAAATTAGCTTCCGATTTGGAAAAGGATTTCACTCAGTTTTTTGCTATGGCGGAGTCAGAGCTTTGGCCTTCTGGTGCTAGCAACCGCCGCACCCCATGGAAGGATGTCGTCAATCGTGCCAAATGTAATTCAGGCTGGCCATGGATGCCAGGCGGTAGTGGTATGGATACCCTCAGGGCCGCAGCTCTCAAGCAAGGGCGTTGGAGAATGGGGGAGGATGGCTATATAGAAAAAGGTCCATTCCCGAAAGAAAAAACTAGTGTTAACGTCACGTTAGCAGGCACTAGCCCAGAAAGCGGAGAGTCATTGATCTCTTTGACTCCGAGAAACGCGGGCGAAAGTCCAGTTATCTATTTCTCGACTAAACCAGAAGTACTGGATACTGATCCAAAAGTTGATGATTTGGAAAATTTTAGTACGAGGGAAGGTACCCTTTATTTTAAAGTTGTCGATCCAACCGGAAAGTATGAGTGTGGCCCCGCAACGCGCTGGGTGGCAGATCTAAAAATCAGACATCAAATCGAACCTTCCGCAGATAAACGAAAGGTCACTTTGCAGTGTACGCCGAAATCCGAGATGTACTACACCATAGACGGCTCAAATCCGAAAGATGGGCAACCATATATCGCTCCGTTTGAAGTTGGCTCTAATGCTGCTCGCTTGTTGGTTTACGCAAAATCAGGTGAAGCAACCAAAACAGCAGACTTCCCGATACAGCATAGCGGCGACAAAACTGTTCAGATAGATGACACCAAGCCTGCGAGTTTAATCAGTGGAAAGCGTGTACCGCTCGATACAACAGAAAAGGTCTTCAAGGTGCTAACCCGCTTTAAAGACCAAGCGAACACACGCTTTAAAGGTGTTCGCATTGAGATTGGTGAAGGAGAGAACACCGTTGGTGTTCGCTTTGGAGAGCGTCATATCACGGCCGCGATGATCGAGGCGACTATAAATAGCCTGCGGGATGTATTGAACGAAGCTAATGCTAATGTCTCGATTGCTGTAAGAGAGGGTATCGATTTTGAAAATGGCTTTGAAGCCAAAGAGTTCGCCAAGTTAGTTGGTATTGAGTTGAAACCTGGTGACATTGCTCAAGAAGAGTAGTCCCCAAAAACAGAGACTAGATATATGGCCAAGGCACAATCAAACAAAACCACGACAGGTGTTAAGCATCCGACGCTGGGTTTCGGTGTGCCTGCTAGCAGTGATCCTCACCACTTTAAAGTGATCATTCCAAAGTCAAGTACCGGTAAAGTGCAAATTAGTGAGTATCTGGGTTTGCAGGCGCAAAGCGAAGAATTTTCTGTAGTTGATCGTGTGCAGTTAGACCGCACTCGTTGGACAGCGATACGCGCTGAAGTCCAACGTGCGTTTAATGCTCGCTTGAAAAGCTATGGCTTAGAAACCAGCTCTTGGCAAGTAGGGGAGAACATGCTTGACCGTTTGTTAGGTAAGGAGATTTGTGTACTCGCTTGGGCAATAGAGGGGATGGAAATTGACAATATCCCCGTTGCAGTTCGCAATTGGTTAGCGCTTAGCCCAGAAGAACGTTGGTGGTTATTTGGCATGACAGCCAAAAGTACTGGGGGGGTTGAAGATCGTGATGTTGGGTGGCGTATTGCCTTGCGTCACGCACTTGGTGATATCGTACAAACAGAGCAAATACAATTCACTCAAGACAGCAGTGTCTCTTATAGTCGGCATGCACCAGAATCACACGAAATAAAGGAACCATCAGTAAGTTATGGCGACTTGAAATCATCTGATAATACCTGCTTGTTGTCTAACGATACCGGTGGTAACGATTCGTTATCTCTTGATGCATCGAATGCACAATTATCTATTGAACCTGCTCTAGGCAACTCAAATGCAGAGGAGTTCTTATTCTTGTTTGAATCCAAACTTGCCAAGGCTATCGGGCAACCGGTTGGCGAAATGAGTAGTCCTGAGTTTTTGGTCAAAAAGGGATCAACAGCAAATATTGTTCTAGCGAAATCATTACGTCCAGCTATTCGAGAATTAAGGCAGAAGTTGCTAGATGAAGGTGTTCTCGTGAATCAAGGAGAAGTTTATTCCTTTATACATGAATATCAATTTAAAAGTCCCAGCGCGGCTGCTTGTGTGGTAGCTGGTAATCCACGTAGCGGTATGGATGCTTGGCGGGATCTTCAAGGCCGCAGCCTTAAAGAGCTAGGGTATGGAAAAAAGATCTAGCTAAAGATTTGGATTCGGGCGGTAAAAGGCCAATTAGTCTAAAAATGTACTTTATAGATTACAGACTGTGCTAGGAAAATTTTCTTTGCTCGGTCTGTTTGGAGATGAAGGTAGAATGGCAAAATTAACTCCATTTGCGCTTAAGGATGCGCCATCGCTTATAGAAGCGGTATATCCTGTACAAAAAGTTTCTTTTGAAGCTCAGCAAGAAAGAACATCAGTACAAAGTCAAACTTTGACCGGCCTCGGATCCTACTGGAAAGGCCGAAAACCCCTTATCTTAGTAAGAAGCATCATTTTGGGATCTTTGCTTCCTCAAACTAATAATAAGGAAAAAGATCTCGAGTTATTTGAAATGTTGCTAGGTTTTGATTCATTGAGTTTAGCAAAGAGAGCAATTACATTAGGTTCTATCAAGCCAGTAGATATTATTTCGGCTATCAGTTTACATAATCCGTGGGATTATTTTTCCCACAATTTAAAAAATGATGATGAACACTTTCGAGAGGTTAATATCTTGCATGCACCTTTCGATAGTAATGAGTTAGGTTTGAAAATTAGATGGCGAAGGGATATTACAGATAATGAAAAAATACCACTATTTAAACAATATTTAGATCAGTTGGTGACATATGAAGAAAAATCTTTGTTATGCAGACGTCCGGAAGAATGTGACCAAACATGGTTGTATAGTCATGTTTGGTCGTGCGTGAATTCACATCTTTCTCCATTTTCCGTAAATGCTAACAGTATTAATTGTCTGGTAGAACAACTAGGTATTCTTAGGTTTGGACACAAGCCAAAGGTTGGAGATGTATTCTCTGGCGGAGGTTCTATACCTTTTGAAGCAGCAAGAATTGGTTGCGATGCATTTGCTAGTGATCTGAACCCTATCGCATGTATGTTGACTTGGGGCACGACAAATATTATCGGAGCACCACTTAAAGAAAGAAAAAAAATAGAAATCGCACAACAAAAACTCGTTAATGCAGTGGATGAAGAGATAAAAAGCCTTGAAATTGAACATGATAGCGATGGTAATAGAGCCAAGGCATTTTTGTGCTGCCTTGAAGCGAAATGCCCAGAGACTGGATGGTTAGTGCCACTTATACCAAGTTTGGTTGTTTCAAAAAGCCGGAATGTAATTGCGGAACTACGCCCAGATTATAGTTCAAAACGGTTTGAAGTTGACATCGTTTCTGACGTTACATCTGATGAGCTTAAAAAGGCAGAAAAGGGAACCGTCCAGGATGGAAGCCTTGTATATGAGCTAGAAGGGAAAACCTATCGCACTCCAATTAAAACATTGAGAGGTGATTATAGGCATCAAGATGGAACAACCAAGAATCGTTTGCGCTCTTGGAGAAAAGACGATATCAAGCCGCAGCCTGATGATGTCTTTCAGGAAAGAATTTATGCTATCCAATGGATTACAAAAAGAAGCTTAGATCTAGGAAGGCAAGAGACTTATTTCTCTTCTGTTACTGAAAATGATCTTAGAAGAGAAATCAAAGTAGAAACAATAGTTCGCGAAAATTTGTCAGAGTGGCAAAAAAAAGGTTTCATTCCTGATATGGAAATTGAACCTGGTGCTAAAACTGACGAGCCTATACGAACAAGGGGATGGACCCATTGGCATCATATGTTCAGTCCAAGGCAATTGCTTGTTGCAGCTATTGCAAAAAAGAAAATTCTTGAGCAGGACGTTGATGTACAGCCAGTCCTAAATTTGTCTTTGGCCAAAATGATTGACTGGTCAAGCAAGCTTTGTCGATATGGCACTGGCGCAGCGAGGGAGTCAATCACACAAACTTTTTACAATCAAGCTTACAATACAAACTACTCATATGGTGTTCGTTCCTTTGTAACTGGAAAAAATTATTTATTTTTAACCAGCTCAAGCAGCGCCACTAATGGGCAGCTACAGATCCTAAATCAACAAGCGGCTGATGTCGTTACTAGCTGTGATTATTGGATTACCGATCCTCCCTACGCAGATGCAGTTAACTACCATGAAATAGCAGAGTTTTTTATCGCGTGGCTTCGCAAGAATCCTCCAAAGCCGTTTGATGAGTGGGCTTGGGACTCGCGTCGTGCCTTAGCCATAAAAGGCTCAGGTGATGATTTCCGCAAAGGAATGGTGAGTGCCTATAAGACGATGGCAGAAAATATGCCTGACAATGGTATGCAGTGTGTAATGTTTACCCATCAAGACACCGGCGTTTGGTCAGACATGATCGGTATTTTTTGGGCTTCTGGATTACAGGTAGTCGGCGCGTGGTATATCGCCACGGAAACCAGTACTGAACTGAAGAAAGGTGGTTACGTGCAAGGTACTGTCATCCTGATGTTGCGCAAACGTCTTGCTGGTGAAAATGCTGGATTTAAGCAACGACTTTTACCTGCAGTACGGGTGGAAGTAAAACGTCAGATCGAAAATATGTTGCACTTGAATGATGAAGTGAAAGATAAGCTGGGGGAACCAGTCTTTAATGACTCTGATCTTCAAATGGCCGGTTATGCTGCAGCACTAAAGGTATTGACGTCTTATACCCATATCGGTGGCGAAGATGTTACCAGCTTTGCACTACGTCCGCGTATTCGTGGAGAAGTGACAGTTGTGGACGAAATAGTCCAACAAGCTGCTGAAGCTGCAAACAGTTTATTGGTGCCAGAAGGTTTGTCTGCCGATACTTGGCAAAAAATAAACGGCATTCAGCGCTTTTATTTGCGCATGATGGATATTGAAACTACCGGTGCATCTAAACTCGACAACTACCAGAACTTTGCCAAAGCTTTCCGGGTTGAAGATTACGGTAGGGTAATGGGCAATATGACCGCTAGCAAGGCGCAGCTGAAGAGGATACCCGATTTTGTCTCGCGCGACCTAACGGATAGTACCGAGCTTGGAGCAAGCTGGTTGGGTCATTTGATCATCGGTTTACAGCAGATAATTAATGAAAAAGACCCTCAAATCATAATTGGTCAACTTCAGGGAGACTTGCCAGACTTCATCGAGGTACGGCCAACATTGCTCGATATTTTAGCCTTTATCGAAAATAAAGCTCCCGAGAAAGCAACTCGTGAGGCTGCTGAAGTGTTGGGGGCCCGCCTGAAGAATATGCGTGCATTTGGTCAATGATCAACGTGAACAGTATCGATGATGAATCAATGAAACGATTAGTTGGGTAATAACCTGGATGGAGATTCTACATCAATGAGCATTCGGCGATTTTCGTCACGCACACATAGACTCGACAATAGCTTCCTGCTCGAGCACCTCGAAGATGCTCGCAGCTACAAACGAATAGCTGGTTACTTTACGAGCTCACTCTTTGAGGTGGCCAACGAGCTACTTGATTCTATCCCGGATGTAAAAATTGTATGCAATGTGGATATCCATCCTTGTGACCTGAAAGTGGCTCAGCTTCGTGAGTCCAAGATGATAGGCCGCTGGAATGAGAGGGACATTGAAGCTGAAAGTTTACTCAACCGCGACCGTTATCGTCGACTTGACAGTTTTCTGGCCAAACATGGTCAAGTAATTCGAGTCGCTCCTGACAGTATTTGTGGATTTTTGCACGGTAAAGCAGGTGTTATTGAGCTTGCTGATGGGAGAAAAGTTGGCTTCATTGGCTCTATGAACGAAACCAGCAGTGGCTGGCAGCGGCATTATGAAATTCTCTGGGAAGATGAATCCCCGGAAGGTGTTGCGTGGATTGAGCAGGAGTTCAATTTTTTGTGGAACGCTGCTCGCCCGTTACCTGAAGCGGTTATTCGTGAGGTGAAGCGGCGTGGCTATCGCAGAGAGGTTTTATTTGAAGATATCGTTGAAGATGATGATGTAGCTCCTGCAGCGCTGATCGAGTCTCCACTTTATCGGCAGGGATTTTCCTTACAGCCTTGGCAGCAAGGGTTTGTCAGTGAGTGCATTCGGCATTACCACAACCATGGCATTGTACGCTTATTGATTGCTGATGAAGTTGGTCTTGGAAAAACCCTTTCGATGGCTACTGCTGCACTTTCATTGTGTTTACTTAGCGATCGCGATAATAAGAAGCGCAAGCCCGTTATTATTTTTGCCCCAGCCACGCTTTGTGAGCAATGGCAAGTGGAGATGATTGATAAGCTGGGCATTCCCTGTGCTAGGTGGCATACCCAAAAGAAAGCTTGGTTAGATCCTGAAGGGAGGATCATCTCGCCAACTGGGCAAGAGCATATTGCAAAGTGTCCGCTTCGCGTAGGAATTGTATCCACGGGTCTAATGATGCGTGACTCGTTAGAGAAGCAACATTTGTTGGGATTGCATTTTGGTGTGGCGATATTGGATGAAGCTCATAAAGCGCGTAGCAGACAAGGATTTGGCAAAGATGCTGGTTCGTATAATGAGCTACTCACTTTCATGCGTGAAATCGCTGCACGCTCAGATCATGTCATTTTGGGCACGGCTACCCCCATTCAAACCAACCCTGCAGATTTATGGGACTTGATTGGCATCTTACATCAAGGTAGCGGTAATTTTGTACTCGGCAATGACTTTGCCAAATGGCATCGCCCACAGGAAGTGTTACCTATATTATCGGGCGAGCAGAGTGTTACTGAACCCGGTTTTGCGTGGGAACTGCTTCGTTCACCATTGCCAGTCGTGGATTCAACTAATGAACAGAATGCACGCCGCTTATTCAGCTCTATTCGTCAGGATTTGGGCTTAATTTATCAAAATGACAAATGGGATATAAAGAATACGCTCTCTGATCTTTCAGAGGACTCAACAGAATATCTTGAAGATGAGCTGGACAGAGATATTGCTGGTGCCAGTTTTTTTCAGCGTGAAAACCCATTAATCCGTCACATCGTTTTGCGCAAACGTGTAACGCTTGAAGATGCCGGTCTTTTGCCCCGTATAGGTGTAGATGTTCATCCTGATCGGGAGTTGGCAAAGGAAGTTCACCAATTTAATTCTCTGTTCGAAGGGAAAGCCTTGAGAACAAGCGAGGACTTCCGACAAGCTTACGCAGAGGCACGACATTTTGGCAAAGCCCTTGCTCTGAATGGGAAAGGCAGTGGCTTCATGAAAAACCTTATGGAACAACGGATTTGCTCGAGTATTGCTGCTGGGTTAAATACGGCCCGAATGCTATTGGCTGGCCGGACTGTTAGCGAGGAAAGTGATGAACAGCTGATTGAGATTAAAGCCGAAAGTCCGGATGAAATTGAGGTTCTGGAAAGGATGATAACCAGACTTGAGCATATAAAAGAAGATCCGAAACTCAACGCTGTGATTCATTACCTTGATAAGGAAAAGTGGCTGAAATTTGGAGTCATTATTTTCAGCCAGTATTACGACACTGCTAAGTGGGTCGCCGACTCACTTGCTGAACGTTACCCTAATCAGGCTGTAGGTCTTTATGCTGGAGCAGGTCGCAGCCGCCTTTATCAAAAGGGTGAAAGTGTCAGTATTGAAAGGGAAACGCTTAAGCGTATGGTTGCTGAGCATCAACTTGAGATCATGGTTGCAACGGATGCCGCTTGTGAAGGCCTGAACCTTCAGACATTAGGTACGTTGATCAATATTGACTTGCCATGGAACCCGACACGTTTAGAGCAGCGTATTGGCCGCATCAAGCGCTTTGGTCAAGTTCGTGAAAAAGTCAGTATGCTTAATCTCGTCAACGAGCAAACCGTGGACGAAAAGGTTTATGAGAAACTGTCTGAACGAATGCAGGACCGTTACAATCTGTTCGGCTCTTTGCCTGACACCATCCGGGATGAATGGATAGAAGATATTGAAACTATGGGTGAGAAAATGGATGAGTATATTAACGCCCAGAAGCAGGCTAATGGATTTGATCTGCGCTATACAGAGACAATGTCTCCATCAGATAAAGATTGGCGTGATTGCTCCAACGTGCTCTCGCGTCGCGATTTCACAGAGTTAATGATGTCTGGGTGGGGGGAAAGTAAATGAGTTCTGAAAAAATGGTTACCTATGATCAGCTTATGGTCCCATTAATGAAGGCCTTAGTTAACTTAGGGGGATCTGGTAGTATCGATGAAATCTATGAGACTGTGGTCGATATAGAAAAGTTTGATGAAGAAACTTTGGCTATTTTACATAACCCGGAGAAAAGCAGTCAGACAGAGATCGGGTATCGCTTAGCTTGGGCGCGCACTTACTTAAAAAAGGCGGGTTATCTAGAGAATTCATCGCGTGGTGTATGGACCTTAACGGACAAAGCGAAACAAGTGTCGGGAATCGATAGTCGTGAGATCGTAAATTTTGTTCGTACATTAGACCGAAAAGCCAGCCAAGCTACAACGGATCCCAGTAAACCTGAATTGTCTGTTGATGATTCACCGGAGGAAGTGCTTGCCTGGCGCGAAAAGTTACATCATGTATTGATTGAAGAAATGAGTCCTGATGCGTTTGAAAGATTAACTCAAAGGCTTCTACGAGAATCTGGTTTTATTCACGTTGAAGTTACAGGCCGTACTGGTGATGGTGGCATAGATGGTAAAGGCATTGCCAGAATAAATGGTTTGATGAGTTTTCACATTGCTTTTCAGTGCAAAAAATATAAGGGATCGATTGGGGCTCCAGAGATACGAGATTTCCGGGGTGCAACTGTGGGCCGTGCAGATAGAGGAATGTTTATTACAACTGGGAGTTTCACAAAAGCTGCCATAGAAGAAGCAAACCGTGACGGTGTTGCCCCAATCGATTTAGTTGATGGCGATCAGTTAGCGGATAAGCTAAAGGAACTCAGTTTAGGTGTGAAAACAGAGCTTGTTGAGAAAGTGAGTATCGAACCCGATTGGTTTTTAAATCTTTAGTAGCGGCTAGTTATTTTTCCGTAGTAGGAACTTGAATGGATGTTTGGTTGTCATGATTTGTATTAGCTCAAACCTGAGCGGACAGTTTTCTCAGGCAGCATGCAATCAAATCTGACAGTCCGCTCCGAGCGAACAGCGGAAGTTCACTTTAAGGCTAACCTAATCTACATGCATAGGAACTCTAAGAGAATTATGCGTTTTTGTATAGCCTGCATCAGACCCATTAGCTGCTTTAATACTTTTTATAGCCATCAAGTGGTAAGCCTTTATCTCCAGAAATTTTAAGAATATTACAAATAATCTCAAAATATTGCGGCTGAATACCTTCAATTTCTTTAAATTCACCATGATCGTTTAACGAACGAATAGTTTTGAAATTATCCCACAATCTATTTTTGGTTATAATTTCGTTAACTTCGTGGTGTTTCGTGCAACCATGCTCTCGAAAAATTTTTACATACTCGTTGATTTCCTTAGTTTCATTCGAAGAAAGATGTTTGCCTCTAATAGCTGACTCAGAAATCTGTCCCTGCTTGGAATACTCTCGGTAGAGAAATACCATTTTACTGAATCTATCTGAACCACTGGATACTAGTAATTGCAAACTTTGCCACGAAAGTTGCGTTATATTTGTGATATGGATAGTACTTTTTCTACCTTTTTTATTAAATACTTGAACTACTTTATTTACACTAAAATTTGCGATTTCTCTGTAAAGACTTACGTCATAATCAATTTTCATAACAACCTCCAATTATACTCATCCTTGGAATTTAACACAAAGTTAAGGGGAGTCGAAGTTCTGTATATAACTGCACCAGTTAAGGTTGTCCCGAGAGCGAATTTGAACGGCCCAGAGGGAGTTCTTCGAAATCATCATATCTGCAATCTGTGGGGCGGTCGTGGTTTTCTCACCCAAAAAAGATCTGTCAGCACGTTATTGAATATAGGGCATTGGAGGTTATCAAAGCACATTAAGGGGTTGAACGCTGGAACCGCAGAAATTTACGTGACGCATAATTTCGCGTTTGGCTGACTGTGCGTTAGGCCGTCGTCAACCAGGCAGCGAAAAATAACCCATGGTAGCGTACAAAGATAATAGATAATGTGCAGGGGTTTGTTCCATATATCTTAATGGGAGATCTTATCTCCCATTTTTATTTTTTAGTCAATCATTACTCTGAAAGTTTCAAGAATACCCTCTGGATCTTTTTCCTCATCACCTTGCTGAATTATCATTCGGGCTAAACTTTTTACATCGGGATCATCTTTGATATATCTAACCTGATTATTATCAAAATATATATTTATGATCTTGAAAATTTGATCTTGTTTAAAATCTTTGAACTTCAGAAGTTTCGAAACAACATGATGAGTACTAGCAAAACTTGCTGATTCTTCTAATTCTTTGATAATCAAGTTAACTTCCATATCCGCTAAATTATTGGCTTGAGGAAAATGCTCCTTGATAAACTCAGATAATCTTGCATAGATATGTGGTTCAGACTTTTTCTTGGTTTTCCATTCATATTTCAAATATTCATTCATATCATCTTTTATGAATGAACTTTTATAGTCACCATCTTCTGTAATAAGATATATATCTTCACCTTCTGGTATAGCAGCAAGCAAACATTCCCAGTTTACTGCATCACCGTAAGACTTATTCTTTCCGGGTGGGTTTCCTAAGTCAAAACGACGCTTGCCTTTATCGATAGTTGCATCATCAGCATTTATTTTTATTGCCGCATCAAAAATCTTTTTGATAACCAAATCTGCTGCTAAGGTTTCATCTTTAAATTGCTGTTGTATATCTTCGAATATTTTATTTTTAAGTCTATTAGCATCACTTACAGTTTTAAGAAAGGTTTTCTGATCAACATGTTGCCTGAAAATATGTGGTAGAGATGGTTTATAGTCTTTCTCAATTTCTTTAATATTATCAGCAACGACTTTGGAACGGTTTCTCCAGAATTCATTTTTTAATAGCTCAGGTAACCAAATTTTTAGTTGCCCATAGTCATGCAGGGCAAATACTTTATTTAGTTCATCTAACTTATCCTGCCCCATACGATAAAAATCTAGATAAAGATTTGTATCAATAAACACATTCATCATTATCCCTTATGTATTTAGGTTTTCCCAATATTATCAAATGAGTAGGTGATTTTAAACACAATGAATCAAAATAATGTAGTTATATTCAGAGATTGAATACTTCCGTTCATGGCACTAACCTGCCACTCGAAAATCTCGGCGGCTTTGAGCGAGCATCGGAAGTCGAGCCAGATGGACTTATGCAACTCGGCTTTGCTTGCCTGATTGGTGTGCATGATGTGACTATCAGTGAATCTGAACGGTTGTTTCATGCCCACAGGGAAAACGACCTGAGAATCATCAGACTATTAACTAGGTCGGGTTGTAGAGGCTAAGGCCTGTATTGTAGATATCTCATTTAATTGTGCCATTAACATTTCGTTATGATAAAAAGAAATCATAGGCATCAACCAGGTAATAATAATGATGAGAATAGTCGAGATATTGCAGTACACCTTGAAGAGAGGGACAGGAAATGCTTTCCATAAAATAATGGTTGAGCAGAGTACGCCTCTTCATCGTGCATCGGGAATGGATATAGTTTCTTTTGGTAACTCTATACACGATGAAGATTCATATTACTTGATCCGTTCTTTCGACGATCCCGCGCATTTGAAATCTTCACAGGATGAATTTTACCGTAGCGATGCATGGATAAATGGCCCACGGACGGAAATCATTGATCGAATTGAAACAAGTGTGAAATCAGTCCTGATTCTCGGTGCTAAAGTTGTTGATAATCTGAGAATGTGATCGCTGTGGCTAACGCTAAACCCGATGGTAGAACAGCATTGTTTAAACACATTATTTCGTGTGCGGTCGAGCAATGATAACAGGAAGCACAATATGGAAATTATTTTGATGCATCATGGAAAGCCCACCTACACTGGTTCTCCAAAAGTGACTTCCCGTGAAATGGCTGACTGGATTGAACAATATAATATCTCCGATACAGGTAACGACACGCCTCCGGAATCAAGCAAATTATTGTCATCCTGTACGTTGCAGATTATAAGCAGTCCTTTACCCAGAGCGCTTTCTTCCCTGAGAGCATTAGGGTATGAACCTGGCTTAATTGATGAAGTATTCAGAGAAGTTGACCTGATCCCATGTTTCCGTTTATCACCTACATGCTGGGCCGTTTTATTTCGTGCAATATGGCTCTGTGGCATGTCCAGTAAGACCGAGTCATTGGGAAAGGCAAAAAAGCGTGCTTTTCAGGGGGCAGAAATACTTATAAATGTTGCTAACAAGTTCAAGGGAACTGTGCTGTTGATGGGGCATGGCGTCATGAATGAACTTATCGCAAGGGAACTCATCTCTTTGGGTTGGAAAAAACAGAGTCGTTCTGGGAAGGGAAACTGGAAGGCGTTTACAAACATCATTAAGTACATGCTCAATGAGTTTACCTACCGCATAGGTTTTATGTCCGCCTTGGCGTGTAGTTAATCCGCGTTCTTCGTTTCATGGCAACGTCCCCCTTTATTGAGGATAGCGTTGCATCGACCAGTTGAACTCATAGCACAGAGCGGACAGTCAGATTAGATCTGGCTCTGTGCCAGAATTGTGTCAGTTCAAATCTGAGTTAATACACATGATTACTAGATGTAGTCGCTGCTGTAAAATGAATATGGCAAGTAGAAGCCATATTCATTCAAATCTACTTAACCAAACTCAAATGTGGAGGGCGTTTACCAGAGGTTTGCTCAGATAAGCCTTCCCCATCAATGGAGCCCATAAAGAAGCTATTGCTGAAGGTAAGAGCACTTACTTCATCTGCAGGGAACCGCAATTGTTCGAGGATCGTACTACGCTTGATCCCACCTGAACGCAGTGCTGAAAATACCTTTTCTAATACAAGTGATCTCTCACGATCGTCCATGCCTTGTGGTTCGCTGGTCCGATACCCCCGCCGAGCTAACTCAATTGATAACTGTCGATAATGCCATTCGGTAGATAAACCCACATCGAATGTGCGACGGACCAAAGCTGCGAGTGATACTTTCCAATTTTTTTTCATTGAGATAAGTAGATCCAGCGATGGCATTCTTGGGACTGTCGCCAAAACACTACGTTCAGGCATCAAAAAAGATGATGCAAAGCGGTCGGCATCTAGCTCAGCTTGCCTTCCATTATTGCTCGAATGTTTGTGAAGAACTAAATGACCTAATTCATGAGCTGCATCGAAGCGGCTACGCTCCGGTGTTTTCATTGTGTTCAGAAGAACAAATGGTTTTTCGTCAATCCAAAATGAAAAAGCATCAACTTCAATGCAATTTTCAGCGAGCGAGAACACACGCACACCATTTGCTTCCAGAAGGTGAATTAAGTTAGAAATCGATAATTCACCGACTCCCCAGTGTTCTCTCACTGCTCGGGCGGCGCGATCAGGTTCCGAATAACCATCGAAGCTACAATCAGGAATATTGGGTGTCGGTAGTTTAAATTGTTCTTCAATCCAGATCGATAACTCTTGGGCAAGTTTGCCTGCACCAAGCGCGGAATCTCTCTTCTGCGCGCTTAGCTTAGTCATTGCTCGAAAACTAACAGATTCAGGAGAAAGAGAGGGAACGTCTCTGTCTAGGAAAAACTCAACAGGGTAACCAAGAACAGCAGATATTTTATCCATACTGTCACTGGCTATAGCGTCAAAGATACCTGCCTTCTCATAGTTCGAAATCGTTCTGCTGGTCAATTCAGCTGCTTCGGCTAAGGCTCTTTGTGTCAGACCTCTTCGTTCTCTTGCTATACGTAAACGCTCTGAATTAAACATGGTACATATTTAGCCTACTTTTAAAATGTCGAGGTTGATATCCGGCGTAAATCGTGGTGCATCATTACTCTGGATAATCGGCTCAGGTCCTTGAATATCAAGTATCAAACGTGTAGAAAAGCTATTAACAACATTTTTATCGTTGTACGAGATCGGTCGAGAAAGCTCTGCACGGATACCTACACGGTGAAAGTCATCGATTTCATAAAAATCGTAGAGTAAAAACCATAAGTCCATTCCGATTTTATTCGGTAGGAGAGGGATAACATCACCTTCGGGTAGATCAAGGTCCAACTTAAGTTGGTTATCGTCGAGCTTGAGATTTCCTTGTCCTGGGGTATTGTTGTGAATCAACCCCATCAATTCGCAAGTAAAGTCACCTTTCTTCAGGCGAGATTCGGGGTATCCATGAAGAAGCCCAGTTTGATCGCAGCCACGGCATAGGTAAATTGCAACATTATCGCTAACGGTTAATTCAACATTTCGAATAGATAGCCGTTTGTACCCTTTTGGCGCAAGAATCTCACGAGCACCGCTAACTCCCTCACCATAAAAATACTGCCCACGTGAAATTGCAGGGTGGTTTTGGGTCGTTGAGTAACGACCTGATAACCCTCGTTCGAGGATACGGCCAAGATCACTTTGGCTAAGATTCATAGGCTGCAGATAGGACTCAACGTCACCAGGGTCAGCTAGCACGACAGTTTTTGCGAGATTATGAGAGTACATTGGCAGTGCCTCTTATGGGTTTTCCGTTTTTTATACCTCACTTGAGGTGTGAAAACAAGAAAATTACTGGATGCAATGCCAGTGAAGGCGTATTGCTAACCTGACTATTAAAGTGTGTGAAAAGCAAAAAAATCGAGAAAGTAATAACCATAAAAAATAGTGAGAAAAGTGCCCTTTACCTATATCTGAGGCAGAATAGAATTAGTCAATTGCTGCGCCTCAGGAGTCTGCACCATTATGATTAGCCTTGTTTTTTCTTATTCCCAAGTAGATGAAGCACTACGCAATGAGCTTGAGAAACATCTTTCGCCCCTCAAGCGGATGGAGAAAATCACTACATGGCACGATCGTCGCATCGATCCTGGGCTGGAATTTGAACACCAGATTGATCATTATTTTTTCGAAGCCGATATTATTCTTTTGCTCATCAGTAGCGATTTCATTGCCTCCGATTACTGCTATCAGGTTGAAATGACCAACCCGATGGAACGTCACAAGCGGGGTGAGGCAGTGGTTATTCCTGTGATCTTACGAGAATGTGCTTGGCACCAGTTGCCGTTCGGCAGCATTATGGCGGCGACAATCGATGGTAAACCCATCACCAAATTTGCCAGCCACGATGAAGGTTATGTTCAGGTCTTCGATGCCGTCTCTCGTGCTATTGCCAGTATGGAAGCGAAAAAGCCAAAACAGAATGTGCATGTCCCTTCTCCCACTACGGGGAATGCGGTGTATCAGGCAACAGAGACAGTTTTTACTCCACGCTCTAGCAATCTTTCTCTACCAAAGACCTTTACCGACCTTGATAAAGATCGAGCCCGACGAGAAGGTTTTGAGTATGTCGCCCGTTATTTTGAGAACTCGTTGGATGAACTCAAGAAACACCATGCTGGGTTAGACGTCGATTTCCACCGAATTGATGCGAATTCCTTCACTTGCGCGGTGTATATTAACGGTAGCAAGGTTGGTCAATGTGGTATCTGGCGTGGCAATCAACACCATGGAATGGGAGATATCTGTTATAGCCAAGAAAACGTTGTCCGAAATAGCTATAACGAAAGTCTGACCCTTGTTGATAACGGCCAAACTCTAGGGTTTCGTGCTTTGATGGGAGGCTTTAGTAGTGGAGCCCCGCGGGAGGGGGTGTTGACCAACGAAGGGATGTCAGAACATCTGTGGGGAATGTTTTTCGGAGTAATTAAGCAGCGCGTGTCCAGGTGATTCAATATGTCATTGTAACGGCTCGGTACTATTGGAGTTTACCCACCAGTTTGATAAAGAAAAACACATCGCTGAAACTGTTGATACCCCTGAACAAACTGATGAGGGATATGTTCGCTTTGAAGCAAGTTTTCACGCCCGATTTATCCTCAACGCGATTGCGTTACAGTCCCAAAAAGTGACGCGTTTCCACTAGGGCATGCCTGTACAAAAACACCTTTATTTTTTTGTTTTGCTCCAGCTTCGCCAGCCGAATAATTCCCACGATGACGTTGATATAACTCATTGTTATGACATCGAAATAATTGCTCCGGTGAGTGATGGAGGCGGTGTTGTTGATATAGATATAATCCTCCGACACACAGAAACGGCCATTGCTCATCGCTGTCTAGTCGATATGATTTATCACTCCGGATTAACGTTGTTCTATGGTTGTTCCGATGTAGTTTGACGACCGAGTTTAGTTCTGCAAATATTGAATATAAGAACAACAATTGAACAACGAGGTCTGACGTGGAAAAACGCTTTGTCGCAACCCTAAGCCGGTCACAGGGCCGCAATGCATGGGCCGTGATCTTTCGCCATCCGGTTCGTATTGACCAAAGCACTAGAAAACCGGGCTTGCGAGTCCGTCAAGGGCTTGGGACACCAGATGAGGCCGAGGCTAGCGCTTTGAAAGATCAACTCAACCAATTACTTGCGGAAGATCGCTATTGGAGTCTGCAAGCTAAGGCCGACGCTGAAAAGCGGTTCCCTCTCCGGGTTGTGGAAATCTTCTACTACGGCATGGATCCTGAACAGAGTGACTTCGGCGCAATTCGTGAGTCAATTATTCCTCTACCAACAGCCGAAAACTCCGATTATCGGCGGGTGCTACTCCTTGGAACAACTGGCGCAGGTAAGACAACATTATTGCGACAGCTGATCGGTACAGATCCGGATACAGAACGTTTTCCCTCAACATCGACTGCAAAGACTACGGTGCATGAAACTGAGGTTGTTCTTGCGCCAGGTCCGTACCGGGCAGTTGTCACATTTTGCCCCATCGACGAAGTCCGTGAACACCTGAATGAATGTCTCTCGGAAGCTGTTTTATCAGCCTACCGTGGAGATAGTGACAACGTAATTCTACGCAAATTGCTGATGCACGTGAATCAGAGGTTCCGGTTTAACTATCTATTGGGTAACGGGCCACAGGTAGCGGTAACAGACGACGATGATGACGACGAAGACGAAAATATCACTGTTGAACCGGCTGATGAGTTTATCACTGACAATGCAATCAACATTGATGATACGAATGCATTGCTTAGTAGGAGTATAACCACTCTACGTGCCATCGCTGTTCGTTATGGAGATCAGCTTAAAACTGAACTTGGTGCAATTGACGAGAAGGATCAACGAGTCGTCGATGAACTATTTGAGGAAGAGCTTGAACGCCATTTACGTGAAGATAATGAGTTCCACAGTATTAGCGACGAGCTGATGGACGAGATCGAATTACGTTTCATTCTACTGACAGACGGTAAGATACGTCGCAACAAGCAGGGTTGGCCACAATCGTGGTCATGGGAGACGGACGACCGAGAGAGTTTCATTAAGACAATAACACGATTCTCAAGTAACCATTCACCACGTTTCGGACATTTGCTGACTCCCCTGGTTAACGGTATCCGTGTCGCAGGGGCATTCTTGCCAGCTTGGAACAATGGGCAACAGCCCAAGCTTGTACTACTTGATGGTGAAGGGCTAGGTCATACCCCCAAATCAGTGGCAACAATCTCGACATCATTGACCCGGCGTATAGAATCAACAGATGCCATAGTGCTTGTTGACAATGCGATCCAGCCGATGCAAGCAGCACCAGTTGCAGCAATGAAGGAGATGATCACGTCGGGTTGCGCCAGCAAACTTCTGCTTGTGTTCTCACATTTCGACGAGGTCAAGGGTGATAATTTGCCTAACGCAGCGGCTAAAGAGCAGCATATCCTAGCTTCCGCTGAAAATGTCTTAGCCTCAATCGGCGAGGAACTGGGTCGATTCGCGGAGAGAGCCCTTCGCAGCCGGTTAAAGGAAGCGTGTTTCTTCTTCGGTAGTATCGACGAACACTTAGATGGCAGTAAAAAGGCTCATAGGCGGACCATTGGTCAGATGAAGGCATTATTGTCCGCCATTGATGCCATTGTGGAAAAGCCTTCTCCTGTGCCCGAGAAACCCGTGTATGACCGCATGAATCTTGTTCTGGCGGTGAAGAACGCTGCTGAGAGCTTCCAGGATACATGGTGGCCTCGATTGGGCCTCACCTATAAGCCAGGTATTTGCAAAGAGCACTGGAAACGTATTTGGGCGTTAAGTCGGCGTCTTAGCACACCTGGACTCGGCGATGAATACGACAATCTTAAACCGGTTGCAGATCTCCGCAAACAACTCCAGGATCGACTTTACGTTCTGCTACAAAACCCAGTTAAATGGGAGCCATCAGAACCTACCAGCGATGAGCATAAGCAGCAGGTATTCGATAGCCTAGCAAACACACTATCCGCGAAAATTCTAGATCTTGCCAGCCGCCGCGTTCGGACCGAAAGAATGCCGGAATGGCAGTCTGCGTTCAGCCTGTCTGGGCCTGGTTCTAGCTACTCACGTGCTTCAATTATCGGTGAGAGAATATACAAGAGGGCAGCACCGATTCCTGACGAGACTCCATCGCCTGATCGGAACTCTTTCCTGCACGAAGTAGCGGTAGTATTGGAAAGTACCTGTGAACAGGTCGGAGCTAAACTTGCGTAGTATGTTAGCTCAGATTTTCTAGAAGACTTGTAATCAACATTGGGGAGTAGACGACTCCCCTTAACTTTTTTCATATAGAACCACTACGGTTTTAACAAACACCTAAGGGTCATTTAAGACGGCTTAAAGAGAGGGGCCAATGAGGGGGGATTTTACCCTATATACCAGACGCTTCTTTCTCTTACGGTTACATTAACTACCCGCGTATATATTCTCGTGGCAAACAGTATCCTTGGGGGATGTTCGGTGTAATGACTGCACGCCAACGTCAGATTCATCGTCGCTGTCCGTTTTTGACATGATGCTGATGTAATCCCGCTTTATCGTCTTCACGAAGCTTTCTGCTATACCATTGCTTGAATGTCAGACTGAATAGATTAAGGCAAGAACAACGAAGACTACAAACAGCGAAGATATAAGAATTAGGTTATTGGGCCACTCCGTGCATAAGCGACAGGTTTGGTTATTCGCAACGCAGCTTCCCGCAGAACTGAATAATGTTTTCCAAAAGCCACTGGTTTCGTCCTCTCAGCCCGGTATTCCGTCATCTCCACCAGCTTCCCGCCGGGCTCCACATCCCTCCATGCTGCCATCAGCAACGATATCATTGCCTGCATCTCCTCATCCGGTGAAACATCATGCCGGGGGGAATAGCACACCCCCAGATTGAACAGCATCATCATCCTGCATGCAGACACATGTTTCTCCTCCCAAAGCCAGCGCAGAAGCGTGGGCTGAGACAGCTTTCCTGATTTGGTCCGCACCTTTGCATATTCTCCGATACGACAATAGGTTTCAGCATGGAAGCGAAGTAGTTGAGCACGGTTTTGTTGCATATCTCCGCCTGGATGAGAATTTGCATGCTGAAGCGTAAAACCCAGAGCGGCCAGACGTGGATAATGATCCGTTGCCTGCTGCAGAGTTGTCCGGATAAGTACGACATCGGTATTGTCAGTACGTGTTCGGGGTGTGTTTTTTTCACCGTAATGAATCATCGGTTTCTCTTTCTTCGAAAATAGGGAATTAGGGCAACGGGAAAGATGATACGAATGGTTGGACAGAGAGCATTCCCGCTGCCTGTGTAAAATGATTACGGAGTCTGCAATGCTTCCAGGTTGGGGCAGGCAATATAATCACCTGGCGTCAACAAGGTGATGTCATGCAAGAAATACGCTGCCCTGTCACCTTGAGGATGCACGAGGGTCATCGGGCGGCTGCAGTGAAAGCAGTAGAGTTTCCACATCGAGGGAAACCGGAAATCTTTAGCATTGACCAGATTCCCGAATTCATCGATGGCGCTTTTGGCTGCTTTTTGTTTCATACCTATACCTCAAAAATATTACGGGGCAGCGGATTCAGGCGGTGTGAGCGCAAAGCTGGCCTTCCGGTGAGACGCTGTTGATGCATAGCTGAAGACGTTCACAGACCGATTTGAACCGCCGGATATCGGCAGGCTTCGTTCGATGGCAACGGATCGATGTCGCTTTGCTCAACTGGTCAATTGCCCTTGCACGCCAGTCACGCCGTTCAGCGTCATTGCAGCACCCGTGGAACCCACCCAGATATGCGTTTAACTGGGTTATACAGGAACGGTATTCCACCACTTTTACGTCGTGCGTATTTTCAATTTGTTTCATTCTCGCGTTATCCTTTTCGACAGGCATGAGAAATACTCGACAGCGTTTACCCTGCCGGGCATGGATAGAGTTGAAGAACATTTGATTCAAGCCGTTCGAGGACCTCAGGCTTCTAACGTGCAGGTCCAGTCATGGCAGCGGGGACATTGTTTATTGCCGTAATAGCGGTGTTTACATAACAGGCATCGCCAGTTGCGTATCTTCGTTTTGTGCTGAAGTGTTTGTTTGACCCATGCCGGAACTGGAGCACGGTAATCAAGAGGTTTGAGGGCATGATAAGGCTGCTGACCGCCTGCCGGGTTATGACGGTATTTGCAGGCTTTCGCTCTGGCGATAGCGTTCTCACCCGTCAGCACATGCCGGTAGTACAGAGTGTTATCTGATTCGACTTCCTGCACCATTTGTACACCGCAGAATTCGCACACCAGAGGCGCATGTCCGATGTAGTTTTCATCGACCAGTTCGCCATCCGGTAGCGCCACTGCGTAAGGGATTTTGATGAAGCTGAGTTGCATGGGGAAGTTCTCTGCTGAGGATTACGGGCTGTCCTGTTCAATTAAAACCGTCAGTACGGGCGAGACTTATTCACACGTTCCTGCATCCAGGCTTCCACCTCACTTTTACGCCAACGGGAACTGCGCCCCAGCTTGATGGGTTTGGGAAACTGGTTGTCGCCAATAAGTTTGTAAAACCACTTGTCGGTCATGTTCGTGTACGTGGTGATGAAATTCATATCGATTAACGGATCGTCTGCGTTCAGTAGCGATGTCGCAGGTACAGGACTGGTTTTGGTATTCATACGTTGATTCTCCCTCTGAATGATTAACGACAGGAGAAGACCGGCACGGTTGAGTGACATTGCTCGCCGGTACTCCTTCAGAGGATTACGTTCGTCTGTAATAAATTACCGTAGTCACTACCCTTAAGGCTGAGACTACTTCTGGCAACCCATTGAGCGTTCCTGTGGGCTGTAGACTTTGGTGTCTTCTTTGGCGAGATAGCTGAGACCAAACACAAGGTCATTCCAGGTTTCAACGAAGTCGGGCTGGCCCCGGTCAAGGATGTAAACACCATTAGTCGGGAAATGAATCAGCGACTGCTATTCATCGTATCCTTTCTAATCCAGCGTAATTCAGTCCGGTTGATAGTTTGAGAAGCCTAATCGCACCGTTCTCTTCCGGTAACCTACGACCTGGAACTGTCCGTCAGGATCCGGATACTCCACCAGCAGACACTGCTCAACAGTGAAATTACAGGCTTTGTATCCGTGAGAGGATGGCGTTACACATGATGCTCCCCCCTGTACAGGGGTAATATTTATACGCGACTTTTACGGCCATTCAGCAGCGAGGGTCTGGACTGACTGCATTCGAAAGAGTGTTTATCGTCACCATTGCGTTTGGTATAGCGCTTTGCCAGATAAAACATCCGTTGTTCCGCATCCGTACGCTGGAAAGGGTTGTTATTTTCAATCCACATGCACGGAAAATCAGATGGAAAACTGGCGAGACTGGCATGTGATTCTGTTGGTAATTTGAGTGCACTGCACCATGCTCTCTGGATCAAATTTGCCAGCGATCCCGGTCCTGAGTCAGGCAGGATGTAATGACCCAACTGATGAAATGTGTTTTTATTGAGCATCAGATCGACGTGGTAATGTTTATTACCATTACGGGGACCAAACTCTCGAGCCCAGATATAATGCAGCGTAGTCGAATGCACACGTTTACCCTCCGAACGCTTGAAATCAATGTAGGCGTTAATCTGGTATTTCAGGGCATCAATAAAACGCGAAATAGCTTCATCATCATCACGACCTGTGGCGTTTTGAGGAAATCTTAACGTGATAAAGAAACACGCCAACTGGGAATGGATACTGACTGCAGAGTTGACGGTTTGCAGAATGCGTGCGATGTATGGAGGATGGTGATAATAATTTACAGGCATGGCTGACTCCGGCTGGGGAAGGTTTATTCTGGTTGGTATTTCAATCAGAAATTCATGGGTAGATCTTGAGTGAAATTTGTTGATGTGGAATGACTAACGGGTTCTGACTTAGTGACTGTGATATTTATAAACAAGGAGGGCATCGTTGATAAAGAGTGTCATGAGCAAGGGGTGCTAATCATTAAAGTGTATTACTGGTTAACAGGCGTTAATAACCAACAGGTATCGAAAGCTAAAGTGTGTCATTACCGGTTAATAGGTATTGATAGTGATTGTAATCCATCATTAATTTAATATATTTATATCCGACATGAAGTGGATTTAAATTTCTGTCTGGTATGGATAATTCCTCTGGCGTTATTGCATCTGGTGGGGTAAAGCAGATTCTGGAGTTATATATCCCGTCATCTGCTACAGACTCGTTTTTGCAACCATTCCTCAATCTCGCTTCTAAGCCATCGCGAGCTGCGACCCAGCTTAATCGGCCCAGGTAAGTGGCCGAGCTGAATTTGTCGGTAGATCCACTTATCACTTACACCGCAAAAGGTGGTGATAAAAGTCATGTCTACAAGCTGGTCGTTCAGTACAGATGTTGATGCCGGGGTAATGGCCGATATCGGATGAGTTTTGTTTGTCATGGTGATGCTCCCGTAAGTTAGTGTGATGTCGGGAGAGGTGCCTGGTTGCTACTAGTGGGGTAACGGGCATCCTTCTCATACCACAGGTTTAAATGTAAAAAATTACCGTAATGCCATGACGTATGCCTTCAGGTCGAAAGGTTCAGAGCAGTTTTTCATCAATAAACTTGTCAGCATCGTCATAAAGCGTCATCTTCTGTAGCCAGCATTAAGTTACGCACTTCTCATGGTAATCAGTGATTTTTGACCACATGAAACAGGCATGTATTTTTTATTGATGACTATTTTTCGAAATGTTTTAAACATTTCAAATCTGAGGTGTAGATAAATCAATTGACATTTCTGTTAAGGTTTGAACCAAATTCAGTAGGGAGTTATCCCATCGAGGAGAAAGAACGATGACTGGAAAGAGCTTATTAGAGCAACGCAACGAGTATCGAAAATACGGGGAAGATCTTGAGTCAAAAAGGCGTAACACAACGTTCATTCCTGCAGATAAAAGCAGTCTGCTGGACTGGATAAATTCGGAACGTACCACATTCTGGTGTTGGTTGTTTATCAGGGGTGCGTCATGCTCATGTTTAGGCATTCAGATCGCAGATCTAGATGATAAGGATGTTCCCTACAGGTTCTTCGAGGTAAACAGTGATCCAGCTATTCATGAGGAGCGCCTGGTTGCTGTTAAAAAATATTTCGAGGTGATGGAAAAGAAACAAGGTTTGACTGAAGCATTTAAGATCATGCGTGAAATGCAGAATGAATGGTTTTTTATTGAGGATAAGATCAAAGATATGTCCTGGCTCCCCCGGAATGAACACACCACACAGTGGGCGTGGAAATATATCAGGGCTTTACCTGAATTTAAAAACAAAGGTTTATCATCCTGGTTTCAGCCACGAAGTATGAGTGAGCGTCATATGGCAATTATTGCTGTTTTTGATGAGCCATTTATTGTTGAGTACATACATCAGAAGGAAGCCATCAAATACAAAAATTATTTAATATCAAATTTCAAGGCTGCTTATAATAAAATAAAAAGCACCGCAAAAGATAAACTGAAAACGCAAATTAGCGTAAAAATAAGCAGGCATGCTAAAGCACGACTTGATAAAATGGTCAGTGAACGAGGGGCGACACAGCAATCGATCATAGAACAATTAATCTTGCATGGAAGCATTGACTAATATTCTCGAAGAAGTGGCTATTCTGACCACTTCTTATGTTTTCTCTTAATATAATTACGTTTATTTGCAGTATGCAAATAGCGAGAGTAAACATCCTGTATGAATTTTGTCGCATAAACCTCACGCTCACCTGATGATTTTGTTCCTTTCTGATATTCAATAAAGAAATGACTGAAAAGATCTTCGTCGTCCGGATAAAGAAAGGTGAAATATAAGCTATTACCAAGCATGTTTAATTTATCACTATCTTTAATTAATCTTTGCAGACGCAACAAAACTTCATGCTCTGTGCTATATCCGAGCCGTTTACACTCAAGTGTGAAAAGTACAAATACGGGTGCAATAGTTTTTCCTACATAGCCATAAGCTTTAATATCCGGTTCAGTTATTTTCCTCGCATCTTCATGTGTCGAGGGTAATTGAGAAATAAGTTTATCGGCAGCGGGTTTGGATTCAAGCGCCTGATGAAGTGCAGAGTACAGACTTCCAGAAAACTCTTTGACTGAGGTGGATTGTTGTTTTTCTGATGACGTTTTTATCTGCCTGTAAGCATCAACTTTTCTTCGTACTGAGCTTGGGATAATCATGTGCGAAGTGGCCCACGACACTAAACGAGGAACTCGTTCCTGAAGAAGAGATATTTCAACCCAGGAGGAATAACCTCTAACGCTTTTGATGTGAGTCGCAGCCAGCTGCAACAAGTACAAATGCCGGATTTCATCAAAACTGAATGTCATCTTGTCAGAACTATTTTCACTGCTTTCAATTGAGAAAGTTTTACCGGTTCGCTTGAGCATTCTCTGAGTCGCGAGCCAGATTTTACCTGCCCGGATCGCTATCGAGATTTTTTCATACTGAATAGTTTTAAGGAATTCTTGCCTCGGGTTCATTGTTTTAATATCCATCCAGGCATTATCCCTATTGAAGAAAATTTCACGACTATATTACCTCTGTGAATAGCCGGTTAGCCATCTTCCGGTGTGACTTTTCACAGGAGTAATTTATGTCTCAAATCCCCGAATCGCAGGATACCAGTGATGTTCTGCGCACCTGCCTTAACTTCTTACCGCAACAGGCTACTGAACGTGTTCTTTTCCGACTGCAGCAGGCCATTCACTACGAGCCCGTGATTGGCATTATGGGTAAAAGCGGTGCGGGCAAGAGTTCACTGTGTAATGCCCTTTTTCAGCAGCCCGTCTGCCTCACCAGTGATTTAACCGCCTGTACCCGCGAACCCCAGCGTCTGTTACTGACCGTAGGTGAGCGCAGTATGACGCTGGTTGATTTGCCTGGCGTGGGTGAGACACCAGAATACGATGAAGAATATCTGCCGCTGTATCAGAAATTGCTGGCTGAGCTGGATTTGATTATCTGGGTGCTGCGTGCAGATGAACGTGCCCGGGCAACAGATATCGCGACACACAGGGCACTGCTGGCTTGCGGTGCCGATCATTCACGCTTTCTGTTTGTGGTAACCCAGGCCGATCGCATTCCACCCCTTCCAGAGGGAGAGCTGCGGCAGGCATTGCCCTCTGCTGAACAGTGCCTTTCGCTTGCTGCAGTCAGTGCGCTGGTTGCAGGCCAGCTGCCATCCTCTTTCCCCGTAATGGCCGTTTCCGCACATACCCGTTACAACCTGCCCGCTCTGGTGGAGTTGATGGTACATGCCTTACCGCCCCAGGCCAGTAGCGCTGTTTATCGTCAGCTAAAACCTGAACATCAAAGCTCTGAAAGTGACTCCGCTGTACGCCAGTGTTTCGGTGAACTGGCAGGGACTGCTTTTGATTCTGTGATTGACCCGAACTCGCTGCCCTCGGGCTGGCGTGCGTTGCTGTTGCAGTTACGCGAGAAACTGGTGCAGCTGGCGACGGGCCTGTGGGACAGATTGTTTGGCTGAAACAGTCGGCACTGGGCCAGAAACAGGTGCTCAAAAAGCAGTATATTGATCTGTAAAAACGATCAATAATCAAATATCGATCGTTTATATCTATTAAAATATCGATGAATTATTCCCTGTTGATCGCTTTTACCTATCAAAAGTAATGGGATTTCTTTCGCAGAAGGCTTCAGGGGTCTGGATGACAGGGAAGTGTATGAAGGCAAGGATGCAAAGCCAGGCCGCTGCGCTTTTGCCCGTTTCTTTATCTTTCCCGTTGCAGCTTCTGATTTATCCATAAGGTGATATATGAAAATTCAGGCAGCAATAGCACTCATTTTGTCAGCCGCTTCGGTGTCGGCTGAGGCAGGCAACTGGGCCGTGAAAAACGGCTGGTGCCAGACCATGACGGAAGACGGTCAGGCACTGGTGATGCTGAAAAATGACACTATTGGCATATTCGGCCAGTTACAGGGATGTCCCAGTGGTCCGCAGGAGCTTATGGGCAGTCGCATTAATATAAACGGTAATCTGGTTCCCACTTCCCAGATGTGCAACCAGCAAACAGGGTTTAAAGCCGTTGAAGTTGAAGGCGGGCAAGCTACAGCTGCAGCTAAAAAGGCGATTGTCTCCATTGCAGCTCAGGAGGTTTCAACCCTGCAGGTGTTTGGCGGGCAACTGTCATTTACCCGCGGTGACATGATGAAGGTTTGCCCGAAGTATGTTCCCGCTCTGGCGACCGGCACAACAAGTAGCATTCCGCAGATTAATAAAGGCTCCGTCATGAAGGCAGCCAGGCAGGCTTACATAAAGGAGTATGACAGTGAAACGGCAGATGCTGCTGACTTTGGCAGCTATGAAGTGAAGGGTAATACTGTGGTTTTTGAAGTCTACAATGCGGGATATCGCACTTACGATAAGGTGCTCGTCACCGTTGGCGCTGATGGTAAGGCCACTGGTGCAAAAGTGGAGTCTATGGGGCAATAACAGTTTATCAGTAACACCATCTTTAATGTTAAAGGCCATGTTCCTTCGGGAATGTGGCCTTTTCTTTTTATACCGATTCATTCAGAAAAGGAATTAACCATGCGATTAGCCAGCCGCTTTGGTGCGGTGAACCTCATACGCCGCGACCGTCCGTTAACCCGCGATGAACTGGCGCATAATGTACCGAGTGTCTTCAGCGAAGAAAAGCATGAATCCCGCAGTGAACGCTATACGTGGATACCGACCATTACCGTACTCGAAAACCTGCAGCGTGAAGGCTTCCAGCCTTTCTTTGCCTGCCAGACCCGTGTGCGTGACCCGAGCAAGCGAGAGCACACCAAACATATGCTGCGCCTGCGCCGCGAAGGGCAAATCACCGGCAAACAGGTGCCGGAAATCATTCTGCTTAACAGCCATGATGGCTCCAGTTCTTACCAGATGTTGCCGGGTCTATTCAGATCGGTTTGTCAGAACGGTTTGATTTGCGGACAGTCATTTGGCGAAGTAAAAGTACCGCACCGGGGAAATGTGGTGGAAAACGTTATTGAGGGTGCTTATGAAGTGCTGGGCATTTTTGACCGAGTGGAGGAGAAACGGGATGCAATGGAGTCCCTGACACTATCCGCACCCGCTCGCCAGGCAATGGCGAATGCTGCACTTCGTTATCGCTTTGGTGAAGAGCATCAGCCAGTCACGGTATCACAGTTGCTGACACCACGTCGCTATGAGGACTACAGCGATGACTTATGGACCGTTTATCAGCGTATTCAGGAGAATTTAATCAAAGGTGGGCTTGCCGGGAGGAATGCCAAAGGCGGGCGTAGCCATACCCGGGCAGTAAAGGGTATCGACGGGGATGTGAAGCTCAACCGGGCTTTGTGGGTAATGGCAGAAAATATGCTGGAATTTCTCGATCACCCACACACGCAGTGAAGAAGGGAGAACTTAATCTGTGAGCATTGAAGAATTCGCACTGCTTCCTTCCGGCTCATTCACACGCGAGCAGGCCGAAGCCATCGCCAGACAGTATCAGAATGTCGCGATTGAAGATGACCAGGGCACCCATTTTCGCCTGGTAGTACGTCACAACGGCGAAATGATCTGGCGGGCATGGAATTTTGAACCTGAGGCCGGAGACATGCTGAATCGCTATATCGCCAGCCATGGTATCCGCAATCTGTGATTCTTTATCAGTGCACTTAACCACTCACCATTCCCGCCAGCCCTTACCGGTTGGCTTTTTTATATCCGGAGCTGTTTACCATGAAGACCTCAACAACGCCTACGACTGATACGTCCACTTTATCCCGGACGGTTAACCCGGCAACTATTTCGGCCATTCTCGTGCCAGATGAATACCGCGCCAGTTTCTGGCCGCAGCACTTCGGCACCATTCCACAATGGATCTTGCTGGAACCACGCATCTTTGCCTGGCTTGACCGGATGTGCGCTGACTACAGTGGCGGTATCTGGAATTTCTACACGCTCAGTAATGGCGGAGCGTTTATGGCACCCGACGATGAAACACTCTGGTCTCTGTGCAATCCACTCAACGGCAACAGCGCGGAAATGAGCAGTGAAGCAGCGGGTATCACCGTTTGTCTGCTGGCATACAGTCACCATGCCTGCCGAACAGAGAATGATGCCATGACGGAGCACTATTACCGTCTGCGGGATTACGCGCTGCATCATCCGGAATGTGCTGCCATTATGCGGATTGTTGATTAAGGATTGAGCATGTCTGAACTGATGTTATCCCCTGTCTTTCCGGTTAATGAGCAGCGCATTATTCGTCGTGCGCTGCGCCTGCTTGAGAAGTATCAACGTCAACCGAGTGAGACATTTACCGCCACCAGCTTTGCTAAAAGCTGGGTGCAATTACAGATGGCTCACCAGGAGCGTGAGGTCTTTATCGTGATGTATCTCGATAATCAACACTGCCTGCTGGAACGAGAAACACTGTTTACCGGCACGCTCAGCCATACAGAGGTGCATCCCCGAGAAGTGGTTAAATCTGCCCTTAAGCACAACGCCGCTGCGGTCATTCTGGCGCACAACCATCCGTCCGGTACGACAGAAATCAGCCAGCAGGACAAACATATCACTCAGCGGATCGTAAAAGCCCTGGCACTGGTAGAAGTGCGAGTGTTGGATCATCTCGTTGTTGGGAACGAAGTGGTGTCTTTTGCTGAATGTGGCTGGTTGTGAGGTGAAGAATGAAAATCATCAGTAAACGTCAGGCGATGCATATTTATCGTCAGCATCCCGAATCCAGGCTATCTGCCTTCTGTACAGGTCATTACCGGTGGCATGGTAGTGTCTGCCATTACTACGGACGTGAAGTTCAGGATATCAGCGGCGTACTCGCTGTTTTTGATGAGCATCGTCAGGACCGGGCAGGCCCATATGCCATTTTTCGCAGCGTAACTCTGAATTAATCACATCTCTCAGTCATTAAGGAACACTTAAATGAAATCTGTCGCTTCATCCGGTACATCACCGGAGAACACCCCATGCCTGCAATGGGGATTAAATCGCGAAGTAACCCCCAGTTTTGGTGCGCGTCTGGTGCAGGAAGGCAACCGTCTACATTTTCTGGCTGATCGTGCTGGCTTTAACGGTGCCTTCAGTGAGGATGAGGCACTGCGGCTTGACCAGGCGTTTCCATTGATGCTCAAAGAGCTTGAACTCAGGCTGCACTCAGGTGAGGTCAATCCCCGCAGTCAGCATTGCGTTACATTGCACTACAATGGCCTGACCTGCGAAGCCGATACCCTGGGCAGCCATGGTTATCTCTATCTCACCATTTACCCGACAAGCCCGAAATAACCCGCACGACCTTCTTCGCAATACCCATTACGTAACATCGTTAATCTGAAGAGAACCCAACCCATGCAAACTGTACCTTTAGCAACCCCGCAAAGGGCGGCACAGTCCTGCCCGTCACCTGTCGAAATATGGCAACAGCTGCTGACGCATCTGCTCGAGCAGCACTATGGACTCACACTCAGTGATACCCCGTTCAGCAATGAAACCACCATCCGCGAGCATATTGACGCCGGAATATCCCTCAGCGATGCGGTAAACTTCCTTGTGGGGAAATATGAGCTGTTGCGCACTGACCGGCCTGGTTTTAACATCATGGAGCAGTCACCGTTTATCACCCCAATCGATATCCTCCGCGCCAGACAAGCCACCGGTCTGATGAAGCGCAGTGGTTATAAAGCTGTGAGTGATATTACACGTGGCAAAGTGAGTCGGCTGGAGCAACACCATTGAAAATATCAATGAATGTTGAAGCCGATAGTATTAACGTTCTGGCCCTCAATATGGGGAAAATTGCTGTTGAAATGGATGGGGTTGAAATTGATGACCTGATTAATGTGATCAACGACAATGGTCACACACTTCGCATTGCCAGTACACCTGGTGAAATCATGGTCGAAGTTCCTTTGCCACCTACCGCCAGAGCTAACGGTATTCAGTGCAGTACAGCACATATCACTGATGAGGATAACTAGCTTCTGCATGCACTTTCGCAACAGTGCCAGGCTTACGGTGACGCGGAATGGGTGCACTACACGGGCTCGGGCTACCTGATCCGCCTTAATGCGTGGATGTTTCCAGTATTACGTCTCAGGCGACTGGGATTATCAAAGGACTGTCGGCGGCTTATCGTCACCCTGATGCGTCGCTATGCGATGACCACTATCCACTTTGATGCCTTTGGCGACATTCTCCCGGGCTTTGCCACCTTTGACGGGTAGCGCGTATCACCTCGTTATCAACCAACCGGAACAAAAAACCTCTACTGACCACAGGCAACATCCCACAACCAGACAACACAATACGCATAAGCGCCAGCCCTCATTCGGCTGGCGCTTTGCATTTGTATACAAAGGAAAGAAAATCATGTCAGAACAACACTGCGTAGAAGCGGATGTTTTAACAGACCATACCGATATCATCAGTTCAACCAGCATTGAACGCACCGTAACGAGCCGCAATGCCGCACTGAAACAGATTGAGGAACTGATCCAGCAACTTGATGCGATCTCTACGCTGACCAGCAGTATTGGAGGTAAAACAGCCCGTGACTGGGCGATGCGTCAAGAGTTTCGTTGTGGCTGTTGGCTCATGGAAAATGTGAAAACCGCAATGAGTACGATAACCCGCAATCTTGATCGCAGCATCTGGCGTGACCTGATGCAAAAATCGGGGATGCTGGCACTGATGGACGCTCAGGGGCGTAAGCAGTGGGATAATAATCTTGAAGGTGACGATATTCCTGAGATCAGCGAAGCCAATATTCTCAGTACCTTTGAACAACTGCATAGTAGCAAAGCAGATGTGTTTGAACGTGGCATCATCAATGTGTTCAAAGGATTGAGCTGGGACTACAAATCCAACAACCCGTGTCAGTTCGGCAAAAAGATCATCGTCAATAGCTTGGTGGATCACAACCGCTGGGGTTTTCGGCTCAACTGGGGATGGCGGCGGGATCAACTGGCTGACCTTGAACGTATGTTGTTTCTGTTAGATGGAAAACCCATTCCGGAAAACCGCCACGATGTGACGGTCAGACTGAGTGAACACATTACCCAGCAAAGTACCCCGAAAATTTTCGACGATGCGTATTTTTCTATCCGCTATTTTCAGAAGGGAAGTGCGCATATCACGTTTAAGCGCCCAGAGTTGATTGACCGAATGAATGACATTATTGCGAAACACTATCCGGGAATACTCGCTACAAGATAAGTTAAGTGTCGTATGTTTGCTATGATGAAGAAATGACCAAAGGAGGATAACATGACTACAAAAGCTCGTATTCAGTCACGACTGAAACGCTCAAAGCGTTATGTTTTCACTCGTGACGATTTCAAAGATCTTGCTGGCTACGACCAAATTGGCAGAGCACTGTATGAGCTGGTGAAGGAAGGGCTATTGCTGAAAGTAGGCTATGGCGACTACACCAAAGCGCGGCAAAATGCGATTACCGGTAAGTTGATGCCTGCTGCTCCCGGAGGTTCCGCTGCGGTAGTGATTGAAGCGTTAGATCGTCTGAAAGTAGAGGAAATAAGTCCAGAGCGTGGCGGCGAACTAAATCATAGAGTGGTCATGAATACGAAAAGTCGCCTGAAGAAGTGGAGCTACTTGGACTAATTGTCGGAAATGGTTAAGTGATATCCCGGCTATCAACCGGGAATTGATTTATGCTTTCGCACCTAAATTATTAACGTTCGTAAATTGTCCCGTTCGGGCGCATGTACATACCATCATTCAGACAAACGTCTTCGCCATCCTCAACACATAGGTCAGAATAAATATCGACCATGCCAGGTTCGACAATATTCGTTGAAATCCCATGAGCATCGAAGAGCTCAAAGAAGCGAGTGACCCATTCCTCGTTGACCTCATCTTGTATAGTTTTGCCGTGATCTATAGTAATGGAAAACATGGAGATGCAATTATTCTGAAATCGGTCTACTTTATTCTCAGGTTGAAGATGATTTTCTTGGGCTAACGTCTCAGCGACCGAAAAAAGGAGCTTCTGGTTTACTGGCAGCTTGTATCCGATAGTTAAATCACCCCCTATGCGAATTCTCTCTTCGGGCCTCGTTGGTGTCTGCACTTCAAAAGAATTACCATCATCATTTTTAGCTAAAAAGCGGACGAAAACCGTGTCTCCACGGACTAACATCCAATCCTTTCCATGTTTTGGTTTCATTGCTTTAACTATCTGCGGTTGTAATGCTGACATGCTCATGGTGTTAGATACCGAAAAGAAAAACATGAAAGAGATTATACCGACTAGAGTGTTTTTTTATAGCTCCGCTACTCTTGGCGAGCATCACAGAAAATGACGCATCAAGCCAACGTCCGCTCCTGGCACAGTGTGGACAAATGCAGGGCACTGGAGGTCGGCTTTGAGCGAAATATAGTCATTCGGTCCCTGAGAATTACACTTTGAAGTGAAAACTCTCCACTTGGTTAGGATATAGTGATACCGCTTGCCCACAGGCTACGTCGGCTTGAACGGATAGCCTCCAGAAGGCGAAGACGGCTTTTGCAGAGATCAATGGCGAGAAATTCTGCTTCTTTCTCAGTGTCCTGTGACCGAAGCGCAGAAATTATTTCGTAATGATCGTACCAGGCAGAGTTCATCTGAGATATCAGAAGCCTGGCACAATAAATATGAGTGTCTGACATCGAAATATGAGTGGTGTGCAATATATAAATGCCCCTCGCAAAACTCCAGTGGCCACTAATACTGATGATATGGACTGTCAAAGTTTTTTGACAGTCCTATAGCCCTTCTCTGTGCTTAAGGTTTATACTGATGATGTAGATTAACGGAGGTTCTCTATGAAACACACTCCATCCCCAAAACAGATCGTCCATACTCTGAATCAAGCACGTAAAGCAGGTAGCGTTCAGTTAACCGGTTCCAGGGATGAACGTAAGGCCCAGCTTCGTGCTCTTCGTGAGAAGGATTTAGCCGAAGAAGGGAAGTTTGTTGGGCACACAATCTGGTAATGCATCTAAGAAGATCTACTTCGGCAAAGTAGAACTCGCGAATAAATTTGCATCTTCAAGTGAGACGTTCGGATTCGATGCGGAAGTACAAGAATCCTATGATGATGATTTAGTTGATCTCCAAATCTTGATGGAAACTCAAGGTTACATTGAGATTTACGATCCTAATATACACGGTTACACTGCACGTTATCCCTTGGCCAAAGATTCAAATTCCGTACCTGGCTCATCTCCTGAATACACCGGCCTCTATCATATGAGATTGCAGAGCAACAGTGATGTTGATCCGCTAGTAATTGTTACCTTTCAGGGAATGATTATCGATCAAATGCGCTATGAGAAAGCCGTGATAGAAACCATGATTACGCACGACGTCATGTTTGGTGAGAAGGGATTCAAGAATCCCGATCAGATAAAACCACTGCGTAGGTTTGTCCGCTCAACACTAGATAGCCCAGAGTAACACTGTCTTAAAGTGACAGCAGAGCCGCCAAGGGCTCTGCTTCTACACCAACGTTTATTTTCCTTTAGAAGGCGAATACCCTCGCTTGCCCCCACTTGGGTTGCCGGTTGAGCTCGGCCAGTTCCCGCCGTTACCTGGTTGGCTTCAACTGCGGCCTCCTCCCAGCGACCCGCGCCAATTTTAAGTGTACTTTTAGCGATTCTGAGTCGCCACCAAGTGATCAATATATTTGGCTATTTACGATGTCCGCTCTTGTGGCCAGGTTCCTCGGGGGAACAATGATAATTTTGCTGGATATGCACAGGTAATTTGCGAACGATGGTCAAGTAAAATGCGAACGGGCAGTCAAGTCAGATGTAATTTCGCAACGATTGCCGCTTCAGGTACGTTTCGCATGGATGAAGAGTATCCAAAGGTTACTCGTGATGAATACCGTTATAATGAAATTCCGGTGCGTTACTCGCAGGAATACGCACAAGTTCCCTGCTTAAGGCCATTTATCAAACTGGAACTGATGGAAACGGATTTGCCTGAGGCTGCGGAAAACCGTGCTATTAGCTCCTTGGTAATGAATCTAACAAAGAAGGGCGAAGCAGTGAGGGCTTTCTCTTGCGCAACCATCGGCAGCACGCAGGCTGAAAAACTGATCTCGATGATGCGCAGAACAGCTGCAAGTATGCGTGATGTGGAACGTGCAATGGATTAATCACTGGTACGTCATATCTACGATAATTTTTGTATTGTTAGAGAAAAAGGTGCTGACGTTACTGTTTTGAAGCAATTCGTGCAGTAATTCATTGAACAGGATATTGAACGTTACGGTGCTCAGTATCCTGAATTCTGCGAGTCGCCTGTCGAAGAACTAAAAATGGGGCTGGAAGAACTCATGAGCAATCCTGTTTATAAGGAACGCTATCATCAATTTGTCACACTAATGGTATTCGGTGAAAGCCACGTTTCATGGGAAGAGGCCTATGCCTGTTTTCGCAAAACGGTATTGGATGTGGTTGATGCATAGCAACAGAGACATGCTCGATTGTTAGTATCTTTTTAGGTAGGGCCTGCCCCGATTCGAGTCCCAAAATCAACGATTTAATGTGTTGGTATCGATGTTGGTATATTATATAAATGTTATTTTTTATTTCTTTTAAATCAAAGGATTAATCGTTATGTGCGAGTCCGGCCTTCGCACCATATGTATGTAAATAGACCTCAACTGAGGTCTTTTTTTATGCCTAAAATCCAGTCCCCGCAAGGCTCCTCTCGCTTTTTCAGTCAACATAAGTCAACCTGATTCAATCTACATCAACTTACTGATGCGGGTACAAATGTGGGTATATCCCGGTTCGATAATGTTTGTACCCACACAGAACCCTTGAAAGGATACTCAATATGGCTCTGAGTGATGTGAAGGTTCGTACTGCTAAGCCGGAAGCAAAAGCTTATAAGCTGACTGATGGTGACGGCATGGTGTTGCTGGTTCACCCGAACGGTTCTAAATATTGGCGGCTGCGTTATCGCTTCGGCGGGAAAGAAAAGATGCTGGCATTGGGGAAATATCCTGAAGTGTCATTGGCTGATGCCAGGGTACGACGTGAAGAAGCCCGCAAGCATTTAACTAATGGAGTCGATCCCAGTGAGAATAAGAAAGCTGTTAAGGTAGAACAAGAGCAAGAGGCGATAACTTTTGAAGTGGTCGCCAGAGACTGGCATGCCAGCAATCAAAAGTGGTCTCCATCGCACAGTGCTCGAGTGTTGAAAAGTCTGGAAGACAATTTATTTGCCGCAGTAGGGAAGCGAAATATAGTAGATATTGGTACTCGCGATTTACTGGTTCCAATTAAAGCCGTGGAGAAGTCAGGACGTCTTGAAGTAGCTGCGCGTCTTCAACAGCGGACAACGGCAATAATGCGCTTTGCGGTACAGAACGGCTTAATTGATTACAATCCTGCACAAGAGATCGCTGGTGCGATCGCAACAGCTAAACGAAAGCATCGCGCTGCGCTAGATCTCAACCGCATTCCTGAGTTACTCCATCGTATTGATAACTACACCGGCAGACCATTAACGCGGCTAGCTGTGGATTTGACGTTACTAGTTTTCATCCGTTCGAGCGAGTTACGTTTTGCTCGCTGGACAGAAGTGGATTTTGAAACGGCTATGTGGACGATTCCCGGAGAGCGTGTGTAAGCACACCCGTTTTAGTTCCACGCACTTTTTGAGATTTCCGGGTTATTGATCCCTTCCCAATATCGATGCCAGGTTAAATCAGTGATTCCGGCCTTTTTGCAGACTTCGGATAAATTCCTCCGGAGTCTGATTATTTAACGATGAATGTGGTCTTTGCTGGTTATATTCCTGTCGCCAGCACTCGATCTTCTCCTGAGCATCTTCCAGTGACAGGAACCAGTGAACATTCAGACATTCATCACGCAGACTGCCGTTGAATGACTCGACCAGTGCATTGTCTGTGGGTTTTCCCGGCCGCGAGAAGTCCATCGTCACCTTATTTTCATACGCCCATCTGTCCAGCGATTTAGAGATAAATTCGCTGCCATTATCCGTCTGCAACCGGTGTGGCACCCGCTGCTTCATTCGCTTCAGGCGCTCCATAACGGCAACTACATCCTCTCCCCGCAGCCCCTGACTAACCTCTATCGCCAGGCATTCACGACTAAAATTATCCACTACAGTCAGGGCACGGATCCGACGTCCGTTGAACAGATTATCAGCAACAAAATCCATGCTCCAGCACTGATCTACAGCGCTGACTTCCGGACGGACGTGTCGGTGCCTGGCAGTAACATGCCGACGGGGGCGTTTTGTCCGTAGATTCAGTCCTTCCAGACAATATATTCGGTGAGTTTTCTTATGGTTTACTAACCAGCCTTCACGGCGCAAAAGAATATGAATACGCTGACAGCCATAGCGGACACGCGCCTCAGCAATCTCTCTTATCCGGTGAGTCAGGGCCCTGTCATCACGGCAGCTGCAATAGTTGTATACCGTGCGACTCTGCATCATCAAACGGCAACCACGGCGCAGACCAATACGATATGCGTCCAGTAGGTAAGTCACCGCTTCCCGCTTCTGGACGGGCCTCAGAACTTTTTTCGAATGACATCCTGGAGCATTTCCTTGTCCAGACTGAGGTCTGCCACCAGACGACGGAGTCGTTGGTTTTCATCCTCCAGTTGCCGCAGACGACGCAGTTCCGTCACGCCCATCCCGCCAAATTTTTTCTTCCAGTTGTAAAAAGTGGCTTCAGAAATGCCCATCTTTCTGCACACTTCCTCCACTCTGGTGCCGGTTTCGGCCTGTTTCAGCGCAAATGCAATCTGTTCTTCGGTATAACGGGTCTTTTTCATGGCGATGTGCCTCTCTGTGAGATGAAAGAAAGACCGGATACTTCAGTTTAGACTGGTACGGTTTACAGGGGGGAGATCACAACCTTCAGTTAGTAATGTCGGTTGGTTTTTCTTCATATTTCCCGTTTCGCCAGCCAGCTGCAAATTCAGCTGGAGTCTGGTAATTCAGCGATGAATGAGGACAGCACTCGTTATAATTTTGTCGCCAGTTATTAATGATTTTCCTGGCGTGAACAATATCGCTGAACCAGTGCTCATTGAGGCATTCATCGCGAAAGCGTCCGTTAAAACTCTCAATAAATCCGTTCTGGGTCGGCTTGCCCGGCTGGATAAGTCGCAGCTCCACGCCATGCTCAAAGGCCCATTGATCCTATGCGCGGCAGGTAAATTCCGGCCCCTGATCGGTTCTTATCGTCGCCGGATAGCCGCGAAACAGTGCAATGCTGTCCAGAATACGCGTGACCTGCACGCCTGAAATCCCGAAAGCGACGGTAATCGTCAGGCACTCTTTCGTGAAATCATCCACGCAGGTCAGACACTTGATCCTGCGACCGGTGGCCAGTGCGTCCATGACGAAATCCATCGACCAAGTCAGGTTCGGCCCATCTGGGCGCAGAAGGGGAAACCACTCGGTCGCCAGCCCTTTACGACGTCGTCTGCGTTTTACGCTCAGGCCGTTAAGGTGGTAAATGCGGTATACCCGCTTGTGATTGACGTGAACGCCCTCCCGACGCAGTAACTGCCAGATGCGCCGGTAACCAAAAACGCCTGCGTTCAAGCGCCAGTTCAGTGATGCCCCCTGATAAATGCGCATCCGACGCCGGACGCTGCGCTTCATAGCAGCAGGTCGACAGGGACAAACCTGTCAGCCTGCAGGCACGACGTTGCGACAGACCGGTCGCTCCACACATCAACTCCACGGCTTCCCGCTTCTGGTCTGTCGTCAGTACTTTCGCCCAAGAGCCACCTGAAGCGCCTCCTTATCGAGCATGGCTTCGGCGAGCAGCTTCTTGAGTCGGGCGTTCTCTTCTTCAAGCGACTTCAGGCGCTTAACCTCAGGCACTTCCATACCGCCATACTTCTTACGCCATGTGTAAAACGTGGCATCGGAAATGGCGTGCTTGCGGCAGAGCTCACGGGCAGATACCCCGGCTTCAGCCTCGCGGAGAATACTGATGATCTGTTGGTCGGAAAAACGCTTCTTCATGGGGATGTCCTCACGTTGCAGATGAAGACATTACTAACATCGGGGTGTACTAATCAACGGGGAGCAGGTCATAAATTCCACAACACCCAAGCTTAGTTCCCCGCGTAAATCTCCGAGCTTAACGATTTCCTTCTTTATTACGCGCCAGGCACCCATCACGCAGTTCACGAACAGGTCGACAAAGACATCATCGTGCAGCGTACATTTATATAGCTAAACCGATTCGCATACGTTTTACATGTTTGCGGTGTTTAAGCTGATAACACAGCTGCGAATCGAGGCAGGCCGAAAGCAGGTAGTACCGAAAGCCCGAAGTGTACTTATAAAGGAACGATGCGTGCGGGGTTCATCGTGGCTCGGCAGTAACAACCGTTCACTTGAGAAAGACCGGATACATTCACGCACGATGTTGCCGCCATCAAAAGCCAATCTGCCCATGTCGCCAAACTTCTTACGCCTTCTATATATAGACGGAAGAACAGGAGATGGCATGTTTAAGGCAGATCTCGCGGTTAGGAACGCGAACCTTGGCTTCGCGAAGGATATAAATGAACGGTGAGGCAGAAAAATGCGTCTTCATGGGGCGTTTCTGGTGTTGCTGATGATCGTATTACTAACTTCGAGGTGGGTTTATCAAGGAGAGTCGATCAGTTTTGTGGATAACTTTGTGCACAACTGCGTATAAAGCGGGCTTTTGCTGGGGATTGCAGCAGTCAGTCAAATTACTGCATATTTAGGGTTGCAGCCTCAGGAGAACTCCCTATAATGCGCCTCCATCGACACGGAACATGTGAACAACATCACAGAGTAACGCGGCGATGAGAGTCAAATATCCTGAAATTAAGGGTTGACTCTGAAAGAGGAAAGCGTAATATACGCCACCTCGAGTTAGCAAGCGAAAGCGCGCAACTCACTGCTCTTTAACAATTTATCAGACAATCTGTGTGGGCACTCGCAGGATTGATATCTCAGATACCTTCGGGTATCAAAAAAATATCAAGTCTTGAAGAGTGACCAAGCAGTAATTCATTTAGTTGAATTATTACGAAAGTTAATTTTTGAGCACCGCTTCACGAGTTGAAGCAAATCAAGCTTTTAATTGAAGAGTTTGATCATGGCTCAGATTGAACGCTGGCGGCAGGCCTAACACATGCAAGTCGAGCGGTAGCACAGGGAGCTTGCTCCTGGGTGACGAGCGGCGGACGGGTGAGTAATGTCTGGGAAACTGCCTGATGGAGGGGGATAACTACTGGAAACGGTAGCTAATACCGCATAACGTCTTCGGACCAAAGAGGGGGACCTTCGGGCCTC
>NZ_JAJSOT010000004.1:0-398126 GCF_021282435.1 Buttiauxella cochleicola | reverse complement strand
GGTCACCACGTTGCCACGGAACTCGTGACCGTTGACGCTGACCACCACATGGTCACCTGCGTGCGCATCACCACTGACCACGCCACTAATCATGGTTGGCATACGGGATTCGGTGGCGTTCACCGTGCCGTCACCGGCCACCGTTTCGATGGTCAGGGCGTTATGCGCCTGCGTGTCCAGTACCACCGTTTTGTGCTCAATTGCCGTGGTGGCGTTACCGGCATTGTCAGTGCCGGTGATCATCACCTGCACATCGTTACTGCCTTCGTTAAGGGCAACCGTCGGCACCGGTACTTCGTAACGCAGGTGGCCGTTTTCATCGGTCACCGTGCCGTAGAAGTTCTGGCCGTTGACGCTGACCACCACATGGTCACCTGCATGTGCATCCCCGGAGACCTCACCGCTGATAAGCGTCGGCATACGGGATTCCGTGCGATTGACGATGTCGTCTCCCGCCACGGTTTCAATAGTCAGGGCGTTATGTGCCTGCGTATCCAGTACGATAGTTTTGTGCTCGACCGCAATCGCCGTGTTGCCAACATTGTCGACACCCGTAACCATCACCTGCACATCGTTGCTGCCTTCATTCAGCGCTGAAGTTGGCACTGGCACGGTATAACGCAGTTTGCCATTTTCATCAGCGACCACTTCGCCATTAAAGCTCTGGCCGTTAACGCTCACTACTACATGGTCGCCAACCTGCACATCACCGGTGACTTCACCGCTGATAAACGTTGGCATACGGGATTCGCTACGGTTCACGGTGTCATCACCAGCAACCGTTTCAATCGTCAGAGCATTTTGTGCATGGGTATCGAGCGTGACATTGTGATGTTCAACAGCAATCGCTTCGTTACCCGCAGCGTCATGGCTAATTACCTGTACCTGAACATCATTGGCCCCTTCGTGAAGAAGACGAGTCGGAACCGGTACTTCATAGCGCAATTGGCCGTTATCATTAATCACAACGCCATGGAATTGCTGGCCTTGTACTGTAACGGTAATAGGATCACCTGCTTTAGCATCACCACCGACTTCACCAGCAATCAAGGTTGGCATACGAGATTCGCTGGCATTAACGACATCATCGTTAGCAACAGTTTCAATCGTGACTGAGTTATGAACATCGAGATCGATATCCACATGGTGATCGCTTGATGCCTGAGTCGTGTTCCCAGCCTCATCGGTTGAGGTCACAGTGGCATGAATATTCGGATTGGCCAGCAACCCCTGAGTTGAGACATTAATCCGATAGCCAAGATTGCCATTACCGAGATCGATAACGACATCGTGATATTCCTTACCATCGACGGTTAATGTGATGGCATCGCCGATTTTTGCATCACCAGAGACGCTGCCGTGGACTGAGGTTTGCGGCTGATGTGATTCATTGATGTTAATAACGTTATCAGGCGTGACGCTATCGATGGTTATCTGGTCATGCAAATCGGTCACATCGATCACAGCATCCGTCGTGCTTTGCGCGGTGCGGCCTGATACATCCGTAGCTGTGGCGGTAACGTTGATCTCACCTTCAACCAAACCACTTAAATCAGGGTTTGCTGTCCAGTGGCCATTGTTCACCGGAACATCAATAGTAATTGTATTTTTTTGGCTATCGGTGAAGGTCAGCGTGATGTGGTTTTGATTACTGGTGCCGTTGATATTGGTATGGTTGATTTCATTTTTGTTAATAAAACCATCGTTCCCGGCAAAATCATCAATGTGAACCAACGGTGGGAGCACCGCAGGTGAACCAGAGGAGCCAGCCGTTGTGAAACCATTTTCCGGCAGGTTAAGTTCAGGTGTTGGAGCCCCAATACCTGCCGTATTAAAACCGGCAGTAGGATCAACGATTTTCCCAGTCAAATCCAGCTGCACCAGGGTATGACCACCACCGCCACCTTCGATTTGCACCGGTGCTTCATTACCCGCAGCGGTTGCTTCTAATGCTTGTGTCGGGTCAGCGCCGTCAGCAATAGCTTTCTGTAACGATGCGACATCCTGAGTGTCATGATCTGAAGTGCTTACAGCATTCAAGCCATGCTCGCTCCAGTGGCTATTACGCCCGAGATCCAGGGTTTTACCATTTGGCAGCTCCATACTGACCGCGCCGCTGTCCCCGGTAATAATCTCTTCGCCACTATAGATTCTGTCGCCTTCTTTCAAGAGACGTTGTGAGCCGTCTGCTTCAACTACATAAACCAGACCAATTACTGCTTTAATCACACCAAGTAAATTGCTCACTATTACCTCTCTTGAATACTTTCGTTATTTTTATAATTGCTACTATTAATTAAATAACTAATAACATTATTTTCCCATTCATAAATCACCTCTAAATCAAAATGCCCATTAATGGACATTTCATTCGAAGGTGATTAATGAATGTAGAAAAAAACACAGTTATTAGAACTCTATTATCGGAGACTTGACTGAGCGTTAAATATAATCAAAAATGACGGAAAGTGAAACATCACATTACAGAACATTAAATTTCATTGCGAATGAAAGTTGCGTTTAATGTAATCAGATAAAAACCTCTGCACTTGTTAATTAATATGATGTTTCGTGTTAAAACAGAAATGGATATAAGGCGTGATATAGGGATATCATTAACGCGCGCAATAAAGGCTTCATAAAATGCAGAAGTTTTCCCTTTTTATACTTGGTTGTTTATCAATACCATCAGTTAACGCAGCAACTTTACAAAATACCGTAAATCAAGCTTTATCCAGCCATCCGGAAGTGAATGCATCAGTAAATAGTCGTTATTCTGCAGAGCAGGATTTGCGGGCAGCCCGCGGTGGATATCTTCCTTCCCTGAATTTAGATGCTGAAGCAGGCCAGAAAAATATCAACGATGCTACCACGCGCGCGGGTGGTAGTAAGAATGGGATGAATCTGTCTCCAAACGACGCCACAATTAGCCTCAACCAAAATGTATTCGACGGTTTTGCGACTTCAAGTGAAGTTGACCGTCAAAAGGCAACCGTTGATTCCCGGGCTTTTAGCGTGCTGAATATCAGCGAAAATACCGCATTCCAGGTGGTTCAGGCCTATCTTGACGTATTGCAACGTCAGGAATATGTGCATCTGGCAGAAGATGACCTCGCCAACCATGAGCGCATCTACGACCAGATTCGTTTACGTACCGATCAAGGCGTTGGCCGCTCAGGCGATTTAATGCAGGCTGAAGCGCGTCTGGCGCAAGCTCGCAACAACTTGTTGACTGAGCAGACCAACCTCGAAGATGCCAATACTACATTCATGAGTGTGACCGGTGAAGCGCCTGAAAACCTGAGTCTGCCTGAAAGTATTAATGCCATCCTTCCAAAATCGCTTGAAGATGCCAAACGCATAATGGAAGACAACAGCCCGCTGCTGAAATCTGCCAATGCTGATATTCAGGCTGCTCGCCAGCAGTATGAAGCTTCAAAATCAACGTTTTACCCTCGTGTTGATGTGGCGCTATCTCGCAGCATCAGTAATGACACCGACACGACTCGTGCCCATTCAGAAGAGTGGGAAGCGATGGTGAAACTGCACTACAACTTGTACCAGGGCGGCAGCGATAAAGCAGCAATGCAATCCCGCGCGTATCTGGAAAAACAAGCTCAGGACGTACGTAATAACACGCTGCGCCAGATGAACCAGGAAATTGGCCTGGCATGGTCAGCATTAAAAAGTGCCAGAGACCAAATTCCCGCAGCCACAGATTATGCCGACCGCAGCGTGAAAGTTCGTACCGCTTATCAGGATCAGTTCAGCCTGGGTGAGCGAACTTTGCTGGATTTATTGGATAGTGAAAATGAAGTATTCTCAGCTAAACGCCGCCTTGTTGAATTACGTTATCTGGAAATTTCGACGGGTTATCGTATTTGCGCGCGTACAGGTGAATTATTAAAAGCACTTAAAATTAATCCAGTGCCTGCAGGTCAACCAATAGACTCTCCAGAAAATAACTCATTACCTGAACTTAATTAGCATTTAATTAACTGAAATAGTTCCCCACTGAACTATTTCAGGATTAGTTCACTTTTTATTTTTTGCTAAATAGTTGCGTCAGGAACATTCCTATCAATGACTTCACAAGTTGAACACATGAATACAATGTCAGAGGCTCCTCCTGTAGAGGAGTCGCATTATCATGACCCGCGCAGTCGCAATGACGATCCATTGCTCGATTGCCTGCTGGTTCTTTGTTCTGTGCATGGTAAATCAGCAAGCCGCTCAACATTGAGTAGCGGGCTGCCGCTGGAGAACGATCGCCTGACGTTGGCTATTTTGCCTCGTGCCGCTGCTCGTGCTGGATTAAAGGCACGTGTCATCAAACGCTCGCTCAATAAAATCGCCGCCATGTCTCTGCCTGCGATACTTTTGCTGCGTGACGGTGGTGCCGCCGTACTGCTTGGCTGGAACGCAGATGGTACTGCTCGCATTATGCCAAGCGAGAGCGAAGGCGGTGAAATCAATATTGATGCAGCAGAACTTGAGAAAAGCTACGCAGGCCAGGTGATTTTCGCACATCCTCGCCATGAGTTTGACTTACAGTCTGAATCTTTCCTGCCACGGACAAAATCCTGGTTCAAAGACACGCTGATGCTTTCTCGCTATCTGTATATGGATGCGATATTAGCAAGCCTGCTGATTAACCTGATTGCGCTGGGAACACCTCTGTTCACCATGAATGTGTATGACAGGGTTGTACCCAATCATGCCACGGTGACTTTGTGGGTTTTGGCCGTCGGTATTTGCATGGCGTTTGTTTTCGATTTGATCTTAAAAATGCTGCGCGGTGTCTGCCTCGACATTGCAGGTAAAAAGAGTGACCTGATTATCTCAGCCACGCTCTTTGAGCGTATTACCGGCATGGAGATGAAAGCGCGCCCAGCCCGTGTGGGTAGCTTTGCGCAAAACATTCATGAATTTCAGTCGCTGCGTGATTTCCTCTCATCTCTCACGTTGACCACACTCATCGATTTGCCGTTTACACTGGTGTTATTACTGGTGATTGGCATTATCGGTGGTTCTCTCGCATGGATTCCTTTACTGACCTTCCCTATCGCGCTGGTGATTAGCTGGGCGTTGCAGAAACCGGTAAATGCCGCCGTTGCCAAAACCATGAGTTTGGCAAGTGAGCGTCAGGCATTGCTGATTGAAACACTCAGTGGCCTGGACGCTATCAAAGTCAACAACGCACAAAGCGAACGCCAGTATCAATGGGAACAAACGCTGGGCAGTTTAAGCCGCCTGGAGTTACGCGTTAAAACCTTATCCAGCTTCGCCAGCAACTTGACCGGATGGTTCCAGCAAATGTCTGGCGTCATCATGATTATCGTCGGCGTGTATATGATTATTGGCGGCAAGCTGAGCATGGGTGGCCTGATTGCCTGCTATATGCTTAATGGCCGTGCGCTGATGCCAATGGGCCAACTCACCGGGTTGATTGCCCGTTATCACCAGGCGCGTTTAACCATCAAAAACACCGAACAAATGATGTCGATGCCGCAGGAGAGACGCGATCATGAGCACCCTCTGAAGCGCGAAACATTCCGTGGCAGCATTGAGTTCAAAGATGTCGACTTCAGTTATCCCGAGCAGAAAAACCCTTCACTGCAAAAGATTAACCTGACTATTAAACCTGGTGAGCGAGTAGGTATTATCGGCCGCAGCGGCTCAGGCAAGAGCTCGATTAGCAAGTTGATAATCAATCTATATCAGCCAACCAGCGGTAATATTTTGATCGACGATGTCGATGCTCGTCAGTTGGACGTCAACGATTTGCGCCACAGCATTGGTTATGTCCCTCAGGACATTCAGCTGTTTAATGGTTCACTGCGCGATAACCTGATTTGCGGTGCCCGTTATGTTGACGATGAAACAATGCTGCGCGCCGCGGAACTTGCTGGCGTTAACGAATTCGCTCGTATTCACCCTGACGGCTACAACTTGCAAGTTGGTGAGCGTGGTATGCAGCTGTCCGGTGGGCAACGCCAGGCTGTTGCGCTGGCTCGCGCGCTCCTGCTGGAGCCACCAGTTCTGCTGCTTGATGAACCGACCAGTGCGATGGACAACACCAGTGAAGACAAGATTAAACAAGGTCTGGTGCCATTTGTCGCTGATAAAACGCTGTTACTCGTGACGCACAAAGCGTCGATGCTAACGCTGGTTGATCGACTGATTATTGTTGATAAAGGACGCATTATTGCTGATGGCCCTAAAGCCATTGTTATGGATGCGCTGAAGAAGGGTCAAATCAATGCGTCTCGCTGAGTTATTTACACGTTTACGCCCGCAAATTCGCAACTACTTCAAAGGTCGCGATGAAAACCAGGCCGATAACATTAACGAGGTGAGTCATGCTCTGATTGATGACTCGCCGCGCGTTATTCGCCTGACTCTTTGGACTATCCTGGTATTAGTCGTGCTGGCGTTCACTTGGGCTGGATTTGCCAAACTTGATGAGGTTACACGGGGTGAAGGAAAAGCCATCCCGTCATCACGCTTGCAAAAAATACAGAACCTGGAAGGTGGTATTGTCACCGAGCTGTATGTGCATGAAGGGCAAATCGTTGAAGCTGGCGCGCCGTTGATTCATTTGGATGACACTCGTTTTGCTTCAAACGTTGGTGAGACTGAAGCTGATAAGCTTGGCTTACAGGCTAAAATCGATCGTCTGGCTGCGGAAGCTGAAGACAAAGATTTTGTCATCTCTGATGAGATTTCTAAGAAGGCTCCTGATGTTGCACGTGGCGAACTGGATTTATTTAACAGTCGCCGTCGCCAGTTCCAGAATGAAATTGAAGGTCTTCAAGAGCAGCTAGTTCAGAAGAGACAGGAACTGCGTGATTTCCAGTCCAAACAGGAACAGTACAAAAACAGCCTTAGTTTACTGCAGCAAGAGATCAAAATGTCTGAGCCGCTGCTGGCATCAGGTGCAATTTCTAAAGTTGAAATCCTGCGTTTACGTCGTACTGAAGTGGAAACTAAAGGGCTGCTGGATTCCGTCACGCTTTCCATCCCTAAGTCTGCATCTGAGACAAAAGAGATTGAAAACAAGATTGGTGAAAGTCGTAACCGCTTCCAGAGCGATGCGCTTTCACAGCTTAACGAAGCACGCACGAATCTGAGCAAAGCAGAAGCCACTGGCAAGGCACTTGAAGACCGTGTCAATCGAACCATGGTGGTTTCGCCAGTTCGCGGTGTTGTCCAGCAAATTTTGGTTAACACCATCGGCGGTGTTATTCAGCCAGGCAGTGATTTAGTAGAAATCGTGCCACTGGATGACAAACTGCTTATTGAAGTGAAAATTCAGCCGCGTGACATTGCCTTCCTGCACCCAGGGCAACATGCCGTAGTGAAGTTCACCGCTTACGACTACACCACGTATGGCGGCCTGAATGGTGAACTGGTCCAGCTAAGCCCAGATACCGTGACGGATAAAGAAGGCCACAGTTACTACATTGCACGCCTGCGCACAGATAAGAACTACCTGGGAACCAAAGAGCATCCAATGGTCATCATTCCGGGTATGGTCGCATCAGTCGATATTATAACTGGTAAGAAATCGATTCTGAGTTATCTGCTGAAACCGATCATTCGCGCCAAAGCGGAAGCATTACGCGAAAGATAGAAACGATAAAAAAGCCGCAACAGATGATGTTGCGGCTTTTTTTATCGTGAAATTCAGTAGCTGGTTGGCGTTAAATACATAACACCCGGCTTTGTCTTACTGGGCATTAAACGAAGACAACTTCCCACGGTTCAGAGTCAATTTACCCTCGTTAACCAGCTCCTGGAGCACTTTATGGATAGCGCTACGTGAAATGTGGTTCCTACTGAGAATAAATGTATAAACTGATGTTTTTTCACGCATTTCAGGCTCAAGTGACCAAATGTGTTTCACGTGTTCCGTCACAATTTCGCGAATAGTTTTATGCGAACGCAGATTTTCACGCTGGAAATAACGCTGCAGATGGTTAGTCAGAATATCAAATGCATGTATCCATAGGTTTTTCTTGCTAAGCATCTCATTAGCATTAGCCGCATTCATTACCCACATCTCACAGTCCGTGTCACAACGCAGGTAATGAGACATCACATCATTACGCATCTGTGCCAGGCCAAGGATAGCGGGGGCGGTAAAGCTTACCGTAACAAGGTCATTTTCAACTCGGTAAACAGAGACAGAGCCTTTCTCAAGATAAAAAATGTTTCCATCTTTTTTCATTTCAATGCGCTGACGTTTTTTCCTCAGAGAGAAATAGGCGTTTTCAGATTTTTTAATCTCGTCTCCAATGAGCATTACAGATTCATCAAAATTAAGAATGGACATCAGCTTCTCTTACTCTAGTTATGGGATTGAGATTATCTCCTGGCACAAAGCAAAGGAGATCGCCCTAACGCAATCGATACCCCGTTACTCGTAACGTATATCAATATAGGACATTACGGCAAACCTGCGATTGGTAAGCCAGATTTTGAGGATTGTAGGATGGCGATTTGAAATGAATAACCTTATGAACTCCATGCCAAACAATATTCCACGCTCATGAACAACCGCATACATTATTATTACTTCATTATACAACTATGAAATAATCACTCAAAAAATCATATCAGGGCATATTGTTTTTCAAACAATCACAACTGTTATTCCATAAACAGCAGGGATTAAAAATAACTTGAAAAATAACATATATCAAATACAATGGCCAAATAATTGATATCACAATCACTGTATCAATCTTATCTTTGAACCAGGCAAAATCATTTTTCTTATACTTTATAACCTGCATCCAAAGCCATACAACTCTGAATAGCATAAACACCAGGGTTGAAACCCCATAAATACATACTATTAATTGAAATAGTTTATTCATTGGCTATATCCCCGTTGTTATGGTGAGACATCATCAACGAAGAGTAAAGGCGACTTAAATACTCAGGTATTAAATATCATTTTCAAATTTACACTATTGAGCATCTAACTCTGAGATACCATGCCTGCCCCCTCATGCTGCTCTGTCAGTGAGTATATTAATCTGAGGGCAGAAACGTAATTTTTTTAATCTTTGCGGTGGTAATTTTTTCTTTTCAGTTAAAAAAGAAGTAGCACATAACCATAACAAATTGATTTTAAATGATTTTTAACGTATAAAAATAGTTAACACTTGGTTAATCATAAGTATATTGATGATCCGAGAAGTACCTAAAGGGTAAAGTAGCTAAAAGGCTGGATTATTCCATGCCACATTGTGCTTATAATGGCAGGTGGAAAACCAGCCTGAGTCAACGAGAGTAGTGGCAACATGTCCGAAGCAGATAATCTATGTTATCTCATTGAAAACAAAATAGTATTTCTACCAGAGAAACAGTGTCTGGTACATACAGACAGCCATGAAGAGATAAAACTCAAGCCGACAGCCTCATTATGCCTACTGTTATTGCTCAGGAATCACACTAAGATTGTTACTCAGAATGAGTTACTCGCTTTCGCTTGGGGTGAAAGCCACAGACAGGTTAGCTTTAACGCCTTTTATCAAAGCATTCTCTCTCTGCGAAAGTCATTTTTACAAATGAATGTAGAGAAACAAATAATCACCACAATTCCTCGTAAAGGTCTTATCATTCAACAAGAAATAACCGTTGAAAAAAAACGGGATCATGTTGTACCTGAGGTTGAGATCGAACTTACAGAGCCGCACGCTGTAACAGATACGAATGGAATAGAAAATAAAAAACTGCCAAAGGTAAATCTGGCGGAAGCACTTATTATTATGTTTACCATCATAATAGTTGGGGTGCTTATCTACCCTAAAGTATCCAGCGAGAATTACTTTTCGGGTTATGTTGCTTCAAAAAAATATGATGGCCAATGCCACTATTTTTTAAATGATGATGCAAGTAACCATATTCGTCATGAGGATTTTATCAAGCAGCATCCTGAAATGTGCAGTGATGATAAATACCTCTATATAACGGCTTATCCTGAGACGAAAAATATTTCTATCATTACGTGCACTACCAATATGGAATTGTCACATGATAACTCCTGTCAGTCCGTCTATTATCCCCGGTACGATAGTAAATGAAGATGCTTAGCGCGATAGCCACTATCAGAAAACAAACACGTATCATTTTCCTGGTGTGTCTGGCGATACTCTCCGGTCTCGCGTTCTATCTATATATGCCCTCATACGAGAATCCGCACAGCATCGTATGCCGGTCGACGCTACAGATAGTTAGGGGTAATGCGTCATTTAGAGGCATTGTCGATTTCAAATCGGGTGACGGAAAAGGTATTGCAAACATTAACGGCATCATAAACGTCACGCCGCAGGAGGAGTATACGGTTCAGAGGACCATCCTCTTTACGCTTGCTGAGTATGGCCTCAGCCCCGTCTGGGTATCCCAGCAGATCATCATTTCCAACCGTGAAACCGTACCCGCTGCGATTCTGCAACAATTTTTCCCTGATTTTTATCTGAAAAACTCAGGAGTAAGCGATATCGATATTTTTAGGCTAAACAAGGATGCCGCTCTCCTCACCCGTGAAGACATTCCTTATTTATACTGCCAGAAGTATCAGCTTCCCGATGAAGAGTAACTTCGTACAAACATCTACAGCGACTTGAACTAAGTTAAATCATTTCAGGCATGTTTCAGCCCATTAAAAGACAACCAGTGCACGGATTGTCTTTTATTTGTGTAAATTAATAAAAATATCTTGAACATAATAAGTACCACGTTATTATCCACTCGCACATTAAGATGATAATAAACATGCAGCTTCCTAAAAGTAAACTTTAAGTTAAATATGTTATTTAATTATGATATCTCATTAGTCCTACTCGCAGTAATTATTGCGTGCCTGGCTTTTTATGTCTCTTTTTGGCTATGTAAAGCTGGCGCTCGAAAAAAACATTACTGTTGGCCTATATTTAGTGGCCCAACTATGGGCTGTGGTATTTGGGTTTTACACTACATGGTGATGCAGGCCCATCATCATAGTCATATTATAAATTATAACATTAAGATAACGCTGGCCTCTTTACTCGTCGCTATTATTGGTTGTTCCCTGGGGTTTGGTTGCTTTTTATTCAAAAAATTACGCAAAAATCACTATCTCATTCCTGCATTGATATTTTCTGCCACCGCAGCATCCATGCACTACCTGGGAATGGCTGCAATCATCAATACAGGTGATTGGTATGTCAGCAATGCTCATATCACACTTTCGCTAATCGTTATTTTTATCACTTCATTAGGCATGCTGCGTTTAACTCATCTGATGTTAGTTATGACGAGTAAAAACGACAGCTATGCCAACTTCTGCCGACTGGGTGCCACTCTTACTCTTTGTACCGGTGTAGCAATCATGCACTTTTTAGGTACAAGTAAAATGAATATGGCACCAATGGCCTCCTCATTTATTAGCATAAAACATGATGATTACATCGAAAACACGATAGCTATGACGATGGTAATACTTATTACCCTGGTATTTATGTTAGCTATCTTCATCTGGTTTATTAATTTCAAAGAACATTTGAGTAATGAACTTCTCAAAAGAGAGTTAATTTCGAAGAATTTGCAATTAAAACAAATGACGCAACATGATTCATTAACTCAATTGCCTAATCGTCTTTATTTACAAAATCATTTGAACACTCTATTTGATAAACAAATGCAACCACTGTTCATTATGTTTATTGACCTTGACGGTTTTAAACGTGTTAACGACGTCTGGGGACATGCCATTGGTGATGAACTGCTGGTAAAGATATCTAAAATGCTCAGGAACGTTATTGGCAAGGGAGGATTTGTGGCAAGAATTGGTGGTGATGAATTCATCATCGTCGTTTGCGAAAAAACAGAGGATGCGGCGATCAAACTTGCAAAAAAATTGCTTTCAAGAATCTCAGATAGCTATGAACTCTCAGCAACAACAGTTGATTTCTTGTCTGCCAGCATCGGGATTTCTATTTACCCGGAGCATGGGCAAGATGTTGCCACACTTTTGAAAAAAGCCGATGTGGCGATGTATTACATAAAAGATAAAGGGAAGAACAATGTCATCTTTTACGATGAGATAGCAATGACATTGCCCACGTGATGCCAGGTTAATACCAAAGAGTATTAATAGAGCAAGATAGCCGAGTGTTAGTAACACTTTTTTTAAGCAATGGATGCTTGTAAATCATTCCAGATAGTGGAATTAGTAAAAAAAGCAGACATTGATGATGAAATTTACTGCGTTATACAATAAGTACAAAGACAAATGGTGGGCTTTGCCACTTGTCCTTCCCTTCATTCTGTACCCTATAACTCAGTATATGAGTTCTTACGGCTACGTTGACGGTTTCGAGATACCTTTCTTTTATCTCAACATGGCACTGATGACAACCCTTACCATGATTTATGGTTTTAAGGCATTGCCAGGAATCATTCTATGCATATTTTACCGGGTAGCACCTGATCGCGGCTTTGAACCGGCAATTATGTCAGTACTACATTATTTTACTTCAACTGCAATAAGTTGTGCTGGTTACTATTATTTTACGGGTAAACGTGGCCGCGCAAGTTTTGGGCGTTACAATCTAACCTGGCAGCGTATTTTTTGGCTGGTATTTGTTAATGCCACTTTATTCTTAAACTATTTCCAGGCTGTGCTCTATCTGGGGATGTTTGGCGTGCATCAAACAATGATGTACATAACCCCCTTCACCACGCGAACATTGATAAATTATCAGGGAATGCTGGTTGGGAATATGATTGGCTTGCCAATGTGTTATTTGGTAATTCGTTCGATCAGAACGCCATCATACATCAAGAAATATATTGAAAAAATCCGTAATCAAGTTGCAGAAGACCTGCGAGCGCTGGAACTCATTTGTCTATTTGGCGCACTGATATTGCTTACGGCGCTCATGATTTCGCCAATCAATCATAAACTAACACTGATAAACTCCGTATATACCCTGACGTTACTGTTACCGGTCATGATTTGGGGAACACTACGTCTGGGCCATGCCGCCATTTCTCTCATTTGGTGGGTGTTATTGGTTGTGCTAAGTAATAACTCTCAAAGTTATATCCCTCAAACAGCCGATTACAAGTTACATCTGGCTGTTGCAACATCCTGCTTTGCAGCATTTTCGATAACTATTACTTTGATGGCTATAAATATTTCACGACAACGTGCGTTAAATATTAAGTCCAAACGATTAATGAGCATCGATCCAGTTTTGCATCTACCAAACTTGCTGGCACTTGATGCAGATTTAAACAAAAACACTGTGTCTGTTTTATGCCAACTATATATTCCGGATCTTGAGTTATTGGGTCGCCATTATGGCTTACTCATGCAAGTGCAGTACAAACAACAACTGGCTCAGTTTTTAAAACCTGTACTGGGAAGTGATGAGCTTATTTATATCAGCTCTGGTCACGATTTAATCGTACGAATGTCCCCTTTAAATGCTGAAAAAAGAATCTCTGAGCTACACAACAAAGCCAAAACATTCCGTTATACCCGTGATGGGGTAAAGCTCTACCCACAAATTGGTTGTAGCTACTGCATCATTAACTACCCAGTGGGTCATCTATATTTATTAATTGGTGAATTACGAGCACTGGCAGAGATCTCCCTGACAACAAACTTGCCCGTGGATATGAGAAAGCAAAGCAGCCGCCAGGTACAAAGTCAGGTTAAAACTAAAGTCGACATGATGAATCAACTTCAATATGCGCTTGAGTTAGATCGGTTTGTTTTGATGGCTCAGCCAATAGAAAGTAAAAATGGTCACCGCTACCATGAAGTCCTGTTGAGAATGCTTGGTAGTAATGATGAACTTATTTTCCCGGATACTTTTTTACCGCTAGCAAATGAATTTGGCATGTCATCGAGCATTGATCTATGGGTCCTAAATAACACCATGAAATATATGGATGAAACTCGTCATGCACGGCCAAACCAATGCTTCGCCATTAATCTGACCCCAGCATCAATCTGCCGCACAGATATGGCGCATCTCATTGAAAACATGCTAATTAAGTACGGTATTGCGCCTGAGCAGATCGTTCTGGAAGTGACCGAGACCGATGAACTTACCAACAACTTACAAGCAGATAAGACACTGGATGCACTACAGCGTTTAGGCTGTAAAATTGCTATCGATGATTTTGGAACGGGTTATGCGAGCTATGCGCGACTAAAAAACATGCAGGCAAATATACTCAAAATCGATGGTAGTTTTATCCACAATATTATTTCCAGTGAAATGGATTACAAAATCGTGGAATCTATTTGTGAGTTAGCAAGAATGAAAAACATGACGTTAGTGGCTGAATTTGTCGAAACAGAAGCGATTCAGAATGCTCTATTCCGCATGGGAGTTGACTATGTTCAGGGCTACTTCATTGGTAAGCCTGCTCCTATCGAAACCTTACCGGCAACTGTTTAAGACATAAAATCAGGCAGCAGAAAGCGCAATACATGAGGTTTTCTGCTGTCGCCATGAATAATGATAAAGCAAATTCAGGACGTAAAAGCAGCGTAACATACGTATCGAATGGGTTCGTTAGATTCTAAATAGATTAGGAAAGGTATGCTGGAGCGGGTGAAGGGAATCGAACCCTCGTATGCAGCTTGGGAAGCTGCCGTTCTACCATTGAACTACACCCGCTTAAGAAGTGCGTAGGCATTATAGACGTTCAGCTTTCACTGGCAAGCGCCTTTTCATTTTATGTGGTGGATTATTAAGCGATTGTTTTTATTAGAGGCATGCGAATATCTAACTCTTGTTGGCAAATCATTTCCCTTGTGATTCCCTCCCGTTTTCCCCTCGACCCAATAAGTTCTACAATGGTGAACTTTTTAAACTCACCGAGTCCTAAAATGATTGATGAGAACCGCCGCATACAGTCTGTTGAACGCGCAATGGCAATACTTGAAGATATTGCCGCTGCAGGTGGTGTCGCTCGTTTAGCCGATTTGTCAGCACGGCTTAATTTGAACAAAAGCACATTACATGGACTGCTCAACACTCTCTCGGCTCTGGGCTACATAACCCGCAAAGGGACGCATTACGCACTAGGTTTGCGTTTGCGGGACATCTCGCAACCTCTGGCGGACGCGGATGAACAATTGCGGGAAGTATTTACGCCGGCTTTATTGAGAATGGCGAGATTAAGCGGGGAAACCAGCTATCTGGCAGCCCCTTGTGGCACGCGTGAGTACCTTTATATTGATGCTATCGAAGGTTGCAATAATCTACGGGTAGCCAGTCCGCGCGGCCGGCGTGAAGGGTTAACGACCTCCGCTATTGGCAAGATATTTTTAGCTAACGAACCTGAATTAGTGCGCAGTTTGCGACGAGCAAATCTCCTGCCGGCAAAACTTGAGCAGGAATTACATATCATCCGTGAGCAAGGCTATGCGCTCGACCTTGAGGAAGCTGAAGTGGGGCTAAATTGTCTGGCTATACCGCTTCGTCGGCAAGGATGCGTTATTGCAGCATTAGGTGTAGCAGCTCCTGCCAAACGTTTAAGCAAGCCAGCCTTAACAGCGCTGGCGATCGCATTCAACCAGGCTTAGTTCGGCATTATCAAACTTTAGCCTCCAATCACCCTACCCATCTTCACAAATTGTTAGCTCACAGCAATCATTGGCGACTCTTTATCACATCAAGGAGTTTTCCAATGTCTGCTTTAAGTGAATCAACCGTTGTGCAAGTGATTGAGCGCGCACGAAAGCTCGCTCAAGAGATGAATTTTGCTATTAATATCAGTGTTGTTGATGACGCAGGTCTACTGCGCGGTTTTTTGCGCATGGACAACGCAGTCCCGGGCGCTATTGATGTCTCAATCAAGAAAGCACGCACCGCAGCACTTTTTCGTACAGATAGCCTGACTCTTGGTGCAGATGCTCAGCCAGGTGGCGCAATTTATACTCTGGAGTCCACGAACGGTGGGCTGATTAGTTTTGGCGGCGGCGTTGTGCTCTACGATGAACATAACTACGCGACTGGAGCAGTAGGTATTGCCGGTGCAACGGTAGAAGCCGATCAAGTCATTGCGCTGGCCGCAGCCGGGAGAACATAAATGAGCACGCCACATCGTATTCATGCGGGTGTCTGGGCCCTGGCAGTTACTGCATTTGCTATAGGTGTGGCGGAGTTTATCGTCGTCGGCGTGTTGCCCGCCATAGCTCAGGATTTACATGTGTCTCTGGCTCAGGCCGGAAGCCTGGTCGGAACCTACGCGCTCGCGCTCGCCATTGGAACACCTATTGTCGTTCTTGGGCTTGCGCGATTACCGCGTAAGCCATTGCTGCTGGCATTAGTGACGACCTTTCTTTTTGGTAACCTGCTATCAGCATTTTCTACCGACTATCACATGCTATTGCTGGGTCGCATCATCACAGCAATTGCACACGGCAGTTTCTTCGCTATCGGTGCCACTGTCGCAGCCCGATTAGCAGCACCTGGTGCTGCAAGCCGGGCAATTTCCGTTATGTTTGCAGGCCTGACGCTTGCGATGGTTATCGGTGTGCCATTAGGAAGTATGATTGGTAATGGGCTGGGCTGGCGTTTACCCTTTTTTGGGGTCGCAGTGTTAGCCGCAATTGCTCTGCTGGCAACGGCACGCTGGGTTCCGGTACTACCCGCGCAGAAGGCAGGCCCGGCGTTTATACAATTGTCTGCGTTAAAACAGCCCATGATTCTGGCGATGATGAGTATTACCGTACTAGGTTTTGGCGCAAGTTTTGCTGCCTTCACCTTTATCACCCCTATTTTGACTGGCATCAGTGGGTTTTCGACCCATAGTGCCAGCATGTTATTGGTGGTATTTGGCATAGCCACTTTAGTTGGGAACATGACCGGAGGACGTTGGGCTGCAAGTCTCGGCTGGCCCACTGCGCTACGTCGTATGCTGCTGGGTCTGCTCGCGGTATTTGTGCTCCTGGTGCTCACCCTCTCCAGCAAACTGGCTGTTGTACCGCTGCTATTTATTTGGGGTGCACTGGCATTCGGGATGTCACCAGGTTTTCAGGCAGGAATGCTGGAAACAGCATCGCGCTGGACTCCTCGCGCAGTGGATTTTGCTTCAGCGTTGAATATCTCGGCATTTAACCTGGGTATTACTTTGGGTGAGATCCTGGGGAGTGGATTAGTGGCACAAAACAAGATTGCGCTAACGCCGTGGGCAGGAGTGCTGTTGGTGCTGGTTGCTCAAATCCCCCTCTTCTGGCTTACGGGTAAACACAATCAACGCACCTGATAGATAAAAGGGAAACCTCGCGGTTTCCCTTTCATTTTTAAGCGTGAGCTACCACTTTTTTCGGGAATACTATTAGAGCCACGATAGGTGAAACCACCATCAGCGCAAACACCCAGACAAAGCCCATTGTGAAGCTACCGGTTGCATCAATTGACCAGCCAATCAGTTGGCTGTTCGCGGTGGCGATAACGAATGTACATACCCAGAACGTCGACATTGTATAAGTCACAGTTTGAGTATTGGCCCCTTTTAATGTCTCTTTTGGGATAGAGAAAATAAAGGCAAACCAGGTCGCAAACACAAAGCCCGTCAGGAATGAACAAACCAGAATCAGAATGTCATTGGTTGCGAACAGCATAATAAAGGTGGTAATTGCCATCGCGATGCTGGTGCTAAACAACCAGTTTTTATAATGGTAGCCGCGAGCTTTGCAGAATGGTCCTGCAATCGCACCGAGCATAATCCCGACCTGGTTTACCGTGCCGCTCAGGTGAGCATGCGATTCTGGCGGCAGGTGCGCGTATTTGGCGTAGTAAAGCGGCAGGAAGGTGAACATGAAAATCATCATGATCATCGCGCCGACGTACTGGGCAATCATCCCCCACACCACGCGGTTAAAAATCGCATCTCTCATAATGCGCAGTTTATCCGTGCTGCCGTCGTGGCTTGCAGTAGTAACAGCAACTTCTTCATCGGTGAAGAAGATTAGCCACACAGCACCCAGAACCAGTGTAACCACACCATAGACCGCCAGCAGATTTCTCCAGCCACCAAAGTAGATAGACAAGCTACCTGCCAGCGTCAACGCGATAATGGTGCCGATGATATTGGAGGTGCAGTTCAGGCTGTTGAGCGCAGATGCGGTTTTGTTATCAAACAAACGTGCCACGGTCGGCACCAGTGAAACCAGGCAAATTGCACCGCCCAGGCCGCCCATAAAGCGAATAACTAACAGCAGGTCAAAATTATTGGTCCATGGGATAAATATCGATAACCCGGTAAGCACACAACCCAAAAGATAGGATTTCTTCGCACCCAATTGTGCCGTCAGAATTGACGTGCAGAAGGCACCAAGAATTTTCGCCCACAGAATCACATTCGACATCAACGCCGCATGAGAAACATCGATATTAAAATCAGCCATGATTTGCGGCATCACTGCACCGGTTGTCGCCCAGGCAGCACCAAAAACCATATAGACCGCATACAGAACAAACTCGATTATCCACTTATTCACGCAGAAACCTCCTGAGCGCTCAGAGTGATGATTTCCAGCAGCATTTCGCTTGCCAGGCGCAGGGATTCTGCAGGGAGAAACTCTTTGGTGGAGTGGAAATTATGAGCACCGGTAAAGATATTCACGGTAGGTAAACCGGCTGGAGTGATGACACTGCCGTCATACCCACCACGCATAATTAGCGGCTTCGGCTCGATTCCCAAATTGCGCATCGCCTGTTGAACACTGGCAATAATTTCCGGCTTTTTGTCGAGACCCGCTTTGACATTATCGTAAGTATCAGATAGTTCCAGAATAACATTGTCGTGGCCGTAGCGATTTTGGAGTTGTTCGGTAATTGAACGTAGTGTTGCTTTTCTATTCTGGTAGCCGTCGATTTCAAAATCACGCAGTGCAATTTCAAGCGTAGCACTGACGGTATTACCGCTGATTTTATTCACCCAGAAATAGCCTTCACGACCCTCTGTTAATTCAGGGCGTTCAGCTTCGGGTAATCCGTTAATCACTTCATTAGCGATTAATACGGCATTAACCAGTTTTCCTTTGGCGCTCATTGGATGGGCAGTCACGCCTTTAAAGGTCATTTTTGCGCTGCCTGCATACCAGTTTTCAACCACATATTCGCCGATACCACAGCAGTCGAGGCAAATACCAAAGTCGGCATTTAATGCGGTCACGTTTAATGCTTTGGCTCCGCGAATACCAATTTCTTCATCCGGGAGCAATACCAGTTTGATATCGCCATGTTTAAAGTCCGGTGTCGCAAGCATATAGCGAATAGCTTCGACGCCAGCGGCAATCGCGGCTTTGTCGTCAGCGCCCAACAGGCTGGTGCCATCGGTGGTAATGATCTCCTGGCCTATGTAGTCCAGCAATTCAGGGAATGCTTCAACGGTAATCGCATCGCCAGTCGCAGGCAGCACGATATCTGTACCGTCATAGTTTTTCACGCGTACAGCGTGGGTGTCATTTGCGTTATCTGGCGCTGTGTCGAGATGTGCAAAGAAGACAATGGAGGGCATTTCCGGGTTATTGGCGGCAAGGCTAAGAACGGTAATAGCATTATCGTTAATGGTGGTCTCAACAGCACTTTCAGTTGCGAACTCATCGGCAACAAGTTGCGCTAATTTGTACTGGTTTTCACAGCTAGGAAGGTGTTGATTATCTGCAACGGAAGTGGTGTTGATTGTTGTATACCTGATAAAGGTATTTATTATTTGGTCTGCATTGATACGTGTTGTCATTATTTGCTACTCACCATTAACATTGAATGGTTGGTAAATATCATAATTGCATCAACCTCGTCATATTCGTTATAACTCAGTTGTTATTTTGCAAAATATTAACCATTCATATTATGAATCGAAGTGTTTAGCATTATTAGTCAGGAAGGCGGGGTAATGCGTGATAGAGATCAATAGCGAGGGGATTTATTAAAAGCCAGATTCGCTCTGGCTTTTAATTATTAGCAGGAAGGTTTGCTGCCCATCGGAGGTAAATAACGCTGAGGATCAATCGCGTTTGCCCGGTAGCGAATCTGGAAATGCAAATTCACCGAATCTGAACCGCTGCTGCCCATGGTGGCAATTTTCTGCCCGGCAGTGACTTTCTGACTGGTGTTCACCAGTGTCGTTTCGTTGTGCGCGTAGGCGGTGATGTATTCTTCGTTATGTTTGATCATCACTAAATTGCCGTAGCCACGAAGCTGGTTGCCGACGTAAACCACTGTTCCAGCGGCGGATGCGTAAATCGGTTGCCCGCGTTTTCCAGCTATATCAATACCTTTATTCCCACCATCACTATCGGAGAAAGGCGCAATCACTTTACCCGACGTCGGCCAGAGCCAGCATTTTGAGCCAACCGGAGGTGCAGCGACTTTCGCTACGCTACTTGTGGAAGATGAGCGTGGTTTCGAGGTTTTCGCAACGGCTGTTTTCTTTGAAGAAGATGAAGAACCAGAGCTACTTTTAACATGGATTTTTTGCCCTATCTCCAGCGTATAAGGAGCAGGAATACCATTGAGGCGTGCCAGTTGGCCGACGCTTGTGCCAGTCATGCGTGAGATTTTGGAAAGGGTATCGCCACGTTTGACAGTGTAAACCGAGCCGTTGTAACTGCCGGAGGATGCTTTAGAGCTGCCCGCTTTATTTGATGAACAAGCGACGAGTAACAGGCTTAGTAGGAGGATGAGGACATTGGGTGCCCATGTTCTGAATGTGCTTTCCTTGCTCAAACCAATCCTCTGAATACATTAACTAAAAAATGGGTTCCTCCCCGAAGGGAGGAACGAGCATAACTTACTTAACCGGGCGCAGAGCCGGGAACAAGATAACGTCACGAATGGTGTGGCTGTTAGTGAACAGCATAACCATACGGTCGATACCAATGCCCAGACCCGCCGTTGGTGGCAAGCCGTGCTCCAGTGCAGTCACGTAGTCTTCGTCGAAGAACATCGCTTCGTCGTCGCCTGCGTCTTTCGCATTAACCTGGTCAGCAAAGCGCTGTGCCTGATCTTCTGCATCGTTAAGCTCGGAGAAGCCGTTACCGATTTCACGACCACCGATGAAGAACTCGAAGCGGTCAGTGATTTCTGGGTTCTCGTCATTACGACGCGCCAGTGGAGAAACTTCTGCCGGGTATTCAGTAATGAAGGTCGGCTGAATCAGGTGGCTTTCAGCCACTTCTTCGAAGATCTCGGTGACTACACGGCCCAGACCCCAGCTCTTCTCGACTTTGATGCCGATAGCTGCTGCGATTTCCAGTGCTTTGCCCATATCGTCCAGATCTGCAATATCAGTTTCCGGGCGGTATTTTTTGATGGCTTCACGCATGGTCAATTTGGCGAATGGCTGGTCGAAGTCAAAGATCTCTTCGCCATACTTAACCTGCGCAGTACCCAACACGTCATGTGCCAGAGTACGGAACAGAGATTCGGTCAGCTCGATCAGGTCTTTGTAATCCGCATACGCCATGTAGAGTTCCATCATGGTGAACTCTGGGTTGTGACGCGGAGAAATACCTTCGTTACGGAAGTTACGGTTGATCTCGAATACGCGATCGAAGCCACCCACTACCAGACGCTTCAGATACAGTTCCGGCGCAATACGCAGGTACATATCGATATCCAGCGCGTTGTGATGCGTGATGAATGGACGCGCAGATGCGCCACCCGGGATCACTTGCATCATTGGCGTTTCAACTTCCATAAAGCCACGTGCAACCATGAACTGACGGACGCCAGCCATAATCTGTGAGCGGATTTTAAAGGTGTTGCGGGATTCGTCGTTAGAGATCAGATCCAGGTAACGCTGGCGGTAGCGCGCTTCTTGATCCTGCAGGCCGTGGAATTTGTCCGGCAGAGGGCGCAGTGCTTTGGTCAGCAGGCGCAGTTCAGTACAGTGAATGGAAAGCTCACCAGTTTTGGTTTTGAACAGCTTACCGCGAGCACCCAGGATGTCACCGAGGTCCCATTTTTTGAACTGCTCGTTGTAGATGCCTTCTGGCAAATCATCACGCGCAACGTAAAGCTGAATGCGACCACCAACATCTTGCAGGGTAACGAAAGACGCTTTACCCATGATACGGCGAGTCATCATACGACCAGCAACGGCAACTTCAATGCCCAACTCTTCCAGCTCTTCGTTCTCTTTCGCATCGAAGTCAGCGTGCAATTGGTCTGAGGTATGATCGCGACGGAAATCATTTGGGAAAGCAATGCCCTGCTCGCGCAGGCCTGCCAGCTTCTCGCGGCGTGCTTTCAGTTCATTATTAAGATCGACCGCTTCGGTACCCTGTGCTTGTTGTTCAGACATGTTGGTTCCTCATAACCCTGCTTTCAAACTTGCTTCGATAAATTTGTCCAGATCGCCATCCAGTACCGCCTGCGTGTTACGGGTTTCTACACCTGTACGCAAGTCTTTGATACGGGAGTCGTCCAGTACGTAAGAACGAATCTGGCTGCCCCAGCCGATATCCGATTTGTTGTCTTCCAGCGACTGCTTCTCAGCATTCTTCTTCTGCATTTCCAGCTCGTATAACTTCGCCTTCATCTGCTTCATCGCCTGATCTTTGTTCTTATGCTGCGAACGGTCGTTCTGGCACTGAGTCACTGTATTAGTCGGAAGGTGGGTAATACGCACCGCGGATTCTGTACGGTTAACGTGCTGACCGCCTGCGCCAGATGCACGATACACATCGATACGCAGATCCGCCGGGTTGATTTCGATATCAATGTCGTCATCCACTTCTGGATAAACGAAGGCGGAGCTAAAGGAGGTATGGCGACGGCCGCCGGAATCGAACGGACTCTTACGGACCAGACGATGGACGCCAGTTTCGGTACGCAACCAGCCAAAGGCATATTCGCCCTGAATGCGAATAGTCACCGATTTAATACCGGCAACTTCACCTTCAGACTCTTCAATAATTTCGGTTTTGAAGCCACGTGCTTCTGCCCAACGCAGATACATACGCATCAACATGCTGGCCCAGTCTTGCGCTTCGGTGCCGCCAGAACCTGCCTGAATGTCGATATAACAGTCAGCGCTGTCATATTCGCCGGAGAACATACGACGGAACTCCAGCTGCGCCAGTTTGGCTTCAAGCTGATCGATCTCAACGATGGTTTCGTTAAAAGTATCTTCGTCGTCAGCTTCAACGGCCAGTTCCAGCAGGCCGTTAACATCTTCCAGCCCCTGAGTCATTTGGTCCAATGTATCGACAATGGCTTCCAGTGAAGAACGCTCTTTACCTAACGCTTGCGCGCGTTCAGGTTCGTTCCACACATCAGGCTGTTCCAGCTCTGCGTTTACTTCTTCCAGGCGCTCTTTCTTGGCATCATAGTCAAAGATACCCCCTAAGAACGTCGCTGCGCTCAGTGAGGTCCTGGATGCGGTTTTTTACCGGGTTAATTTCAAACATGGTCTGTATTATCTTATGTTGATGACAGAAGACGAAAATGCGGTCGTAGACCGGAAAGTTTACCGGAATTACGCCGCTTTTTATAGCTTTGTTGCCCGTTAATAGCCAAGTAATAGGGCTATAGAGGCCAGATATGATCGATTAACAACTGAACGCTGCGATTACCGCGAAACTCATTTACGTCCAGTTTGAAAGCCAATTCAACTTCACGCACGCCGTTATCCGGCCAGCATCCGGTATCCACATTGAATGCAATGCCGTCAATCAGCGGGCCACCGCCGATGGGTTCAACCATCACTTTAAGATGACGCTCGCCCACCAGCCGTTGTTGTAACAAACGGAATTTGCCGTCAAATAATGGCTCAGGGAACATCTGCCCCCACGGCCCGGCATCGCGCAGCATCTCAGCGGTTTCCAGCGTCATCTCTTGCGCAGAAATAGCACCGTCTGACCAAATCACGCCCTGAAGCAATGCAGGATCAAGCCATTCGCCGATCAGATCGCCAAAGCGCTGGCGGAACTCTTCAAATTTAGCTTCCTCCAGCGACAAACCTGCCGCCATCGCGTGGCCGCCAAATTTTAGCATCATGCCCGGATACAGAGTATCGAGGCGCTCAAGAGCATCGCGCATATGCAAGCCTTGCACCGAGCGGCCAGAGCCTTTCAGCGTGCCGTCACCAGCGGGTGCAAATGCAATTACCGGGCGGTTAAAGCGCTCTTTGATACGTGAAGCCAGGATACCGACCACGCCCTGATGCCATTCCGGGTGGTACATCGCCAGGCCATATGGCAACTCATCATGGCTGTGCTCAAGTTGTTGGCACAGCGTTAGCGCTTCAACCTGCATGCCTTGCTCAATCTCTTTACGTGTCTGATTGAGTGCATCCAGCTCATTGGCCAACATCCGTGCTTCAGCAATATTTTCACTGAGCAGTAGCGCCACACCTACGGACATATCGTCCAGGCGCCCTGCCGCATTCAGGCGCGGACCTAACGCAAAACCTAAATCGCTGGCAGCAAGTTTTTGCGGCTCACGGTTAGCGACTTCCAGCAGTGCTTTAATACCAGGGCGACATTTGCCTGCACGAATACGGCTCAAACCCTGCCAGGTCAAAATGCGGTTATTGGTATCAAGCGGAACAACATCGGCCACGGTGCCCAATGCCACTAAATCCAGCAGCTCTGCAATGTTTGGAATCGCCAGGCCCTGCTGTTCAAACCAGCCGCAATCACGCAGATGAGCACGCATTGCCAGCATCAGATAAAAGGCAACGCCAACACCGGCAAGTGATTTTGACGGGAACTCACAATCAACCAAATTTGGGTTAACGATAGCATCAGCCGCCGGAAGTTCAGGCCCCGGCAGGTGATGATCCGTCACGACTACCGGAATGCCCAGTGCGTGAGCTCGTTCAACACCGCTATGGGAAGAGATCCCGTTATCAACGGTCAAAATCATCTGCGCGCCACGCGCATGAGCTTGATCCACCACTTCCGGGCTCAAACCATAACCGTCGTCGAAACGGTTAGGTACGAGATAGCTGACGTTTTGGCACCCGAGGCTGCGCAGCCCCAGCACGCTTAACGCGGTGCTGGTCGCGCCATCGGCATCAAAATCGCCGACAACGATAATGCGCAAGCCTTCACGGAAAGCGTTATGCAGTATCTCAACGGCTTTATCCATGCCATTAAGTTGTTGCCACGAGAGCATTCCCTTCACACTACGTTCAAGGTCTTGCTCGCCACGTACGCCACGGCTGGCGTACAGGCGTTTTAAAAGTGGGTGCAATTGCTGGGGTAACACCACGGATTCATCGACCGTACGGCGGCGAAGTTGTGTTTGCTGTTTCACCCGTTAACTACCCACCTACATTGGTAAGTTGCTGGTGTGCATCCAGCATTTGCTTCATCTCTTTCGGCCCCTGGTAGCCAGGAATAACCGTACCGTTACTCAGCACAATTGCAGGCGTCCCCTGAATACCAAACTGCACGCCCAGGTTGTAATGATTGGCGATATTCATATCGCAAGTCCCACCCGCAACAGCTTCTCCTTTCATCGCTGCATCAAATGCTTTTTTAGGGTCTTTTGAACACCAGATAGCTTTCATATCGTTTTCAGTCTGGCTTTGCAGACCCTGGCGAGGGAAGGCCAGGTAACGCACGGTAATACCTAGCGCATTGTAGTCTTTCATCTCTTCATGCAGCTTGTGGCAATAGCCGCAGGTAATGTCGGTGAACACCGTAATGACGTGTTTTTCCTGCGGCGCTTTATAGATGATCATCTCTTTTTCGAGCGCGTTCAGTTTACCCACCAGCAGCTGATTGGTGACGTTAACAGGCTGCGCGCCGCTCACATCGTACAGCGGCCCCTGAATAACGTGTTTACCGTCTTCGGTCACATACAAAACGCCGCTATCGGTTAATACCGTTTTCATGCCCGCAACAGGTGCCGACTGAATGTCAGCATTTTGCACGCCTAACTTAGCAAGAGACTGCTTGATTGCTGCGTCGTCAGCATGAACAAAACCGGACACAGAGACCGCTAATAATGGGAGCAGCCACAAACGCTTTTTCATGATGATTCCTTATCTTCTACCACTCACGCTCGTGGGTGGTGCTGTTGATGTAGCTGGCGTAACCGCTCTGTAGCTACATGCGTATAAATTTGGGTGGTGGACAAATCGCTGTGTCCAAGCAACATCTGTACGACTCGCAAATCCGCACCATGGTTCAGTAGATGCGTGGCAAATGCGTGTCGCAGAACATGTGGTGACAGCTTTTCGCTATCGATTCCAGCCTGCACCGCATAATGTTTAATGCGATGCCAGAATGTCTGGCGCGTCATTTGTTGGGCACGATTGCTCGGGAAAACGGTATCTATTGATACGCCATTGAGCAGCCATGGCCGCCCATGTTCCAGGTAGTTTTCCAGCCAGTAAACGGCTTCTTCGCCCATTGGAACCAGACGTTCTTTATTACCTTTACCGATGACTCGCACCACGCCCTGACGCAGGCTGACATCACTCATTGTCAGGCCGACTAACTCCGATACACGCAGGCCAGTAGCATACAATAATTCGAGCATCGCTTTGTCACGCAGCTCGATAGGCTGGTCGACACAAGGAGCTTGCAGTAGACGTTCTACCTGCGCCTCGCTTAAGTCTTTCGGCAAACGCTGCGGTAGTTTTGGCGATGAAAGCATCACACTCGGGTCATCTTCGCGTAATTTTTCGCGGTAGAGATACTGAAACAACCGACGAATCGCGCTCAGCATACGTGCTGAACTTGTTGCTTTATATCCACCTTCAAGGCGTTCAGCAAACAGCGACTGCAAATCGCCAGTTTGCACATTCAGCAGACTCAGGGAGTGACGTTCCAGCCACTCCGCCACCATCTTCAGATCCCGACGGTAGGAGTCTAACGTGTTTTGTGCCAGATTCCGCTCAAGCCAGAGCGCATCAAGAAATTGTTCGATTCGGGCCAGATCCTGTTCCACTACAGCCTCACATTTGGCGAATTGTGTCCATTATGCATGATGCACAATGGGATCTGATACACTTGCAATCCTGCACGTTTTTAAAAGAGTTGTTAACGCGATGAACATTGGCCTTTTTTATGGCTCCAGCACTTGTTACACCGAAATGGCTGCCGAAAAAATTCGTGACATCATTGGCCCGGAACTGGTGACACTGCACAATCTGAAAGATGATTCACCAGCCATGATGGAACAATACGATGTGTTAATTCTCGGTATCCCCACCTGGGATTTCGGCGAATTACAGGAAGACTGGGAAGCCGTCTGGGATCAACTGGATAATCTGAATCTTGAAGGCAAACTGGTTGCGCTTTATGGCATGGGCGATCAGCTCGGCTACGGTGAATGGTTCCTTGATGCTCTGGGCATGCTGCACGACAAACTGGCCCCACGCGGCGCTCAGTTTATTGGCTATTGGCCAACTGAAGGCTATGAGTTTACTAGCCCGAAACCGGTTATTGCCGATGGGCAACTGTTCGTTGGCCTGGCGCTTGATGAAACCAATCAGTACGATTTAAGCGATGAGCGAATCGAAACCTGGTGTGAGCTAATTCTTGCAGAAATGGCCGAACATTTTGCCTGAAAGCTGTTTAAGCTTCCCCACTTCCACTCGCCTGTTGTTGCAGCATCAGGCGACGTAAATCACGCCACTCCCCCGTGTCCATGCTATCAGCGGACAGCCATAAATGCTGGCAGCGTTTGCGCCCGACTCGGCGTAAGCGCAGCATCATGCCACTGCGTAAAACCCAAGGGGAACCAACGATTTCCCACTCCTGGTTTTGCCAACGCAGATGGTAGTCGGTCAGAAGTTTCATTTCGCCCTGGCAGGCATGGATGCGCCGCTGGCTGCGCACACTGTCAAATACAACCAGCGAAAGTAGCAGCATCCAGATTAGCGTATAGCTCATCGGCCACGGCATCAGCAGCACAAAAAGTGCCACCAGACCGTGTGCTAAAAGTGATAGCCATTGTGCACGCCAGGAGACGCGAAGATCAGATTGCCACAGGACCACGTTCTTTATTCCGTGTCTGAATCAGTGTCACCATCCGTTGCAGCTCTGTATCTGCAGGTTTGCCATGATTCATTAACCAATTGAACAGGTCTGGATCATCGCTTTCCAGCAAACGGACAAACAACTGCTTATCCTCAGTGCTTAACGAGTCATATTCATATTCGAAGAATGGCATAATCGAAATATCCAGCTCGCGCATTCCCCGGCGGCACGCCCAATGAATTCGGGCTTTGTTATTGATATCCATGTGCTCTTTCCTGGTTCTCTGACAAAGTAGGTACAAATGTTAGTGTAACGTGTTTTTATGGCACGCATTAAATGAATGTTACCGTTTGCGCGCTTTATCGTGAGAAAAATCTGTAATGCGTTGCTGTTGCATTAACCTTGCGAGAAAACGCGTAAGCGCACAACTCGCGTTATCAAACTGCTTGCATTGCCAAATGGCTCTTTTACCATTGAGCCAATTCATTTGCTCAAAACCCAGGGACATAACTATGGCTTTCACTCCATTTCCTCCGCGTCAGCCTACGGCCGCAGCCCGCCTGCCGCTAACACTCATGACTCTTGATGATTGGGCACTGGCAAGCGTGACAGGCAAAGATGCAGAAACCTACCTACAAGGCCAGGTCACGACCGACGTTGCACAACTGGCTGCAAATCAGCACACACTTTGCGCGCATTGTGACGCGAAAGGGAAAATGTGGAGCAACCTGCGCCTGTTCCATCGTGGCGAAGGTTTTGCCTTGATTGAGCGCCGCAACCTGCGTGATGCGCAGCTTGTTGAGCTAAAAAAATATGCAGTATTTTCCAAAGTCACCATCGCTCCAGATGATGAAAGCGTGCTGATGGGCGTTGCAGGTTTCCAGGCTCGCGCTGCGCTGGCTAATCTCTTTGCCACCTTGCCAGATGCAGAGAATCCGGTTGTACAAGAAGGTGCTACCACGCTCCTATGGTTCAACTTACCTGCCGAGCGTTTCATGCTGGTAACTGATGAATCTACCGCGCAAATACTGGCTGAAAAATTACAGGGTGAAGCACAGCGTAACGACAGCCAGCAATGGTTAGCTCTGGAGATTGAAGCTGGTATTCCGGTTATTGAACCGGTTAACAGCGCACAGTTCATCCCACAGGCCACGAACCTTCAGGCGCTGGGCGGAATCAGCTTCAAAAAAGGTTGTTACACCGGCCAGGAAATGGTGGCTCGTGCGAAATTCCGTGGCGCTAACAAGCGTGCTCTATGGTATCTCGCAGGCAAAGCCAGCCGCTTACCGGAAGCTGGTGAAGACCTGGAGTTGAAAATGGGTGATAACTGGCGTCGTACCGGTACGGTACTGGCAGCCAGCCAGCTTGATGATGGGCGAGTATTGGTTCAGGTTGTGATGAACAACGATCTGGAAGCCAATAGCGTGCTGCGCGTTCGTGATGATGTCGGCAGCGAGCTGGTTATTGAGCGACTGCCATATTCGTTAGAAGATGAGTAAAACAACCCGCCGTCGCCCTGCACATGGGGCGACGGATAATTAATGAATATAGAGATAAATCGCAAGGAAGTGGCATACACTGCCGCCGAGCACAAAACCGTGCCAGATTGCATGGTTGTAGGGAATACGCTTGCAGACGTAGAAAATCACTCCCAGCGAGTAAATCACCCCGCCAACTGCCAACAGCGTTACGCTGCCCGGCGCGAGTTTAATTACCATTTGATAAATAACTACCAACGATAACCAGCCCATCAGCAGATAAGTCACTAACGATAAAACCTTAAAGCGATGTGCGATGGTGAGCTTAAAGAGAATACCAGCCAGCGCCAGCCCCCAAATAACAACCATCAGCCCGCGCGCCAGAGGCGAATCCAGGCCCACGAGTAAAAAGGGCGTATACGTCCCGGCTATCAACAAATAAATTGCGCAGTGGTCAAATTTTTTCAGCCAGCGCTTGGCGGGTTGATGGGGAATCGCGTGATACAACGTTGATGCGAGAAACAGCAAAATCATGCTGCCGCCGTACAGGCTATAACTGGTTATTGCTGTCACACTTGCGTTAGCATCAACCGCCTGTATCAGTAACAAAACCAGCCCGACAATCCCAAAAACCAGTCCTATACCATGGCTAATACTGTTGGCGATTTCCTCCGCCATTGAATATCCTTTCGCTATCAATGGTTTGTCAGACATATGGCAACTCCCGGTGAGACAAAAAATGGATAATGCATTGCAACTCTACCCAAGATAATTCGAGTTGCATAAAGGCGGCGACGCAGTGAGTCCCCAGGAGCTTACTTGAGTAAGTGACGGGGGTGAACGAGGAAAGCCAACGCATATGCAGCTCGAAGAATGATGGGTAGAGCATAGCTGAGAACGATTCCAGCTAACACCTGTACGCTAAAATAAATCCATCAAAACTTATAACGGTATCGATACAATATATTCACACCAATAATTTACTAATGGAGCACCAGGATGACGCAGCTAGCTTTCGGCGCAATGAGTGAAGTGATTAACTTTCTGATGGAGATCGACAAGCTAAAACTTGTTGAGCGCCGCACTAAGATTATCGGTCATGGTCGCCCCGAGAACTCCGCTGAACATAGCTGGCATTTTGCCGTAGCAGCCATGAGTCTTGCTCCCTTCGCCCCAGAGAATGTTGATATTTCCCGAGTCGTCCAGATGGCATTACTGCATGATATCGTCGAGATAGATGTCGGTGATGTCCTGGTTTATGACCTTGCCGCTCGCGCAGCCATTGCCGAGAAAGAAGCCATCGCAGCTGAAAGGTTGTTTGGATTGTTACCTGAACCACAGAGCACTCTGTTTTTACAGCTATGGCTGGAATATGAAGCCGGTGTCACCGCCGATTCTCGCTTTGCAGGAGCACTCGATAGAATCCTCCCTATCCTGCAAAATTTGCATAACGATGGGCAAAGCTGGCGCGAGAATGGAATTTCGCTCGAACAAGTGTTGAAGCGCAACGCGCTGGTGGGCGAAAGCTGGCCCGAATTATGGCAACATGTCGTCGGTCATTTATATTCAGCGCAAGAAAAAGGCTGGTTAATTTAATTCGGGAAGACCCAGATGTTTACTCATGCAGCAATTGCCAATCTCAATGGCCTGGAAATGCTGGTCTATAATTTTATCATCAAAAATCGTGACAAAGTGATGTACATGACAATCCGCGAGTTGGCTGATGCGGTGGGCGTTTCCACGACAACAGTGCTGCGTTTTTGCCGCAAGCTAAATTGCGAAGGCTATTCTGAATTTCGTGTGCGCTTTAAATTGTATCTTGAGCAAAATGATGAGCAGCTGGTTAATTTTGGCCCGAGTGAAATAATCAGCTTTTTTAAAAGCACTAATAATGAAGAGTTTGATAATTTAATTGATCAGGCAGTTGATATTATTTGTTCATCAGAACGAATTATATTTGTCGGAGCCGGCACCTCTGGAGCTTTGGCTAAATATGGTGCACGTTTCTTTTCTAATGTCGGAAAATTTAGTAACCATATTGATGACCCTTATTTCCCAGTCACTAATGATATGGCGAAAAATGCCCTGGCAATTGTTCTTTCAGTCTCCGGTGAAACAGAAGAGATCCTGCGCTTCGCCAGCCAGTTCAGCCTGCATAACTGTAAAGTGCTCTCCATTACCAGCCACGAGAACTCAGCGCTGGCAAAGCTTGCTGACTTTAATATCTCCTGGCACATTCCACTTACACGCGTTGGCGGGGTGTATGACATCACCACGCAAATCCCTGTCATTTATATTTTAGAGACCATCGGCCGTAAATTGGCTAAGAAAATGGCATAAAAAAACAGCCTGTTTTTTCCGTGTAACAAATCACATGAATCGTGATTTGTTATATCGTGACAATTAAATCTCATTTGCTAGACTCCAGACCAGAGCTTATTAATGCGCTGCCATTTTGTGATGTATCCCACATTATTTCTGGCACTGACAGTGAGATTACAAAATATGAAAAAACTGACTTTACCGAAAGATTTTTTATGGGGCGGTGCAGTTGCTGCACACCAGGTTGAAGGTGGCTGGAACAAAGAAGGTAAAGGCCCAAGTATCTGTGATGTGCTAACCGGTGGCGCTCATGGCGTGCCGCGTGAAATCACTCAGGAAGTTATCCCTGGAAAATATTACCCGAACCATGAAGCCATCGATTTCCATGGGCGTTACAAAGAAGACATCGCGCTGTTTGCAGAGATGGGCTTCAAATGCTTCCGCACCTCAATCGCCTGGACGCGTATTTTCCCGAAAGGCGACGAACTTCAGCCTAATGAAGAAGGACTGAAATTCTATGACGACATGTTCGATGAATTGCTGAAATACAACATTGAGCCGGTTATCACCCTATCCCACTTTGAAATGCCACACCATCTGGTTACCGAATACGGTGGCTGGACCAACCGTAAAGTGGTCGATTTCTTTGTTCGTTTTGCCGAAGTGGTGTTTGAACGCTACAAGAGCAAAGTGAAATACTGGATGACCTTCAACGAAATCAATAACCAACGCAACTGGCGTGCGCCGCTGTTTGGTTATTGCTGCTCCGGCGTGGTTTACACCGAACACGATAACCCGGAAGAAGTGATGTATCAGGTGCTGCATCACCAGTTCGTGGCCAGCGCCATGGCGGTGAAAATTGGTCACCGTATCAACCCTGAGATGCAAATTGGCTGCATGCTGGCGATGGTGCCGCTATATCCTTTCTCCTGCAAACCAGAAGATCAAATGTACGCCCAGGAATCCATGCGCGAACGTTATGTGTTCACCGACGTGCAACTGCGTGGTTACTACCCTTCTTACGTGTTGAACGAGTGGGAACGCCGCGAATTCAATATCAAAATGGAAGCAGGCGATGAGCAAATTCTGCGTGAAGGCGTATGTGATTACCTCGGCTTCAGCTATTACATGACTAACGCCGTGAAGGCTGAAGGCGGTAGTGGTGATGCACTATCTGGCTTCCAGGGCAGCGTACCGAACCCGCACGTTAAAGCCTCTGATTGGGGTTGGCAAATTGACCCAGTTGGCCTGCGTTATGCGCTGTGTGAGTTGTATGAACGCTACCAGAAACCACTGTTCATCGTTGAAAATGGTTTTGGCGCTTACGACAAAGTGGAAGAAGATGGCTCAATCAACGACGATTACCGCATTGATTATCTGAAAGCTCATGTTTCCGAAATGATGAAAGCGGTCACGTATGACGGCGTAGATTTGATGGGATACACCCCGTGGGGTTGCATCGACTGTGTTTCGTTCACCACCGGTCAGTACAGCAAACGCTACGGCTTTATCTACGTGAACAAGCACGATGATGGTACTGGCGATATGTCTCGCTCACGCAAGAAGAGCTTTAACTGGTACAAAGAAGTGATTGCCAGCAACGGCGAAAACCTCTGATTAATTTGATCAATCTTGCGCCCCCATTTGCGGGGCGCTTTTAATTCAGGTAGGCAATCCAAAGCGGAAGCAGGCACCGGTTTCTGGTCTTTCCACCAGCGCAATATCGCTGCCGTGCAGTTGCAGCATCTGGCGCACAATCATCAGCCCTAATCCACCAACTCTGATATGTGACTGATTGACAATCGACGGGCGTACAAACAATCCCTCTTTCAGTTCCTGTGGGATACCCGGTCCACTATCGCTAATTTGCACCATCACTTTTTCGCCCTCTTTCCACAATCGGACGGCAACGGTTCCTTGCTCCGGCGTATGGCGAATCGCGTTATCCAGCAAATTCGTTAATACCCGCTCAATCATCCCCAAATCCGCATCAATTAACGGCAAGCCAGGCTGAATATCGGCCACCAGTTGCAACTGACGAGTTTGCGTCATCAGTTCGAATTTCTGGAAGACATCCTGCAGCAACTCGCTCAGACAAAAATGCTCTTTCTGCGGCTTCACAACGCCGTATTCCAGACGCGCCAGTTCAAATAATGATTGTGCAAGAGTCCGTACTTTCTGGCTCTGCGCTAAAGCGATTTCCAGATACCGTTTTTTCTCAGCTTCGGAAAGTGTTGCTGACATAACAGATAAGCTTTCCAGATAACCGTGAAGTGAGGTTAACGGCGTGCGCAGGTCATGAGAAATATTGGCGATAAACTCACGGCGCAACTGGTCTTGCTGCGAAAGACGGTGCCACTGTTCCGAAATCCGCCGCGCCATCATGATAACCCCCTGGCGTAACAGGCTAATTTCATCATTGCTGTGTACTTTTTCGCAGGGGAGCGCGGCCATCGCCTGCATTTCCGCCATGCCACCGGTTTCCAGCGCATTAACCTGACGTGAAAGCGAGCGCAGTGGCCGGGTAATCCAGCGAAATGCCAGTCCACCAACAATCAGTCCAAGCAATGCAACCAGGCTGATAGAGAGCAGAACCACTTTAAACAACGTATTCGACTGCGCGTCGCTAGCAAGCGCATTGTAATTTTCACCAAGCAAAATGACATACAGATACCCTTTCACCTGCCCGTTTTGCCGCATCGGAGCGACGCTAAACACTTTTTTGCCATCGATACTACGTGGATCATCACCATAGATCGGATACTGCCGATCGTTAAGTGCCGACTGGATCGGCTCCAGATCGACTTGATGGCGTTTAATATGATCCGGCGGAGCGGCATCGCCAATGATGTTGCCTTTATCATCCAACAGATAAACTTCAACGCTTGGGTTAACCGTCATCAGATGATCAAACAGCGTGCGCACCGAGTCATTATTCAGGCCATCTTGCCCAAGCAGCGGGTAGCTCTGGTTGATGTGTTCAGCCAGTGAACCTGAAAGTTGTTGGATCACCGCCTGGCTGTACTGCGTGCTGGTGCGAATCTGCAGCCATCCCAGCAGGGAGCAAGAGGTAATGAGCAACAACGCAAAAACCAGAGTCAGGCGCTGTGAAAGAGTGAGTTTTCGCATGGTTTACTCGTGTCGCGGTGCGATGAATTTGTACCCTTTTCCCCACACCGTCAGAATAAATTCAGGCTCTGCGGGGTTATCTTCAATCTTGATGCGCAGCCGATTGATGTGCGTGTTTACCGTATGTTCATAACCTTCGTGCTGATAGCCCCAAACCTGGTTGAGCAAATTCAGCCGGGAGAAAACTTTGCCAGGGTGTTTGGCAAAAAACCACAGCAAGTCAAATTCGCGTGGCGTCAGTTCCACAGGCTGATTTCGTAAATGCACATCACGCGCCAGCGGGTCGATAGTCAGCCGTTCAAAAGTGAGCGTTCCTGCATCTTGTATCAGGTTCTGGCTCATTGCTTCCTGGCGGCGGAATAGTGCTTTCACACGAGCCACCAACTCCAGCATAGAAAACGGTTTAGCCAGGTAATCATCCGCGCCCAATTCCAACCCCAAAACCCGATGTGTTTCGCTTGAGCGCGCGCTGATCATCACGATCGGCGTATAGCGTGTCATGGTGCGGGCATGGCGACATATTTCCAGGCCATCAACGCCAGGCAGCATAAGATCTAAAATCAAGGCATCCCATCCACCCTGCTTAAGCAATTCCAGGCCCTGCGAACCATCGGCCGCATGGACAATTTCATATCCTTCTTCGCGCAAATGCAGTTGCAGAAGTTCTGCAATGTTTTCGTCATCCTCAACGATTAATAACTTTTTGGGCTTCATGACTCCGCCTTATTTCCGCCTGTTACCAGAAGTCTATACAACAAACCGACGTGGAGTTATCACATTTAATTTAACTTTTGGTGAGACTTTGGCGAACAGATTTAGGCCACACTCATTTCAACGCAATAACCGGAAATAAAACGATGGATACTCCAACGTTTCAGGTTAAACCCATTATCGTTCATCCGATGTGGTTGAGGATATGCCACTGGTTGAATGCACTAGCGATGCTTGTCATGGTGGCAAGCGGATGGCGGATTTATAACGCCTCGCAGCTGTTTAATTTTACTTTTCCAGCCGAGTTAACCCTCGGTGGTTGGTTAGGCGGTGCGTTGCAATGGCATTTCGCAGGAATGTGGCTCTTTGGCATTAATGGCGTGGTTTATTTGCTGATTAATATTTTCAGCGGCCGCCTGAAACGCAAATTCTGGCCTTTGTCGCCTCGTGAGTTAATCAAAGATTTTGTTGCAGCACTACGCGGAAAGCTAGCTCATGAAGATCTTAGCCACTACAACACCGTACAAAAACTGGCGTATCTGTTCGTGATATTCGACGGGATCATTCTTGTTTGTTCAGGTCTTGTGGTGTGGAAATCAGTGCAGTTTCCACTATTACGCGAATTACTTGGTGGTTATGACAACGCGCGTTTTATTCATTTTTATGCCATGTCTGGAATGGTGGGGTTTGTCATCATTCACCTGATTATGGTGGCGCTGGTGCCAAAAACTTTACTCGCCATGCTACGCGGACGATAAGGGAAAGAGATGAACAATAAAAATAAGTTTTTCTCTGACTCTGATAAAGCAGTCATTATTCACGATGCCACACAGGAAATTAATAAGCAGTTATCATCGGAAGGCCGCCGTCGTTTTTTAAAACAAGGTTTAACGCTGGGTGGTTTGATGATGCTAACCGGTTGCGATATTAGTGATAATCAATCGGTAGAAAACACATTAAGCCGTATTTCACGCTTTAATGACCGGGTGCAAGGCTGGTTATTTAATGCCAATGACCTGGCTCCGGTTTATCCGGAAAACATGATGACGCGCCCATTCCCCTTCAATGCTTTTTACAGTGAAGAGGAAGCACCTGTTGTTAATGGCGAGGCATACCGCCTGGAAATCGCCGGTTTAGTGGCTGATAAACGCCCGTGGACACTCGCCCAATTGCACCAGATGGCACAGGTCAGTCAGGTGACACGGCATATCTGTGTTGAAGGCTGGAGTGCCATTGGCAAATGGGGCGGCGTGCCGTTCTCACTATTTCTCAAAAGCATTGGTGCCGATTTAAATGCCCGTTATGTCAGCTTCAAATGCGCTGACGATTACTACACCAGTATTGATATGGCAACGGCGTTACATCCACAAACCATTATTGCATTAACTTACGACGGTGAAATATTGCCACGTAAATATGGTTTCCCCATGAAATTAAGAATGCCAACCAAGTTAGGTTATAAAAACCCAAAGCATATTTTGGTTATGGAAGTCACCAATCGTTATCCCGGAGGTTATTGGGAGGATCAGGGTTATAACTGGTTCGGCGGAAGTTAATACCCTTCATAATTCACTGTAGTTAATTAAACGACGAGGATATAAAAAATGAAAAAACTCTACACTGCTCTGATGTGCTCAGCATTATTCTTTGGCGTAACGGCTGCAAATGCTGCCGATAATATGACTAAAGATAATATGGGGAAAATGTCCCATGACTGCTCTAAAGACAGTATGAAAAAAGACTGCATGTCGAAAGATCCTATGTCAAAAGACGGCATGTCTAAGGATCATATGTCCAAAGACAAAATGTCTAAAGACAATATGGCTAAAGACGAGATGGGTAAAAAGTAATAACCCGAATAATGGCAGTTCACCGAAACATTCAGGTGACTGCCATTGATCTTATTTGCCACCCGCCAAATCCAGGAAACTTCCCGTCACGTAAGAGGCGTTATCGCTAAGCAACCAGGCGATGGCCTGTGCGACCTCTTCTGGCTGGCCGCCACGTCTCATCGGCAAGAGATCTTTTACGCGATCGACTCTCCCGGGTTCACCACCAGAAGCATGCATTTCGGTATAGATAAAACCTGGCCGCACGCCATTTACACGAATACCCTGCGCAGCAACTTCCAAAGAAAGCCCGGTGGTTAACGTGTCTACCGCACCTTTCGACGCCGCATAATCAACGTATTCACCCGGCGCACCTAAACGTGCCGCGGCAGACGACACATTAACAATCGCGCCCCCCTTTCCACCGTGGCGAAACGCCATGCGTTTTACGGCCTCCCGGCAACAGAGGAAATAGCCAGTGACGTTGGTCGCCAGCACGCGATTAATACGTTCAGCCGTCAGTTCTTCAATTGTGGATTGCTGGAACAAGATCCCGGCGTTGTTGACCAGCGCGGTCACCGGCCCAAAAGCATTGTCGATTTCGGCAAACATCGCCATCACTTGCAGTTCATCGGCAATATCCGCTTTGATGGCAAATGCCTTGCCGCTGTGCGCACGAATAACACTCACCACTTCATCAGCGGCTTGTTTGCTTTGCTGATAATTAACCACGACTTTGTAGCCAGCCTGTGCCAACAGGATAGCGGTCGCCCTACCAATGCCACGGCTTGCGCCCGTTACCAGAACCACGCCCATTTTGCCTCCTGAGCTACAGATAAAACAAAGGGCACCGAAGTGCCCTTAAGAGTATATAGCGGGATAAATATTACTGATATTCGCTCATCGGCACACAAGAGCAGAACAGATTGCGGTCGCCGTATACATCATCCAGACGTTTCACAGTTGGCCAGTATTTATTGCTATGTCCTACCGGGAACACCGCCAGTTCGCGGGTATATGGATGCGTCCAGTCAGCAACAATTTCGTCCTGCGTGTGCGGCGCATTAACCAGCGGGTTATCTTCCAGCGGCCATTCACCACGCGCCACACGGTCGATTTCGGTGCGGATAGTCAGCATCGCGTCAATAAAGCGATCCAGTTCCAGTTTGCTTTCGGATTCTGTCGGCTCAACCATCAATGTTCCCGCAACCGGGAACGACATAGTTGGCGCATGGAAGCCGAAATCAATCAGTCGCTTAGCAATATCCAGTTCGCTGATGCCTGTCTCTTCTTTCAGTGGGCGAATATCGAGAATACATTCATGCGCCACATGGCCACTGCGCCCGGTATAAAGAATCGGGAAGGCGGATTTCAGGCGAGTCGCAATATAGTTAGCATTCAGGATTGCCGTCTGGCTTGCCTTTTTCAGCCCCTGCGCGCCCATCATGCGGATGTACATCCAGCTGATTGGCAGAATTGATGCACTACCAAACGGTGCTGCGGAAACCGCGCCCTGCTGGGTTAACATCTCTTCAATTTGCACCACGCTGTGGCCTGGTACGAACGGAGCCAGGTGCGCTTTCACCCCAATTGGACCCATACCTGGGCCGCCACCGCCGTGTGGAATACAGAAGGTTTTGTGCAGGTTGAGGTGCGAAACATCCGCGCCGATATAGCCCGGTGAAGTAATCCCCACCTGTGCGTTCATGTTTGCGCCATCCAGGTAAACCTGGCCGCCGAACTGATGCACGATCTGGCAGACTTCACGGATCGTTTCTTCATACACACCATGGGTAGACGGGTAAGTCACCATGATACAAGACAGCGCATCGCCCGCTTGCTCTGCTTTAAGACGCAGATCGTGCAGATCGATGTTGCCTTGTTTATCACAGGCAACCACCACCACTTCCATACCCGCCATTTGCGCCGACGCCGGGTTTGTACCGTGCGCAGAGCTTGGGATCAGGCATAGATTACGACTGCCTTCGTTGCGGCTTTCGTGGTAGCGACGAATCGCCAGCAGACCCGCATATTCACCTTGAGCCCCAGAGTTTGGCTGCATACAAAGCGCGTCGTAACCGGTCAGTTTCACCAGCCAGTCAGATAGTTGGGAGATCATCTGGTGATAACCTTCCGCCTGGTTTGCCGGGCAGAATGGATGTAATTCTGAGAATTCAGGCCAGGTAATTGGGATCATTTCAGCCGCAGCATTCAACTTCATGGTGCAAGAACCGAGCGGGATCATCGCCTGGTTGAGCGCCAAATCTTTGCGTTCAAGCGAGTGCATGTAACGCATCATTTCGGTTTCGCTGTGGTAGCGATTGAACACTGGATGGGTCAAGATCGCGTCTTCACGCAACATGCCTTTCGGAACAGACAGGCTATCACCCGCAACGTTTTGGTCGAGTTTGTCGATATCCAGGCCGTGGTTGTCACCCAGTAAAACGGTGAACAGCGCCTGCACATCTTCACGGGTGGTCGCTTCATCAAGCGTAATGCCAACCGCGTTAAGAATATCGCTGCGCAGGTTGATTTCATTGGCTTCGGCACGAGCCAGCACACCGGCTTTATCGGTGACTTCGACACACAAAGTGTCGAACCAATGTTTATGACGCAGCACCAGCCCTTTTTGTTGCAGGCCAGAAGCCAGAATATCGGCCAGGCGATGAATGCGCCCTGCAATGCGTTTCAGGCCAGCCGGGCCGTGGAACACCGCATACAGGCTGGCGATGTTTGCCAGCAGAACCTGGGAGGTACAAATGTTGGAGTTGGCTTTCTCGCGGCGGATATGTTGTTCGCGAGTTTGCATCGCCATGCGCAGCGCGGTGCGGCCCGCGGCATCGCGAGAAACGCCGATAATACGGCCTGGCATGGAACGCTTGAATTCATCGCGTGCAGCAAAGAATGCGGCATGCGGGCCGCCGTAGCCCATTGGCACGCCGAAACGCTGTGCGGAACCAAACACGATGTCGGCACCTTGCTTGCCTGGTGCGGTCAGCAGAACCAGCGTCATAAAGTCAGCGGCAACACTCACGATGACTTTACGTTGTTTCAACTCGCTAATTAGCGCGCTGTAATCATGTACTTCGCCGGTGGTGCCCACTTGTTGCAACAGCACACCAAACACGTCCTGGTGATCCAGCACTTTCGCGGCGTCATCAACAATCACGTCAAAGCCAAAGGTTTCAGCACGGGTGCGCACCACATCCAGCGTTTGCGGGTGTACGTCAGCGGCAACAAAGAAGCGGTTGGCGTTTTTCAGTTTGCTGACGCGCTTAGCCATTGCCATGGCTTCGGCAGCAGCGGTCGCTTCGTCGAGCAGAGAAGCGGAAGCGATATCAAGGCCGGTTAAATCCAGTGTCACCTGCTGGAAGTTCAACAGCGCTTCAAGACGGCCTTGTGAAACTTCTGGCTGATACGGTGTGTAGGCGGTGTACCAACCTGGGTTTTCGAGCATGTTACGCAGGATCACCGGCGGAGTTTGCACCGCGGTATAACCCATACCGATATACGTTTTAAAGCGCTTGTTACGGCTGGCGATGGTCTTTAATTCAGCCAGGGCCGCGAATTCAGTTGCAGCCTCACCCACCTGTGGTGGCTCGGCAAGCTGGATATCTGCCGGAACGATCGAAGCGATCAGCTCGTCTAACGAACGAGCGCCCACCGTCTCCAGCATTTCGTGTTGCTGCTGTGCGTCTGGTCCAATGTGACGGTCGATAAACGCTTCGTGATTTTCAAGCTGACGTAAAGACTGGGTCATGAGCGGTGATTCCTGAAGTGTTTCCCCTCACCCGAGAGGATGAGGGGATAAAAGATTTATTCGTCTTCTAACAGAGCTTCGTACGCGGTTGCATCCAGCAAACCATCCAGTTCGGACTCGTCGCTAGCTTTGATCTTGAAGATCCAGCCCGCCGCGTATGGCTCGCTGTTGATTAGCTCAGGCGAGTCGCTCAGCTCAGTGTTGACTGCGATGATCTCGCCGCTGATTGGCGCGTAAATATCGGAAGCCGCTTTTACAGATTCGGCAACGGCGCAATCATCACCAGTACTGACTGTTGCGCCCACTTCTGGCAGGTCGACAAACACCATATCGCCCAGCAGCTCTTGCGCGTGCTCGGTGATACCAATGGTGTAAGTACCATCAGCTTCTTTACGCAGCCACTCGTGTTCTTTGCTGTATTTCAATTCGTTCGGCACATTGCTCATTGTTTTTCTCCTGATTTCAAATTCACTGCGCGACAGCTTTACCGCCGCGAACAAAAATTGGTTTGGTTACTTTGACCGGCATTTCTCGGTTGCGGATTTGAACAATGGCGGTTTCGCCGATGCCCGCAGGAACGCGTGCCAGAGCAATGCTGTAACCTAACGTCGGCGAGAAGGTCCCGCTGGTGATAACGCCTTCACGAATGTTGCCTGATTCATCAGTAAAACGAACAGGCAGCTCATTACGTAATACGCCTTTTTCCGTCATGATCAAACCAACGAGCTGGTCAGTGCCTTTCTCACGCTGGCTCTCCAGGGCTTCACGGCCTATAAAATCACGGTCTTCAGGCTGCCAGGCGATAGTCCAACCCATATTCGCGGCCAATGGAGAAACACTCTCATCCATTTCCTGGCTATACAGGTTCATACCGGACTCCAGACGCAGCGTGTCACGTGCACCAAGGCCGCAAGGTTTCACGCCAATCTCGACAAGCTGTGCCCAAAACTCGGCAGCTTTTTCGTTTGGCATAGCAATTTCATAGCCCGCTTCACCGGTATAACCGGTGGTCGCAATAAACAGATCGCCCGCCTGAACACCGAAGAATGGCTTCATACCTGCAACCGCTTTGCGTTGTTCTTCAGAAAATAGCTGCGCGGCTTTTGCCTGAGCATTTGGCCCCTGAACTGCAATCAGCGACAGGTCATCACGCACGGTGACTTCAACCGCGAACGGTTCGGCGTGTTGATTGATCCAGGCCAGATCTTTTTCGCGAGTGGCAGAGTTCACCACCAGGCGGAAGAAGTCTTCGGTCTGGAAATAGATAATCAGGTCATCGATAACACCGCCGGAAGCGTTGAGCATGGCGGTGTAGAGGGCTTTACCAGGCTGGGTCAGTTTGGCTACGTCGTTTGCGACGAGATAACGCAGGAATTCGCGGGTACGGCTGCCTTTCAGGTCGACGATGGTCATGTGGGAGACATCAAACATCCCGGCATCGTTGCGCACCGCATGGTGCTCATCAATCTGCGAGCCATAGTGCAATGGCATCATCCAGCCGTGGAAGTCCACCATGCGCGCACCGCAGAGATTATGCTGTTCAAACAAAGGGGTCTTTTGAGTCATTTTTTCCTCTTTAACCATCTGGTTGAAAAGCGCATTTCGCTTTTCTTTTCTTCAGACGAAACCCAGCACCGCCATCGATCCCGAGGGCGACGCAAACGTTACCTTTTGTCTGAAGTTACCATTGAATGAGGGAGTAAACCATAAGGCTAAAACCGTTATAGCATTAGCTTATGACCAAAATAGAAGGCGCAGCATGCAGAGTATTCGACTGGAAAAATGCGAGACACCGCGCATAAATAAGAAGTGTTTTAGTCATAATTTAGCGTTAGCTAACATTTACGACCATTTCAGAAACAAATTCACTACATCGCTAAAAACGTGGGATGAGAAAAAGTAATCCGAAATAATAGGTGAGATTAGAATTTTTCAAATGAGGAGGGTGTTTCCCTTTCCAATAAAAGGAAAGGGAAATGTGACGTAGTTATCTTAACCAATTCGGTAAATCGTGTAGGCCCATCGCCTGCTTAACAAGTTGCGGTTTTACACCCGGAAGCGTATCCGCCAGTTTCAGGCCAATGTCGCGCAGCAGTTTCTTCGCCGGATTGCTTCCAGCAAACAGATCGCGGAAACCCTGCATACTGGCAAGCATCATCGCGGCACTATGTTTACGGCTACGCTCGTAGCGACGCAGATACAAATACTGCCCGATGTCTTTGCCCTGGCGATGCAAACGACGCACTTCCTCAATTAGTTCAGCGGCATCCATAAACCCAAGATTCACACCCTGCCCGGCTAATGGATGAATGGTGTGTGCCGCATCGCCGACCAGCGCCAGACGGTGAGCCGCAAAATTGCGCGCGTAACGGCCTGTCAGCGGGAACACCTGGCGTTCGCTTTCAACACTGCACAAACCAAGGCGCATATTGAATGCTACGGACAGCGCCTGGTTAAATTCTTCATCGCTTGCCTGTTGCAAACGTTCAGCTTCCAGCGGCGGCAATGACCAGACAATTGAACATAAATGCGGGTCACTTAATGGCAGGAAGGCCAAAATCCCTTCGCCATGAAACACCTGACGAGCCACTGCTTCATGGGGTTCGGCGGTACGGATGGTGGCAACCAAAGCATGATGGCGATAATCCCAAAAAGTGAGCGGGATATCGGCCTGGTTGCGCAGCCAGGAGTTGGCACCATCAGCCCCGACGACCAAACGCGCGGTGAGCATTGCGCCGTCTTTTAGCGTTATGAACGCCTCGTTTTCCCCCCACGCAACCTGTTGTAATTCGGCAGGAGCCATTAGGGTGACATCACTGCACTGCTCAGCTCGTTGCCACAATGCATAATGAATTACCGAGTTTTCGATAATGTGGCCAAGATGGCTGAAACCAAAGGATTTATCGTCAAAAGCGATATGCCCGAAGCTGTCTTGATCCCACACTTCCATGCCGTGATAGCAACTGGCACGTTGGGCAACAATTTTTGGCCATGCACCAAGATGAGTGAGCAATTTTTCGCTGGCAGCATTGATGGCCGAAACACGCAAAGCGGGTGCAGATTCAGGTGCCAGCGGCTTTGGGAGATGGTTCTCCAGCACCGCAACACGCAAACCACTGCCTTGCAAGCCACAGGCAACCGCCAGCCCAACCATGCCACCACCAACAATCGTCACATCAACGCTTTGCAAATTGATTCTCCTTTAACATTCTTAAACCTGCTCACCAGGCGTATATGTTGCAGCCAGTTTGGATCGGGAGTGCGCGGAGAAACCGGAGCGTACTAAAGTACGTGAGGATTTCGAGCACATTCCCGGGGCAAAATGGCAAATAAATAAGGCTGGTGGCAGGTTTTAACGCGCAACCCAGCCTAGCGTACGCTGCGCCACCGCATCACGTGCAGGGGTAAAATGTTCCATCGCCATCAGCCCAAGATTTCGTCCAACAACCAGCGGAGCCCAATGATTGGCGAACAGCCGAACTAAGCCATCGGTCACGCCAATGGTGGCATTTTTATCTTCATAACGGCGCTGCTGATATTGCGCCAGCACGCCGTAGCCGCCAATATCCTGAGATGCTTCATGTGCAACAGCCAGATTTTCAGCAAGCGACATCACGTCGCGCAAACCAAGATTAAAGCCCTGCCCGGCAATCGGGTGCAGAGTTTGCGCGGCATTTCCCACCAGCGCAAGGCGGTGAGAAACCGCCTGCGAAGCAGTAGTCAGTGCCAGAGGATATTGCGCCCGCGCACCGGCATGCGTGATGCGCCCAAGCCGCCAGCCAAATGCGCGTTGCAGTTCATTGCAGAACCGCTCGTCATCCCACTGCGCAATTTCAGCTTGAGCCGCCAGAGGATGGCACCACACCAGCGAACAGCGCCCATCAGACATTGGCAACATTGCCAGCGGCCCATGCTCGGTGAAGCGCTCAAACGCCCGCCCGTTATGCGGTTGCGAAGTGGTGATATTGGCGATCACCGCCACTTGCCGATAATCCTGCTGCTGCCAGGTCATGCCACACTGCGCGGCAAGCGCCGAGCGCGAACCATCTGCAGCCACTAACAATTTGCCTTCAATGAGTTCGCCATTATCGAGCTTAACGCGGACTTTATCGATATCACGATTAAACGAAGATACACGTTGCGGGCAATGCAAGGTCACGCCCGGCGCTTTACGCAGTAAAGCAAATAAACGCAGACCGACATCATGCAGCTCTACCACCTGCCCTAACGCAGATATTTGATAATCCTGAGCTTCGAGAGTGACAAAACCTGCATGCCCACGATCGCTGACATGAACTGTAGTAATCGCCGTCGCGCACTCTTTGAGAGCAGGCCACACGCCGATGCGCGTCAGCTGCTGGCAGGTGCCTTGCGCGATGGCGATTGCGCGGGCATCAAAACCGGGATGCGCCGCTGATTCTGGCGCTGCCGCTTCAATCAAGTGAACCGGCAGTTTTCCGTGGGTTAGATGCGATATCGCCAGCGCAAGCGTCGCACCCGCCATACCGCCCCCGACAATAATCACGCTCATGACTGACGCGCCGCCGCCATTAATGCTTCGATATCGTCTGCCGATTTCACCACGCTGGCCGTCAGGTTTTCGTTACCGTCGACGGTGATAAGAATATCGTCTTCAATACGAATACCAATGCCACGGTACTCCGCAGGCACATCTGCATCTGGTGCAATGTATAAACCGGGTTCAACGGTAATAACCATTCCCGGCTCAAGAAGGCGAGAACGATCCTGCCCGTATGCGCCTACGTCGTGTACATCCAGCCCCAGCCAGTGGCTCAGGCCGTGCATAAAGAACGGGCGATGGGCGTTGTCAGCAATCAGTTGATCAACCTCACCTTTGAGAATGCCGAGCTTCACCAGCCCGATAATCATAATGCGCACCACTTGCGTGGTAACTTCCTGCATCGAGGTGCCTGGGCGGTAGAGTTGTAGAGCAGTTTCAAGGGATTCGAGAACGATGTCATAAATCGCACGCTGCGGAGCGCTGAATTTGCCGTTCACCGGGAAGGTACGGGTGATGTCACCGGCATAGCCTTTGTATTCGCAACCGGCGTCGATTAAGACCAAATCGCCATCACGCATTTGGCTTTCATTTTCGGTGTAATGAAGAATACAGCCGTTTTCACCGCTACCCACAATGGTGTTGTAAGACGGGAAGCGCGCACCGTGGCGGTTAAATTCGTGAAGGATTTCGCCTTCAAGCTGGTATTCAAACATCCCCGGACGACATTTTTCCATCGCACGGGTGTGCCCGAGTGCCGTGATTTCCCCGGCGCGACGCAAAGCGACTATCTCTTCTTCCGACTTAAACAGGCGCTGCTCGTGAACCCACGGACGCCAGTCGGTCAATGTCGCGGGGGCGGCAAGATTCTGGCGCGAGCCACGGCGCAGTTTATCAAGGGCTGCAAAAACGATGGTGTCGGCATAAGCGTATTCGCCCTGCGCGTGGTAGACCACATCCAGACCGTTCAGCAACTGGTGTAACTGCTCATCAATTTCGGAAAATGCCAGCGCACGGTCGACGCCCAGTTTTTCGGGTGCCGCTTCCTGGCCAAGGCGACGCCCAAACCAAATTTCTGCGGTTTTATCGCGCAGGCGGTTAAACAGCACGCTGTGGTTGTGGGTTTCGTCGCTTTTAATCAGTACCAGTACAGCTTCAGGTTCGTTAAAACCGGTGAAGTACCAGAAATCGCTGTTCTGGCGATACGGATATTCGCTGTCTGCACTGCGAGTGGCCTCGGGTGCGGCAAAGATAAGCGCCGCACTGGCCGGAGCCATTTTGGCCAACAACGCCTGACGGCGACGGAGAAATTCGTGCTGATTCATTACACCTCCTGGAGCGATACCTTTCGTCGTTTTTAGTGTAGCGTTGGTTTCTGCACTTCCGGCGCGGTCGGAACCGGGCGAGTAAAGGTGTCGTGGCACAGCAACGCGGCAACTCGCACGTACTCGATGATCTCTTCGAGCGACATTTCCAGCTCTTCTTGATCTTCGTCTTCGTCGTAGCCCAGCTGCGCGATGTTACGCAAATCGTCGATAGCTTCGCCGGTTTCGCCGGTGACTTTATCGAGCTTAGGCTGCGTTACGCCAAGGCCCAGCAGGAAGTGGTTTACCCAACCCGCCAGTTCATCGGCACGCTGGAATACGGTAACGTCGTCGCCGTCGGGCAGGTAAAGCTGGAACAGGAAACCGTCATCTTCCAGCGAATCGCTCGTTGCACCGTGCATCTGGCGCAATGTATCGGCAAGGTTTTGACCAAAGGCCAGCCCTTCGTTTGTCAGGTCGTGTAGCTGTGGCTGCCAGCTGGTATCTTTGTTGCCACCACACAGCATGCCGCTAATCAGGCCGTGCATTTCGGAGGCCGTCAGACCCACACCTTGTTGGTTCAATAGTTGGCCGACTAAGTCATAGTCAGGCATAGTGTTCTGTATAGACATGCGCATTCGCCATCGTTGGCAGGGATAGTTCATGTTATGCTACCACCAGGGACCCCAAGGCACCAGAAAAGGGCTTGTATCTTCATTTCGGGATAGCTATAGTGACGCCCCTTTCGTTACCAGGTACGGTAAACGAAGGCAGGCGAGTTAACAGCAGGAAGGTGGCATGTCTGCACAACCAGTCGATATCCAAATTTTCGGTCGTTCATTGCGCGTGAATTGTCCGCCTGAACAACAGGATGCACTGAATCTTGCGGCGGAAGAGCTTAATCAACGGTTGCAAGATTTAAAAGTTCGCACTAGAGTCACAAATACTGAGCAGTTAGTTTTCATCGCAGCACTGAACATTTGCTACGAGTTGGCTCAGGAAAAATCGAAAACCCGCGACTACGCTTCCAATATGGAAGAACGTATTCGGATGTTACAGCAGACCATCGAACAAGCGTTGCTTGAGCAAGGTCGCATAACAGAAAGACAGGGTCCAAATTTTGAATAACACTTCACAGTTACCTATGGTAGAGTAACTTTGAAGACCAAATTTCTCTGAGATGTTTGCATGCGGGCCAGTCCCCTGAGCCGATATTTCATACCACAAGAATGTGGTGCTCCAGATTCTGTGAGCATGCTCGGTCCGTCCGAGAAGCCTGATGATTCTGACGCTGCATTCACCTTGAACCAAGGGTTCAAGGGTTACAGCCTGCGGCGGCATCTCGGAGATTCCCTCTTTCTACCAAATTAGTCATCACCATGACGAAAATTCAGCTAATCCCATCGCTTCGCTCAGAAATCCGGCAACACATTCGGCAACGACGCCGTGCACTCACACCAACTGAACAACACCATTTTGCTGAACTTGCCGCTGCGCGCATGCTCGCTTACGAGCCTGTTGCGAAAGCTGCGACGGTCGCTGTGTTTTTGTCGTTTGACGGTGAGCTGGATACCACGCCGTTAATCCGCGCCTTATGGCTCGCGGGGAAAACCGTTTACCTGCCCGTCCTGCATCCCTTCAGTAACGGCAATTTGCTGTTCCTGCGTTATGCCGAGGATAGCCATCTGGTGATGAATCGTCTGAAAATCCTTGAGCCTAAACTTGATGTGCGTGACGTACTGCCGCTGGATAAACTGGATGTGCTAATTACGCCGCTGGTCGCATTCGACGAGCAAGGGCAAAGACTGGGAATGGGTGGTGGTTTTTACGACCGTACGTTGCAGAACTGGCAGCAGCATGGCTTATGGCCGGTTGGGCTGGCACATGATTGCCAGCACGTTCCGGCGTTACCCGCGCAAGAGTGGGATATCCCGCTGCCTGCAGTGGTCACGCCATCGCGTATCTGGCAGTGGTAAACTCAGGCTACACGCAGTTTCAGTAACTGCTTTGTGTGCCAGTATTGCAGTATCAAAACCGTAAACAGCGCGCCGAGAAGCGCACAAAACATATCTGATTGCGTGTCCCATACATCGCCCTGAGTCCCCAAAAACTCATCTGCTCCCTGCCCTAATGACATCGCCGCCGCCCATTCAATGAGTTCATAAACCGCACTGATGGCGAGCGCGACACAGCACACCAGAAACGCGATCATTTTGCGTCCACGAACATAGCCACCCCGAACCAGAATTTCTCGCGCCGCCAGTGCGGGAACCAGACCCTGGAAAAAATGGCCGAGTTTGTCATACGGGTTGCGGCTCAGACCGAACCATTCCTGCACATCAAAACCAATGGGTACTTTCGCGTAGGTATACAAACCGCCGACCATCAAAATAATGGCGTGGAAGAAAATCAGCGTATACAGAAGCGGAGTCAGCGGGTAACGAGTGTGAGTCGCTAAAAGCAGAGGGACGACAATAATGACCGGCGTGACTTCCATCAGCCAGGTAAGCCTGTCTGCGGTGCTAAGGCCCGTATAGATGAGAATCAACAGCAGGATAAAGGCACCGGATTTTAAGAATGTACTGGTCATGTTGTTTCGCCGCCGGGCTAAAAGCGTAACTATCAGTGCGCAGGGTGAAAAAAACAACTCAGGAAAGGGATTTTGAGAATAAAACGGGAGCCCTGGTGGACTCCCGTAAACTTGAAACTAGTAAAGCAGACGAGCGCGAATAGTGCCTGGAATCGCCTTCATAGATTTCAGTGCAGCTTCAGCAACATCTTCTTCAGCATCCACATCAATAACTACATAACCCATTTGCGGAGTGGTTTGCAGGTACTGAGCGGCAATGTTGATGCCTTGCTCGGCAAAAATCTGGTTCAGCGCGGTCAAAATGCCCGGGCGGTTTTCGTGAATGTGCAGCAAACGGCTGGTGCTTCCACCGTGCAATGGCAGGGAAACCTCAGGGAAGTTCACCGCAGACAATGTTGAACCGTTGTCAGAGTATTTTGCCAGCTTGCCAGCGACTTCCAGACCGATGTTTTCCTGCGCTTCCTGGGTAGAGCCACCAATGTGCGGAGTCAGGATCACGTTATCAAATTCACACAGTGGTGAGTTAAACGGATCGCTGTTAGTCGCAGGCTCAGTTGGGAACACATCGATTGCCGCGCCAGACAGGTGTTTACGCGCCAGCGCATCACACAGTGCTGGAATATCTACCACGGTGCCACGTGCGTCATTGATGAGCAGCGCGCCCGGCTTCATTAGTGCCAGTTCATTGGCGCCAATCATATTTTTAGTGGAAGCATTTTCAGGCACATGCAGGCTGACTACGTCGCTCATATTGAGCAAATCGGACAAGTGCTGCACCTGAGTGGCATTGCCTAGCGGCAGTTTGTTTTCGATATCGTAGAAGAAAACGTTCATGCCAAGCGCTTCAGCCAAAATACCCAACTGAGTCCCGATATGGCCGTAACCAATGATGCCGAGTTTCTTGCCGCGCGCTTCATAAGAACCCACAGCCACTTTATTCCACACACCACGATGTGCTTTAGCATTAGCTTCTGGCACACCACGAATCAGCAGCAACAGTTGGCCAATAACCAGTTCAGCAACAGAACGCGTGTTGGAGAACGGGGCATTAAACACTGGCACGCCGCGTTTAGCCGCAGCATTAAGGTCAACCTGGTTAGTACCGATGCAGAAACAGCCCACAGCCACCAGCTTTTCAGCTGCAGCCAGAACATCTTCAGTTAAGTTAGTGCGGGAACGCAGACCAATGAAATGCGCATCACGGATCGACTCTTTAAGGGCTTCGCTGTCCAGCGCGCCTTTGTGGTATTCAATGTTGGTATAGCCTGCTGCGCGAAGGTTATCCACGGCTTTCTGGTGTACGCCTTCCACCAGCAGGAATTTAATCTTGTCTTTATCCAGTGATACTTTTGCCATTTCCCGACCCTATTTTTAGAACTGATGTTGTGCTGTGTGATAAGACACCCTTCTGCCAAAATATCAAAAAATACGGGCGGGGCAATATAAACGATTGCGCACTCATCTGGTCAAAAAAGGAATAAGCCATAACAGGCAGCAGAAAATGCTAAGTAGAAGAGAGAACCAGGAATGAAAAGTAGACAGTTGTTAATAATGTGACATATGTCACCAAATTTGGCGTTAGATTATTTTGTCATTTTTTATTCGGGTATGGGGCGCTTGTCACGCCCCAACCAGATCATTTCACAATGGTTTTCACGCCATCGGCAGTACCAATCAACGCAACATCCGCGCCACGGTTAGCAAACAGGCCGACAGTCACGACACCAGGTATGCCGTTAATCGCATTTTCCAATGCAATTGGCTCGGCAATGCTCAGGCCATAAACATCAAGAATAATGTTGCCGTTATCGGTCACCACGCCCTGGCGGTATTCAGGGCGACCGCCCAGTTTGACCAGTTGGCGAGCCACACAGCTACGCGCCATTGGAATAACCTCAACCGGCAGCGGGAAGTTACCGAGGATACCCACCTGCTTAGACGCATCAGCGATACAGATAAACTTTTCCGCCACAGACGCGATGATTTTTTCGCGGGTAAGAGCGGCACCACCGCCTTTGATCATTTGCATCTGGCCATTGATCTCGTCTGCGCCATCAACGTAGATGCCCAGTGAGTCAACTTCGTTAAGATCGTAAACCGTGATACCAAGGCTTTTCAATTTGGCGGTAGAAGCGTCGGAGCTAGAAACAGCACCATCAATTTGATGCTTGATAGTCCCGAGAGCATCAATAAAGTGTGCGGCCGTTGAACCGGTACCCACACCAACGATCGTGCCTGGTTGCACGTATTGTAATGCTGCCCAGCCAACTGCTTTTTTCAGTTCATCCTGCGTCATGGTTTTTTGCCTGTGCTGTGAAAACTGACGCGCATTATAGAGCAAGCTTCAAAAAAATGTCCTGCGATTGCCGTAATACTCAGGCGAACTTTGCGGTTTTGGTCTGGATCAGCGGCAAATTTATGTCATAGTGCTGGGATAACAAAAACAGGAGTTAGCTAACAACAATGAAACGCCCGGACTATAGAACACTACAGGCGCTGGATGCAGTCATTCGTGAACGTGGATTTGAGCGCGCGGCACAAAAGCTCTGCATTACTCAATCCGCCGTTTCACAGCGTATCAAGCAACTGGAAAATATGTTCGGCCAACCATTGTTAGTGCGCACCGTGCCACCTCGTCCAACCGAGCAAGGACAAAAGCTATTGGCGTTATTGCGCCAGGTGGAATTGCTTGAAGAAGAGTGGTTGGGCGATGAACAAACGGGTTCCACACCACTCCTGCTGTCACTTGCGGTCAACGCCGACAGTCTGGCAACCTGGTTACTGCCAGCGCTCGCTCCTGTTCTTGCAGACTCCCCTATCCGCCTGAATCTTCAGGTTGAAGATGAAACCCGAACGCAAGAACGCCTGCGTCGTGGTGAAGTAGTCGGTGCGGTGTCCATTCAGCCACAGCCGCTGCCAAGCTGCCTGGTCGACAGACTGGGTGCGTTAGATTATCTGTTTGTCGGTTCGAAAGATTTTGCCGCTCGCTATTTCCCGAACGGCGTCACACGTTCTGCCCTGCTAAAAGCGCCAGCGGTGGCGTTTGACCATCTCGACGATATGCACCAGGCGTTCTTGCAGCAAAACTTCGATTTGTCACCAGGCAGCGTACCGTGCCATATCGTTAACTCGTCGGAAGCCTTCGTACAACTGGCGCGCCAGGGCACCACATGCTGCATGATTCCGCATCTGCAAATTGAAAGAGAGATTAACAGCGGCGAGCTGATTGACCTGACGCCGGGCCTGATGCAGCGTCGAATGTTGTACTGGCACCGCTTCGCGCCTGAAAGCCGCATGATGCGCAATGTCACCGATGCACTTCTCGAGTACGGGCATAAAGTTCTACGACAGGACGCAGAATAGAAGAAGGCCGCTAATATTTAGCGGCCTTCTTGTTTTGTCGGGTGACGCTGCGCTTATCCGACCTACATTTTTGCAGTTTTGTAGGGTGGATAAGCGCAAACGGCATCTACCATTTATTGTGCTGGCTGCTCGCTCTTAGCGCGTTCCAGCTCAAATACCACATCAACCTGATCATCAAACTGAATAGTTTGCTGATCGTAGGTATCCTGGGCCGATACTGGTGGAGCGGCGTCAGCTTTCATCATCCGCACCATCGGTGCTGGCTGGTAGTTAGAGACGTGGTAACGCACGCTATAGACTGGGCCCAACTTGCTGCTAAAGCCTTCGGCCAGCAGTTTTGCCTGGCGAACGGCATCGTCGATTGCGGCTTTACGCGCTTTGTCTTTGTATGCTTCCGGGTTCGCAACACCCAGAGAAACAGAACGAATTTCGTTAAGACCTGCTTTTAATGCGCCATCAAGCAACTCGTTCATTTTGTCGAGTTTACGCAGCGTGACATCCACCTGACGCACGGCAATGTAGCCTTTAAGCTGCGTTTTACCATCCTTCAGGTATTCATATTCTGGCTGAGTACGAAGATTGGCAGCATTGATGTCTTTCTTCTCGATGCCACTTTGCTGCAAGAATGTCAGGTATTGTGCAACACGATCGTCAGCCTGTTTTTTAGCTGATGCAGCATCTTTGGCTGACACATTGACTTCGATTGCGAGCTTAGCAATGTCAGGAACAGCATCCACGCTTGCGGTGCCGGATGTCACGACATGTGGGCCATTTGGCAACTCATCGGCCAACGCCGGAACCGAACCTAATCCCACTAAAGCGGCTAATGCCAGGGTTTTAAACTTCACTGTAATTCCTCCATGCTACATTCCACTGTCATTACGCCCGCAAAATACACGGACGTCTGGCAGCAAGCTTAGCCTGGAATAGTCAGTTGTCTATCAGATAAAGGCTAATTAGCCTATCAGGGTAGTGATATGGCGTACGCCATCTGCCGCCAGTTGTAAGGCAATAACCCACATCACCAGGCCAACCACGCCATTAATAATGCGCTGAGCTTTCGCGGTACGCAGACGCGGCGCCAGCCATGCCGCCAGCAGTGCCAGGCCGTAAAACCACAGGATAGACGCACTCACGGTACCTAATGCAAACCAGCGTTTTGGTTCATCAGCCAGTTGCCCGCCGAGACTCCCCAGCACCACAAAAGTGTCCAGATAAACATGCGGATTAAGCCAGGTCACCGCCAGCACGGTGGCAATAATTTTCCAGCGCCCTTGCTTCATAACCTCAGCTGACGCCAGCTCAACGCTGCTACTCATCGCGGTACGCAATGCGCCCCAGCCATACCAAATGAGGAATGCCACACCGCCCCATGTGACGATAGCCAGCAGCCATGGCGACTGCATCAGCAGCGCGCTACCGCCAAATATCCCACCGCAAATCAGCAGTACATCGCTAATTGCACAGAGGGAGGCAATCATCAGATGATACTGGCGGCGAATGCCCTGGTTCATCACAAACGCATTTTGTGGTCCCAGCGGCAGGATTAACGCAGCACCCAATGTAAGACCTTGAAAAAAATAAGATAACACGATGATTCACTCTTTAATGTTCAGCAATTAAAGAGGAGTGTAATGGGGAAAAATTATTAGAGGAAATGGATAATTTTAATGGTTTATAAGTATTACTAATGAAGAATGGGCCAGCCTGAACTGGCCCCAGAAAATCACTGTTACGCAGCCTCTTTCACGCGTTTGAAATTCACATCCATTTGCGGATAAGGGAAGCTGATTCCCTGTGCATCAAACTCGCGTTTAACGCGTTCCAGCACATCCCAATAGACGTTTTGCAGGTCACCGCTGTTGCTCCAGGCACGCACCACAAAGTTAATGGCTGACGGCCCAAGCTCATTAAGACGCACGGTGATTTCGCGGTCTTTCAGCACGCGCTCATCGCTGTTGATGATATCTGTCAGGATTTGCTTCACCTGGTCGATATCCGAATCGTACGCCACGCCGATGATAAATTCGTTGCGGCGCACCGGTTCGCGGGAGAAGTTAATAATATTGCCGGCGATGATTTTGCCGTTTGGCACCACAACGATTTTGCCGTCCACTGTGCGCAAAGTGGTGGAGAAAATCTGCACGTTCAGCACGGTTCCGGCGATACCGCCGAGATCGACATATTCACCCGCGCGGAATGGACGGAAAGTCACCAGCAACACGCCTGCCGCCAGGTTAGAAAGCGAACCTTGTAACGCCAGACCAATGGCTAAACCTGCGGCACCGAGTACCGCGATAACGGAAGCAGTCTGCACGCCAACGCGCCCGAGCGCAGCAATTAACGTAAATGCGATGATGCCGTAACGCACCAGAGCGGAAAGGAAATCAGCTACCGTCGCATCAATACCACGCGCCAACATCACACGGTTAATCGTATTGGAAACCACGCGAGCCACGATCATCCCGACGATGATTATCGCAATCGCCGCCACAATGTTGACCGCATAGCTCAGCAGTAACGCCTGGTTGCGTACCAGCCAGCCTCCAGCATTATTAATACTGTCTACTACGTTGAGATCTTCCATTCACGGTTCCTTGTCATTACTGAAATTTGCGCCTGAAAGGCACAACAGAGACTTTAAAGGGTAAACAAAACAAGCGAATGTGCCAAGTTAGTCACAAATTTGGCCGAAAAAAACCCGCACGAGGCGGGTTCAGGAGAGTGAATAAATGCAGCGAGGTATCAGATCGAGTGCGTAAAGGTGCGAGAAATCACATCCTGTTGCTGTTCTCGCGTCAGAGCATTAAAACGCACCGCATAGCCGGAAACGCGGATGGTCAGCGTCGGGTAGTTTTCCGGATGCTCAACGGCATCAAGCAGCATTTCCCTGTTCATGACGTTTACATTCAGATGCTGGCCGCCTTCAGTTCGCACATCGTGATGGAAATAACCATCCAGCAATCCTACCAGGTTTAACTGGCGCACGGCGTCATCACGCCCTAATGCCGCAGGAACAATCGAGAAGGTGTAAGAGATACCATCTTTGGCGTAACTGAACGGCAGTTTGGCGACCGACGTTAATGAAGCCACAGCACCTTTCCGATCCCGCCCGTGCATTGGGTTCGCACCTGGTGCAAATGGCATTCCGGCACGGCGACCATCTGGCGTGTTACCCGTTTTTTGCCCATACACCACGTTCGAGGTGATCGTCAGGATCGACTGAGTCGGCACCGCGTTACGATAAGTTGGCAGCGCCTGGATCTTCTTCATAAAGCGCTCAACCAGATCGCAGGCAATGACATCAACACGATCGTCATTATTGCCGTATTGCGGGTACTCGCCTTCAATAACGAAATCAACCGCCAGCCCGTTCTGATCGCGCACCGGTTTCACCGTCGCGTATTTGATTGCGGAAAGCGAATCCACCGCCACCGAGAGCCCGGCAATACCACATGCCATTGTGCGATAAACATCCCGGTCGTGCAGCGCCATCAGCGAGGCTTCGTAGCTGTATTTATCATGCATATAGTGGATGAGATTAAGCGCCGTGATGTATTGCGCCGCCAGCCAATCCATAAAGTGGTCGAGGCTGCTCATCACCGTTTCATAATCCAGAACATCGTCCAACAACATTGGCATTTTTGGGCCGACCTGGATTTTCAGTTTTTCGTCCATCCCGCCGTTGATGCAATACAGCAAAGTTTTGGCGAGGTTGGCGCGTGCACCAAAAAACTGCATCTGTTTGCCGATAACCATCGGGCTAACGCAGCAAGCAATCGCGTAGTCGTCGCTCTCAAAATCGCAGCGCATCAGGTCGTCGTTTTCATATTGCAGCGATGACGTTTCGATGGAAACTTTAGCTGCATACACTTTGAATGGTTTCGGCAGCGCTTCCGACCACAAAATGGTCAGATTCGGTTCAGGCGCAGGCCCCATGGTGTAAAGCGTGTTCAGGTAGCGATAGGCATTTTTGGTGACCAGCGTGCGCCCGTCTAAACCCATCCCGCCGATCACTTCTGTCGCCCAGATAGGGTCGCCGGAAAACAGCGAGTCGAACTCTGGCGTACGCAAGAAGCGCACCATACGGATCTTCATAATGAAATGATCGACCAGCTCTTGAGCCTGCAACTCAGTCAGCAATCCCGATTTCAGATCGCGTTCAATATAAATATCAATAAACGTGGTGGTGCGGCCCAGTGACATCGCTCCACCATTTTGCGATTTCACCGCAGCCAGATAAGCAAAATAGAGCCATTGCAGCGCTTCTTGTGCATTGTTGGCAGGGCGTGAAATATCAAAGCCATAGTTCGCCGCCATCTCCTGGATTTGTAACAGTGCGCGGCGGTGTTCAGACAACTCTTCGCGCAGGCGTATCACGGCCTCCAGGTTTTCACCGCGCTCAAGCTGGCCCTGTAGATCGGCAAACTGCAATTCACGCTCGCGTACCAAATACGCAATCCCGTAAAGCGCCACACGGCGGTAATCACCGATGATACGTCCACGCCCGTAACCGTCCGGTAAGCCGGTCAACACTCCCGATTTACGGCAACGCAGGATATCCGGTGAATAAACGTCAAATACGCCCTGGTTATGGGTTTTACGCAGTGAGGTGAACTGGTATTCGAAGTCTGCATCCATTTCACGACCATAAGCTTCGAATGAGCTTTTGATCATATTGATGCCGCCATACGGATGGAGGGCACGCTTCAGCGGTTTATCGGTTTGCAAACCAACAATTTTTTCACGCTCTTTGAGAATATAGCCCGGTGCATGGGCGGTAATCGTGGTGGCAATATTGGTATCGAAATCCACCGGGGCATGGGTGGCATTTTCGATACGAATACCGTCCATGACCTTTTCCCACAGCGCCGTGGTTGCAGGAGTGGCTCCCGCTAAAAATGATTCATCGCCTTCATACGGGGTGTAGTTATGCTGGATAAAGTCCCGCACATTAATACTTGTTTTCCATTCATCGCCCGAGAATTGCTGCCAGGCACGGGAATAATTATCGCTGGTAATATTAATATCGACTTTCATTACTTCATTCCTTTAAAGCATATTATTAATTCAGGCATATTCTGCGAGGCGGCTTTCTTGACCTAATTGCAGGGCATCAAGCGCAATCATTTTCTCTTCGTTAGTCGGAATAACAGCGCAAATAATTGCTGAACTATCGCTGGAAATAATTCGTTGTCCGATTCGGTTAGGCTGGTTATTTCTTTCAGTATCCAGTTCAATCCCAAATACCCGTAACCGTTCTGAAACCAGTCGGCGAATAAGAATGGAGTTTTCACCAATGCCACCGGTAAAAATAACGCCATTAAAACTTTCTAATGCCGCGGCATGCGCGCCAATGGTTCGGGCGATTCGATGAACAAAGGTTTTAATCGCCAATTGCGCCTGTTCATTGCCTTCGTGCCAGGCTTTTTCCAGGGTGCGTAAATCAGATGACAAACCTGAAAGACCTAATAACCCGGACTCTTTATTGGCGACCTGTTCCATGTCATCCAGCGATTGCCCGGTCTGGCGGGCAAGCCAGGCCATAGCGCCGAAATCCACATCGCCGCAGCGCGTGCCCATAATCAGCCCTTCGAGCGGCGTCATGCCCATCGACGTATCAACGCTTTCGCCATTCTGCACCGCGCAAACCGAAGCGCCATTTCCTAAGTGAGCAATCACCAACCCCGATTTTGCTGACTCCAGGCCGGGAAGTTCGCTCGCCTGCTGGGAAACGTAGCGATGCGAAGTGCCGTGGAAGCCGTAACGACGCACCCCGTATTCTTCAAAATAGCGATACGGCAAACCGTATAAATACGCTTCAGGTTTCAGCGTTTGATGGAAGCTGGTATCAAATACCGCCACCTGCGGAACGCCAGGGAAACGCGCCCGCGCCGATTCCACCCCATGCAAATTGGCGTAATTATGTAACGGCGCCAAAGGTGAAACCTGGCGAATTTTTTCTATAACGTCATCGGTAATTAATACCGACTCGCTAAATAAAGAACCACCGTGAGCAATACGGTGGCCAACAAAGGCCACACTATCAATTAAATGACGTTTCTCAAGTTCCGCAGATATTACAGCAAGTGCCTCTTCATAATTCTGGTGAGCCAGAATAACTGGCTCTCCATCATTAATCGTTAAAAATGCACGCTCGGTATTAATACCTTCGCAAATTCCCGATAAAAGCACATCGCAAGTTTCTGCATCTAACACTGAAAACTTAACCGAAGAAGAACCACAGTTAATCGTCAACACTACCGGGTATTCATTCATTTTTAAATTCCACTCGTCCTGAGTAAGTAATTAGATAAGCTTGTAGACAATATTAAGAATGGTCAGCAAACCAATTACTGTGACAAAAATGTTTTCGGTTCTGCCTTTATATTTCGCCAGCGCAGGGGTTTTGCGAATGGCATACATTGGCAGCAGGCAAAGAAGAGAGGCAATTATCGGCGCACCCATAGCTTCAATCAAATCGAGGATGTTCGGGTTGGCATAAGCCACAACCCAGGTCGACCCCATAATAAAGACCATACTGATGAGATTGAGTTTGCCCCCGGAGACTTTGGTTTTATCGCCCTTAAAGCCAAACTTAAGAACCAGACCGTTAAGCCCTTCGAGTGTGCCGAGATAGTGGCCGAAGAAGGATTTGAAGATTGCGACCAGGGCAATAATAGACGCACCATACTCAAGCGTAGTGGCGAAGGTAGACTTCGAACCTGACATCGATGAGAAGTGGTTTGCCAGATAAGAAAGCACCGGAATGTTTTGCGCTTTTGCTTCGGCCATATTTTGCGGTGAAAGCGTGAATAAGCAGCTGAAGGCGAAGAACATTACAACAGCCACCATCAACATGCTGGCACGGGAGATAATTTTCGAGCATTTGTCTTCGGTGTACTGCCTGCCGAAGTCCTTCTCATACTCTTCGCGTTTGGAAACCACAAACGAAGAGACAATCGGTGAGAAGTTAAAGGAGAAAACCATGATGGAAATACCGAGCCATACGGTCACAAGAATGCCGTCACTGCCGGTAAACGAAATATCGCTGAGACTCACCTGATCGATAACCGCAGAGTTCCAGTAAGGGATCAGCGAGACGGAAATCAGGATTAGGCAGGCAATGAACGGGAACACCAGATAGCTCATGACTTTGACCATCAGGTCTTTGCCAAAATAGATAACAAAAGCCATCAACAGCAGCAGGAACAGCGCCACCACACCGCGGTTTAGCGGCATGAGTTGCAGCTGGTTTTCCCAGAAAGTCATAAAGGTGTTGGTAATCGTAACGCCGTAAATCCACAGCAACGGGCAAATGGCAAAGAAGTACAGGAAGGTAATGACCACACCACCTGTCTTACCAAAATGCTCTTCTACCGTTTCGGTAATATTTCCAGAAGGGTTGCTGCCCGACAGACACAGGCGTGCTAATGCGCGGTGGCAATAAAATGCAATGGGATAAGCCAGGAATAGCATGATCAATATTGGAATTAAACCGCCGTAGCCTGCACGGATCGGGAAGAATAAAACCCCGGCACCGATTGCGGTGCCAAATAAGCCTAATGTCCAGGTGGTGTCAGATTTGCGCCATTGCGATACAGCTTTTTGGCCAATAAGGGTTGCATCAGTATTACTCATAATAGAGTTCCTTTAATAATTCAATATCCGTTATATTTCGGGTTACACATTTATTATCCTGAGTGCAACCCGAATTAGTTGGCTATATCAAATATCTGCTGATCCTGTGATTTGCGAAACACGCGAGAGATCGATATTTCCGCCGGAGATAATGCTTACTGTTTTACGGCCTTTAATATAATGATCCAACTTGCCACTCAATAAAGCTGCAGTGGCCAGTGCGCCAGCGCCTTCAGTAACAACTTTATTGCGTTGGATTAGCGCCACCATACTGTTACGAATTTCATCTTCACTGACCAATACAATATCGGTAACTAATTTCTTCACGATTTCATAAGTTATTCTACCAGGACGGGAAACATCACAACCATCGGCTAATGTCCCTGAAGTACGGTGTGCCATCAGCTCACCTTTATAAAACGATGCGGCCATACCATGCACATTTTCAGCCTGCACACCGATAATATTAATTGTCGGGTTGATTGATTTAATCGCCAACGCAATACCTGCGATTAATCCACCACCGCCAATCGGCACGATAACGTTATCTACATCATATAAATCTTCAAGAATCTCGAGGCCGATGGTGCCTTGCCCGGCAATAACATGTTCATCATCGTACGGCGGTATGAAGATACGCCCTTCCATCTCAACAATCTCGCTAACCTTAGCGATGGTGTCGTTGAAGTTATCACCATGCATCACTACCTGTGCTGAGTAATCGGTAGTTGCTGCCACTTTAGATTTCGGTGCACCGTTAGGCATCACCACCTTGCCATTGATTCCCAGAATAGCGCAGGAAAGTGAAACCCCTTGCGCGTGGTTGCCAGCAGAGCAAGCCACTACCCCTTTTTTTCTCTCTTCTTCAGTTAAGGAGCTAAGTTTATTAAAAGCACCACGTATTTTAAATGAACCTGTACGCTGCATATTTTCAAATTTCAAAAATATCTCGCCCTTGCAGCATTCGCTGAGATAATTAGAACGGGGCATTCCTGTTTTATATATATATCCAGCGAGTCTTTTCTTCGCTTCAAGAACATCAATAATAGTAACAGGAAGTTCATAGTCGATATGCATGTTGACCTCAACATTAAAAAGCTAAAACAATACAGGAGGTGACGGATTATTAGATCAATCACCTTGAATGAGTTATATGTTTATCAATTAATTGAATTAGGCTAAGCAACTTCAGTTAATTTATTAAATTGAAACTGGCTACGCAATGAATGTTTTTTGGCAAGCTCAACTAATGTGGCAGCAGATCTATTAATTCGATAATTCTTAGACCAAACGGCTGCATAACGTGCGACAGGTAATTTATCTTCAACCGGAATTTTAATAAATTGATTTGACCCAAATGGAGAAATCATATCGCGTGGAATAACAGTGAGGAAACCAGCATTGAGTACCAGATTATAAATTGTGACTACTGAGTCCGTTTTTACGATGTTCTCGCTTTTAATATTGTTCTTTTTCAGTGTTGTCAAAAGCTCGCTGTAATATCCCATTTCCGTTTGTGGCAAAACCCATTGCTCATGGCTTAATGCGCTAAGCGTGGTTGTCCCTTTCACTACCCGCGTTCGGTCGGCAACCAAAACAAATTCTGACTCGAACAAGGGTTCAATGTGCAAATCTTGAAGCAGCATTTCGTCGCTCAATGTGCCAATCGCAAAGTCCAGGCGACCATCACGGATAGCGGGCAAGAAAGAGGAAAGCTGGGCTTCGAACATTGAAACCTGTGCCTGTGGGAAAAGCTGTTTAAACTCTTTCATCATGCCAGGCAAAAAAGTAAAACCGATAAGCGACGGGTAGCCAAACGACACATCCACAACGCTATTGCCTACCATACGATTCATTTCACTACACATATTACGTAATTCACGGGTGATGGTTTCTGCGTGAGTCAGCAATACTTTCCCTGCTTCAGTTAATTTAACGCCGGTATTTTTTCTAATAATAAGCTCAAGGCCGAAATAGCTTTCCATCTCACTTATAATTTTACTGACGGCAGGTTGGGTCAGGCTCAATTGCTTGGCCGCAGAACCAAATGATCCACTCCTCACCACTTCCTGAAAAACAAGCAGGTGTTGTGTCTTGGGTAAGGTATTATTGTCCATGTGAATCTGCGCCTATTAACGTTCCATGCAGCAGATCATATCGAATTATGTATGAGTTGTAGTGTGCAGTGACTCACAATTACCAGAGCGTTAATCGTACGCAAAGCAAACAAACAAATTTAATCCTTTAAAATCAATATATTGAATATTCACCATTTGCCTTTTACATGACTAAGGTCAACCTTAGCTGGAGTAATAAAATAAAGTTATGGTGATAATAAAATCGTATCTGTACAAATAACTCCCACTTTTATAGTTACTTATAATAAAACTAAAATAATCTCATAAAGTTGCTGAAATAAATAACGCTCAGAAAGATCTCGCATCAGAAAATAGTGTTTCTATTATCAGTTTATTTCAAATCAAAATGCTGGTTATTTAAGCTAAGGCTGAAAATAAAATTTTCTTTAGGGTACAAAAAAGCCCGCACAAGGCGGGCCAGATTCAAGCGTTTAGCGCTTCAAATTACAGAACGTCTACTGCGTTCAGTTCTTTGAAAGCTTGCTCCAGACGGGTGATCATAGAAGTCTGTGCAGAACGCAGCCATACGCGCGGATCGTAGTATTTCTTGTTCGGCTGGTCTTCGCCTTTCGGGTTGCCCAACTGACCTTGCAGATACGCTTCGTTAGCTTTGTAGTAGCTCAGGATACCTTCCCAAGTTGCCCACTGGGTGTCGGTATCGATGTTCATTTTGATAACACCGTAGCTCACGGAATCTTTGATTTCTTGAGCAGTAGAACCGGAACCGCCGTGGAATACGAAGTTCAGGGAGTTGTGCGGCAGGTTGTGTTTCTTAGAAACATAATCCTGAGAATCGCGCAGGATAGTCGGGGTCAGAACCACGTTACCTGGTTTGTAAACACCGTGCACGTTGCCGAAAGAAGCAGCGATGGTGAAACGTGGGCTGATTTTGCTCAGTTCGGTATAAGCGTAATCAACGTCTTCTGGCTGAGTGTACAGAGCAGAAGCGTCCATATGGCTGTTATCTACGCCATCTTCTTCGCCGCCGGTGCAACCCAGTTCAATTTCCAGAGTCATGCCCATTTTAGACATACGCTCCAGGTATTTAGAGCTGATCGCGATGTTTTCTTCCAGAGACTCTTCAGACAGGTCGATCATGTGAGAAGAGAACAGTGGTTTGCCAGTTGCTGCGAAGTGTTTTTCACCCGCGTCTAACAGGCCATCGATCCACGGCAGCAATTTCTTAGCGCAGTGGTCAGTGTGCAGGATTACTGGCACGCCGTAATGTTCAGCCATCTGGTGTACGTGATGTGCGCCAGAGATAGCACCCAGGATTGCAGCGCCCTGAGGAACGTCAGTTTTCACGCCTTTACCAGCGATGAATGCAGCACCACCGTTAGAGAACTGAACGATAACTGGAGCTTTAACTTTCGCAGCAGTTTCCAGAACGGCGTTGATAGAGTCGGTGCCTACGCAGTTAACTGCTGGCAGAGCAAAGTTGTTCTCTTTTGCTACCTGGAAAACTTTCTGTACGTCATCACCGGTGATAACACCTGGTTTTACGAAATCAAAAATCTTAGACATGTTTGTCGTCCTGTATCGTCGCATTTAGAAAAAACGTTTGTGCCGCCGCATACTTTACAGCGGCATAAAATCAACGGGCAGGTTAACCCTGCCCGGAATCATTACTTCTTAGCGCGCTCTTCGAGCATCGCTACTGCTGGCAGGACTTTGCCTTCCACGAATTCGAGGAATGCGCCACCACCAGTGGAGATGTAGGAGATCTTGTCAGCAATACCGAACAGGTCGATTGCTGCCAGAGTGTCACCGCCGCCTGCGATAGAGAATGCTTCGCTGTCTGCAATTGCATTAGCAACGATTTCAGTACCTTTACGGAAGTTCGGGAATTCGAACACGCCAACCGGGCCGTTCCACAGAATGGTTTTTGCATTCTTCAGGATTTCAGCCAGTTGTTGCGCAGATGCATCACCGATATCCAGGATCTGCTCGTCAGATTTGACGTCGTTTACAGATTTCAGAGTTGCAGTAGCAGTCTCAGAGAACTCAGTTGCAACGCGAACGTCAGCAGGAACTGGGATATCACAGATAGTCAGCAGGCGTTTAGCTTCGTCAACCAGGTCTGCTTCGTACAGAGATTTACCTACGTTGTGGCCTTGAGCAGCAACGAAGGTGTTCGCGATGCCACCACCAACAATCAGCTGGTCAGCGATTTTGGACAGGGAATCAAGAACAGTCAGTTTGGTAGAAACTTTAGAACCGCCAACGATAGCAACCATTGGACGAGCTGGTTCTTTCAGTGCTTTACCCAGTGCGCTCAGCTCTTCAGCCAGCAGCGGGCCTGCACAAGCGATGTCTGCAAATTTGCCAACGCCGTGAGTAGAAGCCTGTGCACGGTGAGCAGTACCGAAAGCGTCCATTACGAATACGTCACACAGTGCAGCGTATTTTTTAGACAGAGTTTCGTCGTCTTTCTTTTCGCCTTTGTTGAAGCGAACGTTTTCCAGAACAACCAGCTCACCTTCAGCAACTTCAACGCCGTCGAGGTAATCTTTAGCCAAACGAACCGGGGAAGACAGTTTGTCTTTCAGGTAGTTAACAACCGGCAGCAGAGAGAATTCTTCGTTGTACTCGCCTTCAGTCGGACGACCCAGGTGAGAAGTTACCATCACTTTGGCGCCTTGCTTCAGGGCCAGTTCGATAGTTGGCAGTGATGCACGGATACGTGCGTCAGATGTCACTTTCCCTTCTTTAACTGGTACGTTCAAATCTGCACGGATCAGAACGCGCTTACCAGCCAGATCCAGATCGGTCATCTTAATTACAGACATGGTGAATCCTCTCGTTGATTCTTAAAGTTTTGCGAACGCATATGCGCTCTACCTGAAACCACTTGCGGCCATGACTAACGTCGTGTCGAGCATTCGGTTAGCAAAGCCCCATTCATTATCACACCAGACTAGAGTTTTAATCAGATGTTGCCCACTGACCCGGGTTTGTGTGCCATCAATAATGGCACTATGCGGATCGTGGTTAAAATCAGTCGAGACCAACGGTAATTCCGTATAGTCAACTATACCATGAAATGAATCTCGTGCTGCTTTTTGCAGCAACTTGTTGACTTCATTGGCTTTAACTGCATTTTTCACCGTCACGCTTAAATCTATCGCCGTGACGTTGATGGTAGGAACTCGCACCGCAATTGCTTCAAAACGATCGTTAAATTTCGGGAAAATACGTGCGATACCAGCAGCAAGACGCGTATCTACGGGAATAATAGACTGGCTGGCAGCACGGGTGCGGCGCAAGTCCGGGTGATAGGCGTCGATAACCTGTTGATCATGCATGGCCGAATGAATGGTGGTGACTGTGCCCCACTCAATACCGTAAGCATCATCAAGCAGTTTGATTATTGGAATGATGCAGTTTGTGGTGCAAGAGGCATTTGAAACAATGCGATGCTCAGCAACCACACTTTCATGATTCACACCGTAAACAACGGTGGCGTCGAGATCGTTACCGCCTGGATGAGAGAAGAGGACTTTTTTGGCACCGACTGCCAGATGAGCTTCACCGTCTGCACGGGAGCCAAACACACCGGTACAATCGAGCACCACATCAACGCCCAGTTCACGCCACGGCAAATTAGCAATTTCCGGTTCGTGCAAAATACGGATGGCGTCGTCGCCTACCCATAACTGGTCGCGCTCCTGACGGACGTCCCAGGCGAAGCGGCCATGGCTGGTGTCATACTTCAACAGATGCGCCATACCCGCAGCATCAGCCAGTTCATTGATTGCTACGACGGTAATTTCCGCACGGCGACCGGATTCGTACAAAGCACGTACCACGTTGCGCCCAATGCGACCGAAGCCATTAATTGCTATGCGTACGGTCATATCTCTCCTGCCAGAATCCCTGAGACTAAGTGGCTGACAGAGTAATCCAGCAATCGTCTGAGGGGAATCCTCGCACTATTGAAACTGCATTTGTTTGCTTAATTGTCGAACATTTAGTCGACTGAAACGCTTCAGCTATGGTAAGCGAAACAGGGAATAAATGGAACGTTACCCCAGGACAGGCAACTAATCTTCTGACGCAGGTCACATTTTCGATGGAATAACTGCAACGAATTAAAGGCTAAGGACGAATAGTAACCAGCGTAAACAAGCGACCACTCATACTCACAGGCTTTACAGCATGATCGGATTAAAAGATGAAGGACAAACGCCACCACCGAGCAGCGTTTGTCCTTTATGCACTGAATATATGCACTCAATTAAAATTCGATTCGAGCACCCAAGTTATAGCGACGCCCTTCGACCAGCCCGTAATCACCCCATTGGGTGATGCGTTGTGGATCGGCATCAAACAGGTTGTAAATCCCTGCCATCAACTGCGTGTGCTTGTTCAACTGATAACGCGCGCCGAGATCAACCATCGTCCAGGCTTCGTAGTCAATATGATCGCCAGTATCGCGGTTGCTACTGCGATAATTCGCTTTGCTCCACAAATCCAACGCTTCGGTAGCCGACCAGGTCAGCGACACGTTTGCCATATGGCTCGGGTAGTCATTCAACGCGTAGCCTTTATTTACGCCTGTTTTCTGCTCGCTGTGGTTATAGGTGTAGTTTGCGTTAGCTTTTACCGTTTCAGTCATCTGCCAGTCCGCATTAAGCTCCACACCATAGACATCGGCTTTGCCGACGTTAAAGTATTTGCTGATGGAGTCTGCTTTATAGCCGTTCATCTGGCACTGGTTAGTCGCCGTCGTTTCGCAAATCGTCTCTTCGGAGATTTTATCTTTGAATTGGGTATAGAAAACCGTGCCGTCTAACGCCAGCCTCTCTCCTGCCCAGTACAGGCCGAGTTCGGAGTTGACGCTTTTCTCTGGTTTCAGGTCATCGTTACCTACGGTCAAATACGGGTACGGCGGTAATGAGCCACGTGGCGTAACAAAATCAGCGGAGGTTTCGCGCAGCTCAGGTTTTTTATAACCTGCGGATACACCGCCTTTCAGAGCCCAGGCATCCGTAATCGCCCAGTTGCCATAAAGTTTTGGCGTGATGTGTGTACCGAAATAGTTGTCGCGATCCATACGTGCGGATGTGGTCAGCGTAAAGTCGCCAATTTGCCAACCATCTTCAGCGAACAGCGCCCAACCATTGCGACTGATTTTGGTCACCGGTTCAACGCCAGGCGCTTCTTTACTGGAAACAGCGAACTGGTCGTTAAGTTCTTCACGCGTGAAGTTAGCCCCAACGGTGAGTTTGTGATTATCGAATGTGAAAGTCGTCTGGCTGTTGGCAACGTAGTTTTCGGTCTCAATGTACTGTGGAGCATCGCCATCCAGGCTGTATTTTGAGCGCCCTTTCTCGTAGTTGATGTAGTTTTTTGTCGCGATAGTGTCTTCAGCGTACCAACCACTATGGCTTAGCGTCACCGCATCACGATCAAACTTCCACATCCACGGTGCATTATCGCGGTTTTTCTTTTGCTCGCCGGAGACAACATTGAGGTCAAATAAGTTTGTTTCATTGGCCGCAAGGCCTACTGTCATATCAATTGATTTACGATCGTTCTTGCTGAAGTAATTATTGCGCTCGTCGTCGCGACGATTAAGCCAGTCGGCGGCGACGCTAATACCCAGCACGTCGGGCACAATAGGCCCCATTGCGAACAAATTCATCTGGTTGGTATTACCGAATGAACTGTCTTCCTGAAGGAAAGTATTGGCCGCCAATGCTCCGGTCCAGTCCTGCACGCCGTAAGGTTTTTTGGTGATAACGTTAACCACACCACCGATCGCATCGGAGCCATACAACGATGACATGGGCCCACGAATCACTTCAATTCGTTCGATAGCTTCCATCGGTGGCAGGAAATTAACCTCAGCACCAATATCTTGCCCATAAGGGCGCGACTCACCGGTATTTTGTTTGACGCTGTTGACCATAAACGCGGTATAGCTTGAGTCCATACCTCGCATCATAATACTGCCGGTCGCCATATCACTCGAACCACTACCGATATTAACGCCTGGTAAATCCTGAATAGCTTCGGCAACATTCCTGTTTGGTTTTTCATCGAGCTGTTTTCGGTCAATAACGGAAATGGTGGCTGGGGCATCTTTTTTCTGTTGCGAAAAACCCGATGCCGTCACCACCATTTGATCTTCATTTTCGTTAAGAGAAGCGTTATTTCCCTCGGCTAACACTGTAAGCATTGAGCCTCCAGCCAGCACCGCTATTCCTGTCACTGTTCGTGCCAACACCAATCGCTTATTATTTCCCATTTTTTAATTACCTGAGATATTGAAAAAAAAGCCTGCCGGCCCTGTGAATTTTCACCACAGGGTTTTATTGTTCTTTTAATTAAAAGTGGATTAGATTTTGTCGAGATTGACTTTAATAATGTAATCCGGTTTTTTGCCTATCTCTTTTTCACCCTGCTTCACGCTGGCGTAAAGAGTGTGTCCATCTGCTGAAAGCGCAAGGCTATTAGGCAAGGCCGACGTCGTAATGCTAGCTTTTACTTTGTAAGTGTCGCCGTCGACAACGCTTATCAGCTGTGCATTACGGTGAGTGATATAAACTTCGTTGCGGCCACTGTTGTACATCACTGCCAGAGAGTTAATCACCTTAATACGATCAATGATTTTCCCGTCTTTTAGTGAAACCACCAACACATCCGGTAAATCGGGATCGGTAATAAATGCACGCTCTTTTTTATTATCCAGCGCGATATTTAAGAAGAAGTGTTTTTTCTGGGGGTCAACTTTAACACGTGAAATAATTTTATTATCGCTGGCATCAAGCGTAATAAATTCCCCACTGCCGTTTACAGCATAAACTCGCCCTTTATCTTCATCGACAGTCAGCCCGGTTGGATATTCACCCATATTTTCAATGGTCGCAATATGCTGTTGTTTTTGCGTGTCGATAACCCAAATAATACCTTGCTGAGCAACGCCGGAGACATATAAGCGCTGGTGTTTTTTATCGAGCGCCATTTCACGGGTGTGAACGATTTCTTTGGGATTGCTGATATCACTCAGTTGAACCGTTTTAATCTCTTTATCAGTGCGTGTATCGATAAGAGTGACGGACCCTTCAAGGGTGTTACCGATATACAAAATATGGTTTTCTTCATCCAGCACAGTGGCAAATGCGCGTCGCTCAGTAGTGATTTTTCCCGTTGTCTTCAGCGTCTCTGGGTTCAGTTTATAGACAAGACCATCAGTTTTATCTTTATCAAACGAAGGGGCAGAGGCGGCGAACAGAACGTTTTGAGAGGCGTCATATGCCAACTCATACACGCCATTTCCCATAGGGACGGTAAGAAAATCCTTTTCAGGGAGTGGTTTAGCGCTCGCGCTCAGTGAGTTCATCAATAGTGCGATGGTTAAAGCAATGAAGCCCGATTTTTGGTATCCGTACAAAGTATGTCGATTCATTTACTTAGATTCACATTTATTTACGAATGTGAATGATAATGATTTTCAATTGCGTTATCAACAACAGATAAAAAAAAGGCCAGCAATCTATCTTGCTGGCCTTTCATGTATGACGTTTTACAGAACGGCTTTAGCCTGTTTCACTACGTTTGCAACGGTGAAACCAAACTCTTCAAACAGAAGCTCAGCAGGTGCTGACTCACCAAAGGTGGTCATGCCCACAACAGCGCCGTTCAGGCCAACGTATTTGTACCAGTAGTCAGCGATGCTGGCTTCGATAGCAACACGCGCAGCAACTGCTTTCGGCAGCACGGCTTCACGGTACGCTGGATCCTGTTTGTCGAACGCATCGGTAGACGGCATAGAAACCACGCGCGCCTTGATGCCTTCAGCAGTCAGTTGATCCCAGGCTGCAACAGCCAGTTCAACTTCAGAACCGGTTGCAATCAGAATCAGCTCAGGCGTGCCTGCACAATCTTTCAGAACGTATGCGCCACGAGCGATATCCGCCAGTTGCTGTTCAGTACGATCCTGCTGTGCCAGGTTCTGGCGGGAGAAGATCAGCGCGGTCGGGCCGTCGTGACGTTCTACAGCGTATTTCCACGCCACCGCAGATTCAACCTGGTCACATGGGCGCCATGTGCTCATGTTTGGCGTCACGCGCAGGGCAGCAAGCTGCTCTACAGGCTGGTGAGTTGGGCCATCTTCGCCCAGACCGATTGAGTCATGGGTGTAGACCATCACCTGGCGTTGCTTCATCAATGCTGCCATACGCACCGCGTTGCGTGCATATTCAACAAACATCAGGAAGGTAGAGGTGTACGGCAGGAAACCACCGTGCAGCGCGATACCGTTGGCAATCGCGGTCATACCGAATTCACGGACACCATAATGGATGTAGTTACCGGCCAGATCTTCGTTAATCGCTTTAGAACCAGACCAGATAGTCAGGTTAGAAGGCGCGAGGTCAGCGGAACCGCCGAGGAATTCAGGCAGCAGGTGGCCGAATGCTTCGATGGTGTTCTGGGATGCTTTACGGCTAGCGATTTTTGCTGGGTTAGCCTGCAGGTTCTTGATGAACTCCTGCGCTTTAGCTGCGAAATCAGCAGGCATGTCGCCTTTCATACGACGGGTAAATTCAGCAGCTTCTTGCGGGAAGGCTTTAGCATATGCGGCGAACTTCTCGTTCCATGCTGCTTCTTTCGCCTGGCCTGCTTCTTTTGCATCCCACTGAGCATAGATCTCAGAAGGGATTTCGAATGGCGCATGTTTCCAGCCCAGCGCTTCGCGGGTCAGTGCGATTTCCGCGTCACCCAAAGGTGCGCCGTGGGAATCGTGCGTACCGGCTTTGTTTGGCGAACCGAAACCGATGATGGTTTTGCACATCAGCAATGAAGGTTTGTCAGTAACCGCTTTAGCTTCTTCAACAGCGCGTTTGATTGCGTCTGCATCGTGACCGTCAACGCCGCGCACTACATGCCAGCCGTAAGCTTCAAAGCGTTTTGCGGTATCGTCGGTGAACCAGCCTTCAACGTGGCCGTCGATAGAGATACCGTTGTCATCATAGAAGGCAACCAGTTTACCCAGACCCAGCGTACCCGCCAGAGAGCAAACTTCATGGGAGATACCTTCCATCATGCAGCCATCACCCATAAAGGTGTAGGTGAAGTGGTCAACGATGTCGTGACCTGGACGGTTGAACTGTGCTGCCATGGTGCGTTCAGCAATTGCCATACCCACTGCGTTCGCAACACCCTGACCCAGCGGGCCAGTTGTGGTTTCAACACCAGCGGTGTAGCCCACTTCCGGGTGACCCGGAGTTTTGGAATGCAGCTGACGGAAGTTTTTCAGTTCTTCAATCGGCAGGTCATAACCTGTGAGGTGCAGCAAGCTATAGATCAGCATTGAGCCGTGGCCGTTAGACAGCACGAAGCGGTCACGGTCAGCCCATGCAGGGTTCTGCGGGTTATGGTTCAGGAAATCGCGCCACAGGACTTCGGCAATGTCGGCCATACCCATAGGGGCGCCCGGGTGACCGGATTTGGCTTTTTGTACTGCGTCCATGCTGAGTGCACGAATAGCATTGGCAAGCTCTTTACGAGAGGACATTTTGACTCCAGATCGGATGGTTGAAGGTCAGGCCTTGACTACTATGCGTTATGGGCTACGCCCAAAAAATTGCCATCAATGTACCGCAAGCGATGTGCCATGTACATGGAGCATCCTTTTGTCTGGTTAAGAAATCTCTGGAACCTGCTCGCATGTTGCGCAAGTTGCTGCGCGAGTTTGGCTAACTTCTTTATACTGAAGCGACTAGCCAATGGTTTGTGGCTAAATCACCTCTGAGCAGTTATCACTAATTAAGGATATTGGCATGAAATTGCGCCCAATTTTATTAAGCCTGAGCGTTGCTGCCCTACTGAGCGGCTGCCAGAACATGGACTCTAACGGTCTGCTCGCTTCCGGTGCGGAAGCATTTCAGGCGTACACATTAAGTGATGCGCAGGTGAAAGAGTTGAGTGACAAATCTTGTGCGGAGCTCGACAGCAAAGCCAGCATCGCACCAGCCAGCAGCGAATATGCTAAACGTCTCAGTAAAATTTCCTCAGCCCTGGGCGACAACATCAACGGCATGCCGGTGAACTACAAGGTGTACGTCACCAAAGATGTGAACGCCTTTGCGATGGCTAACGGCTGTATCCGCGTATACAGCGGCCTGATGGACATGATGAACGATAACGAAGTCGAAGCAGTTATCGGCCACGAAATGGGTCACGTCGCGCTCGGCCATGTGAAGAAAGGGATGCAGGTTGCGTTGGGTACTAACGCAGCACGCGTAGCAGCAGCATCAGCGGGCGGTGTGATTGGTAGTTTATCGCAGTCACAACTGGGCGATTTGGGTGAAAAACTGGTGAACGCACAGTTCTCCCAGCGTCAGGAGTCTGAAGCTGATGACTACTCGTATGATTTGTTGAGGAAACGTGGAATCAACCCAATTGGCCTGGCAACCAGTTTTGAGAAGTTAGCAAAAGCGGAAGAAGGCCGCCAAAGCTCAATGCTTGATGACCACCCCGCTTCAGCCGAACGTGCGCAACATATTCGCGACCGTATGACTGCGGATGGTTTGAAGTAATTTCAGTCAACTAATAAGCACTTCAGGCGTTATTGTCGCAGACAGTTTGAACCCGGACCGCGCGCAGCCACCGGAGCGTACACTCAGTATGTGAGGATGGCGAGCACTGCCCGGGTTCAAAATGGCAAGTAAAATAGCCTGATTACTCGCCTTTCTTGGCAGCCTGGATATACAACATTTCTAACGCCAACGTTGCGCCAGCCAGTGCGGTGATTTCGGACTGATCGTAAGCCGGAGACACTTCCACAACGTCCATACCCACAATGTTCAGGTCTTTCAAACCACGGACCAGTTTCAGGGCGCGGTCAGTCGTCAAACCACCGATAACCGGAGTACCAGTACCTGGTGCGAAAGCCGGGTCGATACAGTCGATATCAAAGGTCAGATAAACCGGCATATCGCCAACAATCTGCTTAACCTGAGCCAGCACGTCGTCAACAGTGCGGTCGTTAACCTGGCCGGCATCCAGCACGGTGAAACCGTTGTCTTTATCGAACTCAGTACGAATACCAATTTGCACAGAGTGGTTCGGGTCGATCAAACCTTCTTTAGGTGCGGTGTAGAACATGGTGCCGTGGTCGAACTCGCAACCATTCGCATAGGTATCGGTGTGCGCATCGAAATGTACCAGCGCCATTTTACCGAAGTGCTTTGCGTGGGCACGCAATAGCGGCAAAGTCACAAAGTGGTCACCACCGAAAGAGAGCATACGTTTGCCAGATGCCAGCAGTTTTTCGGCGTGAGCTTGCAGACGTTCGCTCATGTCACGCGCATCACCGAAGGCGTAAACCAGGTCGCCACAGTCCACAACATTCAAGCGCTCGCGCACGTCGAAATTCCACGGGAAGCGGTTACCTTCCCATGCCAGGTTGGTAGACACCTGACGGATTGCCGCAGGGCCATGGCGTCCACCTGCACGGCCAGACGTTGCCGCATCAAAAGGAACGCCAGTGATAACCCAATCAGCATCGCTGTCGTATGGCATAAAGTTCAGCGGAAAACGTAAAAAACCGAAGGCATTGGATACCAGGGAATTGTCGTACTGATGGCCTAAGGTGCTCATGGTTTGACCTCACGATGATGGTAATGATTAGCAAAAAAAAGTCCCCTCCGCGTCGTTAAACCCGACGAGGAAGGGACTGTATTCATTCAGACTGCTTGTTGGCGCGGATTATCGCCGAATGTAGCCTTATCTGTATACTAATTACTCTAGTAATTCGCGTTGCAGGTAGGCGGTAAGTGAGTGCAGCCAACACCCCTGCGACTCGAAGTACGCCGAGTAATTTACTCGTCTTCTAAGTAAGTATAGCCATACAACCCAGCCTCAAACTCTTCGAGGAACTGCTGCTGTAATGCCGCATCCAGATCGGTCTGTTTAACCTGATCGCGGAAATGCTTCAGCAAGGTTTTCGGATCAAGCTGAACATATTCCAGCATGTCAGCAACGGTATCGCCTTCATCAGAAAGCTCCACTTCTACGCTGCCGTCAGGGAAGACAAACACGTCAACCGCTTCGGTATCGCCAAACAGGTTGTGCATGTTGCCCAGAATTTCCTGGTATGCGCCAACCATGAAGAAGCCCAACAGCGGTGGATTTTCTGCATCGTATTCTGGCATCGGCATGGTCGTCGCAATACCGTCACCGTCGATGTAGTGATCGATAGCACCGTCTGAGTCACAAGTGATATCCAGCAGTACCGCGCGGCGCTCAGGAACCTGGTTCAGCCCTTCAAGCGGTAACACCGGGAACAGCTGGTCGATGCCCCACGCATCCGGCATCGACTGGAACAGCGAGAAGTTGACGTAAATCTTATCCGCCATACGCTCTTGCAGTTCATCGATGATTGGGCGGTGCGCACGGTTACTTGGGTCGAGCAGACGCTGAATTTCATGGCACATGCTCAGATAAAGCTGCTCCGCCCAGGCACGTTCTTGCAAGGAGAAACTCCCCGCTGAGTAACCAGTATGGATATCATGCAGATCATTCTGGCTATCGTGCAGCCATTCACGCAGCGAGCGACGGTTGTTCGGCTCATGCATTTCGCCCCAGGTTTCCCACATGCTTTGCAGCGCACGGGACGCATCTGCAGCCGGAGCCGTTGGCGTGGTGTATTCGTTACGCTCAACACCGATGATGTTAGACACCAGAACGGTGTGGTGCGCGGTCACAGCACGGCCAGATTCGGTGATAACCGTTGGGTGCGGCAGGCCGTTTTCTTCACACGCGTCGCCAATCGCCCAAATGATGTTGTTCGCATATTCGTTCAGGCCATAGTTGACCGAACAATCGGACTGAGAACGCGTGCCTTCATAGTCCACGCCCAGACCGCCGCCCACATCGAAGCATTCGATGTTGACGCCCATCTTGTGCAGTTCAACGTAGAAACGGGCAGATTCACGCACGCCAGTGGCGATATCGCGAATGTTTGCCATTTGCGAGCCGAGGTGGAAGTGCAGCAATTGCAGGCTGTCGATACGTCCGGCTTCACGCAACATTTCAACCAGTTGCAGAACCTGCGTTGCTGCCAGGCCAAATTTGGATTTCTCACCACCAGAAGACTGCCATTTGCCGGAGCCTTGTGACGCCAGACGCGCACGCACGCCAAGACGTGGCACTACATTCAGGCGCTCTGCTTCTTCCAGTACGATGCGGATTTCTGACATCTTCTCGATGACCAGATAAACCTTGTGGCCCATCTTCTCGCCGATCAACGCCAGGCGGATGTATTCACGGTCTTTATAGCCGTTACACACAATAACTGAACGCGTCATACCGGCATGGGCCAGAACCGCCATCAGTTCCGCTTTAGAACCCGCTTCCAGGCCCAGAGGTTCACCGGAATGAATCAGTGATTCAATTACGCGACGGTGCTGGTTCACTTTGATTGGATAAACGAGGAAATAGTCGCCGTTGTAGCCATAGGATTCACGAGCACGTTTGAACGCTGCATTTATAGAACGCAGGCGGTGCTGCAAAATCTGCGGGAAGCAGAACAGTGCAGGTAAACGCTGCCCCTGTGCTTCACGGGCTTTTACGAGTTCAGCGAGATCAACACGCGCTTCCGGGACATCCGGGTCCGGGCAAACGGTAATGTGGCCGAGTTCGTTGACGTCGTAATAGTTATTGCCCCACCAGGCAATGTTGTAAGTACGCAGCATCTTGCTGGCTTCCTGGGAACTCATGGCAACCTCCTGCATGGAGCGGTGTACATCCTGCTCGCCCACTGACGAACCCGAAACAGAAGAGATTTTGTCAGACATGGCGAACCTCAAATTTAAACGAATGTGCAAAACAGTTGACTACTATCGCAGGGGTATCCCGCAATAACAACCCATTAACAGCGCGTAAAAGCAGCATAAGACGCTGACAGACTAACTGTGCGACCGGTTTCTTTTTCATATCATAGTAAAACACGTAACCGAACTCCGTTGCGCGGAGCGGCGAAACCACGAGAATACTCTTATCGATGACAAGAGAGCCCAAGTTCTGAATTTCGAGGGTTTAAAAACCGGCCCGAGAATCCATCGATGCGCCAAGATGGGAATAACATCGGAAGGAATGCAGCTGTAGCAAAGAATTGCTGGATGCGAGGAGCATATGCACGACCTGGACGGTCGCTAGAGTTTGCGAATTAAAGCGGTTTTTCAATCGTATCACCTCCACGCATACGGTTTGGGTATGCGACAAGCCAAAGCTCAGAAATTTGCTCAACCCGGCTGGAAGTGGGCAACACAAAAACTGTGTGCTTGTTGAATGAGCCGCGCGCGCCGCTTTATACCGATAACAGACGCAAATTGCAAAGTAAAAATCCCTGGATTGCGGCACTGTCAGTAAAATTTGCCACCCGAGATTATTTGCGCAGACTTGCAGGCGTAAAAATCACTGGTAATCTGATTAATGGATAACCTAGAATAGACGTCCAGATGTTAATCCATCTATACCGATTAACTGTTAGACTGCCTGAAATGAAACCTGTGGTGAAAACTCAAGTTACCAGTACATCGCACTGGTTCGAGCGCCGATAAACAGCAGTCTGCACTAACCTAATTCTCTTAGGGTGAATAAAACATGGCCAAACACCTCTTTACGTCCGAGTCTGTATCAGAAGGGCATCCCGATAAAATCGCTGACCAAATCTCCGATGCGGTGCTTGATGCGATCCTGGAACAGGATCCAAAAGCGCGCGTAGCTTGCGAAACTTACGTGAAAACCGGCATGGTTCTGGTTGGCGGTGAAATCACCACCAGCGCCTGGGTTGATATCGAAGAGATCACTCGTCAAACGATTCGTGAAATCGGCTACGTGCATTCTGATATGGGCTTTGATGCCAACTCTTGCGCAGTGCTGAGCGCTATCGGTAAGCAGTCCCCGGATATCAATCAGGGCGTTGACCGTACTGACCCGCTGGAGCAAGGTGCAGGCGACCAGGGCCTGATGTTTGGTTATGCGACCAACGAAACCGACGTGCTGATGCCTGCGCCAATCACTTACGCACACCGTCTGGTTCAACGCCAGGCTGAAGTTCGTAAGAATGGCTCACTGCCATGGTTGCGTCCGGATGCAAAAAGCCAGATCACCTTCCAGTATGACGACGGTAAAATCGTTGGCATCGATGCGGTTGTGTTGTCTACTCAGCATTCAGAAGATGTTGCGCTTAAAACGCTGCAAGAAGCTGTGATGGAAGAGATCATCAAGCCAGTTCTGCCAGCAGAATGGTTGAATGCTTCCACTAAATACCACATCAACCCAACAGGCCGTTTTGTTATCGGTGGCCCAATGGGTGACTGCGGTCTGACCGGTCGTAAAATTATCGTTGATACCTACGGCGGCATGGCTCGTCACGGCGGCGGTGCATTCTCTGGTAAAGATCCATCTAAAGTGGACCGTTCTGCAGCGTATGCGGCACGTTATGTGGCGAAAAACATCGTTGCGGCTGGCCTTGCTGACCGCTGTGAAATCCAGGTTTCTTACGCAATCGGCGTTGCTGAGCCAACTTCCATCATGGTTGAAACCTTCGGTACTGAGAAAATCTCTACCGAGCAATTGACCCTGCTGGTACGTGAGTTCTTCGACCTGCGTCCGTACGGCCTGATTCAGATGCTGGATCTGCTGCACCCAATCTACAAAGAAACCGCAGCATACGGTCACTTTGGTCGTGAGCATTTCCCTTGGGAAAAAACCGACAAAGCAGAATTGCTGCGTGATGCTGCTGGCCTGAAATAACCCCTCGCCAGTTCACCATCAAACTTTAAAGGCCAGCGCTTCGCTGGCCTTTTTCATTTTTCACTCCCCTTCAGTACTTAAACCCTCTTCCCGCAAAATCTCTCGTAACAAACAACACCAGTGGAAACGGTTACATTGTCGTTAACAAGGCATTAATTAAGACAGTTCTGCATGACAACATTTTGTTGCTGCGCTAGTTACAAAACATTTCAGATTAGTCTTGCATGGAAAATTTTGGTTTTATTTTCTACACTCAATTCACTGTTTTAATTAAATAAATTATACATACAGTTCTTGACACTAGTGTAACCGATTACACTAACGTGAGTTGAATCACACAATTTTACGTCGCGTTAACCTAACCTTAATAGCGAGATATCCCCCAAATTATTCAACTGGAGAGCACTATGCCTGAAATAAAAAAACAAGGGCGCTCGAACAAAAGCATGACCTTTTTTGTCTGTTTTCTTGCAGCCCTGGCCGGTTTGTTATTTGGCCTCGATATCGGTGTGATTGCCGGTGCGTTACCGTTTATCGCTAAAGATTTCCAGATAACTGCGCACCAGCAAGAGTGGGTTGTGAGTTCGATGATGTTTGGTGCCGCTGTCGGTGCCGTTGGCAGTGGTTGGCTCTCCTTCCGCATCGGGCGTAAATACAGCCTGATGATTGGCGCAGTACTTTTCGTTGCAGGTTCACTGTGCTCGGCTTTTGCACCGAACACTGAAATTCTGATTCTCTCCCGTGTCTTGCTCGGCCTGGCAGTCGGTGTTGCGTCTTATACCGCCCCGCTTTACCTGTCAGAAATTGCTCCTGAGAAAATCCGTGGCAGCATGATCTCGATGTACCAGTTGATGATTACCATCGGTATTCTTGGCGCTTACCTTTCCGATACAGCTTTCAGCTATAACGGCTCATGGCGCTGGATGCTGGGTGTTATCACCATTCCTGCTTTGATCTTGCTTGTAGGCGTCTTCTTCCTGCCAGACAGCCCACGTTGGTTCGCCGCAAAACGTCGCTTCCATGATGCTGAGCGTGTCCTGATGCGCTTACGTGACACCAGTGCCGAAGCAAAACGCGAACTGGAAGAAATCCGTGAAAGCCTGAAGGTGAAACAAAGCGGATGGTCATTGTTTAAAGAAAACAGCCATTTCCGTCGGGCCGTGTTCCTGGGTGTTCTGCTTCAGGTGATGCAACAGTTCACCGGTATGAACGTCATCATGTATTACGCACCGAAAATCTTCGAAATTGCTGGCTTCACCAATACCACCCAGCAAATGTGGGGCACCGTTATCGTTGGGCTTATCAACGTACTGGCAACCTTCATTGCGATTGGTCTGGTAGACCGTTGGGGCCGTAAACCTACACTGGTACTGGGCTTCATGGTTATGGCCGTGGGCATGGGCATTCTCGGTACGATGCTCCACGTCGGCATTCATTCCCAGGGTGCGCAATACTTCGCTATCGCCATGCTGCTGATGTTTATCGTTGGTTTTGCAATGAGTGCCGGCCCGCTGATTTGGGTACTGTGTTCTGAAATCCAGCCGCTGAAAGGGCGTGATTTTGGTATCACTTGCTCAACCGCCACCAACTGGATTGCGAACATGATTGTCGGTGCAACGTTCCTGACCATGCTTAACACGCTGGGCAATGCGAATACCTTCTGGGTATACGCCGCGTTGAACCTGTTCTTTATTGTTCTCACTGTGTGGCTGGTTCCGGAAACTAAACACGTTTCCCTGGAGCACATCGAACGTAACCTGATGAAAGGTCGCCGGTTACGTGAGATTGGTGCTCACAACTAAGCAATAGCCGCCCTTCTCCTTAACGGGAGAAGGGCTTGCACCCTGTACCACCTCGCACTATTCTTTGCCGCTATGAAATCCCCAAGACTCCCCATCGCCATCCAACAAGCCGTTATGCGTTGCCTACGGGAAAAGCTTCAACAGGCAAATCTGCACTTAGGCCGTAACTACCCGGAACCGAAGCTGGTATATCAGCAGCGAGGCACTGCTGCGGGCACCGCATGGATGGATAGCTACGAAATCCGCCTCAACCCGGTGTTGTTAATGGAAAACCAGCAAACCTTTATTGATGAGGTGGTGCCGCACGAACTGGCTCATTTGTTGGTGTGGAAACACTTTGGGCGCGCAGCGCCACATGGCAAAGAGTGGAAATGGATGATGGAAACAGTACTTGGTGTTCCTGCCCGTCGGACACATAAGTTTGAAGTGCAATCCGTTCGCAAAAACACCTTCCCGTATCGCTGCCGTTGCCAACGGCATCAGTTGACGGTACGCCGTCATAACAAAGTTTTGCGCGGCGAATCAGAATACCGCTGCGTGCAATGTGGCGACCGGTTAAAACCTGACGTTACAACTCCCTGTAATTAAAAATATTATTCATAAAGTTTCCTGATTTAGCTTATTGAATCCCAATAAAGCTTCAAGTACCGTGCGAGCACGTTTTAAAAAGGATTCTGGAAATGTCTCGCAAAATTTCTTTGGCTGTTGCACTTGTTGCAGCCCTCTGCTCTTTCTCTACGTTCAGCGCCGGTATCAATAATTTCTCTCAGGCAAAAGCGGCTGGTGCCAAAGTGAATGCCGACGCGCCAGGTGACTTTTACTGTGGATGTAAAATTAACTGGGAAGGGAAAAAAGGTGTTCCCGATCTAGCGTCATGCGGCTACAAAGTGCGTAAAAATGAAAACCGCGCCTCACGTATCGAATGGGAACATGTTGTTCCAGCCTGGCAATTCGGCCATCAGCGCCAGTGTTGGCAAGATGGTGGCCGTAAAAACTGCGCTAAAGACCCGGAATATCGCAAGATGGAAAGCGATATGCATAACCTGCAACCGGCGGTTGGTGAAGTGAATGCTGACCGTAACAACTTTATGTATAGCCAGTGGAATGGCGGTGAAGGCCAGTATGGACAATGTGCCATGAAAGTGGACTTTAAAGAGAAGATTGCCGAGCCACCAGCGCGAGCCCGTGGCGCCATCGCCCGCACCTACTTCTATATGCGTGACCAATATCAGCTCAACCTTTCTCGCCAGCAAACCCAACTATTTGAGGCGTGGAATAAGCAATATCCAGTCACCACCTGGGAGTGTGAGCGCGACGAACGCATCGCTAAAGTTCAGGGCAATCATAACCCTTATGTGCTGCGGGCTTGCCAGGCACAAAACAGCTAACCTACACTAGCGGGAATTGTTATCACTGTTCCCGCTTTTGGATATTAAAAACCATGCGTATACCCCGCATTCATCACCCTGAACTCCTTTCCGTCGGCCAGGACATAGCACTTTGCGAAGATGCAGCAAACCATGTTGGCCGCGTACTGCGCATGAGTGCAGGCCACGCGTTGCAATTGTTTGACGGCAGCAATCAGATTTTTGAGGCTGAAATTGTTCAGGCCGATAAAAAAAGCGTGCGGGTCAAAGTCCTGAGCGCGAACGTTGATGACCGTGAGTCCCCACTTCATCTACATCTCGGCCAGGTGATGTCGCGCGGTGAAAAGATGGAATTCACTATTCAGAAAGCAGTCGAGCTGGGTGTGAACGTGATTACGCCTTTGTTTTCCGAACGCTGTGGCGTAAAACTGGATGCCGAGCGCCTGAATAAGAAGCTCGGCCAGTGGCAGAAAATTGCTATTGCAGCCTGCGAGCAATGCGGTCGAAATATCGTGCCAGAAGTGCACCCGGCGATGGATCTTGAAGTGTGGTGTGCTGAAGAAGATGCGAGTCTGAAGCTCAATCTGCATCCTCGTGCCAGCGCCAGTATTAATACCTTGCCGCAACCTGTTGAACGTGTGCGCCTGCTAATTGGCCCAGAAGGCGGTTTAACGGCGGATGAAATTGCCATGACCGCACGTCACCAGTTTACTGATATTCTGTTGGGACCTCGCGTTCTGCGTACTGAGACTACCGCGCTCACCGCTATTACTGCGCTGCAAGTGCGTTTTGGCGACCTGGGCTAAAAACTGGTACAAGGCTATCTTTTTTGCCATTCTGGCCTTGGGCAGTGCTCGCATTCTCACGTACTAATGTACGCTGCGAATACTGCGCGCTGTCCGCACCCAGACTGCCCGCAACGATAACGCCCTGTAGCCAGCTTTAATGGAGAAAAACAATGATCAAGCTCGGCATCGTGATGGACCCCATCGCAAACATTAACATCAAGAAAGACTCAAGCTTTGCCATGCTGCTGGAAGCACAGCGCCGTGGTTATGAACTGCATTATATGGAAATGGCCGATCTGTATTTGATCAACGGCGAAGCACACGCACGCACTCGCCTGGTCACTGTCGAGCAGAACTACGATAAATGGTACGAATTTGGTAGTGAGCAAGACATCCAGCTTGCCGATCTCGACGTCATCCTGATGCGTAAAGATCCTCCGTTTGATACCGAATTTATCTACGCGACGTATATTCTTGAGCGCGCCGAAGAACAAGGCACGTTGATCGTTAACAAACCGCAAAGTCTGCGCGATTGTAACGAAAAGCTGTTCACCGCCTGGTTTGCTGATTTGACGCCAGAAACGCTGGTGACACGCAACAAAGCGCAGCTTAAAGCATTCTGGCAAAAGCACGGCGACATCATCCTCAAGCCGTTAGATGGCATGGGTGGTGCTTCAATTTTCCGTGTTAAAGAAGGTGACCCTAACATTGGTGTTATCGCGGAAACGCTGACTGAACTCGGCAACCGTTACTGCATGGCGCAAAATTACCTGCCTGCGATTGTCGATGGCGACAAGCGTGTTCTGGTGGTTGATGGCGAACCTGTGCCGTATTGCCTGGCGCGTATTCCGCAAGGTGGCGAAACTCGTGGTAACCTGGCAGCTGGTGGCCGTGGCGAACCGCGTCCGTTGACCGATAGCGACTGGGAAATTGCCCGTCGTGTTGGCCCAACGCTTAAAGCTAAAGGGCTGATTTTTGTTGGCCTGGATATCATCGGCGATCGCCTGACTGAGATTAACGTCACCAGTCCAACCTGTATTCGTGAAATCGAAGCTGAATTCCCGGTTTCTATAACTGGCATGTTGTTTGATGCTATCGAGACACGTCTGGCAAAATAGTCCTGTGAGCGGGTTTAGCCCGCTCAGTAGTGATAAACTGACTGCTCGCTTTTTCAACCGGAACCAGAACCTCTGACAATGAATTTACAGCATCACTTTCTAATTGCCATGCCGGCGCTCCAGGACCCATTGTTTAAGCGTGCTGTCGTTTATATTTGCGAATACAACGAAGACGGTGCGATGGGGATAATCATTAATAAACCCCTCGAAAATCTCAAGGTTGACGGTGTCCTGCAAAAACTAAAGATCGACCCGGAGCCACGTGACCCAGCTATTCGCCTTGATAAGCCTGTTTTTATTGGCGGCCCGCTGGCGGAAGACCGTGGTTTTATTTTGCATTCCGCCCCAGACTGTTTCGCCTCCAGTATCCGTATTTCAGATGACACGGTGATCACCACATCTCGCGATGTCCTGGAAACCATCGGCACGGCAAAACAGCCTGCGGATGTGATTGTCGCACTCGGTTATTCCTCGTGGGAAAAAGGCCAACTGGAACAAGAGATTCTGGACAATGCGTGGCTAACAGCTCCGGCAGATGCCTCTATTCTTTTCCACACCCCGATTTCTGAACGCTGGCGTGAAGCCGCAAAATTAATCGGCATTGATATCCATAACATGCCAAGTGAAGCGGGACACGCCTGATGAGCAGTGGAACTTTATTAGCCTTTGATTTCGGTACCAAAAGTATTGGTGTCGCCATCGGCCAACGCATTACCAGGACGGCACGCCCCTTAACTGCACTGAAAGCACAAGACGGCACACCCGACTGGAACGTTATCGAGAAAATCCTCAAAGAGTGGCAACCCGATGAAGTCGTCGTAGGCTTGCCACTGAATATGGATGGCACCGAGCAACCACTCACCGCACGTGCACGTAAATTTGCCAACCGCCTGCATGGCCGCTTTGGCGTAAAAGTCTCTTTGCAGGATGAACGCCTCAGCACCGTGGAAGCACGCGCTGGGTTATTCGAGCACGGCGGTTTCCGCGCCCTCAATAAAGGCAGTATTGACTCTGCATCGGCGGTTATCATTCTTGAAAGCTGGTTTGACTATAATCCTTAGTCTTTTTTGTTGTCAGGCATATCTGAAGACTCATTAATCAACTCATGCCTTGCTGCGACCGCCAGAAAATGACTGCGATCCCGGTAACCCGATGATGGCTGTTTTACACGGTTATCAATTCGTTCCAAAAGGGCATCTGGCAGTGAAATATTGATCCGCTGCTGCTTTCCTTCCAGGGCTGACAAATCCACATCCACGAGCAGCCACTGGCTACAATACGCATATTCTGGATTTGCCGCGTAGACGAATGGCCCGGCATCTTTAAGCTGGGTGATATCCATACCGCGCTCAACCATTAGATCAACAATCAACAAAATGGCTTCGCGTACCATTTCTGCGATTTCATCCTGATAATCTGCCGCTGATACACAGCCAAACTCATCATTGCATAACGCCGGCACAACCAGACCGAACGCTTCGTTCTCGTTTGCAGGCATCTCCACGCCAACAGAAAAAAACATAGGTAATCTCCGTGAGTTGGGAATCATATTCCCGCGCGTTTACGAATGGATCTGACAGTACCAATGGGAAGATCTTTCTTTGGATGCGGAACCGGGAAAGTTTTCCCAGTATTTGGCGACCACCATATCCAGTGGCTGCCTCCAGAATTTCTGGCGGGTTCGCATCCTGCGGCCTTCAGTTCCTTAATAAGGTCAGAAGAATTCATGGTTTTCTCCTGACGGAAAAACAATACACACCAATACACACAGAGGCAATAATTTTAACCATCATTTTTTTCCCCATCGGCAATACGACCTTCCGCACGTAACACCGCTTCACCTTGAGCAAAACTTTGCATGCCATACTGCTGTCCAGTTTGAATCTGCCCCGGTAATTGGTGGGTTTTCCCTTCACGGATAAGGCTCGCCACGGCGGGTGTATTAACCAGTAATTCGAACACTGCCGCCCTCCCTCCACGGCTATCAGGCAATAATTTCTGCGCCAGCACTGCTTTTAAACTGCCCGCCAGTTGGCTACGCACCATGTTTTTTTCTTCTGCGGGAAAGACGTCTACGAGACGCTCCACGGCTTGCGCCGCCCCGCGAGTATGGAGTGTGGCTAATACCAGATGCCCGGTTTCTGCTGCAGTAAGCGCAAGGCGTATAGTTTCGCTGTCGCGCAATTCCCCCAGCAAAATAACGTCTGGATCTTCGCGAAGTGCCGCACGTAAACCGGCGGCAAACGATCGGCAATGCCGACCAGGCTCCCGCTGTTGAATCAAACAACGCTGCGAGTAGTGAACAAACTCGATAGGATCTTCCAGTGTGAGAATATGCCCGTCGAGCTGATGATTTAGGTGGTCTACCATCGCGGCAAGCGTGGTGGATTTCCCACTGCCTGTGGCCCCCGTTACCAGAATCAATCCATCAGCAGATTTTAGTAATTCCGGGACAATGGCAGGAACGTTTAGCGATTCAAGTTTTGGAGTGTGGGAAGCGAGTATCCGCAGTGCGAGTGAGTCCCCCTGCAACTGGTGAAAAGCATTGGCACGCAGCCGCGTACCGCTCGCGAGGGTGACAGCAAAATCCAATTGCCCATGCTCTTCCAGCTCTTCTCTTTGCCCGTTTGTCAGCCAGGCACCCAGCAACGTTGCTGGGGCTGGCGCGTTTTCAGGCACAGGTTCAAGCCGCCCTCGTCTGCGCCAACGAGCAGGAAGCTGCGCGCACAGGTGTAGATCAGAGACATTATGCTTTACACTAAGGGCCACAATTTCTTCGATATCCATATCACTTTCCAACCTATGAACGAGATAGCGCACAATCTGGCACAGGTTCAGAACAAAATCCTGGCGGCAACTGAACGCTGCGGCCGTGCTCCAGAAGAAGTTACTCTGCTTGCAGTCAGCAAAACTAAGCCTGCGGGCGCCATCGCAGAAGCGGTTGCTGCCGGACAACGAATTTTTGGTGAAAACTACGTGCAAGAAGGCGTGGACAAAATTCGTTACTTTTCCGAGAACGGTGAAGAAACGCTTGAGTGGCACTTTATCGGCCCATTGCAGTCGAACAAAAGCCGTCTGGTTGCTGAACATTTTGACTGGTGCCACACCGTCGATCGTTTGCGAATTGCAACTCGCCTGAGCGAACAGCGCCCAACTGAGCTGCCTCCGCTTAACGTACTGATTCAAATTAATATTAGTGATGAGCAAAGCAAATCCGGCATTGCGCTCAGTGAGCTTGATGCACTGGCGGCTGATGTCGCTGCTCTGCCGGGTTTGGTGTTACGAGGTTTGATGGCAATTCCTGCCCCTGAACCTGATTACGAGCATCAGTTAGCGGTTTGCCAGAAAATGGCAGACGCTTTCACATCGCTCAAAAACCGTTATCCAACGGTTGATACGTTGTCCCTGGGCATGACCGATGACATGGACGCCGCGATTGCTGCAGGCAGCACCATGGTGCGCATTGGAACCGCTATTTTCGGCGCGCGGGATTACCCTGCTCGTTAATTCATTATAATTGTTGAGGAACGCCATGCTGACGTTGACTTTCCTGGTCAAAACGCTGATTGAACTGTATGTAATGGTGCTGCTGATTCGCATCTGGATGCAGTGGTCACGTTGTGATTTTTATAATCCTTTTGCACAGTTTATCGTCAAGATCACTCAACCGATTGTCGGGCCACTGCGCCGGGTAATTCCATCCATTGGCCCGATTGATACATCTTCATTGTTGCTGGCGTTTATTCTCACCACATTGAAGTACCCGGTTTTGCTGCTCATTCAGGTTGGCGCATTGTCGCTTGACCCGATGAACTTGCTTGTTGGCTTGTTATCACTGCTCAAATCCGCCGGTACGCTGGTGTTTTGGGTGATTATTATCCGCTCGCTGATGAGCTGGATAAGCCAGGGCCGCAGCCCAATTGAATACGTTTTGATGCAACTAACTGAGCCAATGATGGCGCCAATTCGCCGCGTGCTTCCAGCGATGGGTGGCATCGATTTTTCAGCGATGATCGTCATTTTGATTCTCTATGCGCTGAATTACCTTGGCATGGACTTGTTCCCGGGGCTTTGGTATTTGCTGTGAGTGCAGTGAGTCTTAACTCTGACGGGCTGGTTTTACGGCTGTATATTCAGCCTAAAGCCAGCCGGGATAGTATTATCGGGCTGCATGGCGACGAGCTAAAAGTCGCCATCACCGCCCCGCCGATAGACGGCAAAGCCAACGCTCATCTGGTAAAATACCTGGCTAAGCAGTTCAAAGTTGCCAAAAGCCAGGTGCTGCTTGAGAAAGGCGAACTGGGCCGCCATAAACAAATTAAGATTATCGACCCGCAACACATCCCGACGGAAGTCGCGGCTTTGCTCGAATAATTAGCCAATTTCACAGGATTTTCTCACTATGCAAAAAGTTGTCCTCGCGACCGGTAACGCCGGTAAAGTGCGTGAACTCGCCGATTTACTGGGCGATTTTGGTCTGGATGTGGTGGCGCAAACTGAGCTGGGCGTTGAGTCAGCCGAAGAAACCGGCCTGACGTTTATCGAGAATGCGATTCTGAAAGCACGCCATGCATCACAAGTTACCGGCCTGCCTGCAATTGCCGATGACTCCGGTCTGGCTGTTGATGTGCTTGGTGGCGCGCCGGGGATTTACTCCGCACGCTATGCAGGTGTTGATGCCTCAGATCAGCAGAACCTGGAAAAGTTACTCACTACACTGAAAGATGTGCCGGACGAGCAACGTAAAGCGCGATTCCATTGTGTGCTGGTGTATATGCGCCACGCAGAAGATCCAACGCCACTCGTGTGTCACGGTAGCTGGGAAGGTCAGATTACCCGCGAAGCTGCAGGCCAGGGTGGCTTTGGCTACGACCCTATTTTCTTCGTCCCGAGTGAAGGCAAAACTGCCGCTGAACTGACTCGTGATGAAAAACGTGCGATTTCCCACCGTGGACGCGCACTAAAACTGTTACTGGAAGCAATGAAAAATGGCTAATTTGCCACCTCTGAGTCTCTATATTCACATCCCGTGGTGCGTACAGAAGTGCCCCTACTGTGACTTCAACTCTCATGCACTCAAAGGCGACGTACCGCACGACGAGTATGTCGCCCACCTGTTGCGCGATCTGGAAAATGACGCGCCAATGGCACAAGGACGTGAAATAAAGACCATCTTTATTGGTGGCGGTACGCCGAGTCTGCTTTCAGGCGAGGCGATGCAAAACCTGCTCGACGGTGTGCGTGCTCGCCTGCCGTTGGCAGCAGATGCGGAAATCACAATGGAAGCTAACCCCGGGACGGTAGAAGCAGACCGTTTCGTGAGTTACCAGCGCGCCGGCGTGAACCGCATTTCTATCGGTGTACAGAGTTTCAGCGAACCGAAACTCAAGCGCCTGGGGCGTATTCACGATTCTGGCGAAGCAAAGCGTGCAGCGCATCTGGCTAGCGGGCTTGGCTTGCGCAGCTTTAACCTGGATCTCATGCACGGCCTGCCGGATCAATCTTTGGAAGAGGCGCTCGACGATTTGCGCCAGGCAATTGAGCTCAATCCTCCGCATCTTTCGTGGTATCAGCTGACGATTGAGCCGAATACTTTGTTTAGCTCACGCCCGCCGAAATTGCCGGATGATGACGCGTTATGGGATATTTTCGAGCAAGGCGACAAGCTGTTGACCGCTGCGGGATATCAGCAATATGAAACTTCGGCCTATGCAAAACCGGGTTACCAGTGCCAACACAATCTGAACTACTGGCGCTTTGGTGATTACCTGGGGATTGGCTGCGGCGCACACGGTAAAGTTACATTCCCAGATGGTCGTATTTTGCGCACCGCAAAAACACGCCATCCGCGCGGTTATATGGAAGGTAAATACCTCGATAAGCAGCACGATGTTGAACAAGCCGACAAGCCATTCGAGTTCTTTATGAACCGTTTCCGCTTGCTGGAAGCAGCGCCACGCAACGAATTTAGCCTGTATACCGGGCTTGATGAGTCGGTGATTCGTGCGCAGTTAGACGAAGCGATTGCGAAGGATTATTTGGTTGAGACAGAAGATTTTTGGCAGATTACCGAGCACGGAAAGCTGTTTTTGAATTCGTTATTAGAGATTTTTCTGGCCGACTGATTAGCTGTCGGATGACGCGCAGCGTCATCCGACATTATTTCGGCTTAAATATTCTTCACCCGGCTGGTCAAAATCAACGCCAGCACCGACAGCCCGGCAATCAGCCAGTACACCGAATGGTGCCCGAAGCTTTCCGCCAGCGCTCCCTGTAAAACACCCGCCAGAATCACCCCGGTTGAAATACTATTGGTGAATAGTGTGGTTGCTGAACCCGGCCTGCCCGGCATCAAATCCTGGAACCACAACATCCCGATTCCCGCGACAATGCCGATAAACACCGCATTAAACAGCTGGAGAAGGATTAACGCAGTGCGGCTATGGAACAGAATCAAACCAACGTAAAACAACACACCCGCCGCCACAGCAATCACCATCATACGGCGTTTACCAAAACGCTTAACGTAGTAACCTGCAAGGATCATTGCCGGGATCTCAAGCCCCGCAGCCGTTCCCATCAACAGCCCCGCCAGTGATTCAGGCAGCCCTAAATCAGTGCTGACCCACAACGGCATATCAATGATGTACATAGTGTTGCAGGTCCACATCAGCATCGAGGCGATAAACAACATACGGACGTTTTTGTCTTTCCAGCCGCTGACTTGCGTAAGGGCAACATCCGCGGGCTGCTCAATCCTTGCAACTGAAGGAAGTGCGAAGAAGATTAGCGCGAGCGAGATAACGAAAATCCCGGCCGCGATAAGAAACATGGTGGTAAAACCGTAGTTTAGCGCCAGCATAAACGATAATGGTGGCCCGATAACCCACGCAAGCGAGAGCTGCGCACGCATTATCGAGCTGAACATCACCACTTCACGTGCTGAGTTATCTGCATACTCGCGGGCAAGAGCGAAGATTTGTGGCATCGCCGTGTTGGCAATAGACGCGAACATAACGCCAATGGTGATTAACGTCAGGTAATGGCGGTTAAAAGCAAACAACACGCAGTTTGCCACGGCCATAACGCAGCAAACCATAATCAGTTTTCGCCTGTCGCCCCGGTTATCTGAACGCTTCGCCAACGCAAGGCTGACGAGTATCCCGGTTATCGCATTGACGGTATAAAACATCCCAACCCAAAATGGGCGCACTTCTACTTCGCGACTTAAAAACAGGCTAAGAGTGGGCGCCTGGAGTGCCCCCGCAATCCCCATCATGAAAGCCACAATCATAAATGCGGCATATACCGGATTGAGGCGACGTCCTCGCGTCAAAAACCACAGCATGCAGAAATTCCTTTTGTTCGAGCGCTCATTGGGTGTGCAAAACGTAAACTATACCCTACTAACGGGTATAAAAAAGCCAGCAGGAACAATCTGCTGGCCAGGTGAAATTCACCAATTCTCAGTCACACATGTATCAACGAGTTAGTGCTCCACGGTCACGGAAGTTGTCACCTCCCACTGCATTAAGTCCTCAAGCATCCTTAAACGTTGCGTTGCTGTCAGGCGAGCCAGCCATCCAGCAGAAACATTTTGTGTTGCGGCAAAATACTGATGATAGAACTTAATAACTGGTGACCGTTTCATATACATCTCCACTTCCTCGTTTCAACGTTGATGATTATTGGCGTAATATGAGGAAAGTTAAATTGATGAGTTTCTGACGGGAGTTCCTCTTTTATGTCCAGCAGTCGTCTGCAACAACAGTTCATACGTTTATGGCAAAACTTTGAAGGTAAGCCGCAGGAAACCACGCTCAATGAGCTGGCAGATCTGCTGAATTGCTCCCGTCGCCATATGCGTACGCTGCTTAGTGCAATGCAGGAAACGGGCTGGCTCAGCTGGAAAGCAGAGGTCGGGCGCGGCAAGCGTTCACAGCTGGAATTCCTGTATACCGGCCTTGCACTCCAGCAACAGCGGGCTGAAGATCTTCTTGAGCAAGACAGGATCGATCAACTGGTGCAGATCGTTGGTGATAAAGCCGCTGTACGCCAAATGTTGATTTCGCATCTTGGCCGCAGCTTCCGCCAGGGTCGGCATATCCTGCGCGTTCTCTATTACCGTCCACTGTTAAATCTGTTACCAGGCTCGGCTTTACGTCGTTCAGAAACCCATATTGCCCGCCAAATTTTCAGCGGCTTAATTCGTATAAATGAGGAAAATGGGGAACTCGAAGCAGATATTGCCCATCACTGGCAGCAAATTTCCCCATTACACTGGCGTTTTTATTTGCGCCCCGGCATTCATTTTCACCATGGCCGCGAGCTGGACATGCTGGATGTGGTCACCTCTTTGCAGCGGATTAACGCGCTGCCGCTGTATTCGCACATTACGCAAATCACCTCACCTACCGCGTGGACACTGGATATCACCCTTTCGCAACCGGACAACTGGCTGCCGTGGTTGCTGGGTAGCGTTCATGCCATGATTCTGCCCCGTGAATGGCAAACCCTAAGCAATTTTTCACGCCAGCCAGTCGGTACTGGGCCGTACTCTGTTGTGCGCAATAACACTAACCAGCTGAAGATTCAGGCTTACGATGATTACTTCGGCTATCGCGCACTCATTGACGAGGTAAATTTCTGGGTATTGCCAGAGATCGGTGAAGATGTCAGTTGCGCAGTGCAACTGTCGGGCATGCCTGACAGTGAAAAAGCCGTCGAAAGCCGCCTGGAAGAAGGCTGCTATTACATTTTGTTTGATAGACGATCCAAATCTGGCAGTAATGACGACGTTCGCCGCTGGCTAAGCCATATGTTGGCCCCCATTCATCTGCTTTATAGCGCGGGAGCTCAAAACCAGCAGTACTGGTTCCCGGCGTATGGTTTACTGCCGCGCTGGCACCACGCACGTCCACAACCGGTGTTTGAAAAACCTGCTGGTCTGGAATCTGTAACGCTGACGTTTTACCGCGATCACGTCGAACACCGGGTTATCAGTAAAGTCATGGAGGAACTGCTGGCTCGCGCAGGCGTTAAGCTTGTGGTGCAGGAAGTCAGCTATGAGGAGTGGCACCAGGGCAATGCCGAAAGCGATATCTGGCTTAACAGCGCAAACTTCACTCTGCCTTTAGAATTCTCCCTTTATTCGCATCTATATGAAGTCCCTCTGATTCAAAAATGCATCGAAAATGACTGGGAAACCGATACCCGGAAATGGCACAACGGCGAGCTTTCTTTGCCTGAATGGTGCCAGAAGCGAGTTGAAAACAATGATATTTTGCCATTAATCCACCATTGGTTGCGCATTGAAGGGCAGCGCAGTATGCGCGGCGTGCGTATGAACACGCTCGGCTGGTTTGACTTTAAATCGGCATGGTTTGCACCACCGGAACCTTAATACTTCCGATTCATTCACAGAATCATTACAATGCACGCGTTCTCAACGGGGTGCTAAGACGAAAGTCTGGCTGAGATAATACCCGTCGAACCTGATCCGGATAACGCCGGCGAAGGGATTTGAGGCTCAATTCTCAAAGTCCTTTGCCACCCCTAATTTAAAGAGGTGCAAAGTGTTCAAAAAATTCCTGCCGTTACTGGCGCTCGTCGCCGCCCCTGTTTTCGCCAAACCCCTGCTGACTGTTTACACCTACGACTCTTTCGCTGCCGACTGGGGCCCAGGCCCTGCGGTGAAAAAAGCCTTTGAAGTAGACTGCAATTGCGAGCTGAAATTCGTCGCACTCGAAGATGGCGTTTCTTTGCTTAACCGCCTGCGCATGGAAGGTAAAAACAGCAAAGCCGACGTGGTTCTGGGGCTGGATAACAACCTTCTTGAAGCGGCGGCGCAAACTAAATTATTTGCCCCGAGCAACGTCGAAACCAGCTCACTAAAAATCCCAGGCGGCTGGAAGAACGACACGTTCGTGCCATTCGACTACGGTTATTTCGCCTTTGTGTACGACAAAAACAAACTCAAAAACCCACCGAAAAGCCTGAAAGAGCTGGTCGAAAGCGACCAAAAATGGAAAGTGATTTATCAGGACCCGCGCACCAGCACGCCGGGGTTAGGCTTGCTGCTGTGGATGCAAAAAGTCTACGGCGACAAAACGCCTGAAGCCTGGGCGAAACTGGCCAAAAAAACCGTTACCGTCACCAAGGGCTGGTCTGAAGCCTACGGTCTGTTCCTTAAAGGCGAAGGCGACCTGGTGATGAGCTACACCACCTCTCCGGCATATCACATCATCGAAGAGAAAAAAGATAACTACGCGGCAGCCAATTTCAGCGAAGGGCATTACTTGCAGGTGGAAGTTGCGGGTCGCCTGGCTTCAAGCAAGCAGCCAGAGTTGGCAGCGAAATTCATGAAGTTCATTACCACGCCTGAGTTCCAGAACACCATTCCAACCGGCAACTGGATGTACCCGGTCACAGACGTGAAATTGCCAGAAGGCTTTAATGGTCTGGTAAAACCGCAGACCACGCTGGAATTTAGCCCGCAAGACGTCTCTTCCCATCGCGCCAGCTGGATCAGTGAATGGCAACGCTCCGTCAGCCGCTAATTCCCGGTTGGCTGATTCCAGGGCTATGCGCCGCCACTCTCGTGGTAGCCGTAGCCCTGGCGGCTTTTCTGGCGCTGTGGTTTAACGCGCCGCAAACCGATATCCGCGCGTTGGTGCAGGATAGCTATTTGTGGCACGTACTTCGCTTTTCCTTCTGGCAGGCATTTCTTTCAGCCACCCTTTCGGTGTTCCCGGCCATTTTTCTTGCCCGGGCGCTTTACCGACGCCGTTTCCCTGGGCGATTAGCACTGTTACGTCTGTGCGCCATGACTCTGGTTTTGCCAGTGTTGGTGGCAGTGTTCGGTATTCTGACGGTGTATGGCCGTGAAGGCTGGCTGGCCTCACTGTGCGCCTGGCTTGGCATCGAATGGGGGTTCTCACCCTATGGCCTGAAAGGCATTTTGCTGGCCCACGTCTTTTTCAACCTGCCAATGGCGACACGCCTGCTGCTTCAGGCGCTGGAAAATATCCCCAGCGAACAAAGACAGGTCGCCGCACAGCTTGGCATGCAGGGTTGGAACTTCTTCCGTTTTGTCGAATGGCCGTGGCTACGCCGTCAGATTCTTCCTGCCGCCGCGTTAATTTTTATGCTCTGCTTCGCCAGTTTTGCCACCGTGCTTTCGCTCGGCGGCGGGCCGCAAGCAACCACCATTGAACTGGCCATCTTCCAGGCACTCAGTTATGACTACGACCCTGCTCGTGCGGCACTGCTCGCAATAGTACAAATGGTTTGCTGTCTTGGCCTGGTGCTGATGAGCCAACGACTCAGTAAAGCCATTCCTGTGGGTATCAGCCAAATGCAGGGCTGGCGTGACCCGCAAGATAACCTGCACCGGAAACTGTGCGACGGATTGTTAATTTCACTCGCACTGTTGCTGCTGTTGCCTCCGCTGCTGGCGGTCATCATTGATGGCATCAATAGTGGTTTTAACAGCGTGCTTTCCCAGCCGATTCTCTGGCAGGCATTATTCACCTCGTTAAGAATTGCAGTCGGCGCGGGATTGATAAGCGTAATCATCACGGTAATGCTGCTATGGAGTTCGCGAGAATTACGCCTGCGCAACCGCGCACTTGCCGGGCAAGCGCTGGAGTTGAGCGGCATGCTAATCCTCGCGATGCCGGGTATCGTGCTGGCGACGGGCTTTTTCCTGCTGCTCAATAACACGGTAGGTTTGCCGCAATCCGCCGATGGCATTGTGATTTTCACCAATGCATTAATGGCGGTTCCCTACGCCCTGAAAGTGCTGGAAAACCCGATGCTGGATGTGGCGGAACGCTACAACAAGCTGTGCCAGTCGCTGAATATCAGCGGTTTAAACCGCCTGCGTTATATCGAGTTGCGCGCCCTGAAGCGCCCACTGGCGCAAGCGCTGGCATTTGCCTGCGTGCTGTCGATTGGTGATTTTGGCGTAGTGGCGCTGTTCGGCAATGAAGATTTCCGCACGCTGCCGTTTTATCTTTATCAGCAAATTGGTTCATATCGCAGCCAGGATGGTGCGGTTACTGCGCTTATCCTGCTGATACTGTGCTTTGCTTTATTCACATTGATTGAAAAACTTCCGGGACGCGATTCCCAAAATGATTCAGGTTGCAGGAAGGCGGCAAGTGAATGAAGCCTGGGAACATAGAAAACTATGTGACCTGGATGAAAGAAAGCAGCCAACACACCTGCAACTTGAAGGATGAAGGGAATGCTAAAGCTAACTGATATAACCTGGCTCTATCACCATTTACCGATGCGCTTTTCGATGCAAATTAACGCCGGAGAGCGCGTTGCGGTGTTGGGGCCTAGCGGGGCGGGGAAAAGTACGCTGCTGAGTTTAATTGCCGGTTTTCTCGCACCTGCCAGCGGGAAAATTATGCTTAATGGCAATGACCATACGGCGACGGCACCCGCACAGCGCCCTGTGTCGATGCTGTTCCAGGAGAACAATCTTTTTAACCACCTGACTGTGCGCCAGAACATTGGGCTGGGGTTAAATCCTGGCCTGAAGCTTAATGCCGCACAGCTCGAACGTCTGGCAACAATCGCCAGCCAAATGGCGATAAGCGATTTACTCGACAGGCTGCCAGCGCAGCTTTCTGGCGGTCAGCGCCAGCGTGTCGCCCTCGCCCGCTGTCTGGTCCGTGAACAACCGATTTTGCTGCTCGATGAGCCATTTTCAGCACTCGACCCGGCACTACGCCAGGAGATGCTGCAACTGCTTGATAATCTATGCCGCCAGCAACAACTGACGCTATTGATGGTGTCACACAGTATTGAAGATGCAGCGCGAATCGCTGAAAGAAGTCTTGTGGTGGTCGATGGCCGTATCGCCTGGGATGGCGACACGGCAACCTTACTAAGCGGAGAAGCTAGCGCATCAGCGCTGTTAGGAATTAGTGTTGCCCGGTGAGCACTTTCCAAAGAATGCTGCGGTAAATCGGCATCATCGGGTGCATCTGGATTGCAACAAAGCTCCCCAAGGCCAGCACCGTCATTGTTGGTGCTAACCAATGCAAACGAGATCGCGGCAAGTACTGAGTTAAACGGTCAGTACTTGCTTTACCACTGCGCCACCAGCGCCAACACAACCATCCCGCCAGCCACAGCCCCAGTGCTACTAGCAGCAAGAGCCATTTAAAGCTGCTACTTTGCATATCCGCAGGAATATCAATCGCGGCACCCGCCAGAATCCCCGGCAAGAAGTAGATGGGTGGCCAGAAAATGCAGCCAATAATGTTCGGGACGATAAATTTAGAAACCGGGAGGTCTAGCATGCCTGCGACCATCGGCACCAGCGGGCGTGTCGGGCCAACAAAACGGCCGACCAGGATGGTAAACATGCTGTGCTGATGCAGCGCATGCTCGGTTTTATCCAGCAGCGCTTTGTTCTTTTTCATAAACGACCAGCGATGCAGCGGCCCTTTGAAACGGCCGCCCAGCCAGAACGAAATCCAGTCGCCCAACAGGCAACCGACAATTCCGGCAGCCCAGGAGTGATAAAAGCCCACCTGACCGCCACCAATCAGCGCGCCAAGCCCTGCCATCATGACTGTACCAGGAAGGATTAGCCCGACCAGCGCAAGTGATTCCAGAAAGGCCACCAGCATCACCGCGAAAAGTGAATACGCCACTGACTGAGTAATAAAGTGTTCCAGCAAAGCTTCCATAAAGCATCCGTCGAGAAACGAGTGGGCGATTCTCCTGAGAGATGGGATAACCGTCAAGCCATGATTTGTGTCATCCAATTATAGTTACCCAAAGTAATTCGGGCTGTATCGCGGCGGCAAGAGAACGAGTCCCGATGAGCTTACTCAAGTAAGTGATTCGGGTGAGTAAACGCAGCCAACAAAGAGACAGCGTGAAGTACGAAGGGTAAAGCTACTCACAGCCAGCACGGAATTCACTCGGGCTGGCACCGGTACATTTCTTAAAGACGCGAGAAAAATAGAGCTGGTCTTCAAAACCGACATTGCGCCCGACGCTGGCAATCGGCATGCGGGTCGTGCTCAACAACAGTTTTGCCTGCAGGATGCGTTGGTCTTCACGCCAGCTTAAAACGCTGACGCCAAGCTGCTGGCGGAACAGGTGCGACAGGCGAGAAGGCGATAAACAGACATGCTGCGCCACCCCTGCAATATCAAAATGGTTATCGGCCAGATGGTCGCTGATGTACTGGCAGGCATCGCGAACGCGGTTATCAAGCGGTGGATTGAGGGATGCGCTCAGCACTTCCATACGCCGCAACAACAGCTGCTCTAATAGGTTAATCGCCAGTAATTCGGCGTAGCGCCCTTCTGCCTGCCCGGATTCAATTATCTGGCCAAACAACTGTGAAAAATTCTGCTGATGGGCGTCATCAGGACGGAAGAAACCGGTATGCGCAAAGATAGGGTCCCAGTTTAGCCACTCCTGCCAATACGCACGCGGGCGGAAGTAAACCCACTGGTGATACCACTCTTTGCTATCCGGAGCGCGGCCATAGTGATGCACCTCACCCGGGGGGAACAACAGAATATCGCCAGGGCGGCAAACGTAGTTTTTACCCTGATTATTGATAACTCCTTCACCCTTCACCGTTAAATTCAGGATGTAACCTTTCATTCCTAACGGGCGGTCGATGAAAAAATCCAGCGGCCCTTCGGCTTCAATCGGCGTTAATCCCGCGACTAAATGGGCATTAAAAGAGTACCCCGGCAACAGTGGGTCATTTTGCATTTCAGCCATCTACAAGCTCGCTATTCAAGAAGGGTGTAGAAACAATTTGTCCATATCCGTGCTATTCCTTGCCAGGGCAACACTGTCTGAACCGTAAACCGTCAGATTCTCATCATAAAGCCGCAATTTACCTGCACCTATGCTTTTTATCTGACAACCTGGGGGTTTTAAGAAGATAACCAATGTGTTTATAAAAGTAGCAGAAATATCCACATCGATTATTTGCGGGGCGTCACACTTCTCAACGGCACAGCACATTTCTCCATAACTACAGCGAATACGACCTGACTGTTTTTCTGCATAAAAACTAATGTCATTTCCATAGATAACAGGTCAGGGAGTTTAAAAATGTCGATTGCGCTGGGCCTCGATTTTGGTAGCGATTCTGTTCGCGCTTTAGCCGTTGATTGTGAAAACGGTGCAGAGCTTGCGACCAGTGTGGAATGGTATCCGCGCTGGCAAGAAGGCCAATACTGCGACGCCCCAAATAACCAGTTTCGCCATCACCCACGAGACTATATTGAGTCCATGGAACGGGCAGTAAAAACCGTTCTCGCCGAACTGACGGCTGAACAGCGCGCCCGGGTTCGTGGTATTGGCGTTGACAGCACCGGCTCAACACCCGCGCCAATTGACGCTAACGGGAATGTGCTGGCACTCACCCCAGAATTTGCCGACAACCCGAACGCCATGTTCGTGTTGTGGAAAGATCACACCGCGGTAGAAGAAGCCGAAGCTATTACCCGCTTGTGCCACCAGCCTGGGAAAAATGACTATTCCCATTATATCGGCGGCATTTACTCCAGCGAATGGTTCTGGGCGAAAATCCTGCACGTTACCCGTGCCGACCAAAAAGTAGCGCAAGCTGCTGTGTCGTGGATTGAATTGTGTGACTGGGTCCCGGCGCTGCTTTCCGGCACAACTCAACCACAGGATATTCGCCGTGGACGCTGTAGCGCCGGGCATAAATCCTTGTGGCATGAAAGCTGGGGCGGTCTGCCTCCGGCGAGTTTCTTTGATGAGTTAGATCCGGTGATTAACCAGAATCTGGCTTACCCGATGTTTACCGAAACCTGGACTGCGGATATTCCGGTGGGCAACCTTTCCGCCGAATGGTCTGAGCGCCTTGGTTTGCCACAAAGCGTGGTAGTTTCCGGTGGCGCGTTTGACTGCCATATGGGTGCCGTTGGGGCTGGTGCGCAGCCGAACACGCTGGTGAAAGTTATCGGCACTTCTACTTGCGACATTTTGATTGCTGACAAACCCACCGTTGGCGACCGCGCAGTAAAAGGTATTTGTGGGCAAGTTGATGGTAGCGTGATCCCTGATTTTATCGGCCTCGAAGCCGGGCAATCGGCATTCGGCGATATCTACGCCTGGTTTGGCCGTGTCCTGGGCTGGCCGCTGGAACAACTGGCGCTTGCGCATCCGGAACTGCGTGAACAAATCAACGCCAGCAAGAAGCAGTTGCTGCCAGCGCTTACTGAAGCCTGGGCGAAGAATCCTTCCCTTGAACATCTGCCGGTAGTGCTCGACTGGTTTAACGGCCGTCGCACCCCGAATGCCAACCAGCGCCTGAAAGGTGTAATCACCGATTTAAACCTGGCAACCGATGCACCCGCGCTGTTCGGTGGGCTGATTGCCGCAACCGCCTTTGGTGCCCGTGCCATTATGGAATGCTTCACCGAGCAAGGAATTCCCGTCACTAACGTGATGGCACTTGGCGGTATTGCACGCAAATCCCCGGTCATCATGCAGGTCTGCGCTGATGTACTGAATCGCCCGCTACAGATTGTCGCTTCTGACCAGTGCTGTGCATTAGGCGCGGCCATTTTTGCCGCTGTTGCCGCGGGTATTCACGCAGATATTTCCTGCGCCCAACTCGCCATGGCCAGCCAGATTGAAAGCACACTGCAACCCGATTCTCAACGCGCCGAGCGCTTTGAACAGCTCTATCGCCGTTACCAGCAATGGGCGATTAGCGCGGAACAACACTATCTCCCTTCTGCCCCAGCTGCGGTTACTCGTGTAGCTCAGGCCACTGTGACCCATTAAGGACATGACGATGAACATTTTTGAACAATATGAAGTGTGGTTTGTAATTGGCAGCCAGCATCTCTACGGTGCGGAAACGTTGCGTCAGGTGAATCAACACGCCGAGCAGGTTGTGAATGCGCTCAACAAAGAAGCCAAACTGCCGTGCAAACTGGTGTTAAAACCATTGGGCACGTCGCCGGATGAAATTACCGCTATCTGCCGCGATGCCAGCTACAGCGATAAATGTGCCGGAATGGTGGTGTGGTTGCACACCTTCTCGCCGGCAAAAATGTGGATCAACGGCCTGAGCATCCTGACCAAGCCGCTGCTGCAATTCCATACCCAGTTCAATGCGCAAATCCCATGGGGCAGCATTGATATGGACTTTATGAACCTGAACCAGACCGCGCATGGCGGCCGCGAGTTCGGTTTCATCGGCGCACGTATGCGCCAGCAGCACACAGTGGTGACCGGCCACTGGCAAGATCCGCAAGCCCATCAACGCATAGGTTCCTGGATGCGCCAGGCCGTGTCAAAACAAGATACTCGTCAGCTAAAAGTGGTGCGTTTTGGCGACAACATGCGTGAAGTTGCCGTGACCGATGGCGACAAAGTTGCCGCGCAGATGAAGTTCGGTTTCTCAGTCAATACATACGCCGTTGGCGACCTGGTTCAGGTCGTGAATGCTGTTAGCGACGGCGACGTCAATGCGCTGGTCGATGAATACGAAAGCAGCTATCGCCTGACAGCCGCCGCGCAAATCAACGGCGATAAACGCCAAAACGTACTGGATGCCGCGCGCATCGAACTGGGAATGAAACAGTTCCTTGAGCAAGGCGGATTTAATGCCTTTACCACCACATTTGAAGACCTGCACGGCCTGAAGCAACTTCCTGGCCTGGCAGTGCAACGCCTGATGCAACAAGGCTACGGCTTTGCGGGCGAAGGCGACTGGAAAACCGCCGCTCTGCTTCGCATCATGAAGGTGATGTCAACCGGTCTGCAGGGCGGCACCTCTTTCATGGAGGACTACACCTATCACTTTGAAAACGGCAACGATATGGTGCTCGGTTCCCATATGCTGGAAGTTTGCCCATCCATTGCTCTTGCTGAAAAACCAATCCTCGATGTTCAACACCTGGGGATCGGTGGCAAGGACGATCCTGCACGCTTGATCTTCTCCACCCAAACTGGTCCGGCACTTAACGCGAGCCTTATTGATCTGGGCGATCGTTTCCGTCTGCTGGTGAACTGCGTTGATACCGTTGAAGCACCGCACCAGTTGCCGAAACTTCCTGTGGCGAATGCACTGTGGAAAGCGCAGCCGGATCTGCCAACCGCTTCTGAAGCATGGATCCTGGCAGGTGGTGCGCACCACACCGTGTTCAGCCAGTCTCTGACGCTTGACGATATGCGCCTGTTCAGCGAGCTACATGGTATCGAACTGGCGGTTATTGATAACGACACCCGCCTGCCTGCGTTTAAAGATTCGCTGCGCTGGAACGAGGTTTATTACAGCTACAAACGTTAGTCAGGAGAACGGTGGATGGCGCGTGCGCTTATCCACCCTACAACTTCAAGTAGGTCGGATAAGCGCACGCGCCATTCGACACTAATTTGACCGGGACTTAATATGTTAGAAGATCTCAAACGTCAGGTACTCGAAGCGAATCTCGCGCTGCCGAAACATAATCTGGTCACCCTAACCTGGGGGAACGTCAGCGCGGTGGATCGCGAGCGCGGTGTGCTGATCATCAAACCGTCCGGTGTCGATTACAGCGTGATGACGGCAGAAGATATGGTCGTCGTGAGCCTCGAAACCGGCGAAGTGGTTGAAGGCAATAAGAAACCTTCGTCCGACACACCAACCCACCGCCTGCTGTACCTGCAATTTCCGCACATCGGCGGTATCGTCCATACCCACTCGCGCCACGCGACCATTTGGGCGCAGGCCGGGAAATCCATTCCCGCAACGGGCACCACCCACGCGGATTACTTCTACGGCACCATTCCTTGCACCCGCAAAATGACCGATGAAGAGATCAATGGCGATTACGAATGGCAAACCGGCGAAGTGATTGTAAAAACTTTTGCTGAGCGTGGAATCGACGCAGCACAGATGCCCGGCGTGCTGGTGCATTCACATGGCCCGTTTGCCTGGGGAAAAGATCCGGTCGATGCGGTACATAACGCTATTGTGTTGGAAGAAGTGGCCTATATGGGCATCTTCTGCCGCCAGCTCACGCCAGAATTACCGGATATGCAGCAAACATTACTCGATAAACACTACCTGCGTAAACATGGTGCAAAAGCCTATTACGGGCAGTGAACACTGTATATAAAAGCAGTAACCCCTGACAAAGTGGTCTATAATCAGACCACTTTTTCCTTTATGAGAATGCAGCGTGTCGCAAGCTCGTCAGGGGTTTCTACTTACGCGTCACTGGCGAGATACCCCGCTCGGTACTGAAGTTGAATTTTGGCTGGCAACAGATGATGGCCCGGTAAAAGTGCGCCTGCCGCGCCAGGAATCGGTCGCATTTATCCCACAGTCACAACAAGCAGAAGCCGCACGTTTACTTGAGCGCGAAAGCCAGTATCGGCTCACACCGTTGCCCCTCAAAGATTTCCATCGTCAGCCCGTTTGCGGCCTTTATTGCCGCCAGCATCGCCAGCTTATGCGTATCGAAAAACTGTTGCGCGATGGCGGCATCAGAGTTTACGAAGCCGATATTCGCCCACCAGAGCGCTTTTTGATGGAGCGCTTTATTACCGCCCCGGTGTGGTTTAGCGGTGAGCAGCGCAACAACCTGGTGGTTGAAACAAAGCTAAAACCCGCGCCGGATTACCGCCCACCGCTGAAATGGGTGTCGCTGGATATCGAAACCACTCGCCACGGCGAACTGTATTGCATCGGCCTGGAAGGTTGCGGGCAGCGTATCGTTTATATGCTTGGCCCGGAAAATGGCGACGCCAGCGGGCTGGATTTTACGCTGGAATATGTAGCCAGCCGTCCTTTACTTATCGAAAAACTTAACCAGTGGTTTGCCAAACACGACCCCGATGTGTTGATTGGCTGGAATGTAGTGCAGTTCGATTTGCGCGTGCTGCAAAAAATGGCCGAGCGCTATCAGGTGCCACTGCGCCTTGGGCGTGAAAACAGTCTGCTGGAATGGCGCGAGCATGGTTTCAAGCAAGGTGTGTTTTTCGCACAGGCCGCAGGGCGCGTGATTATCGATGGTATCGAAGCACTGCGATCTGCCTTCTGGAATTTCTCCTCATTTTCTCTCGAAACTGTTTCTCAGGAACTACTCGGCGAAGGTAAAGCGATTGATAACCCGTGGCAGCGGATGGACGAAATTGACCGTCGTTTTGCCGAAGATAAGCCGGCACTTGCGAAGTACAATCTTAAAGACTGCGAGCTTGTAACGCGGATTTTCCACAAAACCGAACTAATGCCATTTTTACTAGAGCGGGCAACGGTCAACGGTTTGCCGCTTGACCGCCACGGCGGCTCTGTTGCAGCATTTGGTCATCTGTATATTCCACGCATGCACCGTGCCGGTTATGTTGCTCCAAATCTTGGAGATGTGCCTCCGCAGGCGAGCCCTGGCGGGTATGTCATGGACTCGCGCCCAGGCCTTTATGACTCAGTGTTAGTACTCGATTACAAAAGTCTTTATCCGTCGATTATTCGCACATTTCTTATCGACCCGGTTGGCCTGGTTGAGGGGATGGCGCACCCGGAAGCTGAGCATTCCGTTGATGGTTTTCTTGGCGCGCATTTTTCCAGGAATACGCATTGCCTGCCCGAAATCGTCGGGCAAATCTGGTCTGGTCGCGATGAAGCCAAACGTCATGGCAACAAGCCATTGTCCCAGGCGCTGAAGATCATTATGAATGCGTTTTACGGGGTGTTGGGCACCAGTGCCTGCCGCTTCTTTGATCCTCGCCTTGCCTCGTCGATCACCATGCGTGGGCATCAGATCATGCTACAAACCAGGGAGCTGATTGAATCTCAGGGCTACGACGTGATTTACGGCGATACGGATTCCACGTTTGTCTGGCTGAAAAAAGCCCACTCAGAAGAAGATGCGGCGCGTATCGGCCAGCAATTAGTGAATCACGTTAATGCGTGGTGGAAAGCGCATCTGCAAAAAACCCAGCAGCTTGACAGTAAGCTTGAACTGGAATACGAGTCCCACTTTTGCCGCTTCCTGATGCCAACCATTCGTGGCACGGTTGAAGGTTCCAAAAAACGCTACGCAGGAATGATTCAGGAACATGACAAGCAGCGCATGGTGTTCAAAGGACTGGAAACCGTGCGTACTGACTGGACGCCGCTGGCGCAGGAGTTCCAGAAAACACTTTATTTGCGCGTGTTCCGCAACGAGCCATATCAGGATTATATCCGTGAAACTATCGCCAGTTTGATGGCCAGTGAGCTTGATGAGCAGTTAATTTACCGTAAACGTCTGCGCCGGCCGTTAAGCGAATATCAAAAAAATGTGCCGCCACATGTCCGTGCCGCTCGGCTCGCTGATGAGCATAATCAACGACTTGGGCGTGCGCCTCAATATCAGAACCGCGGGACCATTAAGTATGTGATTACAACCAACGGCCCTGAACCCGTGGATTACCAGGAATCCCCCCTGGACTATGATCATTACCTGACCCGCCAGCTTCAGCCCGTCGCTGAAGGAATTTTACCTTTCCTCGAGGATGACTTTGCTACACTGATGACAGGGCAGTTAGGGTTATTTTGAGAAACTTTAAATAATTCAAAGTGCAACCAGGCGGCAAGGGAACGAATCCCCTGGAGCTTACTAGAGTAAGTGACTGGGGTGAGTGAGTGCAGTCAACGCAGTTGCAATTTGAAGTATGACGAGTTGGTGACGAATGCGTTTGCTTCCAGTACCATAGCGCCCTCCTGAATCATCCTTAAATCTACTTTTGAACTACCGCCCCCTTTGCGCGCGGTCGTTTTACTATTGCCTGCAAATCTTAGTAACTGATAATAGAGCCGAAATCTTATGCCTTTTACACTTGGTCAACGTTGGATCAGCGATACCGAAAGCGAACTGGGACTGGGAACCGTGGTCGCTTTAGACACACGAATGGTAACCCTGCTCTACCCTGCCACCGGTGAAAATCGACTGTACGCCAGAAATGACTCACCTATCACACGCGTGATGTTTAACCCGGGTGATACCGTCACCAGCCATGAAGGTTGGCAACTCAAAGTTGATGAAGTTAAAGAAGAAAACGGCTTACTTGCCTACATCGGTACGCGCCTGGATACAGAAGAAGCCGGTACCATGCTGCGCGAAGTGTTCCTCGACAGCAAACTGGTGTTCAGCAAGCCGCAAGACCGTCTTTTTGCCGGGCAAATTGACAGAATGGACCGCTTCGCCCTGCGTTACCGTTCCCGCGTTTATCAAAGCGAGCAGTATCGCCAACCCTGGAGCGGCTTGCGCGGCATGCGCACCAGCCTGATCCCACACCAGCTAAACATTGCCCACGATGTAGGTCGTCGTCATGCGCCACGCGTATTGCTGGCTGACGAAGTCGGTTTAGGGAAAACGATTGAAGCCGGGATGATTTTGCACCAGCAGTTGCTGGCTGGCAGCGCTGAACGCGTATTGATCGTGGTGCCGGAAACCCTGCAACACCAGTGGCTGGTTGAAATGCTCCGCCGCTTTAATCTGCGTTTTGCTCTCTTTGATGATGAGCGTTATGCCGAAGCCCAGCACGACAGCGATAACCCATTCGAAACAGAACAACTGGTTATCTGTTCGCTTGATTTCGTGCGCCGCAGTAAGCAACGCCTTGAGCATCTTTGTGATGCCGAGTGGGATTTGATGGTGGTCGATGAAGCCCACCATTTGGTGTGGAGCGAAAATGCCCCAAGCCGTGAATATCAGGCCATTGAACAACTGGCAGAACATATTCCAGGTATTTTGCTATTAACCGCAACGCCTGAGCAGTTGGGCCTGGAAAGCCACTTCGCCCGTCTGCGTTTACTGGACCCGAGCCGCTTCCACGATTTCGAGCAATTTGTTGAAGAGCAGCAGCATTACCGCCCTGTGGCTGATGCCGTTGCTCTGCTGCTGGCAGGCAATCACTTGACCAACGACCAGCTCAATATGCTGAGTGAATTGATTGGCGAGCAGGGCATCGAGCCTCTGCTGCAAACCGCGAACAGTGACCGTGAAGGTAGTGATGCGGCGCGCCAGGAGCTGATTTCCATGCTGATGGACCGCCATGGCACCAGCCGTGTGTTGTTCCGTAACACCCGTAATGGCGTTAAAGGTTTCCCGAAACGCGAACTGCATACCATTCGTTTGCCACTGCCGCTGCAGTATCAAACCGCGATTAAAGTGTCCGGCATAATGGCCGCACGTAAATCCGTGGAAGAGCGTGCACGCGACATGCTCTACCCGGAGCAGATTTATCAGGAATTTGAAGGTGATAGCGGCACGTGGTGGAACTTCGACCCGCGTGTCGAATGGCTGATGGGTTACCTGACAAGCCACCGCTCTCAGAAGGTGCTGGTGATTTGTGCCAAAGCCGCGACAGCATTACAGCTCGAACAAGTTCTGCGTGAGCGCGAAGGTATTCGTGCCGCAGTATTCCATGAAGGCATGTCCATCATCGAGCGTGACCGTGCAGCCGCATGGTTTGCCGAAGAAGACACCGGCGCTCAAGTACTGCTGTGTTCCGAGATTGGTTCCGAAGGCCGTAACTTCCAGTTCGCAAGCCAGTTGGTGATGTTCGATCTGCCGTTTAACCCGGACCTGCTGGAGCAGCGTATTGGCCGTCTGGACCGTATCGGCCAGGCGCACGATATCCAGGTTCACGTTCCTTACCTTGAGAAAACTGCGCAATCAGTACTGGTGAAGTGGTTCCACGAAGGTCTGGATGCATTCGAACACACTTGCCCTACCGGCCGCACAATTTACGACAGCGTTTATCCGCAACTGATTCAGTATTTAGCAGCTCCTGAAAATACCGACGGTTTCGATGCGCTTATCAAGCAATGCCGTGAACAGCATGATGCGCTGAAGATTCAGTTGGAACAGGGCCGTGACCGCCTGTTGGAAATTCACTCTAACGGCGGTGAGAAATCACAAGCGTTAGCAGCGTCTATTTCCGAGCAGGATAACGACACCAATCTGGTGAGTTTTGCTCTCAACTTGTTCGACATCGTCGGTATTAATCAGGATGACCGCGGCGACAACATGGTGGTGCTGACCCCTGGCGATCACATGCTGGTGCCTGATTTTCCGGGACTTCCGGAAGACGGTTGCACGATTACCTTTGAGCGTGAAGTGGCCCTGTCGCGTGAAGATGCGCAGTTTGTGACATGGGAACACCCGATCATCCGTAATGGTCTGGATCTGATTCTGTCTGGCGATACTGGTAGCTGTGCGCTCTCTTTGTTGAAAAACAAAGCGCTGCCTGTGGGGACATTATTGCTGGAGCTGATTTATGTTGTTGAGGCAAAAGCGCCGAAGCAATTGCAGCTCAACCGCTTCCTGCCGCCAACGCCAGTGCGTATGTTGGTGGACAAAAATGGCACCAACCTTGCCGCTCAGGTTGAGTTTGAAAGCTTTAACCGCCAGCTCAGCACGGTGAATCGTCACACTGGTAGCAAATTGGTGAATGCAGTTCAGCAAGATGTTCACGCTATTTTGCAATTGGCAGAAGAGAAAGTGGAAGCTGCAGCGCAAGTGTTGATCAAAGCTGCTCGTGAAGAAGCTGATGAGAAACTGAGTTCCGAGCTCTCCCGTCTGGAAGCACTAAAAGCGGTGAACCCAAACATCCGTGATGATGAACTCGAAGCAATCGAAAGCAACCGTCAGCAAGTTTTGGAAAGCCTCGCGCAAGCTAACTGGCGTCTTGATGCTTTACGTCTGATTGTGGTGACACACCAATAATGTTAATGGAACCCTATAACCCGCCCATCGATCCCTGGCTGGTCATCCTTTATCAAGATGACCACATCATGGTGGTCAATAAGCCTTCGGGCTTGTTGTCGGTACCGGGCCGTCTGGATGAGCATAAAGACAGCGTGATGACGCGCATTCAGCGTGACTTCCCGCAGGCAGAATCGGTGCATCGTCTGGATATGGCGACCAGCGGCGTGATTGCCGTGGCGCTGACGAAAGCGGCAGAGCGCGAGCTGAAACGCCAGTTTCGTGAACGTGAGCCGAAGAAGCAGTACGTGGCGCGGGTTTGGGGCCATCCACAGCCGGAAGAAGGCCTGGTGGATTTACCGCTAATTTGTGACTGGCCGAACCGGCCAAAGCAGAAAGTGTGTTATGAAACCGGAAAAGCGGCGCAGACGGAATATCAGGTTCTGGATTATGCAGCGGATAACACGGCTCGAGTGCTGTTAAAACCGATTACCGGACGCTCACATCAGTTACGCGTTCATATGCTGGCATTGGGTCATCCCATTCTTGGCGATCGCTTCTACGCTACACCGGAAGCACTGGCAATGGCTCCGCGTTTACAGCTTCATGCTGAAATGCTGACCATTACCCATCCCGAGTATGGAACACCCATGACGTTCCGCGCGCCGGCAGACTTCTAAAAAAAAGCCTCTCAACCTGAGAGGCTTTTCAATTACTTAAATCCTTTCGCCGTCTTAATCAGATCGTACGCTTTCTGGATTTCCTGCGCTTTCTGCTTGGCCATCTCCATCATCTCTGGTGGTAAACCTTTAGCAACCAGCTTATCAGGGTGATGCTCGCTCATTAATTTGCGATATGCACGCTTAATGGCAGTCGCATCATCAGTGCTTTTAACACCGAGTACATTGCATGCATCTTCGAGTGTCGGACCACGCTGTTGCTGGAAACCACCGCCTTGCGACTGGTTGTATCCACCACCAAATTGCTGCCCGCCTTCCATCATACGTAAGAACTGATCGAACTGAATGCGTGAAATGCCAAGCTCTTCTGCAATAACGTACAACACTTCCCGTTCGTTAGGGTGCAAAGAGCCATCAGCAAACGCCGCCTGGATTTGAATTTCAAGAAACATCCGAATCAGGTCAAAGCGGCCAAAGCATACGCTGCGTAACTGACGCATTTTTTCACGTAGCGGGTAGCCATTTTCTTTGCCAACACGAAACGCATGTTGTGCTGCACTACGCGCATCACCATGTAATTGCATGCGATCCATTAATAGCGAGGCTATTTGGATGTCTGCTTCTGTGACGCGCCCTTTTGACTTAGTCAGGTGGCCCATCACTTCAAATGTGGTGCTAAAAAACAGTGACTGACGCTGTTGTTGGTTAGAAAACCAGGACTGACGACGGCTACGCACCTTATCGATGGCATGGCCAATCAGCAATCCTAAAACCACACCCCAGAAGCCACCACCCATAATTAGTGCTATTGCGACACCGAGTACTTTTCCCCAATACTGCATATACTCCCCAAATCGTCATGCCGTCGGCTAGAATTTGCTTTATCATACCCGTCATTGATAGCGGTGCCTAACGGCACTCTGCTGAACGGGAAGGATTAACACTAGCGCTGTGGTGATGAGTAAGTTAGTCTCTGACCGTTTGCCGACGCTAAGCCATTGATGATGGAACAACGAATAACACGTATGAAAAAACGTATTCCCACCTTGCTGGCCACCTTGATTGGCGCAGCGCTGTATAGTCAACAAGGTATGGCTGCCGATCTTGCGTCGCAGTGTATGCTTGGTATCCCAAGTTACAATCGCCCTTTAATTCAGGGAGATACCAACAACCTACCCGTTACTATAAATGCCGATCACGCAAAAGGAAATTATCCTGATGATGCGGTGTTTACTGGCAATGTTGATATTCAGCAAGGCAATAGCCGCCTACAGTCTGATGAAGTGTTGCTACACCAAAAACAGGTTGAAGGTCAGCCGGACCCTGTCCGCACGGTCGATGCTGTCGGCAACGTACACTACGATGATAATCAGGTTATTCTTAAAGGGCCAAAAGCCTGGTCAAACCTGAACACCAAAGATACCAACGTCTGGGAAGGTGACTACCAAATGGTAGACCGCCAGGGGCGAGGTACTGCCGATCTGATGAAACAGCGCGGCAATAATCGCTACACCATTCTGGAAAATGGCACATTTACTTCTTGTTTGCCGGGTTCTAATACCTGGAGCGTTGTGGGAAGTGAAGTCATTCAGGACCGTGAAGAAGAAGTCGCGGAAATCTGGAATGCCCGTTTTAAACTGGGCCCGGTTCCGGTCTTCTATAGCCCTTATTTGCAGTTGCCAATTGGTGATAAACGTCGTTCCGGCTTCCTGATCCCAAATGCGAAGTACAGTACCAATAATGGCCTTGAGTTTTCTCTGCCGTATTACTGGAACATCGCACCAAACTTTGATGCCACAATCACTCCACACTATATGGAGCAACGTGGTACTCAATGGCAGAATGAATTCCGTTACTTGACCAAAGCTGGTGCGGGTATTATGGAATTCGACTACCTGCTGTCTGATGAGGAATACAAAGACGATACCGCGAAGAACCCAGAAGGGGATGAGCGTCGCTGGTTGTTCTACTGGAATCACAGCGGTGTGATGGATCAGGTGTGGCGTTTTAATATCGACTACACCAAAGTCAGCGATCCTAGCTACTTCAACGACTTTACTTCGCAATATGGTTCCAGTACTGACGGTTACGCCACGCAGAAATTTAGTATTGGTTATGCCGTCGAAAACTTCGACGCCACCCTTGCGACAAAACAGTTCCAGATATTTGAGTCTCAACAAAATAGTGGTGCAAATTCATATAGCGCTCAGCCGCAGTTGGATATGAATTACTATCGAAACGACGTTGGACCTTTTGATACGCGTATCTATGGTCAGGCAGTTAAGTTTACTAACTTTAATAACAACATGCCGGAAGCTACACGCTTGCATGTTGAGCCAACCATTAGCCTACCGTTATCCAATGGTTGGGCGAGCCTGAATACCGAAGCCAAGCTGATGGCAACACACTATCAGCAGACCAATGTAGAAGAGTACCAGGCTTACGCGTTGAAGCAATACAAGACCAATCCAAAGAATGCGAACTATCAAAAAACACTTGCTAGTGCGAACAGCTTAGAAGAATCGGTTAACCGTACCCTGCCTCAATTCAAAATGGACGGGAAGCTGATTTTCGACCGTGATATGGACTCTGCTGCAGGATGGGCGCAAACCCTTGAGCCACGCGTACAGTATCTGTATGTGCCGTATCGTGACCAAAGTAACATCAACAACTATGATTCTGCGCTGTTGCAATCTGACTACTCAGGCTTATTCCGTGATCGTACTTACGGCGGCCTTGACCGTATAGCTTCAGCCAACCAGGTCACCACGGGGGTTACAACTCGTGTTTATGATGACGCAGCGGTTGAACGTTTTAATGTTTCTGTTGGTCAAATCTACTACTTCACCAAGTCTCGTACTGGTGATGAAACGATTAACAGTGAAAACGGTAACGAAACAGGTTCTGTAGTATGGGCTGGTGATACCTATTGGCGCATGACTGACCGCTGGGGCTTACGCGGTGGCTTACAGTACGATACGCGTCTTGATAACATTGCGACCGGTAACGGCGTTATCGAATATCGTAAAGATAACGATCGCCTAGTACAATTTAACTACCGTTACGCAAGCCCTGAATACATCGGTGCTACTGTTTCTAAAATCGACATCAATAAAGACCAGTACAAAGATGGCATCTCACAAGTTGGGATGACAGCGAGCTGGCCTATCGTTGATCGCTGGTCTGTTGTTGGAGCGTATTACTACGATACCAATGCACAACAAGCGGCTGATTCCATGTTAGCCGTGCAGTACAACTCTTGCTGTTATGCGATTCGTTTAGGTTATGAGCGCAAAATTAACGGTTGGGAAGATAACCAAAGCAAATACGACAACGTAATTGGCTTTAACATCGAGTTACGTGGCCTGAGTTCCAACTACGGCCTGGGCACACAGCAGATGTTGCGTTCAAACATTCTGCCGTATCAGAGCTCGATGTAATTCACTTTGACTTGAATTAGCAGTCCGCTTTGCGGCTAAGAAATGGAAAAAGTATGAAGAATTGGAGAACGCTGCTTCTCGGTGTCGTCCTGGTGGCGAACACCTCTTTCGCGGCCCCACAAGTGGTCGATAAAGTTGCAGCCGTAGTGAATAACGGTGTGGTACTGGAAAGTGACGTTGACGGCATGATGCAGTCAGTGAAGAGCGGCGCCCAACAAGCCGGGCAACAGCTTCCTGACGACAACACTCTGCGTCATCAAATTCTGGAACGTCTGATCATGGACCAAATCATGCTGCAGATGGGTCAGAAAATGGGCGTTAAAGTGACGGATGAACAGCTTGATAAAGCCATTGCTGATATCGCCGCTCAGAACAAAATGAACATGGACCAGATGCGTAGTCGTCTGGCCTATGACGGCGTTAATTACAATTCTTACCGTGCTCAGATCCGCAAAGAGATGACCATTTCGGAAGTGCGTAATAGCGAAGTTCGTCGTCGCGTATCTATACTGCCGCAGGAAGTTGATTCCCTCGCGCAGCAGGTTGGTAGCCAAAACGATAGCAGCACCGAACTTAACCTGAGCCACATCCTGATTCCATTGCCGGAAAACCCTACTTCTACTCAGGTAGACGATGCGGAAAAACAAGCGCGTGACATTGTTTCACAAGCTCAAAACGGCGGTGATTTCGGCAAACTGGCAATCACCTACTCTGCTGACCAGCAAGCACTGAAAGGTGGTCAAATGGGTTGGGGCCGTATCCAGGAACTGCCAACTATTTTCGCTCAGGCATTAGGCACGGCGAAAAAAGGTGATGTAATCGGTCCGATTCGTTCAGGTGTTGGTTTCCATATCCTGAAAGTGAACGATCTGCGTGGCCAGAGCCAGAGCATTTCTGTGACTGAAGTTCATGCACGTCATATCTTACTGAAATCATCGCCAATCATGAGTGACGACCAGGCGCGAGCTAAGTTAAACCAGATTGCAGCTGATATTAAGAGTGGAAAAACGACCTTCGCTGCGGCAGCAAAATCGTTCTCTGAAGATCCAGGTTCAGCAAACCAGGGCGGTGACCTGGGTTGGGCTGCTACCGATATCTACGATCCTGCCTTCCGTGATGCACTGTCGAAAATGCATAAAGGTGAGTTGAGTGCACCGGTTCACTCCTCTTTCGGCTGGCACTTGATTGAACTTATGGATACTCGTAGCGTTGATAAGACTGATGCTGCGCAGAAAGACCGCGCGTATCGCATGCTGTTCAACCGTAAGTTCTCTGAAGAAGCACAGACCTGGATGCAAGAACAACGCGCATCTGCTTATGTGAAAGTCATAGGTAGCAATGGCTAATATCCAACGTGTAGTCATCACTCCCGGCGAACCAGCCGGGATTGGTCCTGATCTGGTCATCGCGCTGGCACAGCGCGACTGGCCTGTCGAAGTGGTTGTCGCAGCGTCTCCCGAATTACTCCTGGAACGTGCAGCTCTTCTCGGTCTTCCTCTTCAGCTCATTCCTTACTCGCCTGACGCTCCTGCAAGCCCGCAAACTGCCGGAACACTCACCATACTGCCCATAGCACTACGAGCCCCCGTCAAACCGGGGTTGCTTGATGTGAAGAACGGTAAGTATGTGGTGGATATGCTGGCTCGGGCATGTGATGGTTGTATCAAGGGTGAATTTGCAGCACTGATCACCGGGCCGGTACATAAAGGCATCATTAACGATGCTGGTATTCCCTTTATCGGGCATACCGAGTTTTTCGAAGAGCGATCGCACAGTGAAAAAGTCGTGATGATGCTGGCGACCGAAGAACTTCGCGTTGCGCTGGTGACGACACATCTGCCGCTTAAAGCCATTAGTGATGCGATAACGCCAGAATTATTACGCCAGATAATCACCATCCTGTATCATGACCTGCAAACCAAGTTTGGTATCGCGCAGCCGCATGTACTGGTTTGTGGCCTCAACCCCCATGCCGGGGAAGGTGGCCACATGGGTACTGAAGAAATTGATATCATCATTCCAGTACTGAATGAAATGCGTGGTCTTGGAATGAAGCTTTCTGGCCCGCTACCGGCAGATACGCTATTTCAGCCTAAGTATCTCGATAACGCCGATGCAGTGTTGGCGATGTACCACGACCAGGGCTTACCTGTACTCAAATATCAGGGCTTTGGTCGGGCGGTAAATATCACACTAGGCTTACCTTTTATCCGCACTTCGGTTGACCATGGCACCGCGCTAGATCTAGCCGGCCAGGGGAAAGCCGAGGTCGGCAGTTTTATTACGGCGCTTAATCTCGCCATCAAGATGATTGCTAATACTCAATGAATACTCGTGTCCACCAGGGCCATTTAGCCCGTAAACGTTTTGGACAAAACTTCCTTAATGACCAGTTCGTTATCGACAGTATTGTCTCTGCTATTAATCCACTGAAAGGCCAGGCGATGGTTGAAATTGGCCCCGGCCTTGGCGCATTAACCGAGCCCGTGGGTGAACGCCTGGATGAAATGACCGTCATCGAACTAGACCGCGATCTTGCAGCTCGCCTGCAAACGCATCCATTCCTGGCACCGAAGCTGACGATTTATCAGCAAGATGCCATGACAATGGATTTTGGAGAGCTGTCGCAAAAAATCGGTCAGCCGTTGCGCGTTTTTGGCAACCTGCCGTATAACATCTCCACGCCATTGATGTTCCATCTCTTTAGCTATACTGATGCCATTGCTGACATGCACTTTATGCTGCAAAAAGAGGTGGTAAACCGTTTAGTTGCTGGCCCTAACTGTAAAGCGTATGGTCGTTTATCAGTCATGGCGCAGTATTATTGCAATGTGATCCCAGTACTTGAAGTGCCACCAACGGCCTTCACACCGGCACCGAAAGTTGACTCTGCCGTCGTGCGCCTGGTGCCACATGCAGTTATACCGAACCCAGTTAAAGAGCTGCGTGTGTTAAGCCGCATCACCACTGAAGCCTTTAACAAGCGTCGCAAAACGATTCGTAACAGCCTTGGCCATCTGTTTAGCCCAGAGGTGATGGCGGAGCTGGGAATCGACGCAACCCTACGCGCTGAGAACATCTCAGTCGCACAGTATTGCCAACTGGCAAACTATTTGGCTGAGCACCCACAGCAGCAGCCAAAGGAGAGTTAACGATGTTGAATTCGCCCCGCGTATGCATTCAGGTACAAAGCGTTTATATCGAAGCGCAGTCCTCTCCGGAGAACGAACGTTTCGTCTTTGCTTACACTGTAACCATCCGCAACCTGGGGCGAACACCGGTTCAATTGCTTGGTCGTTACTGGCTTATCACCAATGGAAACGGCCATGAAACTGAAGTTCAGGGCGAGGGCGTGATTGGCGTCCAGCCGCATATTGAACCGGGCAACGAATATAGCTACACAAGCGGTGCAGTACTTGAAACACCGCTTGGCACCATGCAAGGCCATTACGAAATGGTCGACTCTCAGGGCGATGCTTTCCGTGTCGCTATTCCCGTATTCCGTCTGGCTATCCCAGCCTTTATTCACTGATACGATGTCTACATACCTGATTGGCGATGTTCATGGTTGTTACGATGAACTGGTAGCCCTGCTGCAACAGGTTGAGTTTACGCCTGGCAAAGATATTTTATGGCTTACGGGCGATCTCGTCGCGCGTGGACCCGGCTCGCTTGAAGTTTTGCGTTTTGTGCGCGGGCTTGGTGAAAGTGCTCGTATCGTTCTCGGTAATCACGATCTGCATCTTCTGGCAGTTTATGCAGGCATTAGCCGCAATAAACCCAAAGATCGCGTTTCCCAATTGCTGGAAGCGCCAGATGCCGACGAACTGCTGAACTGGTTACGTCGCCAACCTCTGATACAGGTTGATGAAGAGAAAAAACTGGTGATGGCACATGCCGGGATTACGCCGCAGTGGGATTTGAATACTGCAATGGCCTGCGCGCGTGATGTTGAAGCCGTGCTTTCAAGCGACAGCTATCCGTTATTCCTTGATGCGATGTATGGCGATATGCCTAACAACTGGTCGCCTGAACTTTCAGGGCTCGCTCGTCTGCGCTTTATTACCAATTCGCTGACCCGTATGCGTTATTGCTTCCCGAACGGGCAACTGGATATGTACTGCAAAGACACACCAGAAAGCGCGCCTGCGCCGCTCAAACCGTGGTTTGCTATTTCAGGGCCGGTTACCGATGAATACTCAGTTATCTTCGGACATTGGGCATCACTGGAAGGTAAAGGCACACCAGAAGGGATTTACGGGCTGGATACAGGATGTTGCTGGGGCGGTGAGCTAACTTGCCTACGCTGGGAAGATAAAACATATTTCACCCAGCCCTCGAATCGCCAGCAGGATGTTGGCGGTGGTGAAACGGCTATTGCTTCGTAATAAAAAACCCGGTTATATCCGTCATAATTCAAGTTGCATGAGCGTTGGCTGCTCTCGTTCACCCCAGTCACTTACGTTAGTAAGTGACTGGAGATTCACTCTTTTGCCACCTTCCTGCAACTCGAATTATTTTGGATATACTAGCTAACCGGTTTTTTCATTCTTCAACGCCTTAACGACGCTCCAGAACCTCAAAACAATAACCGTGTGAGTTATTCTCATCGGCATCATGGAATTCACTAAACGTTGACTGCCACTCGTCCGGATCGTAATCCGGGAAGTGCGTGTCGCCTTCCACTTCCGCATCAATGTGCGTCAGATACAGGCGCTGAGCTTTTGGCAGGAATTGTTCGTAAATACGACCGCCGCCAATCACCATAATCTCTTCCGCATCGCCACAGGCTTTAATCGCGTCTTCGATGGATGATACCCACTCAACGCGGTCATCGGTGCCGGGCTTGCTGCTAATAACGATGTTCTTGCGACCTGGCAGCGGACGACCGATGGATTCCCAGGTCAAACGCCCCATCACGACAGGTTTATTCAACGTATTACGTTTAAACCAGGCCAGATCGGCAGGTATTTCCCAGGGCATGGCGTTTTCCATGCCAATTACACGATCTACCGCTAATGCAGCAATCAGACTGATCATTCTATTAACCCAAGGGTGGTGAAAAAATTGCCGCCACTATACGGAAAGCGCATTCTTTCGTCGACTATCCGCAAGCATGTCCGTGAGAATATTTTTGTTCTGCGACTGTAAACCCGTAACGTATTGCTTCCTGTTATAGCAGGAACAACGAGTTAGCGTAAAAGTGTCAGAAGCATTGTAAAAGATGACGTAAAAAATACTTAACCGCTCTCCGTCACCCTCTATAAGTTTATGCAATAGCTGCGGTATAGTTCACGTTTCTTTGACTGCACCGGATTAAACCATGTTAGAAACCACGCTTTTCGTCGCCACCATTGCCACTTTGGGAATGCTATCTCCCGGGCCTGATTTCTTTCTGGTGATTAAGAACGCAGCACGCTATTCACGTACTGCGGCAATGATGACTTCGCTGGGTGTCATCAGCGGCGTGGCAACTCACATGACTTATTGTGTTGCGGGTTTAGCCGTGGTTATTACCACGACACCATGGTTATTCGACCTGTTGAAATATGCCGGGGCCGCTTATCTGATCTGGATTGGTTTACATGCACTATTTGCTCGTGGCAGCAGTAAAATGGATGTCAGCAACGTTGAGCGCCAACAAACAACACTTAAGAAAGCATTCTTACAGGGCTATTTGTGCAACCTGCTGAACCCAAAAGCGACCCTATTCTTCCTTTCTGTTTTCACCCAGGTATTGAGCGTGAATTCAGGGACCATGGAAAAACTTTGGTATGCCGGAGTTATCCTGATGCTGTCCGTGGTCTGGTGGCCTCTGTTGGTTGTATTAATCCAAAGCGAGCCTGTTCGTCGCGGCCTGGCTAAAGCACAGAAAATTGTCGATAAACTGCTGGGTGGCATGTTGATTGCGCTGGGGATTAAAGTGGCTTTGAGCTGACTTTTACTCAAACCAATAGATTTTAAAAAGCTCCCAAATTCGGGAGCTTTTTCGTTATTCCGGTTTCACTGGCGGCTCATCAGCCAGTTTCCCCGAATGAAGCCCTTCTTCCGTCCCCTGCCAGCCGTGGCGCTGAATCACATTCAGATGAGTACGATCTTCGTTAATCACCTCAGTCAGCATGGCACTGGTGCGCTTGAGCACATCGGCTCGCGCTGACCAGTCTGGAGCTGGAACCATCTCTTCAACCATCTGCGTATTAAAACGTCGGAAGTGATCGGCTCGCTCACGAGCTTCGTAGCTGCCAACGCCCAGACCTTCCAGTGCCCGGCGCCCCACTTTTAATGCGCCTTCAAATGTTTCACGCTCTGGTTGTTCAACACCCAACTGCCGCAGGCGAATGAAGTGGTCAAGGTCGCGTGCTCGCGCAATCACTTTCAGATGCGGGAAATGTTCCTGCACCAGCTCTGCAAGCTGCATATTGGCATCAGGATCGTCGATAGCATTGATCAGCACTTCAGCTTTTGCAGCCCCGGCGGACTCCAGTAAATCCACGCGTGTTGCATCACCATAAAAGACTTTGGTGCCGAACTTACGCAACGTTTCAATGTGGTCTGGGTCATGGTCAAGAACCACCATTTTCACCCCACTGGTGAGTAACAAACGGCCAGCAATCTGCCCGAAACGACCGAAGCCTGCGATAATCACTCGCGGCTGTTCTTCATCGATTTCATCCGCTTCTCGGGCCTGTTCTTTACCCGATTTCTCCAGACGGTTGAGTAATACCAGCAGTAGCGGCGTTGCCGCCATTGATAGCGCAACAGCAAGGGTCAGCGATTTCGCCCAACTGTCATCTAACACCTCAGCCATTCTTGCTGTACCAAAAATCACGAAAGCAAATTCACTACCTTGCCCCAGCAAAACAGCAAACCAGCGCCGTTGCTTGCGCGGCACATTCAGCGGTTTTGCCACAATCCAGAGCGTAATGATTTTGATCGCCAGGAATCCGAACAGCAGCGCAATAATCCGCAGTGGATTCTCAAGCAGCGTGCCGAAGTCTATCGACATGCCCACACCGATAAAGAACAGCCCGAGCAGCAAACCTTTGAACGGTTCGATATCACTTTCCAGCGCATGGCGATACTCAGAACTTGCCAGTAACACACCGGCAAGAAACGCTCCCATCGCCATCGAAAGCCCAGCTTCTTCAAGCAATAAGCCAAAACCAAACACCATAAACAATGCCATGGCGCTGAAGACTTCACGCAGGCCGGAACGCGCAACGAACCGCAGCAACGGGCGCGTCACATAGCGGCCAAGCAATACAACGATGGCCAATGCACCAACCACTTTCAGAGCTGAAATGGAAAACGCAGCCAGGGTGGTCGTCGCGCCACTGGTGGCGAGTAACGGAATCATTGCGACTAACGGGATTGCGGCAATATCCTGGAATAACAGCACCGCAAACGCGCTGCGCCCCATTTGCGAAACGGTCAGATTGCGCTCGTTCATCGCCTGCATGGCGATGGCGGTGGAAGACAGCGCCAGCGTAAGGCCGATCAAAACGGCTACCTGCCAACGCAGCCCTAAGAACATGCAGAACAAACCAAGCAGCAAACCGCACGCCACCATTTGCAGCGCACCGCCACCAAACACCGAAGCGCGTAGCGTCCACAGGCGACGAGGGTCAAGCTCGAGACCAATGACAAATAACATCAACACCACGCCGATCTCCGCAAAATGCAGAATAGTTTCGGCATCGGTAACCAGACGTAATCCCCACGGGCCGATAATGCACCCAGCAATCAGGTAGCCAAGCACCGAACCTAATCCAAGCCGCACGGCAATGGGCACAATGATCGCGGCGGAGCCGAGATAAATCAGCGCCTGAATCATGCTGTGACTATCCATGGTTCGCCTCCCGCCAGTCGAGCAACCGTTGTTTATATTGCCCGGCCTGTACTTCGAGCGTGTTCTCATCGCAAACGAAAGTGAAATGAACGGTGAAATGTGGTAGCCAGTTCATACCACAGTAAAGGGCAGTCGCCTGCAATGGTTGTCCAAGCACATCAAAGCCTGGGTGGTCACCCAGATTAAAGTGGTTATCGCCACCACCAGTAGTAACCGCCCACATGACGTTTTTTCCGTGTAGTGCCCTACCGCCACGCCCGTATGCCCAACCGTGGGCAAGGACTTTGTCGATCCACAGTTTCATCAATGGCGGAGTGCTGTACCACTGCATTGGGTGCTGCCAGATAACCAAATCTGCGCGGCTTAATGCTTCCTGCTCGGCGGCAATATCAATATTGAAATCGGGGTATAACTCATAGAGGGAGCGCACTTCTACATCAGGCAAAAGCGAGGCTTGCTCAAGCATTTTTCGGTTTGCGTGAGAGTGTTGCGGGTAAGGATGTGCATAAATAATTAAAATCATCAATTAGCCTGTTGTTTTACCGCATTCTTTTCTCAAAGAGTGTAGTCAGTAATTCAACAGGCTAATAGTCATAATTCCAGCCGGGCTAAGTGGGAAGACCTGGATTAATTATCCAGTTCGCCCATGGATTTAACCTGGTCACGGTTGATCTGCTCGGTCTTGCCGGTTTCGGCATTTTTGTAAGAGACCAGGCCTGTGTCGTCGTCAACCTGCGGTTTGCCATCGGTGACAATGGTTTTGCCATCGCTGGTTTTTACCGCTTGGTTAGACGAACAGCCCGCCACGGTAACCATGGTTGCAGCAGCGAATATAGATGCCATTAGAATTTTGTTTTTCATGTTGTTCTCCCTGTTTGTAGTCATTTCTCATCTTCAGACTAAAAACATTAGCAGGATTTTCCGGCTTCGCTGGAAAATACAGAACACTCTGAAGTGTCGACCACCATAAACATCAGACGAAAAAAAACCCGCACGAAGCGGGTTTCAAAAGTATCGAGAAGCGATTACTTAGTGATTTGCGCGTGCATTTCCTGCACTGAAATCACTTTTTCAGTCGCGTCAGAGTTCAGCGCCATCGCGGTAGCAAAACCACCGTTCAGCGTGGTGTCGTAGTGCACTTTGTATTGCAGTGCGCTACGGCGAATCAGCTTGGAATCCTCAATCGCCTGACGGCCAGCTGTGGTGTTGATGATATAGGTATATTCGCCATTCTTGATACGGTCCTGAATGTGCGGACGACCTTCATGCACCTTGTTCACCAGACGCGGGTTAATGCCAGCTTCACCCAACACAACCGCAGTACCGTGAGTCGCATCCAGTTCGAAGCCCTGCTTCAACAATTTAGCCGCCAGGTCTACCACACGTTTTTTGTCGCCTTCGCGAACAGACAGCAGTGCGCGGCCTGGTTTACGCATGGTGGACTGGCTGCCCAGCATCGCTTTGGAGAAAGCTTCTGCAAAGGTACGGCCTACGCCCATCACTTCACCGGTAGAGCGCATTTCTGGCCCTAACAGTGGGTCAACGCCTGGGAACTTGTTGAACGGCAGAACTACTTCTTTTACCGAGTAATACGGTGGAATGATTTCTTTGGTCATGCCCTGCTGTACAAGGGTTTGCCCAACCATCACTCGCGCCGCCACTTTAGCCAGTGCCATGCCGGTTGCTTTAGAGACAAACGGTACGGTACGCGCAGCACGTGGGTTAACTTCAATCAAGTAGACTTCGTTATCTTTCACCGCAAACTGCACGTTCATCAAACCGCGAACTTGCAGTTCGAAAGCCAGTTTCTGCACCTGCTGGCGCATCACGTCCTGGATTTCCTGGCTCAGCGTGTAAGCTGGCAGAGAACATGCCGAGTCACCGGAGTGAACGCCTGCCTGTTCGATGTGCTCCATGATGCCGCCAATCAGCACGGTTTCACCGTCGCAAATCGCATCGACATCCACTTCTACCGCATCGTCAAGGAAGCGGTCGAGCAGCACTGGTGCATCGTTAGAGACACTTACCGCTGTCTGGAAGTAACGGCGCAGGTCGATTTCGTCATAAACGATTTCCATCGCGCGACCGCCCAGAACGTAGGATGGGCGAACCACCAGCGGGTAACCAATGTGTGCTGCTTTTTCTACCGCCATTTCGATAGTGGTAACGGTGGCGTTGGCAGGCTGTTTCAACTTCAGGCGGTCAACTGCGTGCTGGAAACGCTCACGGTCTTCTGCGCGGTCAATCGCGTCAGGGCTGGTGCCGATAATCGGAACACCTGCTGCTTCCAGTTCACGTGCCAGTTTCAGCGGAGTCTGGCCGCCGTACTGCACGATAACGCCTTTAGGTTTCTCAACGCGGACGATTTCCAGCACGTCTTCGAAGGTTACTGGCTCGAAGTACAGGCGGTCTGAAGTGTCGTAGTCGGTAGAAACGGTTTCCGGGTTACAGTTAACCATGATGGTTTCGTAACCATCTTCACGCAGCGCCAGAGAGGCGTGTACGCAGCAGTAGTCAAACTCGATACCCTGGCCGATACGGTTTGGACCACCGCCCAGCACCATGATTTTGTCACGGTCGTTGTTCGGGTTAGCTTCGCACTCATCTTCATAAGTGGAGTACATGTACGCGGTGTCAGTTGAGAACTCCGCCGCACAGGTATCAACACGCTTATAAACCGGGTGCAGTTTATATTGCTCACGCAGTTTGCGGATTTCAGATTCGCGAACGCCAGCCAGTTTCGCCAGGCGCGCATCCGCAAAGCCTTTGCGTTTGAGCATACGCAGGAAGTCGTAGTCCAGGCCGGTGATACCGATCTCTTCAACTTTCTCTTCCAGGCGAACCAGCTCTTCGATTTGCACCAGGAACCAGCGGTCGATGTTGGTCAGGTTGAACACGCCGTCAACGGACAGGCCTGCACGGAAGGCATCAGCCACGTACCAGATACGCTCAGCGCCTGCGTCTTTCAGCTCGCGGCGAATTTTGGTCAGCGCTTCCGGGTCATCCAGATTCACTTTCGGGTCAAAACCAGTTGCGCCCACTTCCAGGCCGCGCAAGGCTTTTTGCAGTGATTCCTGTTGTGTGCGGCCAATCGCCATCACTTCACCAACAGATTTCATCTGCGTGGTCAGGCGGTCGTTCGCGCCGACGAATTTCTCAAAGTTAAAGCGTGGGATTTTGGTGACAACGTAGTCGATAGACGGCTCGAACGATGCCGGCGTTTTGCCACCGGTGATATCGTTCATCAGTTCATCGAGGGTATAACCCACCGCCAGTTTCGCCGCCACTTTGGCAATCGGGAAGCCGGTCGCTTTGGATGCCAGCGCAGAAGAGCGCGACACGCGCGGGTTCATCTCGATAACAATCAAACGGCCAGTTTTCGGGTTAACCGAGAACTGCACGTTGGAACCGCCAGTTTCTACGCCGATTTCACGCAGTACCGCCATCGAGGCGTTACGCATGATTTGGTATTCTTTGTCGGTCAGCGTTTGCGCTGGCGCAACAGTGATGGAGTCACCGGTGTGGATGCCCATCGGGTCGAGGTTTTCGATAGAGCAGACGATGATGCAGTTGTCGTTTTTATCACGCACAACTTCCATTTCGTACTCTTTCCAACCGATCAGCGATTCGTCAATCAGCAGCTCTTTGGTTGGCGAAAGATCCAGACCACGCTCGCAGATTTCTTCGAACTCTTCACGGTTGTAAGCGATACCGCCGCCGGTGCCACCCATGGTGAATGAAGGGCGGATGATGCACGGATAACCCACGTCAGCCGCAACCGCCAGCGCTTCTTCCATGTTGTGAGCAATACCAGAACGCGCAGTATCAAGGCCGATTTTTTTCATCGCCACGTCGAAACGGCGGCGGTCTTCAGCTTTATCTATCGCATCAGCGGTAGCACCAATCATGGTGACGCCGAATTCTGCCAGCACACCTTCACGTTCCAGTTCCAGTGCACAGTTCAGTGCAGTCTGGCCGCCCATGGTTGGCAGAACCGCATCCGGGCGCTCTTTCTCAATGATTTTGCGAACCACTTCCCAGTGAATCGGCTCGATGTAAGTCGCATCAGCCATTTCCGGGTCGGTCATAATCGTTGCCGGGTTGGAGTTCACCAGAATGACACGGTAACCCTCTTCACGCAGCGCTTTACACGCCTGAGCACCGGAGTAGTCGAACTCACACGCCTGGCCGATAACAATTGGGCCTGCGCCGAGGATCAGGATGCTTTTTATATCTGTACGTTTTGGCATTTTCTTAGCTCCTGATACTTACTTGCTATTAAGAGTGGCGGTAGAACGGTAGTGCTTAATCAATTCGACAAAGTGGTCAAACAACGGTGCCGCATCGTGTGGACCCGGGCTTGCTTCAGGGTGGCCCTGGAAACTGAATGCCGCTTTATCGGTACGATGGATGCCTTGCAGCGTGCCATCGAACAATGACTTATGGGTCACGCGCAGGTTCGCCGGAAGTGTTGATTCCTCTACCGCAAAACCGTGGTTCTGGGCAGTAATCATCACGCAATCGCGATCCAAATCTTTAACCGGGTGGTTACCACCGTGGTGACCAAACTTCATCTTCACGGTTTTCGCGCCGCTTGCCAGAGCCAGCAACTGGTGGCCTAAGCAGATACCGAATACCGGCACGTCGGTTTCCAGGAAGGATTTGATTGCGCTGATAGCGTAATCACACGGTGCCGGGTCACCTGGGCCGTTAGAAAGGAAGATGCCGTCTGGGTTCATCTTCAGCACTTCTTCTGCTGGCGTTTGTGCTGGAACCACTGTCAGGCGGCAACCGCGGTCAACCAACATGCGCAGAATGTTGCGCTTCACGCCGTAATCGTAAGCCACGACATGGAATGGTAAGTCTTCTTCTTTAGCCGCTTCAGGTAATTCGCCTTCCAGCGTCCAGCTGCCTTGCTGCCAGGCATAAGCTTCCTGAGTGGTCACTTCTTTCGCCAGATCCATGCCATTAAGGCCAGGGAAGGCTTTCGCTTTTTCCAGCGCCAATGCCGCGTCCAGGTTATCACCGGCAATAATGCAGCCGTTCTGTGCACCTTTCTCACGCAGGATTCGGGTCAGCTTACGGGTATCGATATCGGCGATGGCCACAATGTTATGGCGCTTAAGGTAGGAAGAAAGGTCTTCGGTATTGCGGTAGTTGCTGGCAATCAGTGGTAGGTCACGGATAACGAGGCCTTGCGCATGTACCTGGGAGGATTCTTCGTCAGCAGCATTGGTGCCGACATTTCCGATATGAGGATAAGTAAGAGTGACAATCTGGCGGGAGTAGGAAGGATCAGTGAGGATTTCTTGATAACCGGTCAAAGAGGTGTTGAAAACGACTTCCCCAATGGCCGAACCCGATGCCCCAATGGCCCGACCGTGGAATTGGGTTCCGTCTTCCAGAACCAATATTGCTGACTTAATCAAAACGCCCTCCAGGGAATAAACAGTCAATTTATTTGCATATTAATTCAAAACGAATTCAGGAATCAATGCAAAACAGCCTGTCATTTGGATTTTTGACAAACGGCGGCATTCTAGTGAGAGGCCGGGCAAAAGTCTACCATAAGCGCAACTTTTTATGTGTTTTTTAGCGCTCTGATGTAAAAAAGAGGAATTGACCGGTGAAATCAACAGCTAACTTACAGTGCGTAATCGGTTGCGGGCCAGGATGAATGGGAATCTAATTACAAGAAGGTAAAAAGTGGACCAAATGGTCAAAAATGATAAAAAAACAACGATAAAAGGGTTATAAAGATATAATTATAAGAATTTCAAACAAATAATTGAAACAAACAACCAAAATAACATTAAATAAAAAGGGCAATAAAATATTGCCCTATCAATCAAGTAATTACGATTGTAATAACCACATCACGATGGGTAATAACGATTACAAACTATTAAGATCAAGGACATCACGCATGTCATAAAGACCACTTTTCATTGCACTCAACCACAATGCAGACTTAACTGCACCATTTGCAAAAGTCATACGACTGGATGCTTTATGGCTGATTTCAATACGCTCGCCGATGTCCGCAAACATCGCCGTATGTTCACCAATAATGTCGCCTGCACGCACTGTGGCAAAACCAATAGTGCCTGGAACGCGCTCGCCGGTGTACCCTTCACGGGAATAGACCGCACACTCTTTTAAGTCTTTATCCATCGCATGAGCAATGGCTTCGCCCATCGCCAGAGCGGTGCCCGATGGAGCATCAACTTTGTGACGATGATGTGCTTCGATGATTTCGATATCGGTATAGTCGCCCATCACTTTTGCGGCTTTTTCCAACAGTTTGAGCATCACGTTCACACCAACGCTAAAGTTGGCGGCAAAGACAATTGGGATCTGTGTTGAAGCGTCAGTAATTGCCTGTTTGCCCGCATCATCAAAACCCGTCGTCCCAATCACCATGCCCTTACCGTGTTGGCGGCAGAAAGCCAGATGATTTAGCGTGCCTTCAGGACGAGTAAAATCGATAAAGACATCGAAATCGTTGACCACGGCATCCAGACTATCGCTTACGATAACGCCCGTTTTCGCTACACCGGCTAATTCACCTGCATCACTACCAACCAGGGATGACCCTGTACGTTCAAGTGCTGCACCGAGTTTGATGCCATCCAGCTGTAATGCAGCCTGAATCAGTTGTCGCCCCATGCGACCACCCGCACCCGCGATTGCTACACGGACTTGTGATCCATCCATATTCACTCTCTTTTCTATATTAATCTGCATATATAACGTTCTCAGGTTAACCAGCCCGCTCACAAGCCGCCACTCGAAAACACCGATAATAAGAAATTTATGACAAAACGCTGAAGTTATCAGTAAAACCCATCATTCACCTGATAATCAAAAGGTTTTAAATCACCCATTATGCAAACCCACATGACTCCCGCACCACTAGCGTTGGAGGCAGGATGATACGTTTTGGGGGCTCATCGTTACCCTGAATACGGCTAAATAACAGCTCTCCAGCTTTGCGACCAATCTCTTTAGCGGCGACTGAAACTGTCGTCAACGCTGGCTGAACCAAAGATGCTTCGGTAATATCGTCAAAACCTACCAGCGCAAAGTCGATGCCCGGCTGGCGTCCCATTTTACGCAGTGTCTGCATGACGCCGAGTGCCACAATATCCTGATAACAGACAGCGGCCGTGATTTCCGGGTACTGCCGGAATAGCTCTTCAGCCACGCGTGCACCATCACTTTGGCTGGCGAGCGATGAAACCACCCATTCACTTTTCGGTTGGATACGGTGCTCTAGCAGTTTGCTGCTGTAGCCACCGATACGCTGTGCACGGCTAATAGAATTTTCACTACCGCCGATAAATGCAATGTTGCGATGCCCGAGACGCAACAGATGCTGTGTCGCCAACTGAGTGCCCAAAAAGTTATCGGTACCGACAAAGTCGAAGTCCACATCGTCCATTGGGCGCACCACCATAATTGCCGGAATATTGCGGCGCTTCAGGGTTTCGAAAAATAGCGGTGGCGTTTCCCGTGCCGCGCACAGCACCATGCCGCACGCGTTATTGCGCATCAGAGAATCGACAAATTTTTGCTGGCGCTCGCCGGACTCTTCACTGTTTGCCAAAAATAGCAGCAGATCGTGGCGTTCCATTTCCTGGCTTAGCCCGGCAGTCATTTCACCGTAAAAAGGGTTGGTAATGTCGTGCAGCAACAGCCCGACCTGATTACTGGTGCGATTACGTAAATTGGCTGCCGTTTGGTTATACACGTATCCCAGATCATCCAGTGCTTTCAGCACACGGGTTCGAGTGGCGTCAGAAATTCTGCCCCGATTACGCAACACCATTGAAACGGTAGCAGTTGAAACTTCGGCCTGCTTTGCGACTTGGGCAAGGGTTACGGTGCTCATTAGCACTCCTTGGTATTTAGCAATGATTCTCAGATTAATCGAATAACCAAAAAATTGCATATATCCATGTGAAAGCCATCACAGATAACTCAACTTCAGGCGACATCTTGCTAAAAGTGGTGGGTTAATCGCGTTTACCACCCTGTTCAAAGTCGGTTAATCGATTAATCTTAATTCATTAAGAACAGGGAGAAGAATATGCATCCGGCATCATACGAAAAGTATCCCGAAGTCAGCGTTTCGGGGTTTGACGATCACGCATGGCAGGGTTGGGCCGCTATCCAACAAGCCGTCAGCAAGCAACTTGCTCGCTCGGGAAAAACCGTGTTGGTTATTGACTGCTACCCGGGCGTTCAACTCGAAGAGCTTCACGCGCAACTCATTGCACAACTCAACCCAACGCTCAGCATTAATGCCGAATCCGCGCGCTTAAGTGAACAACATCTGCATGATTTGCTGGCACGCAACCTGACGGATGACCGGGTGTTTGGCGTACTCTCATGCCATGAATTAAATGAGTTTCTTTGCCCGGAAAAACTAGCCGCCGCGCAGCTTGAGGTCGCGGAAATAACCGAAGGATTGGTCGTGGTCTACGGCCCCGGCGCGGCACTTATTCATTCAGGTGATGTGCTGGTGTATGCAGATCTGGCGCGCTGGGAAATCCAGCAGCGTTTTCGCCGTGGCGAACTCGGGAACTGGGGGGCGAATAATACAAATGAAGATATTCTGCGCCGCTACAAACGCGCCTTTTTCATTGAGTGGCGTGTGTTTGATCGCCATAAAACGCCACTTCTGAAGCGCGCAGATTTCCTGCTCGATACCAATAATGCCGCACAACCGGCGATGGTGAGCGGAGATGCGTTGCGCCATGGCCTGCAACAAACCACGCAACAACCGTTCCGCGTAGTGCCATTCTTCGACCCAGGAGTCTGGGGCGGGCAATGGATGAAAGACAAATTCGATCTCGATCCCTCAAAGCCAAATTACGCATGGTGTTTTGACTGTGTGCCCGAGGAGAACAGCCTGTTACTGCGTTTTGGTGATGTGCGGATCGAGATCCCCTCTCAGGATCTGGTGTTGCTCTACCCTCGCCCACTGCTTGGCGAGCGTGTTCATGCCCGTTTTGGTGCGGAATTCCCGATCCGCTTCGACTTCCTCGATACCATCGGCGGGCAGAATTTAAGCTTCCAGGTTCACCCGATTACCGAATACATCCAGCAGCATTTCGGCATGCATTACACCCAGGATGAGAGCTATTACATGCTGGAAGCCGAGCCTGGTGCGCAAGTGTATCTGGGGACCAAAACAGGCATCAATCCACAGGAAATGCTCGACGATCTTGCGTGTGCGCAACGGGGCGAAAAAGCGTTTGATGATGAGAAATTCGTTAACCGTTTCCCGGCACGTAAACACGATCATTTCCTGATCCCGGCAGGCACTGTTCACTGCTCTGGATCCGGTGCAATGGTGCTGGAGATCAGCGCCACGCCGTTCATTTTCACCTTCAAATTGTGGGACTGGGGGCGCCTCGGTCTGGATGGTCTGCCACGTCCGGTGCATCTTGAACACGGTGCACAAGTGATTGACTGGCAACGTGATACGCAATGGGTCACCGAGCATCTGGTGAATCATTTCGAGCCTATCGCGGAAGGTGATGGCTGGCGCGAAGAACGTACGGGTCTACATGAACGTGAGTTTATCGAAACCCGCCGCCATTGGTTTACGCAACCTGTCACGCACCACACTCATGGTGGCGTAAACGTACTGAATCTGGTGGAAGGCAGTGAAGCGCTGGTTGAAAGCCCGAGCGGCGCATTCGAACCCTTTGTGGTGCATTACGCCGAAACCTTCATTGTTCCGGCGGCGGTCGGCGAATATCGCATTTCCCCATACGGCAGCGGTGTAGGTCAACAGCTCGCCACCATGAAAGCCTGGGTAAGAGGATAACAAGATGATCAACGTCATTCTGGCAACACATGGCTCGCTTGCCGAAGCACTACTGGCCGGTAGCAAAATGGTTTATGGCGAATTGCCGCATGTATTCCCGGTGATGCTAACGGAGAACAAGGGCATCAATAGTTTTGGCGATGAGTTTGCTGCGGTGCTGAAACAGGCCGCCAAAGATGCTGATGGTGTGCTGGTGCTGTGCGATTTGCAAAGCGGCACGCCTTGGAATATTGCCTGCCACCATGCGTTCGATCCGCAAACGCAACCGCCAATGGCGGTGTTGGGAGGTGTTAATTTCCCCATGCTATTGCTGAGCGATGAAATAAAAGATCTGACCGATGTAGCCCAAGCGGCAGCGGTTTTACTGGAAGAATCGCGCGACTCCCTGGTTCAGGCCCAATTGGCTGAAACCACACAATCTGATGATTTCTAAGGGGCAACGATGAGTATTTCTTTTGTACGCATTGACGATCGGGTGATCCACGGCCAGTTGATCACCCGCTGGGCAAAAGAGTTGCCGTGCGATGGGATCATCGCCATTGATGACGCTGTCGCCGCCGATCCGTTGTTGTCTTCGGTGATGAAAGGTGCGGTGCAGGATACCAAAGTCTGGTTATTTGATACCGCCACCGCGATTGAAAAACTGCCGAAGATCATCGCCAGTGAGAAGCATTATTTCGTGATTGGTAAATCTCCGGTGACGCTAAAACGCATTGAAGAAGCGGGAATCAGCCTGCAAAACAGCAATAAGAAAATCAACGTTGGCCCGATGAGCGCACGAGCCACTACCACCACCATTGGCCCGAATCAGTCTGTGAATCCGGAAGAGATAGCGGCGCTCGACTATCTCTCGCTGCGCGGGCACCAGATTGAATTTCGACTGGTACCCGATGCCAGCAGTTACAGCTGGCAAGATGCTCGACAAAAACTCAAATAAAGGAGTGCATTATGGCTTTCGAAGCAGCTCTAATCGGCATTCTCTGTTACCTCGGTGCGCTTAGTAGCCCATGGCTGCTGGGGTTGACCGGCGGCTGGTATCTGATTACCCGCCCACTGGTTTCAGGGATGCTGGTAGGTTTTATTCTCGGCGATGTGCAAACCGGGATTATCATCGGCGTGGCGGTTCAAGCCGTGTATATCGCCATGGTAACCCCCGGTGGTTCTATGCCTGCGGATCTCAACTTTGTGGCCTTCCCGGCCATTGCACTGGGCATTCTTTCCAATAAAGGCCCGGAAGTGGCTGTAGCGTTAGCTGCCACTATCGGCATTGCGGGCACCGTGTTATTCAACGCCATGATGGTGCTCAATTCCTGGTGGAACCACCGTGCGGATATCGCGCTGGAAAAGGGCGACGAGCGCGGCGTGTATCTCAACAGCGCAATCTGGCCGCAAGCCACCAACTTCCTGATGCGTTTTATTCCAACGTTTATCGCGGTCTATTTCGGCGCGCAGTACATCAATGCCTTTATGGACAGCCTGCCACACATCGTTCTTTCCACCATGAACGTATTGGGCGGGATTCTGCCAGCTGTCGGTATCGCCATTCTGCTTAAACAAATAATCAAGAATTACAGCATGTTGATTTACTTCCTGGTGGGGTTTATCTGCATTGTTTTCCTGAAACTAAACATGGTGGCGCTGGTGATTGTCGGCGCGTTGCTGGCACTGATTCACTACAACTACAAACCCGAGCCACAGGCTGAACGTGTGGCCTCCACGCCCGCTGATGATGAGGATGAATTCTGATGGAAGAACGTAAACTCACTCGCCAGGATCTGCGCCGTTGCTGGCGTAGTTGGATGATGTACAACCTCTCCTCAATGAGCTTTGAGCGCCTGGAGTCATTCGGCTTTTGCTTGAGTATGTTGCCGGTGGCGAAGAAGCTGTATCCCGATCCAGAACAACGCAAAGAGATGCTCAAACGCCACGCGTCGTTCTATAACACCGAGCCGCAGTTGGGTGCGATAGTCAACGGCATGGTGCTGGGTCTTGAGGAGAAACGCGCCAACGGTGAGCCAATCGACGGCGAAACCATCAACACCCTGAAAGTGGGACTGATGGGTCCAGTGGCTGGGATTGGCGATTCAATGATTCCGGGGATGTTAATCCCGATTCTGCTGAGTATCGGTATGGCGCTGGCGGCGGGAGGGAATATCCTCGGGCCACTGTTTTACTGTGTAGCATGGCTGGCAATTATCATTCCTGGCTCGTGGTTCCTGTTCCTGAAAGGCTACCGCATGGGGTCGACGTCCGTTGAGATGCTGGTGAGCAGCAAATCGACTCGCCTGCGTGAAGCGCTATCGTTGCTCGGCGTATTTGTGATGGGCGGCGTGGCGGCAAGTTACGTGAAGCTTGGCACCGGACTGGAGTTTGTCACCAAGGATGGCGTGAATATCCATGTGCAACAAATGCTGGATGGAATTTTCCCGAACCTGTTGCCGCTGTTAGTGGTGATTGGCACCTGGTATTTGATGGCGAAACGCGGTGTGTCACCGGTGAAAGCAATGTTGTTGTTATTGGTGTTGGCGGCGGCGGGTGTGGCTGTGGGGCTGTTCTCGTAAAACATGGTGGATGACGCTGCGCTTATCCCCCCTACGACACCAAACTCGTAGGTCGGGTAAGCGCAGCGTCACCCGACTTTTTTAAGGATGGAACCCCACCCATTTCCCGCTCACCATTCCCGGCTTTGAAATAAACTGAAAACGCGCCGGATCATCAATAAATTGTTGATACAGCGGCGCATCGGTAATCCCAAACTCGGTATATTGGCGCGGCGAGGTCACCTGTAAACGCCCCGGCATATAACGGCGATTATGCTGCCAGGCAATATGCTCATCTTGCAAAAGCGGATACCACGCCAGCCCCTTGTATGCCCGCACCGCATCGTATTCGAAACCATATTCCCGGTCGCACCAGGCACCAAACGTCAGTGGTTCATCAGGTGATGCAGAGATAGTGGCATGCGCCCAACCCGGCGGCACCAGCACTTTTTCGCCAGGCCCGGCCACGATTGCAAAGCAGCGGCCGGGATCGTCGGCAACATATTCCTGCATGTAAATAATCGCTTTGCCCTGCCAGATTTCATATAGCTCTGGCGGCGACCAGCCACTATGCGCACTAATTCGATGAATATGCCCCTGGCTGCGGACAGGTTCATCGCCCAACCGCCCGGAAGCGTAAGTCACCACACCAAACAGTAACATCCGTTTTTTAAGTTCTTCTCTGTCCTGCAATCGAGCAACATCCATAACGATCGCGTAAACATCTTCCGGCCCCTGGCACAAAGGATCACGCAATGAAGCACGGATCTGATCGAGTTTACGGATCTCCGGCACCGGCCCAATTACCTCTTCACCGTAGCTAAAACCCATTGGCTGGTGATGGACCTGCATATCCAACCCATAATTGAGGAGTGGCTCAGCCATTTTGCACCTCCTTCGCCTGAATTTTGCCATCCTGCTCTACAACGCGTAGCGCAAAGCCTTTTGCCAACGAGGCATAATCATGCCCGGCAATGGTTGGCCAGACTGCCAGTGCTGAAAGAATTTCCGTTCCGGTGTTGATTAGACGATGTGCGGTAAAACCTGGAATGATGTGGACAGAGCCTGGGAATACTTGCTCCAGCCTCGCCTCACCTTGCTCAGTTTGTAGGAGCAACAGGCCACTTCCACGCAGGCCAAAGTAAACCTCACCTTGCTCGCGCCGTTGATGAAAATGCCCCCTGGTCATGTAAAATTCGTCGCCAACACGCCCCGGATTCAGATGCGTGGTTCCCACATAAAGCTCGCCGTCACCTTGCGCTGAACTCAGCATTTCAACCTGGTAAATTGGCGTTTTTGAAGGGATCGCCCGCCAGGCGGTTTGATCGTGAAATATGCCAGCCAGATCCCCGCTATGCGTGACCTTAGTAATGATATTTTCAGCCGTGAAATGGCCGTTAGCGAACGCCACGCCAGGTGGCATAAAGAAAGGAATAGTCATGTTGTTTCTCCGGCCCAAGGAGAACTGCTTAATCAGCATAGCAAGGTTAATCGATTAACCCCATTATCAGGCCGAAGAAAGTCGATCTGCGTCGCGTTTAATATTTAAGGGGCTAAGGCCAGGACTTCCGCCACCCATTTCTGGAAACCTGCGACGTCAAGATCCAGCGCCACATGGGCGTTTGGCTCGCGCTGATAGCGGCCTTCGATATCCACAACAGTCGTGCCAGAAGTGAATTCTCCATGGGTTTCAACGGCCACAAAACAGGGCTTCACACTGAACAACTCAGGCTTCACCAACCAGGCAATGGCGCATAAATCATGCATCCGCAAACCTGTCGCCATGCTGCCGCTGCGGTAATGACTAAATAGCGCGTGTAGCATTTTTCCGGTTTGGTTAAGAGATGGGAGCTGCTCTAAATATGCCGGGCTTAACATCGCTTTATTGGTGACATCCAGGCCGCACATCACAATTTCCACCCCACTTTCGAACACCCTGGCGGCAGCTTCTGGATCGATGGCGATATTAAACTCGGCGTTTGGTGTGAAATTGCCGCGCCCCGCCGATCCGCCCATGATCACCAGTCGTTTGATCTTCGCTTTGCATTGCGGGTATTGAATGAGCAGCAGTGCAATATTAGTCAACGGCCCGATCGCCACCAGCGTGATAGGTTCAGGGCTTGCGTTCAGGCATTCATAAATAGCCTGAAAAGCGGGTTTATCCAGCGGCTGGCGTTGGTGGTCGACAAACGCATAACCTTCCATGCCAGACTCGCCGTGCACGTAGGCCGCATCGCGCAATTTACGCACCAGCGGCGTGGCTGCCCCTTGAGCAACAGGAATATCTTTGTGCCAGAAGTGCATCAGTTGCAGCGCGTTGCGGGTCGTTTTCTCGACGCTGACATTGCCGGCGACCGTGGTCAGCAACTTCAAATCAAGCTGCTGGGCAAAAAGTGCAGCGGCAATGGCTACGGCGTCGTCGATGCCTGGATCGGTGTCGAGAATAATTGGAGTTCTACTCATACATTGCTCTCTTATCTTTTAAGTACATACGGTGCGAATACGGCTCGATTAGCTTACTATGTAGCTCATTTCCATGTTTAGTCACGACCGAGAAAGTGTAATGAAAGTCCCACAGACAAATATTTCTGAATCTGTCACCCAGCACCTTGCACGCCGTATCATGCATGGCGATCTCGCGCCGGGGCTTTCTTTACCAGGTGAAAACGAACTGGCCGTGGAGTATGAAGTCTCCCGCACTTCAGTACGCAATGCCCTCCAGGTGCTTGCCGCAAAAGGGCTTATCTCCATTCAGGCCAAAAAACGCAGCACGGTGAATAGCCGCGAGCAGTGGAGCCTGCTGGATATTGATGTTCTCGGCTGGCTGTCCGAAGGGGAAGTTGACCTAAAGCTGGTTGAACAACTGATTGTGACACGCCTGATTTTCGAGCCAAATGTAGCAACACTCGCGGCATTAAACGCCAACGGACATGATTTGGCAGCGATGGAAGACGCACTCCAGTTGATGCGTAAAGGCCAGCTTGAAGCGCAAAGAGCCTTATTTGAAGAAGGGGATCTGGCATTTCACCATGCGCTGCTGCGTGCCACTCATAATCCTTTCTTACTGGCACTCGGTAATGCACTTTCCGCAGCCATGGAACTTTCTTTCAAACAGACGATTGAGAAAGATGTTCGCCAAACCAAAGCCGCCGTCGATGATCACTTTCAACTGTTTGATGCTATTCGCCTGAAACAAGTCGAAACTGCCCGCCAGCAAATGCGCACCATCTTGTTGAATGCAGCCAAAAAACGCATCTGGCAAGATCGTCCGGAAATGTTCGACCACATTATTTGATCCTCTCCTGATGTAATTTCGATCTCTCTCACAGATTGCGGGTGTTTTTTGCTCTAGCATTCTTGTATTACAAGATTGCATGGTTTGTATTACTTGAAATGAAAAACAACTGGATCGCCATCGACTGGGGCACGACTAATTTCCGCGCATTTTTGATGCAGGAAAGTGTACAAGTCGCCCACATCAATCAAGCCTGCGGGTTGTTGTCCATTGAACAAGGGCAATTTGCCTGCACGCTGCAAACCTTACTGCAACCGTGGCTTGAGCAGCATGGATCATTGCCCGTCGTGATGGCGGGAATGGTCGGCTCACAGCAAGGCTGGCGGGAAGTACCCTACGCTCCGCTGCCTTGCGACATCGACATTTTAGTCGCCCGAACACTGGCTTTCACCACGCCATGGGGCAGTCCAGCGTGGATTGTGCCTGGCGTACACGGGATGAGCCAATACCACCAGCCCGATGTCATGCGTGGCGAAGAAGTTCAATTACTTGGGCTCGCCGCATTACATGCTGCCGATGAACACCTGGTCTTGCTACCGGGCACTCACAGCAAACACGCGAAGATCGTGAACGGGAAAATCACCGCCTTCTCAACATTTATGAGTGGTGAACTTTTCTCGCTGTTAAGCCAGCACTCAATCCTTGGGCGCGCACTGCCAGAACAGCAAGAAAATGAAGAAGCTTTCTTGCTTGGCATGGCAACAGCCCTGCGTGATGCACCATTCAGTCACCTGATCTTTTCAGCGCGAACACGCCGTCTGGCCTTAGAAATCCAGGAATCCCACGTTCACAGCTATCTCTCAGGCCTGGTGATTGGCTATGAACTTAAAGCACTTCCCGCAGGCCAACACGCCTGGGTTGTGGGCAACCCGGCGCTAATAGCTCGATATCAACTTGCAGCAAACCAGATGGATCTCAATCTGCTATCGGCTGATGGCGACGCCTGCTTCGTGACGGGCCTCAGTCACCTCTTTACTCGACTACAAGGAATGCAAAAATGAGCCCGGAACAATTTATTGCCCGCTGGCAACAAGAGCCTTTACCGTTGATTGCCATTCTGCGCGGTATAACGCCGGAGCAAGCTGTTGAAGCCGCAGAAATTCTGCTTGAGTGCGGTTTCCATTACCTGGAAGTCCCCCTTAATAGCCCTTCTGCACTGAAATCTATTCACCTGATGAGAGATACCGTAGGCAACCGTGGGTATGTCGGTGCGGGCACGGTGTTAAATGTGGAACAAGTGGATAGCGTTGCTGAATGCGGTGGGCAATTGATCATCTCCCCCAACTGTAATCCCGATGTAATTCGCCATTCGGTGAAACGCGGCTTGATAAGTCTCCCTGGCGTCATGACACCAAGCGAGGCTTTTAGCGCCATAGACGCCGGGGCGAGCGCGCTGAAATTATTCCCGGCCGAACATATCACTCCAGTAATAACCAAAGCGTTCCGCGCAGTCGTCCCACGTGAAGTGGCCTGTTTACCCGTAGGTGGCATCCAAGCGGATGCCGCACAAATGCGTAGCTATATTCAGGCAGGAGCCGATGGTTTTGGCCTGGGTGGCGGGTTGTATCAGGCAGGTATGAGCATGGCTGTATTACGTGAACGGGCACAGGCGTATCAGCAAGCCTGGCTTGAGCAATAGAACATTAAATTCCCTACACAATAAAAAAACCTCTTACCCTGAATTTTCTGGAGACAAAAAAATGAACACAGCTCTGGACAACAAACCCACAGCTTCGGCAGCGGAGTCAAAGGTTTATAGCAAGATAACGCGACGCCTGATCCCGTTTTTGATCTTATGTTATTTCTTCGCTTATCTGGACCGCGTTAACGTCGGATTCGCCAAACTACACATGCAAGATGCGCTGAGCTTTAGCGACACAGTATATGGGCTCGGGGCGGGCATCTTCTTTATCGGTTATTTCCTGTTTGAGATGCCAAGTAACTTGCTGATGCAACGTTTCGGGCCGCGTTTCTGGATTGCCCGCATCATGGCAACCTGGGCGGTACTCTCAGCGGGCATGATGTTTGTCACCACGCCGACGCAGTTTTACGTGGTGCGTTTTTTACTCGGCGTGGCGGAGGCCGGTTTCTTCCCTGGCATCGTGTTTTATCTCACGCTGTGGTTCCCGTCGTGGCGCTCCGCTCGCACACTGGGGCTGTTTATTCTGGTGACGCCGCTTTCGACCATTATCGGCAGCCCGCTTTCCGGCCTGATCCTCAAACTGTTTGAGGGCGTCGGCAGCCTGCACAACTGGCAGTGGTTATTCCTGGTTGAAGCGATCCCCTCTTTCCTGCTCGCTTTTGTGGTGCTGCGTTATCTCGATAACGACGTGAAGTCGGCGAAATGGTTAAGCGATGCCGAAAAACAGGTCGTCATTAACGATCTGGCAAAAGATGCCGCCAACCGTGAACGCGCCAATAAAGGCAAAGTGGATAGCAGCGTGAAAGGGATGTTGAAAAACGGCTACGTCTGGCTGCTGGCGGTGGTGTTCTTTAGCTTCAACATCGGTTACTACGGCATCAACTTCTGGCTGCCGTCGATCATCAAATCCTCAGGCGTCAGCGACGATTTCCATATTGGCCTGCTCGCGGCGCTGCCGTATGTCTTCGGTGCCTGCTTTATGGTGTGGAACAGTCGCCATTCTGACCTGAAACAAGAACGTCGTTGGCACATCGCTATTCCCGCCATGATTGGCTGCGTGGGCCTGGCATTGAGCGCGTATTGCAGCGGCTCCACCTTCTGGATGATGGCGTGGATTTGCGTGGCGATGTCCGGCACCCTGGCATTGATTCCAACCTACATCAGCCTGCCTGGCGCCCTGCTTTCCGGCACGGCAGCAGCCGCAGGTATCGCCTTCGTTAACTCCATCGGCAACCTGGCAGGTTTCTTTGGCCCGACAGTATTGGGATGGCTGAAAGACACTACCGGACGCACCGACACGGGCTTATATATTCTCGCCGCCTTCTTACTGCTGTGCGCGCCACTCATTCTCACCCTGCCAGCACGGCTGGCGAATCCGAAGAAAGTTATCGCTGTACCCGAACAGAGCGGTGAGCAGCTTGATGCTGCCCAACATATCAACGCGACTATTAATCGCAACGTTTAGAAGAGATTGAAACTATGAGTGGATGTGGCGGTGGCGGATGTGCCAGTTGTGGCACGCATTTCAACCCGATCCTCGAAGGTGACGACGGCGCACTGAAACGTGCGCTATACAAATCAATGGGTCATACCGATGAACAACTGCGCAAACCTGTGATTGCCGTAGTAAACAGCTACACCAACGCAACTGCGGGCCATGCCAACCTGAATGAACTAACGGCGAAAGTGCTGGAAGGCATTGATGAAGCCGGTGGCGTGGGCATGGTGTTTGGCACTATTGCCCCTTGCGACGGGATAGCTGAAGGACATTTGGGGATGCGCTATATCCTCGCTGCCCGTGAAGTGATTACCGCATCAATTGAAGTGATGATGCGCGCCCACCGTTTTGACGGCATGGTGTTACTCGGCTCCTGCGACAAAATCGTTCCGGCGATGTTAATGGCCGCTGCTCGCCTGGATATCCCGGCGATTATGGTTAACGGCGGGCCAATGTACCCGGCTGAATATAAAGGTAAACACTGGGACGGCAATATCGTCACCGAAGCCATTGGCTGGAAAATGCGCGGTGAAATCAGCGAAGAAGAGTTCGCCCACATTGAAAATATCGCCGAACCAGGCCCTGGCTCCTGCACCATGTATGGCACCGCGAACACCATGTGTTGTATCGGCGAAGTGCTGGGCATGAGTTTACCAGGTAGCAGCACGCTGCCTGCTATCTCAAAAGAGCGCCGTGAATGTGCAGTGGAAACCGGTCGTCAGGCCGTCAAACTGGTATTGGATGGTGTTAATGCACGTCAGATCATTACCGCTGAATCCATCCGCAATGCGATGATTTATTTGCTGGCAACGGGCGGTTCGACCAACGCAATTCTGCACTTGCAGGCAATTTATTATGAAGCAGAACTGGGCCATTTGCCGCTGTCTGCTTTTGATGAGTTAAGCCATCAGGTGCCGTTGGTTGCCTCACTTTATCCGGCCTCAGAACACGACATGATCGACTTCTGGGAAGCCGGCGGTGTACAGGCGGTCGAATATGAAATCAGCAAATTGATGGATCTGAATGCGCTGACAGTGGCCGGAAAAACCAAAGCCGAGTTGCTGACCGAAGCAACCCGGAGTTGCCGCCCGGAAGTCATCCATACCTTAGCCATTCCCGTGCGTAACGAGGCCGGTGTTGCCGTGCTGCACGGCAATCTGTCACCACTCGGATGCGTGGTAAAACCTGCCGCAGTCCCGGAAAACCTGATGGTGTTCCGTGGCCCTGCGGTGGTGTTTAACAGTGAGCAGGAATCTGTGGAAGCGATCATGTCTGGCCAAATCCAGCCGGGTAGCGTGCTGGTTCTACGCTACGAAGGGCCAAAAGGCGGGCCTGGTATGCCAGAAATGTACAAGCCAATGAAATCACTTGAAGGTATGGGGCTTTCTGATACTTGTGCGTTGATTACTGACGGGCGTTTCTCAGGCTCCAACCGTGGTCTGTTCGTCGGCCATATTTCACCGGAAGCGGTGGATGGTGGCGAATTGGGTCTGGTAGAAGATGGCGATGAAATCTCGATTGATATTCCAACCCGTAGTCTAACTTTGCACGTAGCCGAGGCCGAACTGGCTACGCGTCGTGAAAACTGGAAGCCAGTCGATAAACAAGTTCCACGCGGCTTCCTGCGTTTGTATCGCCGTTGGGCGCTGCCTGCCGCACAAGGTGCAGTGTTGGCTGACCGGGAGGACGACTGATGACTAAGCACTATACCGCGCAGGACATTGGCGGTGTGAACCCGATTGTCGCGATGCCTTTTACCACTAACGGCGAAATTGATGAAGTGAGTTTTGTGCGCCTGCTTGAGCATCTCGCGACGACTGGCGTGCAAGGAGCCACGCTATTTGGTATCGCCAGCGAATTCCCGAAATTGCACGATCAGGAACGTGACCGACTGGCGCAAATGTTTGTCAGTACTCTGGCGGGTAGCCCGCTTTATCGGGCGATGTCAGTAACCGATCACAGCACTGAGCTGGCAGTCAAACGCGCGCGTTACTACGAAAGGTTGGGCGTGGATGCGCTAATGCTGCTGCCGCCATTCTTTCTCAGCCCCAATCCACAGGCGATTCAGGAGCATATTTTTGCCGTGCTGGAAGCGGTCGAGATCCCGGTGATGGTGCAGTACGCGCCGGGCGAAACCGGGCTGCCGATAACGCCTGAACAACTGGCTGTGGTCGCAGACCGCTATCCGCATGCGGTATTCAAAATCGAGTGTAATCCGCCGGTCGACTACACCCGCGATTTCCTGAAACTGGCCCCACAGGCCAGCGTGCTCAACGGCTATGCCGGTTTGTACATGCTGCAAATGCTGGCGGCAGGCGGAAAAGGCGTGATGCCGGGTTGTTCTTTTGCTGAGGTATATGTGCGGATTTATCAGCACTGGCAGCGGAGCGAAACAGCACAGGCCGAGGCGCTACATCAGGCGCTGTTACCCTTTATCCAGTGCTGGATGACGCATTGCGAATACATCATTCAGGTTGAGAAAACGATTTTGATGAAACGTGGGATTATCGTAACGGACTATTGCCGCAGGCCTGGCTGGCAACTTCCCAGTGAAGACCATCAGATCATTGATCACTTCCTGAGTGACTTCCAGCTGTGAGGAGTGAGGCTTGATCAAAAAAGGGGAGCATAAGCTCCCCTTTTGAATTTGGTGTTTGCGATGGATGTCGATTACTCGACTTCTTTCACATCCATACGCAGTTCACGCGGCACTTCGAAAATGATGTTCTCTTCGCGCCCGACAAGCTCTCGGGTTTCACTGCCGCCTAACTCACGCAAGCGAGCAAGAACGTTTTGCACCAGAATATCTGGCGCAGACGCCCCTGCCGTAACGCCAACACAAACCGCATCTTTAACCCAGGACTCCTGGATATCGGTCGCATCGTCAATCAGATATGCGGCCTTGCCCATGCGTTGTGCAAGCTCTGCAAGACGGTTGGAGTTAGACGAGTTTTTCGAGCCAACCACCAACACCACATCCGCTTCATCAGCCAGTGCTCGCACGGCTTCCTGACGGTTGGTAGTGGCGTAGCAAATGTCGTCTTTACGCGGGCCAATGATTTTCGGGAAGCGTTTACGCAGCGCATCTATCACGTCAGAAGTGTCATCAACAGAGAGCGTGGTCTGCGTCATAAACGACAGTTTGGCTTCGTTTTTCACATCCAGCTTGCTGACATCTTCCGGTGATTCAACCAGATACATGCCACCTTTCGGGTTGCTGTACTGGCCCATGGTGCCTTCCACTTCCGGGTGCCCGGCGTGGCCAATCAGAATGGATTCTTCACCACGACGACTGGCGCGAGCCACTTCCATATGCACTTTAGTCACCAGCGGGCACGTTGCGTCAAACACCGTTAAATCACGGCCTTTGGCTTCATTACGTACTGCCTGGGAAACACCATGTGCGGAGAAAATCAGGATTGCGCCGTCCGGCACTTCGCTGATTTGCTCGATGAAAATCGCCCCGCGTTCGCGCAGGCTATCAACCACATAGCGGTTATGCACCACTTCGTGACGAACGTAAATCGGTGCGCCGTAAATGGCCAGCGCGTTTTCAACAATGCTGATAGCGCGGTCTACCCCGGCACAAAAGCCGCGAGGGTTAGCCAACAGGATCTGCATTCAACGCCTCCAGTACCGGGTCAATTTCCAGTACTTCGATATCAAAATGAATGGTTTGCCCGGCAAGTGGGTGGTTAAAGTCAACGGTGATGGAATCACCATTAACCTCACGCACAACACCTGGCATCTCGCTGCCATCCATTGCGGTGAACAGCATGATCGCCCCTGGCACCGGCTCGCCCGCGTCGATAAATTCGCGGCGCGAGAAATACTGAATCATGTCCGGGCTTGGAATACCAAACGCCGATTCTGGTGCCAGAGAGAACGCTTTTTTGTCCCCTGCTTTTAAGCCGACTAGCTGGTCTTCCATGCCTGGCGACAGTGTTTCGTCACCCAGCGTGAAGAGTGCCGGTTTGCCGTTATTGCGGGTCGACTCGGCAGTGGAGCCATCTTCAAGTTTCAGCGTGAAATGCACCAAAACTCTGCTATTGGCCTGGATAGACTCAGCCATGGATTACCCTTTTTCTTTTGCGGGTTTGTCGGAGGAGACAAAGAACCCCTCCAGAACAATCAGCGCCGCGCCGATACAGATTGCCGTATCAGCCAAGTTAAACGTGGCGAAGTGCCAGTCGCCGACATAGAAATCAATCATGTCGACCACAAAACCGTGCCATAACCGGTCAAACAAGTTACCGAGCGCGCCGCCAATGATTAAAGCATAGGCGATGTTATGCAGCTTCTGGCTTGCTTTGGCGCGATACATCAACACCGCCAAAATCACGCAGATACCGATAGCGATACCCGCGAAGAACCAGCGCTGCCAGCCCCCTTTATCCGCCAGGAAACTAAACGCGGCACCGTAATTGCGGGCATAGTGCAGATTCAGCGACGGGAACAGCGATACGGTGTCCCCCAGCATGAAATGCTGGAGGATCAGGTATTTGCTGCCCAGATCGACGATCAGTACCACGACCACCAGCCACAGCCAGCTCAGTCCGGTAGAACAAATCGATTTACTCATCAGGCAAATTTACGCTTTTCGCCGTCACCGGCTACGTTGGTTACACAGCGGCCACAGATTTCTGCGTGTTCCGCTACCTGACCGACGTCGGTGGTGTAATGCCAGCAACGCGGGCATTTTTCACCGTCGGCTTTACGCAGGGCAACTTTCAATCCTTTCAGGATTTCGCTTTGCTGTGCGTCTTCAGTTGCCTGTGAATAATCGGCAACTTCGCTACCTGAGGTCAACAGGACAAATCGCAATTCCTCGCCCAGGCTGTTGAGCTTCGCCGCCAGTTCGCTGTCGGCATACAGGGTCACTGCTGCTTCCAGAGAGCCGCCCACACGCTTGTCAGCACGCGCTTGTTCGATAACTTTGTTCACTTCGCCACGCACGGTTAACAGCGTGTCCCAGTATTCATTGTTCATCGTTTCGCTGTCAGCCAGACCGAACAGACCTTCGTACCACTCGCCGGTAAAGACGTATTTCTCACGATTGCCAGGCAGGAATGCCCAGATTTCGTCAGCGGTGAAGGACATGATTGGTGCCATCCAGCGAACCAGCGCTTCTGCAATGTGGAACAGCGCGGTCTGGCAGCTACGACGCGCTATGCTGTCAGGCTTCGCGGTGTACTGACGGTCTTTGATGATATCGAGGTAGAACGAGCCCATTTCGATGGAGCAGAAACGCATCAGGCGTTGCACCACTTCGTGGAAATCGTAGTTTTCGTAAGCGGCCAGGATATCGTTTTGTGCATCCTGCGCACAGCTGACAGCCCAACGATCCAGAACAACCATCTCTTCCGGTTTCACCATATCGGTTTCTGGATTGAAGCCGTTAAGGTTAGCCAACAGGAAACGAGCAGTGTTACGGATACGACGATAAGAGTCAGCAGCACGCTTCAGGATCTCATCAGACACCGCAATTTCACCGGTGTAATCCGTTGATGCCACCCACAGACGCAGAATATCCGCGCCCAGTTTGTTCATCACGTCCTGAGGAGAAACGGTGTTACCGATGGATTTGGACATTTTGCGGCCCTGACCATCAACGGTGAAGCCGTGGGTCAGTACCTGGCGGTAAGGGGCTTTGCCTTTCATCGCCGTCGAAATCATCAGTGAAGACATGAACCAGCCGCGGTGCTGATCCGAACCTTCCAGGTACATATCTGCCGCATGGCCGTTGAATTCAGGGCGCACATCAACAACAGATGAATGCGTTGAACCGGAGTCGAACCACACGTCCAGGGTGTCTGGCACTTTGGTGTAGTTGTCAGCGTCGTCACCCATGATGTCGCGCGGGTCGAGATCCCACCACGCCTGGATGCCGTCTTGTTCAACACGTTTAGCGACTTCTTCCATCAACTCCAGTGTGCGCGGGTGCAGTTCTTCCGTGTCTTTGTGTACGAACAGAGACATTGGCACGCCCCAGGTACGCTGACGAGAGATACACCAGTCCGGACGGTTAGCAACCATGGACTCAATACGTGCCTGGCCCCAGTCTGGGATCCACTGCACGCCTTTGATCTCTTTCAGAGACTGCTCGCGCAGGCCTTTTTGATCCATGCTGATGAACCACTGTGGAGTAGCACGGAAGATGATTGGTGTTTTGTGGCGCCAGCAGTGTGGGTAGCTGTGCAGCAGTTTTTCAACGTGCAGCAGAACGCCTTTATCACGCAGGATGTTAACGATCAGGTCGTTCGCTTTAAACACCTGAACGCCATCCAGACCTTCATAAGTACCAGGCAGGTAGCAACCGTCTGGGCCAACCGGGTTGGCGATTTCCAGATTGTATTTCTGGCTGATCACGTAGTCGTCCGGACCGTGGCCACCTGCGGTGTGAACCGCACCGGTACCCGCTTCCAGCGTAACGTGCTCACCCAGAATCGCAGGAACATCGAAATCTAAGAACGGGTGTTTGTAGCGAGTCAGTTCCAGATCGGCGCCTTTAGCGGTGCCCAGAACAGTCCACTCGGTGATAGCCGCGCTCTTCATTACGCTTTCGAGCAAATCTTTAGCAACGATCAGCGCCTGGCCATCAACCTGCACCAGCGCATATTCGAATTCTGCATTCAGAGAAACCGCACGGTTAGCTGGCAGAGTCCACGGAGTGGTGGTCCAGATAACCATGGAAACCGGGCCATCAACCTGAGTTACGCCAAATTTCGCTTTTACCGCCTCAGCATCAACGGCCTGGAAGCTAACAAAGATTGATGGAGAGGTTTTGTCATAGTATTCGACTTCTGCTTCAGCCAGAGCTGAACGGCAGTCGACACACCAGTGCACCGGCTTAGCACCTTTATGTAGGTGGCCATTACCGACAATTTTACCCAGCGCACGAATGATGTTCGCTTCGGTGTTGAAATCCATAGTCAGGTACGGACGTGACCAGTCACCCAGCACACCCAGACGGATGAAGTCGGCACGCTGCCCGTCAACCTGCTCTGCCGCATATTTACGGCATGCAGCACGGAACTCAGCCGCAGAAACTTTCTCACCTGGCTTGCCGATCAATTGCTCTACTTTCAGCTCGATTGGCAGGCCGTGGCAGTCCCAACCAGGAACATACGGGGAGTCAAAACCGGAAAGCCCTTTGGACTTCACGATAATGTCTTTCAGAATCTTGTTAACTGAGTGACCAATGTGAATGCTGCCGTTCGCGTATGGAGGGCCATCATGCAGAATGAAGGATTTTTTGCCTTTCTTTGCATTACGGATGATGCCGTACAGGTCATCATCATTCCAGCGAGCCAGCATGCCCGGTTCGCGTTTGGCGAGGTCGCCACGCATCGGGAACCCTGTTTCCGGTAAATTCAGGGTAGATTTAAAGTCACTCATTAGATTCTCGGTTCCGTAGTTAGCTTGCTCAGGTATTGGGCCCAAAAAATTCGCGGGCGGTTACCACATCTTTGGCGATTTGCGCTTTCAGTTCATCAAGCGAAGCAAACCGTTGTTCATTTCGTATTTTTTTACGTAGCACCACATCAATATGGTGCCCATATAAGTCCATTGCAACGTCCAGCAAATGGACCTCTAGCTGTTGGCGAATCCCCGCTACCGTAGGACGCGTGCCAATGTTGGCAACGCCTGGCAGGGGTTTATCGCCCAGGCCTGCGACTTCTACCGCAAACACCCCTTTTACCGGGGAAACCTGGCGACGCAGCGGTAAGTTCGCCGTTGGGAAACCAATGGTTCTCCCGAGTTCATCACCATGGACAACGCGCCCGGAGATGATAAACGGATGGCCCAGTAAACTTTCGGCAAGTATCAAATCGTCATCAGCCAGTGCCTGGCGAACAGCCGTGCTGCTGATTCGCACTCCACCTTCGCAGAAGGTTTGCGTACTGGTGACGTCAAAACCATATTCGAGACCAGCCTTCTGTAATAACAAGAAATCCCCCTGGCGACCAGCACCAAAGCGGAAATCATCACCTACCGCGAGGAATTTTACCCCGAGGCGGTCAACCAGAAGATCGCTGACAAAGTTTTGCGCGGTGAGTGCAGCAAAACGCCTGTCAAATCGCACACACAGCACGTAATCCACACCACACTCAGCCAGATAACGCAGCTTTTCGCGCAGGCGTGTGAGACGCGCTGGGGCTTTATCGCCTGCGAACAGCTCAAGCGGTTGCGGTTCAAAGATCATGACCATCACCGGCAGATTTCGCGCACGCCCTTGTGCACACAATCCTTTTAACAGGGACTTGTGGCCTCGATGCACGCCATCGAAATTCCCAATGGTGAGGACACACCCGTGGTGGTTCTGGCGTAAATTATGTATGCCGCGTATCAGCTTCATGGCTGGCTCAAAACAGTGGAAATCGGCGGATTATATCAATTACCACGGTGAAGGTTAACCGGCGATTGTCCCCTTTGGCATAAAGCATTAAGGTTTTCATCGAACTGGCGTCTGGTTTCTACGTAGATGCGCATCACTGGACGATTTTTGTTGCTTAAAGCTGTATTCATGACCGTTATGCTGGTAGAATCCGCGCCATCACAACGTAAGAGGCTCCGGAAATTTAACGGCGCTTATTTGCACAAATCCATTGACAAAAGAAGGCTAAGAGGGCATATTCCTCGGCCTTTGAATTGTCTACATAGATCATATTTGGGAGTTGGACCTTGGCTAATATCAAATCAGCTAAGAAACGTGCTGTACAGTCTGAAAAGGCTCGTAAGCACAACGCAAGCCGTCGCTCTATGATGCGTACTTTCATCAAGAAAGTATACGCAGCGATTGAAACTGGCGACAAAGCTGCTGCACAGAAAGCATTTAACGAAATGCAACCAATCGTGGATCGTCAGGCTAGCAAAGGTCTGATCCACAAAAACAAAGCTGCGCGTCATAAGGCTAACCTTGTAGCGCAAATCAACAAACTGGCTTAATCGCCAACTTGTTGTTAGCTTGAAAAAAACCGGCTTATGCCGGTTTTTTTATATCTGAAATTTGAGCCCTGCTTTAAGCCTCTTTGAATAACGCTGAGTAATCCCGGTTACACACACGCTGTACCGCTGGATGTTGAATCATGCGTTCTGCAAATATCGCGTGGTACTCTTCCATCACATTCTCAATGCGCCCAATTTCAACAATGTTCTCATCGTTATAGATATCCTGCCCGTATAGCGTTGGAGCCACAAAAATTGCATTGTGCGCCGCACCAAAGGCTTTCATCAAGGCGGCATCATCAAACTCACCGAGAATCTCCACCTTCAATCCTTGAGTGTTAATCCAGTTCAAAATCTTACGCCCTAACATCGAGCGGCGGCCTGGAATCAACAAGCGTCGGGTTTCAAGACAGGCGGGGAAAGGTAAATCTGGCACCGGGTTTTGGCTCCAGAAGCTAATGCCACATTCGCCGATTTTCACCGAGAACAGCCCTTCCTGCTGAGTTGAATCAATCGGGCAGTCAGAGATGATCATATCCAGTTTATGTTGGCTGAGTTGCTCAAGCAGCATTTCATGGGTCGATTCAAAACAGCGTAGGTGGATTTGCTCATCCTCTACGACAGCCGCATCAAGCACGCCGCTCACCAGGCGTTTTGATAGTGCGTCCGCAATACCGACATCAAACAACAGGCTGGACTCTTTGCGGTAGTTCACGATATCCAGCATTTCCTGACTTAAGGTAAACATACGGTCTGCATAGCGGAAAACAAGCTGGCCTAATTCAGAAGGTACCAGACCACGCCCCTGGCGGCGGAAGAGTTTACCTTGCAGGCGCTCTTCCAGCGCTTTGATCTGACCGGTGATGGTTTGCGGCGTTAAATAAAGCGCTTCTGCGGCCCCCACAACCGACCCTTCTTTGCAGACTTGCCAGAAGTAGTAGAGATGGTTGTAATTGATGTGTGACATACGTTTTTCACTCCCTGATAAACAGTCCATTAGCTAACGGCTCCCGAGGAGCCGTTAGTAGTAACATTAATTATGCTGTAACTGCGAGCTGAAGCGGCTTCTCAACATGCAGTAACCGACGACGGCTGAGAACAGTGACCCCAAGAGAATACCCAGTTTTGCCCAGGTAATCAGCGCAGGATCTGCACCGTCAAATGCCAGCGATGCAATGAAGATAGACATTGTGAAACCAATCCCGCAAAGCACGCCGACCGCCATGATTTCCTTACAGGTCGTCCCTTCAGGCAACGTTGCCAGCTTCAGCTTCAGTGCTGCCCAGCAGAACAGGCTAATACCCAGTGGCTTGCCGATAAACAGACCCGCCATTATCCCCATCGGTAGCAACGAAGTTAACCCGTCAAAAGTCACACCGCTTAATGAAACGCCCGCATTCGCAAAAGCAAACAACGGCAGAATCAAGAATGCGACCCAAGGATGCAGCACATGCTCCAGCTCTTTCGCCGGAGAGCGCCCATCTTTTTCTTTCAGTGGGATAAGGAAACCAATAATTACCCCTGCAAGTGTTGCGTGAACGCCCGATTTCAATACTGCGGTCCACAACACCACGCCAACCAGAATATACAAACCAGTACGGCGCACATTGCAGATATTCAGTAATGCCAGTACAGCGATAGCACCTGCGGCAACGGCCAGCGAAAGGATTGAAAGATCGCTGGTGTAGAACAGAGCGATAATTACGATCGCACCCAGGTCATCAATAATGGCCAAAGCCATCAAGAACACTTTAAGTGCGACAGGAACACGGTTGCCCAGCAATGCCAGAATACCCAGTGCGAAAGCGATATCGGTTGCTGCAGGAATCGCCCAGCCTTCACGAGTAATCGGGTCCTGGAAGTTGAACAGCAAATAGATTGCAGCAGGGACGACCATGCCACCCAATGCCGCAATAACCGGGAACGATGCCTGGCGCATGCTGGCAAGCGAACCACACACCATTTCGCGTTTTACTTCAAGGCCAATCATCAGGAAGAAGATTGCCATCAATGCATCGTTGACCCACAACAGTAGATTTTTACTGATATCCAGCGAACCAATACGCACCTCTACCGGTGTATTTAAAAACGACTGGTACAACTCACTGGTGGAGCTCAGGTTGGCAAGAACCATTGCCAGCACAGCGGCAAGGATTAAAAAGATGCCGCTGGAGGCATCATTATTGAAAAAGTATTTTAGTTTTTTTGTCATCTTTTCATCCCGGTTTTCAGACTGCCTTAAATCATTTAGGGCATTAATATGTATTAAGCATAGCCTGTCTAACACTTCGAGAAAAGTAGATTATATTGCATTAAAGACTCGAGAAAAACGAATCGAGTTACATAAAAAACTAATGAATGCCTGGCGCATAAAAAAAGCCTGAATCAAAAATATTCGATTCAGGCTTTTTCACTACCAATAAGGAAGTTAGGTTTAGCGGGTTAGATCGTCAAAGAATTTCTTCACGCCGTCAAAGAAGCTCTTTGAACGCGGACTATTCTTTTCACCACTAGGCCCACCAAAACTTTCCGCCAGATCGCGCAGCAATTGTTTCTGCTTTTCATTCAGGCTAACCGGGGTTTCTACAACAACGCGGCATAACAGGTCACCCTGAGCCCCGCCGCGTACGGATTTCACCCCTTTACCACGCATTCTGAACAATTTGCCAGTTTGCGTTTCACCAGGCACTTTCAGGTTTACACGACCATCCAGTGTTGGGACTTCAATCTCGCCACCCAATGCCGCCATCGCGAAGTTAATTGGCACTTCGCAATACAGGTTGTTGCCTTCACGCTCGAAGATCGGGTGCTGTTTAACCTGAACCTGAACGTACAGATCACCTGACGGTGCGCCATGCTCGCCCGCTTCACCTTCGCCTGCAAGACGAATACGGTCGCCGGTATCAACGCCTGCCGGGATTTTCACCGACAGAGTCTTAGTTTTCTCTACACGGCCATGCCCATGACAGGTGTTGCACGGATCTTTAATAATCGAACCGCGACCCTGGCAGTGTGGACAGCTTTGCTGCACGGTAAAGAAGCCCTGACGCATTTGCACCTGGCCTTGTCCATGACAAGTCGGGCAAGTTTGTGGCTTGGAGCCTGCTTTCGCGCCGCTACCGTGACAAACACCACACTCTTCAAGTGTTGGGATACGGATCTCTTTGGTGACGCCACGAACCGCTTCTTCCAGCGTTAAGTCCATGTTGTAACGCAAATCAGACCCGCGGGAAGCACGCTGACGGCGGCCACCACCGAAGATGTCACCGAATACGTCGCCAAAGATATCGCCAAAGTCAGCACCGCCACCGCCAAACCCGCCGTGACCGCCACCGCCCATCCCGCCCTGTTCAAACGCGGCATGACCATACTGGTCATAGGCTGCACGTTTTTGCTCGTCGGTCAGGATTTCGTAGGCTTCTTTGATTTCTTTAAATTTGCCTTCGGACTCTTTGTCACCCTGATTACGATCCGGGTGGAACTTCATTGCCAGGCGTTTATAGGCTTTCTTGATTTCACGCTCTTCCGCGTTTTTCGGAACGCCTAAAACCTCGTAATAGTCTCTCTTCGCCATCTTTTTTGTCTGCCCCTAACATGCGGGCACGGGCGCAGAGGAAAACCTCAACGCCCGTGCTTCTATTCACATCACACTTTAACTTACAAAAGGGCGATTATTTTTTGTCTTTAACTTCTTCGAACTCAGCGTCAACAACATCGTCGTCTTTGCCAGCAGAGTTGCCAGCGTCAGTCGCGTTGCCAGCTTGCTGTTCAGCGTGCTGTGCCTGAGCCAGCTCCATCAGTTTCTGAGAAACTTCCGCCAGCGCCTGCATTTTCGCTTCGATGTCAGCTTTGTCTTCGCCTTTCAGAGAAGTTTCCAGCGCACTCAATGCAGACTCGATTGCAGTTTTGTCGTCAGCTGGCAGTTTATCACCCGCTTCTTCAACCTGCTTGCGAGTGCTGTGCATCAGGTGGTCACCCTGGTTGCGAGTCTGAACCAGTTCTTCGAACTTACGGTCAGCCTCTGCGTTAGCTTCCGCATCGCGCACCATTTTCTGGATTTCTTCTTCATTGAGACCAGAAGAAGCCTTGATGGTGATCTTCTGCTCTTTACCGCTGTTTTTGTCTTTAGCGGAAACGTGCAGGATACCATCAGCATCGATATCGAAAGTTACTTCGATTTGTGGCATGCCACGTGGTGCTGGGCTGATACCATCCAGGTTGAACTGACCCAGAGATTTGTTATCAGCTGCACGTTTACGTTCACCCTGAATCACATGGATGGTCACCGCAGACTGGTTATCTTCAGCTGTGGAGAACACCTGGCTGTGCTTAGTCGGGATAGTGGTGTTTTTGTTGATCAGTGAAGTCATCACACCGCCCATGGTTTCGATACCCAGAGACAGCGGGGTAACGTCCAGCAGCAGTACGTCAGTCACGTCACCAGCAAGCACACCACCCTGAACAGCTGCACCGATTGCAACAGCTTCGTCCGGGTTAACGTCTTTACGTGGTTCTTTACCAAAGAACTCAGTAACTTTCTTCTGCACCATTGGCATACGAGTCTGACCACCAACCAGGATTACGTCCTGGATATCGGATACAGACAGGCCAGCATCTTGCAGTGCAACTTTCAGCGGCTCGATAGAACGGTTTACCAGGTCTTCGACCAGGGATTCCAGTTTCGCACGAGTCACTTTGATGTTCATGTGTTTTGGACCAGTCGCGTCTGCTGTGATGTACGGCAGGTTCACGTCGGTCTGCTGAGCTGAAGACAGCTCAATTTTCGCTTTTTCAGCAGCTTCTTTCAGACGCTGCATAGCCAGTGGATCGTTACGCAGATCGATACCTTGATCTTTCTTGAACTCTTCCACTAAGTAGTTGATCAGACGGCTATCGAAGTCTTCACCACCCAGATGGGTATCACCATTGGTTGCCAGAACTTCGAAGGTTTTCTCGCCATCAACTTCATCAATTTCGATGATAGAGATATCGAAAGTACCACCACCCAAGTCGTATACCGCGATAGTACGGTTGCCAACTTCTTTATCCAGACCGTAGGCCAGAGCCGCTGCGGTTGGTTCGTTGATGATACGTTTTACTTCCAGACCTGCGATACGGCCAGCATCTTTAGTTGCCTGACGCTGAGCATCGTTGAAGTACGCAGGAACGGTGATAACAGCTTCAGTTACTGGTTCGCCCAGGTAATCTTCAGCGGTTTTCTTCATTTTCTTCAGCACTTCAGCAGAGATCTGCGGAGGTGCCATTTTTTGGCCTTTAACGTCGATCCATGCATCACCGTTATCAGCGCCAATAATTTTGTACGGCATGATAGCTTCATCACGCTGCACTTCTTCATCCTGGAAGCGACGGCCAATCAGGCGTTTGATCGCGAACAATGTGTTCTGCGGGTTAGTCACTGCCTGACGTTTAGCCGGCTGACCAACCAGAATCTCACCATCTTGCGTATAAGCAATGATAGAAGGAGTGGTGCGGTCGCCCTCTGCGTTTTCCAGAACGCGAGCAGTAGTACCATCCATAATCGCTACACAAGAGTTGGTAGTACCCAAGTCGATGCCAATAATTTTACCCATCTAAACGTCTCCACTTAAAATTTGTTCGTCATATGGTCGTGAACCTGTTTTGCGGGCAAACAAGAGTCTTTCAACTGCCCAAACATGATTTTTTACAGGTCCATCAACTGCGGTTGCATACAAGATGGGGTCACTCGGCTCGCCATCAAGGGGCAAGGCAAAAAAAATTTTCATCTTCACACCTGTTTAGATCATGGACTCAGGCTCTCCACCTGATTATGATGCCGCGCCCCGCTGCCCTTTAGCAGTTGTGTGGCGACTACATATAATCATTTTCAGACGAATTTTAGAGGAACTATGGGCAACACTAAGTTGGCTAATCCAGCTCCCCTGGGCTTGATGGGCTTCGGCATGACCACCATTCTGCTCAACCTGCATAACACCGGCATCTTCCCTTTTGATGTCAACATCCTTGCAATGGGCATTTTCTACGGTGGTATCGCACAAATTTTTGCCGGCCTGTTGGAATTTAAGAAAGGTAATACTTTCGGCCTGACAGCTTTCACTTCTTATGGCTCTTTCTGGCTGACTCTGGTCGCCATTCTGATCATGCCTAAGATGGGTCTTGCAGATGCTGCGAACGCACACTTCCTCGGTGCATACCTCGGTCTGTGGGGCGTATTCACACTGTTCATGTTCTTCGGCACCCTGGCTTCAGCGCCACGTATGCTGCAGTTCGTGTTTGGTAGCCTGACCGTCCTGTTTGCCCTGCTGGCTATTGGCCACCTGGTAGATAACGAAAGCATCGTTCGCGTTGCGGGTTGGATTGGCCTGGTTTGTGGTGCAAGCGCCATTTATCTGGCAATGGGCGAAGTGCTCAATGAGCAGTTTGGCCGTACCGTGCTGCCAATTGGTGAAAAACACTAATTCCTGCACTCACGTGTAAGAAAACAAAAACGCGGAGGCTAGCCTCCGCGTTTTTTTATGAATGTTGCAGCGGCCTTTCAACCACCTTATCTTCATGCGTTATATCTTTGCGCAACCAAATCCCCAGTCCCAGCCCAACCATTGCCAGCGCCAGCACATACCAGGCAGGTCCCATTGGTGATATGGCAGATAACATCGTGACAAAGATTGGCGTCAAGCCACCAAAAATGGCATACGACATATTGTAAGAGAACGAAATGCCGCTAAAACGCACTTCCGCCGGGAACGCACGCACCATCACAAACGGCACAGCCCCCACAACACCAACGCTCAAACCAGCAAGCCCATAGAATAAGAAAAGATATTCAGGGTAAATTGCCGTCAGGTGATAGAACATCCAACTGCACACGGCTAATAACAAGCTGCCGAAAGTAAAGGTTTTGCTGGCACCGATACGGTCAATAATCAGACCAGCCAGAATACAACCAATGCACAACATCACGATGGCGATACTGTTCGCCTGAAGCGTCAGTGCGGGCGCAATACCCACCTGTTTTTGCAGCCAGGTTGGCGCCATCAAAATGACCACTACAATCCCCGCCGACAACAACCATGTCAGCAGCATCGAAATCACAACCGCTTTTTTATGGTTTGCGATGACCGATTTCAACGGCAACTCTTCTGCCAGCGCTTTGCGTTGTTGCATCTCAAGGAAAATTGGAGTTTCTTGCAACCAGCGGCGCAAATACATCGCCACCAGGCCGAAAATCCCACCGAGGAAGAACGGTATACGCCAGCCGCCATCGTGAATCGCTTGCTGGGTCATCGAGGTATTAATGATGGTAGCAACCACGGAACCCAACAAAATACCGGCAGTTAAACCAGCAGTTAAGGTGCCACATGCAATACCAATACGTTTATAGGGAACGTGCTCTGCGACAAATACCCATGCTCCGGGCACTTCACCACCGATTGCCGCGCCCTGAAGCACACGCATCAGAAGTAACAATATAGGTGCCGCGATACCGAGTGTTTCATAGGTTGGCAACATCCCGATCGCAAGCGTTGGCAGCGCCATCAGTAAAATGCTCAAGGTGAACATTTTTTTACGACCAACCAGGTCGCCGAAGTGCGCCATGATGATCCCACCCAGCGGACGAGCCAGATAGCCTGCGGCAAAGATACCAAATGTTTGTAGCTGACGAAGCCACTCGGGAATATCGGCCGGGAAGAAAAGCGCCCCAACAACGGTGGCAAAAAAGACGAAAATGATGAAGTCGTAGAATTCGAGCGCACCGCCCAAAGCGGCAAGGGTCAGGGTTTTGTAATCCTGACGATTCAGGGGCCTGGTGCGATGTGTTGAATTGAGTTGTTGTGCCATAAGAGCCTGCTTCCAGAGTAGAGTGTGGTTATTAGCTTCCATTTTGCTGTAAAGCAAATTCACTATAACGAACCACACTCCACATGCCAGAGTGACTACATCTTATACCGCAAACAACTTGGTTTTAGGAGTTTGTATCGCGAATGGCACTTTTAGGGCGAAAAGCTGCTACCACAGAGCTATCTGTTTCAATGTAAGGACCATCTAATAACTGTATACAATACGGTACACTTGCAAAAATCCCCGGCACTACCACCTTATTGTCAGCGCCTTTTACGCCTTCCAGAGTTTCCTGGATGGACTTCGGCTGCCCAGGTAAATTCAGAATGAGTGCCTGCTTGCGAATGACGCCCACCTGGCGCGAAAGAATCGCCGTCGGCACAAAATGCAGGCTTATCTGGCGCATCTGCTCGCCAAAACCAGGCATTACACGGTCGGCAACCGCAAGCGTTGCATCAGGAGTGACATCACGGCGTGCCGGGCCTGTACCACCGGTGGTTAACACCAAATGACACGCCATTTCATCCACCAGCTCACACAGCGCCTGTTCGATAAGCGGTTGTTCATCAGGAATTAAGCGCGTTTCAATTTGGAAAGGAGTCGTTATGGTGCGCTCCAGCCAGTCAACAAGCGCCGGAATGCCTTTATCTTGATATACACCGCTCGAAGCGCGGTCGGAGATGGAAACTAAGCCAATGCGTAAGGTATTCATATCATTCCCGGACAGTCAAAACTTAACGGAATGATACACGGTGGAGGGAGTAGCAGACAGAGGTGAAACACTAAAAAGCGTGGCAGGGCGGAGCCTGCCACACGTCATGATTACAGCAGGTCGCCGATCATTTTTTCCAGTTTTTCCTGGTCGATAGCAAACTTACGGATGCCGTCAGCCAGTTTATCAACTGCCATTGGATCCTGGTTGTGGCTCCACAGGAACTGGGATTCAGTCATACGCTCTGGGCGTGCTTTCACGTCACCAGTGTAAGACAGTTTACGCTCAACAGTACCTTCGCTTTCAGCCAGCTCTTTCAGCAAAGCAGGTGCGATGGTCAGACGGTCACAGCCAGCCAGTTCGATGATTTCGCCCAGGTTACGGAAGCTTGCGCCCATAACCACGGTTTCATAGCCGTGTTCTTTGTAGTACTGGTAGATTTCAGAAACAGAAACCACACCTGGATCTTCATGCGGTGCGTACTCTTTCTTATCGGTGTTCGTTTTGTACCAGTCGAGGATACGGCCTACGAATGGAGAGATCAGGAACACACCTGCTTCAGCACAAGCGCGAGCCTGAGCGAAGGAGAACAGCAGAGTCAGGTTACAGTTGATGCCTTCTTTTTCCAGCTGCTCAGCAGCACGGATGCCCTGCCAGGTAGAAGCCAGTTTGATCAGGATACGGTCGTTGCTGATACCCGCATCGTTGTACATTTTGATCAGACGTTTTGCTTTAGTGATGCTGGCATCGGTGTCATAAGACAGACGCGCATCAACTTCAGTAGAAATACGACCTGGGATCAGTTTCAGGATTTCCAGACCAATATTCACCGCCAGCTTGTCAGTCGCATCCACAACCTGTTGTGCATGATCGCTGCTCTGCTCACGCGCCCATGCAATCGCATCATCAATCAGTTTGCGATATTCAGGAATTTGCGCAGCGTTCAGGATCAGAGATGGGTTAGTGGTGGCATCTTGCGGTTGATACAGCTTCATTGCCGCAATATCCCCGGTGTCCGCAACTACTGTGGTTAGCTGACGCAGGGAGGTCAATTTATCCGTCATGATAGTGTTTCTCATTAGATGTAACTTGTTAGGGGGATGTAACCGGTCTGGCTTGATGATATCACGACGCAATTCAGGTGCAACCGCAGCAACACATCGGCAGGAACTGAACGCGAAACTGATAAATACCGTGTATTATTTGCCTGCAATCTAAAGGATCATGCGCGACCACCGCGCATTAGCTGTGCTCACAACGCATGCAAACGAGGGATGTTAATGGCAGATTTTTTTCTGTTTATCAATGAGATACTATGGGGTTCCATCCTCATTTATTTGTTAGTCGGCGCAGGCCTTTGGTTCACCTGGCGCTGTGGTTTTGTACAATTCCGCTATTTGACCCAGCTTCGAAGCATAATTCTGGCGAATAAAAATAAAGATCCTTCCGGAATATCCTCATTTCAGGCGCTCTGCACAAGTCTCGCTGCTCGTGTAGGTAGCGGTAATCTTTCTGGCGTGGCGCTTGCTCTTACACTCGGTGGACCTGGTGCTATTTTCTGGATGTGGGTCGTAGCCATGCTCGGAATGGCGACTTCTTTTGCCGAATGCACCCTCGCCCAGCTTTATAAAACGCGTGATAGCGAAGGCAATTATCGCGGTGGTCCGGCGTGGTATATGGAACGTGGGCTGGGAATGCGCTGGATGGGGGTGATGTTCTCCATCTTCCTGATGATAGCCTTTGGTTTGATCTTCAATGCGGTGCAAGCGAACTCCATCGCCAATGCCGTGAATAACGCTTTCGGAATTCCCAAAACCTGGGTTGGCATCGGGCTTGTTGTCTTAACAGCCGGTGTAATTTGGGGTGGAATGCGTGGCACCGCGCGCATCGCCCAATGGTTGGTTCCATTTATGGCACTTATCTGGGTGTTGATGAGCCTGGTCGTCATGGCAATGAATATCGAGCGTTTACCTGAAGTGGTTTCTCTGGTGTTCAAAAGCGCGTTCGGCTGGCAAGAAGCGGCATCAGGAGCCCTGGGATTCACAATTAGTCAGGCAATCACCACCGGTTTTCAGCGCGGCATGTTTTCTAACGAAGCTGGCATGGGTTCTTCACCTAACGCTGCAGCGGCTGCTGCGACATGGCCACCACATCCCGCATCACAAGGGTTGGTGCAAATGTTTGGTGTGTTGATTGATACAATAATCATCTGCTCAGCCACCGCCGGGATTATCCTGTTTTCGGGCATTCTGGATACGGCAAGCCCTGACATGAACGGCATAATGCTGGTACAACAAGCACTTAGTAGTGTAGTGGGGTCGTGGGGAACGGGATTCATCGCTCTCATTGTTATGCTATTTGCATTTACATCGATTGTCGCCAACTACGCTTACGCAGAAAACAACCTTCTGTTTTTACAACAAAAGAGCCCTTTTGCTACTGTGTTATTCCGTTGCCTGGCACTGGTAATGGTGATGTTTGGCACCCTTTCCCCATTGCCATTAGTCTGGCAAATGGCAGACGTAGCAATGGCGTTTATGGCTGTCACTAACCTCACGGCAATTCTGCTGCTTTCGCCTATCGCCCGCGATCTGAGTATCGATTACCTGCGGCAGTTAAAGTTAGGTGAAACCCCCGTTTTCGACCCGAATCGCTTTCCGGAAATTAAAAGCCAGCTGGCACCGGGCATCTGGGACAATCCGGAACCACCTGAAACCAGGCGCTAATCGCAACCATCGGCTAATACTTTCAGTAAATTTGCTACAGTAGTGGGCATTAATCGGCAAGGAACAGATATGCTAATTCTAATTTCACCTGCAAAAACACTGGATTATCAAAGCGATCTTCCTACCGATCGCTATACGCAGCCCGAGTTGCTGGACTATTCCCAACAGCTGATTGCCGTGGCGCGTAAACTTAGCGCCCCGCAAATCTCATCCCTGATGCATATCAGCGACAAACTGGCTTCGCTAAACGAAACCCGTTTTCACGAATGGCACCCGGAATTCACCCCACAAAATGCGCGTCAGGCGATTCTGGCGTTTAAAGGTGATGTGTATACAGGGTTGCAGGCTGAAGAGTTTAGCGATGCAGATTTCGATTTCGCCCAGCAGCATTTACGGATGCTTTCCGGGTTGTACGGCGTATTGCGCCCACTTGACCTAATGCAGCCATATCGTCTGGAGATGGGCATTAAGCTTGAGAACCCTCAGGGTAAAGATCTGTATCATTTCTGGGGTGACACCATCACCGAGAAACTGAACCAGGCGCTGGAAGCTCAGGGTGACAATGTTGTGATTAACCTGGCTTCAGATGAATACTACAAATCGGTCAAACCGAAAAAGCTCAATGCAGAAATCTTCAAGCCGGTGTTCCTTGATGAGAAGAATGGCAAATTTAAAGTCATTAGTTTCTATGCCAAGAAAGCCCGTGGCCTGATGAGCCGCTACATCATTCAAAATCGCCTGACTAAACCTGAGCAACTCACGGGCTTTAACACTGATGGCTACTTCTTTGATGAAGTGGCTTCCGGTAAACATGAATTGGTATTCAAGCGTCACGAGCAGTAAAGCAAAACGCCAGCACAATGCTGGCGTTTTGCTTAGTGATGTTTGTATTGGCCATAATGATTGCCGTTATCATGGTGGTCCTTATCATGGTGGTCCTTATCATGGTGGTCATGGTCATGGCGCTCGTCATGATGGTCATGCGGATGCCATCTGTTATCACGCCATTCATAGTGGTCGTTCCACCAGCCACGGTCCCGCCAGTGGCCGCCGTCCCAGTAATTACCGCCCCGATCCTGGTCGCCAATTTGCAGTTTCACCGCTGGAATTAGCGTAATTTCTGAAGCCTGCGCAGCCAGCGGAGCGACTACCAGAATCGATAATGCGAGAACAATTGATTTCAACATAAGCTACTCCTTACTGCATTCATGCCCATTATAGGTCGTTGAAGAGAGCATATGCCTGACAGCATGGGGTTGTTATTCTCCGCAATCCTAATCTCAGATTGCCCGCATTTAATGGGAATTCCTACATTTTCCCTCCTTGTTTCCCGCACATTTCCTCCATGATTCAGACGTAAATCCCACATTGACTTATTTTGTCAAAAGCGTACTTTTTAGGACATGAAAACCTTTCTGATTATTGTTCCTGATGGCGGGGTACTGTTCGAAGCCGCCGGGATTGCCGACATACTGATGCAAGCCAACCGCTTACAAGCGGAAGACTTGTCTCAACCTCGCTACCAGATAAGACTTGCGACCACTCAGCCTCATCAGGTGATCCACGGTCAATCCGGGCTGAACTTGCTGGCCGACTATCGCCTGCACGAACTTGATCCTTATGAACCTCGGGATACCATTATGATCACGGGGAGAGGATCAGATGAGTTAGAAGGTACCGCGGTGGTCGATTGGTTAAAGCTTGCCGCACCTCACGCTCAGCGCATTGTTTCTATTTGCGGCGGGGCAATGTTGTTGGCACAGGCTGGGTTACTTAACGGCCGTCGTGCGACAACCCATTGGCATCTGCTGGAAAAGATGAAATCCACTTACCCGCACGTCAAAGTCGAAAGTGGTCCACTCTATCTTCAGGATGGCCCTATCTGGACTTCTGGCGGAGTAAGCTCAGGTTTTGATCTGACCCTCGCGCTGGTCGAAGAAGATTATGGCTTTACGCTTGCTCGCGACGTGGCACAGGATCTGGTGATGTATCTGCGTCGTCCTGGCGGACAGATGCAATTCAGTCGATACCATCTCCAGCAAAGCGACATCTCCAGTCCGATAGGTCAATTGCAAAACTGGCTGCTTGAAAATCTATCCGCCGATTTGTCAGTTGAGAAACTGGCTGACCGGGCAGCGATGAGTCCCCGTAACTTCACGCGTGTTTTCAGCAAAGAAACTGGCATCACGCCAGCGCGCTATGTTGAAGAAGCTCGCCTTGCCGCAGCCCGACATTGCCTTGAGCAAACGCAGGAAACGCTCGCTCAGATAGCGAGCAAAGCGGGATTCGGCAACACCATCACTTTGCGCCGCGCCTTTGAGCGTCAACTCCACCTCACACCGGGTGAATACCGCGAGCGTTTTCATTGTCGAAAAATGGCGTGAATTGATCCTTTTTTGTCATTTACGCCACTTTTCCTGAAGCCTACAGTGATTCCAGACATTTCAAAGAAGGAGTCAATCATGGTTAAGGTCGGTATTAATGGTTTCGGCAGAATTGGTCGTAACGTATTACGCGCCACGCTGGGCAACGCAGACGTAGAAATTGTAGCAATCAACGATCTGACAGACAGCAAAACCCTCGCTCACCTACTGAAACACGATTCACTGATGGGAACCTTGCCTGTTCCTGTTGAAGCGGCTGACGGGCATTTGCATGTGGACGGCAAACTTGTTCGCGTGTTTAGCGAAAGAGATCCGGCAAATATCCCGTGGCATGATGTGGGTGTCGATATTGTTATTGAGGCCACGGGTTTCTTTACCAGTCGCGAGCAGGCCGCAGTACACATCAATAGCGGCGGAGCAAAACGCGTCATCATCTCGGCACCTGGTAAAGATGACGACCTGACGATAGTGATGGGCGTTAACCACCAGCAGTACGATCCGGAACGCCATTATGTCGTGAGCAATGGCAGTTGTACCACTAACGGCCTTGCGCCTGCCGCACAGGTTTTGCATCAGCAGTTTGGTATTGAACACGGTTTGATGAACACGACTCACGCTTACACCAACAGCCAGGCGTTACACGATCAGCCGGAAAAAGACCTGCGTGGCGCGCGAGCTGCCGCCCTCTCCATTGTTCCTTACTCCAGCGGCGCGGCAAAAGCGTTAGGCAAAGTCATTCCTGAACTGGACGGACGCCTGACCGGTTACTCATTGCGAGTGCCTGTACCGGTCGTTTCTATCGTTGATTTAACGGTAACCTTAAAACGCCCGGTCACCGTAGTGCAGGTGAATGCAGCATTCCTGGAAGCAGCAACAAACGGCCCGCTAAAAGGCATTTTGGGCTACAGCGATGAACCGCTGGTATCGAGTGATTATCAGGGGGATCCACGTTCTTCTATCATCGACGGGCTTTCGACGCTGGTGATTGGCGGTAATCTGGTCAAGATATTGGCCTGGTACGATAACGAATGGGGCTTCTCTAACCGCCTGGTCGACCTTGCAGCAATGATGGCTAAACGCGGGCTCTAAAAATGCTCCCGCAAGCCCTTTTAAAATCCACGCACCAGCGTGGATTTTTTTCACATACAAAACAACAACGAGACGAACTCGACGTTACCGCTTTGCTTCTGGAGTATATTCATCAGACTCCCCCCAAAGCAAAGAGGCTGTAAATGACGATCTCTGCGTTTAACCGCAAAAAACTGACGCTTCACCATGGTCTGTTTGTAGCACTGAGCGCCATATTTTCATTAGGCTCGACGGCATATGCCAACGACACTCCCGCTTCAGGCTACCAGGTTGAAAAAGTGGTTATCCTCAGCCGCCACGGTGTGCGGTCACCAACCAAGATGACACAAACCATGCGTGATGTTACTCCCAATAGCTGGCCAGAATGGCCGGTAAAACTGGGTTATATCACGCCACGCGGAGAGCATCTGATTAGCCTGATGGGCGGTTTTTATCGCGAGAAGTTTCAACAACAGGGGATTTTATCGCAGGAAAATTGCCCTGCTCCGAACTCAGTTTATGTCTGGGCAGACGTTGATCAGCGCACGCTTAAAACGGGCGAAGCTTTCCTGGCAGGGCTTGCCCCGCAATGTGGTTTGACTATTCATCACCAGCAGAATCTTGAAAAGGCCGATCCTTTGTTCCACCCGGTGAAAGCGGGTATCTGTTCAATGGAGAAAAATCAGATTCAACAGGCCGTTGAAAAGCAGGCGCAAACCCCGATTGATAATCTGAACCAACACTATCTTCCATCCCTGGCCTTGATGAACACTACCCTCAACTTTGCAAATTCTGCCTGGTGTCAGAAACATAGTGTGGATAAAAGCTGTGATTTAGGGCAATCCATGCCGAGCAAGCTTTCGATAAAAGATAATGGCAACAAAGTTTCTCTCGATGGGGCCGTTGGCCTGTCATCCACACTTGCTGAAATTTTCCTGCTGGAATATGCGCAAGGGATGCCGCAAGCGGCCTGGGGGAATATTCATTCAGAGCAACAGTGGGCGGAGTTGCTGAAACTGCATAACACCCAATTTGATTTGATGGCACGCACGCCTTATATCGCCAGACATAACGGGACGCCTTTATTGCAGACCATCAGCAACGCGCTGGACCCGAACGCCACCGCAAGCAAGCTGCCTGATATCTCGCCGGACAATAAGATCCTGTTTATTGCCGGGCACGATACCAATATTGCCAATATCGCAGGCATGCTCAACATGCGCTGGACGCTACCAGGACAACCCGATAACACCCCTCCGGGCGGCGCTTTAGTCTTTGAGCGTTTGGCGGATAAAGCCGGGAAACAATATGTTAGCGTGAGTATGGTGTATCAGACACTCGAGCAGTTGCGCGCTCAAACACCGCTTAGCCTTCAGGAACCCGCAGGAAGTGTGCAGCTAAAAATTCCTGGCTGTAGTGACCAGACGGCTGAAGGATATTGCCCGCTGACAACATTCACACGAGTAGTTAGCCAAAGCGAGGAACCAGGCTGCCAGCTACAGTAAATATCCGACGAAAAAAATGCCGCTCGCGATTAAGCGAACGGCATTACTTTATAGCTTCCCGGGTCGGATTAGCGCGGCGACAGCCGACAAACCTATGCATCTATCGTTGTCAGCAATCCGAAAAACTTACGCTTTGGCCATCATCAATTTACGCAGCTCGGCAAAATCTGCTGGCAGATTATGGGAGAGCAGCGGTAAGTCAGCACGCTCAGCAAGCTCTGCAGGCAGTGGCAGAGTTTCGCCCAGAATCTCTTCCACGCTCTCTTTAAACTTCGCTGGATGCGCCGTTCCGAGGAACAGGCCGTATTCGCCCGGCTGGAGTTGGTCGCGCAGTGCACGGTAAGCGATAGCAGCGTGTGGTTCAGAAACATAGCCCACAGCTTTCAGCTCTTGCATGGTGGCTTTGGTGGTCTCGTCAGTCACGGTCGCATAGCCCAGATCGGTCAAACGCCAGGTTTTACGGCGGAACAACTCCTCCACACGCGGCCAGTTGTTTGGCTGGCTGACATCCATGGCGTTAGAAAGCGTCGCCACAGTCGTTTTCGGGGTCCATTCGCCGTTAGCTAAGAAGCGTGGAACGGTATCGTTCGCGTTGGTCGCCGCAATAAAGCGCTTGATTGGCAGGCCAAGTGATTTTGCCAGCAGGCCAGCCGTCAAATCACCAAAGTTGCCGCTTGGCACGGAAACCACCAACTGGTTGCGTGCTTCCTGAGGCAGTTGAGCAACAGCTTCAAAGTAGTAGCAAATCTGCGCCAGTAAACGGCTGATGTTGATAGAGTTGGCAGAGTTTAACCCCAGTGCCACTTTCAGCTCTTCATCATCAAACGCTTGTTTCACCAGCGCCTGGCAGGCATCAAAATCTCCATCAATCGCGACGGTTTCAATATTGCCGCCCAGCGTACAGAACAGTTTTTCCTGCAATGGGCTGATTTTGCCGCGCGGATACAGAATCACGACGCGCACGTTTTTCAGGCCATAAAATGCATGCGCAACCGCAGCACCAGTATCACCAGACGTTGCAGTCAGAATCGTAACCGGTTTGTCACCGCTGATATGCGTCAGCATCTGCGCCATAAAACGGCCGCCAAAATCTTTAAATGCCAGCGTCGGGCCATGGAACAGCTCAAGACAGCCGATGTCCGGCTCAACGCTTTTAACTGGTGCAGGGAAAGCGAAGGCCGCACGCACGCGCTCTTCGAGGACTTCCTGCGGAATTTCATCACCGAGGAAAGCAGACAAAACTTTGCTGCTGCGGGAGACGAAATCCATTTTCAGCATTTCGTCTATTTCTGTCAGTTCAAATTCCGGCAAATCATGTGGAAAAAACAGCCCCTGCTGTTTACCCAACCCCTGCACAATCGCCTGGGCAAAATTGACCTGCTCGTTATGATCTTTAAGGTTATACAGTTTCATGCGTTATCCCAGAACTCGTGCGCCCGCCGTATCCAGACGGCAAATATGTACAAAACCTTCCTGGTTCTGCAAATAGTGTTGGCTGAGCCAGTCAGCCACGCGTTGTGCGGTATCAGTGTTATCGCACAGCGCAAATAGAGTTGGGCCAGAGCCCGAAATACCACTCGCCAGCGCACCAATATCTGCAGCAGCCTGGCGTGCCTCGTTAAAGCGCGGCAGCAATTTAGCGCGATACGGCTCAGCAATCACATCACGCATCAGTTTTGCCGCAAGCTGTGGCTGGCGGGTGTGGCATGCGTGAATGAAGCCCGCCAGATGGCGACCATGACTAATACAATCCTGGCGGCGATAAAGCGCCGGTAGAATGGCTCGTGCTTCTGCGGTAGAGACTTTAATCCCCGGATATGCCAGCACCCAAAGCCATTCATCAAAACCCGGTACAGACTGGCTGATGATGCCATTTTCTTCAATCATCAGCTGCATGCCACCGAGGAAACACGGAGCTACGTTATCATAATGAACGCTGCCTGAAATGCGCCCTTCCAGCTCGCCCATCAAGCTCAGTAAACGCGTGTCGCTCAATGGTTTGCCGCAGTATTCATTCATCGCCATCAGGCCTGCGACCACTGAACAAGCGCTGGAACCGAGGCCGGAACCAATCGGCATGCTCTTTTCCAGAGTCATTTTCACGGGAATATTTTTGCCGATCTCCTGGCAGAAACGCTCCCAGCATTGATAAACGATGTTTTCGCGCGGCTCGTCTGGCAATTTGCTGGCGAAGCGCCCGATGTTGTTCAAACTAAAAGTGTCTGCCGCTTCGACAGTCACGTAATCCCCAAGCAGCGAGCCATCTATCGGCGATACGGCTGCGCCCAGAACATCAAACCCGACGCTCATATTGGCACTGGAAGCCGGGGCGTATACTTTAACCATCTTAAACTCCTAACTTCCATGACAAAGTGCGCAATAAGTCGGCGAAAACACCGGCAGCAGTCACATCATTCCCTGCTCCGTAACCACGCAGGACTAACGGCAAAGGCTGGTAATAATGGCTGTAGAAGGCCAACGCATTTTCGCCATTTTTAACTTTATACAATGGGTCGTTGCCATCCACCGCATCAATTTTAACTTTACAGCTACCGTCTTCTTCAATCACGCCAACATAACGCAGCACTTTTCCTTCATCACGGGCTTTTGCAACTTGCGCAGAGAACTCATCATCCAACTGCGGTAAGCGCGCCATGAACGACTCGACATCACCTGTAGAATCAAAGGATTCAGGTAATACTGGCTCAATGATGATATCCGAAAGCTCAAAATTACTGCCGGTTTCACGCGCCAGAATTAACAGCTTACGCGCCACATCCATACCAGAAAGATCATCACGCGGATCGGGTTCGGTATAACCCATTTCACGGGCAACTTTTGTTGCTTCTGAAAGGCTCATACCCTCGTCGAGTTTGCCGAAAATAAACGACAGAGAGCCAGAAAGAACGCCAGAGAAACGTTGTAACTCGTCACCTGCATTGAGCAAGTTTTGCAGGTTTTCGATAACCGGCAGACCGGCCCCTACGTTGGTATCGTAAAGGAATTTACGGCGTGATTTTGCCGCCGCGTTACGCATCTGGTGGTAGTAGTTCATGGTCGAGGTGTTCGCTTTCTTATTCGGCGTCACCACGTGGAAACCTTCACCAAGGAAGTCAGCATACTGGTCGGCAACCGCCTGGCTGGAAGTACAGTCAACAATCACCGGGTTCAGCAAGTGATACTCTTTTACCAGACGAATCAGACGCCCAAGGTTGAACGGCTCTTTCGCCTGGGCCAGCTCTTCCTGCCAGTTATCCAGATTCAGGCCATGAATATTGGTCAGCAGAGCTTTCGAGTTCGCAATTCCACATACACGCAGATCGATATGCTTTTGCTTCAACCAGGCCTGCTGACGTTTCACCTGCTCAACTAATGCAGCACCCACTCCGCCCACGCCAATCAGGAACACTTCGATAACCTGGTCGGTATTGAATAGCATCTGGTGAGTCACACGCACACCCGTTGTCGCATCGTCGTTACTGACCACAACCGAGATAGAACGCTCGGATGAACCCTGCGCGATGGCGACGATATTGATGTTGGCGCGGGCAAGGGCTGCGAAGAACTTAGCGGAAATACCGCGCAGAGTACGCATACCGTCCCCGACGACAGAGATAATGGCCAGATGCTCCATGATCGCCAGTGGTTCAAGCAGACCCTCTTTGAGTTCGAGATAGAACTCATCATCCATCGCACGACGCGCACGTACGCAATCCGCCTGCGGCACACAGAAGCTAATGCTGTATTCAGAGGATGACTGAGTAATCAACACCACCGAAATTCCAGCGCGGGACATAGCAGCAAAGACGCGTGCCGCCATACCAACCATCCCTTTCATTCCTGGGCCTGAAACGTTAAACATCGCCATATTATTCAGGTTAGTGATGCCTTTAACCGGCAGATCATCTTCATCACTTTCTGCACCAATTAAAGTGCCAGGCGCTTGCGGGTTACCCGTGTTTTTAATCAGGCAAGGGATTTGGAATTGAGCAATCGGGGAAATAGTACGTGGATGAAGAACTTTGGCGCCGAAGTAAGAAAGCTCCATGGCCTCCTGATACGACATCGATTTTAGAAGCCTTGCATCCGGTACCTGACGTGGGTCGCAAGTATAAACGCCATCAACATCAGTCCAAATTTCACAACAGTCCGCGCGTAAACAGGCAGCCAGCACGGCCGCTGAATAGTCAGATCCATTACGACCCAGAACGACTAACTCGCCTTTTTCGTTCCCGGCAGTAAAGCCCGCCATCAGGATCATATGGTCAGCCGGAATACGGCTGGCAGCAATGCGACGAGTTGACTCAGTAATATCTACAGTGGATTCAAGGTAATGCCCGACAGCGAGAAGTTTCTCTACCGGATTGATAACCGTCACATTGTGACCGCGAGCTTTAAGCAATTCAGCCATGATAGCGATAGAGAGCTTTTCGCCACGGCAGATGATAGCGGCGTTGATGCTGTCCGGGCATTGCCCCAACAGGCTGATACCGTGCAGAACATGCTTTAGCTGCGCAAACTCCTTCTCAACAAATCCCTTGAGTTGCACGACAGGGAAACCCGGCTGTGCATCTGCGAGACCATTCAGAAGTTCGCTGAAAATGCGTTCTGCATCGCTGATATTCGGTAAGGCATCCTGGCCGCCAATTGTTTTTTCAATCATGGCAACGAGGTGATTGGTAATTTTCGCCGGGGCAGACAGCACGGTCGCAACCTGCCCCTGTTTGGCATTGCTTTCCAGGATATCGGCAACACGCAGAAAACGCTCCGCATTTGCCACTGAAGTACCACCGAATTTCAACACTCGCATTTATTATTACCCTTGAGTTTTTAGTCCAAAAAAAAGCCCGCACTGTTTAGGTGCGGGCTTTTTTCGTTTTTCCTGGTATGCGTCAGCCCGCACCGTTACCTGTGGTAATGGTGGTTGTAATAATTGTTGTCATTGGGCTGATGCGAATCATGGATGTTGTGTGCTCGTAATATGATTTACCTATATTGACTAAAGTATCCGGCAATCTAAGTCAATTTATTTTTAATTTTACCACTATTAGTGACACAGCTTCTGAACGCTGAAAAAGCAGCAAAAATCGCGCTTATTACGCTGAAAAAACGGGGGAATCACACCCCATCCTCACTGCTTTTAAAGCGGTTTCCAGCATTATTCTCTGGCAGTTTTTTTTCGATATCATGCAGCAAACGGTGCAACATTGCCGTATCTCGCTGCGCTAACAAGCCAAGACGCTGCTGTAACCAATCAACCATTTTTTGGTCGCTGCTCGCCTCAACACGCTCAAGCAAGGCAGTGATACGAGAACGTAATGCGCTTAGCTGTTTGGCATCCACCACATCATGTTCTGGCGCAGGGAGCTGCATAAGTGCTGAGAGCTGATAACAATAGACCATTACAGCCTGGCCAAGGTTAAGCGACGGATAATCCGCAACCATCGGTACGCCGGTCAGAACATCTGCCAGTTCGAGTTCTTCATTGGTTAGCCCCGAATCTTCACGACCAAACACCAGTGCCGCAGTCCCTACCCAGGTTCGCTTTTCTTCAAGTAATGGAACCAATTGTTGCGGTGTGGCGTAGTAATGAAATTTAGCGCGGCTGCGCGCAGTGGTTGCAATCGTAAAATCGACATCATGCAAGGCTTCCGCCAGCGTATTAAAATGCTGTGCATTATCCAGCACATCACCAGAACCATGCGCGACCCAGCGTGCTTCTGGTTGTCGATCGGCTTCGCTATCAACCACACGCAAATCAGCAAATCCCATGGTCTTCATCGCTCTAGCTGCTGCACCCACATTTTCAGCTCTGGCTGGTGCGACCAAAATAATTATAAAACGCATTAAAACTCTCTTTAAAAAAGTGCCCGTTATTGGACATTCACAAATTTCAAATGATAATACGCATCAAAAATTTACATTAAAGTAACATTCGTATATAAAATGCATGTAATACGAATCATAAGCACCTTGAATACATATTGGTGGTTTGACCAGCAAGCAAAGATGCAGTAAAAAGCATTATCTCATTGTTTTAAATAACAAAAAAACCATATTAACACCATCATCAATCTGATTTATGTTCTTTACTAATCAATTCATGTAACTATATATATTATTAAAATATTGTGATGAAATGTGGCAAAACGCTACGATGATTTCATCAAACTGTTAACGTGCTACAATTGAATTTGATATATGTCAACGAAGCGTAGTTTTATCAGATGTCTAAAGCGGTCCTGCCTGTTATGTTGCTGTTAAAATGGTATAGGATAACAACCGTTTTTGACACCGTCGGGTCCAGAGGGAAAAGTGCCCACGACCAAGCTAATGATGTTGTTGACGTTGATGGAAAGTGCATCAAGAACGCAATTACGTACTTTAGTCATGTTACGCCCAGCATGTTAATTTTTGGCATGTATTAGGCAGGTCAGGGACTTTTGTACTTCCTGTTTTGATTTAGTTGGCAATTTTAGGTAGCAAACATGCAGACCCCGCATATTCTTATCGTCGAAGACGAATTAGTAACACGCAACACGTTAAAGAGCATTTTTGAAGCTGAAGGTTATGATGTTTTTGAAGCGACTGATGGCGCTGAAATGCATCAAATCCTTTCCGATAATGACATCAACCTGGTCATTATGGATATCAATTTGCCAGGCAAAAATGGCCTGCTGCTGGCGCGTGAATTGCGTGAGCAAGCCAATGTGGCATTGATGTTCCTGACGGGTCGCGACAACGAAGTCGATAAAATTCTTGGCCTTGAAATCGGCGCAGATGATTACATCACTAAGCCATTCAATCCACGTGAATTGACTATTCGTGCACGCAACCTGTTGTCTCGTACTATGAACCTGGGTGCAATCAGCGAAGAACGTCGTTCCGTTGAAAGCTACAAGTTCAATGGATGGGAATTGGATATCAACAGCCGTTCATTGGTCAGTCCAAATGGTGAGCAGTACAAGTTGCCGCGTAGCGAATTTCGCGCCATGCTGCACTTCTGTGAAAACCCAGGGAAAATTCAGTCCCGTGCTGAATTGCTGAAGAAGATGACAGGTCGTGAGCTGAAGCCGCACGATCGTACCGTTGACGTCACAATTCGTCGTATTCGTAAGCATTTCGAATCGACCCCAGACACACCTGAAATCATCGCTACGATTCACGGCGAAGGTTATCGCTTCTGCGGCGATTTACAGGAATAAACCTGTAATCAAACATGAATGTGAAAGGGCGGATTTTTAATCCGCCCTTTTCTTTTGTCTCGATTATCTATCTATTTCCACAAGCGGAACCGCTCCGGATCTTTCTGCATCTCGCCATTTTCTGGCACCTGTACTTTTCTTCTCATTCCGTACCAGTCGATATTTCGTGTCAGTAACATAATGGCTGAGAGTGCTGCAAAAAGGACCCCAGTTCCGAGCAGCAGAGCACTGTCTTCAGACTGCAATAGCTGCCAGAGCACCGCATCCAGCATCAATAATCCCAGAGTGAACATTGCACTCGCTTTCCCGCTATTGAGTACAGCCTTAAGGTAAAAACCGCTAATTCCGGCACAAACCAGGCTCGCCAGCAGCCATGCTCCGTTAAATCCAATGTGCTCCGATACGGCCAGTAGAACGAGATAGAACATCACGAGCGATAGCCCAACCAGCAAATACTGCATCGGGTGAACACGCAGTCCGGTCAGTGTCTCCAGCAAGAAGAAGCTCATAAATGTTAGACCAATCAGAAGGATGGCATATTTTACTGCGCGGTCAGTCAGTTGATACTGGTCGACCGGGTTCGCTACCGTGACGCTAAAGGCTGGCAGACGGTCGACGTCAACCCGCTGACCATCATAGAAACTGGTATTCAGATTGTTAGCAAACCAGGTGCTTTGCCAGCTGGCGCTAAATCCACTATCAGTGACAGTCCGCTGCTGCGGCAAAAAATCGCCCATAAATCCAGGATGCGGCCAGTTGCTGGTTAAGTTGAACTGGCTATTACGACCAACAGGCACGACGGCAAGCTGTTTAGTTCCCATCAAATCCAGGTTAAAACGCAGCGTGAGTTTCTCATCCTGAAGACGTTTTACAGGGAGAATGGCATGTAGCCCCTGCCCCACTCCTGGTAGGTTGCTACCAGGTTCAATCGGATAAGACTCACCGTTGATATCAAGTTCACCCACTTTACCAATCCCGCGTGAGTCGCCGACTGCCAGCACCACGTATGGCGTACCAATAAGAGTATCGGGACCTATCTCGTTTGAGAGCAATTGGCGATTAAACGTGGCATCAAACGTGATAGCTGTGCGCCAGATTTGCCCCTCATAAATACCGATATGGCGTGGTTCAACGGTTTGCTTCCCCACAATACTCAAGTTCTCTGGCAGGTAGTAACGAATGAACCGGCGCTCTTTCTTAATCTCTTTATTGTCTTCCATAACGGTCGTCAGCTCCGTTATGGGGATGGCGATCAGTGGACCAGTAATGGTTTGCGGCCCACTGGCACTTTGGCGCAGTGACTGTTCAACATCATCCCGATAACTGCTGCGTTCATTAACTAACGAACTCAACATATTTAAGGGAATCAACAACACCACCATACATCCCAACAAGGTCATGACTTTCCAGAACAACGCAGATTTAAACATAATCCCCTCCATTTTTGATGGGCAGAGGATAGCGAGCGTTTGTGGGGGCTAAATGAAGTTATGTGAAGGGACGGTGAAGTGCGGGAGTTATTTTTCAGGCAGTGCCAATCGAACTTGCACACCACCTTCAGGACGATTCTCAAGAGTTATGGTTCCACGATGCAAACGTGCGACTTCATGAACAAATGCCAGCCCTAAGCCACTGCTTTTTTGCCCGTTGCTGCGCGGCAATGAGTAAAAACGTTCGAATACGCGTTCTTTTGCATAATCAGGTATCCCGCTTCCTGTATCAGAAACCAAAATAGTGATCTGTCCAATATGTTGTTCAACACTTAAAACCACCTCCCCAGCGGGCGGAGTAAAATCGAGCGCATTATCCAGCAAATTCCCAACAGCTTGCTCAAGCAAAGCCGGATCACCTTCCACGGTAAGATCTTCGGGAACATTTTTATCGATTCTTAACGAGATTTGTTTACTGCGGGCGAGCACTTCGCGGCTATCGCATAGCGAAGAAAATAACGCTGGCAGATTTATCGACTGAGCCGTAATTTCAACCCGGCTTTCCAGTTTTGCCTGGCGTAATAGATTATCGACCAGCTGTTGCATGCGCAGATTTTGCTGAAGAATGTTCGCAGAGAACTTCTCGACAATTTCTGGCGGCGGGCCTTCACGTAAAATTTCTGCCGCACCACGAATCGCCGCCATCGGGCTTTTCAACTCATGAGTCAGGGCATGAACGTACTGCTCTATATACGTTTTCCCTTCGAGTTTCAGCCGCATACTTTCCAGCGCCAACGCCAACTTACGCAATTCGCTACTGCCAGGTTTAGGTAGCGGTAAAGGGTGCTCGGTGGTGACCGAGTCTGCATAGCGAACCAGCTTTCCGATTGCCCTGTTAATCCACAACACAAACCCAAAACCAATCAGCAAAGCAATGCCCAGTAATGCCACGCCCGCCCACAGAATGCGCCGCTCACTGCGGCGTATAACCGGGTCCATAGCGCTGTTTGGCTTACCAACACTCAACACACCAATGATGTTTTGCCCGTCACGCACGGGTGCTGCCACATACATCACGGTGCTTTCAGGGTTGTTAGCGTTTACTGGAGTGCTGCGTGCACCGTATTTACCCTGTAGCGTCAGCCAGACATCGTTCCAGCGGGAGTAATCTTCACCTGTTGCATTGCCACTGGAATCAAATAAAACGATCCCTTTCGTATCAGTTAGATAAACACGGTATTCATTTTTGGATTTGGTAATGCCACTGATATTGGCCTTGAAGGAGTGTTGATTAAGCCGGGAGAATGCCTGCGCGAGCTGGCCGTTTTGTGCATTTCCCGCCAGCATATCGGCTTTAGCAAATTCGGCCAGTAGCGTAGCGGTATCAATTAACGTGCCTTCCGTTGCGCGCCGAACGCCTGGCTTCACTTCCTGTAAAAAGATCGACAGTACAAACCAGGCCGCAATCGCCACAATCAAAAAATAGCCCAGCAGCAGGCGCATCCCGATACGCATTAATTCACACCAAGACTGTAGCCTAAGCCACGATGCGTGTTGATCGGTGAAAGATCGGGGTTGATCGCCCGCAGTTTGGCACGCAGCGTTTTAATATGCGTGTCGACCGTGCGATCAAAACTTTCTTCGGCAGTACTCCACACCAGATCCATCAATTGTTGGCGGGAAAATACTCGACCAGGCCACTGTAAAAAAGTCTTTAATAACAAGTATTCATAGCGAGTCAGCTGCAACGACTGCTGGCACCAGGAGATCTGCGCGGCCATTTCATTGAACTCGAAAAGGCCAATCCGCTGGGTGCTCCCGGCTAAAGCCTGCCGTTGTTTTTGCAGGCGACGCAGTACCGTTCGAACCCTCGCGCAAACTTCACGTGGGGAAAACGGTTTGGCGATATAATCATCAGCGCCAATCTCAAGGCCAATCAGTCTGTCGACTTCTTCACTGCGCGCGGTAAGAAACAGCAGCGGAAGATCCGGGTAATCAGCCAGCAGGCGGCGACATAATTCAAAGCCGTTAATATCAGGCAGGCCAACATCCAGAATAGCCAGATCCGGGCGTTCTTCATGTGCAGCTTCCAGCACAGGCAAACCGCGATCGAAGGCACGCACCGAAAACCCCTCTTGCTGTAACGTGTAGATCAACGTATCAGCAATACTGGTTTCATCTTCAACTAACCAGATAGTGGCCTGGTTCATCGCATGCTCCCTGTTACTTCCACGGCATAATTGGCACCGCACTCAGCGCATTTTTTGGTGAGCCTTCAACCACTTTGTCGGAATACGCCAGATAGGCCAGAGTGTTACGTTTAGCATCATAGAAACGCACGACTTGCAGTTTCTTGAACACCAATGATGTCCGTTTCTGGAACACAACATCACCCTGAGTTTTGCCAGCTTTTATTTTTTCGCTTAGCTCTACTGGCCCAACTTGCTGGCAAGAAATCGCCGCATCTGAAGTATCTTCTGCTAGCCCTAGCCCACCTTTAATGCCACCCGTTTTTGCACGGCTAATATAGCAAGTGACGTTTTTAACATCCGGATCGTCAAATGCCTCAACAACAATTTTATGGTCAGGGCCAAACACCTTGAAAACGGTATCGACTGAGCCGATCACTTCTGCCCGAACACCCAGTGAAATAAACAGCAATGAACTCAGCGCGACTAAAACTTTATATTTCATATTGTTACCATTAGTTAATGATTGCCTTAAGCGACTATTCACACCCTGGACTAAAAAACCGTTAAATATCACGTTATTAATAAAATTGTTCGAATGAGTAACTGATTTTGGCACGTCTTGTTAAAAAAAACTCTGAATGTCATGACAACAAAAAGTGCTATCATCGCCCAAATTGACGGCACTCACCGTGTCAGGATGAGGATATTATATGGATCAGACAGGGATCATTCGCGATCTATTAACTTGGCTGGAAGGCCACCTGGATCAGTCACTGTCTCTGGATAATGTGGCGGCAAAAGCAGGTTATTCCAAGTGGCATCTACAACGGATGTTCAAAGATGTTACGGGTCATGCCATCGGTGCATACATCCGCGCACGTCGTTTATCAAAGTCAGCAGTGGCGTTGCGTCTAACCGCTCGACCTATCCTTGATATTGCTTTGCAGTATCGCTTTGATTCTCAGCAGACATTCACTCGCGCCTTCAAAAAGCAGTTTGCCCAAACACCGGCACTCTATCGTCGCTCACCTGACTGGAGCGCATTCGGTATGCGTCCACCGTTGCGTTTAGATGAGTTTACTCTTCCTCAAGCGCAATTTGTCACTCTGCCAAAAACCCATTTGGTGGGGGTCACGCAAAGTTACAGCTGTACGCTCGAGCAAATCTCTGATTTCCGTAATGAAATGCGTATCCAGTTCTGGACGCAATTCCTCGGGAATTCTCCGACACTGCCGCGCGTATTGTACGGTTTGCATGAGCCGCGCCCAAGCATCGAGAAAGACGACGAGCAAGAAGTCTTCTATACCACTGCGTTAACACCTGAAATGGCGAATGGGTTCTTACCCGACTCTCATCCGGTCAGCCTTGAAGGTGGGGATTACGTACAGTTCGACTACGAAGGGCCGGGCACGGGTTTGCAGGAGTTTATCCTGACCATTTACGGAACCTGCATGCCGTCCCTGAATCTGACTCGTCGCAAAGGCCAGGATATTGAACGCTTCTTCCCGCAAGAAGAAGCGCGTGTTCATGACCGTCCAATGCAGATCAGATGTGAGTATCTGATTCCTGTACGTCGCTAATTAACGCTGAAGTTCATCCAACGCAGGGGCATCTAAATGCGAGATATCCCCTGCTGTTTCAACCACCCAGCCGGAAGCCAACCACGGGCTTTGCTGGTGATCCACACGGGAAATTGAACAGTTTCTTAAACGTAAGCGACGTTCAGCCCAGGCCGGTAATCCCAGAATCGTACTCACCAGGCAGCCTAACGCCATACCGTGGCTCACCAGCAATGGGCGACTGCCAGCAGGTAAATTCAGGCAAGCATTTAAAGCCGCATGCATACGCTCACTCATCTCGAGCATGCTTTCCCCTTCGGGAATACGCCCATCAGCGGTGCCATTAACTAACTGACGACGCCAGCTCTCTTCTTCTTCGCTTAGCGTGTCCAGATTCCGGCGTTCTAGCACGCCCATATCCAGCTCACGTAAACGCGCATCCAGCGTGACATCCACACCACATGCATGCGCGATTATCTCAGCGGTGCGGCGCGTACGCCCCAGATCGCTGGCAATCACATGCGTAATGCCTAACGTTTTAACCCGCTCGGCCACCTGCTCGGCCTGACGTTCTCCTTTTTCAGTCAGCGCACTGTCTGACTGGCCCTGAATGCGGCGCTGCGCATTCCACTGCGTTTCGCCGTGGCGAACAAGGTATACCTGTAACATGCGTTTTTTCCGTTATACTGCGGCAACAATTTCTTGAGAGTTTCACTGATTATGTACCATGTCGTCTGCGCAACAACTAATCCAGCCAAAATTCAGGCAATTCACCAGGCATTCGACGATATCTATGGGGAGGGATGCTGCCATATTGAACCCGTCGCCGTCGATAGTGGTGTGCCTGAACAGCCATTTGGAAACCATGAAACGCGAACTGGCGCACGATGCCGAATTATGAACGCCCGTCAGGTGCGCCCGGAAGCTGATTTTTGGGTGGCGGTTGAGGCGGGAATTGATGATGACAGTACATTCAGTTGGGTTGTGATTGAAAACCAAAATAAGCGTGGTGAAGCCCGTTCAGCAACGCTCCCACTTCCTGCCATCATTCTTGAAAAAGTACGTGCAGGCGAAGCATTAGGGCCTGTGATGTCCGCCTATACTGGTATCGATAAAATTGGTAATAAAGAAGGCGCGATTGGCGTGTTTACTGCCGGAAAATTAACTCGCAGTAGCGTTTACCACCAGGCGGTTATTCTGGCCTTGAGCCCATTTCATAACGACGTTTATCGTTAATCTTTAGCACTCAATAATTCCTGCTCCAGCCACGCACGCAGCGCTGGTGGGGCAGATTTCAAGCTATTTGAGCCACGGGTAATAGTCGCAATCCCCGCACCCAGTTCATTTTTAAGCTCACGCTGGCTCATTTCGCCGCGCAGTAACTCTTCGACAATTCTGACACGAGTCCCAAGCGCTGTGCGTTCGTCTGGTGTCAGCAGCAACATAAGCAACGGCATATGCAGTTGCTTATCGAAAGATTGCTGGAGCAGCTCCACAAAGCGGAGCCACTCTTGATTGCTTTGTTCGGCGTGTTCTGCCGAGTATTGAGAGTGCTGAGTCATGTTATGCCACCCTACTTCATACTAATTAACTAGTACGATAGCATAACATGGACACCCCAAAATCAATAACGGCGTTGCCACTCAGTGTCCGTCAGCAACGGTGCGGATTTACCCATGAAGTATTGATAATACGCATCATAAGCCAGCACGTTTTTCACATATCCGCGCGTTTCTGAGAAGGGAATACTCTCAACAAACGCAACTGCATCGATGCGCCCTGCACTGTTACCAAGCCAGGTTCTGACTCGGCCCGGCCCCGCGTTATAAGCAGCTGACGAGAAGATCCTATTGTTCTCGAATTGCTGATAGACGGACTGCAAATACGTCGTACCAATATTGATATTGGTTTCAGGGTCGAGTAACTGAGAGGGGCTGCTGTAACCTGGAATGTTGAACACTTTCACAGTATGCGCAGCCGTAGCCGGCATAACTTGCATCAAGCCGCTGGCTCCAACAGGTGATTTCACTTTCGGGTTCCAGGCACTTTCCTGACGCGCAATCGCCATTGCATAGCTTTGCGAGATATCTTTATCGCTGACATAACGAGAGAAAACATCCTTATACGCCAGAGGGAAACGCTCTTCGAGATGATCCCAAAGCTTCCCGGCGATCGTTGCCTGCACGCTAAGATCCCACCAGTTTTGATCAAACGCATAACGCGCCAATCCTTCCTGCTCTGGTTTGCTGCGGCTGGTGATTAAATTCGCCCATTCGCTGCGCGCAGTGTTATCCATCTGCCAGTACATTAACTCGCGAACTCGCGCCATTTCTGGTCCCTGGACCAGCGCTGGATTGACCGCTACCGCTTTGTCTACCCGCAACGGGTATTCTTCCCCTAAACGCTGGGCTGCCACCATTGGGTAAAATCCGCGTTGCTGCATCAAAGAATGTAGGATCTCTTTGGCTTCCACATCACGGCCACGTTCCAACAATAGATCTGCCTGCCAGTAACGCCACTCATCTTTCTCTTTGGCTTCCATCGGTAAACGCGCAAGCCAGGTATTCAGGCCAGTACGATCGCCCGTTCCCAGCGCCATACGTACACGTCTTTCAACTAGCGTCGTTGATTCTGAACGCATAATGGCATCATCGCGCCATGCAGCCTGTTCGGCCGTAACATCATTGCCCATCAAGCGCCAGGCGACGGTATCTCTGAGCTCCTGAGCCTGAGAGTCATTAAGTTGCTGCGCTTGCACCAGTGACGGGATCATCATGCGCGCATTTTCTACGTCATCCCGGGCCACTCGGGTAAAAGCTATTGCCGCAGCCTGACGCGTAAAGTCTGTTGCACCCACAGTTTGGGCAAATGTCAGCACCGAATTGGGGTTATTTTGCAGATTTATTAGCGCGCTGGAGATGGTTTGGTAATCCGCAGGCATTTGGCTTGCGAGGCTATTGACCAACGAGGTATTGCCCTCTTTCATCGCCAGGCGAATACGCTCCAGATAGGCCAACGGATCTTGAGTCCCTGAAGAGCGCCACGCCGAGAATAAACGGTCACAGCTTGACGGCAGATTCTTCCCCGTCAGCCACAAATCTTTGGCTCCCACCCATGCGGCATCCGCCTGGCCGGTATTCCATTTTGCGTAGTAATAATTACATTTAGATTCGGTCGTACCCGGCTGCTCAGGGCTAAATGCCAGCAAGCCACGCCAGTCTTCACGACGGGCGAGTTCATTCACAAAGCGTGACTTCAGGGAGCGAGCTGGCGGCAGCGTTGGATTTGCCTCAATAAAGCGACTAACGACAAGCGTTGGCTCATTCATTAAGTCGTCTGTAATCTGGCGATATTCTAGATAAGGATAGAGAGGATAATCCTGCAACGTGGGCATCATTCGCTGCACCACATCCATTTGCTTGCTATCCCACGCTTGTTTGATTTGTGCGTATCGGCTGCGTTGCTCATCGAGCGAGTCCGCACGAACTGCATGAGTTAATGCCGCAAGGCTTACAATTGCCACCAGCAATTGTCCCGCGACTTGTTTGGCTTTCCCCACAAGTTCTCCTCACATATTTACAGGCAGCATCATGCCGCCATTGGTTACTTCATGCTAACTCTGCTATTGCTGTTTCGCCACGCCAGAGCACGTTATTTTGGGTATAACACTGTCCAGAGTGTTTCGGGTAACACATCCTACTTCCCCTGCTGGGATTACCTGCTGAAAACGGCTACACTTCGCCTTTGATACGAACCATCTTAAATCACGAAAAAGAGGCGAAGTCGCACTGTGGCTCAATTCGTTTATACCATGCATCGAGTCGGCAAAGTTGTTCCGCCGAAACGTCATATCCTGAAAAATATCTCTCTCAGTTTCTTCCCTGGCGCCAAGATTGGCGTACTGGGTCTGAACGGTTCCGGTAAATCCACGCTGCTGCGCATTATGGCCGGCATTGATACCGACATCGAAGGCGAAGCGCGCCCACAACCTGGACTAAAAATCGGCTATTTGCCGCAAGAACCGCAACTCAACCTTGAACATACCGTCCGTGAATCGGTTGAAGAAGCCGTAGCTGAAGTCGTTAATGCCCTGAAAGGCCTCGACGAAGTGTATGCCAAATACGCTGAGCCGGACGCCGATTTCGACAAGCTGGCTGCCCAACAAGGTAAGTTTGAAGAAATCATTCAGGCACACGACGGTCACAACCTGAACGTGCAACTGGAACGTGCTGCTGATGCGCTGCGTCTGCCAGATTGGGATGCGAAAATTGCTAACCTGTCCGGTGGTGAACGTCGCCGTGTAGCACTTTGCCGCCTGCTGCTCGAAAAGCCAGACATGCTGCTGCTCGACGAACCAACGAACCACCTGGATGCTGAATCCGTGGCGTGGCTCGAGCGCTTCCTGCACGACTTCGAAGGCACCGTTGTGGCTATTACCCACGACCGTTACTTCCTCGATAACGTTGCAGGCTGGATTCTGGAACTTGACCGCGGTGAAGGTATTCCGTGGGAAGGTAACTACTCCTCCTGGCTTGAGCAGAAAGACGAACGTCTGGCTCAGGAAGCCTCTTCGGAAGCGGCTCGCCGTAAATCCATCGAGAAAGAGCTGGAGTGGGTACGTCAGGGTGCGAAAGGCCGCCAGTCTAAGGGCAAGGCGCGTCTGGCTCGCTTTGAAGAGCTTAACAACACTGAATACCAGAAACGTAACGAAACCAACGAACTGTTTATTCCACCAGGCGCACGTCTGGGCGATAAAGTCGTTGAGGTTACCAATCTGCGTAAATCCTACGGCGACCGCCTGCTGATTGAAGATCTGACATTCTCTGTACCGAAAGGTGCAATTGTCGGGATCATCGGTCCTAACGGCGCGGGTAAATCTACCCTGTTCCGTATGATGTCCGGCCAGGAACAGCCAGATAGTGGCACCATTGAACTGGGCGAAACCGTCAAACTGGCGTCTGTCGATCAGTTCCGTGACGCAATGGACAACAGCAAAACCGTGTGGGAAGAAGTTTCCGGCGGCCAGGACATCATGCGCGTCGGTAACACCGAAATGCCAAGCCGTGCGTACGTTGGTCGCTTTAACTTCAAAGGCGTCGACCAGGGTAAACGTGTCGGTGAGTTATCCGGTGGTGAGCGTGGTCGTCTGCACCTTGCAAAATTACTGCAAGTTGGCGGCAACGTACTGCTGCTCGATGAACCAACCAACGACCTGGATATCGAAACCCTGCGCGCGTTAGAAAACGCCCTGCTGGAATTCCCAGGCTGTGCCATGGTTATCTCGCACGACCGTTGGTTCCTTGACCGTATCGCCACGCACATTCTGGATTACCAGGATGAAGGCAAAGTGGAGTTCTTTGAAGGCAACTTTACTGAGTACGAAGAGTACAAGAAACGCACCCTGGGTGCGGATGCGCTGGAACCTAAGCGTATTAAGTACAAGCGCGTAACGAAGTAATAAAAAAGGGGGCGCTTGATGCGCCCCCTTTTTTGACAAGCCCGATTATCCCCGCTCGCCAATCATGTTCTTCACCAAATCAACACAGCGCAAGAAGCGAGAATCGTAGTCAGGTTCTTCTACATGAACGTAGCTGATGTTGTTCTCATCAAGCATCGACACCAAAAGATTCTGGAACGATTTCCTGTCGGTATCACTGCCCAGGCTACGCAAGCCATCGGCTACCCACGGCGTGTTGTTTTCCAGCAAAATCACCAGATCAAAGCGGTACTCATCAATCAGCGCCTGCACAAAAGGGTGCTCACGCCCTTCATATTTTTTGCAGAATGCCTGAGTGGTAACAAAGTCAGTATCGATAAAAGCGACTTTATTGGCATATTTAACTGCAAAATCAACGTACTGCGCATGGCCGATGGCAATTTTATCGTAGTCAGAATATTGCAATGCCATCTCATCGCCACCCAGATGGGAAAAGACATAGTCACGCCCGTATTCCCAGGCGCTGGTCGTGTTGAAAATGTTGGCAAGCTTATTCACCATCCACGACTTACCGCTCGACTCACCGCCCAGAATCGCAACGGTTCGGACAAAGAACGGTTTCACTTCAGTTGGAATGTATTCCCAGTAGCGGAACGGGTTTTCGCGGATCTGCCCACCGCTGATATTCATGAAGGTGCGCTTCGGGTCTATCAGCACCGTTTCAATACCGAGCTGTTCGTTAAACCGTGGCGCATCATTCTCTTCAGAGGTGTAGATACAGTCAGGATTGATGCCTTTGCTTTCCATGAAAGCTTTGATGCCACGGCTCCAGACATCCCAACCATGTGGATACGGCTCCATCCCTTCTTCGTTAAACGAATGAATACGAATGTTTTTCTGGTACTTAAAGGTCTGAAGCAACCAGCGCAGACGGTCGCCGGTTGTCGGCTGTTGCGACATGGCACTGTCTTCAAACAGAAGACGATCGCGGGTTTCGTCATAGCCCATAATGATATGTAACTCATCAACCTGGCTTGCGGCGCGTTGAATCAAGTAGATATGGCCGGTATGCAGTGGATAAAACTTCCCGAATACAACACCGACCTTTTTCTCACGGCGGGGAAACTCCAGGCCGAGGAAACGGTGCAGGGCTTCAAGTTTTTGAGCGCTTGGGCTTTTGATTTTGGCGTTAAGTAGCTGGCTCAGATAGCCCTTGGTCATACCGCAGGATTCCGCAACTTGCTGCAGCGTAACGTTCTGCTGGCGAATTGCGGTTTTTAAATACTCAAATGACGACATGCTGCCTGCCTCCTGCAAAATTGGGCGAATATACAATTATAAGTCTTGTAAGTCGTCAAACACTGACAGCGCATCAGCAAGTTTTTTCACCCCGAAGACCTGCATCCCTTCCGGTAATTTTTTCGGCACATTGGCCTGCGGCACAATCGCACGTTTAAAACCGTGTTTTGCGGCTTCAGAAATACGCTCCTGCCCGCTTGGCACCGGGCGAATTTCACCTGCCAGCCCGACTTCACCAAACACCACTAAATCTTGTGGCAGAGCCCGGTTGCGCAGACTTGAAACCATCGCCAGTAAAAGCGCGAGGTCAGCACTGGTTTCGGTGACTTTCACACCGCCAACCACGTTCACAAATACATCCTGATCGGCCATTTGCAGGCCACCGTGGCGGTGCAAAACGGCCAGCAAAATCGCCAGACGGTTTTGCTCAAGACCAACAGCAACACGACGCGGGTTGGACATCATAGACTGATCCACCAGCGCCTGAATCTCTACCAGCAGCGGACGAGTCCCTTCCCACACCACCATCACTGAACTACCGGGAGTCACTTCATCACCACGGCTCAGGAAGATAGCTGAAGGGTTACTCACTTCGCGCAGACCTTGTTCCGTCATGGCAAACACACCCAGCTCGTTCACCGCGCCAAAGCGGTTTTTATGGCTGCGCAAGGTGCGGAAACGGGAATCGGCATCGCCATCAAGCATCACCGAGCAGTCGATACAGTGTTCGAGAACTTTTGGCCCGGCAAGTGAACCGTCTTTGGTGACGTGGCCGACCATGATAATTGCCACACCGCGCGTTTTGGCAAAGCGCGTCAGGTAAGCGGCAGACTCACGCACCTGCGCCACGCTGCCCGGCGACGATTGTACGTCGGCCATGTGCATCACCTGAATGGAGTCGATTACCATCAGCTTCGGCGCTTCTTCTTCGGCAATCATGCAGATTTGCTCGATACCGGTCTCCGAAAGCATATTCAGGTTGTTAGTCGGTAAGCCTAAGCGGTGGGCACGCATTGCGACTTGTTGCAGCGACTCTTCACCCGTGACATACAGCGTTTTCATCTGTTCGCTGAGTTTGCACAGTGTTTGCAGCAGCAGCGTGGACTTACCCGCTCCTGGGTTACCGCCAATCAGAATGGCGCTACCCGGCACAACGCCGCCGCCCAGTACGCGGTCGAACTCTTTAAAACCAGTGGAAAAACGCGGCAGCTCTTCGAGGCTGATATCAGAGAGTTTTTGTACTTTGCTGACGCCCGCACTGCCGGCATAACCAGACAAACGCTCGTTACGCGCAACTGTCGGCGAGGCGGCAATACGCACCTCAGTGATAGTGTTCCACGCCTGACAGGCGCTACATTGCCCTTGCCAGCGAGGATAATCTGCACCACATTCGTTGCAGACAAATGCACGTTTCGGCGCTTTCGCCATTAGCGTTCTTCCTGAATAAGACTGCCTGAAAGAATACAGAATACACCCATCAAATCAGCATGACGGATGGTGATTTCTGTTTTCTCATTAACCTTAGGTTTCGCGTGATAAGCGATACCCAGCCCGGCAGACAGAATCATTGGTAAATCATTCGCACCATCACCAATTGCCACAGTTTGCGCGACAGGGATTTCATATTTATCCGCAAGGCGCTTGAGCGTATCTGCTTTGAATTGGGCATCAACAATTTGACCAATGACTTCACCGGTCAGTTTGCCGTCGCAAATTTCCAGCTCATTTGCCACAACCGCATGTAAATGCAGTTTATCGCGCAGATACTCTGCAAAGAAGGTGAAGCCACCGGAAGCGATAGCCACTTTCCAGCCTAGCGATTCGAGCTTAAGCACCAGAGAAGTCAGCCCTGGCATCAGCGGCAGTTCATCACGCACCTGGCGCAAAATAGATGCATTTGCCCCTTTAAGGGTCGCAACGCGTTGCTTCAGGCTTGCCGCGAAGTCCAGCTCGCCACGCATCGCGCGCTCGGTCACTTCCGCTACCATTTCACCGGTGCCCGCCAGTTTAGCGATTTCATCGATACATTCGATTTGGATGGCGGTGGAATCCATGTCCATCACCAGCAGACCTGGCGTGCGCAAGTGTGGGATTTTACCCAGCGGCGCGACATCCAGCCCAGCATCGTGGGCAAGTTTGGTAGCTCGCGGCGTTAATGAACCCGCCAGGCGAATAACCTGATAGTCTTCAACACACCACGCGGTGACGATAACCATCGCCGCGCCTAGCTTTCGTTGATAGCGATTCAGGCACTCTTTATCCAGATTCCGACCATACAGAAGCCAGCCGCTGCGGCCAGCACGGTAATCGAGTGGCATAACTTCATCACCACTTAGCGATAGTGGCAACCCAGGCCAGAGGGAGACATCGGTCGGCAGGTCGCACCAGGTCAGACTATTTGGCATCACAGCTCCAGAAAAAAGATAAAGGCCAGAGTAAAAGATCGCATGAGGCTACCTTGTGAACGTTGCTTCTGGCAACATTAAAGTACGCAATTTTCCTAAGGTGCATTATGGCTCGGGCAAAAATGAAATTCAGGCTGCATCGTGCAGTGATTGTGCTTATCTGCCTCGCACTTTTAGTCGCGCTGATGCAGGGAGCATCATGGTTTAGCCAGGGGCATCAACAAGCCCGCAATGTGCAGCTTGAAGAGCTGGCCAAAACGCTGGCGCGTCAGGTGAGTTACAACCTGGCGCCACTGATGAAATCCGAAAACCCTGATGAGAAAAAGATTTCAGCCGCCCTCAAGTTACTGACCCAGGATAGCCGTATTCTTGATGCGGGCGTTTATGACGATAGCGGCGGCCAAATCGCGCGAGCAGGTGAAGGAATTGGCGTGCGTGACAGGCTGGCGCTGGATGGCAAAAAAGCAGGCAGTTATTTCAATCAGCAAATTGTTCAGCCGATTGAAGATAAAGACGGGACGGTTGGCTATCTGCGAATCACACTAGATACCCACACGCTCGCTACTGAAGCCAAACAGGTGGATAACACCACCAATATTTTGCGCCTGATGATGTTGCTGGCGCTGGCAATTGGCATTGTGCTGACGCGTACTCTTTTGCAGGGCAAACGCACCCGCTGGCAGCAGTCTCCTTTCCTTCTCACTGCGAATACCGAAGTGAAAGAAGATGAGGAAGAACAGGCTGACAATAAGCTATAAATAAGAAAGGATTTCTACGATGACGACCTTACGACTACTGATTTCTGACTCTTACGATCCCTGGTTCAACCTGGCCGTAGAAGAGTGTATTTTCCGCCAGATGCCTGCAACTCAGCGCGTGCTCTTTTTATGGCGTAACGCAGATACCGTAGTTATTGGCCGGGCGCAAAACCCCTGGAAAGAGTGCAATACCCGTCGAATGGAAGAAGACAACGTGCGGCTGGCGAGACGCAGCAGCGGCGGTGGCGCGGTGTTCCACGATCTGGGCAATACCTGTTTCACCTTCATGGCTGGAAAACCGGAATACGACAAAAGTGTATCTACCGCTATTGTGGTTAATGCACTCGATTCACTGGGAATTAGCGCGACTGCTTCCGGGCGCAACGATCTGGAAGTTGCCACTGCTGAAGGGCCACGCAAAGTTTCAGGTTCCGCGTATAAAGAAACCATGGATCGCGGCTTCCATCATGGCACACTGCTGCTCAACGCAGATTTAAGCCGCCTGGCTAACTACCTCAATCCAGATGAGAAAAAGCTGAAAGCCAAAGGGATAACGTCTGTGCGTGGACGCGTGGCAAACCTCAGCGACCTGCTACCTGGCTTAACCCATGAGCAAATATGCGATGCTGTGTGCGAATCATTCTTTGCCTGGTACGGCGAGCGCGTTGAAGCGGAACATATCTCGCCTGATGCCCTGCCCGACCTACCCGGATTTGCGGAAACCTTTGCCCGCCAAAGCAGTTGGGAATGGAACTTCGGCCAGGCTCCGGCGTTTAGTCATCTGTTGGACCAACGTTTTAGCTGGGGCGGCGTCGAACTGCATTTCGATGTCGAAAAAGGCCATATCACACGCACGCAAATCTTCACCGATAGCCTGAATCCGGCCCCGCTGGAAGCGCTGGCGGCGCGTTTGCAAGGTTGTGTGTATCGAAGCGACATGCTGCAACAGCAGTGCGAAACGCTGATTGCCGATTTCCCAGAGCAAGAAATGGAACTGCGTGAACTGAGCGCGTGGATTGCGCAGACGGTGCGCTAGGCAAGGCGCTTAACGCTGGCTTCAACCGCATCCAGTTCAGTTGACATTGCACGACTCAGCTCGCGAAAACCTTCGCTAATCCCTTGATTCTGGCTTGCATCAAGCCAGAACCGGCGAGCATAGGGCAGCATTTCCAACCACACCTCGCGCGGCACAACGGGATCAATCTGCGGTTTTACCGGTTCTCTGCGCATATTCCCGACGCTGTTCGGGGCAAAAGCCATGGGTAGCATGTCGTAGACAGGAGCCAGCCGCAGTGGCATATCAGACAGATAGAACGAAAGATTCCCTGCGTGCATATCGCTGTTGGCTATCAACCGACCAAATGCCCAGAGGCGTTGCGTCAGGCGCAAAGTTGCAGGTTCAACCGACTTTTGGACGAGTAATTTTTCCATCGTGACGGGCCAATGCTGTGCCCCGCTGGCAAACTCACTCTGTACGGCTTCAAGTGAGACAATTCCTCTGCGGCCCTGCTCACCAATGCAGTCAAAACGAATGACTTCAAGGAATGTTTGGCTTTGCGTATTGGTCAGAACTTTTGCCGTCGAGGCGGGGATACCGGCCTGAGCCAGAGTGTTGAGCGCTAAAGCTTCCGCATAAAGCAAATCAGACCAGCGCTGGCTATTCTCGTTTTGTAGCAACGGGGTAAATTTAACGATGACATGCGCCGGCCCGGTCGTAGTTTGTGCATAACAGGTAAATTTAGGCTGTTCGCCACCCGCTGACGACCCAACGATATCGCCCGCCAGTGCGCTACTCGCCAGTTCGCTATAAACCGATAATTTATCAGCATCCGCAATCACCGGAGGCAAAGGCGTATCAAACCAGCGCCGATAGCTTTCCTCGCCGACTAACCAGCCACCCAGGTTTTCCGCTACCTGCTGTGATAGCGCCAGTAGAACATCTTCCTCCTGCCATAAGCGGATATCTTCCGGTAGCCCCGCTTGCTGCGCTAATTTGCGCCCCCACGTTCTTCCCAAAAAACCCTGTGGGCGAAGGTCGGTCAAATACCATGGGATCCCGTCAAACCACTGCGCAACACCATTATTCAGAATGACCAGACAACTGCCCTGCGGCCAAATGGGATACAACTCACCAAAGCGCCATGCCTGCCCGAAATCATCAATTTGCCACAACGGGAACTGGTGAATCTGACGAACAGGGCGGCTCAGGGCGTAGCGAGTCGCTCTGGCGGCACCCGCTTTAATCACATTGCTCTGAGCATTTACAAGACGTGAAAACGTCGCCTGGCTGACACCCAAACGCTGCCGCAAGGAGTTTGCAGTTTGTGGCCCATGGAGTAATAAATCAGTCAAAGTGCTCATGTGAATAGATTTGTGAATAGATACTTGAATAGATTTATAGCGCTATATAGTTGAAAGGTAAAGTAGGTGAGTAGAATGAGGGAGTTTAAGTGAATAGATACTTCGAAGGATAAAGGGTGCCGAAGCACCCTTTAAAATCTTACTCTTTGTCGCCCAGTAACACAGATTCAAGAGCAATCTTGATCATGTCGTTAAAGGTGGTCTGGCGCTCTTCGGCAGTAGTCTGCTCGTGAGTACGGATATGGTCAGATACAGTACAGATAGTCAGTGCTTTAGCACCGAACTCTGCTGCCACGCCGTAGATACCTGCCGCTTCCATTTCCACACCCAGGATGCCGTATTTTTCCATTACATCAAACATGGTTGGATCTGGCGTGTAGAACAGGTCTGCGGAGAAGATATTGCCTACGCGAGCGTCTACGCCCAGCGCTTTAGCTGCATCAACAGCATTGCGAACCATATCGAAGTCAGCGATAGCTGCGAAGTCGTGGTCTTTGAAACGCAGACGGTTAACTTTAGAGTCGGTGCAAGCACCCATGCCGATAACCACGTCACGCAGTTTCACATCCGCACGAACCGCGCCGCATGAACCCACACGAATGATTTTCTTCACGCCGAAATCAGTGATCAGCTCTTTGGTGTAGATGGAGCAGGACGGGATACCCATACCGTGACCCATTACGGAGATTTTGCGACCTTTATAAGTACCGGTGAAGCCCAACATGCCACGCACGTTGTTCACTTCACGAACATCTTCAAGGAAAGTTTCTGCAATGTGTTTTGCACGCAGCGGGTCGCCAGGCATCAGTACTACGTCAGCGAAATCACCCATCTCTGCATTAATGTGTGGAGTTGCCATATCTATATCCTTGTTTTAAGAGGTAAACGTCTGGGCGGATAAAACATCTCACCCAAATCTGTAATCCATATACCCTAAATAATTCGAGTCGCAGGTAGGCGGCAAGAAAGCGAATCCCCAGGAGCTTACTTGAGTAAGTGACTGGGGTGAGCTTTTGCAGCCAACACCCCTGCGGCTCGAAGAATGACGAGTATCACAGCATGTTCTTACCGTAGTCCATCGGGGATGTACCGAAATAGCTAGCAACGGTCTGGCCGATGTCCGCGAAGGTTTCACGGTGGCCCAGAGATCCAGCTTTCACTTTCGGGCCGTAGACCAATACCGGAATGTGTTCACGAGTATGGTCTGTGCCTTGCCAGGTTGGGTCACAACCGTGGTCAGCGGTGAGGATCAGAATGTCATCCTCTTTCAGCAGTTCCATCAATTCAGGCAGACGGCGGTCAAACAGTTCTAGTGCTGCGGCATAACCCGCAACGTCGCGGCGGTGGCCGTAAGATGAGTCAAAATCAACGAAGTTGGTGAACACGATAGTGTCATCACCCGCTTCTTTCATCTCTTTAATGGTGGCATCAAACAGCGCATCCAGGCCCGTCGCTTTCACTTTTTTGGTGATACCGACTTCAGCGTAGATATCCGCAATTTTGCCCACGGAAACCACCTGGCCATTTTTCTCATCAACCAGTTTTTTCAACACGGTTGGTGCTGGTGGTTCAACAGCCAGGTCATGGCGGTTACCAGTACGCTGGAAGTTACCCGCTTTATCACCAACAAACGGACGCGCGATAACACGGCCAATGTTGTAGCCACCTTCGGTCAACTCTTCACGTGCGATTTCGCACAGCTCATAGAGTTTGTCCAGGCCGTAAGTTTCTTCGTGGCAAGCAATCTGGAACACAGAGTCAGCAGAGGTATAGAAAATCGGCTTGCCGGTTTTCATATGCTCTTCGCCCAGCTCATCCAAAATCACAGTACCGGAAGAGTGGCAATTACCGAGGTAACCTGGCAGGTTTGCACGCTCAACCAGTTTATCCAGTAACTCTTGTGGGAAGCTGTTTTGCGTATCGGAGAAGTAACCCCAGTCGAATAACACAGGAACACCAGCGATTTCCCAGTGACCAGACGGAGTGTCTTTACCTGATGACAGTTCATGCGCCCAGCCATATGCGCCGATAACTTCTGCATTACCGTCCATACCTGCTGGGATTTTGCCGGTAGAGCCTTCGGCGGCTTTTACCAGACCCAGGCGGGTCAGGTTTGGCAAATTCAGTGGTCCTTGACGACCTTTGTCTGCTTCGCCTTTGGCACAAGCCTCTGCAATGTGCCCGAAAGTATCAGAGCCAACATCGCCAAATTTTGCTGCATCTTCTGTTGCGCCGATACCGAAAGAGTCCAGCACCATAATAAATGCACGTTTCATAATTTCTCCTGCGTCGTTGCGCCTGAAACGCCCGGAGGCGTTTCAAAAAGTGATCAGATCAGTATGCCAGCAATTAGCTAATACGGCGATACACATCTGGCGTTTGTGCCGGTGCGGTCTCGTTAACTTTAATTGCCGCTTTAACAGCATGTGCCGCTTCCTGCCATTGAGCTTCACTTGCTGCATGAATCACTGCCAGTGGACGTGAGGTATCTACACTCTCGCCCAGACGAGCCATGTCGGTAAAGCCGACGCTGTAGTCGATGGTGTCAGAAGCCTGGCGACGACCACCGCCCATGGAAACGACCGCCATACCTAATGCACGAGTGTCCATCTGATTTACGAAACCAGCACGGTCTGCGAATACAGGTTTGCTCAGAACCGCGGTTGGCAGGTATTTCGCGTAGTTTTCGACGAAGTCTGCCGGCCCTTTTTGAGCTGCAACCATACGACCAAATACTTCTGCCGCTTTACCGTTATCCAGCACAGCTTGCAGTTTGGCACGCGCTTCAGCGTCGTCTTTCGCAAGGTTGCCGGAAAGTAACATTTCCACGCACAGCGCCATGGTCACTTCATGCAGACGTGGATTGACGTATTCGCCAGTAAGGAACTGCACCGCTTCACGAACTTCAACAGCATTACCCGCGCTGGATGCCAGCACCTGGTTCATGTCGGTGAGTAGCGCCGTGGTTTTAACGCCCGCGCCATTTGCCACGCCAACAATCGCTTCAGCCAGTAATTCAGAAAGCTCATAAGTAGGCATAAATGCGCCACTGCCCACTTTCACATCCATCACTAACGCATCCAGGCCTTCTGCGAGTTTCTTCGCAAGAATTGATGCGGTGATCAGCGGGATGGAGTCTACGGTCGCGGTAATGTCACGCGTCGCGTAGAAACGCTTGTCAGCAGGAGCCAATGAGTTTGTCTGGCCGATAATCGCCACGCCGACATTTTTAATAATGTCGCGGAAACGGTTATCGTCCGGGAAAATATCAAAGCCTGGGATCGCTTCAAGTTTATCGAGCGTACCGCCAGTGTGGCCTAAACCGCGGCCAGAGATCATTGGGATATAACCGCCGCATGCCGCCACCATTGGGCCAAGCATTAAGGACGTCACATCACCCACGCCGCCCGTTGAATGTTTATCAACGATTGGGCCATTTAGGTTAAGGCTCTTCCAGTCCAACACGGTTCCTGAATCTCGCATCGCCATGGTCAGTGATACGCGTTCAGGCATAGTCATGTCGTGGAAGAAGATAGTCATTGCCAGTGCGGCAATCTGCCCTTCGGAGATGGTGTTATCTCGAATACCATTAATGAAGAAACGAATCTCCTCATCGCTGAGAGCATGACCATCACGTTTTTTACGAATAATTTCTTGAGCGAGGAACAAGGTAACCCCCTGAGTTTATCAGGTGAAATGCGGCGGGGAGCCCGCCGCAAGGAAGAGATTAGTAAGCGCTTGTGCTTTTGCCGTCACCATGACCCAGCGCTTTTAACAAGCTTGCGAGCAGGCTGGAAGCACCAAAGCGGTAGTGACGGGAATCAGCCCAGTCAGAACCAAACAGATCATCAGCGATAGACAGGAACAGCGCTGCATCTTCAGCAGTACGCACGCCACCAGCTGGTTTAAAACCAACCGTTTTTTCAACGCCCATATCACGAATAACTTCCATCATAATGCGTGCGCTTTCAGGTGTTGCGTTGACTGGCACTTTACCAGTAGAGGTTTTGATGAAATCAGCGCCTGCTTTGATGGAGATTTCGGAAGCTTTACGAATCAGCGCTTCTTCTTTCAGCTCACCCGTTTCGATGATGACTTTCAGCAAAACGTTAGCCGCGGCACAGGCTTCTTTACAAGCTTTCACCAGTTCGAAACCAACTTGTTCGTTACCGGCGATCAGCGCACGGTATGGGAACACCACATCAACTTCGTCTGCGCCATAAGCGATAGCAGCACGAGTTTCAGCCAGCGCTATTTCGATGTCGTCGTTGCCATGTGGGAAGTTGGTCACCGTAGCGATGCGAATATCAGGAGTGCCCTGAGCATTCAGAGTTTTACGCGCGATTGGGATGAAACGCGGGTAGATACAAATAGCTGCGGTGTTGCCCACTGAAGTTTTTGCCTGATGACAAAGTGCGATCACTTTTTCATTAGTGTCATCGTCATTCAGAGTGGTCAGATCCATCAGTTTCAGGGCACGCAGGCTGCTTGCAGTTAAATCGGTCATAACATTCTCCAACAAAAGATATAGAATCAGTTGCGATGTTATAATTATAACATTCACAACCCTGATGGTTTTGCGGATAGCTTCACAAAAGCCACGATGAAATTACATAATTTGTACAGTATATGTGATTTAACAACGAGCGATAACGGAAAATTCATCGCCAGATATAAAAAATGGCCGACGCAAGCGCCAGCCATTGATTTCACAGAGATGTTATAATTTTAACATCTCTTTTTTATAATGACAGGAAGACCCCGGCAATTGTGGCACTCATCAGGTTTGACAATGTACCTGCTGCTACAGCCTTAAGACCTAACTGTGCAATATCATGACGACGGTTTGGAGCCATGCTTCCAAGTCCACCAATCAGGATAGCGATAGAAGAAAGGTTAGCAAAACCACACAGAGCGAAGGAGATAATTGCTTTGGTGTGATCTGACAGAACTTGCAGACCTGCTGCCGCTACAGTGGCGTCATCTTTCAGGTATTCCCCGAAGTTCAGGTAAGCAACAAATTCGTTGATGATTAACTTCTGGCCGATGAAGGAACCAGCAACGTTAGCTTCACTCCACGGTACACCGATAATCCATGCCAGCGGTGAGAACACCCAGCCGAGAATCAGTTCCATAGATAGTTGCGGATAGTTGAACCAACCACCAATGCCAGAAAGCATGCCGTTAAGCAGCGCTATCAAAGCAACAAACGCCAGCAGCATTGCACCCACGTTCAAAGCCAGTTGCATACCAGAAGCTGCACCTGATGCCGCCGCATCCAGCACGTTTGCCGGGCGGTCTGGATCGTTTTTCAAAGAGTCCAGTTCAGGTGAGTCGTTTGGCGTTTCTGTCTCAGGCAAGATAATTTTGGCGAACAGTAACCCGCCAGGGGCTGCCATGAATGAAGCGGCAATCAGGTACTCTAGTGGCACGCCCATTTGCGCGTAACCTGCCAGTACTGAACCTGCAACAGAAGCCAAACCACCACACATAACAGCGAACAGTTCTGAACGCGTCATAGTGGCGATATAAGGACGAACAACCAGCGGAGCTTCAGTCTGACCAACAAAGATGTTTGCTGTTGCAGAAAGAGATTCTGTACGAGAGGTTTTCAGAATCTTACGCAGACCACCGCCGAGAATACGAATAACAAACTGCATAATGCCAAGGTAGTACAGCACAGCAATCAGTGAGGAGAAGAAGACGATAATTGGCAGAACACGCAGTGCGAAAATAAAGCCACCGCCGCCAAAGACTTCGAACATTTTGTCTGAAACTAAGCCACCGAACAGGAAGGAAATACCGGCGTTACCGTAACCAATTACGTTAGCGACCCCTTCGGACATAGCGAGCAGAACCTGGCGACCGACCGGAACATACAGGATTAGCGCCCCGATACCGACCTGAATAATCCATGCACCTAAAACAGTACGCAGATTAATTGCTTTGCGATTACTGGAAAGTAAAACGGCGATCAGCAGCAGAACGATCATGCCGATCAATCCCATGAGTAGTTGCATACAGAATCCCTGTGTATTGAATGAAAAAGGAAAACGAACTAAAAAACGACAGCGGGCGGGATTATAACGGTAGGGAGGCCAGTAAATGGAATGGCAATCACGTATTTATAGACATCCACGGAAACGTTTGTCTTATTAAGTGAGCTAGGTCACATTTTGTTACTTACTATTTCATTTCAAATAATTCATTGCAGTTATTAATAATCGCATTCGCGATAACTTCGGGAGATTCTGAACGCAGCATAGAAAGTGTCTGAAACACATTAACTATGCGTTCCGGGCGATTCGGTTGCCCCTGCCAGCCGTTAAGCGGCATATCAGGTGCATCCGTTTCCAGCACCAGCGCGCTAAGGGGTAAGCGCGCCATTACATCGCGCGTTTTGCTGGCGCGTGGGTAAGTAATCGTTCCACCCACACCAATTTTGTAACCCATCGCCACAAAACGTTCGGCCTGTTGCAGGCTCCCCGAGAAGCCATGTACCACACCAGTGCGCGGTAAATTATGACGCTTCAAATGCGCGGCAAGTTTGTCGTGCGTACGACGGGAATGGAGAATGACAGGTAAATCATAACATTTTGCCAGTTTTAGCTGGGCATCCAGCACCGCTTCTTGTTTATCAAAAAGCGGATTTTCCATATAAAGATCGAGTCCTATCTCACCAATAGCCACTAATTTTCCCGGCCGCTGTTTCAGGTGATGTTCGAGCAACGCCAAAGACGCATCCTGATGCTTGTGAATCACTATCGGATGCAAACCTAACGCGGCATATAGCGCCGGATAGTTGTCTGCCAGCGCCAACACCGTGCTAAACCGCTCAGCCTCGATTGCCGGAACAATGATTTTTGTTACGCCCGCTTGCGCGGCGAGGGCAATGCTGTTGGCTTCATCATCGCTAAATGGCGGAAAGTCGAAGTGACAATGGGTATCGTAAAACGTCATCGTCACGCCGTATCTTCGTTATTGAAAGAGGAGTCGTTAGCTTCTGGTGTTTCAATCACCGCTTTAGACAATGGCTCAGTGACCACGGCCTGTGGAACGACCACCGGCCCCGGAACCACAATACGCGGATGATGACGTTTTATTGGCGGCTTATCCGACAGCCATTTCCCTACGGTTGCGAGAAAGTAACGCCCGCATAAACGTCCAGTTTTATAGTCGGTATTTAGCGCAGGTAATCGACTGCCCAATGCAGAGCTCATCAATGGTTTCGGCGGGTAAATCTCGAAGATACGCAGTTTACCTGGCGGCTTTTCAATGAAGTTTTGAATCTCGCGATAGCTGGCTTCATGGTGATGCACCAGGTTTAATAAGGGCTGCAGGCTACTGTCACCCAACCAACGCTCCATGCGTTTAAACCATTCAGGTGTGTAATACATTTGCGAAGGGACGGTGCGAATCACCACCAGTGTATCAGCCCCCAGGCGTACAGCTTCTCTCACCGGAACCGCATCGCTTATTCCACCGTCCTGGTAACCGATGCCGTCAATCTCCACCCCGCTACGGTAAAAACCTGGAATCGCGCTTGAGGCTTTCAGAAGATTCAGCCATGTGCCGCTGTCCGGGGAAAAATATCCCGGCGTGTAGTCGTCACTACGACAGGCGCACATATAAAATTCCTTACCAGATTCAAATAGCTTTTCGGCCGTCGTCATTGAAAGCGGGATTTTGGTGGAAGTGGATTCCACGAGCCAATCGAGGTCTATGAGATGCCCGCCACGCACAAAGCGCAGAGGATCAAAAAATTCGCGAGTTGTGGTAAATCGAGTAATGACTCTTCGAGCGTATCCCGGCTGGTGACAAACGTAAGCCGAAAGGTTTTGCGCACCGGCAGAAGTGCCTAAGAAGAGGTCAAACGGGTTGAAATTAGCGCGCATAAATTCGTCCAGCACGCCAGCTGTGAATATCCCACGCTGCCCGCCGCCTTCACAAACAATGGCGAGTTTTCCGGGACGAAACTTTGGAAGCGCAAGCGGCGAAATATTGCCGAGCGTTACGGGTATTCTTTGTCCCACCCTGCTTTCCTTGGTTCTTTATCCTTCATCTTTTAAGTCGCAGGGGTGTTGGCTGCGCTCAATCACCCCAGTCACTTACTTCAGTAAGCTCCTGGAGATGCTCTCCCTGGCCGCCTACCTGCAACTCGAAATCTAAAGGATAATTATTATTAGATATTGGTTATTTGATAGTCGCTTAAAAACGCGAGAGCCAGTCTAAATTAGACTGGCTCTCTGGTCTGTCTCAAAATGATTATATACCCAAATAATTCGAGTTGCAGGAAGGCGACCAGGCCGTAAGTCCCCAGGAGCATAGATTACTATGTGACTGGGGCGAACGGGTGCAGTCAACGCACCTGCGGCTCAAAGTATGACGGGTATGCTATGGGCGTTTTCGACCCATAAACAGGCTAACCAGGAACAGAATAATACCTACCACGAAGACAATTTTTGCTGCACCTGCCGCAGTACCCGCGAGAGTACCAAAACCCAGTGCTGCTGCAATCAACGCAATGACCAGAAAAATAATGCCCCAACGAAACATAAGCTTCTCCTTAACCATAATGAACCCGAATCGCTTCTGGATGAGTGCCAGATACACACTCATTGGCGATATTGAGTAACGATGTTGCTGACCTACTCCCCCGGCATTACACCGAAGGAGAAAGTTTCTATATGCCCTGTTACTTCACTTTCAGGTCGTTTTTGACGCTTTTCACGCCATCAACTGCTTTAGCGATACTCTCGGCTCGAGCAGACTGCGCATTCGATTCCACGGTACCGGATAGCTGTACAACACCTTCAGTGGTTTCCACTTTCACGTGACGTGAAGGGACGATGTCATCAGCTAAAAGTTTAGCTTTAATTTCGCTAGTGGTCGCAGTATCGCCTGCATAACCGCTGACAGATTTATCAGACCCGTTACGCACATGAAGTTTATCGCTCACGGAAGAAACCCCTTCCACGCCTTTTGCGACAGTGACGGCCTGTTCGGCCTGCGCCTGGCTTTCAACAAAGCCACTTAGCGTTACCACTTTCTTGTCCGTTTTCACTGAGATATCAGTGCTTTTGATGCTGTCGTGATCGACCAGTGCAGCTTTTACTTTCGCAGTAATTGCACTGTCATCCATGAAATTACCGACGTCTTTCACGGAGCTATCGATTTTTTCGCCTGCTGTGTCCGCTGTTGATTCGGTTTTGTTAAGCATCTTGTCTTCTGCTAAAGCGCTACCGCTTGCCAGCACAGAGCCAAGAACAACAGCTAACAGAGTTTTAGAAATCTTAGTCGTAGTCATAGTCATCGATTAATTCCTATAGTTTTGCTCACTATTTGAGCACAAGCCTTTACGTAACGGCTTTCCTTAAAAATTGGGCTAACGCTTACAGCCCAAAAATTTTCCGTTCAGTTTTTAATAGCGCCAGGAAAAATGAGTACAAATGAACTCGCCAGAAATCTTCATTTACGTGGCGTTTTCAACCAACCAATTTGTCACTGGTTTGTTAAATATAGACAACAATCACGGAATTGCATGGCGGAATGGGATGAACATGAGGGAAAAGCAGGAAATTAAGAACAATCCGTAAGGGATTAATAAGACGGGAAAAGTAGCAGGACGCGACGGCTGCCGCGCCCTGAGAGACGATTAGTGCTCGCGGGTTTTACGGAAGGTGACTTCCGGGTAGCGATCTTGCGTCAGGTTCAGGTTGACCATAGTTGGAGCGATATAAGCGAGGTTGTCGCCGCCATCGAGAGCCAACTGCATTTCGTTTTTCCGTTTGAATTCTTCAAACTTCTTAACGTCCGTGCTTTCTACCCAACGCGCCGTTGAGACGTTGACCGACTCGTAAATCGCCTCAACGTTGTATTCGCTTTTCAGGCGCGCCACAACCACGTCGAACTGCAGTACACCGACCGCACCAACAATCAGATCGTTGTTCGCGATTGGACGGAATACCTGTACCGCACCCTCTTCAGAAAGCTGTACCAGACCTTTAAGCAACTGCTTCTGCTTTAATGGATCACGCAGACGAATACGACGGAACAGTTCCGGTGCGAAGTTCGGGATACCGGTGAACTTCATCATTTCGCCTTGAGTAAAGGTATCACCAATCTGAATAGTGCCGTGGTTATGCAGGCCGATAATATCGCCTGGATACGCTTCTTCAACGTGTGAACGGTCACCCGCCATAAAGGTCAACGCATCAGAAATCACCACATCTTTACCGGTACGAACCTGGCGCAGTTTCATGCCTTTTTCATACTTGCCGGAAACCACACGCATAAAGGCAACGCGGTCACGGTGTTTCGGGTCCATGTTGGCCTGAATCTTAAATACGAAGCCGGTGAACTTATCTTCTTCCGCTTTCACTTCGCGGGAATCCGTTTTACGCGGCATTGGCGCTGGCGCCCAATCAACCAGGCCATCGAGCATGTGGTCAACACCAAAGTTGCCCAATGCAGTACCGAAGAAGACTGGTGTCAGCTCACCTTCAAGGAACAGCTCACGATCAAATTCGTGGGAAGCACCCTGAACCAGTTCCAGCTCATCACGCAGTTGCGCTGCCAGATCTTCACCGACAGCAGCATCCAGCTCTGGGTTATCCAGCCCTTTAACGATGCGCACTTCCTGAATGGTATGGCCTTTACCTGTCTGATAAAGATAAGTTTCGTCTTTATAAAGGTGGTAAACGCCTTTGAACAGCTTGCCGCAACCGATAGGCCAGGTGATTGGTGAACAGGCGATTTTCAGCTCGCGTTCAACTTCATCCATCACTTCCATCGGGTCGCGGATATCGCGGTCGAGTTTGTTCATAAAGGTGAGAATTGGCGTATCGCGCAGACGGGTAACTTCCATCAACTTACGGGTACGATCTTCTACACCTTTCGCGGCGTCAATAACCATCAAACAGCAGTCAACAGCGGTCAGAGTACGATAAGTATCTTCGGAGAAGTCTTCGTGCCCTGGGGTATCGAGCAGGTTAACCAGGCAGTCGTGATACGGGAATTGCATTACAGATGTGGTAATTGAGATACCACGCTGCTTTTCCATCTCCATCCAGTCAGATTTAGCATGCTGGCTGGAACCACGGCCTTTTACAGTACCGGCGGTCTGAATTGCCTGTCCGAACAGCAACACTTTTTCAGTGATGGTCGTTTTACCGGCATCGGGGTGAGAAATGATCGCAAAAGTGCGGCGTTTCCCCACTTCTTGCAAAAAAGGAGACAAAGTCATAATGAAATCTTCTGTGAATTGCGCACAGATATCACTGCGCGGCAAATGAACGTTACCTGACGGCTATTCTACCCATCAGGTGAGGTTTAACAATCGGCTGTAAGCAGTCATTAGTTACACAACAATCGCTCCAGTTCACTTAATGTGGTCACTTCCCAGGTCGGCGTGATGCCTTCCGGTAAGCTTCGTCCATGGGCATTGAGCCAGCAGGTGGCAATGCCTGCGTTCATGCCGCCTAAAATATCTGATTCCGCAGTGTCACCAACCATCATTACTCGGTCGCGTGGCGGCTGGCCCATTTGCTCAAAAGTGTAATCAAAAATCTTACGATCGGGTTTCGCGACGCCGACCTGTTCAGAAATCACCAGCAAATCGAAATAATCGCGCAGACCGGTACGCTCCAGGCGAATTTGCTGCAACGCAGTAAAACCGTTGGTGATAATACCGATTTTCACTTTATCTTTTAACGCATTAAGCAGCGAAACAGCACCAGGCAGCGGCACGCAAATTTCGGCCATAGCGTTAAGAAATGCTGCATTAAGGTCACCCGCAGGCACTGATAATCTTTCGGACCACCCCTGGAAACGCTGATGCTGTAAATGAAGCGCGCTAATGGTTCCATTCTGGTAATCGGTCCACAAAGGTTTGTTAACCGCCTGGTAATCCTGGAAATCTTCAGCGGTAAAGGTCACGCTATAATCGAGAAACATCCGCTGCAAGCCGCCGAAAGCGTCAAAGGTAAATAGCGTTTCGTCAGCATCAAATAAAATCCAGTCCCAGTTCATCAACACACCTTTTTCAAATTAGCCTAACGGTAACGCCATGATGATGGCGTCTTCGCGACCCTCTTTTGTGGGGTAGTAGTTACGGCGAATCGTCGCCTCGTTAAAGCCCAGACTTTCATAAAGTGCGATCGCTGCCGTATTTGAGGCGCGCACTTCAAGCCACAGGGTAAACACATCACGCTTTTCCAGTTCGCTGATTAAATGCTCCAGCAACTGGCGGCCCAATCCCTGACGTTGAAAATCAGGATCGACCGCAATATTAAATAATGTCGCTTCATCCAACACGACTTGCGTCACCGCAAACGCCGCCATTTTGCCGTCTACGTCGAGACGAAAATTCAAATAGCGTTCACCTTCGTTACTGGCGAAGGTTTTTTCACTCCATGGGAAAGCATGGCTGCGAAGTTCAATGGCGTATGCCGAGCTTAAGTCACTGGTGGTGAGGGAAGAAATCGTTTTCATGTTCGCAAATTTGCAGCCACAGCGCTTGTCGTGCCGCGCCATTTTCATAAAGCTCGTTTAATTCGGGAGTCGCCAACTGCGCACCGGGAATGGGGAGTTGTTCACTCACACCCAATCGCCAGCTATTACAGCGGCTGTCAGTTGGCAGCATCGCGGCTCGTTCAGGCGTCAGTTGCATCACTTGCTGTGCGCACAGATTCAAACTGCGCAAAACATCGTTAACCAACGGATCGCTTAAATCTGGAAGGTCTTCGGCAACCATCAGCAATTTGACGTTTTCATGCAGCGAGACGGCAATTTCGCCCTGTAACGCAGCCGGGCGTCGCAGCTCCCATTGAGTAATGCCCAGTTGTTGTAACAACCAGTCACGTCGCAAAGGTATTTGAGGCATAGCGAAACCTATTGAGAGTGCCAATTGGGGCGCAAATATAGCAAATTCATCGAATATGCGCCATTAAAGCTCTATAATCGCCGCTCTGTTTTATGAGGAGTGTTCTGATGTCTGCGTTAACCCCGGCAAGTGAAGTGCTGCTGCGCCATAGCGATGATTTTACCGAAAGCCGCGTGCTGTTTGCCGGTGACTTACAAGACGATCTGCCAGCCCGTTTCGAAACGGCAGCAAGTCGCGTTCATACCCAACAATTTCACCACTGGCAGGTATTGAGCGCTCAGATGGGCGAAGATGCACAATACGGCCTGGTGGCGGATGCCAGCACCCTTGGCGATTGCAACACCCTGATTTACTACTGGCCGAAGAATAAGCCAGAAGCGCAGTTCCAGCTGATGAACATTTTGTCTTTAATGCCGATTGGCAGTGACATTTTTGTGGTGGGTGAGAACCGTAGCGGCGTTCGTAGTGCCGAGCAAATGCTCGCCGAATTCTGCCCGCTGAATAAAATCGACAGCGCGCGTCGTTGCGGCTTCTATCACGGTCAACTGGAAAAACAGCCACAGTTTGATGAGAATTCCTGGTGGGATGAGTATCAGCACAATGATATGACCATCAAAACGTTGCCGGGCGTGTTCAGCCGTGATGGCCTGGATACCGGCAGTAAATTGCTGCTTTCCACGCTGACTGCGCACACCAAAGGTAAAGTGCTGGATGTAGGTTGTGGCGCTGGCGTGCTGGCGGTAACCCTGGCTAAACATTCTCCAAAAGTCCGTCTGACTTTGTGTGATGTTTCTGCTCCAGCCGTTGCAGCAAGCCGCGCAACGCTTGCAGCCAACGAGATCGCAGGCGAAGTCATCGCCAGTAACGTCTATTCCGAAGTGAATGGTCGTTTTGACATGATTATCTCAAACCCACCGTTCCATGATGGTTTGCAAACTAGCCTTGATGCAGCTCACCAGCTGATTCGCGGCGCAGTCCGCCATCTGAATATGGGCGGTGAATTGCGTATCGTAGCGAACGCCTTCCTGGCCTATCCGGACGTGCTGGACGAAACCTTTGGTAACCACGAAGTGATCGCTCAGACAGGGCGTTTCAAAGTTTACCGCTCAGTTGTGATGCGTGGCGTGAAGAAGCGTTAATACAACACAGTGCCGCTTTTTCCAGCGATTAGAAAAGCGGCACCAAATTAACTGTTGACGACGCGCAGAAAACATCTAGAATGCGCCTCCGTGGTTACAATACTTCGGTGTTGTGGGTATGCGAAGGTGGCGGAATTGGTAGACGCGCTAGCTTCAGGTGTTAGTGTTCTTACGGACGTGAGGGTTCAAGTCCCTCTCTTCGCACCATTAACCACGCAAGATATCGTTCGCACTGCGCGAAGGTGGCGGAATTGGTAGACGCGCTAGCTTCAGGTGTTAGTGTTCTTACGGACGTGAGGGTTCAAGTCCCTCTCTTCGCACCAATGCGAAGGCGATATCAGATAAGTTTTGAATTGCGAAGGTGGCGGAATTGGTAGACGCGCTAGCTTCAGGTGTTAGTGCTCTAACGGGCGTGAGGGTTCAAGTCCCTCTCTTCGCACCAATTCTTATCAACTTCCCAGCAGTACTCTTTTATCCCTCAGTTTTATCTCGCTATTTCATCGTTCCCATATTCATCATCACCAAAGCAAGCCCACTGGCAAATGCAACGCATGACGGTAGCAGCACAAAATGACGTAACCGTTTATGGTACAGCATGGCTGCGGTCACCAATAATCCTAATACAATCAAGACGCGCCACTGACTAAAAGAAAGATCTAGATACAGTAACGCGGCGACGATACCTGCCGGCACCAGCACACCCCATGCACTTTCTAACTGACGTTGTAACATCATCGCTATCTCATCAATTGGTAATGATAACCAATATCATATGATATTATTTCTCGTTTGTCAGCGATAGCGTATCGTCAGTTTTACATTAGAAATGTTAAGCTTTCTGTATCATCAGATGACATGTATTCAGTAAGGTGATAGATTGGCCCAGAATGTTAAATCTCTGATTAACACCGAATACATATATGAAGTAATCACTTTACGGATATATTTTCCTACTTCATTCCCAGCATAATGTCGGCATGAGTCGAAAGAACTATTTTTGATATGACAGCAACAAATTGGTCCACTTTACTCAAAGGGAAACATCAACTCTCTTTGCGTTTATTTTTATTATTGAATGCGTTTTCTGCCGGATTTAGCATGATATCCCCGGCAACTAATACGCAACATATTACAGTACCCATTGTTCTGGTGCTGGTGGTAAGCCTGTCCTGTCTACTCTGGCAGCTAGTAAATAAAAAGAAATTAATTAACATTAACTTCATTTCGTTAATAATTGGCTTACTCTGGGCGGGGCATATCTATATAAAAGTCTCTGCAATGCCAAATAAAGACGTTTCTTTTTTAATTATTGCCTTGTTGGCAATATTATTTATTGGCACAATCTCTTTTATTAATAATATACAAGCATTTATTGCCGCATGCCTGCCTGCCACCTTAATCATATTCTGGCTTGATCAAGGGGCCAACTGGCCGCGCCTGTTGTATTCAATTGTTCTGCCTAGCGTGGGGATTACCATTCAACATATCATTCATCAGCGTCATGATAACTTTACGCGTCGTTTGATGAATAAGCTGCTTGAAGAAAAAGAAACCCTTAACGATCTTAGTATGTTAGATCCGCTTACCGGTTTGAATAATCGCCGTGGGTTCCAGAACCGTTTTGACACTCTGCTCTCAGTCAGCAGCGGCCAGCATTATATACTGCTACTGGATATCGACCATTTTAAAGACTACAACGATAACTATGGTCATAACATGGGCGATAAGGCACTGACGCATGTCTCTGCGGCCATTCGTGACGCTGTTCGTTCACGTGATGTCGTCACGCGTTATGGTGGCGAAGAGTTTATGGTTTTACTGGTTGATGTTGATGCTGAACAAGCCCTGCAAACAGCAGAGCGCATTCGCCAACGCGTTTATGATTTAAATATTCAGCACATGTTTAATAAAAGCGTGGCGACCCATCTTACAATAAGCATCGGCCTTGCAGCACTTGAGCAGCACGACATTGAAGAAGCATTGCGCAAAGCTGACGGCGCACTTTATCGTGCCAAACGACAGGGCCGTAACAGCATCTTTGTCAGCGACACTCTCCTTCAAACACCAACAGAACCCGCTCATCTTTAACGGCTAAATACCTTGAACACAAAACAACCTTGCTAAAGGCATTATCTATAGATAGGATTGGCAATCATTATCATTTGTATTAGTGGTTCTGTTTGCCGATGTCGTTTCAGTCTTCACAGTTTATTAATGATTTTGCATGGCAGCCGCCATTTACGAGCTCGCAACCGCCGCTTGCAGATGAGCTACGCGCGCATTTTGCTGTGCATCGACCGTACTTCAACGACATCATCAAACTCAATGAACCTGTGCCTCACACCAGCCAGGCTCTGCATCAGTGGGCACAACCTGCGGCCTTAACTTCATTTCTCGCCTGCTACAGTGACCACATTTACCGGAACCAGCCGCAGCTTGCGCGTGAAGGGAAGCCGCTAAAATCGCTATGGGCACAATGGTATCTTGGTTTGTTGGTTCCACCGCTGGTCATGGCATTGATTACCCAACCTCGTGCACTGGATATCGACCCGCAACACATCCATGTTGAGTTTCATGAAACAGGCAGAGCTGCTACTTTCTGGCTAGACGTTCAGGAAGATAAGATGGCAACAACAATGCCGTTAACCCAACGCCTTGAAAAGCTGCTTATTAAAGGGTTAATGCCCGTCGTTGAGGCACTGGAAAAAAGTGGTGAAATCAATGGAAAACTCATCTGGAGTAATACGGGATATCTGCTGAACTGGTTTTTTGGCGAGCTCAGAGAGTTGCTGAATGAATCGACAATTGCCGAGTTGCGTCATGCCTGTTTCTTTGAAAAACAGCTGCAGGATGGTCAGGATAATCCCCTCTACCGTACCGTCATTCTCCGTGAAGGTTTGCTAGTACGTCGCACCTGCTGCCAACGCTATAAACTGCCAGATGTACAACGCTGCGGTGACTGCACGTTAAAGTAAAACGGTGGGTTTCCCCACCGTTTCATTGCACTCATCGCTCTACTGTTAAGCAGCCTGTTGGCTCTCTTCTCCAGATGATCTCTGTGCTTCTTCCGCTTCTTGTTCCAGCAACTGCTTCTCGTACACTTTGAAGAACGGGAAGTAGATGATGGCGGAAACGACAGCCAGCAGAATAACCAGAATCGCCGCGCGGAAATCCCAGCCCAGAGCCCATGCTGCACCAATTGGTGCAGGAGCAGTCCACGGCACAACTGAAATCACACGACCAATCAAGTCCATCTTCATTGCGCCCCACGCCAGCACTGCGTTAACCATTGGTGCCAGCAGGAACGGAATAAAGAACACTGGGTTCATAACAATTGGCGTACCGAAAATGACCGGTTCGTTAATGTTAAAGAAACTTGGAACCACGCTTAGTCGCCCAATAGAGCGCAGATGAGCTGATTTACTACGCAGATAGCAAATCACCAGCCCCATGGTTGCACCCGAACCACCAATCACGATAAAGAACGTCCAGAACGCTTCCATAAAGATGTGCGGCAGTGGTGCACCTTGTGCCAACGCGCTCTGGTTCATGCCGAGGTTGGTCAGCCAGAACATTTGCAGCATGCCAGAAATAATGGCCGCGCCGTGAATTCCTGCAAACCAAAGCAGATGGCCAATCAACACCGCCAGCAAAATAGCAGGTAGTGAGTCCGCCGCAGAAACCAGCGGTTTGAACAGTGACATAATGGCTTGTGGAATCAACATGCCAAACTCAGACTGAATGAACAGGCTCAGTGGGTAGAGCGTTAGCACCACAACCAGAACGGGGATCAGAAGATCAAAGGAGTTTTTGATCATCGGTGGAACCTGGTCCGGGAGTTTGATTCCGATATTGTGCGCTTTCAGGAAACGCATCATTTCGACACAGTAAATCGCCACCAGAATTGCAGTGAAAATCCCTGTCCCTCCCATACTGTCTACCGGCATCGTGCCTTTAGTTTTTGGTGCCGCCACCAGCAGAAAAGCCATGAGTGAAAGCATTGCGCACATGAATGGGTCCAGGCCGTGCGACTTCACATAGTGCTTACCGAGGTTGTAGGCAATAGCCGCACAAATGTAGATAGACATAATGCCCATCGTCATATCAAACGGCGTAAGAATTTGCCCTTCAAACTGTTTCGCCATATCCAGCCATGCGCGAGCAAACCCCCAGGTGGTGGTTGGCGAGAATGGAGGGTATGCAAACACCAGCAAGAACGAACCGACAATCATAAATGGCATCGCAGAGATAAACCCATCACGAATCGCCATAACATGGCGCTGTGAAGAGATTCGTCCCGCAACGGGACTAACGTAGTTTTCTACAAAACGGAAAATCAAATTAAAAGCTGCATGATTCGTAGACATATCGGAACTCCAGTCAGGCTATCAACGCGAATGTAGCCGCGGGAAAAGTATCGCCGCGCAACAGTCCGTAATTCATAGAATTCATCCCCGAAACCGGGACCTTTTTAGATACAGCTTTCAATTCGACATCAGTGGCACAGCATAAAAAAATCGGTTTCATAGGCTGCTCTTATTATTGGGTACAGGTGTGTGACCGTTTAAGTATTCATCGCTAATTCACGCACTGCAACCGGTTACTGAAACCGGTTGCAGTGAATGTGAAGAAGATCCAGAAATCACTGAAACTTTAGCTTCTTTAGGTATTTCACATCACAACGTCGCCCTTTCATTCGACACAATCAGGGTCGGTTTCACTGGTTTACATATAGCACATACTTATGCCAAATTATTTGCTGAACAGAATGGGAGAAAAGCATGAGCCTGCAGTCCGTCCGGCAATTCTTTGCCGAAAACGCCCCCGATATCGACATCATTGAATTGAATCAAAGTACAGCAACTGTTGCTTTAGCTGCGGTAGCCCATAACGTCGAGCCTGGGCAGATTGCTAAAACATTGTCGTTGAAAGTGAAGGATAGAGTGGTGTTGGTTGTCGCGAAAGGTGACGCACGCCTAGATAATAAAAAACTTAAAACTGTTTTTGGGGCCAAGGCCCGCATGCTTAGCAGCGATGAGGTTGTTACCTGGACAGGCCACCCCGTGGGCGGAGTGTGTCCTTTTGGACTCGAAAATCCGTTAGCAGTTTACTGCGATATTTCACTTAAACAGTACGAGGAGGTTTTACCTGCTGCCGGAGCCATCCATAGCGCGGTGCGCATTTCACCTGCTCGTTTGGCTGAACTCACCGCTGCACATTGGGTAGATGTGTGCCAATAATCAGGAGACTGAGGAAGGATTTGAGCTCCTCAGTCGTACCCCATTATTTTCATACTCACTGTTTATAAGGTGGAATATTTAACTCCCGCTTTCCATGTTCACTGAATAGCCAGGTATACATTTCGGCATCTGTTTTAATTTCCAATCGGCGCATAGCGCTTTTTTTTTGTGCACTAACGGTTTTATAGTTTTTTTCAAGTAGCGTCGCAATTTGCACCAACTTCCAGCCTTTACTGATCAGCCGTAAAACTCGGCATTCTGAAAAAGTTAACCTCGTTTTGACCATATCATTAACAGATGCCTGTGCAGCTCTATCTTGCAAAAGACAGTTGCTGATTCTTTCAACATCACTAGCGTTATTAAATACATGCTCGATAATGCTGTTCATTGGTTCATGTAAAGAAAGCAATGAAGTTTTGGTTGTCAGCAATCGTTCAATAGCGAGATTGAGCAGATGTTGAGGCATAATAAATATCCATCTTACATGCTGAGATTCATTTTTCAGATGGCTCAGAAAGTCACATTGCTCTATGAATTCCTGTTGCGAACTATCCAGCTCAAGCATGACAACATCCGCCTGATCGAGAATTTCTGAATTTAGCTCTAAATAATCTGCCAACAAAATCTGTGAAGATTCTGCCGCTTTTTCTTTCATAACGATCTGCACACCTTCTCTCATCAATGGCCGTTTACTAATAACTACTGCACGACAAAAAGGATTATGCAAAAAGATCGTTTCCTTGTTTTCCGTCATCAAAATATCCTTATAATAACAATTAATTGCCTGTTAGCTCACAGCGAAAAACATGTAGGTCTTTATCACAGTGAAATCCCAGCTTTTCCATTGCATGTCTTTTATGTGAGCTTACTGTTCTGATATCGCGCCCCAAACGCTTTGCTACCTGGGTAACGTTACGTCCTAAAAATAGTTGCTCGATTACCTCCATCTCGCATTCCGTCAATTCACCAGGTATCTGCTCCCGCAGAACAGTTTTAATCATTGGGCTGTGTAGGGTTATATTACTAGATAGTGATTTTATTAACAGCTCCATAAATATTGAGGCTGATTCATACTGAGATATAATAACTCGAACACCCAGAGATGAAATATACTTCAGAATGCTGACCTTATGATTATGAGTGTAAATAACAATATTTTTATTTGGTTTTGCCTTTCGATACCATTTAATAAACTTTATCTCCTCAGCCAATTGCTGTGATGATTTACTAATATTTAAGATGATAGTGGGATGGGGGATTTTTAACACTTCATCATAAGCGCCATGAATATCTTTAATAATATTAATTGAATTTTTAAATTCTGGTCTGGCATTTAGCTGATGAATTATCCCTTCCACCATTAATACACAAGGTATAACAACCATTACTTGACTCGATACATTATTTATAGTGATATTATTTTCCATATCATTCCCTTGATCAATATATCAAAAAACATAAAAACAAAGGATAATAGATATACATGAAAAGCAACATGCAACGCCAATTTAAATAGCATTCACCCCATTATATTTATTAGCAAAAATCCAATGGAGTATTGAAAGAGAAAACAATAATTTAATATAAACAATTCCTGTAAAACAGAAAACCGACTTAAAGATCCCGAATTGGATGTTTACGAAAATCTTTTGGCGTAGTTGCCATATGGCGACGGAAAAAACGTGAAAAGTAGGTTGAGTCACTAAAACCAAGATAATCAGAGATTTGACTGACTGTCATGCTGGTGTAGAGCAAACTGCGTCGGGCTTCAAGCAACAGCCTTTGATGCAATACGTTTAGTGCGCTGTAGCCATAAAACTCATGGCACAGATTATTTAAATGCACACTGGATAGCCCTACGGCACTTGCATAATGCGTTACCGAAAGTTGCTCACGATAATGTCGTTCAACGAGTTGGTTAAACTGATGAATCACTGAACGTTTTCGCTCAATACGCGAACTGCCACTCGGGGCTGGAGTACATTGCCGATTAAGCCAAACCAGCAAGGCGCTAATCAGTGAATGCAACATCATATCGCGCGCTTCACCCTGGCCTTCATACTCACTTTGCAGAGTGCTAAACAGAGTATTAATTTGCCTGCGAGAGCCTTTCACCGGCAGGCAGGTGGCTTGTGAGAGCACCTGCAAAGGGCGACCAAACTGTTGTTCAAACTGCGTTATTAAAGGCGCTGAAAAAGACAGTGAATAGCCTTGTGCTCCGGGCGAAAATTTAAAACCGTGCACGCACAAGGCCGGAACAACTTGAATGCAGGCATGCGTCACATGGTGAGTACAGCCCTCAATGTCTATCTCCACCTGCCCTTTATGCAAATAAAGCAGTTGAACTAAATCCGCATGTTGATGCGTACGAATATGCCATTCATAAAGGCTACTGCGGCTGTGGATGGACTCGCAATGCAGCAAATCAGATGCAGGCCAGTTCCGGCTTTCACCATAAAGTTTGAATACCGGAATGCTGGTGTTAAGGCTCATGACATCCTCTTTAATCCTACGCTGAATAAGTATAGTTTATTCAACAAGTTCGAATGGCAATCCAACATAGTTTTCAGCAATCGTTGTCAACCCTGCGCGCGAAGCCAAATAATATTCACGATCGGCCTGCTGCATCTTACGGTCAAACTCATCCATGCCTTCGAAATCATGAAGCAGATTAGTCATAAACCAGCTAAAACGCTCCCCTTTCCATACTCGACGCAATGCCATTGGTGAATAAGTCTCCAGCAAATCAGTTCGCCCTTCGTGATACACCTTGCTCAAAATCCGATACAGGTAATTCACATCAGATGCGGCAAGATTTAATCCTTTTGCTCCGGTCGGCGGCACAATATGAGCCGCATCGCCCACCAGGAAAAGATTGCCATATTGCATCGGCTCCACCACAAAACTACGTAACGGGGCGATACTTTTCTCAAGTGAGTGACCAGTCACTAACTTCTCAGCCAGCTCTTTAGGCAACCGCAGCTTTAGTTCGCCCCAGAAGCGTTCATCTGACCAGGATTCAACATTGTCACTAAGTGGGACCTGTAAATAGTAGCGGCTTCGAGTTAGTGAGCGCTGACTACACAAAACGAATCCCCGCTCATGATGAGCATAAATAAGCTCATGGTTAACTGGTGGCGTATCCGATAACAACCCAAGCCAGCCGAACGGATAAACACGTTCGTACTCACGAGTGACTTCTTCAGGAATAGCCTTACGGGAAACACCGTGAAAGCCATCGCAACCCGCAATATAGTCACAATCGATACGGCAAGTTTCACCCTGCTTCTCAAAAGTGACATAGGGACAATCACTTTTGACATCAAATAATTGCACGTTGCTAACGCCGTATATGGAAATAGCATCAGTTGCTCGCCGCGCTTCCATCAAATCATGAGTCACTTCCGTCTGGCCATACACCATCACCGTCTTCCCGCCAGTCAGTTCTTTTAGCGGAACAGGGATACGTTTTCCATCAACCAAAAACTCAACACCCTCATGGACTAACCCTTCCACATCCATTCTTTGACTGACCCCTGCCTCACGCAACAAATCTACGGTGCCGCTCTCCAGGATGCCCGCACGAATACGTCCTAAAACATGTTCGGGTGATTGTCGTTCAAGCACCACATTGCTGATGCCTGCGTTATGCAGTAATTGCCCCAACAGCAAACCCGATGGACCAGCACCAATAATCACTACCTGAGTTTTCATAGGATACGTTCTCTGATGTGCGTTATTAAAATGTTATTTTTATGTTTAACAATTGCTCGTTAATGCATTTTTAACGTCATCAGAGGGAAAAAGAAGGCCAATATCGGTCTAAAACGTGCACTTTTCGAAAGTCATGCAAAGAGTGTGGACGAGTTCATAGTTCGCCGAAAAAGTGTGCGAAATAGGTTATTTGGTTAAATGTTGATCTGGAGCGCCTGAGTCCTGGTAGTGGCATATGCTAATAATAAAGGATGTTAAAATTTGAGCGGCTATCGTCGCTTCTACCTTTCATAGGACAGGTATGTCGGAAGATGTAAACACGCAACGGGACGTGACTCGCCTTTGCATCCAGTGTGGGCTTTTTTTGCTGCAACATGGTGCCGAAAGCGCACTGGTAGAAGAACTTTCCTGTCGCCTGGGCATTGCCTTAGGTATGGATAGCGTTGAAAGCTCAATTTCAGCAAATGCTATTGTGCTAAGCACCATAAAAGATAATCAATGCCTTACCACCACGCGTAAAAACACTGACCGCGGCATCAACATGCATGTGGTGACAGAAGTGCAACACATTGTGATTATGGCCGAGCATAAGCTTCTGGATCATAAAGATGTTTTGAAACGTTTTGCGCATATAAAACCGCTGCGCTATCCACGTTGGCTAGTGGTGCTGATGGTTGGCCTATCTTGTGGCTGCTTCTGTAAGCTAAATAAAGGCGGTTGGGACGGTGCCTTCGTCGCCTTTCTTGCCAGTTCTGTAGCGATGTATGTTCGCCTGGTGTTTACCGCACGCCATCTACACCCGCAAATTAATTTCTGCATTACGGCGTTTGTTGCCACCACAATTTCTGGGTTACTCATTGCCAAAGGCCCATTTGCCACGACATCCAATATTGCCATGGCGGCAAGCGTGCTGCTGCTGGTGCCGGGCTTTCCGCTGATTAACGCCGTGGCCGATATGTTTAAAGGTCACGTCAACACGGGGCTTGCAAGATGGGCAATGGCGAGCCTACTAACGCTTGCTACCTGTATTGGTGTCGTGATGGCCATGTCACTATGGGGGCTGCGCGGATGGGAATAATCGATTTTTTACTGGCGTTGCTACAAGACATGGTACTTGCGGCGATTCCCGCACTAGGCTTTGCCCTGGTGTTTAATGTCCCGCAGCGTGCTTTGCCTTACTGCGCTCTGCTCGGCGCGATTGGCCACGGTTCCCGAATGGCAATGATGGCGGCGGGTATGAACATCGAATGGAGTACGTTTATCGCCTCCCTTCTGATAGGCACGATTGGAATACAGTGGTCGCGTTGGTACCTGGCGCATCCTAAAGTATTCACCGTGGCTGCGGTAATTCCCATGTTCCCAGGAATTTCTGCCTATACCGCGATGATTTCAGCGGTGAAACTCAGCCACTTTGGTTACACCGAAGACCTCATGATTCAGCTGCTCACCAACTTCCTGAAGGCCTCGTTTATCCTCGGTGCACTGTCAATTGGCTTATCTATTCCTGGCCTGTGGCTTTACCGTAAACACCCGCGAGTGTGATGTGTTTCAGGGCTTCGCTAACTCATCAGTGCTTTGCCCGCGCAAACTTGTTTTAATGTCATCAGGCCAGGTCTGTTACCCGCGGTCTGATGACATTAAGGAGCCTTGCGTGGAAACCCACGAAATTTATCTTCCTGAGCGTTTTGATGACGCCAGTCTGAAAGAAAAGATTTTCTTCAGCGCCATTAGTTTGTTCGCTGAATTTGGCCTTAACGGCGCACGCATGGAACAGATTGCCGAGAAAGCCAACACCACAAAGCGGATGGTCGTCTATCACTTCAAAAGCAAAGAGCTGCTCTATGTTCAGGTGCTTGAGTATGTGTATACCCAAATTCGCAGCTGTGAGCGCAAGCTCAATCTCTCAGACCAGCCGCCGGTAGAGGCAATGGTGGAACTGGTGGAATGGACATTTGATTTCCATGCCACGCACCCAGATTTTATTCGCATCATCTGTATGGAAAACATGCAGCGCGGGCGTTTCGTAAAAGAGTCCGCTTACCTGCGGGAAATTAACCGCAGCGCACTGGAATTACTGGAAGATGTGTTAACCCGTGGGCAAGAAAAACAGCTGTTCAATAAGCAGGTTTGCGCCAAAGACGTTCACCGCCTGATCAGTAGCTTTAGTTTCTACCATGTTGCTAACAGCTATACCTTCTCCAACTTCTTTGAAGACGGAGCCGAACCGACTGACAGCACCAGCCATTACCGTGAAATGGCGGTAAAAGTGGTACTGCGCTACATCGGGCCGTAAATAACCGTATTTTTGGATGCTTTAAGAACTCTCCGAACCTCAACAGGCCCAGAGAAAGCGGTATACTCGGCGGAAATTCTCCTGCAATGCAGGTTATCGAAAAAGAGTATAAAAGATGAAAGCAAGCAATCGTGTTATATGCGCTCTGGCGCTGGCAACGTCCGTGTTTACCGGCCAGGCGATGGCATCAAGCTGGCAAGATCAACTCTCCAGCGCGGCAACAGAGTTAAGCAAAACCACCACCTCCAGCAGTAGCACCGGAACAACCGGCAACTCTATGGCGTCATTGACCAGCCTGCTTGGCGGCGGCACTAAAGCCCTGAGTTCAGACAGCATGACGAATGCGGCAGGTATTTTGCAGTACTGCATGAAGAACAAACTGGTATCAGCAACCAACCCTGAAAACATCAAAAATCAGTTGATGGATAAATTAGGTTTAGATAGCGGCACAAAGCAAACTCCACCAGAAGATTACACTCAGGGTTTGATGGGCTTGCTGAACACCGGCAAAGGCCAGCAATTGGATCTGAAAACCATCGGTAATTCACCGCTGGCAGAAAAAGTGAAAACTCAGGCGTGTGATTTTGTCCTGAAGCAAGGCGTAAATTATCTGTCTTAATCAGATTACCTGCCCCTGATACCGGGGGCAGATTCAGGATTTCACATTAATTTCCAGCACCGCATAGACACCATCACTGGGTAACGTAACGGTGACATTTTTCAAATCGACACCCGCTGCAATAATAATATCTCTTAGCTCAGGCAATGTGCGCGGATAGAGTGTGGGCCAGCCGATACAGCGCAATAAAAAGGCAAGCTGTGGGCTAGTAGTCAGCATATTGGAAATAATCAACACGCCGCCTGGTTTAACTAAGCGCAACGCATGGCGAATAAAACTCACCGCTTCAGATGTCGAAAAATATTCGAAAATCCCCAGTCCATCAACGAGCTCAGCTGATTGTTCACCCAGTTCCTGAACCAGCTTGTCACTGAAAATCATCCGGTCGAATAAATTCCTCATTAACAGCTGAAAATGATGCCCTTCCACCAGGCCATATTGCGTCGCAAGTCCACGGGCAAATTTCAGCGACTGCCTGTCGTGATCAACCAGCAATATGGTGAATTTCTGCGCGCGTAATTTCGCACCACGCAATGCTCTGAGCACGGGTACCGCTGCACCACAGGCAAGACTTATCCAGTTGCCGGTAACATGATTATTGATATACACATCAGCAATCGCCGACATCACTTTCGCTCGTGAACGAACACCTTGAGCATCATTGGCATGTATAAACCATGCCCGGCTGTTGCTATCTATTTCCCTTCCGCTTATCAGGCGCTCAGCAAGCGGATGCTGCACAGACCATAGTGAAAGAGCGGTAGGAACCAACTGGCAACGCCACTCTTCAAGTGCGGGACGATTTATAAAAGCTTGTTCTGACAGCTTGTTTCGGTAGCGTATCCGTCGCATTCCCTGGCCATCCAGAAAAATTTCCGGGGCTTCGAGTGTCGGATCACCTTCTAACTGCTGGTTGATATCATCAATCTGCTCTAAAACCTGATCTTTCATCGGCCAGCTATCGCTTATATCACTGTAAGAGATATGTTTAATGGCCAGATCCGCAGGTACAGAGCCCGGGATCACTGAGAGAAAAGGCTGCCAGGACATGTTAAACCTCAACACACGTTTTCTTTCAGTCTAGAAAACCCAGGGTTATTCACCGTCAGCAGAAAGTTGTAATTTACGGGCACCCTCACCCTGCTTTACACAGGATGAGGGCTGGGAATTTAACGTAAAAATGACTCGGTCAGTTTGACCCAATATGTCGCGCCACCCGAAATGCAGGCATCGTTAAACTGATACAAAGGATGGTGAACCGAGTAATCATTATTGCCGGTTGCCGTACCAAGCCATAAATAGCAGCCCGGAACTTCTTCAAGCATGAATGAAAAGTCTTCACTGCCCATCGCACTTTTCACCTGCGCAGGATCGGCAACTTTATCGGATCCAAAAACGTCGCGTGCTATCTGGAGTGCAAACTCAGTCTGTTGAGGATCATTCACCGTCACCGGGTAGCCGAAGTCCACCGCGATTGACGCCTTCACTCCGAAGCTTTCCGCCTGAGCGTGCACCAACTTATCAATACGCAGCTTTACCGCCTCACGTACTTCAGCTTTGAAAGTACGCATATTCAGTTTTAGCACCGCACTGTGAGGGATGATGTTGTGCGTAGTACCGCTTTGCAGACTCCCCACCGTCACTACAGCAGAATCCTGCGGATCCACATTGCGCGACACAATGGTTTGCAACGCCATCACGATCGAGGCACCTGCTACGGTAGGATCAATACAATGTTCAGGCATCGATCCGTGGCCGCCTTTGCCTTCAAGAGTGATCGTCATGCTGTCTGACGAGGCCATCAAGGCACCGGGTTTGGTGGCGATCTCACCCGCAGGCAGCAATGGGAAGTTGTGCAGACCAAATACCGCATCACAAGGGAATAGCTTAAATAAACCATCATCAATCATGCGCTTAGCCCCACCGATGGACTCTTCCGACGGTTGGAAAATCAGGTGCAGCGTGCCGTTGAACGGGCGGTGTTCTGCCAGATACCGTGCCGCCGACAGCAAAATCGCGCAGTGCCCATCATGCCCGCAAGCGTGCATTTTCCCCTCGTTCACGCTCGCCCACGGCAACCCAGTTTGCTCCTGCATCGGCAGTGCATCCATATCGGCACGGATCCCCAGACGCTTACCGCCATTCCCGACTTTTAACGTCCCTACCACGCCTGTTCCGCCCAGGCCGCGATGCACCTCGTAACCCCATCCCGTCAGCAACTGGGCGATACGATCGCTGGTGCGGAACTCCTCAAAACCTAATTCCGGGTGTTGATGAAAATCACGGCGGATAGCAATCATCTCTTCTTCGTGGTCGAGAATTTCTTTAATCAGCATAGGGTTATTCCTTTTTATTCATCACAGAAAGTTTTGCGTTCATGCCAGGCAATCAATGCACCGAATGTCACTACCGCGCAGAACATCAAATACCAGGCCGGAGCCATCGGTTGCCCGGTGACTTTTAACAGCCAGGTCACGATCAATTGCGCGAATCCCCCAAACAGCGTGACACCAATGGCATAAACCATAGCCATACCAGAAGCACGAACCGCTTTCGGGAAGGCTTCGAGGATCAACAAGAAAAAGGCGGCGGAACTGATATTGGCGAGGATCTGATCCACGGCAATCAGCGCCAGGGTAATACCGAGCGGCGCACCGTGCAGAATGGTGGCAAAGATCGGCCAGATCAGGGCAAATGATCCTAATGCGCAGGCGATCAAAATCGGTTTGCGCTTAGGTAATCTATCTGCCAACTTGCCACCGAAGAATGGCACCACCAGCGTTAATGCCGCTGCCGTCAAACTCACCCACCACGACGTGCTGGCAGGCATATGCAGCGTGTTAACCATATAAGCGGGCATGTAGTAGATGATGATGTAAAACGTAGTGGTGCCTTTCATCACCAGCAAAATGCCCAGTAACAAAGCACGGCGGTGTTCACGCCATAATGTGAGAGTCGGGCTTTCTGCGCTAACGGTTGGCGTCACTGTGTGAGTTTCAGCAAGCTGGCGGCGGATATACAAGCCAATCGGCATAATCGCCAGGCCAACAATAAACGGGATGCGCCAGCCCCAGTCGTAAAGCTGCTGCTCGCTCAGGACATGGCTTAAGCCCGCGCCCATCGCCGCACCAAAAAGTGCCGCACCGCCCTGGCTTGTCATCTGCCAGCTGACACGCGCGCCGCGACGAGATTTGTCCCCGGCTTCCATCAACCATGAGGTCGCCGCCCCTACTTCCCCGCCTGCAGAGAAACCCTGCAGCATGCGCCCGGCAACCAATACGACAGGAGCTAAGATCCCCGCCTGGTTATAGGTCGGCGCAAAGGCCACCATCATTACCCCCAGGGACATGAGCCCGAGGATCAGCGTCATCGCCGATTTACGTCCATGTTTGTCGGCATAGCTCCCTAACACCATGCTACCTAGTGGGCGCATCACAAATCCAACCCCAAAGGTCCCCACCGCCAGCAGTAACGAGGTGTAGTCATTGGAGCTTGGGAAAAAGAGATGACCAATGATCACCGAGAAAAAGCTGTAAACCGCAAAGTCGTAAATCTCGAGGCCATTGCCGAGAGTAACTGCCACCAACGACTTAGCGTTAGCGCGCTCCGGGACCAACGGCGCATCATACGGAAGCGAGGCTGACATCTCGGCATCCACTTGGGCATAGCTGACACGCTGTTTCATGCTCACGTCCTTCTTTGTTACTCAGATGTAAACAACTGGGAGGGGTTGTTTTAACTATCTGCATAAAAAAAGAACATTACAATCATAAAAATTAGTTATGCCTTTGGTTATCTTATTTGTATTGTAAGAGAGCAAATTTTGCACCACGGTGATGATTCTGGCGGGACGGAAAATTGAAAATCAAACTAAATCAGTTAGATATTTTGTTGGAAGTTGCCGCGCAAGGCAGCATCGGTAAAGCGGCAAAGGCGTTACACCTCACACAACCCGCGATTTCTAAAACAATTCAGGAAATGGAAGCTGAAATCGGCATGCCGATTCTGCAACGCTCATCACGCGGCGTAACATTAAATGAGTATGGGCAGGTTTTGCTGCGTCATGCACGGGACATCGATCGTTCGCTACATCAGGCACGGGATGAAATCGACAATCTGCTTGGCAAAGCCATGCGCCAGTTACGGGTAGGTTTTACTTCTGCCGCATCCTACGGGCCATTTACCAACACGCTGATTCAATTTCAGGCGCGTTATCCCGGCGTGAAACTCATTGTGATGGAAGGTCGCCCGCAGCAAATTCACGACGCGCTTGAGAACCAGCGACTGGATATCGCAGTGATAACCACCGCCAGCAATGCGGTGCAAAACGGTATGTATTACGAAACGCTATACGCTTTGAGCAACACAGTGATTGCCGGAATTAAGCACCCCGTAACGCACACCACCTCTTTGAAGAAATTGATGGATTACCCGTGGCTGGACTGGGACGAACCCGGTGAGCATTCGATTCTTGGGCAAGTTTTTCGTCGTTATAACCTACCGCTACCGCAAAACATTATTCACTGCTCATCGCCGTGGATTATGGCCCGTATGATGGAACAGACGGATGCGGTAAGTATGTGGACGTCAGTGCGCCTGCGCTTTCCCGGCTACAGCCCGAACCTGCGTCCGCTGGTGTTACGCGAAGTGCTTCCCGCCAGCAGCATCTGCATTTTGTGCCCCAATATCGCTCGTCTCTCAACGGCTGGAAATACCTTTATGGAGATGCTACGGATTAATACACGCGACTGGTTGCAGGATAGCGATGCTCTGGAGATGGTGGTGCGGGTTTAAATGTTTTACTGCGGGCAGGCTACAAAGCCTGCCCGCATGACGCACAAGTTAGCTCAAATCAGAACCGTTACTGGCAATCACTTTCTTGTACCAGTAAAACGATTTTTTGCGCGTGCGGGCGAGCGTGCCGTTACCCTGGTCGTCGCGGTCAACGTAGATAAAGCCGTAACGCTTGCTCATTTCCCCGGTCGAAGCCGATACCAAATCAATGCAGCCCCAGGATGTGTAACCCATAACCGGGATACCGTCGTCGATAGCATCTGCCATCGCTTTGATGTGTTCACGCAAATAACTGATGCGATAGTCGTCGTTGATTTCACCCTGCTCGTTAATTTCGTCTTTTGCACCGAGTCCATTTTCCACCAGGAATAACGGTTTCTGGTAACGGTCGTACATCATGTTCATGGTGATGCGCAGACCCAGAGGATCAATACCCCACCCCCATTCACTCGCTTGAATATGCGGGTTTTTCAGGGATTTCACGATGTTTGCCGCATTGCTGTTTTGATCGTTCATATCAGCCGAAGCGCAACGCGAAGCGTAGTAACTGAATGAGACAAAATCGACGGTATTTTTAAGGATTTCGTCATCACCAGGCTGCACTTCAAGCTCAAAACCTTTCTCGCGGAACAAGCGTTTGGTATAAGCCGGATAAGCACCACGCGCCTGTACATCAATAAAGAACAAGTTCTCACGGTCTTTTTCCAGCGCCGCCCAGACATCTTCAGGCTTGCAGGAGTACGGGTAGAAATTCCCACCCGCTAACATACAACCCACTTGGTTGTTAGGATTCACTTCGTGGGCGATTTTAGTCGCCAGGGCGCTTGCCAGCAGTTCGTGGTGCGTCGCCTGGTACTTCACTTGTTCTTTATTATCGCCTTCTTCGAATACCAGACCTGCGCCAGAGTATGGGCTGTGCAGCAAGATATTTATTTCGTTGAAAGTGAGCCAGTATTTCACCAGGCCATCAAATGCTTCAAAACAGGTGCGCGCATAGCGGGTGAAAAACTCCACCATTTTGCGGTTACGCCAGGAACCATACTCTTTAACCAGATGCATTGGCACATCGAAATGGCACAGCGTGACCAGCGGTTCGATGCCCTGTCTTTTGCACTCGGTAAACATGTCACGGTAAAAAGCGATGCCTTCCGCATTAGGTGCTAACTCGTCACCATTCGGATAAATACGGCTCCAGGCAATGGAAGTACGAAATACGGTGAAACCCATTTCAGCCATCAGCGCGATGTCTTCTTTGTAACGATGATAGAAATCGATACCGACATGACTCGGGTAGTATTCGTCATCACGCAAGCTAAAACGCTTTTCGATACCCAGTTTTACCGACATTCGGTCTTTACCATGCGGGATGGTATCAACCGTGGTTAGCCCTTTACCGCCTTCAAGATATGCGCCTTCAGCCTGGTTCGCCGCAATCGCACCGCCCCATAAAAAATCCTTCGGAAATATAGATTCGCTCATGAGATTCCTCTTCTAAATTAATTAGCGCTTACGGATGCAACAACAGCGTTTTGCTGTACTTGTTCTTTCTCTTTACTTTGCTCTTGTTCAACCGGGATATCTTCGAAGCCCAGTAACAGTGTCAGGAAGAAAGAGAGCACAACCGCCAGGATCATCACGCCAAACACCCATACGATGCTCATTGGATTCGCCGGGTCAAAGAACTGCACGCTGGTAAATAAGCCTGGTGAGGCCATTGAATGGCTCGCAAGCCCGCCAATTCCGGCGACCGCACCGCATACAAAACCACTGATAAGTGCCGCAATCAGTGGACGTTTCAGACGCACCGCCACACCGTAAAGTGCAGGTTCAGAAATCCCCGCCACAATCGCCGATGCTGCTGCAGCCAGCGCCGTCTGGCGCAATTCCGGGTTTTTCGTTTTCCATGCCACAGCCAAAGATGAACCGCCGAGTGACAAGTTGGCACCGATTTCAGATGGCATAACCATCCCTTCTTTGCCTGTCTCTGCAATGGTTTGAATAATAGATGGTGTAAATACACGGTGCATACCGGTCATCACCAGCAGCGGCCACAGCGCGCCCATAATCGCAACCGACAGCCAGCCCAAATAGCTATGAATGGTGTAAACCAGTGATGAAATACCGGTACCAATCCAGATACCCAACGGACCAATTAGCATGATGGCAATCGGTGCGGAGATAAGCACAATCAGCATCGGCTTGAGGAAGTTTTTCGTTACTGCAGGTGTAATGCGATCAACCCATCTTTCGATATAAGAGAGAATCCATGTCATGCACAGCGCTGGGATAACGGTATAAGTGTATTTCACCGCAGTGACCGACATCCCCATAAATTCAACGTGTTGGCCTTGTGCTGCCTTCGCCATCAAATCAACAAAGTTTGGGTGAACCAGCACGCCAGCAATGGCGATAGCCAGCGACATATTGGTTTTGAATTTAACCGCCGCAGAAGCCGCGACCATGACTGGCAGGAAGAAGAACGCGCCATCACCAATCACATTCAGAATGACGAGTGTTGAGGAGCCTTTTTCAAAGACGCCCGTCATGTCCAGAATCATGGCGAGCAATTTCACCATCGAGCCACCAATAATGGCTGGAATCAGCGGTGACATGGTGCCAATCAATGCATCCAGAATCCCGGCACCAATGCGTTTCAGGGTGATTTTGCCTTTCCCTTGTGCAGGCTCGGCTGGCTGCATACCTTCTGGCAGGAGTTTTAGCACTTCAGCGTAGGCCTGAGAAACCGTGTTACCGATAATCACCTGGCACTGATTTTCACTACGAACAACACCCATCACGCCATTGATAGCTTTCAGTTTTGCAGTATCTACGATGCTGTCGTCATTGAGTACGAACCGCAAACGCGTCATGCAATGAGTCACCGCGCCAACGTTACCTGCGCCACCAATTGCGTCGACTATCGACTGAGATACTGCCGCATAATTCTTAGCCATGAGTTATCACTCTTTTTATTTAAATTCATGATGTTATGAATATATTTTCCGGTGACACCGCATCGACTTGTAGGGAGTCCGAGAAATAGGTAACCGGTTCCACATTAGATTGACCAAGCAAAACAAACATATCAAACACTAATTTTACATATTGTTAATTTTGTGATTACGATCGCCATAATCTGCCTTTTAAGGCCACTAACACCGCTTTCATACCCTAAATAATTCGAGTTGCTTCGAGGCGGCAAGGGAATGAGTCCCTGGGAGCTTACTTAAGTAAGTGACCCGGACGACATCACGCAGCCAACAAAGAAGCAGCTTGAAATATGACGGGTATGGGGCAGTATTTTGTCGCCGCGGAATGTGTAAAATGGCCGCATTCATAAAAGCCAGGAAGCTCCAATGTCGACAATGCTAGAAGTGGCAAAAAAAGCCGGTGTCTCAAAAGCCACCGTTTCACGTGTTCTGTCCGGGAAGGGATACGTCAGCGAAGCCACGAAAGAGCAAGTCTATAAAGCCATTGAGGAGGCGGGGTATCGGCCCAATTTACTGGCGCGTAATCTGGCGACGAATAAATCGGAATGCATTGGTTTAGTGGTCACCAACACGCTTTATCACGGCAGTTATTTCAGCGAAATACTTTCTCAGGCGGCGAAGAAATTAGAAGACAATGGTCGCCAGCTTATTCTGGTCGATGGTAAACACAGTGCGCACGAAGAACGGGAAGCTATTCAGTTTCTGCTCGATTTACGCTGCGATGCGGTCATTATTTACCCGCGTTTTTTAACCATTGATGAAATGGATTTGATTATTGAGCAGCATAAAAAACCCATTATGGTGGTTAACCGAAAATTAAGAAAAAACCAAAGCCACTGCGTTTTTTGTGATCATAAAGGCTCCAGTTTCCAGGCAACAAAATATCTTATTGAACGCGGGCATCGCGATATTGCCTTTATTACCGGCTCAATGGACTCCCCTACCGCTATTGAGCGTTTATCAGGCTATAAAGAAGCATTAAATCAATATGATATTGGTGTAAATGAAGATCTGATTGCACAAGGAAAATGGACGCCAGCCAGCGGAGTTGCGGCAGTTGAAACGTTGCTTGCGCGCAAAAACAAGATCAGCGCAATCCTCGCCAGTAACGATGAAATGGCGGTTGGTGCAATGAAACAATTAAACGATATGGGTATTTCTGTTCCTCATGAAATATCAATTATCGGTTTCGATAATATACCTACCGCACCTTATCTCTCACCTGCTTTAACCAGTATCAAAGATCCGGTGAGCGATATGATAAGCGAGGTGATCAACCGCTTAATATCGATGCTAGATGGTGGATATTTGTCGAAAGAGAATGTGTTCACATCGGATTTGTTAGCGAGAAATTCAGTGATTGACGGGCCATTTAAAGATAAATAAAAGCGGCGCGAACTGCGCCGCTTTATACATCACTCTGCGACTTTAACAATCACCTTGCCAAAGTTCTTGCCGCTCAACAGACCGCGGAATGCTTCCACGCTGTGTTCCAGGCCATCAACAATATCTTCGCGGAACTGGATTTTTCCTTCCGCCAGCCACTGGCTCATCTGCTTAAAGAATTGCGGGTAGCTGTCGCTGTAATCCTGAGAAATAATAAAGCCTTGCACGCGCAGGCGTTTTTTAAGGATCGTGCCCATCAGCAGCGGTAATCTGTCCTGTTCAAACGCACTATTAGCCCCGTTGTACTGGCTGATAACACCACATACCGGTACACGTGCTTTGGTGTTCAGCAGTGGCAGAACCGCATCAAACACGGCGCCGCCGACATTTTCAAAATAGACATCAATGCCTTTGTCACAGGCTTTTTTCAGCTGTTCGGCAAAATCCGGGGCTTTGTGGTCAATGCAGGCGTCAAATTTCAGCGTTTCAGTGACGTAACGGCATTTATCCGCGCCCCCTGCAATCCCTACGACTTTTGCGCCCAGCAGTTTTGCCACTTGCCCGACAACCGAACCCACTGCACCGCTGGCTGCCGCGACCACCACGGTTTCTCCGGCTTTTGGCTGGCCAATATCGGTCAGTCCCATATACCCGGTAAAACCAGGCATGCCGAGCAAACCAAGCGCATATGAAGGGTGCTGCATATTCGGATCGAGTTTTTGCACATCGCTGCCATCAGACAACGCGTAATCCTGCCAGCCGGTATAGGCCAGAACCAGGTCGCCATCTTTATAGTCCGCATGTTGAGATTTTTCGACACGGCAGACGGTGCCTGCACCAATGACATCGCCAATAGCCAGCGGTGCGGAATAAGACTCGGCATCATCCATACGCCCGCGCATATACGGATCAAGAGATAAATAGAGCGTACGCAGCAGTAATTGTCCTGCAGCGGGTTGCGGGACAGGCGCTTCTTCCAGCTTGATATCTTGACTGGTCGGCATGCCTTGCGGGCGTTTCGCCAGCACAAAGCGGCGGTTAATCTGGGACGACTGAGTCATAACGCTCTCCATTGATAGGGTCGTGAGTAAAAATTCAATTAGTCCCAGACTAGCTAATAATCCACCGACATGGGGTGAAAAATGTGCCATTTAACATCAATGCAAAACCGTCACGGCATCTTCCAGACGCGTTGCCCGATGTTTCACCATCGCCGACACTTCTGCGCTTTCTTCGACCAGCGCCGCATTTTTCTGCGTGATGGCGTCCAGTTCTGCGACCGCACGCGTTAAATCAGAAAGCCCTTCCGCCTGTTCGGAAGTGGCGTGGCTAATTTGCCCCAGCAACTGCGTGACGTTGCGCACCTGCTCCACAATGTCATTCATGGTGCGCCCCGCGGCGTGAACCTGAATGGTGCCGGACTGTACTTTACTGGCGCTGGCATCAATCAGTTTGCGGATATCGTTTGCCGCCGTGGCACTGCGTTGCGCCAGGTTTCTCACTTCTCCGGCAACTACAGCAAAGCCTTTGCCCTGCTCTCCGGCTCGTGCTGCTTCCACCGCCGCGTTAAGCGCCAGGATATTGGTCTGGAAGGCAATGTCATTGATAAGGCTGGTAATGGAGCCGATACGTTGCGTACTGTCGGCGATGTCATCCATGGTAGTCACAACAGTTTCCATCGCCTTGCCACCGTGGGCTGCGGCCTCGCTCGCGGAACTTGAAAGCTTATCAGCGGCTGCGGCAGTTTCTGAATTGTTCTGCACCGACACCGCCATCTGGCCCATAGTGGTAACGGTTTGCTGCACGTTGACCACCGACTGGCGCGTGCGCTCATTGAGCTCCACATTGCCCTGGGCCAGCGTTTCGCTGCCGCTGCGCACGTTCTCAACCTGATGGCTGACATCATGAATTAGCCAGCGGCACATCAAACCTAGCTGGCCAATGGCACGCAGCGTCATACCAATTTCATCCGTTCGCGCAAGATGCTGCACACGCTGTTGATTTCCGGTGGCGACTTCCAGCGCCTGGCGGGCGACATTTTCCAACGGGCGGGCAATTTGCCATTCGAGCAGCAAGCAAGCCACCACACTCGCCAGCGCGCTAATCAACACCGGAAGCGAACCCAGACCTAACGATAAAGAAGCGGCCATCATCAGCACAAACACGCAACTCATGATCATACGAATACGGCCCCGCAGCCGTAACGCGGGTAATTTCCCCAGCCAGCCTTTACGCAAAACCAGGCCTTTAAACAGGCTACGTTTGCAGCGCCCTTCTTTGAGCGCTTTATAGAGCGGCTCGACCGCGGCGATCTCTTCAGGCTTCGCTTTAGTGCGAATTGACATATAGCCCGTCGTCTTGCCATTGCGAACCACCGGCACAACATTCGCCCTTACCCAGTAATAGTCGCCGTTTTTGCGCTGATTTTTAACGATACCGGTCCAGGGTTCTCCTTTTTGCAGGGTGAACCACATATCGGCAAAGGCGGCTTTGGGCATATCGGGATGCCGCACGAGGTTGTGGGGCTGCCCGGTGAGTTCATGAAGCTGGTAACCACTCACCTGCACAAATGCGTCGTTCGCATGGGTGATTGTGCTTTTTAAATCGGTTGTCGACATCAATGTCGTGTCGTCATCAAGCAGGTATTCATGCTGTGTAGCAGCCGCGCGCGCAGTCATAGCAACTCCCTTGGCAGGTTATCCAATTGTTAATATTTTTAGTTGTATTGTTATTTCGGCGCTGCAAAATTTTACTTTAGCGGTTAAACTTGACGGCGATCACACTTTTTTAACTAAGCCATATTTTTTATAATGATTTTGGATGGGGAGCACATTTCCCATTAATTTCATGAAGTTATTAATGAAAATGTCATAGTGACGCTAAGTGCTGGAGTTTTGACCTTCAATTTGCAATCGGCACACTACACTTAGTACGGGGCCGTTTCGCCCCCGCAAGGAAAAAGAGGATAATAATGTTAAAAAGGAAAAAGAAAGTCAGACCTATTAAGGTCAGTGACGTCACCATCATCGACGATAGTCGCCTTAAAAAGGCAATTACCGCCGCCTCGCTTGGCAATGCGATGGAATGGTTTGATTTCGGCGTATACGGCTTTGTTGCTTACGCCCTCGGTAAGGTTTTCTTCCCGGATGCCAGCCCTAGTGTGCAGATGATTGCCGCACTGGGTACCTTCTCCGTTCCCTTCCTGATTCGCCCGTTGGGTGGCCTGTTCTTCGGCATGCTCGGTGACAAATATGGGCGCCAGAAGATCCTGTCCATTACCATCATCATTATGTCATTGAGTACCTTCTGCATTGGCCTGATTCCGTCGTACGCGACTATTGGTATCTGGGCGCCAATCCTGTTGTTACTTGCGAAAATGGCGCAAGGGTTCTCAGTGGGTGGTGAATACACTGGTGCTTCGATATTTGTCGCCGAATACTCACCAGACCGTAAACGCGGCTTTATGGGCAGTTGGCTGGACTTCGGTTCCATCGCCGGTTTTGTCTGTGGTGCGGGTGTCGTGGTGCTGATTACCGCTATCGTCGGTGAAGCTAACTTCCTTGAATGGGGCTGGCGTCTGCCGTTCTTCCTGGCGTTACCATTAGGGATTATCGGCCTGTATCTGCGCCATGCACTGGAAGAAACTCCAGCGTTCCAGCAGCACATCGAAAAGCTTGAACAAGGCGATAAAGAAGGTCTGACTGATGGCCCAAAAGTCTCGTTCAAGGAGATTGCGACCAAACACTGGCGCAGCCTGCTGACCTGTGTCGGTATCGTGATTTCGACCAACGTGACTTACTACATGTTGCTCACGTACATGCCGAGCTACCTGTCGCACAACCTGCATTATTCCGAAGAACACGGCGTGTTAATCATCATCGCCATTATGATTGGGATGCTGTTTGTGCAGCCGATGATTGGCCTACTGAGTGACCGTTTTGGCCGCCGTCCATTTATCGTCGTCGGTAGCCTGGCATTGCTTGTTCTGGCGATCCCGGCCTTTATTCTGATTAACAGTAATGTGCTGGGGCTGATATTCGCCGGGCTGCTGATTCTGGCAGTCGTGCTGAACTGCTTCACTGGGGTGATGGCTTCGACTCTGCCCGCCATGTTCCCGACGCATATTCGTTACAGTGCCTTAGCCAGTGCCTTTAATATTTCGGTGCTGGTTGCGGGTGTGACCCCAACGGTTGCGGCGTGGTTAGTGGAATCGACCGAAAACCTGATGATGCCAGCGTATTATCTGATGGTGGTGGCGGTTGTCGGTTTGATTACTGGATTGACGATGAAAGAGACGGCGAATAAACCGTTAAAAGGCGCAACACCTGCGGCCTCTGATATCGCCGAAGCGCGTGAAATTGTTCAGGAACATCACGATAACATCGAGCAAAAAATCGAAGATATCGACCGTGAGATTGAAGAATTACAGGCGAAGCGTACCAATCTGGTGGATCAGCACCCGCGCATCAACGAGTAATTTCTGACTGATACAATTTTGACTGCTATAAGGACGCCGGGTATATGCCCGGCGTTTTCATTTCTGCATTACCGCTTACACCTCTGTCTCTTAGTCACATCTCCGTGAGTCGTGAGACAGTTCCGTTCACCCGGTGTTCAGTGTTTCATGTGGCCACTGTACCGGTGAACGTCTTAGGGTGGCCACCGTCGCCACCCTAAGAACCCGGACTCCCGGCAAATCAATCACCGCAAGCGGTAAACACCGTTTTTCACCCAACATTCGCGGTCGTTCGCGACTCGTTTATTCGGCACATCCCTGTGCCGAACCACTTCGTGGCCAACGCAAGCGTTGTTCAAAAATGTTCCTGACATTTTTGTCCGACGATCGCTCACTCACGTGGCTCCCGGCCACGTGACCCCGACTGAAGGGTGAAAAACGGCGCGATTGAAGCCGGAACCTAAGGTCAACGTCAAAACCCAAAGACAGCACCGAGCCGGTTTTGACCTTGTTCCCGGTATAAATTGCCCCAGTGTTCCCCATAAGTCAGGGTTGAGCTGCCGGGAGCAGCGAAAGAGAGCGATCGTCGGGAACGAGTCGCGAACGACCGTGATGTTGGGGATAAGCTGGGGTTTACCGCGCAGCGGCAATTTAATGACCGGGCGCCTGGATTATCAAGGGATTGGCGTTAATCCCTTGATACGTTCACCGTGTGCAGGAATTAAAGAGATAACTGAACGCACGGGTGAACGGAAAATCAACGAGGCTTACAGATCTCACTCTGACAAAATTGCTCGAGTAAGTTGCGTATAAGAGACAGCTCATTCCTGGTGGGAATGGGTTATACCTTATGTTTATAAGCAAAGTATTATTTGGACTTTGTGAATATCCATTACTCACCTAACGTAACCCAGTCCGCGAATAACAACTCATAAAGAATTCCTCTCTTTTACGCAGGGTGCAATATGCAAAGAAAAATACTGCCGTTAATGCTCTTAGCTGCAATCTCCGCAAGCAGCTTTGCCGCCACACCGCCAAATACTTTAATTGTTGCCCAGGGACTGGACGATATCGTCAGCCTTGATCCTGCGGAAGCTAATGAGCTGTCGAGCATTCAAACTGTGCCAAGCCTTTACCAGCGCCTGGTGCAGGCTGACCGTGAAGACCCTGCCAAATTAGTCGCGGTGCTTGCAGAAAGCTGGCAGGGCGATGCGGCTAACAAAAAACTGACCATTAAACTGCGCCCGGATGCCAAATTCTCATCGGGTAATCCAGTGCGCCCGGAAGACGTGATCTTCTCTTATACCCGTGCAGTTACGCTCAATAAGTCCCCGGCGTTTATCCTTAACGTCCTGGGCTGGCAGCCAGACAATATCGCCAGCCAATTGAAAAAGGTCGATGACCACACGCTGGAATTGCACTGGACGGCTGATGTTAGCCCGGCGGTAGCACTGAATATTCTCTCCACGCCGATTGCCTCTATCGTCGATGAAAAAGCCGTTACCCCGAACGCGAAAGCGGGTGATTTCGGCAACGAATGGCTGAAAATGCACTCTGCGGGCAGTGGCCCATTCAAGATGCGTGTTTACCAACCGCATCAGGCCATTGTGTTAGACGCGAACCCAACCTCACCGGGCGACGCGCCAAAAGTTAAAAACATCATCATTAAAAACGTTCCAGACCCGGCAGCTCGCCGCTTGCTGATTCAGCAAGGTGACGCCGATATTGCCCGCGATCTGGGTGCGGATCAGACCAGCGCGCTGGAAGGAAAACCGGGCGTGAAAGTGCTGAGCATCCCTTCTGCCGAGCAGAACTATATGGTGTTCAATGCGGGTAACGATGCAAATCCGCTGTTGAAAAACCCTGCCCTCTGGGAAGCCTCTCGTTATCTGGTGGATTACCAGGGCATCACCAAAGATCTGTTGAAAGGCCAGTACTTTATTCACCAAAGTTTCCTGCCGGTTGGTTTCGCCGGGGCTCTGGACAACAATCCATTCAAATTTGACCCGGCAAAAGCGAAAGAGATCCTCGCCAAAGCAGGTATCAAAGACGCGCACTTCACGCTGGATGTAGAAAATAAACCACCGTTTATCACCATCGCGCAGTCTATGCAGGCAAGCTTTGCTCAGGGCGGTGTGAAGATTGATCTTCTGCCAGCCGCGGGCAGCCAGGTGTACGCTCGTGTTCGTGCTAAACAGCATCAGGCGGCAATTCGTCTGTGGATCCCGGATTATTTTGACGCCCACTCCAACGCCAGTGCCTTTGCTTATAACGATGGCAAAGCAAGTACCGTTGCAGGTTTAAACGGCTGGCAAATCCCGGAGTTGAGCAAGCAAACTCTGGCCGCAGTTGCGGAAGCTGACCCGGCGAAACGCCTGGATCTGTATAAAAAAATACAGGAAGAAGTTCAGCACAATTCGCCGTACGTATTTGTTGATCAGGGTAAAACCCAGATCGTGGTGCGTGAGAATGTGAAGGGCTACCAGCAAGGTTTGAATGCGGATATGGTGTATTACGATCGAGTGAGCAAATAACTGCTTTGTCTCCTTTCTCTTATAGGGGGAAGGAGACAATCCGCGAAATATGTTTAAGAAGAGTTCCGCATGTCAGACATCTCCACCCTTTCAGCCTCGAGTCGCTTAAGCCGCTCATTGTTGACGCTGCTCCAGGGGCTGTTTACCCTGGCGCTAACGATTATCGGTTTACTGCTTATCACTTTTGCCCTGTCGGCACTTTCTCCAGTGGATCGTGTACTGCAAATCGTTGGCGATCATGCAAGCCAGGCCACTTACGATCAGGTGCGCCACCAGCTTGGTCTGGACCAGCCCCTTCCCGTTCAGTTCTGGCATTACCTGACCAGTCTTGCTCATGGAGATTTAGGCACCGCCAGCGCCACTGGGCAGCCTGTATTACACGATTTACTCGCCGCCTTCCCGGCAACACTTGAGCTTGCGACCCTCGCGCTGATTATTGGCAGCGTTATGGGCGTTATTTTTGGTGTGCTTTGTGCTCGATTTGCCGGCTCACCATGGGATTTAGCAGTACGCACGTTCACACTGCTTGGCAATTCAGTCCCTATCTTCTGGTTGGGTCTACTGATGCTGGCATTTTTCTATGCGCGGCTTCAATGGAGTGCCGGGCCGGGGCGTCTGGACGATATTTATCAGTACAGCGTGGAAGCCAAAACTGGCTTTGTGTTGGTCGATACCTGGCTATCTGGCGATCGTGATGCCTTCCTGAATGCTATCAATCACCTCACGTTACCCGTGTTACTACTTGCCTATTATTCGCTGGCCAGTATTACCCGCCTCACACGTACCGCTTGTCTGAGCGAAATGAACAAAGAGTACATCACGCTGGCACGCGCCAAAGGCGCCGGGGAGATGGCGATTCTGGTGCGCCATGTGCTGCCCAATATTCGCGGCACATTGTTTACGGTTATTGCGTTGGCGTACACCAGCATGCTTGAAGGTGCGGTACTGACTGAAACGGTCTTCTCCTGGCCGGGTATTGGGCGCTATCTCACCACCGCTCTATTTGCGGGCGACACCACAGCGATTATGGGCGGCACACTGTTGATTGGCGTGTCGTTTGTCATTATCAACAATCTGACTGACGTGCTGGTGCGTGTCACCGATCCGAGGGTGCGCTAATGCCGTCTTATCTCTTTTTACGCCGCACATTGCGCTCACCGGCGGCACTGTGCGGGTTAATCATCATTACCCTGCTAGTGCTGATTGCCATCTTCGCTCCGCTACTCGCACCGTTTGATCCGAACTGGCAGGATGCCGCAGCACGTCTGCAGGCACCCAATGCTCAGCACTGGTTGGGCACCGATAGCTATGGTCGCGACCTGCTCTCACGTCTGATTTATGGCTCACGCCCTGCTCTTGGCCTGGTGTTGCTGGTCACAGTGATAACGCTCCCCGTTGGGCTGCTGATCGGTATTCTTTCGGGCTATTACGGCGGTTGGCTGGAGCGGGTGTTAATGCGTTTTACCGACGTCGTTATGTCGATGCCACGCCTGATTCTGGCCTTTGCTTTTGTGGCAATGCTTGGCCCAGGCCTTGTGAATGGCGCTCTGGCGCTGGCACTCACCACCTGGCCTGCCTATGCACGTCAGGCGCGCAGCGAAATTCAGCGTCTGCGCCATAGCGACTATCTCGCCGCCGCAGAAATGATGGGAATTCGTGGAGCGCGCCTTTTAGCAGGTCACATTCTGCCGCTGTGTTTACCTTCGGCGATTGTGCGCCTGGCGCTCGACTTAGCCGGGATTATTCTAGCCGCAGCCGGGTTGGGTTTCTTAGGCCTGGGAGCCAGACCGCCGATGGCAGAATGGGGTTCGATGATCGCTGACGGTATGCAGGTTATTTTCGATCAGTGGTGGATTGCCGCAATTCCAGGTACCGCCATTTTGATTAGCAGCCTGGCGTTTAACTTACTGGGTGATGGATTGCGCGACGTGCTGGAGCCTGGAAATGACTGAGAATCGTATTGAAGTCAGTGGATTAAACATTGATTATCCGGGCGCTCGGGTCGTGAATAATCTCTCATTCACGCTAGGTAACGAACGACTGGCATTGGTAGGCGAATCGGGATCGGGTAAATCGATGACCGCCAGAGCGTTAATGGGTCTGGTGCGTAAACCGGGCAAGGTAAGCGCAACTCAGCTCAAAGTATTAGATAACGATCTGCTCAGTATGCGTAACCGTGACTGGCAACGCCTGCGTGGTAATGATATCGCGATGGTTTTACAAGACCCGCGCTACGCACTCAACCCGGTGAAAAGCGTTGCACAGCAAATTGATGAAGCACTGCGCTTGCATCAAAAGCTATCTGGTTCACAGCGCCGTGAGCGGATCCATGAAGTGATCGGCGCTGTTGGGTTACAGGAAAATGTGCTGTCACGCTACCCGGCAGAACTCTCCGGCGGCATGGGGCAACGCGTGATGATCGCAATCGCTCTGGTCAACAATCCAAAAGTATTGATCGCCGACGAACCGACTTCTGCGCTGGATGCTCGTCTGCGCAACCAGATTCTGGAACTGCTGGTTGAACAGTGCGAGCAGCGCCAGATGGCAATGTTGCTGATAAGCCACGATCTGCCGCTTGTTGCACAGCATTGCCAACGTGTACTGGTGATGTATCAGGGACAAAAAGTGGATGAGATGGCTGCCAGTCAGCTTGCCGCAGCAACACATCCTTATACCCGTACGCTCTGGACATGCCGCCCTAACGCGGCAACTTACGGCATGATGCTACCGACTTTAGACCGCAGCCAGAATTTACAGGGAGAACATCATGGCGATCGTTGAAGTCAGTAATCTATGCGTGCAATTTAGCGCGAAAGGCCAGACCAAAACCGCCGTTCGCGATGCCAGTTTCGCTATTAACGCAGGGGAAACATTCAGTTTAATTGGCGCGTCGGGGTGTGGGAAATCTACTATTTTGCGCGTCCTTGCGGGTTTACAACGCGAGTGGCAAGGTGGCGTAAAACTGCTGGATGGGGTAATTAAACCCGGCGTGCGTTTTCAGGGTGATTTGCGCCGCAACGTGCAAATGGTGTTTCAGGACCCGTATGCCTCTTTGCATCCTAATCACAACATTTACCGCACGCTTGCTGAGCCGCTAATGATTCATGGGGAAGTGCAAATAGCCGATCGCGTGGAAGAGGCGCTCCTACAGGTAGGGCTACCAACGGATGCAATGAAGCGCTATCCGCACCAGCTTTCCGGCGGGCAGCGCCAACGTGTCGCTATTGCGCGAGCACTGCTGCTGCGGCCTAAAATTCTGCTGCTTGATGAACCCACTTCGGCACTCGATATGTCCGTGCAGGCCGAAATTCTCAATCTGTTAAATCGCCTCAAACAACAGTTCGGCATGACCTATCTACTCGTTAGCCATGATGCCGATGTGATCGCGCATATGTCGGACCGCGCAGCATATATGGCAGGCGGCGTCATTAAACATGAGTTTGACCGCGCCGCTCTGGTGCGAGGCGAGCACCGCATGGATGCCGCGTAAGCGGCAACCTGTAAACGCACCAATAAGCAGCATGACGCATGGTTATGGTGCAATAAAACCAGATATCACATAGCAAACTCGCCTCTGACCAGCATATTTAGCCGCAAAACGTGACTCTTTGTGATTAATTATTACGCAATCCCAAATCCTCCAGATCGTTTATCCTGATTTTTGTTAGGGGAAGCGAAGTGGCGTATTCCCTGCAATACTTGTTATGTGTATCGCGTGATACGCCATTCCCAGGAGCACATTTTGAACAGGTTACCGACTAGCGCTTCGGCTCTTGCCTGCACAGCGCACGCTTTGAACATCATCGAAAAGAAGACACTCACCCATGAGGAGATGAAAGCGCTAAACCGAGAGGTTATCGAAAACTTCCAACAGCATGTGAATCCGGGTTTTCTTGAGTATCGCAAATCAGTGACCGCCGGCGGGGATTACGGAGCCGTAGAGTGGCAAGCGAGTAGTTTAAATACGCTTGTCGACACCCAGGGTAAGGAATATTTAGATTGTCTGGGTGGGTTCGGCATTTTTAACGTGGGGCACCGTAATCCAACAGTGGTATCCGCCGTACAGCATCAGCTAGAAAAACAACCCCTGCACAGTCAGGAGCTGCTCGACCCTTTACGGGCGATGCTTGCCAAAACACTCGCGACCCTCACTCCGGGTAAACTCAAATACAGCTTCTTTAGCAACAGCGGTACAGAATCGGTTGAAGCCGCGATTAAACTCGCCAAGGCCTATCAATCTCCACGCGGGAAATTTACCTTTATCGCAGCCAGTGGCGCATTTCATGGCAAATCTCTCGGGGCGTTGTCAGCAACAGCAAAATCGGCTTTCCGTAAACCGTTTATGCCGTTACTTCCGGGTTTCAGGCATGTTCCATTCGGCAATATAGACGCGATGCGCACTATGTTAAGCGAATGCCGTAAAACCGGCGATGATGTCGCAGCCGTAATCCTTGAACCTATTCAAGGTGAAGGCGGCGTGATTATCCCACCAGCCGGGTATTTGCCTGCGGTGCGTAAGCTTTGCGACGAATTTGGCGCACTACTGATTTTTGATGAAGTGCAAACCGGTATGGGACGTACGGGCAAAATGTTCGCCTGTGAACATGAGAACGTGCAGCCTGATATTTTATGCCTCGCCAAAGCACTCGGCGGTGGCGTAATGCCGATTGGTGCCACCGTTGCGACAGAAGAAGTATTTTCTGTGCTGTTTGATAATCCTTTCCTGCACACCACAACATTTGGCGGCAACCCGCTGGCCTGCGCGGCTGCACTTGCAACCATTCATGTGCTGCTTGAGCAGAATCTACCGGCACAAGCGCAACAGAAAGGACAACTATTGGTGGATGGCTTCCAGGCTCTGAAACGCGAGTTTCCGGAACTGGTGGTTGATGCGCGCGGGCAAGGTTTGTTGATTGCCATCGAGTTTAGCGACAACGAAATTGGCTATAACTTTGCCAGCGAAATGTTCCGCCAGCAGGTGCTGGTCGCCGGAACGCTCAACAATTCGAAAACCATTCGTGTTGAGCCTCCACTGACTATCACGATTGAGCAGTGTGAACATGTGTTGGGCTGTGCGAGGAAGGCTTTGGAAAGCCTGAAAAGAGTTAACCCACAAAAAGACATTAATAATATGGCTTTCGGTTAACATAAGTTGTGGTCACGGTATTGGATGTTATTTATATCTGAAATCGTGACCACTACATTTTTCATGTTGAAAGAAAAGATCCCCAGATACGAGAAATATTTTATAGTACAATACCCTCTCATTTAAAGTGAGAGATGAATTTCAGATGCGTATCTTTTTTGTTGAGTGGAATGCAGAACATGGAAAGTTAATGATTGATAATTTATCGTCTCAATATGACACAGTAAAAATATCACGCGTACTGCACAGATATAAAACCATTCAAAAATATATTCATTTCAGCTTCTTGAAAAAACTACATACAAAAGCTCACGCAGCTTTGAAGTTCAAAAAAATAACCAAAAATGATCTTGTTATTTGTACAGGTTACAGTGCCCTGGCAATAATTGATATTGTAGCCACCATACCATGCAAGAAGATAATTATTGTCCGTGACACCATTGAAAAATTGAATTATCACATGCGTAAAAAAGGTTTACTCACTCAGCATGAGAGTTATTTAGGTAAAATCAGAACTGTATTTAACAATGTCTACAGCTTTGATCAACTTGATTGCATAAATCACAATATGAAATTTTTACCACAATTCATCAGCTTTACCTCTCAACAGTTTCTTTCTTACTTACCATGCAATATGGAAAATCACTCAAAAGAGTGTTTCTATGTAGGTGGATATGATACATACCGCGCTGACACACTAAATAAAATACATTCAATTATCAGCAAGTTATATTATAACACTGATTTTTATTTAGTGACTAAAAACAATGCGGAAAAATATCCAACTTGTTGTAAAAACGTAAGCCTATCTTATCAAGAAAACCTAGAAAAAATAAAGAACTGCGAAATACTGGTTGAAATAAATAGACTGGGACAGGCAGGACTTACACTACGTGCTCTTGAGGCATTATTTTTCAATAAAAAACTGATAACAACTAATGTTGAAATAAAAAAATGTGATTTCTACTCACCTGATCGGATTTTTATATGGGATGTAGATTCTATAGATAATCTTGCCACCTTTATGAACCAAACTTTGGCTCCTATAGATGCTAAGTTAATGAAAAGCTATACAGCAGACACCATGATAGAGAAATTAATAAACGACAACTCAATTTGAGTACTGTTCTGTTTAGCACTCGAAAAATCGCCGCAAAAATCTGCGGCGTTATACATTTTCATAGAAATTAGTTTTTTGGCAATAACCCCACAAAACTCCGCTTCTGACGCGGTTCTGACATCATCCCTTTAAGCTTATCAACACACGCTAAGTAATGCGGCGTTTGCTTATGCGCCAGCACGGCTTCATCGTTTTGATACGCCTCGTAGATAAAAAATCGCGTTGCGACTTCAGGGTCCTGCAACACATCAAAACGCAGATTCCCCGGTTCTTTGATTGAGCCTTCATGATTGGCGCGGAACACGTCCATAAACTCGTCCACACGCTCCGGTTTAATATTAATTTCCACCAGCGTCACGTTCATGCCTTGCCTCCATGGTGTTTTTCATCCAGCCAGAATTGATACGCTTCGCGGGCGGGAACATTTTCATGCACCACCTTTTTCACCGCTTTTAGCATGGCGAGCGGCGCGTCTGACTGGAAGATATTACGCCCCATATCCACGCCCGATGCGCCCTGATCGATGGCCCGGAAACACATATCCAGCGCCTCTTGTTCCGGCAATTTTTTACCCCCGGCGATAACAATTGGCACCGGGCAACTGGCAGCAACCTTCTCGAAACCCTCTTCGACAAAATAGGTTTTCACAAACTGCGCCCCAATTTCTGCAGCGATTCGGCTGGCGAGCGAGAAATAACGCGCATCACGCGCCATCTCCTTACCCACACCGGTTACAGCGAGAGTTGGAATGCCATAGCGTGTGCCTTCGTCCACCAGCTTGATGATGTTGTTGATCGACTGATGCTCGTATTCACTGCCGATATAAATCTGCGCCGCCACCGCACAGGCGTTGAGGCGCAGCGCATCCTCCATAGTCACAGCCACACTTTCACGCGACAATTCACTGAGAATCGAATTCCCGCCAGAGGCGCGTAACACCACCGGTTTGTTGGTAGCAGGCGGCACAACGCTGCGCAGTATTCCGCGTGTACACATCAGCACGTCCGTTTCCGGGAATAGAGGAGCGATAGATAAATCAATGCGCTCAAGGCCCGTCGTCGGCCCCTGGAAATAACCGTGATCAAACGCCAGCATCACGGTGCGCCCGGAATCAGGGTTAAAGATTCGCGCCAGGCGCGACTGCATTCCCCAGTCCAGCGCCCCGCTGCCCTTCAGGTAAAACGCTTTGTTCTCCTGAGGACGGCCAATGCCGTAATCTTTGCCTTCGCGGATATCATCAAGATCTGCCATTTTTCCCTCCTCAGAAGTCGTATTTACCGATGTTCTCTTTGGTGAACACTACGCGCTCCGGCAGCAGCACAATACCGTTGCCTTTCGCTTCATACTGATAGCCCTGTACGCTATTCGGCTCGACTTTCAGGCTGCCAATTTTAGCCACATCAACAGTGTCACCAACGTTAAGATCGCCCTTTTTCAGCAGCGTATTTGCGACGTTCACCGCAATTTCACCCTGTTGCACTACGTCCCACAGGCCAAAGGCTTTCACCGTTCCGCGTTCAACATACGGGCGCATGACGTTCGGCGTGCTGAAACCGACAATCGTCACATTGGTGCGTTTCAGGTTTTCAGCAGCCTGTGCGGCAGCAGGTAATGCGTTAGCATCGGGCGCAATGATCGCATCCAGATCCGGGTACGCTTTTAAGATCCCTTCGGCAGTTTGCAGAGATTTGGTGGCATCGTTATAGCCAAACTGTGTGGTGACGATTTCCCATTCTGGATGATCCTTCGCAATCTTCGCTTTTGCCTCTTTCACCCATTGGTTTTGATCCGTCACCGTTGGGCTCGAGTAGAAGAATGCAACTTTGGCAGCAGGTTTAGTAACTTGTTTGTCCGCCATATCCACCAGCATGCCACCGAGCTGTTGCGGCGTTCCCTGGTTGATGTAAATACTGCGGCATTCAGGTTTAGTATCAGAGTCCCAGGTCAGCACTTTTACCCCGCGCTGCATGGCGCGTTTAAGCGCAGGGCACAGCCCATCTGGCGAAACCGCTGAGACAATAATCGCGTTATAACCCTGATTGACGAAGTTGTTGATAAGCTGCACCTGGCCGGAGACGCTTGGTTCAGTTGGCCCATCGTAAGTCACCGGAACACCGAGATCTTTGCCCGCCTGCATCGCGCCATTGCCACCGCTGGTAAAGAAGCCCACGCCAACCAGTTTTGGAATAAAGGCAATCCTGTCGGCGGCTTGCACACTAAACACACCAAAGGCTAATGCCCATGCACTGAGTTGCAGGACGCGTTTTGTTGTCTGCTTCATAATCACACTCCCGTTAGTTTTCTTTTACCGCGCAAACGACGCCACGCCGCTTGTAGATATTCGCGGTGCAAACTCACCGAACGACCAATGACCACCACAATCAACAGCGCACCGGACAACGCACTCGATACCTGATTAGGCACGCCAGCCATCTGTAAACCTTGTTGCAAATACCCCACCAACAGAGCCGCCAGTGCTGTTCCCAAAATCGAACCGGAACCGCCATAAATATTCGCCCCACCCAGCACTGCCGCCGTTAAAGCAGGCATTAACAAATCGCGCCCTAAATCAGAACGCGCCGAGCCGAAATACGAAACCAGCACAATCGCCGCAATAGCTGACGCCAACCCCACCATGCCGTAGACGCCATACAGTGAGCCGTTCACCGGTAATGCCGCATAACGCGCCGCTCGCGGGTTTTGGCCAATCAGAAAAATATGGCGACCAAAGCGTGCGCGGTGGGTCAGTAGCCAGAAAATCAGCGTGATAACGGCAAACATCACCAGCGGAATGGGGAGACCGAAAAGCGTCAGATTGGCAAAGTTGGTAAATGCATCCGGAAAGCCACCAATACCTTCATAACCCGTCGCACCCGCCATACCGGAAAGCAGCAATGCCGCTCCGCCGAACAGATAAAGCGTGCCGAGCGTGATAACCAGCGGGCTGATGCCGGTGTAGTGAATCAATGCCGCATTAAACAATCCGCACAGCAGGCCGACTGCCAGGGTCAAAATTATGGCTACAGATATTGGCAAACCCGCCTGCAACATCACCCCCAGCGCAATAGCGCACAGGCCAATCGTTGAACCCAGCGAAATATCAATGCCACCGCTGATGATCACAAGCGTCAGCGGCAGCGCCACTATGCCGATGCAGATAAAATCGCTGGTGCTAAACAGCAGCATATTGATGTCTAACATGCGTGGGTTAATTGCACCGAACAGCAGAATTTCTGCCACCAGAATCAGCAATAGCGCCACTTCCCAGTTAAGTTTCAGCTTGCTCATTTACGCTACATCCTTCTTCTTGCGCGGAAAAGGCCGCACGTTTTTAGCCCCCGGTAATGGCGGTACAAAACGGCTGTATTTTTGCGCCCGCTGATGGCGCGCCAGTGCCTGGCGTAACCGCCCATCAAGCACTAGTACGCCGAGTAAAACCAGACCTGCAATAAAGTCATTCCACCAGGCAGGGAGTTTGAAGAGCACCAGAACAGTGTCGATTTGCGTGAGGAAAAATGCGCCGAGAAATGCACCAATGACCGTTCCAGTACCACCAAGCAGAGAGATACCGCCCAGCACACAAGCTGCGATAGCTTTCATCTCCAGCCCGCTGCCGGTTTGATTAGGTACAAAGCCAATTTGCGAAGCGAAGATAATCCCGGCGATAGCCGCCAGCATGCCATTGAAAGTGAATGCCATAAGACGGGTGCGGTTTACCGAAACACCAAGCTGGCGAGCAGCGGCCAGGTTGTCGCCAACAGCGTAAAAATCACGCCCGAAAGCGGTTCGTGCAAATACCCAGGCAGCGATAGCCACTAAAGCAAGAACCGTAAAACCAAGCGGGGAAATCCCCAAAGCGACGGGTTCGGAGAGCGATTTCAGATTAGGGGGCAGTCCTTCAATCCATTTGCCTCCTGTCCATAACAACATACCGCCGCGATAAAGCCCGAGCGTACCAAGCGTTGCTACAATCGCGGGAATGCGCAGCCAGACGACTAAAATCCCATTAAAGAAACCCGCCACCGCGCCAATCAACAAGGCAAAAAGCATCGATACCGGCAAGCTGAAGCCGCTGTTAAGCGCCACGCCGACAGCAATTGCACACAGCCCTACAGTAGACCCCACGGAGACGTCGATATTGCGCGTCAGCATCACCATCGAAGCCCCTACCGCCAGTAGGATCAGGATCTGAGCGCTGGTGAATATCATGCTTAGCGTTTGCAAGCTGAAGTAACTGTGATTGAGTCCGACCAACACGCCAAATAGGGCAACTATCGCCAGCAGCGCGCTGAGTTCACGGTTGCGCAGCAATGTTTTCATGCTTTACCTCCGCCAAACGCCATACTCATCATGCGATCCACAGTGATTGCTGGCTTACGTAGCTCACCATTCATGGCACCCTGGTGCATCACCAGCACGCGATCCGCAAGCCCGCTGAATTCATCAAGATCGGATGAGATCATCAGCACCGCAACATTTTGCGCCGCCACACTTTTGATCAGCTGATAGATATCCGCTCGCGCCGCCACATCCACACCGCGCGTTGGCTCATCAATGATGAGCAGCAGCGGATTGGCTTCAAGGCATCGCGCCAGCAGGACTTTTTGCTGGTTGCCACCGGAAAGCGTGCGCACCGTCTGCCCGGCATCGTTGAGTTTGATCCCTAGCGCCCGGTGGTAACGTTCCACTATCGCGGACTCCCGCCTGCTTTGTTGCCACAGGCCCGACTCATTCAGCACCACTGTATTCCAGCGGATCGGCGCATCAAGGAATAGCCCGGAAACCTGGCGATCCTCTGGCAAGTAAATCAGTCCACGATCTAGCCGTGATTTGGTACGATCTCCGCTGATTTCACGATTTTCTAAATAAATATGCCCACCGCGAACCGGGCGTAAACCATAGAGCGTTTCTGCCAGTTCAGTACGCCCGGAGCCCACCAGTCCGGCCAGGCCTACGATCTCACCTGCATACAGTTCAAAACTAAGATCGATAAATCCCTCACCGGTCAGCTCCTCTACGCGCAGTACCGGAAAATCCTGTGGTTCGGTGCGACGATTTCCCGGCAATGCCAGCCACAATTTTTGTGTATCGCTTAACGCGTGTTGGCGATCGTTCGGTGTCATGGCGTTGATCAGCTGCTCATCAAGAAGCTGTGCAGTTTCACCTTGTAACACTACGGCACCGTCACGCATCACTGAGATATGGCTGGCAAGCTGGCGAATTTCCGGCAATTTGTGGGAGATAAACACAATGCCCACTCCAAGACTTTGCAAAGCGCGGATCTGGCGAAATAGCCGTTCGGTTTCGCCAGGTGTAAGGGACGCGGTAGGCTCGTCCAGGATCAGGATCTTCGCCTCACGCATTAAACCACGCAGGATCTCGACCATCTGTTGATCGGCCACTTCCAGCGTGCTGGCTGTAGCGTTAAGTGGGATCTGACATTCAAGCTGCTGCATTTTCTCTTGCAGGCGCTTTTCCATATCGTTTAGCCGCGGCAGCCGAAAAAGGATGTTCTCGCGCACCGTCAGATTGGGGAACAGCATCGGTTCCTGTGGCACAAGGTAAATGCCTAACTCATGCGCCTGACCTGGTTTGAGCCGCCCAAATGCTTTGCCTTGTACCTTCAGTTCACCGCTATCTGGGGTTTCCACACCGGCAAAAATCTTCATCAGTGTGGATTTCCCTGCCCCATTACCGCCCAGCAATGCGTGGACTTGCCCTGCATACAGAGCAAAATCAATAGCTTTGAGCACGCTCACACCAGAAAACTGTTTGCTTATCTGTTGTGCTTCAAGCATTGCGGTGGTGTTTGGCATCGTCACTCCACAATTGAACAAAAGAGAAATTGAATTAATAATGTTCAAAAGCGTAGACGCCGGGTAATTTTTACAACAGGGCAGAGATCACAAAATTTTTAAATAGATCAGCTAAACCATTTGCATCTGAAAATGATCTTTTTGCCGTGTGCCTCACATTTTCTTACCCCGCACCTTCGAACATATGATCTAAATTTTAATAAGAGTTCACTTATGAGCGATAAACGAGCAGCAGATGAAGGGAAACTAGCAGCACTCCCAATGGCCGAAGAAGAGCTATTGGCACGCGTGGCCTGGTCTTACTACCACGACGGCCTGACACAGAATGACATTGGTGAGCGGCTAGGGCTGCCACGTTTAAAGATTTCACGCCTGCTGGAGAAAGGGCGTCAATCTGGGGTGATTCGCGTACAGATTAACTCGCGTTTTGAAGGATGCCTGGCACTGGAAACCCAGTTGCAGCAGCGATTCGGCCTCAAAATTGCGCGTGTACTTCCCGCGCATAACACCCCGCCGATGAACACGCGGTTAGGCATTGGCGCAGCACAATCACTGATGGGGATTCTGGAACCTGGGCAGTTGCTGGCGGTGGGATTTGGTGAGGCAACGATGAATTGCCTACAACATTTGAGTGGTTTTATCAGCTCGCAACAGATTCGTCTGGTGACGCTTTCCGGCGGTGTTGGGCCGTACATGACCGGCATCGGTCAATTGGATGCGGCATGTAGCGTTAGCATGATTCCGGCACCACTGCGGGTTTCATCGCCCCAAGTGGCAGAGATTTTACGCATGGAGTCGAGCGTGCGGGATGTCATTCTCGCAGCCACGGCTGCGGATGTCGCCGTGGTGGGTATCGGCGCTATCAACCAGAAGCGCGATGCGACCATCTTACGTTCCGGTTATATCAGCGAGGGAGAACAACTGATGTACGCCCGCAAAGGTGCTGTGGGCGATATTCTTGGCTATTTCCTGCAAGCGGATGGCGAACTGGTGGAAGCTCTGGAAATTCACCGCGAACTGCTTGGCGTAACGCTCGACGACCTGGCGCATCTCCCAACCATTGTGGGTGTCGCGGGAGGCGTGGACAAAGCGGACGCTATTTATGCCGCACTTCGAGGCCTGCGAATAAACGGCCTGGTGACGGAAGAAGAGACTGCGCGGGCGGTGTTAGCTTTGGCTGATTAACCTCTCGCCTTAGCTTGCGGGGATAATCAATGAGTTACTTGTTGGCATTAGACGCCGGGACGGGCAGTATTCGCGCCGTCATCTTTGATACTTCAGGCCACCAGATTGCCGTCGGCCAGGCTGAATGGAAACATCTAAGCATCACCGATGTCCCCGGATCGATGGAGTTTGATCTCTCAACCAACTGGCAGCTTGCCTGCCAGTGCATTCGTGAAGCTCTCCAAAAAGCACATCTTCCACCTGGTGCTATCAGTGCAGTTTCCTGCTGTTCAATGCGCGAAGGGATCGTGCTCTACGATCGTAACGGCGATCCTATCTGGGCATGTGCCAACGTTGATGCCCGCGCCAGCCGTGAAGTCAGCGAACTTAAAGAGATCCACGATTTCCAGTTTGAATCCGAGGTTTATCATGTTTCTGGTCAAACGCTGGCGCTAAGCGCGATGCCGCGCCTGTTGTGGCTTGCGCATCACCGTCCGGATATTTATCGCCAGGCCGCGACCGTGACCATGATCAGCGACTGGCTGGCAGCAAAACTCAGCGGCGAGCTGGCGGTTGATCCTTCTAATGCGGGTACAACAGGAATGCTCGATCTGGCGACTCGTGACTGGCAACCGTCACTGATGGATATGGCTGGATTGCGGGCAGATATTCTCTCGCCAGTTAAAGAAACCGGTACGGTACTTGGTGGTGTAACGCAAGAAGCGTCACAGCAGAGCGGTTTACTGGCTGGCACTCCGGTGGTTATGGGGGGTGGCGATGTACAGCTAGGTTGTGTCGGTCTTGGCGTAGTCCGCGCCGGACAGGCGGCAGTGTTAGGCGGCACGTTCTGGCAGCAGGTAGTGAATCTGCCAGCTATCAAAACCGATCCAGAGATGAATATCCGCATTAACCCGCATGTCATCAGCAACATGGTGCAGGCGGAATCCATCAGCTTCTTCACCGGCCTGACGATGCGTTGGTTCCGGGATGCCTTCTGCGCCGAAGAAAAACTGCTGGCAGAAAGGCTTGGCGTGGACACTTACTCCCTGCTCGAAGATATGGCTGCGCGAGTTCCTGCGGGCTCTCACGGCGTGATGCCGATTTTCTCCGACGCCATGCATTTCAAACAGTGGTATCACGCAGCACCGTCATTTATTAACCTCTCAATCGACCCCGAAAAATGCAATAAAGCGACACTATTCCGGGCATTAGAAGAGAATGCTGCGATTGTCTCTGCGTGCAATCTTGAGCAGATTTCCGGTTTTTCCGGCATCCAGTTTGAATCATTGGTATTTGCAGGCGGGGGTTCTAAAGGCGCGTTGTGGAGCCAGATCCTGAGTGATGTAACAGGGTTACCAGTGCGTGTGCCCGTCGTTAAAGAGGCGACGGCACTCGGTTGTGCTATTGCTGCGGGTGTCGGTGCTGGGTTGTTTAACGACCTTGCCGAAGCGGGTGAGCGTCTTGTGCAATGGCAACGCGAATTCACGCCAAATCGAGCGCACCGTGAGCTGTATGACGAGATGAAACGTAAATGGACGAAGGTGTATGCCGACCAGCTCACGCTGGTGGATAGCGGTTTAACCACTTCGATGTGGCAGGCTCCAGGTCTGGTGATGCGCCCTTCTCTTTGACGGAAAGGTCAGTTAGCTATGCCCTCTGGAATAAGAAGAAAATATCTTTTCCAGGGGGAAGATTTAAATCCTCTGCCCTTGCGGAAAACCTCATCGTTCTTTGAATCACGTCACAATCATCAGACAACTTTCCCACATTTACGCTACATCCCGCTAAATTACTAACTCATCCGACCACATAATAATAATGACCTTTTCAGGAAGAGAATATGAGCTATCCGTCGCTGTTTGCCCCGCTAGATCTGGGTTTCACCCAGCTTAAAAACCGTGTGCTGATGGGTTCGATGCATACCGGACTTGAAGAACATCCGAATGGTGCTGATCGTTTAGCCGCCTTTTATGCCGAGCGTGCGCGTCACGGTGTGGCATTGATTGTGACTGGCGGCATTGCCCCTTCCCCTTCAGGTGTTGGCGTGGAAAGCGGCGCTGTGCTCAACAATGAAAGCCAACTTGCTCATCACCAGGTCGTGACCGACGCCGTACACCGTGAAGGTGGGAAAATTGCCCTGCAAATCCTGCACACTGGGCGCTACAGCTACCAACCAAACCCAGTCGCCCCTTCCGCTATTCAGGCTCCAATTAACCGCTTTAAGCCGCATGCATTGACCCATGATGAAATCCTCACGCTGATTGAAGAGTTTGCTCAGTGCGCGAGCCTTGCGAAGCAAGCCGGATACGACGGCGTGGAAATCATGGGTTCCGAAGGTTATTTGATTAACCAGTTTCTGGCCGCAAGAACCAACCAGCGCGATGACGAGTGGGGTGGCGACTACACCCGACGCATGCGTTTTGCTATCGAAGTGGTACGCGCAGTTCGTGAAAGAGTTGGGATTAATTTCATAATTATTTACCGCCTGTCGATGCTCGATTTAGTAGAGGGTGGCGGTACTTTTGAAGAGGCTGTTCAGCTTGCCAAAGCCATTGAAAATGCAGGCGCGACGCTGATTAACACGGGTATTGGCTGGCACGAAGCGCGTATTCCAACCATTGCGACACCTGTGCCACGCGGTGCATTCAGTTGGGTCACGCGCAAACTAAAGGGCCAGGTTTCGATACCGTTGGTCACAACTAACCGAATTAACGATCCGCAAACAGCCGAAAAGATCCTTGCCGAAGGTGACGCCGATATGGTGTCGATGGCACGGCCATTCCTCGCCGATGCCGAGTTTGTTTCCAAAGCCGAGCAAGGGCGTGAAGATGAGATCAATACCTGCATCGGCTGTAATCAGGCGTGCCTGGATCAGATTTTCCTCGGCAAAGTCACTTCTTGCCTGGTGAACCCGCGCGCCTGCCATGAAACCAAAATGCCTGTTGTACCTGCCGCCGTGCTTAAAAACCTGGCTGTGGTGGGAGCCGGTCCCGCAGGACTCGCTTTTGCGATCAACGCCGCGGCACGTGGCCACAAAGTGACATTATTCGATGCCGCTTCAGAAATCGGTGGGCAGTTTAATATCGCCAAGCAGATCCCCGGCAAAGAGGAATTTTACGAAACGCTACGCTATTACCGCCGCATGCTGGGGCTGACGGGCGTTGAAGTTCGCCTTAATCAGTACGTCACCGCGCCAATGCTCAAAGAGTTCGACGAGGTTATTCTCGCCTGCGGCATCGAGCCACGCCTGCCGCTTATTGACGGCATCATGCATCCTAAAGTCCTCAATTACATCGATGTGCTACGCGAGAAAGCACCAGTGGGTAACCGTGTGGCAATCATCGGTGCTGGCGGGATTGGCTTTGATACCGCGATGTATTTAAGCCAGGAAGGGGAATCCACCAGCCAGAACATCGCAGAGTTTTGCGTGGAATGGGGTATCGATACTAGCCTGCAACATGCGGGCGGTTTACGCCCGGAAGGCGTACATCTGCATAAAAGCCCACGTCAGATTGTGATGCTACAACGCAAAACCAGTAAGCCTGGCGAAGGGTTGGGCAAAACAACAGGCTGGATCCATCGCACAACGCTGTTAGCGCGTGGCGTGAAAATGGTGGCGGGCGTGACTTACGAAAGAATTGACGATGAAGGGCTGCATATAACGGTCGGTGGAGAGCCGCAGACGCTGGCGGTCGATAACGTGATTATTTGTGCCGGTCAGGATTCGCGTCGTGAACTGGCAGAACCGTTACGCGAACTGGGGAAAACGCTGCATTTGATTGGTGGTGCGGATGTGGCGATGGAGCTGGATGCCCGGCGCGCAATCGCGCAGGGCACCCGTTTAGCGCTGGAAATTTAGCGAAGACGGCCTAGTTTCACGGCTTTTAATACGACGAATTTCTTGTTCGTAGCCACGGTGTCACAGTTACCGAAGATCTTCTTCAGTTTGTGGTAGTAATCCAGGTGGCGGTTAGCAACGATATACAGCTCGCCGCCATTTTGCAGGCAACGACGGGCGTGGTGGAACATTTCCCACGCAACCTGATCGGTCAGGGCATGCTGCTGATGGAACGGTGGGTTGCACAGAATGGTGTTAAAACGGTATGGCTCAACACCGGACAATGCGTTATTAATCATGAACTCGCAGCGTTCCAGGTTTTCTGGCATGTTGAATTCGATGTTCTTGCGGCTGGATGCCACGGCCATCGGTGATTCATCAACAAATACCACTTTTGCATCTGGGTTCTGCTCCAACAGGTGCAGGCCGACCACGCCGTTACCACAACCTAAATCAACAATTTCACCTTCAAGGCCTGTCGGCAGATTCTCAATAAAGAAGCGAGCACCAATATCCAGACCGGTACGGGAAAAGACGTTAGCGTGGTTATGAATCGTCCACGGCGTGCCTTCCAGTTTCCAGTTCAGCGTTTCGGGTACTTCTTTAATTGCCGGAGCATTGAACGTCGTGTTGATCAGACGCGCTTTTTTCCACGCAAGCGTCGTGGTGGTTGGCCCAAGAATCTTTTCAAACAACTCGATAGTTGAGTTGTGAATATCACGCGTTTTTGCACCCGCGATAATACGTGTTTCAGGGGTCACAACATGGCGCAACGCACGAAGCTGTTGCTCAAGCAGTGCCAGCGTTTTAGGGATCTTAATCAGAACCACGGCTGGCGCTTCCGGGTATTTAACGGTGCTATCAAGGAACGTTACGTTGGATTCAACGATGCCGTTCTCACGCAAGTTCTCACGGATAGCCAGTTCGCTAAGATATGAGTCACTGATGCTGTATGGCTTGTGTTCAGCCAGCACGCAAGACAGCGCCCCGAAAGTGTCGTTAAAAATCAGGACCGGGCCACTGATTTCGATTTCGTCCAGTTGCTGCAAAAGATAGTCATCGGCAGCTTCCCACGCCTGTAGTGGGTTAACGTCGTCCGTTTCTGGAAAACGTTTTAGTGTCAGTGAACGGAAACCGTCGTCTAATTGGCTCATCGGCCCTCCTGGATGGTAAAATTTCTGCTTATCCCCGAATGGGGGCGTGAGTATACCCTTTTTTTTCCTCAAACTGCGCAACTGCCTTTTGAAAGACGTCGAGCGAGCGAGATCTAATGAGCAATTTAACCTACCTTCAAGGCTATCCCGAGCATTTGCTCGCACAGGTCAGAACATTGATTGCGGAACAACGTCTGGGCGAGGTGCTGCAAAAACGGTATCCGGATACGCACAACATCACGACCGATAAAGCGCTATATGCGTGGACGCAAGATCTGAAGAACCAGTATCTGCGCAATGCGCCGCCGATTAATAAAGTCGCCTATGACAGCAAGATCCATGTTTTGAATAACGCGCTGGGTCTGCATACTGCGGTTTCGCGCGTTCAGGGGAACAAACTGAAAGCCAAAGCGGAGATTCGTGTCGCGACGGTATTTAAGAATGGGCCAGAAGCCTTTTTGCGCATGATTGTGGTTCACGAACTGGCGCACCTGAAAGAGAAAGATCACAACAAAGCATTCTATTCGCTGTGCTGCCATATGGAGCCGCAATATCACCAGTTGGAGTTTGATACTCGGCTTTGGTTAACGCAGATGGCATTGAACGGGCAGGCTTGAGCAACATCTATCTCCTGCCAAATCATGCAATTGTAGGTCGGATTAGCGCCAGCGACATCCGACACAATCACGATGCAATTACTTCAACCCGGCAAATACCGCCGCAATCGCCACCGCACCAGGATCTTTCACCCCTTTCAGGTTATCGCTGTTCACGTATGACGAGCGCCCGGCATTGGCTTTGTGCATTTGCGCCGTTGCCTCCGCACCATCTTGTGCAGCCTTCACAGCAGCGTTCAGGTCGCTATCTTTGAGCGCTTCAAGTGCAGGCTGCAAGGCATCAATTAAGGTACGATCTCCCAACTCGGCCCCACCGTAGCGCTTCATCTGCTCAAGGCCAAACAATAATGCATCTGCAATTTTTTTCTTTTTAGCGACTTTTTGCCCGGCTGCCGTGAAGAAAATAGACATCAGCACGCCGCTTGAACCCCCCATGACTGTTGCCAGGCGTTCTCCGACTAACTCCAGGAGTGCTGCGGTATCATTTAATGGCAGCTTTCCGTCATCGTTAAGCTGCGCGATATCTCGCGCCCCCAGTGCAAACGTGGAGCCGGTGTCACCATCGCCGACTTTAGCATCCAGGGCATTCAACACTTTTTCCTGCTCAATAAGCGTCTGCGTGATGTGGCCTACCAGTGCTTTAACCGTGTCGTTTTCCGACGGTTTTGCATGCGTTCCCTCGCGAATGACGCTGTGTTTTTGCATTGGCATCGCATGGAGTTTTACCATTGGGTGCCAGCCTGTGGTTTCGACATCCGCTTGCAGCGCTTTAATAAATGTCTCATTCAGAGCAATGGCCGAGAGCGAAAAACCTTTCATATCGAGCGCGGTAACCAGCGGTGCAGGGCCAATCAAATAATCGATTTGCTCTTTCATTTCTGAATGCATCAACTCTTTCGTCAGGATGGCCATTTCTAACGATGAAACTCCGCCCAGGTTGTTTACCAACACAGCCAGTCTTGCTTCTTTACCGATTTTCTTACGCAAATGTTTTACCAGCGTCGCCACTGTTTGCTGGCTGTTCTGGCTTGCAACGGTGCTTGCTCCGGGTTCGCCGTGAATACCCAGCCCTAACTCAACGTGACCGCCTTTGATGCGCCCTTCTTCCTCGTTTTGATCGGGAAGATTGCAGGTTTGCATGGCGACACCGATGCTGGCAATACTGTCGCAGGCACTTTGCGCGATGTCTCGAACATCACTCAATGATTTCCCCTGCTCTGCGGCAAAGCCCGCAATTTTATGGACCAGTACCGTCCCGGCAATTCCACGCGGCTGCTTGTTATCCGGCAACGAAATATCGTCACCAACAATAACCATCTCCACTTTCAGGCCGTGCTTTTTAGCTTTCTCGGCTGCCAGCCCGAAATTCAGGCGGTCACCGGTATAGTTTTTGACGATAAGCAGGCAACCACGGTCGCCGGTCACGGCCACAATGGCGTTTAATACCGCATCCACGCTCGGTGATGCGAACAGATCACCACATACCGCTGCGGTGAGCATCCCCTTACCAACAAAGCCTGCGTGCGCGGGTTCATGACCCGAACCACCGCCAGAAATAATCGCTACTTTGCTTTTGTTCCAGTCTTTACGCACCACCACGCGAATAGCGGGATCGGTATCTAACCGGGCCAGGTTATGAAAACGAGAGCTGATGATGACGCCTTCGATGGCATCGTTGACCATTTGCTGACGGTCATTAAAGAAGAATCTGGACATAGTTTCCCAACAATAAGTAATACATATGCAAAGCATAGCCTTTGCTGCGAGAGATGCCGCAAACCAGGATTTTTGAGTGATGACGTTCCCTATCCACTTGCTATGCTTATGGAAATGTTGCCACAGGAAAATCACCATGACTGCGCCACTCCTGATTGCCAGAACTACCGAACAAGAACTGCATCTGTTGCCCAACATGGCAAACCGTCACGGGCTAATCACCGGGGCTACAGGCACTGGTAAAACCGTGACGCTGCAAAAACTGGCCGAGTCATTTTCAGAAATCGGTGTGCCAGTATTTATGGCTGATGTAAAAGGCGACCTCACGGGTATTGCGCAAGAAGGTGCTGAATCCGAAAAGCTGCTCGCAAGGCTTGCCAAAATTGGCGTGACTGACTGGTCACCTCATAGCAATCCAGTTGTCTTGTGGGATATTTTTGGCGAAAAAGGCCACCCGGTGCGAGCAACGGTGTCCGATCTTGGCCCATTGCTACTTTCACGCCTGCTCAACCTCAATGAAGTACAGGCGGGCGTACTGCAAATCATCTTCCGCATTGCCGACGATCAGGGTCTATTGCTGCTCGATTTTAAAGATCTGCGCGCGGCGACGCAGTACATCGGCGATAACGCAAAATCGTTCCAGAATCAGTATGGCAACATTAGCAGTGCATCGGTGGGTGCCATTCAGCGTGGGCTGTTGCAGCTTGAACAACAGGGGGCCGAATATTTCTTTGGCGAACCGATGCTGGATATCAAAGACTGGATGCGCACTGATGCTAATGGTAAAGGAATTATCAATATTCTATCGGCCGAAAAGCTCTATCAGATGCCGAAACTGTACGCCGCCAGCCTGTTGTGGATGCTTTCGGAAATCTATGAGCAATTACCTGAAGCTGGCGACCTGGAAAAACCAAAACTGGTGTTCTTCTTCGACGAAGCGCATCTGTTGTTTAACGATGCCCCACAGGTATTGTTGGACAAAATCGAGCAGGTAATTCGCCTGATTCGTTCCAAAGGCGTCGGGGTCTATTTTGTTTCCCAAAACCCATCTGATATTCCGGATACCGTGCTCGGCCAGCTCGGTAACCGCATTCAACATGCGCTGCGTGCCTTTACGCCTAAAGATCAGAAAGCCGTTAAAACTGCCGCGCAAACCATGCGCGCAAATCCAAAGTTCGATACCGAAAAAGCGATCCAGGAGTTAGGCACTGGCGAGGCACTTATCTCATTGCTGGATGAAAAAGGCAGCCCGACGGTGGTTGAGCGAGCCATGGTTATCGCCCCTTGTTCACGCATGGGGCCGGTCACTGACGATGAACGCAACGGGCTTTTGAACCATTCACCGTTATACGGTAAATACGATGAAACGGTCGACAGGGAATCGGCGTATGAGCGCTTACAGCAAGGTGTTCAGGCGGCAGGTGAACAACAAAATGCACCACCAGCCAAAGGTGAAGCTGTAGCCGTTGATAGCGGTATTCTCGGCGGGCTAAAAGATATTCTGTTTGGCACTACGGGCCCGCGTGGCGGCAAGAAAGATGGCGTCGTGCAAACCATGGCGAAGAGTGCGGCACGCCAGGTAACTAACCAAATTATTCGCGGAGTTTTAGGCAGTATTATGGGTGGGCGGAAACGGTAATTTCTACACGTTAACTATCTATACCCAAAATAATTCGAGTTGCAGCCAACGCAGCTGCAACTCGAAGTATGAAGGGTATTATTAGCCGGAGCGCTTCATCATCATCCACAGACTGATAAGGAAGAACGTCGCACTTGGTAACAACGCACCCAAAATCGGCGGGATGCTGTAAACCAGACTTAGCGGGCCAAAGATTTGGTCAAGCACGTAGAAGACGAAACCAAAGCTGATACCAGTGACAACCCGCACACCCATTGGCACGCTACGCAGTGGGCCAAAGATGAATGACAGGGCCATCAGCATCATTACCGCAACGGAGAGTGGCGCAAAGATTTTGCTCCACATGTTGAGCTGGTAACGCCCGGCGTCCTGGCCACTGGATTTCAGGTACTTCACATAATTGTGCAGGCCGCTGATAGAAAGCGCGTCCGGGTCCAGCGCCACCACACCTAGTTTGTCTGGGGTCAGGTTGGTTTTCCACTCACCGCTAACGGTTTGAGCACCGGTAATTTGCTTCTCATTTGTCAGGTTTGACTCATCAACCTGTGACAAACGCCATACCTTATGTTCTACATCGTACTGGGCCGATGCCGCATAACGAACAGATTGCAGACGTCGCTCTTTGTTAAAACTATAAATACTCACGCCCGCCAAATCGTTATCGCCTTTAACGCGCTCGATATAGACAAAACTTTGGCCATCTTTAGCCCACAACCCTTGCTGAGTTGTCAGCAAAGAACCGCCATACATCTGTTGTGCACGATAGTTACGGGCCATTTGTTCGCCTTGCGGAGCAACCCATTCACCAATCGCCATGGTCAGTAACACCAACGGAATAGCCGTTTTCATCACTGACAGCGCAATTTGCATCCGCGTAAAACCAGAGGCTTGCATCACCACCAGTTCGCTACGCTGCGCCAGCATCCCCAACCCAAGTAGAGCACCAAGCAGTGCCGCCATCGGGAAGAAGATCTGGATATCTTTTGGAATGCTAAGGACGGTATATACACCTGCGCCCATTGCTGAATAGCTGCCCTGCCCGGCCTTTTTCAACTGGTCGACAAACTTAATAATGCCCGACAGCGACACCAGCATGAACAGCGTCATCATGATGGTGGTGAAGATGGTTTTACCGATATATCGGTCGAGAACACCAAACATTTATGCCGCTCCTCGTGTTCTGCTAAAGCTTGCACGTAGCCGGCGCATAGGCACCGTATCCCACACATTGAGGGCAATCGCGATGGCAAAATAGACCAGGTTAACCAACCATATCCAGATCATCGGATCGATTTTCCCCTTCGCCGCATTCGATTTCAGCGAGGTCTGAAGCAGGAAGAAAATCAGATATAACAACATCGCCGGAAGCATTGAAAGCACGCGCCCCTGCCGTGGGTTCACCACACTTAATGGCACCACCATCAACGCCATAATGACAACGGCCATAATGAGTGTCAGACGCCAATGCAGTTCAGCGCGAGCATTTGGCGCATCGTTAGTCCACAGAGCTTTCATGTACATCTGACTGGAATCTTCAGGGTCAAGCGCCACCGTCTGGTGCCCTACAACCGCCTGATAATCCTTGAAGTCAGTAATACGGAAATCGCGCAGCAATGCTGTACCTTCAAAACGCGTACCGGTATTGAGCGTCACAACCTGCGAACCGTCAGGGCGTTGAGATAAATGGCCGGAATCCGCAACCACTACCGATGGACGCGCATTTCCTTTCGGGCGCAACTGAGCGAGGAAAACGTCTTTAAAACTTGAGCCGTCAACGCTTTCAATGAACAAAACTGAGTTGCCGTCGGTCGCTTGCTGGAATTGCCCTTGAGCAAGTGCAGCCATACCAGGGTTAGCTTTGGCCTCAGCCAATACTTCGTCCTGATGACGAGAAGACCACGGCCCAAGCCACATTACGTTGACTGTTGCAATTGCACCGGTAAAGAGTGCGAGGATCATTGCAGCTTTGATCAGCACAGCTTTACTCAAACCGCAGGCATGCATTACCGTGATTTCACTTTCGGTATACAGTCGGCCAAGCGTCATGAGCAGCGCAAGGAAAAGGCTAAGTGGAAGGATGAGTTGCGCCATTTCAGGCACACCAAGTCCTAACAAAGAAAGTACGAGGTTTGTCGGAATATCGCCGTCAACCGCCGCCCCGAGAATCCTGACCAGCTTCTGACAAAAGAAGATCAGTAGCAGGATGAAGAGGATCGCAAGTTGGCTTTTGAGCGTCTCCCGAACCAGATATCTTATGATAATCACATTAAATACGCCTGTGAAAACGAGTCTTTTTGCAGGAAAATCGCTTGTTTCATCGCTTATACGTCATTTATTCTCTTGAGTCGTCGAAAACATCGCTAAGATTAAAAAGCCCGGCATAATACTGACGCAGGGTGATTTAAATGACGTTGCCGAAACCGTAAAAAAACATACTCGTAAGATTAACACGAAGTCATCGCAACCGCGGAGATGAGTTACGAAAGCTTGCAATTCTAGCTGTAGCCACCGCCGTTGTCTTTAAGATTCAGGAGCGTAGTGCATGGAGTTCAGTGTAAAAAGCGGTAGTCCCGAGAAACAGCGTAGTGCCTGCATCGTTGTGGGAGTCTTTGAACCGCGTCGCCTGTCCCCGGTCGCCGAACAACTCGATAAAATCAGCGATGGCTACATCAGCGCGCTTTTGCGCCGTGGTGAGCTCGAGGGGAAACCCGGTCAAACTTTGTTGCTCCACCACGTTCCAAACGTACTCTCAGAGCGCATTCTACTGATTGGGTGTGGAAAAGAGCGTGAACTGGATGAACGTCAGTATAAGCAGGTTATCCAGAAAACCATTAATACTCTGAACGATACCGGTTCAATGGAAGCCGTATGCTTCCTGACCGAGTTGCACGTTAAAGGCCGTAATACTTATTGGAAAGTACGCCAGGCAGTAGAAACGGCAAAAGAATCTTTGTATAGCTTCGACCAGTTAAAAACCAATAAAAGCGAGCCACGCCGCCCGCTGCGTAAAATGGTCTTTAACGTGCCAACCCGCCGCGAACTGACGAGTGGTGAGCGCGCCATTCAGCACGGTCTGGCGATTGCTGCTGGTATTAAAGCGGCAAAAGATCTAGGCAACATGCCACCAAACATCTGTAACGCGGCTTATCTGGCTTCCCAGGCGCGTCAGTTAGCTGATTCTTACAGCAAAAACGTTGTTACTCGCGTGATTGGCGAACAGCAGATGAAAGAACTGGGCATGCACTCATACCTCGCAGTAGGCGATGGTTCCCAGAACGAATCGCTGATGTCGGTTATCGAATACAAAGGCAGCACCGATCCTGATGTACGCCCAATCGTGCTGGTCGGAAAAGGCCTGACGTTTGACTCCGGTGGTATTTCTATCAAACCTGCCGAAGGCATGGACGAGATGAAATACGACATGTGCGGAGCGGCTTCCGTATACGGCGTAATGCGTATGGTTGCAGAGCTGAATCTGCCGATTAACGTTATTGGCGTACTGGCGGGTTGTGAAAACATGCCTGGTGGCCGTGCTTATCGCCCAGGCGACGTGCTGACGACAATGTCCGGTCAAACGGTTGAAGTGCTGAACACCGACGCTGAAGGCCGCCTGGTTCTGTGCGATGTGCTGACTTACGTTGAGCGCTTCGAACCTGATGTGGTTATCGATGTGGCGACGCTGACCGGTGCTTGTGTGATTGCTCTTGGCCATCACATCACCGGTTTGATGTCTAACCACAATCCACTGGCTCATGAACTGATCGGCGCGTCTGAACAGGCCGGTGACCGCGCGTGGCGTCTGCCGATTGCTGATGAGTATCAGGATCAGCTGGACTCCAACTTTGCGGATATGGCAAACATTGGTGGCCGCCCAGGTGGCGCAATCACCGCTGCCTGCTTCCTGTCGCGCTTTACCCGTAAGTACAACTGGGCGCACCTGGATATCGCAGGTACCGCATGGCGTTCTGGTAAAGCCAAAGGCGCAACCGGCCGCCCTGTTGCGCTGTTATCACAATTCCTGTTGAACCGTTCTGGGTTTAACGGCGAAGAGTAATTTAACACCCTCACTCTAACCCTCTCCTCAGGCGAGGGTTAGAGTGAAACACCATTCAATAGAAAAAGCTGGCTTAATGAAAAACGCGACGTTCTACCTGCTCGACAACGACACACCTTCCGGTGAGTTGAGTGCCGTTGAAGCGTTGGTGTGTGAACTGGCGGCAGAAAGCTTTCGTGCAGGAAAACGCCTGCTGATTGCTTGTGTTGATGAACAACAAGCTATCCGTCTGGATGAAGCACTCTGGCAGCGCGACGCGCACGCATTTGTGCCGCATAATCTTGCCGGTGAAGGGCCGCGTTATGGTGCCCCGGTAGAATTGGCCTGGCCGCAACGACGCGGTAGTTCTCCGCGCGATGTGCTGATTAGCCTGTTGCCACAGTTCGCAGATTTTGCCACCGCTTTCCATGAAGTGATAGACTTCGTACCTTACGAAGACACTCAAAAACAACTGGCCCGTGATCGCTATAAGGCGTACCGCGTTGCTGGTTTCCACTTGACTACGGCGACTCATACCCCGCCGGGAACGACATAGCAGACAATGGAAAAGACATATAACCCGCAAGATATCGAACAGCCGCTTTACGAGCACTGGGAACAGCAGGGCTACTTTAAGCCAAATGGCGACACTAGCCAGGAAAGCTTCTGCATCATGATCCCGCCGCCGAACGTTACCGGCAGCTTGCATATGGGTCACGCCTTCCAGCAAACGATCATGGATACCATGATTCGTTACCAGCGCATGCAGGGTAAAAATACTCTGTGGCAGGCGGGGACTGACCACGCCGGTATCGCGACCCAGATGGTCGTCGAGCGCAAAATTGCCGCCGAAGAAGGCAAAACACGCCATGACTATGGCCGTGATGCTTTCATCGACAAAATCTGGCAGTGGAAGGCAGAGTCTGGTGGCACCATCACCCGTCAGATGCGTCGTCTCGGCAACTCCGTAGACTGGGAGCGCGAACGCTTCACCATGGATGAAGGCCTGTCCAACGCAGTGAAAGAAGTGTTCGTCCGCCTGTACAAAGAAGATCTGATTTATCGTGGCAAACGCCTGGTAAACTGGGACCCGAAACTGCGCACCGCAATTTCCGATCTGGAAGTTGAAAACCGCGAATCTAAAGGTTCTATGTGGCACCTGCGTTATCCACTGGCTGACGGCGCAAAAACCGCTGACGGCAAAGATTACCTGGTTGTCGCCACCACCCGTCCAGAAACCGTGCTCGGTGATACCGGTGTGGCAGTGAATCCAGAAGATCCGCGTTATAAAGATCTGATCGGCAAATTTGTTGTTCTGCCGCTGGTTAACCGTCTGATTCCAATCGTGGGTGATGAACACGCCGACATGGAAAAAGGCACCGGCTGCGTGAAGATCACGCCTGCACACGACTTTAACGACTACGAAGTTGGCCGCCGTCATGCCCTGCCAATGATCAACATTCTGACCTTCGACGGTGATATCCGCGAAGCGGCAGAAGTGTTCGATACTAACGGCGAAGAAGCTGACGTTTACAGCAACGAGATCCCGGCTGAATTCCAGAAGCTGGAGCGTTTTGCCGCGCGTAAAGCTGTGGTCGCTAAGTTCGACGAAATGGGCCTGCTCGAAGAGATCAAACCACACGATCTGACCGTGCCTTACGGCGACCGTGGCGGCGTCGTTATTGAGCCAATGCTGACCGACCAATGGTACGTGCGCACCGCTCCGCTGGCGAAAGTCGCGGTTGAAGCGGTTGAGCAAGGCGACATTCAGTTCGTGCCTAAGCAGTACGAAAACATGTACTTCTCCTGGATGCGTGATATTCAGGACTGGTGTATTTCTCGCCAGCTGTGGTGGGGTCACCGCATCCCGGCCTGGTACGATGCCGAAGGCAACGTGTATGTTGGCCGTAATGAAGCGGAAGTTCGCGCTGAAAACAAACTTGGCGACGACGTTGCTCTGAACCAGGACGAAGACGTTCTGGACACATGGTTCTCCTCCGGTCTGTGGACATTCTCTACGCTCGGCTGGCCTGAGAACACCGAAGCGCTGCGCACCTTCCACCCAACCAGCGTGATGGTTAGCGGCTTCGACATTATCTTCTTCTGGATTGCGCGCATGATCATGCTGACCATGCACTTCATCAAAGATGAAGACGGCAAACCACAGGTTCCGTTTAAAACTGTCTACATGACCGGTCTTATCCGCGACGACGAAGGGCAGAAAATGTCCAAGTCCAAGGGTAACGTCATCGATCCGCTGGATATGGTTGACGGTATCTCCCTGGAAGATCTGCTCGAGAAGCGCACCGGTAATATGATGCAGCCGCAGCTGGCTGAGAAAATCCGTAAGCGCACCGAGAAGCAATTCCCGAACGGTATCGAACCGCACGGCACCGATGCGCTGCGCTTTACGCTGGCAGCTCTGGCGTCTACTGGTCGCGACATCAACTGGGACATGAAGCGCCTGGAAGGTTACCGTAACTTCTGTAACAAGCTCTGGAACGCCAGCCGTTTCGTGATGATGAATACCGAAGACCAGGATTGCGGCTTTAACGGCGGCGAAATGGTTCTGTCTCTGGCAGACCGCTGGATTCTGGCGGAATTCAACCGCACGGTGAAAGCGTACCGTGAAGCGCTGGACAGCTATCGCTTTGATATCGCTGCCAACATTCTGTATGAATTCACCTGGAACCAGTTCTGCGACTGGTATCTGGAACTGACCAAACCGGTTATGAACAGTGGCACTGAAGCGGAACTGCGCGGTACGCGTAATACGCTGATTAACGTGCTGGAAGGTCTGCTGCGTCTTGCGCATCCAATCATTCCATTCATCACCGAAACCATCTGGCAGCGCGTGAAGACCTTCAAAGGCATCACCGACGATACCATCATGCTGCAACCGTTCCCGGCGTATAACAGCGAGCAGGACGATGAAGCTGCGTTTGCAGATACCGAGTGGCTGAAGCTGGCGATCACCGCCGTGCGTAACGTTCGTGCTGAGATGAACATCTCTCCGGGCAAACCACTGCCAATCCTGCTGCGTAACGTGAGCGCGGAAGCGGAACGTCGTGTCAATGCGAACCGTACCTTCCTGCAAAACCTGGCGCGTCTGGAAAGCATTACCCTGCTGCCTGCTGATGATAAAGGCCCGGTTTCCGTGACCAAAATCATCGAAGGTGCAGAGCTGCTGATCCCAATGGCAGGCCTGGTCGACAAAGCGGCTGAACTTGCGCGTCTGGACAAAGAGATGGCGAAGCTGGATGTGGAAATTACATCCATCGAAAACAAGCTGTCTAACGAAGGTTTTGTGGCGCGCGCGCCAGAAGCCGTAGTTGCGAAAGAACGCGAACGTCTGGCGGCATGTGGCGAAGCTAAAGTGAAATTGGCTGAGCAGAAAGAAACTATCGCTGCGCTGTAATTGAGTGCTTTGATATGAGAAGGCCGGGACATTTCCCGGCCTTTTTTATGGTGCCATCAAGCTTGAATGCTATAAATTAAGATTCGGTACCAACCCACGTGAAATTCGGCTCACCACATCGGTGGCAATTTTATCGTCGTGATCCTGCAATTCCAGGTCGTCTAAATCGCCATCAACCCAGGTGTTTTTTGCCAGATAGCGGCAGTAACGAATACGTGCCCAAGGGTAGGCAATACCGAATGTGCAGAATGTGATTAAGCCATTAATAATAAGCTGCCCGACAAATCCAGCTAATGTCAAAGTGGAGCGGAAAGCTATTTTTTCACTCAGCGCTACGTGCTTATAGTAATAATTCCGCATCATTACATATAAATAGCTAAAGCTAACGATGAGTCCAAACAGATAAATCAAATAACAAATTAGGATTGTTCCTTGAACTGATGCCAGCTCGTCCGGTGACATCATGCCGCCAGATAAAACCACGTGTATAATAGTCGGCGCTATTAACTTCAACACCAGCAATAAGAACGGCGTCAAAAGAAGCATCCCGATAATACTGAACATCACACATTTTTTGACACTGACACTAGCCGCAAATTTTTGCGTTCCAAAGCTTAATCCATTGAATAATAAATTCAACCACATGCCGACGGCAACGCCCTGTACTGCGCCAAATCCCAGGATACCAACAATCATGGCAATAACAATCGTGATAACAATCCTGTCCATTTCAAACAAAGAGGCCGAACTTGCGGTATAGACAATCATCGAGCAGATTAAAAAAACACCTGCGAGCATTAATAATGGCGCACCCATCATCACCCACCAGGCTTTAAATCCTGATGCATTAAAATTGAACCGTACATTATTTAGCGTTGTTGATTGCATCTGATAACGCAGACTTTGAATAACTAAATAAGGCAAGAACAATATCAGTATCGCTAACAGGCAAAATGACAAAGGACTGCTTTGTTTAATGATTGCAAATTCTAAAGCCCCAAAGAAAACAAAAAGGCAAAGCCAGCTTATGAATAGTGATCCACCTTTCACGTTGTAAGAAAACCGTGAACCCGATAATTCGGTATTGCTGTAAATATAACGTTTACAACGCACGTAGGCCCACGGTGCAAAAATACCAAACGTGACAAGAGTGAGTAGAAAATTAACAACGCACACGCCAAAATAGCCGCTGCCTGTGCCATGAAAAGTAATATTCCTTGAGTGGCTAACTTCTGGAGTTCCCTGCTGATCAAACATATCCATCCTTATTGAAAATGAAATACTTAACGGTCAGCATTTAACCACAGCAAGCTACTTCGAAATAATCCGGTTCGGGATTTCCTCGCTACTTTAGGAACTTGCTTATTAACTTTCACAGTGGTATTTAAATATTCAATCTTTATCCCCATCATTAATGAGTCCACGCTATGAATCTTGCTGCTCCGGTCGAAATCGCACTGCGCCGGATAACCCCCCAGGACAATGCGGCCATCGCGCGCGTTATCCGCGAAGTCTCTGCTGAATATGGCTTAACCGCCGATAAAGGCTATACCGTGGCAGATCCAAATCTCGATGAGCTTTATCAGCTCTACAGCCAACCGGGTCATGCCTATTGGGTTGTGGAAGTGGATGGTGAAGTTGTCGGTGGTGGTGGTGTCGCGCCATTAACGTGCAGCGAACCGGACATTTGTGAATTGCAGAAGATGTATTTCCTGCCGGTAGTGCGTGGCAAAGGGTTGGCTAAACGCCTGGCGTTGCAGGCAATGGATTTTGCCCGCGAAAAAGACTTTAAGCGCTGCTATCTGGAAACCACAGCGTTTCTGACTGAAGCCATCGCGCTGTATGAGCGTCTGGGCTTTGAACATATTTCTGAGCCACTTGGCTGCACCGGCCATGTGGATTGCGAAGTGCGGATGATTAAGTCTCTGTAACCGCTTTAAATGGGTTTACTGAATCTATTCGATCCAGTAAACCCTGCAACTTTTATTGGGTAGCTAACCGTTGAATTCGCTTATCACGGCGGATTTTGCGCTCTTCCATCACCGCAACCATCGCCATTAGCACGATGCAACAGATTGCAGCGGCATCAAGTGCTGCGAAAGTCCCTGCCCAGCCAGTCAGACCAAAAATTGGCGTCCCGTCGGCTATCATCCCAAGCCCTAACTTAGCGAAGCTGTCGCCAATCAAATAGGCGAAGGTGCCTTTGATGCCGTCAGCCGCACCGATAGCTTTTTTCGGAACGAAGCCGACTGCCGCCACGCCAATCAGCAATTGTGGACCAAACACCAGGAAGCCCAGCACGAACAACGATGCCAGGTAGACATACTGGTTGCTGGCGTGCTGATAAACGCCGAGGGTCGCAATAATTAATGCCAGCGCAACGCAGGCGACCAGCGCACGGCGACCGTTCGCCAGATCCGACAACCAGCCCCACAGCAACGTGCCGACCAATGCCCCTACTTCAAACAGGGTAAAGCCCTGAATCGCCACTTCTTTGGAAAGATTCAGCTCCTGAAACGCGTAAACCGTGGACCACTGGTCAATACCGATGCGCACCACGTAGAGGAAGATATTGGAGAAGCACAGCAGCCAAATAACTTTGTTCTTCAGCACGTACTCCACGAAGATTTGCCATTTGGTCATCGACTCGTCTTCGGTCTCTTTATCTTCTTCGCTGATTTCTTCGCTAAACAACTCTTCAGCTTTGCCCAGGCCGTAAGACTCAGGGGAGTCGCTGCCATAGCGCAGGCCAATGAAGCCAACAACCAGCGCGATGATGGATGGGAAGATAAACATGCCAATGACGTGGCCGTCGAACAGGACGTTCGCGCCAATTAGCGCAACGCCTGCTGCACCCGCACCGCCAAGGTTATGGGAGATATTCCACAGCCCCAGATAGGTTCCACGCTTGCGGCGCGGTGTCCATTTGGTGATGGTGGAGTAGCTGCACGAGCCGCCCGCGCTCTGGAAAAAACCGCTCAGGGCGTAGAAGGCAATCATCATAAACAGGCTGACCGAGCCGGTCCCCATACTGGCGCTAAAGCCGAGCATACAGATAGCCGAGAGGATCAGCATAAACGGCAGGAACTGCTTGGTGTTTTTGCCGTCTGCGTAGTAGGAAACCAGGGTTTTACCCACGCCGTAGGTGATGGAGAAGCCCAGACCTATCATCCCCAGTTGCGTCATGCTCAACCCGTAAGTAGAGATCATGTCGTTCTGCGCAATGTTGAAGTTCTTACGGATCAGATACATGGTCAGGTAGCCAATAAAGACTACCAGGTAAGACTGCATGAACGGTTTGAACCACATCTTGCGCCGCACATCGAGCGGCAGATCCAGGGTCGGCTTGCGCACCTGATTTAATAAGGCCAGCATGGGTTACTCCTGATTTAAAAACCTGCGTGATAGCAGGCATTGTAAAAATCAGCAGCGGCTTTGGCCTGAGATGGCTTCCAGGAACAACCTGGAAAATTTCTTAGTTTTGCGCCATTCGAGGTAAAAAGGTGAGATGTATCACGCTTCGCTACGGACGCGTGAGGACTGGGCATTCAGGAACGGCAGCAACAGCAGCGCAGAAATGCCTGCCGCGATGGCAATAACCGCGAAGTAACCGTTCCAATGCCAGATATCGATCACACGCGCTAGCGGCCAGCCAGACAAAGATGCGCCGAGATAAGCGAACAGGCCAACAAAGCCGGTCGCGGCCCCCGCGGCCTCTTTGTGGGAACACTCCGCTGCCGCCATGCCGATAAGCATCTGCGGGCCAAACACAAAGAATCCTGTGGTGAAGAAACAGGCCGCCTGCATCACGTAGCTGGCAAACGGCATCAGCCATAGCGAGCCTACCGAGAGCAAAATCCCGGCGGCAAATATCAGGTTCATTGGCCCACGGTTGCCATTGAAGAGTTTGTCCGATCCCCAGCCTGCCACCAGTGCGCCGATAAACCCGCCGAGCTCAAACATGGTTACCGCCGAGTTCGCAGTGACCAGATCCACGCCCAGAGTCTCCGACATATAGAGATTACCCCAGTCGTTGATCGCCGCCCGTACCACGTAGACCAGGACATAGCACAGTGACAGCAGCCAGATATAGGGATTCCCCAGTACGTACTTGTAGAGGATTTCCCGGCGCGTCAGCCCTGCACCTTCCTGCTGCTGGGCGATTTCCAGTTCATCGTGCCGCCAGTCACCTATCGGCGGCAAGCCCACGGTTTGTGGGCGATCGCGCAGACGCCAGCAGAGAAATAACCCGGCCAGAATAGCCAGCGAACCGGCGATCATCATCCCTGCACGCCAACCGTAATGCAGCGCCGCCGCGCCGACCACCATAGGGATTAGCGCCCCGCCGACGTTATGCGCAGTGTTCCATACCGCCCACCAGCCACCGCGCTCGGTACGGGAGTACCATGCCGTGAGCAAACGGGCGCATACCGGCGAACCCCAGCCCTGGAAAAAGGCATTCAGCACCCACAACAAGGAGAATGCCCAAAGGGAGGTGGAAAAACCAAAAAGGATGTTAACAACACCAGTGGCGATAAGCCCCAACCCCATAAAATAACGGGCGTTTGAGCGGTCACTGACGATGCCGGAGAAAAATTTCGACAGCCCATAAGTTATGTAAAACAGCGTAGCCAACAGGCCGATATCGGTACGTGTCATCACGCCGCTGGCGAGAATTTCCGGCGCGGCGGCATTAAAGCTTTTACGGGTGAAGTAAAACAGCGCATAGCCCAGCCAGATGGTGATCAGAATATGCCGACGCCAGTAGCTATAGCGGGCGTCTATTTCGGCTTTATCGCTGACGGGCGTCGCCGCCGGTGGGGCTTTCAGGAAAGTAAACATCGTCAGTCCTTACGCGTATCGCAATGGCAAACTGACGCTGACGCGCGTGCCGTGAGTACAGGAAATAGTGAGGGTTCCGCCGAGCGCCGTGACCCGTTCGCGCATACCTGCCAGGCCAAAACCTTGATGCCCGGAGTCGGATGGCAGGCCGCTGCCGTCATCTTCAATTACCAACATCAGGCGCATGTCCTGCTGCCAGCCCTGGATCGTTACTGCGCTGGCACTGGCGTGTTTCACAATGTTGTTCAGCCCTTCCTGGCAGACGCGGAACAGCGTAACGCGCTGGCTTTCGCTCAGTAGCGGCTCGTCGATTTTCCAGTCGAGGTGGCTCACGATGCCACGGCTTTCCAGCTCCATTTCACGCATCAGCGAACGAATCGCCTGCTCCAGAGATAAATCATCCAGCTGACGCGGACGCAGCCGTCCCAGCAGGCGGCGTACCGAATCATAAATCCCAAGGGACAACTGTTCGATATGCGCCCCACCCAATTTGACCCCTTCGTTTCCCGGAGCCAGGCGCTGCACAATCCCCGCCTGGGTACGAATCGCGGTAATGGTCTGGCCAATGTCGTCATGGAGTTCACGCGCCACTTCACGCCGCACGCTCTCTTCGGTTTCCAGCAGGCGTTCAGCAAGGCGGTGATTGCGCGCAAGCTCAGTTTGCAGGGACTGGTTAAGCTCACGCAGGCGCTGGATCCCCGCACCCAGCAACAGCCCGGTCAGGCTTTGTGCCAGCAACGAAAGCAGCAGATCCACCGGGTGATCGTGCCAGGTTTGGCTGGCGATCAGCGCAATGGCGTTCATCAACGTCGCGATCAGCGCGCCCTGCCAGCCGTAATGCCAGGCCAGGGCGATAATCGGCAACGCCAGGCAAAATGGGGTAAAGCGGGAAAGTTCGGCTGGTAGTCCAAGTTGTAGCCACAAGCTGACCACAAACAGCAGCAGATACCAGATAAGGTGACGAGCACGCCAGTTCACCGGCTGTGAAACCAGTCCCGGCCCCAGCGGCTGCCAGACGGTACTGGTGAGGTAATGCCAGATAACCAGGCAGGTTGGGGCCAGGGTTAACCCGCCGGTCAGCGTGAGCAACAGCGCGTTCAGGGTCTCCTGCCCTTGCCCGAGCCACGGTAACGACTGTAATAGTGCGGCAGCAATCAGCGCCCCACCCTGACGCAGCAAGGTGCGCCAGTCGCGCTGATGGCGGTAGCGGGAAATCAGCGCCACGGGCAGGAGGGTTAGCACACCGCCGACCATTAACAACGGAAGATGCGCCAATGCGACTTCCTGCGCCAGCCAGACGAGCATCAACCACTCCGCACCGAGCAATACTGGCCAGTAGCCGCGCGGGCATTGCAGCATCAGCCCTAAACGCAGGCCGAAGGGAAACAGCAGTACTGCAAGCTCAGGCCGTTCCACCAGGTGCAAGCTGATGCTCCACAGGCAAAACCAGCTGGCTGTGAAGATAAAAAAACTGGCGACGACGGAGATAAGCCGGGAGAAAAAGGGTTGCATCACCATCCGTCAAACAGGCGATGAGCCAGTCCGACATCGTTGCTGACGTCGAGTTTTTCCATCAGATTGGCGCGATGCACGTGAACCGTCTTCGGCGACAGCCCAAGTTCGGTGGCAATCTCTTTGACCGCCATGCCCTGGGCCAGTTTTTCCGCCACCTGGCGCTCGCGTTTGGTTAGCGGATCCTGCCGTCCGGCCGCCAGTTTAATGGCAATGTCTGGCGTCAGGTAGCAGCCACCTGTCGCCACGGTATGGACGGCGGCAATCAGCTCATCCGGGCTGCAGCGTTTTGACAGAAAGCCACGCGCACCGGCGTTTAAAGCCTGCTCCACCAGCGCCGGGCTGTCGTGAACCGACAACATAATCGTCGCCATCCCTTTTGGTAGCTGGCTGAGTAGTTCCAGCCCGGAAATATCCGGCATCGAGATATCGCAAATACACACCTGCACGCCACGCCCCGGCAGCCCGGCCAGCGCTTCGCGCCCGGAGCCGAACTCAACCACAATCTGAAAATCTGGCTCCAGCCCCAACAGCTGTGCAAAGCCAGAGCGGACGATAAGGTGGTCGTCAATAAGGGCGATGGTTATCATGATACTTTCCAGGAAGGTAAAAACGCGCTTACCTTAGCGATAAGCGCGAAGCTGTTCAAGCCTTAAGCAATTCCAGTGAAGCCACAGGCAGGGGCAATTCACGACCCTGCTGTTTTAGAGAAAGGTATGCCGCTGTGAAAACGAAACTCTTCGTCCGGGCTGCTAATCAATGCCGCTTCGACCTCGCCAAAGAAACGCACACGATCGCTGATGTCCCCACCTGCAATCTGTTCTGCCAGCGCTAGATAATCCTGATAATGCCGTGCTTCCGAACGCAGCAGCGACAAATAGAATTTCTGTAATTCATCATCCAGGTGCGGAGCCAGAGAGGCGAAACGCTCACAGGATCGCGCCTCGATATACGCCCCACAAATCAGTTTATCCACCAGCATAACCGGCTCATGAGTACGCGTTTGGCTCAGCAGCGCTTTGGCGTAACGGCTGGCGGTCATTTTCACGTAAGGAATATTGCGGGCGATCATGATCTCGCGCACCTGCCAAAAGTGGTGCAGCTCTTCTTTAATCAACAATACCATGCTGTCGATAAGTTGCTGGCCCCAGGCACTCTGCGTTTGCGGCATGACGTTCTTGCTCAGGGTTTTATGCAGCGCGACAAAATCAGGTTCGGCTCCCTCACGGAAAGCGAAATCTTCATAGGGTTTTAGCCAATCAAGTAAAAACTGCGCACTGCTTTTATCGGCAACATATTTGCGAATCAAAAACATCGCCGTTTGCGCAGCCTTGAGTTCGCACACCAGATGGTCAGTCAGCAGCAATGGCAAATGCTCCGGCTGGCAGGCTTTTTCAATCCATGCATCAGGCGTTGGGCAGTGCAGAAAATTCAGTACCGGGGAGAGTAGTTGCGGGTAGTTCATAATGGGGAGTTATCTTTCCTTGATGTGCAGCGGCAATCGCCGCTGCACAGAAGAGATTAGTGGCGTACGCCGTCGTCGTCTTCGTCAGCTAAATCTTCGTCGTCATCACCTTCTTCACCGTCTTCGCCATTCGGATCTTCGTAGTAAGTGCCCCAACCGTCATACTCCACACCGAATTTCTCAGCGAGGTTCAGCAGTTGTTCTACTTGCTCATCCAACAGCTCAGCTTTTAACGCACTTTCACTCAGCACGTCACAGCAGATAACGGTATCACCCTCTTCCACTTCGAGCTCTTCCGGGTCAGTAACTTCGTAACCCATTTTGAAAGCTTCAACAGCTGCTTTTTCAAGAGTTTCGAAATCGTCTGCGGAAAGGTGATGCTCGATTGTGTACAGCGCGTCAGGATCGCTGCCGTCTTCCAGTAATTCTTCAATAATCAAACGCGTTTCTTCGCGTTGCTCTTCGAGTAGTTCTGGATTTGCCATGGCCCTTTCCTCAATTTGTAGGCAGATACTTCTATTTTCACACACGGCTGAGTTTGCCTCCACCTTTCCCGATAAAGATTTATCCGTCGGGGGTTGCAAATGAATATTCATACATATAAATTGAATATTAATTCAATAAATGGCTTGTGCCATGCGAGGAAAATATGAGTCATTTCTATCAAAAGCATTTTCTTAAATTACTGGATTTCACACCTGCACAGCTTCATGAGTTACTTACCCTGTCTGCCAAACTAAAAAACGATAAGAAAAAAGGCACTGAAGTTCAGCATCTTACTGGAAAAAATATCGCGCTCATCTTCGAAAAAGACTCGACTCGTACGAGGTGCTCTTTCGAAGTTGCCGCATTTGACCAGGGCGCTCGCGTCACTTATCTCGGCCCAAGCGGAAGCCAGATTGGGCATAAAGAATCAATTAAAGATACGGCGCGTGTACTAGGCCGTATGTATGACGGTATTCAGTATCGCGGGTTTGGTCAGGAAATCGTTGAAACACTGGCGCAGTTTGCCGGTGTACCGGTATGGAATGGGCTGACGAACGAGTTTCATCCTACGCAATTACTGGCAGACCTACTGACAATGCAGGAACAACTGCCTGGCAAAACCTTTCAGCAGATGACGCTGGTCTATGCAGGTGATGCACGTAATAACATGGGCAATTCCATGCTCGAAGCCGCCGCACTTACCGGGCTGAATTTGCGCCTTGTGGCTCCACAAGCCTGCTGGCCTGATGAAAATCTGGTGGCAGAGTGCCAGGCTATGGCCGCTCACAACGGCGGGAAAATAACGCTGACTGAAGATGTTGCCGCAGGCGTTAAAGGAGCTGACTTCATTTATACCGATGTGTGGGTATCTATGGGTGAGGCCAAAGAGAAATGGGCCGAGCGTATTAACTTGCTGCGGGCTTATCAGGTTAATAGCGCGATGCTGGCGCTGACCGGCAATCCGCAGGTGAAATTCCTGCACTGCCTACCTGCATTCCATGATGACCAGACGACGCTGGGCAAGCAGATGGCAGAACAATATGACCTGCATGGCGGTATGGAAGTGACGGACGAGGTGTTTGAGTCGGCAAACAGCGTGGTGTTCGATCAGGCGGAAAACCGGATGCACACCATTAAAGCGGTGATGGTGGCGACGCTTACGAAGTAACTACAGCCTTCCCTCTCCCGTGGGAGAGGGTTAGGGAAAAATTTCGTTATCCAACCAGCATCTTAACCACGACTTTACGCACAGTCGCCGGTTTCCCCACAGCGCACAGCGGTTTGTGAACTTCGCCTGGATAAAACACCACGAAATCCCCTTCATTTAACACGATGGTTTTTTCCTGCTCGCCTTCTGGCAGGAACGCAATGTCCTTATCAGCCAGCCAGTCAGTTTCCGGCGTACCAGCTGGCAGGCAGCTAAACGTCATACCTTCCAGGCCGCGCATCACAATCTGGATATCCAGATAGCGCTGGTGAAACTCTGCCGGGCGCTCTTCAATAGGTTGCGTAGAGTCTTCAGAAACCAACATAAACAGACGGTTACCGTCGATGTCATGCTTGCCTAATGAGGTTTCTGGAGTGATGTGCTGTTTAACATGCTCAATCGCCTGACGCAGTTCTTCAGGAAGCCAGGATTGCAAAGAATGAATGTTGCCAATAATCATGATTAATACCTTTTTGAAACGATGTTTTATTACGGTATTTATACGAGCATTCACCTTTTGCCGCCATGAGTTTTTTAAGAAAACCTGTGCTGGCGCATGTTTAGCGCAAAACATGTTACAGCTTTGTATCAGCCATGAGGTTTTTATGCATAAAAAAAGCATAACCTCAAAATAGATCCCGCTGGGATAGTTCGTAACCTTCTGTTTAAAAAACAAAATTATTTAAAACTAACCACCAGTCACATTTTAAACCTGGTAAGTAAGCGCAAATTTAGTCATAACTATTTTGTTTATTTTCCCATGCTGTGGATGAAAAATACGGCTTTATGCATAGTTATATTTAAATTTCAAAATACTGCTAAATTTCAACAAGTTAAAAAACATCAGTTTGTTCACCCAATAACATTGGGTTAACACTAATAAAATAGAATATGCATAATTTCGCGTAGTTATTCAGACTGCTCAATTGCTTTATTTATAATTCCATGACAGCTATCAATTAATTAACAGAGAATTTAAATGTCCCTTGAGCGCGTGATTAAGCTCACATTAAATATCCTTCATGAAATTAACATAAGCCTCGAAGACATTTCGAAAGCCTATTTAACTTGCGGTAATAGCTAACTATTACCACTGATATTTTCATCTCAGGATTAATGCAAAGGAATAGTCATGGACAAGCACTATGTTGGTTCCGAAATTGGACAACTTCGCAGTGTAATGCTGCACCGCCCTAATCTGAGCCTGAAAAGACTCACCCCATCTAATTGCCAGGAATTATTATTTGACGACGTTTTATCTGTAGAACGTGCTGGCGAAGAACACGATATATTTGCTAATACATTACGCGGTGAGGGGGTTGAGGTTTTATTACTGACAGACCTTCTCACTCAAACGCTGGATGTCAGCGATGCCAAGGCATGGCTGCTGGCAACACAGATTTCTGACTACCGCCTTGGCCCAGCATTTGCCTCCGACATTCGCAGCTGGCTTGCAGATATGTCACATCGTGAATTGGCTCGCAGGCTGAGCGGCGGCCTGACTTATGGTGAAATTCCAACTTATATTCAAAATATGGTTGTCGATACCCATGAAGTCACCGACTTTATTATGAAACCGCTCCCTAACCATTTATTCACCCGCGATACTTCCTGCTGGATTTATAATGGCGTATCTATTAACCCAATGGCGAAAGCCGCACGCCAACGTGAAACAAATAACCTGCGAGCGATTTACCGTTGGCATCCATTATTTACCGATGGAAACTTTATTAAATATTATGGCGACGACAATATTAATTATGACCACGCAACATTAGAAGGCGGTGATGTATTAGTCATTGGCCGTGGTGCGGTATTAATTGGTTTGTCTGAGCGCACCACTCCGCAAGGTGTCGAGTTCCTCGCTGAATCATTATTCAAACATCAACAAGCCACTCGCGTTATTGCCGTTGAACTGCCTAAACACCGCTCCTGTATGCACCTCGATACCGTGATGACACACATCGATATCGACACCTTCTCCGTCTACCCGGAAGTGGTCCGCAAAGACGCCCAGTGCTGGACGCTAACCCCGGATGGTCGTGGCGGCATCAAACGCCATCAGGAGCCAAACCTGCTGCATGCGATTGAACAAGCGCTGGGTATCGATCAGGTCCGTTTAATCACCACTGGCGGTGATGCGTTTGAAGCTGAACGTGAGCAATGGAATGACGCCAATAACGTGTTAACCGTGCGCCCAGGTGTGGTCATTGGCTATGAACGCAATATCTGGACCAACGAGAAATACGACAAAGCGGGCATCAAGGTCTTGCCGATTCCTGGTGACGAACTGGGCCGTGGCCGCGGTGGTGCACGCTGCATGAGCTGCCCACTAGAACGTGACGGTATTTAATCCAGGGAGAGATGAAATGGAACACAAACCGACACTGGTTGTAGCACTGGGCGGCAACGCGCTATTGAAACGCGGCGAGCCTCTGGAAGCAGAAATACAACGTAAGAACATTGATTTAGCGGCTAAAACCATCGCACAGCTCACCTCCTCCTGGCGTGTCGTGCTGGTTCATGGCAATGGCCCACAAGTCGGGTTGCTGGCACTACAAAACAGTGCCTATGAAAAAGTGACGCCATATCCACTCGACATTCTTGGAGCCGAAAGTCAGGGAATGATTGGCTACATGCTACAGCAGTCGCTGAAAAATCAGCTGCCAAACCGGGAAGTCAGCGTATTGCTGACTCAGGTAGAAGTGGACGCCAACGACCCCGCATTCGAAAGCCCAACGAAGTACATCGGCCCGGTGTATGACAAGGCGCAAGCCGACATGCTGGTTGCGGAAAAGGGCTGGACAGTTAAAGCCGACGGCCAGTATTTCCGCCGCGTAGTGCCATCCCCACAACCAAAACAGATTGTGGAAAGCGATGCGATCACAGCCCTTATTCAGCGCGATCACCTGGTGATTTGCAACGGTGGCGGCGGTGTTCCGGTAGTCGAAAAAGCCGACGGCTACCACGGTATCGAAGCGGTGATTGATAAAGATCTTTCCGCCGCATTGCTGGCGCGCCAGATCGAAGCCGATGCGCTGTTGATCCTCACCGATGCCGACGCCGTCTATCTCGATTGGGGCACGCCAACTCAGCGACCAATTTCTCATATTACGCCGCAGGAACTGGATGCCATGAAATTCGACGCCGGTTCGATGGGCCCGAAAGTCGCTGCCTGTAGCAAGTTTGTGGCGCAGTGCCATGGTATTGCCGGGATTGGAGCGCTTGAGGATGGCCCGGCAATTCTGGCGGGTGAGAAAGGTACGCTGATTCGTATTGCTTAATAATTTCAAAAGGATAAAAAAATGACTATCAATCTGAAAAACCGCAACTTTTTGAAACTGCTGGACTTCAAACCTGTAGAAATCCAGTACCTGATCGACTTGTCTCGCGAACTGAAAGCCGCCAAAAAAGCAGGTACTGAGAAGAAAACCCTGGTGGGCAAAAACATCGCGCTGATTTTCGAAAAAACCTCCACCCGCACGCGCTGCGCATTTGAAGTAGGCGCGTTCGATCAGGGTGCGCTGGTGACGTACCTCGGCCCAAGCGGCTCGCAAATCGGCCATAAAGAATCCATGAAAGATACCGCCCGCGTTTTAGGCCGCATGTACGACGGCATTGAATACCGCGGCTACGGCCAGGATATCGTCGAAGAACTGGGCGAGTACGCAGGTGTTCCGGTGTGGAACGGCCTGACCAATGAATACCACCCAACTCAAATTCTCGCGGATTTGATGACCATGCTTGAGCACGCGCCGGACAAAAAACTTCAGGATATCGCCTTCGCTTATCTGGGTGATGCTCGCAATAACATGGGCAACTCCCTGATGGTGGGTGCTGCGAAAATGGGTATGGATATTCGCCTGGTCGCGCCAAAAGCCTTCTGGCCTGAACCTGCCCTGGTTGAGCAATGCCGCGCGATTGCTAAAGAAACCGGTGGTCGCATCATGTTGACCGATAGCGTCGAAGAAGGTGTGGCAGGCGTTGATTTCCTCTACACCGATGTGTGGGTTTCTATGGGCGAGCCTAAAGAAGCCTGGGCTGAGCGCGTCAGTATCATGACCCCCTATCAGGTTAACCAAAATGTCATCAATGCTACTGGCAACCCGAATGTGAAATTCATGCACTGCCTGCCAGCCTTCCATAACGAACACACCAAAGTCGGTAAAGAGATCGAGCAGGAATACGGCCTGAAAGGGCTGGAAGTGACTGAAGAAGTCTTTGAATCAGCGCATTCCATTGTCTTTGATGAAGCCGAAAACCGTATGCATACGATTAAAGCCGTCATGGTTGCCACGCTCGGAGAGTAATTCGCACTGGCGGCGGGGATGCCCTCGCCGCCACCCGTGCATTCATGCTGCATCCCACAGCAAGAGGAAAGGAAAATGGCCGATGCTACCCACGGAGATGTCGCCGAGACATCCACAACAAAAGAAACAAAATTAGGGCTTAGCGCGCTGGTTGCGCTGGTAATTGGTTCAATGATTGGCGGTGGGGTATTCAGCCTGCCGCAAAACTTTGGCTCCGTCGCCTCACCGGGCGCGTTACTCATTGGTTGGGTAATTACCGGAGTCGGGATGTTATGTCTCGCCTTTATCTATCAAAACCTCAGCTCCCGTTGCCCGGAACTTGAAGGCGGCGTCTATAGCTACGCTCGCGCTGGATTCGGCGATTTCATCGGCTTCCAGTCTGCCTGGGGATACTGGTTCTCCGCCTGGCTGGGCAACGTTTCCTACGCGGTATTACTGTTTAGCGCGATGAGCTTTTTCATCCCGGTATTCGGCGATGGTAATAACCTGCCGTCGATAATCGGCGCATCTATAGTGTTGTGGCTGGTACACGCACTGGTTCTGCGCGGCGTACGTGAAGCGGCTTACATCAACACGATCCTCACCGTCGTCAAAGTGGTTATCCTGCTGGTGTTTATCGTCGCGGTGTTGATAGCCTTTAAGATCGGTGTCTTCACAGCCGACTTCTGGGGCCGCATGATGCTCGTCAACGGCACCGCGCCTGAGCTGTTCGATCAGGTGAAAAATACTATGCTGGTGACCACATGGGTGTTTATCGGTATTGAAGGGGCAACCGTCGTTTCTGCTCGTGCCGCAAATCGTAGCGATATCGGTAAGGCTACAGTGATTGGTTTGCTGGGCGCACTGGCAATCTATGTGCTGGTCAGCGTGCTGTCGATGGGGATTTTGGATCAGGCATCCCTTGCCGGGCTGAGAAACCCTTCTATGGCAGGCGTGCTGGAGAGTGTAGTTGGGCCATGGGGTGCTAAATTTGTTGCCGGTGGCGTTATTCTTTCTGTTGCCGGCGCCCTGCTCGCCTGGACGCTTTTTGCCGCAGAACTGCCTCGCGTTGCCGCCAAAGACGGGATCTTCCCGAAAATCTTCGCCAGGGAGAACGCCAGACATTCACCTTCGTTCTCATTGTGGATAACCAACGGCCTGATCCAGTTATTCCTGATTCTCACTCTGTTTTACCAGGCGGGTTATCAGGCGCTGTTCTCTATCGCAACCGCCGCCATTCTGCCGCCGTACCTGTTTAGCGCCGCCTATGGTTTGAAACTTGCCTGGACGGGTGAACGCTATGCGAAAGGAGAATCACGCACCAGCGGTTTAATACTCGGCGTTATCGCCACCGTTTACGGTTTCTGGCTTTGCTACGCCGCTGGCGACTCAATGCTACTGAGTTCGTTGCTATTCACCCCAGGGCTTGTGGTCTTCCTGTGGCAGAAGAAACAGCAAGGGCAACAAATGCTGAAGGGTTATGAATGGGCAATCGCTGCGGCAATTCTACTGTTAGCAGCCTGGACGTTAAAACTGGTTGTTTCCGGTTCTATTCAGATTACCTGATAACTATGACGCCCCGAAAGGGGCGTTAAATTCTAATAATAATACATTTAGCAACATTATTTGTTGGTTAGATTGGAAAAATCTGATCGAGAAAACGGTTTGGATTTATAAGCAGCGTAAATTAGTCGCCTGATAAATCAAGGAATGGTGAATGCAATGAGCGTATCCCACGCACCCTCGGAGAAGGATCATAATCAGCTAACACTCTGCCAAAGACTCATTGTCCATAAAAGCTATCAATCGCAAGAAGAACTGCGCCGCGATATGCAGCTCCACGGATTTGAAAACATTAGTCAGTCTACGGTGTCCCGTCTGCTGAAATTGCTTGGCGTTATCAAAATACGTAACGCCAAAGGTCAGAAAATTTATGCATTAAATCCGCAATCTCAACCCGCACCGGATGCAGCACGTTCAATAGCGGAGATGGTAATTAGCGTCGAGCATAATGCTGAGTTTGTCATGATTCATGCCGTTCATGGATACGGGCGGGCCATAGCAAGAATTCTCGATTATCGTGCCGTGCCAGAAATTTTAGGCGTAGTAGCGGGCAGCAGCATTGTATGGATTGCACCACGCGAGGTACAAAAAACCGCACAGGTCCATCGGCGAGTTATGCAAACCCTTGGATTACATTAGAGTCGGATAAATATTCACAGCAACCGATTGCTAATGGCCAAAATATGTGAATTTATCCCTTGAAGTGTCCTCCCACATGCGTATAATGCGCCACAATTTGCCGGAGGAAGCATGGTCCAGTGTGTTCAAAAAATTGCCACACCACGTCGTCTAAAAGACGGCGCTAACCTGTTTTTTTCTCCGTTGCAGCAATCAATTCCAAAGGCCCCTCATTGAGGGGCTTTTTTTTTGCCCGACGCCCGAGAACAGGAGATAAACATGGCTAACCCCCTATATCAAAAACATATCATTTCCATAAACGATCTCAGTCGTGAAGAACTTGAACTGGTGTTGTCTACGGCGGCAAAACTGAAGGCCAATCCGCAACCTGAACTGTTGAAACACATCGTTGTTGCCAGTTGCTTCTTTGAGGCTTCAACGCGTACTCGTCTCTCTTTTGAGACCGCGATTCACCGCCTGGGTGCATCGGTTGTCGGCTTCTCCGACAGCAGCAATACTTCGCTGGGTAAGAAAGGCGAAACACTGGCCGATACTATTTCAGTTATCAGCACCTATGTTGATGCAATCGTAATGCGCCATCCGCAAGAAGGTGCTGCACGCCTGGCAACGGAGTTCTCAGGCAATGTACCGGTGTTGAACGCAGGTGATGGTGCCAACCAACACCCGACGCAAACGCTGCTGGATCTGTTCACCATCCAGGAAACGCAGGGGCGTCTGGAAAACCTGAATATCGCCATGGTCGGTGACCTGAAATATGGCCGCACCGTGCACTCTCTGGCACAAGCTCTGGCGAAATTTGAAGGTAACCGCTTCTACTTTATCGCGCCAAATGCGCTGGCAATGCCGAAATACATTCTCGATATGCTGGATGAAAAAGGCATCGTCTGGAGCTGCCATGAAGCTATCGACGACGTTGTAGGCGAGCTGGATATTCTGTACATGACTCGCGTACAGAAAGAGCGCCTGGACCCGTCTGAATACGCCAACGTGAAGGCGCAGTTTGTCCTGCGTGCAGCAGACCTTGTCGATGCCCGCGAGAACATGAAAGTGCTACACCCGCTGCCACGCGTTGATGAAATCACTACGGATGTCGATAAAACCCCGCACGCCTGGTATTTCCAGCAGGCAGGCAACGGTATTTATGCCCGCCAGGCTCTACTGGCGTTAGTTTTGCAACCTGAACTGGTTTGAGTGAGAGGAAGATTAAGATGACACACGACAACAAATTACAAGTTGAAGCGATTAAACGCGGAACAGTTATCGATCATATTCCTGCACAGGTGGGCTTTAAGTTACTGACTCTGTTCCAGTTAACTGAAACCGACCAGCGCATCACCATCGGCCTGAACTTGCCTTCAAAAGAACAGGGCCGTAAAGACCTGATTAAAATAGAAAATACCTTCCTGACCGATGAGCAAGTTAACCAACTGGCGCTGTATGCACCGCATGCGACAGTAAACCGTATCGATGAATATGAAGTGGTCGGCAAGAGCAAACCGAGCCTGCCTTCACGCATTGATAGAGTGTTGGTTTGCCCAAATACCAACTGCATCAGCCGCAGCGAACCGGTTCACTCTTCGTTCGCAGTGAAAAAACGCGACGAGAACATCAGTCTCAAATGCAAATATTGTGAGAAGGAGTTCTCACATTACGTTGTGCTGGCAGATTAATCATTGCCGCTAAAGCTCTCGTCCCTATAATGGACGGGAGCTTTTTTGTTTGCCTACTCATCACGATTAATAACCTTTAGATTTCGAGTTGCAGGTAGGCGGCAAGGGATCTCATCCCCAGGAGCTTATATTAATAAGTGACTGGGGTGGGAGCACGCAGCCAACACCCCTGCGACTTGAAAGATATGGTTATTCTAAGGAGAAAGAATGTCTCGTATTATCAGCACCGAAAATGCCCCAGCAGCAATCGGCCCATATGTTCAGGGTGTCGATCTTGGCAGCATGATTATCACTTCTGGCCAGATCCCGGTTGACCCAAAAACAGGCACCGTACCGGAAGACGTGGCAGCACAAGCGCGCCAGTCTCTGGAAAACGTGCAGGCGATTGTTGAAGCCGCTGGCCTGAAAGTGGGCGATATCGTTAAAACGACTGTTTTCGTAAAAGATTTGAATGACTTTGCGACCGTAAACGCAACTTACGAAGCATTCTTTAATGAGCACAAAGCGACTTTCCCAGCGCGTTCTTGCGTGGAAGTAGCTCGTCTGCCTAAAGATGTGAAGATTGAGATCGAAGCGATTGCCATTCGCCGCTAACGATTGAATTTAAGGCCGCTTTCGCGGCCTTTTGTTTTGTCGGATGGCGCTTCTGTACGACCTACTTAACACTCGCCCGCAACAATTTCTGCAACGGATACACCGCCGCAATCACCACTTCATCCTGCGTTTGCGCCGCTTCATCGAGCTGTTTTTGAATCCCCTGAACTTCATCAGCGCTCAATGTTCCCTGTTTCGCCACTAAGTCCGTTAATCGCAAGCCAATTCCCGCCAGTTTATCGACATTTTCAGCCACTGGTTTCAGCTCTTTAAGCTGGTAATTGCCATCGATAAGTTCCAGCACATCTGGCGTGTTACTTTGCCAGCGAGCAAAAGTACGGTGCAAAGACTCCGCACTGTTACTGTCCTCCGGGTCGGCTATTAGTTTATCGGCCCAGAGATCCAGCGCACGCACCTGGCTGCTTTCTGCACCCAATGCATCAGCAAAACGGTTTAGCGGCTCGAAATGATGGTAATTACCCGCCTTGAATTTCAGATGCTGCCGCGTGTAGTACTGCGCCGGTTCAACCGCCTGAGCGAGGATCTGCAACGGCATAATTTCCGTCGAACCCGCAAGGCGCGTCATTTGTAGAGCTGCAGCAGCGTGCTGCTGTAGGCCAACTGAAACGGTTGACCACGCATCTATCGCCTGCAAACGCTGATACATATTATCGATATCTTTCACATCTTCGGCGGACCACAAACGTTCAGCGACCGCAAAGGCACGCGGCCACAGCTTGATATCCAGTAATGGAGATGCCACGTTTTCAGCCCACAGAGCCGCCTCGCCACCGAGGATATTGCTCATCTGCTCAGGGGTTGGCACCACAGGCTGGATGCCATCAGGCACGTCATCTAATTTCTGGCCAGTTGCAGGGTAACGCACATTGCCCACCAGCATATATCCGCTCAATTTGTCTTTATCGAGCGTTAATACCGGGCGTGTTTCTCCCATCCAGGTATCGACGGTGAACGTCACCTGGGTTGGGCTCAGCCATTCAATATCGCGTACCGCGCGGCGGGATTTACCTTTAAAGTCGATAAAGCCACGCCATGCCGTTTGGCTGCTCACCAGAGTGAAACTGCCTTCCACCGCACTGCCTTTCAGGCGCGGCATATTGAAGAACCAACTTTGGGCGCTGTCAGCTTCGGTAATTTTGTCGATGCCGTTCAGGCCCTGGGGCAGGATCTCGTTGCGATAGTGGTAAGCGGTAGACTGCGGCTGATCCAGATAGAAGCCGGTGGAGAGAATGCCTTTGTACCCGTTCGCGGCGACGGTCCCCAGCGCATCCTGTCCCTGCCATGATTGGATCAAAATACTTTTCGGCAGATCCGGGTGATAGATCTCATCCCAGCCCATCATGTGACGGTGATGTTTTTCGAGGATCTTCTCCAGGCGCTGGTTGAAGTACGTCTGCAATGCGTGGGTATCCGCCAGATTGTTCTGCTTCATAAACGTCTGGATTTCTTTCGAATTTTGCCAGTGTTCAGCATCAACTTCATCGCCGCCGATGTGCAAATAGCCGTCCGGGAAAATCGCCGTCAGCTCGCCAATCATGGTATCGACAAATTTATAGGCCGCGTCTTTGGTCGGGTTAAGCAGCGGTTTCAACACGCCCCAATGGCGCTCCATTTGATATGGCCCCGGCGCGCTCATCAGTTCAGGATAAGCCACCGCAATCGCCGATGCGTGTCCTGGCAAGTCCATTTCTGGCACCACGCGGATGCCAAGAGAAGTCGCGTAGCGCACCACTTCTTTCATCTGCGCCTGGGTGTAAAAATCACCGTCGCTCGCCAGTTGCTGCAATTTTGGATACGCAGTGGAAGCAAAGCGCCAGCCCTGATCGTCGGTTAAATGCCAGTGCAGCACGTTCATTTTGGCGGCGGCCATGCCATCTAACTGACGCAGAATATCTTTGATTGGCATGAAGTGGCGGGCGGAGTCGATTAACAATCCACGCCACGGGAAGCGAGGCTGGTCTTTGATGGCGACAAACGCAATGGCGGTGTTTTCCGGGCCATTTTGAATCAGCTGCAACAGGGTTTCCATGCCGCGCATCGCGCCAAATCGCGTGTTTGCCGTGAGCTTCACGCCGTCTGTAGTGACGCTTAATTCGTAGCTCTCATCGCTGTCGAGTTTTGGCAGTGGGGCAACAGCTTTTTTGATTTGGATATCAATAGTCGGTTTAGCGGGATTCGCCTGAGCGGGCTGGAGCTGCCAGCCCGTTTGCTGAGAAATTCGCTGCCGCCAGCGTTCGGTGGCACCGGGCAGTTTGTCGCCGCTGATTTTTATGGAAATGGCGTTATCAATTTGCAGCATGCCTTCCGCTGCCGGACGGTTAACTTCCTGCGGCCAGGGCATCAGTGGCAAATCACCAGCTGGTGCGGCCCAGGCCGGGCAAGTTGCAGCGATGCAACCTGCCAGCAGGCTCAAACGTATGGATTTAAACATGAATATTCCTTTAACAATGACGGGCCAGAAAAAAGCAAAAACAATCTGGTAACACGTGCGGAAATATTCATCAAGGTTATGGAGAAAACTGACGGGATGTAGATCACATCCCGCTCATATTTACTATATCCATTAGCATTCGAGTTGCAGCCAGGCGGCCAGGACGCTCACCCCAGGAGCTTACTTGAGTAAGTGACTGGGGTGAGCGTCTGCAGCCAACGCCGCTGCAGCTTGAAGGATGATGGGTATATTATTGCCAGCCGTAACGACGGCTGTAGAACCCTTTCATACACTGAGTCAGCGTCATGTATCCGGCGAGGATCGCAATCAGCCATGGGAAATAGCTCAGCGGCAGCGCCTGAAGTTGCAGGTAGCTTGCCAGCGGAGTGAACGGCAGGCTGATGCCAACTACCATCACCACCAGCGTCATGATCATCAACGGCCAGGCGGCACGGCTCTGAATGAACGGGATGCGACGGGTGCGAATCATATGCACAATCAATGTTTGCGACAGTAAACCGACCACGAACCAGCCGGTCTGGAACAGGGTTTGCGCTTCCGGCACGTTCGCCTTGAACACCCACCACATCACACAGAACGTCAGGATGTCGAAGATGGAGCTGATTGGCCCGAAGAACACCATAAAACGGCCTAAGTCTGACGGGTTCCAGCGCTGCGGTTTCTTGATTTGCTCGTCGTCAACGTTGTCGAACGGAATCGCCACCTGGGACACATCATACAGCAGGTTCTGAATCAGTAAGTGCAACGGCAGCATCGGCAAGAACGGCAGGAAGGCGCTCGCCACCAGTACGCTGAACACGTTACCGAAGTTAGAACTGGCGGTCATTTTGATGTATTTCAGCATGTTGGCGAAAGTACGGCGACCTTCGATAACGCCCTGTTCCAGCACCATCAGGCTTTTTTCCAGCAAGATGATATCTGCGGCTTCGCGGGCGATATCCACTGCGCCATCGACGGAAATACCGATGTCTGCGGCACGCAAGGCCGGGGCATCGTTAATGCCGTCGCCCATGAATCCAACCACGTGGCCTTCGCCGCGCAACAGACGCACGATGCGTTCTTTATGCATTGGCGTCAGGCGGGCAAACAGCGTGGTACGCAATGCCAGCGCCGCCAGCTCTTCGTCGGCCATGTTTTCGATATCGCTACCGATGACCAGTTCACCGACGTCCAGCCCCACTTCACGGCACACTTTCGCCGCCACCAGCTCGCTGTCACCGGTAAGGATTTTCACCGTAATCCCACTGGCTTTCAGCGCTTTGAGCGCAGGCGCCGTGGTTTCTTTCGGTGGATCGAGGAACGCGATATAGCCTTCGAGGATCAGATCAGATTCATCCACACGACCATAATCTTCACAACGCGCTGGCAGGAATTTGGTCGCCACCGCTACCACACGCAAACCCTGGCGGTTCAGATCGTCGGTCACGCGGCGAATACGCGCCAGCATGGATTCGCTCAGCGGCACGATTTCATCGCCATAACGCACTTGCGTGCAGACGTTGAGGATCTCCTGCAACGCGCCTTTGCAGATCAACTGGTGCACATCCGGCTGCTCAGAAACCACTACCGACATACGGCGGCGTTCAAAGTCGAACGGGATTTCGTCCACCTTTTGCCAGCGGGCTGCAGCGTTTCGAGCATGATCTTCTTCCACACCTTCCAGTACCGCGACATCCAGCAGGTTTTTCAGCCCGGTTTGATAATGGCTGTTGAGCCACGCGGTGTGCAGAACGTGGTTGCTTACCGCGCCAAGAATGTCGGTGTGAGTTTCCAGAACAATGCGGTCTTGCGTCAGCGTGCCGGTTTTATCGGTGCACAAAATGTCCATCGCGCCGAAGTTCTGAATCGCGTCGAGGTGTTTGACGATCACTTTCTGTTTCGAGAGTTTTACCGCCCCGCGAGCCAGCGTTGAAGTGACGATCATCGGCAGCATTTCAGGCGTCAAACCCACCGCAACGGAGAGCGAGAACAGCGCCGCTTCCCACCAGTCGCCTTTGGTGAAGCCGTTGATCAGCAGCACAATCGGCGTCATCACCAGCATAAAGCGGATCAGCACCCAGCTTACGCGGCTGATGCCTTTCTGGAATGCGTTCGGCTCGCTTTCTTGTTGGGTGACACGCCCGGCGAGTTGCCCAAACCAAGTGTTGCCGCCGGTAGAAATAATCATTGCCAGCGCCGTGCCGCTCACTACGTTGGTGCCCATAAAGCACAGCGTGTCGCATTCCAGCGGGTTGTTGTGCGACATGTCGCGGCTGACTGCCACCTTTTCAACTGGCAGCGATTCACCGGTTAGCGACGCCTGGCCGACGAAGAGATCGCGAGCCTGAATGACGCGCAAATCCGCAGGGATCATGTCGCCCGCCGCCAGTTTGACGATATCGCCCGGCACCAGTTGGTCGAGGGAGATTTCGACAAACTCGTTTTCACCGTTTTCATTCACCACACGGAGCACGGTGGCGGTGTTGCTGACCATCGCTTTTAGCGTGTCCGCCGCTTTGGTGGAACGCGCTTCCTGCACAAAATTCAGCAGCGTGGCAATCACCACCATCAGCGCAATGACGCCTGCGGCAAACAGGTCTTCAGTGGAATAGGAAACAATGCCGAGGATTGTCAGCAAGATGTTGAAAGGGTTGCGATAGCACAGCCACAAATGAACCCACCACGGCGACGGTTTTTGCGCCGGGATTTGGTTCGGGCCGTGGCGTTCGAGAGCGTTTTCAACTTCACGCGCGTTCAGCCCTTCCGGATGGCTTTGGAAATCGCGATACAGTTGTTCTTCAGATGCTTGCGCATATTTCAGGCAGGATTCGCTCAGTGAAGCCGGAACTTCTTGTGCGTGAGCAACAGTGTTGTCATCAGGCATCAGGTCGCGCTGGATCAGGCGACGAGGCAGGTGACGGCTCAGTTGTGCGAACAACTGCCGGGTGAGATTTTTTAACAGCATAAAAGAGTCCCTCGGCCCCACATAATATGGAGCCTGGTGACATGCAGGCGCGGCTCAGCCGACCTTACAGATCAAATTTTTTCATCAGCAGGGACAAATCGAAAAGGACGATTGAAGCCGCTGCCTTACGCTATCCGGTAAGGCTGCCACTTCTTATTGAGAAGGGTTTTTTACCGGATTATTCCTGTCATTACAGGGTCTGGACTGGGATCAGGTTCCATGTCGCCTCCGGTTAAAAGAAAAGTCATCACATTAGTCGCGGGCATTCTACGCCTAGAAACATCAACCTAACGTAAACCAGAATTTTTTCCCTTGTGATATTGTTTCGCCGCCGTACTCTAATGAGCAATTGATTGCCGGGAATAAGGATTGTTATGCAAAGCCGCCTCACGATAAAAGATATCGCCCGCTTGAGCGGTGTGGGTAAATCGACCGTCTCTCGTGTATTAAACAATGAAAGCGGAGTGAGTGCTCGCACACGTGAACGGGTTGAAGCGGTGATGCAGCAAGAAGGGTTTTCTCCTTCCCGTTCGGCGCGCGCCATGCGTGGCCAGAGTGATAAAGTGGTCGCCATTATTGTGACGCGTCTGGATTCGTTGTCGGAAAACCTCGCAGTGCAAACCATGCTGCCGGCACTTTACGAGCAGGGTTACGACCCGATTATGATGGAAAGCCAGTTCGACCCGGAGCTGGTTGAAGAACACCTCGGCATGCTCAAGCGGCGCAATATCGACGGCGTAATCCTGTTCGGTTTTACCGGTATTAATGAAAAAATACTCGCCCCGTGGCAATCAACGCTGGTACTGATGGCGCGGGATGCCAAAGGGTTTGCCTCGGTTTGTTATGACGATGAAGGGGCCATCAATATTTTAATGTCGCGCCTTTATGAACAAGGCCATCGTCACATCAGTTTCCTCGGCGTACCGCATAGCGATGTGACCACCGGTTTACGCCGCCATGAAGCCTATCTCGCCTTCTGCAAACAACATCAGTTGGCGCCAAATGTAGCCCTGCCGGGGCTGGCGATGAAACAGGGTTACGAACACGTCGACGAAGTTTTGCTGCCGGAGACCACCGCCCTGTTATGCGCCACCGATACCCTCGCTCTGGGTGCCAGCAAATATCTGCAAGAACACCAGAGCAACACGCTGCAACTGGCGAGCGTCGGTAATACGCCTCTAATGAAGTTCCTGCATCCGGAGATTATTACCGTCGATCCCGGCTATGCGGAAGCAGGCCGCCAGGCGGTATTGCAGTTGATCGGGCAAGTCACACAAGCACGCGATCTGCGCCAGATCGTTATCCCCAGCACCCTCCAGTAAATCACCACGATGACGGTTTATTGTGATCGTCGCTGGATTTCGGGAACGTTCCCATTTTCGTTGGGAAGATTAAAAGATAACCTTGCGGCAGATAAAAACTCTCTCCTTACTCTGGAACCTCATCATGGCCAAAGTGAAACAACAGGATATCGATAAGCTGATAGAACTGGTCGGCGGGCGTGAAAACATTGCTACCGTCAGTCACTGCATCACCCGCTTACGCTTTGTATTGAACAACACCGCAATTGCGAAACCGAAAGATATTGAAGAGCTGCCGATGGTTAAAGGCTGCTTTACCAACGCCGGGCAGTTCCAGGTGGTGATTGGTCCGGAAGTGGGCGATTACTACCAGGCATTGATCGCCGCCACAGGGCACAGCACCGCAGATAAAGAACAAGCGAAACTTGCCGCGCGTCAGAACATGAAATGGCACGAACAGCTTATTTCCCACTTTGCAGAGATCTTCTTCCCTTTATTACCGGCGTTGATCAGCGGTGGTTTGATCCTCGGGTTCCGTAATGTGATTGGCGATTTGCCAATGAGCAACGGGCTTACGCTCGCGCAAATGCACCCTTCCCTGCAATCGATCTACGACTTCTTGTGGCTGATTGGCGAGGCGATTTTCTTCTATCTGCCGGTCGGTATTTGCTGGTCTGCCGTGCGAAAAATGGGTGGGACACCTATCCTTGGGATTGTGCTCGGCGTCACGCTAGTATCACCACAGCTGATGAATGCCTATGAATTAGGTAGCAAAATTCCAGAAGTGTGGAACTTTGGCTGGTTCACTATCGAGAAAGTCGGCTACCAGGCGCAAGTGATTCCAGCGTTGTTAGCGGGCCTGGCTTTGGGCTTTATTGAGACGCGTCTGAAACGCATTGTTCCAGATTACCTCTATCTTGTAATAGTGCCTGTGTGTTCGCTGATTCTGGCGGTATTCCTGGCTCACGCGTTTATCGGCCCGTTTGGCCGCTGGATTGGTGATGGCGTGGCCTTTGCGGTTCGCCATTTGATGACGGGAAGTTTTGCGCCAGTTGGTGCCGCGCTGTTTGGCTTCCTGTACGCCCCGCTGGTGATTACCGGTGTCCACCAGACGACGCTCGCCATCGATATGCAGATGATTCAGAGCATGGGCGGAACGCCAGTGTGGCCGCTGATTGCGCTGTCTAACATTGCGCAGGCGTCTGCGGTTGTCGGCATCATTATTTGCAGCCGTAAGCATAACGAACGTGAGATTTCCGTTCCGGCAGCGATTTCCGCCTTCCTCGGCGTGACCGAACCGGCGATGTACGGCATCAACCTGAAATACCGCTTCCCGATGCTGTGCGCGATGATTGGATCAGGTATCGCAGGCTTGTTGTGTGGCTTGAGCGGCGTGATGGCGAACGGGATTGGCGTCGGCGGCTTGCCGGGCATTTTGTCCATCCAGCCGCGTTACTGGGAAGTATATTCTCTGGCGATTCTGATTGCCGTAATCGTGCCAATTGTACTGACCAGCGTGATGTACAAGCGCAAGCATCGTCAGGGCACATTGTTGGTGGTGTAGTTTTTTATAATTTGGTTTTCAAAATATGCCCTAAATAATTCGAGTTGCAGCAAGGCGGCAAAGGAGTGAATCCCCAGGAGCTTACTAGAGTAAGTGACTGGGGTGAACGAGAGCAGTCAACACAGCAGCAGCTCGAAGTATGACGGGCATTTAGGAATGATTTATGAATACAACTCCCTGGTGGCAACATGGTGTCATCTACCAGATCTACCCGAAGAGTTTTCAGGATACGACCGGCAGCGGTACCGGCGATCTTGCAGGGGTCATTAAACGCCTCGACTACTTAAAACTGCTGGGCGTTGACGCCATTTGGCTGACCCCTTTTTATATCTCCCCGCAGATTGATAATGGCTATGACGTTGCCAACTACTGCGCGATTGATCCGACTTACGGCACCCTGGATGATTTCGACAAGCTTGTCGCTGAAGCGCATGACCGCGGCATCCGCATCATTCTGGATATGGTGTTTAACCACACCTCCACGCAACACGCCTGGTTCCATGAAGCGCTAAACAAAGAAAGCCCATACCGCGAGTTTTATATCTGGCGCGACGGTACGCCAGATCTGGTGCCTAACAACTGGCGCTCTAAATTTGGGGGTAACGCCTGGCGCTGGCATGCGGAAAGCGGCCAGTATTATCTGCATCTGTTTGCGCCTGAGCAGGCGGATCTAAACTGGGAAAATCCGCAGGTACGCGCGGAACTGAAGAAAGTCTGCGAGTTCTGGTCAGATCGCGGTGTTGATGGTTTACGCCTTGATGTGATCAACCTGATATCGAAAGATCAAGATTTCCCAAGCGATATTGATGGTGGTGACGGGCGTCGTTTTTATACCGACGGGCCACGCATTCACGAATATCTGCAAGAATTCAGCCGCGATGTGTTTAAGCCACGCGGATTGATGACTGTTGGTGAAATGTCGTCAACCACGCTTGATAATTGCCAGCAATACGCGGCGCTTAACAGCGATGAACTGTCGATGACGTTCAACTTCCATCACCTGAAAGTGGATTATCCCAACGGCCAAAAATGGGCGCTGGCGGCTCCAGATTATGTGGCACTGAAAGCTATTTTCAGCCACTGGCAGCAAGGTATGCACAACGTGGCGTGGAATGCGTTGTTCTGGTGTAACCACGACCAGCCGCGCATTGTGTCGCGCTTTGGTGATGAAGGCGAACTGCGCGTTCCGGCAGCAAAAATGCTGGGCATGGTGCTGCACGGTATGCAAGGCACGCCATATATTTACCAGGGCGAAGAGCTGGGGATGACCAATCCACACTTTAAACGCATCGTTGATTATCGCGATGTGGAAAGCCACAACATGTACGCGGAACTGCGGGCGCAAGGCCGGGATAGCGATAATCTGCTGGCTATTCTTGCCAGCAAATCACGCGATAACAGCCGCACACCGATGCAGTGGGACGATGGCGAAAACGCAGGTTTCACCCAGGGAACACCGTGGATTAACCTTTGCGATAACTATCAAACCATCAATGCTAAAACAGCAGTGGATGACCCGGACTCGGTATTTTATGCCTACCAGCAACTGATTAAGCTGCGTAAAGCAAACCCTGTTTTCACCTGGGGTAGTTATCAGGATTTGCTGCCGGAGCACCCGTATTTATGGTGTTATCGCCGCGAGTGGCAAGGGCAAACATTGATTGTCGCAGCCAATCTCAGCCGTGAAAACCAGTGGTGGATGCCGGAAGCCTTCGAAGGTGACTGGGATGTACTGATGAGCAACTATTCTGATGCTGTAGGTAAACCTGGCGAGATAAGTTTACGGCCATTCGAGGCTGTCTATTGGTTGCAAGGTTAATCCTTACCCGATTTCTCCCTCATATTTGAGGGAGATCTCCTCCTTCAAATTTAAAGATTTTCCCTCACCGCCCATCCTTCCTGCTACGCCTGATTTACTTTGTTCTGCATCAATAAAATCGCAAACATCTTTGATGCAAATCACTACATATAGACCTTAAAATGCACCCCGCCCCAACATGTTGTAGTTATCGACTATTATAACAACATGTTCCACAGATGATTCTGGGGATTATCTGTGGATAAACGTAGGCCAGAAAACAGAAAGCCTATGACAGCCCGAGCAATTACAGCCCGTAGGCAATTCTAATCCTTTGTGGATAACATTTTTAAATATGGAGAAACCATGACACCGCATGTGATGAAAAGAGACGGGTGCAAAGTACCTTTCACTTCAGAGCGCATAAAAGAAGCTATTCTTCGTGCAGCTAAAGCAGCGGGAGTCGATGACGCAGACTATTGCGCCACCGTAGCAGATATTGTCCGTGCGCAGATGGAAGGTCGTAACCAGGTTGATATTGGTGAAATCCAGACCGCCGTCGAAAACCAATTAATGGCCGGTGACTACAAGCAACTTGCACGTGCATACATTGAATATCGCCACGACCGCGATATCGAACGTGAGAAGCGTGGCCGCCTGAATCAAGAAATTCGTGGTCTGGTAGAACAAACCAACTCCGCTTTGCTCAATGAAAACGCCAATAAAGACAGCAAAGTTATCCCGACCCAGCGCGACCTGTTAGCCGGTATTGTGGCTAAACACTATGCCTCACAGCACCTGTTACCACGCGATGTGGTTCTGGCGCATGAACGTGGTGATATTCACTATCACGATCTTGATTACTCGCCGTTCTTCCCGATGTTTAACTGCATGCTTATCGATCTGAAAGGCATGCTGACGCACGGCTTTAAAATGGGTAATGCGGAAATTGAGCCGCCAAAATCTATCTCAACAGCAACAGCGGTTACCGCACAAATCATTGCCCAGGTTGCCAGCCACATTTATGGCGGCACCACTATTAACCGTATTGATGAAGTGCTGGCGCCATTTGTTACAGAAAGCTTTGAGAAACACCGCAAAACCGCCGAAGAATGGCAGATCCCGGACGCTAAAGGTTATGCGCTTTCACGCACTGAAAAAGAGTGCTACGACGCTTTCCAGTCGCTGGAATATGAAGTGAACACGCTCCATACCGCTAATGGCCAAACGCCATTCGTGACCTTCGGTTTCGGTCTGGGAACTAGCTGGGAATCACGCCTGATTCAGACCTCTATTCTGCGTAATCGCATCGCGGGTCTGGGTAAAAACCGTAAAACTGCGGTGTTCCCGAAACTGGTTTTCGCCATTAAAGATGGCCTGAACCACAAGGCTGGCGATGCGAACTACGACATCAAACAGCTCGCTCTGGAATGTGCCAGCAAACGCATGTATCCGGACATTCTGAACTACGACCAGGTCGTTAAAGTCACTGGTTCGTTCAAAACGCCAATGGGTTGTCGCAGTTTCCTGGGTGTGTACGAAGAAAACGGTGAGCAGATTCATGATGGTCGTAACAACATCGGCGTTATCAGCCTGAACCTGCCACGTATTGCGCTGGAAGCAAAAGGTGATGAAGCTACCTTCTGGACGCTGCTCGATGAGCGCCTGGAACTGGCTTATAAAGCTCTGATGACGCGTATCGCTCGTCTGGAAGGTGTGAAAGCGCGTGTTGCACCGATCCTATATATGGAAGGGGCTTGCGGTGTGCGTCTGAAAGCAGACGACGACGTTTCTGAGATCTTCAAAAATGGCCGTGCATCGATTTCACTGGGTTACATCGGCATCCACGAAACGGTGAATGCCCTGTTTGGTAACCAGCACGTTTACGACAGCGAAGAATTACGCGCGAAAGCTGTAGCGATTGTGGAACGCCTGCGCCAGGCAACCGACAGCTGGAAAGAAGAGACTGGCTACGGTTTCAGCCTGTACAGCACACCAAGTGAAAACCTGTGTGACCGCTTCTGCCGTCTTGATACCGCTGAGTTTGGCGTGGTTCCAGGCGTGACCGACAAAGGTTACTACACCAACAGCTTCCACCTGGATGTTGAGAAGAAAGTTAACCCGTACGACAAAATCGACTTTGAAGCGCCGTACCCGCCGGTCGCAAACGGTGGTTTCATCTGTTACGGCGAATACCCGAACATCCAGCACAACCTGCAAGCGCTGGAAGACGTCTGGGATTACAGCTACAAGCACGTTCCGTATTACGGCACCAATACACCAATTGATGAGTGCTATGAGTGTGGCTTTACCGGTGAGTTTGAATGCACCAGCAAAGGTTTTACCTGCCCGAAATGTGGCAACCACGATGCCGCTCGTGTATCGGTAACACGCCGTGTTTGTGGTTATCTCGGTAGCCCGGATGCACGTCCGTTTAACGCTGGCAAGCAGGAAGAAGTGAAGCGCCGCGTGAAGCATTTGGGTAACGGGCAGTTAGATTCTTCGCAAAGCAATTAACGTCAGAGCAAAGCGAAAATGAATGTGCATCAATACTATCCGGTAGACATTGTTAACGGGCCGGGAACACGCTGCACGCTGTTCGTTTCCGGCTGCGTACATGAATGCCCAGGCTGCTATAACAAAAGCACCTGGCGGTTAAATTCAGGTATGCCGTTCACCCAGGAAATGGAAGATCGGATCATTAACGATCTGAACGATACACGTATCCGCCGCCAGGGGTTGTCGCTTTCGGGCGGCGATCCGCTTCATCCGCAAAACATCGCGGATGTGCTGAAGCTGGTGCAGCGAGTGCGGGCTGAATGCCCTGGCAAAGACATCTGGATGTGGACAGGTTACACACTTGATGAATTAACCGAAGCTCAGCGCGAAGTAGTTGATTTAATTAACGTGCTAATCGATGGCAAGTTCGTTCAGGATTTGAAAGATCCAGCGCTGGTCTGGCGTGGCAGCAGCAACCAGGTCGTACATCATTTGCGATAAAGCCCCTTATGGGGCTTTTGCTATTTCACGTAACTGACTTGAGTCCAGAATATTCACACCCTCGCCTGCAGGTTTAAGCGCCTCATGCAGCATTGCTTTCGCCACATCCCTTGCTTCAATGGACTTCCACTTCCCAGGCATGATTTTGAACAAAGGTGCAAACAGCGACTCATTTAAACGCTGTGATTCCCGATGGCCGAGCAGCATGGATGGACGAGCAATCGTCAGACGCGGCCACTGTTGCGCTATCAATGCCTCCTCCATCTCCCCTTTTACCCGGTTATAAAAGAATGGCGATTTGCTATTCGCGCCAATGGCGCTAACCACCAGCATCTGCTTAGCTCCCAGACGCAGCCCGGTGATTGCGGTATCCACCACCAGCGTGTAATCCGCCAACACAAAAGCTTCTTTGCTGCCTGCTTCTTTCATCGTGGTACCGAGGCAGCAAAAGACTGTATCAATCGACTCGCTTAATTGTGTAAGTGCATCACTCAACTGAGGATCATAGGGATTGGTGACTTTATTCATTGCAGGCAAGGGGCGCCGTGTCGCAGCAACGATATGACTGATTTGTGGCTCATCAATCAACATTCGCAATAAGTGCCCGCCAATCAGGCCTGTAGCTCCTGTTATCAAAACCCGGTTCATAAGATCTCCTGTAGCTTATTAACCAAGTTTAGTGTCATCTCGCAGCCAGTGGAGCTTTTTACCAAAACCGAGCGTGTTGTCGGTCATTTTTATTTCATCAAGGCGAATTTCCCACACTGGCGCCTTCATCACTCGCGCTACTGGGAAGCGCTTGCAGTAACGAGCACGAAGGCTGTCGGCTTCTTGCTCTGCAACCAGCGTGATTTCACCGCGAAACTGTACGCCACGAATTAACGCCACGGTTTTGGGCTGCCCATTAACCGTTCCGGCTACATTGGCGTGGTTTCCAATCAACTCTCCGTGACGAGTGTGACTTTCGCTTAACAGGTAGAAAGCGACGCGTTGTTCATCAAATAAGTAGAACGCATTTGCGCACCATAAATCACCATTGGTGCCTGCGCAGTAAGTCAGTACATGCTGTTTGTTCAGCCAACGACTAATGGCATTGAGAGTTTCCATGTGCAACCTGAAGAGTGATATTCTGCGGAAAACATCAATTATGCGCCCGACCTATGTCCCCCTGGTATCTCTATTTAGTCCGCACCCTCGATAACCGTTTATATACGGGCATTACTACCGATGTGGAGCGCCGTTTCTCTCAGCATCAAGCAGGTAAAGGTGCGAAAGCATTGCGGGGGAAAGGTGAGTTAACATTGGCCTTTAGCCATCTGGTGGGAGATCGCTCAAGCGCGTTGCGCCTGGAGTATCGCATCAAGCAGCTAACTAAAGCGCAGAAAGAGATGTTGGTGGCCGGGATTTTGCCTTTTGAAGACCTGTTGGCAGGCATCTTAACTCAATCCCCAATAGATTTCGTATCGCAGCAAGGCGGCAAGTGAGTAAATCCCCAGGAGCTTACTCAAGTAAGTGACTGGGGTGCATGAACGCAGCCAACACCGCTGTGATACGAAAGATGAAGGGGATTAAAACTCCCGGTTGAAATGCTCGTGATAGTCCACTAAACCACTCACGCCATTGAGCGCATCATCGGCCAGTGGATGAATCAGAAAATAGGCTTCGGTATCAGGCCAGGCACAACGTAAACCGTGTTGAGCTGCCGGAACAAAACCAAAGCGGCTATACAGCGCGGGTTCGCCCAATGTCACAACGGCGGCATAACCAAATTCATTGAGTGAATCGAGTCCTTCGTAAACCAGTTTTTTCGCCAGCCCCTGGCCGCGATAAGTTTCGTCTACAGCCAGTGGTGCCAGACCAACCCACTGTAGTTCTTCACCTTCAACTGCAACCGGACTGAATGCGGCATAACCAACGACCTGACCTTCGTCATCCGTGGCAACAACACCCAGTGTTAACAGACCATCTTCTCGTAAATCCTTTACCAAATCTGCTTCACCATTACCATTAAAGGAGCGGCGAAGTAATGCGTCGATGCCTGGAGCATCAATAGGTATTTCTACACGAATTAGCATGGCTCACCTACCGAGTTACTTTCTGGAGCAGGTTTATGCTTCATCCCCGCTTCGACAAAATCAGCCAGTTGCAGCAGCAGCATGCGTAGTGGTTTTGGCATCGCATCCAGCTCAATGGCATCCATTAAATTTTTGACGTACAGACCCAGCTCAGTGTCACCTTCAATCATCAGGCGGCGTTGGAAAAACAGGGTATCGGGATCTTGTTTACGTGCAGCGATCATCAACAAATCGTTGGCTGTCGCACTGAAACTCACATCAGCCGGAGCATCTTCACGCACAACCAGTTTATTATCTTGTACCGAAGTAAACCATTTTAGACCGAGATCGCGTACTTCAATACTTAACCAGCGTCCCTCAAGAAATTCGAGTTCACCTTCTTCCATTGCCTGACGGAACTGCCAGCCAAGAACCTGTTCAAGCACCTGGCGCTTTAGAGCAAAGGGCGTCAGTTTAACCGGTGTTCTTAACAGTGACGGGCCAAGATGGATCAGGCGTGAACGCAATTTATCCAACACAAGCTTTACTCCTTGAGAAATTTAACCACCATTTTGCCACACCAGCCATTCTCCGTAGCGGTGTAAATCAACAAGTTTGCGGGTTATCAATACCATCATATTGATTTCATCAATACCATCATATTGATTTCATCAATACGCCATTAGCTGCCTTAAATCAAAATTTGTCGTGGACGGGTTAACTAAAATCCCAGTTCGTTAACAATTTTGCTGTCCGACACTGGGCCGCATGGGTTTCCTTTAAGGTTACCCAATGATTCAGGATAAATTATGGAGTTGCTTTGCCCAGCTGGAAACTTACCGGCGTTGAAAGCGGCCATCGATAATGGTGCCGATGCGGTTTACATTGGTCTTAAAGATGACACCAACGCCCGCCATTTTGCTGGACTAAATTTCACGGAGAAGAAACTGCAAGAAGCGGTGAGTTACGTGCATCAACATGGCCGTAAACTGCACATCGCTATCAATACGTTTGCGCATCCGGACGGCTACGTGCGTTGGCAACGTGCAGTCGATATGGCAGCGCAACTCGGAGCCGACGCTTTAATTCTGGCCGACCTCGCCATGCTTGAATATGCGGCTGAACGTTACCCACATATTGAGCGCCACGTATCGGTACAAGCCTCCGCCACCAATGAAGAAGCTGTCCGCTTTTATCATCGCAACTTCGACGTTGCACGCATTGTTCTCCCACGCGTGTTATCCATTCATCAGGTAAAACAGTTGGCTCGGGTCACTCCGGTTCCGCTGGAAGTGTTTGCTTTCGGTAGCCTGTGCATTATGGCTGAAGGGCGTTGTTATCTTTCTTCGTATCTGACCGGTGAATCACCGAATACCGTTGGCGCGTGCTCGCCTGCGCGGTTTGTTCGCTGGCAGCAAACGCCACAGGGCCTCGAATCACGCCTCAACGATGTGCTGATCGACCGCTATCAGGACGGCGAAAACGCCGGTTATCCAACGCTGTGCAAAGGTCGCTATCTGGTTGACGATCAGAAATATCACGCTCTTGAAGAGCCAACCAGCCTGAACACACTTGAACTGCTGCCTGAATTATTAGCCGCAAATATTGCGTCGGTGAAAATCGAAGGCCGCCAGCGTAGCCCGGCCTATGTCAGCCAGGTGGCGAAAGTCTGGCGCCAGGCAATCGATCTGTGTATGGCTGATCCGGAAAACTACCGTGCGAAACCTGCGTGGATGGAAGATCTGGGAGCGATGGCCGAAGGCACGCAAACCACTCTCGGTGCCTATCACCGTAAATGGCAGTAGGGATGACCATGAAATATTCATTAGGGCCGGTTCTGTACTACTGGCCAAAAGAGACCCTGGAAAAATTTTACCAGGCTGCGGCAAGCAGCAGTGCCGAAACGATTTATCTTGGCGAGTCAGTGTGTAGCAAGCGCCGCGCAACCAAAACCGGTGACTGGCTGGATATGGCGAAGAGCCTCGCGGGCCAGGGCAAACAAGTGGTGCTTTCCACGCTCGCGCTGGTTCAGGCACCGTCTGAATTAAACGAGCTCAAACGCTACGTCGAGAATGGTGATTTCCTGATTGAAGCCAATGACCTTGGTGCTGTGAATATGGCGGCAGAACGCAAACTACCCTTTGTCGCAGGCCACGCGCTTAACTGCTATAACGCGGTTACGCTACGCTTGCTGTACAAACAAGGCATGATTCGCTGGTGTATGCCTGTTGAGCTATCTCGCGACTGGCTGGCAAACATGCTGACTCAGTGTGATGAGCTAGGTATCCGCAATAAGTTTGAAGTCGAAGTACTGAGCTACGGCCACTTGCCTTTGGCTTATTCCGCACGCTGTTTCACCGCGCGTTCCGAAGACAAGCCAAAAGATGAATGTGAAACCTGCTGCATTAAATATCCTGTCGGCCGCAACATGTTGTCTCAGGAAAACCAGCAAGTATTTGTGCTTAATGGCATTCAGACCATGAGCGGCTATGTTTACAACCTCGGAAATGAACTGGCGTCGATGGAAGGCTTAGTCGATATGGTGCGTTTATCACCGATGGGTATGGAAACACTTCGCGTTCTGGAAGCCTTCCGCAAAAATGAAAATGGCAATGCGCCGTTATCTCTGGCACAGCAAACCGATTGTAATGGTTACTGGCGACGTGTCGCTGGCTTAGAACTGGTTACTCAGAGCTGAGAAAAGGCTCACTTTGTTACTTAATTGTTGATGATTTTGCGTAATACTGAAAAGTAATCAGCAGAAAACAAAGTGAGCCGTTATGACTTCAGTCCCGTTCTCTCTACTCGATTTAGCCCCGATTCCACTAGGCTCTCAGCCTCGTGATGCATTCCATCGTTCTTTAGATTTAGCTCGCCTGGCCGAAAAACGTGGTTACCACCGCTATTGGCTGGCTGAACACCACAATATGACCGGCATCGCGAGTGCTGCAACCTCCGTGCTTATTGGCTATCTGGCGGCGAATACCGAGACTTTGCGCCTGGGCTCTGGTGGCGTAATGTTACCAAACCATTCACCGCTAGTGATTGCAGAACAGTTTGGTACGCTGGAAACACTTTATCCCGGACGTATTGATTTGGGATTAGGCCGCGCGCCGGGAAGCGACCAGCGCACTATGATGGCGTTGCGCCGCCATATGAGTGGTGATATCGACAACTTCCCACGCGATGTCAGCGAACTGGTGTCATGGTTTGATGCTACTGACCCAAACCCGGCAGTGCGCCCGGTTCCTGGCTACAACACTAAAATCCCTGTCTGGCTTCTGGGATCAAGCTTGTATAGCGCCCAACTGGCGGCCCAACTTGGGCTGCCGTTTGCTTTTGCTTCACACTTTGCACCCGATATGTTGTTCCAGGCGCTGCAACTTTATCGTGCCCAGTTCAAACCTTCTGCACGCCTGGAAAAACCGTATGCAATGGTATGCATCAATATTATTGCCGCTGACAGCAACCGCGATGCCGAATTCCTGTTTACCTCGATGCAGCAAGCTTTCGCTAAATTGCGTCGTGGCGAAACGGGCCAGTTACCACCGCCGATTGAAAACATGGATAACTTCTGGAGCCCGGCTGAGAAATATGGCGTGCAGCAGGCATTGAGCATGTCTCTGGTGGGAGATATTGCAAAAGTCCGCCACGGTCTGATCTCATTGCTGCGTGAAACGCAGGCTGATGAAATTATGGTTAATGGCCAGATTTTTGATACCCAAGCTCGCCTGCATTCCTTTGATCTGGCGATGGATGTGTACGAGAGCTTGTAAAGTTTTCGCCCCTCGGTCGAGGGGCGAATTTTTAGTGATAAACCGGCAGTAAATCGAAGCTTGAAAGGATATGGATGGTGGCGTTAGTCACACCAAAGATAAGAATCAGCACAATCATTTTATTCCCGCCCCACACCCGGTAAATTGGACTACCGAATTTCTTGCGAGAAGCTTTTGCCAGAAGAGCAGGAACAATTGCCGCCCAGATAGTCGCCGCCAGCCCCGCACATCCAATCGCGTAGATAAATCCGTCAGGCCAGATAACACCCCCTAACATTGGCGGGATGAAAGTCACTAACGCGGTTTTCAAGCGACCAACTGGTGAGTCATCAAATTTAAACAGATCGGCCAGATAATCGAATAAGCCCAGGGTCACGCCCAAAAAGGAACTCGCAACGGCGAAATTAGAGAACACGATCAGCAGCAACTCCAACGCACGGCTATTCAACACACCGCTCAACGCGCCTACCAGCACATCAATATTTCCGCCTTTGTCGGCAATGGCAATAAAATCACTGCGCGGAATATTTCCCATACTGCCCACCAACCAAATGATGTACAGCACTAACGCCATTAACGTCCCCCAGACAAGGCAACGCTTAATGGTCTGTGGATCTTTGCCGTAATACTTCATCAGGCTCGGCACATTACCGTGGTAGCCAAACGATGCCAGACAGAAAGGTAGCGTCATGAATAAATACGGCAGATAACTTGGATTAATCGCTTTGCTATCCAGAAGCGTTGCAGGTTCGACATGCCACATCAGGCCGCCAAACGTCATAAAGAAAGTCAGAATTTTTGCGCCAAGAACTATCGTCGTCATGCGGCTTACTGCACGGGTGCTGAGCCAAACAATAAAAGCGACGATAAAGGCAAAAATTAACCCGGCAAATCGCGCAGGGAAATCGACAGACATTTTACCGAGCGTGTGGTGAATCACCGAACCGCTTGCCGAAATGTAGGCGTAGGTCAGGATGTACAGAACAAATGCAATGGAAAGGCCGTTAATCAGGTTCCAGCCTTTGCCAAGCAAATCTTTGGTCACGGTGTCAAAACTTGAGCCTACGCGGTAGTTGAGGTTTGCTTCCAGAATCATCAATCCGGAGTGCAGCATACAAAACCAGGTCACTAATAACGCTGCAATAGACCAGAAGAACCACGCCCCAGACATCACCACCGGCAGAGAGAACATTCCTGCGCCAATAATAGTGCCGCCAATAATCATTACCCCACCGAAAATAGACGGCGAAGCGTGGGTGGTTTCTAAAGTTGCCATACGAATTCCTGAGACAATGAACGACTGTCGAAGCGACAGGTTTACTGCGCTACATTGTACCAGTACATGAGTACAATTTGGATAAAAAAAATCCCGGTTGCATTAACCAGGATTTTTATCACTGCCTGCTGATTAACAGCAGGCATAAACTTCTGTCAATTAAGCTTCAGTTGTACGACGACGAGTTGGAGCTGCGCCATCTTCACGACGTGGGCCACGACCGCCTTCACGACGTTCGCCGCTGAAGCTACGTGGTGCACCAGCACCTGCAGGGCCATCACGACGTGGACCGCGACCGCCTTCACGACGCTCACCACCACCACCGAAGCTACGGCCAGCGCCTGCACCAGCACCGCCGCCACGACGTTCGCCGCCACGGTCAGTACGAGGTTGTGCATCACCCATCAACTGCATATTCATTGGTTTGTTCAGAATACGAGTACGGGTAAAGTGCTGCAGGATTTCGCCCGGCATGCCTTTTGGCAGTTCGATAGTAGAGTGAGTTCCGAACAGCTTGATGTTACCGATGTAACGGCTGCTGATATCACCTTCGTTAGCGATAGCGCCAACGATATGACGAACTTCAACACCATCATCACGGCCAACTTCAATGCGGTACAGTTCCATATCGCCAACATCACGACGTTCGCGACGTGGTGCATCGCCATCACGCTGTGGACGATCTGAACGCTCTGGACGGTCACCGCGTGGTGCACGATCCGGACGATCGCCACGTGGAGCACGGTCTGAACGTTCGAAACGCTCATCACGCTCACGGAATTCACGCTTAGGACGCATTGGTGCATCTGGTGGCAGGATCAGAGGACGTTCGCCCTGTGCCATTTTCAGCAGTGCTGCAGCCAGTGTTTCCATATCCAGCTCTTCATCAGCCACAGGCTGAATTTTTGCCAGCAGGCCACGGTACAGATCCAGATCGCTGCTTTCCAGTTGCTGCTGAACTTTAGCTGCGAACTTAGCCAGACGGCGCTCGCTCAGCAGATCACGGTTTGGCAGTTCAACTTCAGGAATAGTCAGCTTCATGGTACGTTCGATGTTACGCAGCAGACGGCGCTCGCGGTTCTCAACGAACAGCAGAGCACGGCCAGCACGACCCGCACGACCGGTACGACCGATACGGTGAACGTAAGACTCGGAGTCCATCGGGATGTCGTAGTTAACAACCAGGCTGATACGCTCAACGTCCAGGCCACGAGCCGCAACGTCGGTTGCAATCAGGATATCCAGACGACCGTCTTTCAGACGTTCCAGAGTTTGCTCACGCAGCGCCTGGTTCATGTCACCGTTCAGTGCAGCACTGTTGTAGCCGCTCTGTTCCAGCGCTTCTGCCACTTCCAGAGTTGCGTTTTTGGTACGTACGAAAATGATCGCCGCATCAAAATCTTCAGACTCAAGGAAACGAACCAATGCTTCGTTCTTACGCATACCGTGCACAGTCCAGTAGCTCTGGCTGATGTCCGGGCGAGTAGTAACGCTAGATTGAATGCGAACTTCCTGCGGATCTTTCATGAAACGACGGGTAATACGACGAATCGCTTCTGGCATAGTTGCAGAGAACAGAGCGGTCTGATGACCTTCTGGGATCTGAGCCATGATGGTTTCAACGTCTTCGATGAAGCCCATACGCAACATTTCATCAGCTTCATCCAGTACCAGACCTTTCAGGCTGGACAGGTTCAGCGTACCGCGTTTTAAGTGGTCAAGCAGACGACCTGGGGTACCAACAACAATTTGTGGTCCCTGACGCAGGGCGCGCAGCTGCACGTCATAACGCTGGCCACCGTAAAGGGCTACAACGTTTACGCCGTGCATATGTTTAGAGAAATCCGTCATGGCTTCAGCAACCTGAACCGCCAGTTCGCGGGTCGGTGCCAGCACCAGGATTTGTGGTGCTTTCAGCTCTGGATCAAGGTTGTGCAGCAGCGGTAAAGAGAACGCTGCAGTTTTGCCGCTACCCGTCTGGGCCATACCCAGTACATCGCGGCCAGCCAGCAGCTGTGGGATACACTCTGCCTGGATTGGAGATGGTTTTTCGTAACCCAGATCGTTCAGGGCTTTAAGGATGGAGTCGTTAAGACCCAGATCAGAAAAAGTAGTTTCGATAGTAGTAGTCTCGATGATGTCAGTCATGTAGTACACGTGCCTCGTAGATGGCGGCCAGTCTACATAACTCATCGTGAAATTGACCTGCAATTTTCATTGAAAAGTGTGAACCGGCTCAAATTTGGTTGATTAACGAACAAAAACGCCCTCACCCGTTAAGGTGATGACTTTAATAAAAAAGTTTATGGGCTGATCGATGTTCGTCAGCTATTGCTGGTCCGATTCTGCCAGGTCATCTTGCTCCTGGCCCAAGAGCGCTAATTCCAACAATGCATAACGATGCTCAACGTAGTTGTGTACGTTGTTAGCGACCGCTAACTTGAACAGTGCCGTGGCGCTGTCCTTTTCCCCCAGACTTAGGTAGTACTTACCTAAATAGAAGTTGGTTTCACTGAGATGCTCAGCGAGCGAGGTGTTATCCGTTGCGTCCGCCTCGAGGCGTTCCATTAACGTTTTTTCGTTAATGTTCCCCAGGTAGAACTCGACAATGTTCCATCCCCATTGCTCTTTGTCCGATTTATCGAGGCGCTGTTGTAACGCCACTTTAGCCTGCTTTGCATCTAAATTGCTTTCAGCAATGTAGAGCCACAGACTACGGAAAGGATCATTGGGATCGTCTTGATAAAACGCTAGCAGATCATCTTGCGCTAAACGATAACGACCACCGTAGTAGAGGGCGATACCGCGATTTAAATGCGCATAGTTGTAAGTTGGATCAAGCTCAAGTACAGAATCAAACGCTTCATAGGCAGCATCAAAATTGCCTGCCTGCGTTAAATATATACCTAAGTAATTGAATACTTCAGGCATATCGGGGCGGATTGCCAACGCTTGTGAAAAATCATTTCGCGCCAGAGCCCGCAAGCCGAGGCTATCATACAACACTCCGCGCTCATATAAAAGCTGCGCGCGCTCATCATCGGTTAAAGCCCGGCTGGCAAGTATCTGTTCCATGCGTGCAAGAATGACTTCTTGCTGCAAAGTCGGCTGCAATGGCACCGCCAGGACTTCACGTTCACGCCAGGAGGAGTTGCTGCATCCTGCCAGCGCGAGAGCTGTCGCAACGAAACACCAGCGCAAAAAAGGCTTCATTTCCCACTCCCGAAGACAACATATGGATGACGTCCTGTCCGCCGGCTCTAAAACGAGACTCCCTGCCCCGTAATAAATAGCTCTCCATGTCGCCATGGAGAGCTTAATCGGTATAGCTTACTCAGCTTCTGGTGCAGCTGGTGCTGCGTTTTCCACTGGAGACTGCTCAGTTGCTTCTTTGATGCTCAGACGAACACGGCCCTGGCGGTCAACTTCCAGTACTTTAACTGGAACTTCTTGACCCATCTGCAGGTAGTCAGTCACTTTCTCTACGCGCTTGTCAGCGATTTGAGAAATGTGCACCAGACCTTCTTTGCCGCCGCCGATAGCAACGAATGCACCGAAATCTACGATACGAGTAACTTTACCCTGGTAGATACGGCCGACTTCGATTTCAGCAGTGATCTCTTCGATACGACGAATAGCAAACTTCGCTTTCTCGCCATCGGTCGCCGCAATTTTCACGGTGCCGTCATCTTCGATTTCGATAGTTGTACCGGTTTCTTCGGTCAGCGCACGAATCACAGAACCACCCTTACCGATCACGTCTTTGATCTTATCTGGGTTGATTTTGATTGTGTGAATACGTGGAGCGAACTGAGAGATATCGCCACGCGGAGCGTTGATAGCCTGTTCCATCACGCCAAGGATATGCAGACGCGCACCTTTAGCCTGGTTCAGAGCCACCTGCATGATTTCGCGGGTGATACCTTCGATTTTGATATCCATCTGCAGTGCAGAGATACCTTCACGGCTACCAGCAACTTTAAAGTCCATGTCGCCCAGGTGATCTTCGTCACCAAGGATGTCAGACAGAACAACAAAGTTCTCGCCTTCTTTAACCAGACCCATCGCAATACCGGCTACAGCGGCTTTGATTGGCACGCCTGCATCCATCAGTGCCAGAGAAGCACCACATACGGAAGCCATGGAAGAAGAACCGTTAGATTCAGTGATTTCAGACACTACACGTACGGTGTACGGGAAGCGGTCAGCTTCTGGCATAACAGCCAGTACGCCACGCTTAGCCAGACGACCATGACCAATCTCACGACGCTTAGGAGAACCGACCATGCCGGTTTCGCCTACGGAGTACGGAGGGAAGTTGTAGTGGAACAGGAAGTTGTCGGTACGTTCGCCCATCAACTCATCCAGGTTCTGTGCGTCACGTGCGGTACCCAGAGTTGCTGTAACCAGCGCCTGAGTTTCACCACGGGTGAACAGTGCAGAACCGTGAGTACGTGGCAGAACGCCAGTACGCACATCCAGACCACGGATCATGTCTTTTTCGCGACCATCGATACGCAGTTCACCAGCCAAAATACGGCTACGAACAACATTTTTCTCGATAGCATGCAGGATGTCGCTGATTTCGCCAGCATCAATTGAATCGTCTTCAGCTGACAGTGCAGCGATAACGTCAGATTTGATGATGTCGACTTGTGCGTAACGCTCTTGCTTATCAGTAATACGGTAAGCATCGCTCAGACGGGATTCAGCAAGTGCAGCAACGCGCGCATTCAGCGCTTCGTTAGCGGCTTCTGGCTGCCAGTCCCAACGTGGTTTGCCAGCTTCAGCAACCAGAGAGTTGATGTTCTGAATAACAACTTGCTGTTGTTCGTGGCCAAATACTACCGCGCCCAGCATCTGGTCTTCGCTCAGCAGTTCAGCTTCGGATTCAACCATCAGCACAGCACCTTCGGTACCGGCAACAACCAGATCCAGCTTGCTGGTTTTCAGTTCGTCAGCAGTTGGGTTCAGAACATACTGGTCATTGATATAACCAACACGTGCAGAGCCAATTGGGCCGTTGAATGGAATACCAGACAGGCTCAGAGCGGCAGAAGCACCGATCATTGCAACGATGTCTGGGTGAACTTGTGGGTTCACGGAAACAACGGTCGCGATAACCTGAACTTCGTTCACGAAACCTTCCGGGAACAGCGGACGCACTGGACGGTCAATCAGACGCGCGATCAGTGTTTCGCCTTCGCTTGGACGGCCTTCACGACGGAAGAAGCTACCTGGGATGCGACCAGCAGCGTAAGTACGCTCCTGATAGTTAACAGTCAGAGGGAAGAAGTCCTGGCCTGCTTTCGCTTTTTTCTGACCGACTACGGTCACGAATACAGCGGTGTCGTCCATGCTTACCATTACTGCTGCGGTAGCCTGGCGAGCCATCATACCGGTCTCTATTGTGACCGTATGCTGACCGTATTGAAATTTACGGACAATCGGAGTTAGCAAAATAATATCCTTAATAATCTTTGGTAGCAGGTGATTGCACTTGCTCCGTTTAACCCGATCTCTATCGCATCCTCGCGACTAATGACAACCCTAACCCGCCTATGCGGATAAAGCCTCTCATTAGCCGCGCGAACCTCTGCAACAAAGATCACACACTGCAACAATACATTAGTTTCCATAGAATTGCTGCCATCTGGTTGAAAAAAGGGGCCTTAAAAGGCCCCTTTTTCTGAAACTCGCAAGACTTAGCGACGCAGACCCAGACGCTCGATCAGGCTGGTGTAACGTGCTACATCTTTACGCTTCAGGTAGTCGAGCAGTTTACGACGCTGAGAAACCATACGCAGCAGACCACGACGGCTGTGGTGATCTTTTTTGTGCTCAGAGAAGTGACCCTGCAGGTGGTTGATCTGAGCAGTCAGCAGTGCAACCTGAACTTCGGTAGAACCGCTGTCGTTAGAACCACGACCGAACTCGGAAACGATTTTTGCTTTAGCTTCAACGCTTAGAGACATTTTAAACTCCAAAATTATAGATAAAAAGATAGAGTGCCGATCTCTAATTCAGCAACCCCAGTGCACTTTCACAACAATGTTAAACAAAGGTATGAAAGTTAAGCCGCGCCATTTTACCTGTAGCCACCTCTTATCGCAAGGCAACTCCAGGTGTCAGAGCGGATACTCAACAACCAGACGACGAGGCGCTACGCGTCCATCATCATCAATTTCAGCCATGCCGATAAATTTGCCTTCATCACCTTCGGTGACGCGGACTAGCCCTTCTGCCGGGCTACCCGCCACTTGCACTGGCTGCCCATTCTTGAAGTAACCCGCAACAGCAGGTAATAAATTCACGATTGGGAAGTCTGAAGCCGGACTGTCCATTGGCATCAATAATGGATCTAACAGCACCGATGGCTCAATTTCTTCCGCTTGTGCTTGCTCAAGCAATGCATGCAATTGCTCAAGTGTCACCATGCGTTCAACAGGATACTTGCTCACCGCAAGACGGCGCAGGAAAGTCACATGAGCACCACAACCGAGTTTTTCACCTAAATCATCAGTGATAGTTCGGATGTATGTTCCCTTAGAACAGTGAATTTCCAACTCAAGTTCATTGCCTTCATGGCGAATAAACAGAAGTTCGTAAACCGTGATAGACCGCGCTTCACGCGGCACTTCGATACCCTGGCGCGCATACTCATAAAGTGGCTTGCCTTGATATTTCAGTGCGGAGTACATCGATGGAACTTGCTGCGTTTCACCACGAAAACTCTCTAACGCTGCCACCAACTCTTGCTCGGTAAAGGTTACCGGACGCTCCTGAACGATTGTGCCATCAGCATCAGAAGTATCAGTGCGCTGCCCAAGGCGGGCAATAACACGGTAACGCTTATCGGAGTCGAGCAGATAACGCGAGAACTTTGTCGCTTCACCGAGGCAAATCGGCAGCATGCCAGTTGCAAGTGGGTCAAGCGCTCCAGTATGGCCGGCACGGTTAGCGTTATAAATACGCTTCACTTTCTGCAATGCATCGTTCGAAGATAAACCCTGAGGTTTATCTAACAACAGTACTCCGTGGATATCACGACCACGACGACGAGGACGACTCATTAATCCTCCTTGCTGTCATCCGTATCGTTTACACGGCGCTCATCATCGTTTCTGATGACGTTAGATACCAGATTCGACATGCGCATACCTTCAACCAACGAGTTATCGTAGAAGAAAGTCAGTTCAGGTACGATACGCAGGCGCATTGCTTTGCCCAGCAAAGAACGAATGTAGCCAGAAGCATCCTGTAAAACCTTGATGCCTTCTTTCACTGCTTGTTCGTCTTTATCGTTCAGGAAGGTTACAAACACTTTGGCATAAGCCAGATCGCGTGACACTTCGACACCAGAAACGGTGGTCATCATGCCCAGACGCGGGTCTTTAATTTCGCGCTGCAGGATGATTGCGATCTCTTTCTGCAATTCCTGGGAAACACGCTGTGGGCGACCAAATTCTTTCGCCATAATAAATTCTCCATAAAATCAGGGGGCGCTCGGCCCCCTAAAGATATTAGCTATGTACCCGGCTGATATCAGGCGATGGTACGTTGGATTTCGATGATTTCGAATACTTCGATCACATCACCAACACGCACATCGTTGTAGTTCTTCACGCCGATACCACATTCCATACCATTACGAACTTCGTTAGCGTCATCTTTGAAGCGGCGCAGGGATTCCAGCTCGCCTTCATAGATAACAACGTTGTCGCGCAGAACACGGATTGGGTTGTGACGTTTGACCACACCTTCGGTAACCATACAACCTGCGATTGCGCCAAATTTCGGTGATTTGAACACGTCGCGAACTTCGGCCAGGCCGAGGATCTGTTGTTTCAGTTCCGGAGACAGCATGCCGCTCATTGCTGCTTTAACTTCGTCAATCAAATGGTAGATGACGGAGTAGTAACGCAGATCCAGGCTTTCTGACTCGATAACGCGGCGTGCAGATGCATCAGCACGAACGTTGAAGCCAACCAGAATAGCGTTAGAAGCTGCAGCAAGCGTTGCGTCAGTCTCAGTGATACCACCAACACCGGAACCGATGATTTTAACTTTAACTTCATCAGTAGACAGTTTCAGCAGGGAATCGCTGATCGCTTCAACAGAACCCTGAACGTCCGCTTTCAGCACAACGTTAACTTCAGACACTTCGCCTTCGGTCATGTTGGCGAACATGTTTTCCAGTTTAGATTTCTGCTGGCGAGCCAGTTTAACTTCGCGGAATTTACCCTGACGATACAGAGCAACTTCACGAGCTTTTTTCTCGTCACGAACAACTGTTACTTCATCACCCGCTGCCGGAACACCAGACAGACCAAGGATTTCAACAGGAATAGACGGACCCGCTTCAGTAACTTCACGCCCCATTTCGTCACGCATTGCACGAACACGGCCATATTCGAAGCCACAAAGAACGATGTCGCCTTTGTTCAGCGAACCTTCACGAACCAGAACAGTTGCTACCGGGCCACGACCTTTATCCAGGAAGGATTCGATAACTACACCGCTCGCCATACCATCACGCATTGCTTTCAGTTCGAGAACTTCAGCTTGCAGCAGGATTGCGTTCAGAAGTTCGTCAATACCAGTACCTGCTTTAGCAGATACGTGGATGAACTGGCTTTCACCGCCCCACTCTTCTGGCATGATGCCGTACTGAGACAGTTCCTGCTTAACGCGGTCTGGATCAGCTTCTGGCTTATCGATTTTGTTCACGGCAACCACTACCGGCACCTGCGCCGCTTTCGCGTGCTGGATAGCTTCGATAGTTTGTGGCATCACGCCATCGTCTGCAGCAACAACCAGAACGACGATATCCGTTGCCTGAGCACCACGAGCACGCATAGACGTAAACGCTGCGTGGCCCGGGGTATCCAGGAAGGTAACCATACCGTTTTCAGTTTCTACGTGGTATGCACCGATGTGCTGGGTAATACCACCCGCTTCGCCAGACGCTACTTTAGTAGAACGAATGTAGTCGAGCAGGGAAGTTTTACCGTGGTCAACGTGACCCATGATGGTAACAACTGGAGCACGTGACTCAGCAACTGCGTCAGTGTCACGGTCACTCATCAGCGCTTCTTCCAGCTCGTTTTCACGACGCAGGATAACTTTGTGGCCCATCTCTTCGGCAACCAGCTGTGCGGTTTCCTGGTCGATGACCTGGTTAATGGTCGCCATAGCACCCAGTTTCATCATCGCTTTGATGACCTGAGAGCCTTTAACAGCCATTTTGTTAGCCAGTTCTGCAACAGTCACTGTTTCGCCGATAACGACGTCACGGTTAACTGCCTGCGCAGGCTTGTTGAAGCCTTGCTGCAGAGAACTTGGTTTACGCTTGCCTTTACCACCACGAACTGCAGCACGCGCTTCTTCACGGTCAGCTTTAGACTCGCCGTGTTTGCCGCCTTTCTTCTGGCGTGGTGCTTTAGTTGTCGCAGTACGAGCACGAGTACGGCCAGCTTCAACTTCGCGGTCGTTTTCGTCTTCAGCCTGGCGAGCGTGTTGAGAAGTGGTTACATGGTAATCAGATTTATCGTCTTCCACTTTCTCTTCTTCCGTCCATACACCTGCGTTAGCTTCAGCCATTTTACGGGCCTCTTCAGCTACACGACGGGCGTCTTCTTCTAATTTGCGACGGGCTTCTTCTTCAGCTTTGCGCTTAAGCTCTGCAGCTTCAGCTTCGCGACGGGCTTTATCTGCCTGGGCGCTTTTCGTCATATCGTCTTGTTGATTGCTCACTTTGTCTTTTTCCGCAGCTTCACGTTTCGCTTTATCAGCGGCTTCACGCTTAGCTTTATCTTCAGCTTCACGTTTAGCTTTTTCTTGCGCCTGACGATTGGCAGCTTCCTGCGCCTCACGTTGGGCTTGCTCTTCCGCTTCACGCTGCGCCTGTTCTTCCGCGGCAAGACGTTCTGTCTCTTGCGGATCACGTTTCACAAAGGTGCGCTTCTTGCGGACTTCGATTTGTACCGATTTACTTTTCCCACCGGTACCTGGAATGTTTAAAGTACTGCGCGTTTTGCGCTGTAATGTCAACTTATCTGGCGCAGAACCGTGTTCACGATTCAGGTGCGCCAGTAATGTCTGTTTTTCCTGGGCCGAGACAGAATCATCAGCAGCCTTAGGGATCCCTGCATCAGCAAATTGCTGTACCAGGCGGTCCACGGAGGTCTGAATCTCTGCGGCCAGCGCTTTTACGGTTACATCTGTCATGCTGTTCCTTCCTGCTACAGTTTATTACGCTTCGCCGCCAAACCAGCAGATATTGCGAGCAGCCATAATCAATTCCCCGGCTTTCTCGTTGGTTAAACCTTCAATATCTGACAGATCGTCGACACCTTGCTCAGCCAAATCTTCCAGCGAGCTCACACCGCGTGAAGCGAGTTTAAAGGCCAGGTTGCGATCCATACCTTCGAGGTTCAGCAGATCCTCTTGAGGTTTGTTATCGCCCAGGCTTTCTTCCTGCGCCAATGCCAGTGTGGTGAGGGCGTTTTTGGCGCGATCACGTAATGCTTCCACTGTATCTTCATCAAGGCCGTCAATTTCCAGCAACTCTTTCATCGGCACGTATGCCAACTCTTCGAGGGTGGAGAAGCCTTCTTCTACCAATACAGTGGCAAAATCCTCGTCGATCTCGAGGTATTTGGTAAAGGTATCAATGGCAGCATGTGCTTCAGCCTGATGCTTGGCTTGCAGGTCATCAACAGTCATAACGTTGAGTTCCCAGCCGCTCAGCTGTGCAGCCAGACGAACGTTTTGTCCGTTACGACCGATTGCTTGTGCCAGATTGCCTGCCTCTACCGCGATATCCATTGTATGTTTGTCTTCGTCAACAACAATGGAAGCCACGTCAGCCGGAGCCATAGCATTGATAACGAATTGTGCCGGGTTATCGTCCCATAGCACGATATCAATACGCTCACCGCCCAGTTCAGTAGAAACTGCCTGAACACGCGCACCGCGCATGCCAACACAAGCACCTACTGGGTCGATACGCTTGTCGTTGGTTTTCACGGCGATTTTCGCACGAGAACCAGGATCACGAGCAGCGGCTTTGATTTCAATAACTTCTTCGCCAATTTCCGGCACTTCAATGCGGAACAATTCGATCAGCATTTCTGGCTTGGAACGGCTAACAAACAGTTGAGCACCACGAGCTTCCGGACGCACAGCATAAAGCACACCGCGAATACGGTCACCTGGGCGGAAGTTTTCACGTGGCAGCATATCTTCGCGAAGAATTACAGCTTCAGCGTTGCTACCGAGATCAAGAGAGATGTTGTCACGGTTAACTTTCTTCACCACTCCGGTGATGATTTCACCTTCGTGCTCGCGGAACTGATCAACCACCATTGCACGTTCAGCTTCACGTACTTTTTGTACGATAACCTGTTTTGCAGTTTGAGTAGTGATACGGTCAAAGGTTACAGATTCAATCTGATCTTCAACATATCCGCCAACATTCAGCTCTGGATCTTCGAATTGAGCTGCATCAAGAGTGATTTCACGCGTAGGTTGAGTAACTTCTTCTACAATGACCCAACGGCGGAAAGTATCAAAGTCACCACTTTTACGATCGATGCTAACGCGCACATCAATCTCTTGTTCGTATTTTTTCTTGGTCGCTGTTGCCAGTGCACTTTCCAGCGCTTCGAAAATCTTCTCACGCGGCAGTGATTTTTCGTTGGAAACTGCTTCTACAACAGCCAAAATTTCTTTGTTCATCCTGGGTTTTCACCTCAATCCAAACTATTAAAAGTGGGGTACCAGGTTCGCTTTCTGGATGTTGCTCAGCGCGAACACTTCATCTTTGCCTTCCACCGTAACCGTGATCATCTCACCTTCTACGGCTTTAATAATACCCTGCCATTTACGACGGTTTTGCACGGCCATTCGCAATACAATGCTTACTTCTTCACCGGTAAAACGGACGTAATGCTCGGCGGTAAACATCGGGCGATCAAGGCCTGGTGAGGAAACTTCCAGGTTGTAAGCCACAGTGATTGGGTCTTCGACATCCATAACTGCACTTACCTGGTGACTGACATCAGCACAATCATCAACATTGATGCCATCTTCACTATCAATATAGATGCGCAGCGTGGATTGGCGACCTCGAACAAATTCGATTCCTACCAATTCATAGCCCAGCGCCTCGACCGGTGCTGAAATCATCTCTGTTAATTTTTGCTCTAATGTGGACAAGCCCACCCCCAAGAAATAAAAAAAGGGCATATAGCCCAGTTATTCTAAAGTCAGATAACAAAAAACCCCGATAAATCGAGGCTTTATATAACTGAACCCTGTACACCGCGAATGCGGCTCGGACAATATCCAGGAGAATTTTTTTCTAAATTCTTCGCGAGGCACCATCTGGTGTTCACAGTATATTTGAAAAAGAACTCTCAGGGAAAGTGGTTGCGGGGGCCAGATTTGAACTGACGACCTTCGGGTTATGAGCCCGACGAGCTACCAGGCTGCTCCACCCCGCGTCCGAAAACGTGGCAAATATTACGCCGATATTGCATAAAATGCAAGAAATGCAGATATTTTGGTACCGAGGACGGGACTTGAACCCGTAAGCCCAATCGGGCACTACCACCTCAAGGTAGCGTGTCTACCAATTCCACCACCTCGGCACTTTGAACACGGTAATCACTTCTTACCGTATTGAAGCTTACTACTTACTGCGGGATATCGCTGCTCGGCTTGGTAGGTGCCGCTGGCTGTGACTCAGTTTTTGTTGGCTGAGTTAAATTATCCCACACACTTCCTTTATCGGTTTTGTTGGTATTGAGGTTACCCAGTACCAGGCTGATGATAAAGAACAGCGTTGCTAACACAGCGGTCATGCGGGTCATGAAATTACCAGAACCACTTGAACCGAACAGCGTAGCGGAAGCGCCTGCTCCGAAGGAGGCTCCCATATCAGCGCCTTTACCTTGTTGCAGCATGATAAGACCTACAAGGCCCAGGGCTACAATAAGGAAAACAACTAAAAGAGCTTCGTACATATTATCAACCTGTTCCTTGCGGTATTACCGCATACCAAAGCTTCAAACCAGTCAAGCGGATACGTTTAAGTTTACCCACTGAAGCGGGTGAGAATACTAACCAAAGCCGGGGTCACGCGCAAGGGCAATTTATTCACATTTCACTGACTGGAGAAAAAAACAGCAATATATTTGGATTTGTTTATAAAAAAGGCGGCAAGTGCCGCCTTTTTACACAACCATAGCGATAATAAATTAAACCGCTTTTACAGCATCAGCGATGCGGTTGGCATACTCAATAACCAGCGCTTCATCTTCACCTTCTACCATCACACGGATTAAAGGCTCAGTTCCCGATTTACGCAGTAGCACACGACCACGGCTACCCAGTGCTTCTTCAACTTCAGCGGTCACTTTTTTCACGGTGTCGTGCTCAAGCGGATCGCCACTGCCCGCAGTAAAGCGTACGTTAACCAAAACCTGTGGGAATAATTTCATTCCGCTACACAAGTCATGAAGGCTCATATGGTTACGCACCATAGCGGTAAGTACTTGCAAACCTGCAACGATACCGTCACCAGTGGTAGTTTTGTCCAGCAAGATCACATGGCCTGAGTTTTCAGCACCAATTCTCCAGCCTTTTTCCTGCAGTTTTTCCAGCACATAGCGGTCACCCACTTTTGCACGAGCAAACGGAATACCCAGCTGTTTCAACGCCAGCTCCAGACCCATATTGCTCATCAGTGTACCGACGGCACCGCCGCGCAGCTGGCCCTGACGAAGCCCTTCGCGAGCAATGATGTAAAGGATCTGGTCGCCATCAACTTTATGGCCCAGGTTGTCGACCATGATGACACGGTCGCCATCACCATCCAGTGCAATACCAATGTCAGCTTTCTCAGCCAGCACGCGCTCTTGCAGCATACGCACGTCAGTGGCACCACATTTTTCGTTGATGTTGACGCCGTTCGGTTCACAACCCACGGTAATGACCGTAGCACCCAGCTCACGCAGCACATTTGGCGCGATGTGATAAGTCGCTCCATTGGCGCAATCGACAACAATTTTGAGGCTGCTGAGACTTAACTCATTTGGGAATGTGCCTTTGCAGAATTCGATATAGCGACCAGCCGCATCAACAATACGGCTGGCTTTGCCCAGTTCCGCAGAATCAACACAGGTGATCTCTTTTTCCATTTCCGCTTCAATGGCTTCTTCAACTTCATCCGGCAGTTTTGTGCCGTCGATTGAGAAGAATTTGATCCCGTTATCATAGAACGGGTTATGCGATGCAGAGATAACGATCCCTGCTTCAGCACGGAATGCACGGGTCAGATAAGCAACGGCAGGCGTTGGCATCGGGCCGGTGAATGAAGCAGACAAACCCGCAGCAGCGAGGCCCGCCTCGAGAGCAGATTCCAGCATGTATCCAGAGATACGAGTATCTTTGCCGATAATAATTTTACGCGAGCCGTGGCGTGCTAAGACTTTACCCGCAGCCCAGCCAAGCTTCAGCACAAAGTCAGGGGTAATTGGGGAATCGCCTACACGACCGCGGATGCCATCTGTGCCAAAATATTTACGGTTACTCATAGCGTTTTTTTTCCTTCGCTGAAAGTGTGGCTTCCACCACGCGCATCGCTTCGACTGACTCTTTTACATCGTGAACTCGAATGATGTTAGCCCCTTGCATCGCAGAAATTACTGCACACGCAATACTGCCACTCAGGCGTTGATCCGGCCCGACATTAAGCAGTTGGCCAACCATTGATTTACGCGACATCCCCACCAATAGCGGTAAGCCAAAGTGATGGAATTCGGAAAGTCGGGCTAAAAGTTGATAATTGTGGGTCAGATTTTTACCGAAACCGAAGCCGGGGTCGAGCAACAATTTTTCTTTTGCGATGCCCGCCGCTTCACAGCGTGCTATTTGGTCGATAAAAAAGCGATTCACATCTGCAAAAACATCATCGTAACGTGGAGCCTGCTGCATATTCTTAGGTTCGCCCTGCATGTGCATCAGGCAAACGGGCAAACCACTTTCAGCGGCTGCTTCAAGCGCGCCAGGTTCCTGCAACGAGCGAATATCGTTGATGATATGCGCCCCAACCCGTGCCGCTTCGCGAATCACTTCAGGTTTGGATGTATCGACTGAAATCCAGATCTCAAAGCGCTGTGCAATTGCTTCCACGACCGGAATCACACGCGACAGCTCCTCATCTACACTCACGTCAGCCGCCCCTGGGCGCGTCGACTCACCACCAATATCAATAATCGTCGCACCAGCGTTAATCATCGCGTTAGCGTGTTTTAAGGCTTCCACTAACGAATTGTGCTTTCCACCATCGGAAAAAGAGTCTGGCGTGACGTTCAAAATACCCATGATATGAGGATGAGAAAGATCGAGCGTAGTGCCCTGAGCGGTGAGTTTCATCAAAATTCCCTGCATAGACTTTGGTTAAGACAAAAACAAAAACCCCGGGACAAGCCCAGGGTTTTATAGATTACTGCAGTAACATCCGGCAGAGACGACTTATTTATCGCCCAACTGCTCTGACATAGTATTACCAGGATTTGGCGTACGCGGTTCGTCGACCGGACGCGGTGCTCGTGGTGTACCATTGTTATCAGAATTGTTGTTGCCGTTATTTGATTCTTCCCAGCCCGCTGGCGGACGCACATCACGACGATTCATCAGATCATCAATCTGTGGCGCATCGATGGTTTCATACTTCATCAGTGCGTCTTTCATGGTGTGAAGAATATCCATATTTTCATTCAGGAGCTGACGAGCACGAGCGTAATTACGCTCAATCAACAGCTTCACTTCCTGATCGATGATACGTGCAGTTTCATCGGACATATGTTTTGCTTTCGCCACGGAGCGGCCCAGGAACACTTCACCGTCCTCTTCCGCATATAGCAACGGACCGAGTTTCTCAGAGAAGCCCCATTGGGTGACCATGTTACGAGCGATAGATGTTGCTACTTTGATGTCGTTAGACGCACCGGTAGAAACATGCTCAGCACCGTAAATAATTTCTTCAGCAAGACGACCACCGTACAGCGTAGAAATCTGGCTTTCCAGTTTCTGACGGCTGGCACTGATTGCATCACCTTCTGGCAGGAAGAACGTCACACCCAGCGCACGACCGCGCGGAATGATAGTTACTTTATGCACAGGATCATGCTCTGGAACCAGGCGACCAATAATTGCGTGACCCGCTTCGTGGTATGCGGTGGATTCTTTTTGCGCTTCAGTCATCACCATGGAGCGACGTTCCGCACCCATCATAATTTTGTCTTTCGCTTTTTCGAATTCAACCATGGAAACCACACGCTTGTTGCCACGGGCAGCAAACAGAGCAGCTTCGTTCACCAGGTTTGCAAGATCTGCACCGGAGAAGCCTGGAGTACCACGTGCAATGATTGCTGGATCGACATCTGGAGCCAGTGGCACACGGCGGCTATGCACCTTCAGGATTTGCTCACGACCACGCACGTCTGGCAGGCCAACAACAACCTGACGGTCAAAACGGCCTGGACGCAGCAACGCTGGGTCAAGTACGTCTGGACGGTTAGTCGCAGCGATAACGATGATACCTTCGTTACCTTCGAATCCATCCATTTCAACCAGCATCTGGTTCAGTGTCTGTTCACGCTCATCGTGACCACCACCAAGACCCGCGCCACGCTGACGGCCTACGGCGTCGATTTCATCGATGAAGATGATGCATGGTGCCGCTTTCTTAGCTTGTTCAAACATGTCACGAACACGAGATGCACCCACGCCCACGAACATTTCAACAAAGTCAGAACCGGAAATGGTAAAGAATGGTACTTTCGCTTCGCCTGCAATGGCTTTCGCCAGCAAGGTTTTACCGGTACCCGGAGGGCCAACCATCAGCACACCTTTCGGGATTTTACCGCCCAGTTTCTGGAAACGGCTTGGCTCACGAAGGTACTCAACCAGCTCAGCAACCTCTTCTTTTGCTTCGTCACAACCAGCAACGTCAGCAAAAGTGGTCTTAATTTGGTCTTCGGTGAGCATACGCGCCTTGCTCTTACCGAACGACATGGCACCTTTGCCTCCGCCGCCCTGCATTTGACGCATAAAGAAGATCCAGACCCCTATCAGCAATAGCATTGGGAACCAGGAGATGAAAATAGAAGCCAGCAGGCTTGGCTCTTCAGGCGGTTCGCCTACTACTTTCACATTTTTGGTCAGCAGATTATCAAGCAGCTTAGGATCGTTAACGGGGATGTAAGTCGTGTATCGGTTACTATCTTTCTTGGTAACTTTGATTTCACGTCCATTGATACTCGCTTCGCGAACCTGGTCTTGATTTACTTCAGACAGGAAAGTGGAGTAATCCACCCTACGGCCGTTTGACTCGCTGGGCCCAAAGCTCTGGAACACAGACATCAGCACAACCGCGATGACCAGCCAGAGTATTAGGTTTTTCGCCATGTCACTCAAGGGATTAACCTCATATTACAACTGTGTTAACAAACAGCGTCAGGGGACTATACTTTTCGCCCAGTCGCTACAATGTACACTTCACGTGAGCGGGCACGAGAAGAGTCCGGTTTACGAACTTTAACTGTCGTAAACAGGGAGCGAATTTCCCGCAGATACTCATCGAAACCTTCGCCCTGAAACACTTTCACTAAAAAACTACCACCCGGTGCAAGAACATCACGACACATTTCCAGTGCCAGCTCTACTAAATACATAGACCGAGGAATATCAACTGCCGGTGTCCCGCTCATATTTGGAGCCATATCTGACATGACAACCTGAACTTTACTGTCACCAACACGATCCAACAGAGCTTTCACGACTAATTCATCACGAAAGTCACCCTGAAGGAAATCAACACCAACGATAGGATCCATTGGTAAAAGATCGCAAGCAATGATTCGCCCCTGATTCCCGATTTGAGTCACCACATACTGTGACCAGCCTCCGGGAGCAGCGCCAAGATCAACAATAGTCATTCCTGGCTTAAAAAGTTTGTCACTTTGCTGTATTTCATCAAGTTTAAACCAGGCACGGGAACGTAACCCTTTTTTCTGCGCCTGAATTACATATTTATCGCTAAAGTGTTCCTGCAGCCAGCGACTAGAGCTGGCAGAACGCTTTTTACCTGTCATCTCAAATTCCAACTTTGTTCATCGTGAATAGCAGGCTGTAAGAGTTATCAGCACAGCCGATTGGCGATACGGGAGATATGGCGGTAGAATGAACCGTTTTCAATCCCAACGTAAGCAAAAAATACGATGAATCTGAGTACTAAACAAAAACAGCACCTGAAAGGTCTTGCTCATCCGCTCAAGCCAGTAGTTATGCTTGGCAATAACGGTTTGACCGAAGGGGTACTGGCCGAGATTGAACAAGCGCTTGAACATCATGAGTTAATCAAGGTGAAAATCGCAACGGAAGATCGCGAAACTAAAACCTTGATCGTGGATGCCATCGTGCGTGAAACCGGCGCCTGTAATGTACAGGTTATCGGTAAAACGCTGGTGCTCTATCGCGCGTCTAAAGAGCGCAAAATTTCTCTGCCAAAATAAGCAGAGAGTGTGCAAAATGCCACGCTCTGTTAGTTGATAAAAGGCCGCGGTGCGGCCTTTTTCCTTTCTTTACAATACGCCACGCTATAAAAAAGCGTAGCAGATATTATAAATATTCCACTTTTAGTATCTCGAACTCAACATCACCGCCCGGCGTGCGGATAACAACAACATCCTCCTGCTCTTTGCCCACAAGGCCACGAGCAATCGGTGAGTTCACTGAAATAAGATTCTGTTTAAAATCAGCTTCATCATCACCAACAATGCGATAAGTCTGCTCTTCGTCGTTATCCAGATTCAAAACCGTAACGCTCGCGCCAAAAATGACACGGCCATTGTTTGGCATTTTGGTGATATCGATAATCTGAGCGTTGGACAGCTTCGCTTCGATATCCTGGATACGGCCTTCACAAAAACCCTGTTGCTCACGTGCGGCATGGTACTCAGCGTTTTCTTTCAGATCGCCATGTTCGCGAGCATCAGCAATCGCGGCAATAATTTGTGGGCGACGCACAGACTTCAGGAAATCCAGCTCTTCACGTAATCTTTCTGCGCCACGTAGGGTCATCGGAATAGGTTGCATTGTTATACCTCTTCAAAACTTTCCTGTTCAGAATTACCAAACGGCATTCCTGAATCCAGAGCCTGGTTTGCTTTAAATAAGCCAAACCCCTGGCACTAAGCAAAATAAAACTGACCCGGAGCAAAGCACCAGGTCAGGAACGGTTTCCAAATTGACCTGTATTTTACCCTGGAGTTCACTAAGGGTCATCGTTTACTTTGCACTGCGATGCACCGTAGTATGACGATACGTTTCCAGGTTGTTACCGCGAGATTATGCGATTTTTTAGATTTGTCATTGGATTGACCAGCGCTGTGGTGTTTACCGTCCAGGCCGCCAACGTTGAAGACTATACTTCCCAGCTCCCCGCTGGCGCGAACCTGGCTTTGATGGTGCAAAAAATTGGTGCGCCGGCCCCATTGATTGACTATCACAGTCAACAGATGGCGCTGCCCGCAAGTACCCAAAAAGTCATCACGGCTCTGGCAGCATTATTACAATTGGGCCCAGATTTCAGGTTTAACACCACGCTTGAAAGTAATGCACAAGTCAGTAACGGTGTATTACAAGGTGACCTTATTGCCCGATTTGGTGGCGATCCTACGCTAAAACGTCAGGATATTCGCAATATGGTCGCTGTCCTGAAAAAATCAGGCGTACAGCAAATTCAGGGTAATGTACTGATCGACACATCCATATTCGCCAGTCATGACAAAGCGCCTGGCTGGCCGTGGAATGATATGACTCAGTGTTTTAGCGCCCCGCCTGCTGCTGCAATTGTCGACCGAAACTGTTTTTCTGTTTCGCTCTATAGTGCCCCAAAAGCTGATGATTTAGCCTTCATCCGCATCGCTTCCTACTATCCTGTGGTTATGTTCAGCCAGGTTAGAACTCTCGCCAAAGGCTCACCAGATGCACAATATTGTGAACTGGATGTGGTGCCAGGCGACCTGAATCGCTTTACGCTTACCGGCTGCATGACACAACGTGCAGACCCCCTCCCGCTAGCCTTCGCAATACAGGATGGAGCCAGTTACGCAGGCGCGATTTTGAAAGCCGAACTGAAAGAGGCCGGGATAAGCTACAGCGGGACCTTATTGCGTCAGACGCAATCCAATACCCCAGGAACGGTAATTGCCAGCAAGCAATCTGCACCACTGCACGATTTGCTAAAGGTAATGCTGAAGAAATCAGACAACATGATCGCCGATACTGTTTTTCGAACCATCGGCCATAACCGTTTTGGCGTCCCAGGGACCTGGCGTTCAGGTGCTGACGCAGTACGACAAATCCTGCGACAAAAAGCGGGTGTCGATTTAGGTAATAGTATCGTGGTAGATGGTTCGGGGTTGTCTCGACATAATCTGATTTCACCCGCCACCATGATGCAGGTGTTGCAATACATCGCCCAGAATGACACTGAGCTTAACTTTATCTCAATGTTACCGTTGGCCGGTTATGACGGCTCGCTGCAGTATCGTGCAGGCCTACATCAGGCGGGTGTTGACGGCAAAGTTTCGGCTAAGACAGGCTCACTGCAAGGTGTATATAACCTTGCAGGATTTATCACCACTGCCAGCGGCCAGCGCATGGCCTTTGTGCAATATTTGTCAGGCTATGCTGTTGAGCCTGCCGATCAACGTAACCGTCGTATCCCATTAGTGCGCTTTGAAAGTCGTCTCTATAAGGATATCTACCAGAATAATTGAGTTATGAAACTGCTGATTGTTGAAGACGATTTACTGTTACGGGAAGGCTTGGTGCTGGCATTAAACAACGAGGGTTATGCTCTCGATTGTGCAACGACAGCCGCCGAAGCGGATGCACTGATAGAAAGTGGCGAATATGGCATGATCATCCTCGATCTTGGCCTACCAGACAAAGATGGTGCCACCCTTTTGAGGCAATGGCGACGCCGTAGTATCAGTACACCAGTGTTGATATTAACAGCACGTGACGCTCTTGAAGATCGAGTTAACGGTCTGGACTCTGGTGCCGATGATTATCTGGTCAAACCCTTTGCTCTAGCTGAATTACAAGCTCGTACGCGGGCATTGATTCGCCGTTATCAAGGACATAGCGATAACCTTCTTCAGCATGATGATCTGACACTCAACCTGCAGACTCAGCAAGTACTTCTACAAGACCTGGCCGTTGAAATCACGCCAAAAGAGTTCGCGTTACTCACACGATTGATGATGCGAATCGGGCAGACGGTGCACCGTGAAACATTACAACAAGATATCTACAGTTGGCAGGATGACCCTGGCTCAAATACGTTAGAAGTGCATATCCACAATCTTCGACGCAAGCTAGGCAAAGACAGAATAAAAACCGTGCGTGGTGTTGGCTATCGACTGGAGAGCCGAACATGAACAGCATGCGCCAGCGTTTGATGATTCTTCTCGCTCTTATTCTTTTGTTTTTCCAGCTAATTAGTGTCATTTGGTTATGGCATGAAAGTCGTGAGCAAATCAGTTTCCTGGTCAGTGAAACGCTGTCTGCCAAGGCACGAAATCAGCATGTAGAGAAGGAGATCCGCGAAGCTATTGCTTCATTGCTGGTTCCTTCTCTGGTGATGATTGGTTTCACATTGTTCTTCTCTTTCTGGGCGATCACCTGGATTACCCGTCCATTGAATCGACTGCGCACCAGCCTTGCTAATCGTTCCGCTGATAATCTTACCCCTCTGCCAATGTATTCAGACATGGAAGAGATGGTTGCCGTCACCAATTCACTGAATCAATTGCTGGCAAGGCTTGACCATACTATTCAGCAAGAACGCTTATTTACTGCCGATGCTGCCCACGAGCTTCGTACGCCATTGGCTGGCATTCGACTGCACCTTGAGTTGATGGCAAACTCAGGCGTTCAGCAAGCTCCTATGCTGTTGGAGCGAATAGATCAGCTGATGCATACCATAGAGCAGTTGCTAATGCTCTCGCGTGCAGGGCAAGCTCTGGCGAGTGGGCATTACGATACGCTGAACTGGCAACGCGACATTATTTCGCCGCTCAAAATGGAAATGGAAGAAATGGTCGCCTCGCGTGAACAATCGATCATCTGGCCAAAGGAAAGTGAAAACATCGTTCAGGGGGATGCCGTACTACTGCGTCTGATGCTGCGTAACCTGCTGGAAAACGCATCCCGTTATAGCCCGGTCAAAAGTAACATTACGGTGTCATTAACTGCTGAGGGTAATGGCGCAACACTTGCGGTGTCCGATCAAGGGCCAGGTATAGACGAAGAACATCGCCAGACGATTACCGATCCTTTCCGCCGTATGGATCAACGTTATGGCGGCAGTGGCTTAGGTTTGAATATTGTTCAGCGTATCGTTCAGCTACATCACGGGAAATTAGCGTTAGAGAGTGGCCCTAAAGAGATTGGTCTTCAGGCGAGCTGCTGGATCCCTGCGCAAAGCCAGTGACTCCCAAATAAAAAAAGGCCGGAAAATTTCCGGCCCCTTCAAAGATAACGTCTTATTTCTGGTAGATGATCTCGACACCTTCGTCGTCATCTTCATCCCAATCGTCATCCCAGTCATCATCTTCTTCTGCTTCTACTGCATCGAGTTGCTGCTGATGATAATCATCCCACATAAACTCGACTTTCTCAGGAGCAACAGGCTGAAGCTCAGTGATTTTCGGGTTAGCAATGATGAAGTCCATTACATCCCAGCACAGCGCGTTAACGCCTTCGCGGTTAACTGCAGAGATCAGGTAGTATTTCTCTTCCCAGCCCATTGCGGTCGCAATTTCTTTTGCACGCGCTTCGGCGTCTTCTTTGCTCATCAAATCGCATTTGTTGAAGACCAACCAGCGTGGCTTCTCAGCAAGTTTCTCGCTGTATTTTTCCAACTCACCAATGATGACTCGGCCATTTTCAACCGGATCTGATTCGTCAATTGGTGCGATATCGATGAGGTGCAATAACACGCGGCAACGCTCAAGGTGTTTCAGGAAGCGGATGCCGAGGCCTGCGCCATCAGCGGCACCTTCGATAAGCCCTGGAATATCGGCAACCACAAAGCTCTTCTCGTTATCCATACGGACAACGCCAAGGCTTGGGATCAGGGTAGTAAACGGATAATCCGCTACTTTTGGTTTTGCCGCAGAGACAGAACGAATAAAGGTAGATTTACCCGCATTTGGCAAACCAAGCATACCCACGTCTGCCAGCAGCAGCAGCTCAAGTTGGATATCACGCTTCTCACCTGGGGTACCCATGGTTTTCTGGCGTGGTGTACGGTTTACAGATGACTTGAAACGGGTATTACCCAAACCGTGCCAGCCGCCTTTAGCAACCATCAGCTTCTGACCATGCAGGGTCATGTCACCCATAGTCTCGCCAGTGCCTTGATCGATAACACGCGTCCCTACAGGGACTTTAACGGTAATGTCTTTACCACGTTTACCGGTACAGTCACGGCTCTGGCCATTTTGACCACGTTCAGCGCGGAAAGATTTCTCAAAGCGATAGTCGATAAGGGTGTTGAGGTTTTCGTCAGCCTCAAGCCACACATCACCGCCATCACCGCCATCACCACCGTCCGGGCCACCTCTGGGAATATATTTTTCACGACGGAAGCTAACGCAGCCGTTACCGCCATCACCTGCTACGACCAGGATCGTTGCTTCATCAACAAACTTCATTTCACTTCTCCGTAAATCATTCGCCCGAACGTTGTACTGGAAGAACAGCTTCGGTTTTGCGCCAGCGTCCCCAAAGACGGTGACCAATGGCTGAATACATCGCACCTGCAACCACGATAAACGCGCCGCAATAACCCACAAGGTTAAGTAACGGCATGGCGAAGAAATCGGGCCAGGCTAACGCTAATAAATCTGAAAATAGCAAAGTAAACAGAGGAGTTAGCGTAATAATGGCGCTAACCTGTGCCGCCTGCCACCGTGCCATGGCTTCTGCCAGTGCCCCATACCCAACCAGTGTATTCAGGCCACAGAAAACTAAACACGCCAGTTGCCAATTACTGAGTTGGAAGATTTTATCCAACTGAGCCAATGGGAAAAGCGCAAGAGTACATAAAGTGTACAGCAAAAAGAGGATCTGTTGCGAGGCCAGGCGGCGTAATAATACCTTCTGCGCCACACCATAGGTGACCCACACTGTCGCCGCCAGAACACCGAAAATCACCCCAAGGGTGTAATCTGTCAGGCGGGTAAAAATTTCTATCAGGCTGGTATTAAAAAACATCACCAACCCGCAAAGAAGCATTGTGGCCCCGATGACCTGCGTACCGCGCATTTTTTCTTTCAGCACAACAACGCTTGCCACCATCATTCCCACTGGGGAAAGCTGGCCAATAACCTGTGATGCCGTCGGGCTTAAATACTGTAGTGATGAACTAAACAGCAAAAAGTTACCGAACAAGCCACCCGTTGCAATCGCGAGTAAGCCCAACCAACGTGGCTTTCTGAACAACGCCAACGGAGGCAATTTTCCGCGTATAGCAAGAATGCTACCCAAACCCAGGCTTGCCATCAGGAAGCGATAAAAAACAACTGTTGGCGGTTCCATTACCGTCAGCACCTGTTTCATCGCTATTGGCAATGCACCCCAGCAAATTGCTGTTGTAAGCGCCAGGAGAATGCCAATCCCTGCCTGCTGTTTCATGATCTAATCCTGCAACCCGAAATCTGAAGAAAATACTTCATTGATTTACCGGTCGCAGAATGTAAAAAGCCCCGCAACGTGTTGCGGGGCTTCTATCCGTTACCGGGACGCGAAAAACTTATTCAGCAACGATGCTGATGAACTTACGGTTTTTCGGACCTTTAACTTCGAACTTAACTTTACCGTCAGTCAAAGCGAACAGAGTATGATCTTTGCCGCAACCTACGTTAGTACCAGCGTGGAATTTAGTACCACGTTGACGAACGATAATGCTGCCTGCCAGAACTGCTTCTCCGCCGAAACGTTTTACGCCCAGACGTTTAGCTTCGGAATCGCGACCGTTACGAGTAGAGCCGCCAGCCTTTTTATGTGCCATTTAATATGCTCCCCTGTATTAAGCGCTGATGCCGGTGATTTTCACATCAGTGAACCACTGACGATGACCCTGCTGCTTACGGTAGTGTTTACGACGACGAAACTTAACAATCTTAATTTTCTCGCCACGACCATGAGCAACAATTTCAGCTTTAACTACGCCGCCATCGACGAAAGGAACGCCGATTTTGATTTCTTCACCATTAGCGATCATCAGAACTTCTGCGAACTCAACTGCTTCGCCAGTTGCGATGTCCAGCTTTTCCAGGCGAATGGTTTGACCTTCGCTTACTCGGTGTTGTTTACCACCACTTTGGAAAACCGCGTACATATAAAACTCCGCTTTCCGCACGCACCCTACGTATGTTTCAGGTGGCGCTATAAATATTCACAATAGGGCGCGAATATTACGCAAAACGAGAGCCTTTGACAAGCCCTGTCATTAAACAGAGTAGAAAAAAAACGCAACATCACACCAGCCGTTTATCTGCCTCGTTTTTTCAGTACAATCTGTACTACATTATTACTCCTCTACCCTCACGTGATTCCATAAAGACATGTGGTAAACAGGACTTTAAGCCAGACTTTTGCGATGAATTTAGAAAAAATTAACGAGTTAACCGCGCAAGATATGGCGGGAGTCAATGCGGTCATCCTTGAACAGTTGAATTCAGATGTCCAATTGATCAATCAGTTAGGGTATTACATCGTCAGTGGCGGTGGTAAACGTATCCGTCCAATGATTGCTGTTCTTGCTGCTCGCACGCTTGGTTATCAGGGAAGCGCGCATATCAATATTGCGGCGCTCATTGAATTTATCCATACCGCGACACTGCTTCATGATGATGTCGTTGATGAGTCAGATATGCGTCGCGGGAAAGCAACGGCTAACGCCGCATTTGGCAATGCCGCTAGTGTATTGGTTGGTGATTTTATTTATACCCGCGCCTTCCAGATGATGACTCAACTAGGCTCGCTCAAGGTTCTGGAAGTGATGTCCGAAGCAGTGAATGTCATTGCCGAGGGTGAAGTTCTGCAATTGATGAATTGTAATGACCCTGATATTACTGAAGAAAGCTATATGCGGGTGATTTACAGCAAAACAGCGCGCTTGTTCGAAGCTGCAGCTCAGTGCTCAGGTATTTTAGCTGATGCAACTGCGGAACAAGAACTCGCACTTCAGGATTATGGCCGCTATCTCGGGACGGCTTTCCAGCTTATCGACGATCTTCTGGACTATAGTGCCGATGGCCAAACGCTTGGTAAAAATGTGGGGGATGACCTGAACGAAGGTAAGCCAACTCTCCCTTTACTGCACGCAATGCGTAACGGTAATGCTGAGCAAGCCAAAATGATTCGTGAGGCTATTGAGCAAGGCAACGGGCGTCATTTACTGCAGCCGGTGTTAGATGCTATGGCGGCCTGTGGCTCGCTGGAATGGACTCAACTACGTGCAGAACAAGAAGCTGACAAAGCTATTTCAGCTCTGAATGTTCTGCCTGAAAGCGAGTACAAAGAAGCTTTAATTGCTCTGGCCCGCATGGCTGTTCAACGCGATCGTTAATCTCTATTTAGTGCGCCGTTCAAAGGCGCACTAAGTTTCCAATAAATTCATTCCAGCCCTCAAAACCACTCTCCCTAGCATCCTGTATTCATTGGTTTCATTCACTTTGTGTGTGTTAACACAAATTTGAATTTTTACGCCATTTATTGGAGTCTTTTGGATTAATGCTGTGCTATAACCGCAATTGAGTAAACCGGTAAATAGAAGCGGTTACAGGGAGAAACATGGAAAGTAACAATACTGACTGGCACCCGGCAGATATCATTGCAGGGCTACGCAAACGCGGAACATCACTTGCGGCTGAATCACGGAAAGCAGGTCTAAGCTCTTCTACTTTAGCTAATACGTTGACACGCCCTTGGCCAAAAGGTGAATTAATCATCGCGCAGGCACTGGAAACTTCACCTTGGGTGATTTGGCCTTCACGCTACTACGATCCGCAAACTCATCAGTTCATTGACCGAATGAGCCTTATGCGGAAAAGATAAAAAAAACCGGGCAAGCCCGGTTTTTCTTTTTAACAACGAATTTTATTCGCCGCTATTACCTTTCACACGTTCAATCTTCGCACCTAACGCCTGAAGTTTATCTTCAATGCGCTCGTAGCCACGATCGATGTGGTAAATACGATCAACCACGGTGGTACCTTCTGCGATACAACCCGCCAGAACGAGGCTTGCTGACGCGCGCAGGTCGGTTGCCATTACTTGTGCACCAGACAGCTTCTCAACGCCGTGGCAAATCACTGTATTGCTCTCAATCTCTGCATGTGCGCCCATACGGATAAGTTCCGGGACGTGCATGAAGCGATTTTCAAAAATAGTTTCAGTGATAACACCAGTACCTTCCGCCACGAGGTTCAACAAAGTGAACTGAGCCTGCATGTCAGTAGGGAAGCCTGGGTGCGGCGCAGTACGGATTGTCACGCCTTTCGGACGCTTACCGTGCATATCGAGGCTAACCCAATCTTCGCCAACTTCAACATCGGCACCCGCTTCGCGCAGTTTCGCCAACACAGCATCAAGCGTGTCTGGTTGAGCATTGCGGCAAACAATTTTCCCACCAGAAATCGCAGCTGCTACCAGGAAAGTACCGGTTTCGATACGATCCGGCACCACACGATAAACACCGCCACCCAGGCGTTCAACACCCTGGATAGTAATGCGATCGGTGCCTGCACCAGTGATTTTCGCACCCAGCGTGTTGAGGAAGTTCGCTGTATCAACGATCTCCGGCTCACGGGCTGCGTTTTCAATGATAGTTGTACCTTCAGCAAGAGTTGCAGCACTCATGATGGTGACAGTGGCACCTACGCTCACTTTATCCATCACAATATGCGCGCCCTTCAGACGGCCCTGAACAGAAGCTTTAACGTAGCCTTCTTCCAGTTTGATTTCCGCACCGAGCTGTTCAAGACCTGTAATGTGCAAATCAACCGGACGTGCGCCAATGGCACAGCCGCCAGGTAAAGAAACCTGACCCTGGCCAAAGCGTGCGACCAGCGGACCAAGCGCCCAGATAGAAGCACGCATGGTTTTAACCAGATCATAAGGCGCACAGAAGATATTTACTTCACTGGCATCAATCCACACTGAACCGTTACGTTCAACTTTGGTACCCAACTGGCTTAACAGCTTCATTGTGGTATCAATGTCTTTCAGTTTTGGAACGTTTTGAATCTCAACTGGCTCTTCGGCCAACAGTGCTGCGAAGAGGATCGGCAGCGCGGCGTTCTTCGCCCCGGAGATCGTCACTTCACCACTCAGTCGGGTTGGCCCCTGAACTCGAAATTTATCCATTGCAACTGCTCTCTATTAAATTCAAATCGTTACAACCCGCCGTGGCGAATTGCTCAAAGACCATTAAGTTTACGATCGCGATCCCACTCTTGCGGAGTATAGGTCTTGATGGAAACCGCATGGATACGGTTATCAGCAATCAGCTCCATCAATGGCGCATAAACTGTTTGTTGCTTCTTCACGCGACTTAACTCGGCGAATAACTCACCCACCGCAATCACCTGAAAATGGCTGCCATCGCCTGAGACGTGGACTTCCTGGAGGGGCAGTGCGTTCATCAGCACTGTCTGAATTTCATGATTTTCCATGGGATATAATTCGTCGGTTAAGGAAACAAGCCACACATCTTAGAGGAAAGTGGCGCAGGCTTAAATAAGCAAAAAGCCCCTGATCCAATTAGATCAGGGGCAATGATAGTAACGTTATGAAAACACTAGCCTGCAAATGCAGGAAGGATGTCTTCTGGCAGGTTATAAAGTTTAGTCAGCGTCTGTAAGTTCTCGCTGGCGCCCTGGAGTTCTATCTCGACATTTTGACACCTGGCGAAATCCACAAGATGAATCAAAAGCGCTAAACCTGAAGTATCAACACGCGATAAACCAGAGAGGTTCAACACTTTGATACCTGCCATGATTTGCTCACGCTGGCGCCATACTGACCCCACCGTATCGCTATCTAACTCACCCGCCAGGTGCAACGTTGCGGCTTCACGCTGCCAGTTAAGTTCGTCAGCCATTACTTTTTATTTTCCAGGGTAATTGGCAGTTTAGAGATTGATTGCAGCTGAGAAGTCAAACCATCAATCCCTTTGGTACGCAGGATATCGCTCCACTCGTTTTGCTTAGTGGTAATCATGCTGACACCTTCAGCAATCATGTCGTAAGCCTGCCAGTTACCAGTTTGTGTGTTTTTGCGCCACTGGAAATCAAGACGCACAGGTGGACGGCCGTTCGGATCAACGATCGTTACACGAATCGCCACAATGGTGGCATCACCCAGAGGCTGCTCAGGTGCGATTTGGTAGGATTGCCCGTTATACATCGCAAGCGCCTGGCCATAGGCCTGTTTCAGATACGCTTCGAACGCTTTGAAGTAGGCATCACGCTGTGCAGGGGTTGCATCTTTGTAGTAACGGCCCAGTACCAGTGCACCCGCGTATTTCACCTGCACATATGGCAGAAGTTCTTGCCCAACAACTTCACGCAAATAATCGGGATTTTGACGAATTTTAGGCTGCTCATTTTTCAATCGGTCAAATGTTTTTTGCGCCGCTTCGCCCATCAGTTTGTATGGGTTGCTTTGATCCGCAGCATTCGCCAGTGGTGCAATAACCAACATGGCAATCATAATAAGTCTTTTAAACATAAAACTTTTCCTCTTAGATTAGTGCGTCGTGCCAGGCTGTGGCGCTGCACTATTATTCTCTGAATCCTGCGATGAGGAATCCTCTGATTTCTGATTATCGCCATTACCGCTCTTATACAAGAATTGGCCAATCAGATCTTCCAGCACCAGGGCTGATTTAGTGTCCTGAATCGTGCCGCCCTCTTTAAGGATAGATGAACCGAGTTCAGGGTCATCAAAACCAAGGTTCAGTGCGAGGTATTGCTCACCGAGTAAACCTGAAGTGCGGATAGCCAACGAACTGGTGTCAGGAATATGGTTATAGCGTTCTTCGATATCCAGAGTGACTCGCGGTAAGTAAGTTTTTGGATCAAGCGTAATGTCATCAACGCGTCCAATCACCACGCCGCCAAGGCGTAATGGAGAACCGGTTTTCAGGCTACCGATGTTATCAAACGTCGCGTAAACCCGATACGTTGGCTCACTGCGCAGCGAAGTGACATTAGCCACTTTCAGACACAAGAAGACGATGGCTGCCAATGCAATAATTAAAAATGCCCCAACCCCAGTTTCAAATTTCTTAGTTTGCATGAACTTAATTCCCAAACATCAGTGCAGTGAGCACAAAATCCAGCCCTAAAACGGCCAATGAAGCGTGCACAACGGTTCGTGTTGTTGCCCGGCTAATCCCTGCGGACGTAGGAATAGCATCGTAGCCATTGAATAACGCAATCCAGGTCACGGTTATCGCAAACACTACGCTCTTGATAACACAGTAAATCAGATCGGTACGCCAGTTGACGGCATCTTGCATGGCAGACCAGAAGAACCCAGAGTCGATTCCCTTCCAGTTCACACCAACCAGTGCCCCTCCCCATACCCCTACTGCGACAAAGATAAGCGTCAGTAATGGCAAGGAAATTACACCAGCCCAGAAACGAGGAGAAACGACACGGCGCAAAGGATCAACCGCCATCATCTCCATACTGGAAAGCTGTTCTGTTGCTTTCATCAGGCCAATTTCTGCGGTCAAAGCCGAACCTGCGCGTCCGGCAAACAACAGCGCTGCCACGACAGGCCCAAGCTCACGCAATAGAGACAAGGCAACCAGCATCCCCAGGCTTGATTCCGCACTATAAGTAGTCAGAACTAAGTAGCCCTGCAAGCCAAGAACCATGCCGATAAACAGACCAGAAACGATAATAATCAGCAGCGACAATACGCCGACGTTATACAGCTGGCGAATCAGCAATGGCGCATGTTTGCGGAATTCCGGTTTCCCCACCAGCGCATTAAAAAGCATTATCCCGGCCCGGCCGAATGACGCGCAGGTTTTCAGTCCCCGCTGCCCGAACGATGCCAGTGCATTAAAGAGCATGAGTAACTTAACTCCCTGTTTTTGATAATAAGTCATTCCGATAATCCGTTGCCGGATAGCGGAACGGTACTGGCCCATCGGCTATACCATCAAGGAACTGACGAACCCGAGGGTCACAATTTTCGCGCAAGGCGGTTGGAGTCCCTTCAGCGACGATATGCTGATCTGCTGCAATATAGGCGTAATCCGCGATGCTCAGCACTTCAGGTACATCATGCGAAACCACAATACAGGTCACACCCAGTGCGCTGTTTAATTCTGAAATCAGTTTAACCAGCACACCCATTGTAATAGGGTCCTGACCAACGAATGGCTCATCAAACATAATAAGGTCAGGTTCGAGTGCTATGGCACGCGCAAGTGCGGCTCGTCGAGCCATACCGCCAGAGAGTTCGTTTGGCATCAGTTTAGCGGCCCCACGTAATCCCACCGCCTCAAGCTTCATCATAACGGTGCTATGCAGCAACTCCTCCGGTAAGCGGCGATGTTCGCGAAGCGGATACGCCACATTTTCGAAGACATTGAGATCGGTAAATAACGCGCCGGATTGAAACAGCATGCTCATACGTTTACGCACGTTATATAGTCGTGAGCGCGACATTGCCGGCACGTTTTCACCGTCGAACAGGATTTCGCCATTGTCAGGCTGAATTTGACCACCAATCAGCCGCAGCAATGTCGTTTTACCAATGCCCGATGGCCCCATGATGGCTGTAATTTTGCCACGGGGCACGTTCAGGGAAATATTGTCAAAGATGCGCCGACTGCCGCGAGTAAAACTAACATCGCGAATTTCGACCAGATTCGTCTGCGTCTGGCTCATCATCTTTCCTTTTATCAAGTTCACGGACGAAGCATTGGATAGCAACTCAGTTCCAACCCAACATTTTCACAGAATGTTATCAGCCCTGATTAGCGAAAACTGGCATTTGTTTTACTTTTCTGCCACATAAAGTCAGAATTAAGAATTCATCATGGCCTACAGATCTGTATGCTCTGCCGGTACTTTCACAGCAAGAGACCGGCGATTATACCTGAATAAAGGATTTTGCATGCTGTTAGCTACAGCTCTGTTAATTATCGGTTTGCTTTTGGTCGTCTATGGCGCGGATCGTCTGGTGTTCGCCGCCTCGATACTTTGCCGTAGTTTCGGCGTTCCGCCACTCCTTATCGGTTTAACCGTTGTTAGCATCGGGACATCCTTACCTGAACTGCTCGTCGCAAGCTCTGCTGCTCTAAATGGCCAATTGAATTTAGCGGTGGGGACAGCATTAGGTTCGAATATCACCAATATCTTACTGATTCTCGGCTTAGCGGCACTTTTGCATCCATTTACCGTGAATTCCGATATTCTACGGCGTGAATTACCCCTAATGTTAGTCGTCAGTGGCGTGATCGGCTGGCTTCTTTTTGATAACCAGCTTAGCCGTATTGATGGCGTAATACTGATTGCTGTCGCAGTAGCTTATCTGCTGTTTACGATTAAAATAGCTCGCCTTGCCGGAAATGAAGGTGCTGACAACCTGACCCGCGAGCAGCTGGCAGAGCTTCCTCGTGAAGGGAGCCGTCCCGTCGCATTTTTATGGCTCGCCGTGGCTTTAATTATTATGCCGATGGCCACTCGCATGGTTATCGATAACGCCAGCGTACTGGCACATTACTTTGGCATAAGCGAGTTAGTGATTGGCCTGACGATTATTGCAGTGGGCACGAGCCTGCCTGAACTTGCAACGACCATCGCAGGTGCACGTAAAGGTGAAGACGATATTGCGATTGGCAATATCATCGGCTCGAACATATTCAATATTGTTTTGGTATTGGGTATTCCTGCCTTGATTGCACCGGGTGAAATTGACCCACATGCCTTTGCTCGTGACTATTGGGTCATGTTGGTAGTCAGTGCCATTTTTGCAGTACTTTGCTGGCGTAAATCACGCTCTATCGGCAAGGCAGCAGGTGCTCTGTTAACATGTAGTTTCTTCGTATGGATTGTGATGCTGTGGTTTATTGCATCACCTGTCGTAGGGTAAAGCGGAACGGAAATTATGTCACAGATAGAATTACAACCGGGTTTTGACTTTCAGCAAGCAGGTAAAGAAGTACTGAAGATCGAACGTGAAGGCCTGGATCAGCTTGGGCAATACATCAACACAGACTTCTCTGCGGCCTGTGAAAAAATGTTTTATTGCCAGGGCAAAGTCGTTGTCATGGGTATGGGCAAATCCGGTCACATCGGTAAAAAGATGGCGGCAACTTTTGCAAGTACCGGTACACCTTCGTTTTTCGTTCACCCAGGTGAAGCAAGCCATGGCGACCTCGGCATGGTTAGCACGCAAGATATTGTTATCGCTATCTCAAACTCTGGCGAATCTAACGAAATTCTGGCGCTGATTCCGGTTCTTAAACGATTGCAGGTGCCACTGATTTGCATCACAAGTCGCCCGGAAAGCTCAATGGGCAAAGCGGCCGACGTCCATCTTTGTGTCAAGGTTCCCCAGGAAGCTTGTCCGTTAGGACTGGCTCCAACGTCCAGCACCACGGCAACGCTTGTGATGGGTGACGCACTTGCTGTTGCTCTGCTGAAAGCTCGTGGCTTTACTGCAGAAGATTTTGCTCTTTCTCACCCAGGCGGTGCATTGGGACGTAAACTGTTATTACGTGTCAGCGATATTATGCACACTGGCGATGAGATCCCGCATGTCAGTAAAGATGCTTCATTGCGCGATGCATTACTGGAAATAACGCGCAAAAATATGGGTATGACCGTAATCTGTGACTCCCTGATGAAAATTGAAGGGATCTTTACTGATGGTGATTTACGTCGGGTCTTTGATATGGGCGTTGATCTCCACTCCCTGAATATCGCAGATGTCATGACTGTCGGCGGAATTCGTGTTCGCCCAACGTTATTGGCGGTTGATGCACTGAACTTGATGCAGTCCCGCCATATAACCTCAGTACTGGTTGCAGATGGCGAGCAACTACTGGGTGTGGTACATATGCATGACATGCTACGCGCAGGCGTGGTTTAACAAAGGATTAGCCTTAATGAGTAACCATGAAGCGTCTCTTGCCACTTGTTATGGGCCGGTAAGCACGCGCGTGATGGAGCAGGCAGCAAACGTGCGCCTGCTTATTTTAGACGTTGACGGTGTAATGTCTGACGGCCTGATTTATATGGGTAATAGCGGCGAAGAGCTGAAAGCATTCAACGTCCGTGATGGCTATGGAATTCGCTGTGCACTAACCTCTAATATCGAAGTGGCGATTATTACTGGCCGGAAAGCAAAACTTCTTGAGGACAGGTGCGAAACGCTTGGCATCACCCATCTTTATCAAGGGCAATCTGACAAGCTGCTGGCTTTTCAGGATCTATTAGATAAGCTCGCCATTCCAGCTGAGCAAGTGGCTTATGTCGGGGATGATTTAATCGACTGGCCTGTAATGGCTAAAGTAGGTTTGAGTGTCGCGGTAGCGGATGCTCATCCTTTACTTATTCCTCGTGCCGACTACGTTACACGTATTGCTGGCGGACGAGGAGCAGTACGCGAAGTCTGCGATCTCCTTTTACTGGCTCAAGGAAAGCTTGATGAGGCCAAAGGGCTATCTATATGAGTAAGACCAGACGTTGGGTTATCATCCTGCTTTCATTGCTGGTACTGGTATTGATTGGTGTAAATCTGGTCGATAAAGACACTGTTGCGCCACAAACAGTGAACAGTAACGAGCCAACCTATAAAAGTGAACATTCTACGACCCTCGCCTACAGTCCTGAAGGGGCTTTAAATTACCGGCTGGTCGCAGAACACGTTGAATACTTTTCCGATACCGCTGTTTCGTGGTTCACCAATCCGGTGATGACACAGTACGACGAAAACAAAGTAGCAACCTGGTCATTACGGGCAGATCGCGCCAAACTGACTAACGATCGGATGCTGTATTTGTACGGAAATGTGGTGCTGACAGCCCTGACACCAGATTCACAGCTACGCAAAATTACCACGGACAATGCGCAGGTTAATTTAGTCACTCAGGATGTTGCCTCTGATGACCAGGTAACCTTGTACGGAACCAGCTTTAACTCTACCGGCCTCAAAATGCGTGGAAACTTACGCAGCAAAAATGCCGAGCTGATTGAAAAGGTTAGAACATCCTATGAAATCCAGAATAAACAAACTCAGCCGTAATTTAGTACTGACCAGTACGCTTTTAGCCGCCAGTTTTTCGGCATTTGCGCTGACCGGTGATACCGATCAGCCGATTCACATTGAATCTGACCAACAGTCGCTGGATATGCAAGGCAACGTCGTCACCTTCACCGGCAATGTGATCGTGACGCAAGGCAGTATCAAAATTAACGCCGATAAAGTCGTTGTGACTCGCCCGGGCGGTGAGCAAGGCAAAGAAGTGATTGATGGTTATGGTAACCCCGCCACTTTCTATCAGATGCAGGATAGCGGTAAGCCTGTAAGCGGCCACTCAGCGACTATGCACTATGAGTTGCAAAACGACTTTGTGGTTCTGACCGGTAATGCATATCTGGAACAGGTAGATAGCAATATCAAGGGTGACAAAATTACCTATCTGGTTAAAGAACAGAAGATGCAGGCCTTTAGCGAAAAAGGTAAACGTGTCACCACCGTTCTGGTTCCTTCTCAATTGCAGAAGAAAGACGGCAAAGCTGCTCCAGCACCTGCCCCGAAAAAGAGTAACTAATTCGTTATGGCTACTTTAATTGCAAAACATCTCGCCAAAGCCTACAAAGGCCGCCGCGTTGTTGAAGATGTCAGCCTGACCGTTAAATCAGGTGAAATTGTCGGTTTACTTGGACCTAACGGTGCAGGCAAAACCACGACTTTTTACATGGTTGTTGGCATTGTTCCGCGTGATGCTGGCAACATCATTATTGATGACGAAGACATTAGTCTTCTGCCGCTCCATGCTCGCGCCCGTCGTGGGATTGGATATTTACCGCAAGAAGCGTCAATTTTCCGTCGCTTGAGCGTGTTCGATAACTTGATGGCAGTCCTGCAAATTCGTGATGACCTCAGCGCTGAACAGCGTGAAGACCGCGCGAATGAGTTGATGGAAGAGTTTCACATTGAGCATTTGCGCAATAACCTCGGGCAGTCTCTGTCTGGTGGTGAGCGCCGTCGTGTTGAAATTGCCCGCGCTTTGGCTGCAAACCCGAAATTTATTCTTTTGGACGAACCTTTTGCAGGTGTTGACCCAATCTCCGTCATCGACATCAAGCGGATTATCGAGCACTTGCGCGATAGCGGGCTTGGTGTGCTGATTACTGACCATAACGTACGCGAAACGTTGGCCGTGTGTGAACGAGCTTACATCGTAAGCCAGGGCCAGTTAATTGCCCATGGCACGCCTGCGGAAATCCTGGAAGATGAGCATGTTAAGCGCGTCTATCTGGGCGAAGAGTTCAGACTCTGATAGGGTAGGAAGTATAATTATTAATACTCTGGGTAATTCGAGTTGCCCACGTTCCTGCAACTTGAAGTATGCCGGGTATATACCTGAGGAAGCTCGCTCTGAATATGAAGCAAGGTTTGCAATTACGGCTTAGCCAACAACTTGCTATGACTCCACAGTTACAGCAGGCAATTCGCCTGTTGCAGCTGTCAACGTTAGAGCTGCAGCAAGAACTCCAACAAGCCCTGGAAAGTAACCCACTGCTTGAGCAAACCGATCTGCATGAAGAAATTGAAACTCAGGAAGTTCGTGAAAATGAAGCTTTAGACACTCGTGAGGCGCTTGAACAAAAAGAGATGCCTGACGAATTGCCGTTAGATACCAGCTGGGACGAAATCTATACCGCCGGTTCCCCATCGGGCGCCGGTTCAGATTATAGTGACGATGAGTTGCCGATTTATCAGGGGGAAACGACTCAGTCACTCCAGGATTACCTGATGTGGCAGGTCGATTTAACCCCGTTCTCTGATACCGACACTGCCATTGCGACATCTATTGTTGATGCCGTTGACGAAATGGGCTATCTCACGGTTTCGCTGGAAGAAATTCTGGAAAGCATGGGCGATGAAGAAATCACCATCGACGAAGTGGAGGCGGTACTTAAACGCGTCCAGCGTTTTGATCCTGTTGGAGTTGCCGCACGCGATCTACGCGATTGCTTACTCATCCAGCTTTCTCAATTTGCCCGTGAAACACCGTGGCTGACCGAGGCACGACTGATTGTCAGCGATCATCTGGATCTGCTCGCCAATCATGATTTCCGTAGCCTGATGCGCGTCACTCGCCTGAAAGAAGAAGTTCTGAAAGAGGCAATGTGCCTGATTCAGTCTCTTGATCCACGCCCAGGCCAATCGATTCAAACCAGTGAACCCGAATATGTCATTCCCGATATTCTGGTCAAAAAGATTCAGGGGCGCTGGACGGTAGAATTAAACGCCGACAGCATTCCACGCCTTAAAATCAATCAGCAGTACGCTGCGATGGGTACCAATGCCCGCAATGACAGCGACTCGCAATTTATTCGCAGTAACCTGCAAGAAGCGAAGTGGTTGATTAAAAGTCTTGAAAGTCGCAACGATACGCTGCTGCGCGTCAGTCGCTGTATCGTTGAGCAGCAACAAGGTTTTTTTGAGCACGGCGAAGAGCACATGAAACCGATGGTTCTTGCTGATATCGCCCAGGTAGTCGAGATGCATGAATCGACTATTTCCCGTGTGACCACGCAAAAATATTTGCACAGTCCACGCGGCATTTTTGAATTGAAGTATTTCTTCTCCAGCCATGTGAATACCGAAGGCGGAGGCGAAGCCTCCTCTACGGCGATTCGGGCACTGGTGAAGAAATTAATTGCTGCGGAAAACCCAGCGAAACCTCTGAGTGATAGCAAGTTAACGACTATGCTATCCGATCAGGGGATCATGGTGGCACGCCGCACTGTTGCGAAGTACCGAGAGTCTTTATCCATACCACCGTCAAATCAGCGTAAACAGCTGGTATGACTTAACCGATAAGGAAGACACTATGCAGCTCAACATTACAGGACATAACGTCGAAATCACTGACGCACTGCGCGATTTTGTGAGTACGAAGTTTGCCAAACTGGAGCAGTACTTCGATAGAATTAACCAAGTCTACATTGTGTTAAAAGTGGAAAAAGTCACGCATATTGCCGATGCAACGCTTCATGTGAATGGTGGTGAAATCCATGCAAGCTCTGATGGCCAGGATATGTATGCGGCAATTGATGGCTTAATTGATAAACTGGCGCGCCAGTTAACCAAACATAAAGATAAACTAAAACAACACTGATAATCCGGGCAACTGTTCCAGCATAGACGGCTCGTTACTTAACGGGCCGTTAGCATAACAGGGTGCTTAGGTGAACTTATGATGAACAACGATTCTGCTCTACAACTTAGTAATGTCCTGAACAAGGAATGTACTCGTACCAACGTACATTGCCAGAGTAAAAAACGTGCACTGGAAATCATCAGTGAGCTGGCAGCAAAGCAACTCGGCCTGCCACCACAAGTGGTTTTTGAAGCCGTGCTGACGCGCGAACGTATGGGGAGCACCGGTATCGGTAACGGTATCGCTATACCTCATGGGAAGCTGGAAGAAGATACCACCCGCGCCGTTGGGGTGTTTATTAAACTGGAGACCCCGATCGCATTTGATGCGATTGATAACCAGCCTGTAGACCTCATGTTTGCGCTGCTTGTACCTGCGGATCAAACAAAAACGCATTTGCACACTTTATCTCTGGTGGCAAAGCGTCTGGCAGACAAAACAATTTGTCGACGCCTGCGTTCTGCGCAAAGCGATGAAGAGCTTTATCAGATCATTACCGAAACAGAAAATGGTAGTGAAAGTGAATAATCTGGCTGTGGTTGTGTTGACATCACAGCAAGAGAAGTTGGGGGAGTGAAAAAATGGTGCTGATGATCGTCAGCGGCCGCTCTGGTTCAGGGAAGTCTGTAGCCTTGCGTGCACTAGAAGATATGGGATTCTACTGTGTAGATAATCTACCAGTGGTGCTGTTACCTGATCTTGCCAAAACTCTCGCAGAGCGAAAAATTTCTGCGGCAGTGAGCATCGACGTGCGTAACATGCCGGAAAACCCGGAAATTTTTGAACAGGCGATGAGTAATCTGCCTGACTCATTCTCGCCACAATTGTTATTCCTCGACGCCGATCGCAATACGCTGATCCGTCGTTACAGCGACACGCGTCGATTGCATCCACTTTCCAGCAAAAATCTTTCATTAGAAAGTGCTATTGATGAAGAAAGTGACCTGCTGGAACCACTGAAATCCAGAGCTGATCTGATTATTGATACCTCTGAAATGTCAGTGCACGAACTTGCGGAAATGTTGCGTACACGTCTGCTCGGCAAGCGTGAGCGCGAATTGACTATGGTGTTCGAGTCCTTCGGCTTTAAACACGGTATTCCAATCGATGCTGACTACGTGTTCGACGTGCGCTTCCTGCCAAACCCGCACTGGGATCCTAAGCTCCGTCCGATGACCGGTCTCGACAGACCCGTCGCTGCGTTCCTTGACCGTCACACTGAAGTGCACAATTTTATCTACCAGACACGCAGCTATCTTGAGCAGTGGTTACCAATGCTGGAGACCAACAACCGCAGCTATTTGACTGTGGCAATTGGTTGTACAGGCGGTAAACACCGTTCAGTTTATATTGCTGAGCAACTGGCAGATTATTTCCGTTCGCGCGGCAAAAATGTGCAATCCCGTCACCGTACGCTGGAAAAACGCAAAACATGACCGTAAAACAGACCGTTGAGATCACCAACAAACTGGGCATGCATGCACGCCCAGCAATGAAGCTGTTCGAACTGGTGCAAAGCTTTGATGCCGAGGTGATGCTGCGTAACGAAGCAGGCACGGAGGCGGAAGCCAACAGCGTGATTGCATTGCTGATGCTGGATTCCGCTAAAGGTGGACACATCGAAATTGAAGTTACCGGGCCTGAAGAAGAGCAAGCCTTGAATGCGGTTATCGCCCTGTTTAATTCAGGTTTTGACGAAGACTAATTTACTTCAGCTCATTGTGCGCCATGAATGACTCGCCACCCAACTGGCGCATCTGGCGCAATATCCATTGCTGCCGCTGGCGTACATAGCCAGAAGGTGCATTCGCTTTAAAGCGAATCGGATTGGGCAATACAGCAGCCAGTAATGCCGCTTCTGATGCCGTCAGACGGCTTGCTGGTTTGTGGAAATAGCGCTGTGAAGCGGCTTCGACACCAAAAATCCCCTCGCCAAATTCCGCGATATTTAGATAAACCGTGAGAATGCGGCGTTTAGTCCAGACGGCTTCCATTCCCAGCGTTAACCCAGCCTCAAGACCTTTACGGACATAGCTACGTCCATCCCATAAAAACAAGTTCTTGGCAGTTTGCTGAGAAAGTGTCGATGCGCCGCGAACGCGATTTTCATTACGTTCATTATGGGCAATGGCCTTTTCGATAGCATTAACGTCAAACCCCCAGTGGTCGGGAAATTTCTGGTCTTCTGCCGCAATAACTGCAAGCCCCATCAATGGTGAGATCTCATCCATGCTCACCCAATCCGAGTGAGCGACGTAACCAAAATCACCGCTAAACCAGGCGCTGAGCTGCCGCTCTACCATTACGGCTGAAAACGGCACAGGCAAAAAGCTAAACAGAATAATCCCCGCCAGCCAGACTCCAGCGAAAGCCAGTACACCGCGCAACAACCAGCGCTTCAGGGTACTCAAGAGCGCAATTCGCCCTTTCTTCATGCAGTCATATCCACAACGCGAGCGACCAATTTCTCGATGCCCAATGCGGCTTCATCAATACGTGTTGCCAACATATAAGCTGGCGTAGTCACTACTTTTTGCTCTTCATCAACCACGATATCATCCACCGGGCAAGGGACATGTTCTGCCCCCATCTCTTCAACGATTTCTGCGGTGTCGATATCCGTGCCAATGGTCAAACGCACTGGTACATCAAGAATCTTTGGCAACATCACAGGAGCAATACAGATAAAACCAAGAGGCTTACCCTGCGCGTGACAATCCCTGGCAAGGCGGCGTAAATCGCCATCAATCTGGCACTCACTACCTTTACTGGCAAAATCGCACAGATTTTTTGCCGCACCAAAGCCACCCGGAACAATCAACGCATCCAGTTCGTTGGCATCGGCCTGCTCCAGAGGGGTAATAGCCCCACGGGTAATTCGAGCAGCTTCAACCAGTACATTACGATGCTCATTAGACTTATTATTAGTCAGGTGATTAATAACATCTGCTTGAGGTTTATCAGGTGCAAAACAAACAGCTTCAGCGCCAGAGCGAGCGATTGCCAATAGAGTTATAACAGCTTCTTGAATCTCGCTACCGTCGTAAACCCCACTGCCACTAAGCACCACACCAATCTTCTTCATTCGCCATTCCTATTGATCATGCGATAATTATCATCAGTTATTATGATTTGATCGCTATGCTTCACACATTTTACTGATTCACGTAACAAATCATTTAAGATTTGCTATCTTAATGCCTGAGCAGCATACGAGATTATCGGCTGCGCCGACTGGATAAAAACTTATAACTTACGGCGCAACCGGGCTTTTCCCTGGTGTTGGCGCAGAATTCGCGCACCCCGGTTTATCCGGGGTCATTTTTTGGGGGCGTTCGCAACCCAGGTTTTCAGAACATCAACATCGTGTTGCCATTCCTGCTTCAATTCTTCAATCCACTCACCCACATTTTCTGACCATGCTGGTAAGTCCGGCGACTGAATTTGCTGAGCAACTTGCTGCAAATGGCGTAGCCCAATAGAACCCGCAGCACCTTTAATTTTATGGCCTTCTTCCACCACACCTTTCTGGTCGCGAGCGGTCATATTGGAATCCAGCACACTCAGGTAACCCGGCATCATTTTTTCAAACATCGCCAGTCCATCAGTAATCAGTTTTGGTCCTACTAAGTCCATGTACTGCTCAAGCATCGGAATATCGAGCAAGGCTTGTTGCTTTTCACTATTAACTTGAGACATTGGAGACTCCTTTTCAGACTCTGACTTTTGGTTGTCCCAGAATTTTTGGATCATCGCCATCAACGCCGGAACTGCGAGTGGTTTGCTCAGCACGTCATCCATGCCAGCATCCAGATACTCTTTTTTATCTTTCAATACGTTAGCCGTCAAGGCCACCAGCGGCGGTAAATCTTCGCGGGGGTAACGAGTTGTCAGCTGACGGGAAATATCCAGCCCCGTCATATCAGGCAACTGAATATCCAACAGCACCAGGTCATATTCTCCTGGGGTGAATTTTTCTAACGCCTCTTTGCCCGTCATTGCGACATCTACGCTATTACCGAGCTTCTCAAGCACCGAGCGTGCAACAATCACGTTGAGCTCAATGTCTTCCACCAGCAACACGTGCAACGCTGGCAGCGGCATTTCGTCGTCTTCGAGGGTATCTTCAACTTCATCCGCCACACGCGGTGCCTGAATAGTCAGGGTAAACAGAGAGCCTTCACCCGGCTTACTGCTAACGGTAATATCGCCACCCATGCTCTTAGCCAGACGGCGCGATACCGCAAGACCAATCCCCGTACCGGTTGCTGGTTTACCACCGTGGCTATCTTTCACCTGATAATACATGGCGAAGATCTTGTCCTGCTCATCCTGAGGAATACCAATGCCGGAATCCTGCACTTCAAAGCGCAGCGTATTTTCTTCTTCATAACGCACACGAACCGCCACCAGTCCGCCTTTCGGCGTAAACTTCACCGCATTGCTAATCAGGTTCCAGAGAATCTGGCGCAAACGCGTACCGTCCGTCACCACTTTATGCGGCAACGGCAAGGTTGGGTTCATTTCGAGCGTCAGCCCCTTTTGCTGCGCCTGCAAGCCTGAGAGGTTTTCAAGATCAGCAAGGAAGCTGGTGAAATCAATCGGTTGGTTATCAAGCTGAACCTTACGGCGCTCAAGCTTATCCATATCAATGATATCGTTGAAAATATTACCAAGCGTAATCGCGGATACGTGGATGGTTTTAAGGTAGTTCGTTTGTTCAGGATTGAGCTCGGTATCAAGCAAGATACGGCTTAAACCGACTATACCGTTCAACGGTGTACGTAGTTCGTGGCTGATCGTAGAAATGAAGGTAGTTTTGTCACGGCTGGCGCGCTCAAGCGCATCCTGATAACGCTTACGCTCAGTAATATCGCGACCAAAGCCCATCAAGCCATGGCGTTTGCCGACACGGTCGTAGTAGGGAACTTTACGGATTTCAAAACAGGCTTTACGCCCATCAGGGTAATCCAGCCATTGTTCGTAGGTGAGGGAAACATTATGACGGAATACTTTCTCGTCGGTTTCGATAACCTTCTGCGCCGCTTCTGGCGAATAAACATCTTCCGGTTTCAGGCTAATCAGCTGTTTTTCGCTTTTGCCCGTCAACAGTTCCATCGCACGGTTACAACCGGAAAACTCTTTGTCTTCATTACGATAAAAAACAAGGTCAGGAGATGCATCGAGAAATGAGCGTAAAAACGACGATTGCTGCTCAAGCTGTAGTTGCGTCTCTTCACGCTCCTGCATCTCAACTTTAAGTTGCTCCAGCATCGTCTGGCGTTCATCTTCCGCTTTAACGCGATCGGCGATTTCCTGGTTCAGTTGGGCAATATTGTCTTTGAGCTGCACATTGAGTTTTAGATCTCGTTCGCGCATCTCCTCGAGTTTTTGCACAAGCTTTGAAAGCCGCTGGCGCGACTCTTCAAGTTGCTCAACCACCACAGAAAGGAAATAGACGGCCCAGGGAGTAATTAGCAGGCCAAAGAAGATAGAACGGACGACATCAATACTTTCAACCTGGCCGCGTAATAACATCGTCACGGCCATTTGTACCACGATAGCCAACACCACCAGGGCTGAGGCCAGTAACAAAGAGAAGCGCACTAATCCGAGCTTCACCATCAAATCAACGTAATATTGCGCCAGTAACCGGATTTGCTTCATGGAACGTTTCCCTCGTCATCAATCAGCTAAATATACCGCACGCTTAGGGATTACAACAGAATTGCCGGGCTCCATGGTGTACCTATCGCCGAACCTTGTGTGCCATGCTCAGTCAGATACTTATCGATAGCGCCCATCCCGGCCCAACGATTCTCACACCACAGTGGTGCCAACAGGGTTGGTTGCCGAGCGTTAGCCGAAATTCGGTGGAACACGACATCAAGCGGGGTATGGCGAATCATTTCACCGGCCGTTGTCGCATACTCTTCTAATTCAATCGCCTGCAAGCGCCCTGCCTGCCAGCTTTTGGCCATCGTGCTGCCGTTGACGATATGCAATGGGTGGAGTTTGATACCGTCCACGCCTGTCTCAACGACTTTTTCCAGCGTCTCCATGGAGTGTGATTTCGTTTCACCCGGCAAGCCGACAATAAGATGACTGCAAACTTTCAACCCACGTGCTCGTGCTCGGCGTGTGGTTTCCTGGTAACAGCCAAAATCATGCCCACGATTAATACGATGCAATGTTTTGTCATGAGCCGTCTGTAAACCTAACTCCAGCCAAACTTCGTAGCCTTTATCGTGATACTCACTTAACAGATCCAGCACACTATCCGGTACGCAGTCAGGACGAGTCCCCACGCATAAACCAACGATACTGGCCTTGCTGACCGCTTGTTGGTACATCGAACGTAGAACCTGAACTTCAGCCCATGTGCTGGTGTACGCCTGGAAATAGGCCAGATAATGTTGAGCACGATTCACTAACTGTGATTGGCGCTCCAGTTGGTCGGCGATAGAGTGGTTTTGTTGGGTTTCATCGGCAAAAGAGGCAACATTGCAAAAAGTACACCCCCCACGCCCAATGGTGCCGTCGCGGTTTGGGCAACTGAAACCGCCATGCAGCACGAGTTTATGGACCTTATGGCCATAACGACGCTGAAGATCGCCACCAAACATATTGACTAATTTTTGTAACTGCATAATCTGATGGGCCGCCCTGTAAAAGGGACGTAGCCTGCCATTATCTGCCCAATTTAGCGATGACCTGGATCAATCGCTTTGGCGCAGCTTTATCCATTGCATAACAATGCAAAATTAGTGCAAGTTTACGCACGCAAAAGATGATTACTTTTCCTTATGTTGACTCCCTATTTTTAAAGAATATGTGACCTTGTGAAAAACAGTGTCATACAACACGCCAACCCGCATTGATAGCACAAGATCCTGCCAACTTAGACATTGCCAGCACGGTCTGGAATTTTGCAGCCCGCCAGATAGTGAGAGAGATCACAATACCCAAGCGATTCCCCTGCCGCTTAAATACGATAAAAATGATAATAAAATGTTTACATTCATGATGTTAAATACCATTTAGCACATAATCGTATAAATAAGAATGCCATTTGACCTGTGTGCGCTTTCCCGATAACTTGGAAATCCGCTGGAAGCTTTCTGGATGGGTTCTGTGCCCATCATATTTATGCAGTAATTTAGATTCCCTCTAAAGCAAGTCCTCAACACTTGTGAAACCGGATGCGTTAGACATCAAGAGGGCGACACACGCGGTAAGCGTAGATTCGCAAACCCCGTCGCCATGCCCTTGCTGCGTCTGGACGCAAACGGTATCGGGAATCACGTAGAGCCTGGGGAGGTTCACTGATATGTTGTACGATAAATCCCTTGAGAAGGATAACTGTGGTTTCGGCCTGATCGCCCACATAGAAGGCGAACCTAGCCACAAGGTAGTGCGTACTGCTATTCACGCACTGGCCCGAATGCAGCACCGTGGTGCAATCCTCGCCGATGGTAAAACCGGTGATGGTTGTGGCCTGCTGTTGCAAAAACCTGACCGTTTCTTCCGAATCGTTGCGGAAGAACGTGGTTGGCGTTTGGCAAAAAATTATGCGGTAGGCATGATTTTCTTAAACAAAGACGACGCGCTGGCAAGTGCAAGCCGCCGCATCGTTGAAGAAGAGTTGCAAAACGAGACCTTGTCGATTGTCGGCTGGCGCGAAGTGCCAACCAATGAAGACGTACTCGGTGAAATCGCCCTCTCCTCAAAACCTCGCATCGAACAAATTTTTGTTAATGCTCCGGCTGGCTGGCGCCCACGTGATATGGAACGTCGCCTGTTTATCGCCCGTCGCCGCATTGAGAAACGCATCCAGGATAAAGAATTCTACGTTTGTAGTCTCTCCAACCTGGTTAACATCTATAAAGGTCTGTGTATGCCGGCAGACTTGCCGCGCTTTTACCTGGACCTGGCGGACTTACGTCTGGAATCAGCTATTTGCCTGTTCCACCAACGTTTCTCCACCAACACAGTGCCACGCTGGCCGCTGGCCCAGCCGTTCCGCTACCTGGCGCACAACGGTGAAATCAACACCATCACCGGTAACCGCCAGTGGGCACGCGCCCGTACCTACAAGTTCCAGACTCCATTGATTCCGGACTTGCATGACGCAGCACCATTCGTGAACGAAACCGGTTCCGACTCAAGCTCCATGGATAACATGCTCGAGCTGCTATTAGCTGGCGGTATGGACATCGTTCGCGCCATGCGTTTACTGGTTCCACCAGCCTGGCAGAACAACCCGAACATGGACCCAGAGTTGCGCGCCTTCTTCGACTTTAACTCCATGCATATGGAGCCATGGGATGGCCCGGCCGGTATCGTTATGTCCGATGGGCGCTATGCGGCTTGTAACCTGGACCGTAACGGTCTGCGTCCAGCACGCTACGTCATCACTAAAGATAAGCTGATCACTTGTGCTTCTGAAGTTGGGATCTGGGATTACCAGCCTGACGAAGTCATCGAGAAAGGCCGTGTCGGTCCTGGCGAGTTGATGGTTATCGATACGCGTATTGGCCGAATTCTGCATTCAGCTGAAACCGATGCCGATTTGAAGAGTCGCCACCCGTATAAAGAGTGGATGGAAAACAACGTCCGTCGCCTGGTGCCGTTTGAAGATTTACCAGACGAAGAAGTTGGCTCCCGTGAAATGGATGACGATACCCTCGCAAGCTTCCAGAAACAGTTTAACTACAGCGTAGAAGAGCTGGATTCTGTGATTCGTGTGCTGGGTGAGAATGGCCAGGAAGCTGTGGGTTCAATGGGTGACGATACCCCGTTTGCCGTACTTTCTAGCCAGCCACGCATCATTTATGACTACTTCCGTCAGCAGTTTGCGCAGGTAACTAACCCGCCAATCGACCCGCTGCGTGAAGCGCACGTTATGTCACTGGCAACCAGCATTGGCCGTGAAATGAACGTCTTCTGTGAAGCAGAAGGCCAGGCACACCGCCTGAGTTTCAAATCGCCAATTCTGTTGTGGTCTGATTTCCAGCAGCTGACAACGCTTGAAGAAGAGCATTACCGCGCTGACACGCTGGACATCACTTACGATGCATCCACCCAGTCGCTACACGAAACCGTCAATGCACTGTGCGACGAAGCTGAACGCATGGTTCGCAACGGCACCGTTTTGCTGGTGCTGTCTGACCGTAACATCGCGAAAGATCGCCTGCCAGTTCCGGCTCCGATGGCGGTTGGCGCGATACAGACTCGCCTGGTCGAGAAAAATCTGCGTTGCGATGCGAACATTATCGTCGAAACGGCAAGTGCGCGTGACCCGCACCACTTCGCTGTTCTACTCGGTTTTGGCGCAACGGCGATCTATCCATACCTCGCCTACGAAACACTGGCGAAGTTAGTCGACAGCACGGCTATCGAAAAACCGTACCGTGAAGTGATGCAGAACTACCGCAACGGCATCAACAAAGGGCTGTACAAGATCATGTCCAAAATGGGCATCTCGACTATCGCCTCTTATCGTTGCTCGAAACTGTTTGAAGCGGTCGGCCTGCATAAAGAAGTTTCTGAGCTGTGCTTCCAGGGCGTTGTCAGCCGTATTGGTGGCGCAGGCTTTAATGACTTCCAGCAAGATTTGCTGAACCTGTCCAAGCGCGCGTGGTTAGCTCGTAAACCTTTGGATCAGGGTGGTCAACTCAAATACGTCCACGGTGGCGAATATCACGCTTACAACCCTGACGTGGTTCAGACGCTGCAAAAAGCGGTAAACAGCGGCGAGTACAAAGATTATCAAGAATACGCGAAGCTGGTGAACGAGCGTCCGGTGGCAACGCTGCGCGATATGCTTACTCTGGATCCGCAAGGCGAAACCGTTCGTATTGAAGACGTTGAACCAGCAACTGAGTTGTACAAACGCTTTGATACCGCGGCGATGTCTATCGGTGCGTTAAGCCCGGAAGCACACGAGTCGCTGGCAGAAGCAATGAACAGCATCGGTGGCAATTCCAACTCCGGTGAAGGTGGCGAAGATCCTGCGCGTTATGGCACCAATAAAGTGTCGCGTATCAAACAGGTGGCTTCTGGCCGCTTCGGTGTGACCCCGGCTTACCTGGTGAACGCTGATGTTATCCAGATTAAAGTCGCTCAGGGTGCTAAGCCTGGCGAAGGTGGTCAGTTACCGGGTGATAAAGTCACGCCGTATATCGCAAAACTGCGTTATTCCGTACCTGGCGTTACGCTGATTTCACCTCCGCCGCACCACGATATTTACTCTATCGAAGACCTGGCGCAGCTGATTTTCGACCTGAAACAGGTCAACCCTAAAGCAATGATCTCCGTCAAACTGGTTTCCGAACCAGGCGTTGGCACCATCGCAACGGGTGTGGCAAAAGCTTATGCCGACCTGATTACTATCGCCGGTTACGACGGTGGTACAGGTGCAAGCCCACTGTCATCAGTGAAATATGCTGGCTGCCCATGGGAACTGGGTCTGGTGGAGACACAACAGGCACTGGTTGCGAACGGCCTGCGTCATAAGATTCGCCTGCAAGTTGATGGCGGCCTGAAAACTGGCTTAGACATTATCAAAGCCGCGATTCTTGGCGCAGAAAGCTTTGGTTTCGGTACTGGTCCAATGGTTGCATTGGGTTGTAAATACCTGCGTATTTGCCACCTGAACAACTGCGCAACCGGTGTTGCAACTCAGGATGAAAAACTGCGTAAAAACCACTATCACGGCCTGCCATTCAAAGTGACAAACTACTTTGAATTTATTGCCCGTGAAACGCGTGAGTTGATGGCGCAGTTAGGCGTGAAGCGCCTGGTTGACTTGATTGGCCGTACTGACTTGCTCAAAGAGCTGGACGGTTTCACTGCCAAACAACAAAACCTGGATCTGTCGAATCTGCTGAAAACAGCTGAGCCTATGCCGGGCAAAGCAGTCTACTGGACCGAAACGAACCCACCATTTGATAAAGGTGACCTGAATGCTCAACTGCTCGCTCAGGCGAAGCAGTATGTGGATGACAAGCAGAGCAAAACGTTCTGGTTTGATATCCGCAACACTGACCGTTCAGTCGGTGCCACATTGTCTGGTTATATTGCACAGCACAATGGCGACCAGGGGCTTGCAGCGGATCCGATTAAAGCGCATTTCAGCGGTACAGCCGGGCAAAGCTTTGGTGTATGGAACGCCGGTGGCGTTGAGTTACACCTTACTGGCGATGCCAACGACTATGTCGGTAAAGGTATGGCTGGCGGTTTGATCTCACTGCGTCCTCCGGTCGGTTCATTCTTCCGCAGCCACGAAGCATCCATCATAGGCAACACCTGCTTGTACGGTGCAACAGGCGGCAAACTTTATGCTGCAGGTCGTGCGGGTGAGCGTTTCGCTGTGCGTAACTCCGGTGCGATTACCGTTGTAGAAGGCATTGGCGATAACGGTTGTGAATACATGACTGGCGGTATTGTCTGTGTCATCGGCAAGACGGGCGTGAACTTTGGTGCAGGTATGACCGGTGGTTTCGCATACGTGCTTGATGAAGATGGTGATTTCCGTAAACGCGTTAACCCTGAGTTGGTTGAACTGCTCAACGTTGATGAGCTGGCTATTCACGAAGAACACCTGCGCGGGATGATTACCGAGCATGTGCAACTGACGGGTTCCCAGCGCGGCGAAGAAATACTGGCTAACTGGCCGGAATTTGCCTCAAAATTCACGTTGGTTAAACCGAAGTCCAGTGATGTTAAAGCATTGTTGGGTCACCGCAGTCGTTCCGCAGCTGAGCTGCGGGTGCAGGCGCAGTAAGAGGTCACGATGAGTCAAAACGTTTATCAATTTATCGACTTACAGCGCGTTGATCCGCCAAAGAAACCGCTCAAGATCCGTAAAATTGAATTTGTGGAAATTTACGAGCCGTTCTCAGAAGGCCAGGCCAAAGCACAGGCAGACCGCTGCTTGTCTTGCGGCAACCCGTACTGTGAATGGAAATGCCCGGTTCATAACTACATTCCAAACTGGCTGAAGCTTGCCAACGAAGGGCGCATTATTGAAGCGGCTGAACTGTCTCACCAGACAAACAGCCTGCCGGAAGTGTGTGGCCGAGTTTGCCCACAAGACCGTCTTTGCGAAGGTTCTTGTACGCTGAACGACGAGTTTGGTGCTGTCACCATCGGTAACATCGAGCGCTATATCAACGATAAAGCGATTGAGATGGGCTGGAAACCAGACCTGACGGGCGTTAAGCAAACCGGCAAACGTGTTGCTATCATCGGTGCTGGCCCTGCTGGGCTGGCATGTGCTGATGTGCTGGCACGTAACGGTGTGAAAGCTGTGGTTTATGACCGTCACCCAGAAATTGGTGGCCTGCTGACCTTCGGTATTCCAGCGTTCAAGCTGGAAAAAGAAGTGATGACCAAACGTCGCGAGATCTTCAGTGGCATGGGCATCGAATTCAAGCTGAACACTGAAGTGGGCCGTGACGTTCAGATCGACGAGCTGCTGAAAGAGTATGATTCCGTGTTCCTGGGTGTTGGCACTTATCAGTCAATGCGCGGTGGTTTAGAGAATGAAGATGCGACAGGCGTATTCGACGCACTGCCGTTCCTCATCGCTAATACCAAAAAGATCATGGGCTTCGGCGACTCGCCAGAAGAGCCGTATGTGAATATGGAAGGCAAACGCGTTGTGGTGCTTGGCGGTGGTGATACCGCGATGGACTGCGTACGTAGTTCTATTCGCCAGGGTGCAACGCACGTCATCTGTGCTTACCGCCGTGATGAAGAGAACATGCCGGGCTCTAAACGCGAAGTGAAAAACGCGCGTGAAGAAGGAGTCGAGTTCCAGTTCAACGTGCAGCCACTGGGTGTCGAAGTGAATGGCAACGGTCGCGTATCGGGTGTGAAAGTGGCTCGTACTGAACTGGGTGCGCCGGATGCAAATGGCCGCCGTCGCCCGGAAATCGTTGCGGGTTCCGAGCACGTAGTGCCTGCCGATGCGGTGATTATGGCGTTTGGTTTCCGCCCACATGCCATGCAGTGGCTGGAAAAACACAGCGTTGAGCTGGACAGCCAGGGCCGTATTCTGGCACCGGAAGGTAGCGATAATCCATTCCAGACCAGCAACCCGAAAATCTTTGCTGGCGGTGACGCCGTTCGTGGTTCCGACCTGGTGGTTACAGCGATTGCTGAAGGCCGTAAAGCGGCTGACGGGATCCTGAACTTCCTCGAAGTGTAATTTGTCTGTCAGGTAGCTATCCGCTTACCTGACTTATCAATACGAAAAGCCCGGTGATATGAAAATCACCGGGCTTTTTATGTTTTATCAGACTGCTTTATTTCACTGCTTTGTGCATCATCGGCCCCTTAACCGGCCCTTCTTTAACAATACCAGCCCCACTAAACGGCTTCCCATCTATGGCATCGTGAGTCCGTACTGCTTCAGGGTGAATCCAGCGCTGAATCCGTGATGGCATATCCAGGCCAATCAACAGAATGACTACAAAGGTCAGGCTAAATGAGAGCGACGCCAGTGCAGTGCCTAAATCGAGACGCTGAGCGATAGTGGCGCCAATTATCGGAGCCAGTGCACCACCCAGCGCACCAACGTTATAGGTAAAGCCCAGACCCGCGGCACGCTGTTCGGTATCGAAATAACCACCAATCAGTTTTGGTAAAATCCCCGCGATCCCTTGCCCCAACATCTGCTGTAAGAACAACAGCAGACCCAGCACCCAAATGTTACCGCCACCGATGGCAAATACCGGAATAATCAGTAATTGCGACGCCAGGAGGCTGCAGACATAAGCTTTGCGTGTTCCTAACCAATCACCGAGGAAACCACCTACACAACAACCAACTGCAGCACCAAAACCGCTAAAGAACAGAATATGTGCAACGGTTTTTGGGTCGTAGGCCAGCTCAGTTTTAAGATATGTTGGTAACAATGCCTGAATAGGCCATGAATAAAGGAAGGCAAAGAACACCACGACCATCAGTGTGACACCTGTTGGCCAGCGCTTACCGCTGCTTTGCACCATAAAGCTGATGAACACCGCAGCACATATCAAACCCAGTACAGCAATAAGTACCGCGTTGCCAAGGTTACCGGCAAAGCAGAAGTAAAGCGCCGTTGCGACGACAACTGTCAGGCCAATATTGATAAGCCGATGCTCGCCGCGGTACAAAATATCCACCATGGTTTTGGTTGGTTTTGTATCAGCAAACTTCTCTTTCCAGTCTTCTGCTTCCGGAATATTTTTACGCAGCCAGAGCGCAAAGATAATAGGCAAAATGCCGATGAAGAACAGCGCACGCCAGCCCCATGCCGGTACCACAACGCTATATACTTGAGCTGCAATCACTGCTCCTACAGAGAAGCCTGAGATAAGAAAGCCACTCGCCTTATTACGCATATGTTTCGGCCAGCTTTCGATGACATAGGTGGCACTAGACCCATATTCGCCAGCCATCCCCATGCCAATCAGCAGACGAGCAAGAAACATCGTCGTAAAACCCGGAGCAAAGCCACACGCCAGCGTACCGAACGAAAACAACACGATGCTGGTTATCATCGCAAGCTTGCGACCATAACGATCGCCCATTGCACCTAGAACAAGGCCACCAAACCAGCGCGAGATAAAGGCCGCAGAGATCAAGCTCGCCGCCTGAACAGTTGTCAGGCCAAATTCACTTTGAATTTCAGTTAGTACTAATGCTATCAAGACAAAATCAAAACCATCCAATAAGTAGCCAATCCAGGCAGCTGAAAATGCTTTCCATTGCGGCTTAGTCAAATGGCGATACCACGGGATCCGTTGGGCAGTGTTGTTCATAAAGCACTCCCGGTACGAGTTCGTTAAAACCCGTCCTTTTGTTGGGTCTGATTAGGTATGGTTTACAGCACCATGGTTTATTTATGTCATTCAGAACGCTGCACGTTCTTCCTGAAGCTGGACTGCGAGTGCTTTAAGCTCTGGCAGATAATGCTCTTCCACTGGCGAGAATGGTTTGCGACACAGCGGTACAGCAACAACATCCATGTAATGCAGTAAAGTTTTCAGTCCACGGAAAACACCCACTTTAATCAGTACATCAATAACTTTATTACATTCACTTTGAAGCAGGCTGGCACGTTGCATATCCCCGCTCTGAACCGCTTGCTTAATTGCCTGGTAGCGCCACCCCATTACGTTGTAAGTACTACCAATCCCACCATCGGCTCCTGCAACCAGCCCAGATGCGAAGATCTCGTCATAGCCGTTGTAGAGCACAAGATCCGGATGAGCGCGACGGATCTGTTCCATTTGGTAGAGATCGCCAGAAGTCTGTTTTAATGCTCCCACACCCGGTAAATTGATTAAGGTATCAATTTGCTCGAGAGTGAGTTTCACGCCACTTAATGCAGGTATGTTGTAAACCACCATTGGCAAACCGTCAGATGCATCAATTACTGCGCGGTAGTGATCGCAATGTTCATTGAAACTAAACGGATAATAGAATGGTGTTACGGCAGAGACAGCATCAAAACCGTAGCGGTGTGCGGCACTCGCCAGCACCTGGCTCTCATGAGTACTGATACTGCCTACGTGCGCAATCAGAGTTACTTTCCCTCTGGCTTCTTCAGCAACGATTTCCAGCACTTGCTCACGTTCCTGTGCACTTTGTAGAAAGGCCTCTCCGGTCGAACCACCTACGTAGATACCATCAATACCCTGCTCAATATTGAAACGAACCAGACGGCGCAAGCTGTCGGTATCTACCTGTTGTTGCTTATTGAATGGAGTAAGCAGTGCGGGCATCACACCGCGAAGATTCTGTGTCATATACGCCTCTATTGTTGTCTGGTTTCTTAACATAACGATATACCTTTATACCTGTTATACCAGATCAAAAAGTAAACACCACATCACTAAGCGCTCAGGATGCGATCTTGGTCATATGAAATTATGATGGCTAATGAGACGTACTAAAAATTCGTGCGAGGGATCTCAGATTAAAGTTGGCTACTTTTTGGAAGTGCGTTTGCGCGGCGTGGGATAGTAGGAGGCGAATACGCTTTTCAAATGAGCTTTTAATGCCGCGTCAGCAGCATCAGGATCACGAGCCTGAATCGCGTTATAAATCTCAATGTGCTGTTGATAGCTAATATTGTTGTGAGCATGAAGAACGTCCTGAGAAACCGTTGGGCGTGCCGCAATCAACCAGTCTAGCAATGCGACATGTACTGCCATAAAGATCGGATTATCAGGGATCTCCGCTAATTCCCGGTGGAATTCGATATCGGATCGAATAAACAGATCGTTATCATCCAGGGCCTGGTTGTTCATCTCCAGCGCTTTCCCAAGCCGAGCGATTTGCTCGTCTGTGGCAAACTCAGCGGCATAGCGAACCAGGCTAGATTCAAAGAACATACGCAGTTGTTCAAAGTGCGCAATCCCGCCTGGGCGCGAAAGGAAATCTTTTGCTACCCCAGACAACTCACCAATGATGGTATCTGCAGAAGGACGAGAAACGCGAGCGCGCTCTCCGTTACTAATTTGCACCAGACCTTTTCTTTTAAGTGCCGCCAGTGCTTCACGAACTGAAGGACGACCAACATTGAAAAAGGCCATAAGTTCGCGTTCGGAAGGCAGTTGTTCACCTTCAGCAAACTCTCGTCTGCGAATCATTTGCTCAAGCTCTTCTTCCACCATTTCAGAGAGTTTTTTACGTGCAAGCGGGCGACGTCGCATCGTATGTCCGATGGTTTCAGTCGTCTCAGGTGGTTGCTCGTCAAATGTACTCATAGCGTCAGAATCGGCCGTTTATGGAAGAAGCATCGCAAATAATATAGCCGAATCATAACACAGCAAATCATGTCTTACGTAAAGATGCAGTCTGTCGGCTTGTTTAAGACAATAAAAAGCCAGTCATAAGACTGGCTTCGATTTGCTCTTTGACGGGCATGATTTCGCGAGTTACTTCACTACGCGTAATGCCGGACGGCCACCACGTGGAGGGGGTTCGTCATCCGGACCATCGTCATCTTCATCATGATCGGGGCGTGAGCCATCGATCACCTGCATCACCATTTCTGAATCCGATGGTTGCTGCTCATTATCGTTATGACTTTCGCCATCTTCGTCATAGCTGGCTTCCGGCTCGAACATGGTGCCAGCACCATTTTCACGCGCGTAAATAGCCAGAACCGCAGCCATAGGAACAAACACCTGACGTGGCACACCACCGAAACGCGCATTAAAACGCACATCACTGTTGGCTAACTCCAGGTTTCCTACCGCACGCGGCGCGATATTGAGGACAATTTGCCCGTCACGTGCATATTCCATAGGCACATGCACGCCTGGCAATGTCACATCCACAACCAAGTGCGGTGTGAGCTGGTTATCCAGTAGCCACTCGTAAAAAGCACGAAGCAGATACGGACGACGTGGTGACAATTGCGACATTTCCATCAATTAGCCCCGGGTCTGAAGACGCATTTCGCGCTCAGGTTCGGTCAAAGAAGCGAGGAATGAATCACGCTCAAACACGCGAGTCATATAACCTTTCATCTCTTTAGAACCCGCGCCTGTCAACTCAATACCCATCTGCGGCAAACGCCACAGCAACGGTGCCAGGTAGCAATCTACCAGGCTGAATTCATCACTCAGGAAGAACGGTTTCTGAGTAAATACAGGTGCGATGGCCAGCAGTTCTTCACGTAATTGCTTACGTGCAGCATCAGCTTCTTGAGCAGAACCGTTCATCACAATGTGCATCAGTGAATACCAGTCTTTCTGGATACGATGCATGTACAGGCGACTTTCACCACGTGCAACCGGATAAACCGGCATTAATGGTGGGTGCGGGAAACGCTCATCAAGATATTCCATGATGATGCGGGATTCCCACAGGGTAAGTTCGCGGTCAACCAGGGTCGGTACGCTGTGATTTGGGTTGAGGTCAATCAGATCCTGAGGCAGGTTATCCGTTTCCACATGCTCAATTTCAACGCTAACACCTTTTTCAGCCAGTACGATACGCACCTGGTGGCTATAGATGTCAGTAGGACCGGAAAACAGCGTCATCACCGAACGTTTGTTGGCAGCGACAGCCATGAAAACCTCCAAGTTTATCAGAAAATTACTGCTAATAGCCGCAAGCGGCAACTAACCTGACCGTTTGATACCCAACGACGCCGGAACACCACCAGTTGCCAGAAAACAAGGCGAAAACAAACTGATGCCGACATGAGGGCAGAAAATTGGTTGATAGTTTACCAGATTTTACGGGTTTTGTGGGGGACGGATCTGGATTTTGAATGAAAAGCTAGTGCTATCAAAAAGTTAGCAACACTAAATATAATTTTCAGGCATAAAAAAACCCGGTACAAGACCGGGTTTTTTCGCAAATTGTATTCTGCAAAAGCAGAGGACAATTAACGTTTGGAGAACTGAGGACGACGACGTGCTTTACGCAGACCGACTTTCTTACGTTCAACTTCACGAGCATCACGAGTAACGAAACCAGCTTTACGCAGTTCGCCACGCAGGGACTCGTCGTACTCCATCAGAGCGCGGGTGATACCGTGACGGATCGCACCAGCCTGACCAGAAGTACCACCACCTTTAACAGTGATGTACAGATCGAATTTCTCAACCATATCAACCAATTCCAGCGGCTGACGAACTACCATGCGGGCAGTTTCACGACCGAAGTACTGTTCCAAAGAACGTTGGTTGATGATGATTTTACCGCTGCCCGGTTTGATAAAAACGCGAGCTGCAGAACTTTTGCGGCGACCAGTGCCGTAGTATTGATTTTCAGCCATTGCCATAATCCCGATTAAATGTCCAGAACTTGCGGTTGCTGTGCCGCGTGGTTGTGCTCGGTGCCCGCGTAAACTTTCAGTTTACGGAACATAGCACGGCCCAGCGGGCCCTTTGGCAGCATGCCTTTAACCGCGATTTCAATCACACGCTCAGGATGGCGAGCAATCATCTCTTCAAAGGTCGCTTGTTTGATACCACCGACGTAGCCGGTGTGGCGGTAATACACTTTGTCAGTACGCTTGTTGCCGGTTACAGCAACTTTTTCTGCGTTCAGAACGATAATGTAATCACCAGTATCAACGTGCGGAGTGTATTCCGCTTTGTGCTTACCGCGCAGACGGCTAGCCAATTCAGTAGCCAGACGACCTAAGGTCTTACCGTCAGCGTCAACAACGAACCAGTCGCGCTGTACGGTTTCTGGTTTAGCTGTAAAAGTTTTCATTAAAAGCTTACCCAATATATAGTTACACGTAGGTGTTCACCCAAACGTTTAAAATCAGTTCAAGGTTCACACGACAAAGTCCGGCAAACCTACCCCTTCGAATAGCCAATGCCAGCACGACCAAGTTTTGGGAAAAAAACTTTGGTTGTAACGTGGGGTCGCAAGATTATAGGGAAGTCGCCCCTAAAGGTCGAACCTTTTTGTCGTTTTTGTCTCACTTTGTAGTTAGCCCCGGCCTCAATTGTGGTTTAAGGCATATGCGACAAACGCAAATATTCCTCACTTTGCATTTCCTGCAAGCGCGACAGGCAGCGCTGGAACTCAAAGCGCAATCTTTCTCCCTGATAAATCTCGAATAGAGAAACTTGCGCTGATACCACCAGCTTGACGTGACGTTCGTAAAACTCATCTACCAGTGCGATGAAGCGACGCGCTTCATTTTCATTACGCGTATTCATTATCGGTACATTAAACAACATTACGGTATGGAATAGACGCGAAAGTGCGATGTAGTCATGCTGACTGCGAGCATCGACACACAACGTATTGAAATCAACTGCAAGCGTCTGATTAGCAATACCTAAAGTGGCTAATGGACGATGATTAATTTCCAGCACTGGCTCCCCTTCCCGCACCGCACCGGCCAGAGCTGAGTAGAGTTTTTCCATTTGCCCTGCTGTTTCGTCGTTAAGTGGAGAAAGCCATAAATGGGCCTGGGTCAGTGTTCTCAAGCGGTAATCGATACCCGCATCAACGTTCATGATTTCACAGTTGCGCTTTATCGCGTCAATCGCAGGGATAAATCTCGGCCTCTGTAGACCGTTACGATACAGATCATCCGGCGGAATATTGGATGTAGCCACAAGCGTAATACCGCGAGCAAACAGCGCTTGCATTAGCGTGCCAAGCAACATCGCATCGGTGATATCCGACACGAAAAACTCATCAAAACAAAGAATGTCCGTCTGGGATTTGAAGCGGTCTGCAATGACTTCCAGTGGATCTATTTGCCCCTGTAACTCAGCCAGTTCTTCATGTACGCGCAGCATGAATCGATGAAAGTGCAACCGCAGCTTGCGTTCGCCAGGTAAACTCTGAAAAAACATGTCCATTAACCAGGTTTTCCCTCGCCCCACTCCACCCCACATATAGAGTCCACGGACAGGCTCCTGATTTGCCGAAACGCTACGTTTACTAAAGAGCTTGCCAAAGAAACTACCGCTTGCTGCCGCAACTGACGTTTGACTGGTTAATGCCTGCCAAATGGCGTCCAGTCTGGCGACAGCCTCACGTTGCACATCATCCGGTTGATAGCTGCCCTCGGTCAGGGCTTGTTGGTAGCGCGATGCAGGGGAGAGATTTTGCATGGTATTATGGTATTCCCTTAAAAATCGGATTGCCGTTTACTTAATGCTCAAAAAAGGACGGTTGTCGAAAAAAAGGCCGTTCTACCCTAAGCGATGCTGCGTCAGGATTCCACTTCTCTTAGGTTAACGGTTATAGTGGCTACATTACCCTACGGAAACACAATACAACGGGAGAAGTTCATGACCTGGGAATATGCGCTAATTGGGTTAGTTGTTGGCATCATCGTTGGTGCAGTTGCTATGCGTTTCGGCAACCGCAAGCTGCGTCAGCAGCAAGCTATGCAGTACGAGATTGAGAAAAACAAAGCAGAACTTGAAGAGTATCGTGAAGAGTTAGTTAGCCATTTTGCACGTAGTGCCGAATTGCTCGATAACATGGCTGATGATTACCGCCAGCTTTATCAACACATGGCAAAAAGCTCCAGCAGCTTGTTGCCAGAAATGTCAGCAGAAGCGAATCCATTCCGTAACCGCCTCGCTGAGTCTGAAGCCAGCAACGATCAGGCACCGGTGCAAATGCCGCGTGACTATTCTGATGGCGCATCCGGTTTGCTGCGTACCGAACGCGCAAAACGCGACTAATCACAATTCTGTATTTTTTTCCTGGGGTACGGTTTTCGTACCCCAATCTCTCTCACGCACAGCTATCATTTACTAGTATCTCATCACTCTATAACAACATTGTTACCCGGTTGATATTTCAATAACATCGGAGTGTCACCCCCTGTAGCTTGATAGATGACAGGTCGGTCGGGTTTTCCTTTTTCCAGGTTACGAGAGCAAGCCACCAATGAAGAAACAAACACTGTTGTTGAGTGCATTAGCGATAAGTGTCGGACTAACGTTCGGTATTGCATCGCAGGTAAATGCGGCGTTGCCAGCACAAGTTCCGGGCCAGGCAGCAATACCAAGCCTTGCACCAATGCTGGAAAAAGTATTACCCGCTGTAGTTAGCGTGCAGGTAGAAGGCACAGCTGCAGCACCGAGCCAGAAAGTCCCAGAAGAGTTTAAAAAGTTCTTTGGTGATGACATGCCACCATCGGAAGCTCAGCCATTTGAAGGTCTGGGCTCTGGCGTCATTATTAATGCAGAGAAAGGCTATGTGTTAACCAATAATCACGTCATCAACCACGCCGAGAAAATCAGCGTGCAGTTAAATGATGGGCGTGAGTTTGATGCCAAATTAATTGGCGGTGATGACCAAAGTGATATCGCACTGATTCAAATCCAGAATGCGAGTGGCCTGACGCAAATCGCCGTGGCTGATTCAGACAAGTTGCGCGTTGGTGATTTCGCGGTAGCCGTAGGTAACCCATTTGGCCTCGGGCAAACAGCCACATCAGGTATCGTTTCAGCACTGGGTCGTAGTGGCCTTAATCTTGAAGGATTGGAAAACTTTATCCAGACAGATGCTTCCATTAACCGTGGTAACTCCGGTGGCGCGTTGCTGAACCTGAACGGCGAGCTTATCGGCATAAATACCGCGATTCTCGCGCCAAGCGGCGGTAGTGTCGGTATCGGTTTTGCTATTCCAAGTAATATGGCGCAAACCCTGGCTAAACAACTGATGGAATTTGGTGAAATCAAACGCGGCTTGCTCGGTATTAAAGGTACTGAGATGAGTGCGGATATCGCTAAAGCCTTTAACCTCACAACTCAGCGTGGCGCGTTTATCAGCGAAGTCTTACCGCAATCAGGTTCAGCAAAAGCAGGCGTGAAAGCCGGTGATGTGATTACCAGTTTGAATGGCAAAGCCATCAACAGTTTTGCAGAGCTGCGAGCAAAAATCGCCACAACTGAACCTGGAACTGTAGTGAAACTGGGCTTGCTGCGCGATGGGAAACCATTGGAGGTGAGCGTGACGCTGGATAAAAGCACGGCATCATCAGCTAACGCAGAACTGATTATGCCAGCCTTACAAGGCGCAACCCTGAGTGATGGCCAGCTAAAAGATGGCACCAAGGGCATTAAACTCGACAGCGTTGAAAAAGGTACGCCTGCGGCACAAGCCGGCTTACACAAAGATGATTTCATCATTGGCGTGAACCGCGAGCGGGTCTCAAGTATCGCGGAAATGCGTAAGGTTCTGGAAAGCAAACCAGACGTCATTGCATTGCATGTGGCGCGTGGTGAAGAGAGCATATATCTGTTAGTTCGTTAATCTGCTCAGTAATCGGACATCTGTGTACGATGTCCGATTAACTCATGCTATTCTGCTTCCGGCTTATTATTAACTAATTCAAATCCATGTTTCTAAAGATATTACGCTCGGTGGTAATTGGCCTGATTGTGGCTGGATTGTTGTTGGTTGCATTACCAACGCTGCGCCAGAAAATCGTCCCTTTAGCCCCCTCAAAGTTTGACAGTGCTGATGAAACTCCGGTGAGCTACAACTCTGCGGTGCGACGCGCTGCGCCTGCTGTGGTGAACGTATACAACCGCAGCATCGGTAACAATTCACAAAATCAGCTAGAAATTAAAACTCTCGGTTCAGGCGTCATCATGGACGAGCGTGGTTATATCATTACCAATAAACACGTCATTAATGATGCCGAACAAATTATTGTTGCACTGCAAGATGGCCGTGTGTTTGAAGCGCTACTGGTTGGCTCCGACAGCCTTACCGACCTGGCTGTATTGAAGATCAATGCCACCAGCCTCCCCGTTATTCCTATCAACAATAAGCGGGTGCCGCATATTGGTGATGTCGTAATGGCGATTGGTAACCCGTATAACCTTGGGCAGACCATTACGCAGGGGATAATCAGCGCGACAGGTCGTATTGGCCTTAGCCCTTCAGGCCGCCAGTCATTCCTGCAAACTGACGCCTCAATTAACCACGGCAATTCCGGCGGTGCGCTGGTTAACTCACTCGGTGAGTTAATGGGTATTAACACATTGTCGTTTGATAAAAGTAATGATGGCGAAACCCCGGAAGGTATCGGCTTTGCAATCCCGACTCAGCTTTCCACCAAAATCATGGATAAGCTTATTCGCGATGGCCGCGTGATTCGTGGCTACATTGGTATCGGCGGGCGTGAGATAACACCATTGCATGGCCCGGCTACCGGCATTGATCAGATTCAGGGGATTATCGTTAACGAAGTTTCACCTGGCGGTCCGGCAGCGAAAGCAGGTCTTCTGGTTAATGACGTGATTATTTCGGTGAATAATAAACCAGCCATTTCAGCATTAGGCACGATGGACCAAGTGGCAGAAATTCGCCCAGGGTCAGTCATTCCGGTTGAAGTGATGCGCGATGATAAGAAGCTAATATTACAAGTGACGATTCAGGAATATCCAGCCACTAACTGATAAATGCTGAATCGCAGGCAATAAAAAACCGGAACTTAGTTCCGGTTTTTTTATCTCTGAAGCCTGGTGTTTACTTGTTAACGAACTCTTCACCAAGAGTAATATCTTTCTTCAGGGTATCCAGCATACCTTCCAGCGCCTGGTGCTCAAACGCACTCAGTTTGCCGTAAGATTTGATCTCTGCAATACCGTTTTTACCCAGCAGCAGCGGCTGAGAGAAGAAACGAGCGTGCTCGCCATTCCCTTCAACATACGCACATTCAACCACATTGCTTTCGCCTTGCAGCGCGCGAACCAGAGACAGACCAAAGCGTGCAGCCGCCTGACCCATTGACAGGGTTGCAGACCCGCCACCAGCCTTCGCTTCTACAACTTCAGTACCCGCATTCTGAATACGCTTAGTTAAATCAGCAACTTCCTGCTCAGTGAAGCTTACGCCTGGGATCTGAGACAGCAGTGGCAGAATAGTCACGCCAGAGTGTCCGCCAATAACAGGGACTTCGATATCGGTCGGCAGTTTACCTTTCAGTTCCGCAACAAAGGTGTTGGAGCGGATGATGTCCAGCGTAGTTACGCCAAACAATTTGTTTTTATCGTACACACCTGCTTTTTTCAGCACTTCCGCTGCAATAGCAACGGTGGTATTCACAGGGTTTGTGATAATACCGATACAGGCTTTAGGGCAAGTTTTAGCAATCTGTTGAACCAGATTCTTCACGATTCCCGCATTGACGTTAAACAGGTCAGAACGGTCCATACCTGGTTTACGTGCTACACCGGCAGAGATAAGCACCACATCCGCACCAACCAGTGCAGGAGTTGCATCTTCACCACAGAAACCTTTGATTTTTACATCTGTCGGGATATGACTCAGATCGACTGCAACACCTGGGGTTACAGGTGCAATATCATACAGAGAGAGTTCTGAACCTGAAGGCAGCTGGGTCTTGAGTAGAAGGGCAAGCGCCTGGCCGATTCCGCCTGCTGCGCCGAGGACTGCAACTTTCATCCTAAACTCCTTATTATGGTTAGCAAATAGGTGCCGTAACTCCATGCGGTGGCGACCATAATCCAGAGAAGGGGTAATTACAATATTCCCGCTCAAGGTTTGCGAAGTTACGCAATCCTGAAACGTTACTGCTGCATTTACTCGCCGGGTGGAAACGACGCCTTAGCGCCCGGTCACAACCTGATGTTGTCACATCAACAGGCGGTTACATTACCCCTCCCTACGCAGCAAAACAACATCATTTTGATAACATTTAATTTACCTAACAACTTATTTTCGAGTCGTGACGAAGGCATGTTTCTCGATAACAAAATTTGATAAAATCAGCCCCTTTCATAACATTATTTCAAGCTTACACCCAGCCATTGATTTGCATAAAAATTCATTTAAATGCATAATAATGTTATCTTTGTTGACCTGAATATGGGTGACCTATGCGTGTTTCCTCAAAACAAGAAGAATTAGTCAAAGCATTCAAAGCATTATTGAAAGAAGAGAAATTTAGTTCTCAAGGCGAGATCGTCCATGCCTTGCAAAATGAAGGTTTCGAAAACATTAACCAGTCCAAAGTATCCCGCATGCTGACCAAGTTTGGTGCGGTGCGTACTCGCAATGCAAAAATGGAAATGGTGTATTGTTTGCCTGCTGAATTGGGCGTGCCGACCACATCAAGTCCGTTAAAAAATCTGGTACTGGATATTGATTACAACGATGCCGTTGTCGTTATCCACACAAGCCCGGGTGCTGCACAGTTGATTGCACGCCTACTGGATTCTTTAGGTAAAGCTGAAGGGATTCTGGGCACGATTGCCGGAGACGACACTATCTTTACTACGCCTGCCAAAGACTTCACCGTTAAAGAGCTTTATGAAGCGATTCTGGTGCTCTTCGAACAAGAGCTTTAAGTCTTAACACGGCTGTTCCCCGCTGTTATTGAACGGCGGGAACACCGTACTGATAACATCCTTCTATTTCCTTATGCCTGCCTGCAAATCTCATTCTTCACATCTACTCCTGCTTTAAAAACCGAACCCATCAGCAAGTTATGTGATGAACCGCACAAAAAGTCAAATTCTGATATCTCATTGTTTTTACTTATATTTAACATATATAAAGCAATAAAAGATCATTTTTAATAACTTTACGTAATAAAGAAAACCTCTATTATTGTAAAGTTTCATAGAGAATAATTAGCGTGGTATTAATTTTCCACGTTATTAGTGTATACTTGATTTTGTGATGAGGGTCACGGAATGAGGACCCAAATAAAAGAATACGACGAGGTAAAAATTATGAACATGAAATCAACAGTAGTAGCCGCCAGCCTGCTTTCAATGCTGTCATTTGGTGCTTTCGCAGCCACATCTGTTAACGCAGAACAGGCGCAGAATCTTCAGCCGATGGGCACAGTTTCTGTAAGCCAGATAGGTAGTGCACCAATGGATATGCACCAAATGCTGAATGAAAAAGCTGAAGCGAAAGGGGCATCTTCTTATCGCATCGTTGAAGCACGTTCTGGTGATGCATGGCACGCCACAGCTGAGCTGTATAAATAAGCCTGGCAGGTATAAGTAATAACGATTAATCAACACGACGGCCCCAAGAACAATAAAAGCAGTTAAGCCCTTCCGGTCGTTGAGAACATAATTCAGGAGTAGACATCATGAAAACCAAATTAACCATCGCAGCACTGAGCCTTTTCTCTGTTATCTCTTTCGGCGCTAACGCAGCCGCGCATCAGGTAAACAGTGAACAAGCACAAAACATGCAGTCTATGGGTAGCATTTCTGTCAGTCAGACTGGCAGTGCGCCAATGGATATGCGTCAGGAATTATCACAGAAGGCGACTAAAGAAGGTGCATCGGCTTATCGCATAACCGAAGCACGTACTGGCGATACCTGGCACGCAACCGCTGAACTGTATAAATAAACCCTCGTCGTCAAATTCTGACGACTTTGCCCCCGCTCGCGGGGGCTTTTTTATATCTAAAATAGCGTTAGCCGCGCACGTTAAAGCGCAACTGCCCTTCCAGCTCTTCCTCTGCTTCGTCAAAAAGCAAAATCAAAGCCCCATAACGCCGCCTTTGCATTTCTGGTAAATGAACAAACTCGATTTCCGCCGGGAGCGGTAAAGTGCCCCCGACGACCACATCCCATAAACTATCGAGATCGTGAATCTGTTTTTTCTCGAGTTGAAATGCCTGGGTAAAGTGACGATAGAATCCAGGCTGGTCTTCTATCTGACTAAAATCAAAGGTGTATTTTTTCATTGCTTGCCACCTTAACCAGAACGAATCGTTCTACAAACCACCAATATGCAAGGTTTTGACTTCCAGAAACTCATCCAGACCCAATACCGAACCCTCACGGCCAAGCCCGGACTCTTTCACGCCACCAAATGGCCCCAGCTCAGTCGAAACTGCGCATTCGTTAATCCCTATCATCCCGCTTTCAAGCTCCTGAGAGACACGGAATACGCGCGATAGATTCTGAGTATAGAAGTAGGCTGCCAAACCAAATGGCGTATTGTTCGCCCGCTCAATCACTTCCTCTTCCGTATTGAAACGGAAGCAGGCGGCTACCGGGCCAAAAGTTTCTTCCTGTGCCAGTTTCATGCCGTCATTAGCATCGACAATCACCGTGGGCTGCCAAAAGTTGCCACCCAGCTCATGACTCTTGCCACCAACCAACACTTTGCCACCTTTCGCCTGTGCATCTTCCACGTGTTCACGGACCTTATCGACTGCGGATTTCTCAATTAATGGCCCGACGACGACGCCCGCTTCCAGGCCATTCCCAACTTTCAGGGCTTTGACCGCCTCCGCCAGCTTGTTGACGAACTGGTCGTAAACCTTTTCCTGAATGAAGAAACGGTTAACGCTTACACACACCTGGCCTGCGTTGCGGAATTTGTTAGCAATCGCACCTTTCACGGCTTCGTCGATATCAGCATCATCAAAGACGATATAAGGCGCATTACCACCTAATTCCATGGAGACTTTTTTCATGGTTTCAGCGGCATTGCGTACCAGCGTTTTGCCGACGGCGGTGGAGCCAGTGAATGAAATTTTCCGCACTTCGTGGCTCGCCATAATGGCGTCGCTGATTTCTTGCGTATTACCGGCTACAGCATTTAGCACGCCATCAGGCACGCCTGCTTTTTTCGCCAGCGCCAGTAAAGCAAATGCCGATAGCGGCGTGTTATTAGCAGGCTTGATAACACCGGTACATCCCGCAGCAAGTGCCGGACCGAGTTTACGAGTCAGCATCGCCATCGGGAAATTCCACGGCGTGATAGCGGCGACAACGCCAATAGGTTCCCGCGTGGCCAAAATACGGGAGCCAGGTTTCGCCGGAGGAATGATTTCACCGTTGGCCCGTTTGGCCTGCTCGGCGAACCACTGGATAAAACTCGCGGCGTACTCGACTTCCCCTTCCGCCTCTTTCAGTGGCTTGCCTTGTTCGGTTGTCATCAAGCGCCCGAGCCAGGCTTTGTTCTCAATAATTAACTGGAACCAGCGATAGAGAATGGTTGAACGCTCTTTGGCGGTTTTTGCACGCCATGCAGGGAAGGCTTTAGCGGCAGCGGCGATAGCTTCTTCAGCCTCTTTTTTACCAGCCTTTGCGACTTTGGCGACAACCTCGCCCGTTGCGGGGTTAAGAACATCGAAAGTTTCACTCAGCTTGCGCCATTCCCCATTAACCAGATAACCGGTGTTAAATAATTCACTGTCCTGGAGTGCCTGATTTGTCATTGTTTTCTCCTGTTATGAATTGGGCATCTGATATACCCAAAATAATTCGAGTTGCAGGCAGGCGGCAAGCGAGTGAATCCCGATGAGCTTACTCTGGTAAGTGATTCGGGTGAGCAAACGCAGCCAACGCATCTGCAAGTTGAAGTATGACGGGTATAAGTATAGATACAAAAAAGCCGACGCATTGCGTCGGCTCGGGTCAGGCAGTGATGAAAGCGTGCTGGTATTTATGCAGCACCTCCGCTAGCCGTTTCACCGGTTCGGTGACCTGCAACGGCGCCTCCCATATTCGTAATTTCTCTTGGTAAACCTCGAGTTCTTCCAGTAATTGCTTAAAGTAACGCTGTTTCTTGTCGTCGCTGGAGGCTGATGTCACTTTATCTGCGGTTTTTCGCAGTTGGCGATGGTATGCCGAGAGATCGTCGTTCACCGGTATCGGCGCATCTCGCAGACGCTGGTGAGCAATAATTAAGGTCAGCGCCAGGCGATAACGAGGGATATCACCGGGGAACATATTCAGCAGCAGGAAAAGTTGCTGATAGAGCGCGGGCAAATGGTTTTCTTTGCGACGCGCTTTATTGGTTGTGAGCGCGGAAACTGCGGCGGAAACAAACTGGTTCAGCAAGGTACGACCGGTACGCTCTTTGGAATTATCGCGAATCAGCAGGATCACCATCATGGCCAGGAAGCAGCCCACGAGCTGGCCGAGGGCGCTGTCGAGGAAAGAGCTGAAGTGGAATGTCATTGGGTTGTCTAACACGATGACATTGATGGTTCCCGCCAGGGCGCTCATTGAACCCAGACGCCGTTTCTGTACTTCTATACCAATAAAGAACGCCAGAAGCGCGAGACTAATAGAGAGCAACACCATACTTTGTTGGGTGTTCGGCAGGATAACTAAAAAATAGAAAGCGCCAATCGGCAAGGCGGCAATCATGCCGTAGAGGAAATCAACAGCCACCATACGCGGGTTCGGCAGACGCATCGCCAGAGAAGTAACAACAGCAATCATCACCATTGCGCCACTGCCGGATGTCCAGCCAGTTGATAACCAGAACAAGCTACCCAGCAAGCAAGCTACCGTCGTGCGCCAGAAGTTAATCATCGCGTGATGGCCTTCAGCGGATTGCACTTTTACCACGACTTCCTGGTTTAAAATCTCTTCTTCAATCGCGCTGATACGGGTATTGCTGATCACGCCCCGTTTCAAAACTAAATAACGTGTCGCTTCATTGACCCAGCTACGAATAGTCACCGGGGTGTATTTTTCACCGGAAAACGACATCACTTTTCGGATAATCTTTAGCTGTTGATGCACATCAGCAGCGGTTTCTACCGGAGCGTCGAATAACTCGCGAAATTCTGGAGTCACAAATTCAGGGCGCGTGTTTTGAATCAGGAAGGTTTCACACGCCTGGGTAATTAACGCCAGAGAAACGGTGTTAAGTGCTTTGAGGCGACGGTTCGCACGACTCCAGCGAGCCGATTCAATCTTCAGGTTATTACGCATTCCTTCCAGCACAGTGGTGCGCTGAACCAGGCTTGCCCAGGCTTTATCCACCTCTTCTTTATCACCATGCGCAATACACAACTGCATCAAGCGATAGTGATCCACCAACAGGCTATCGAGTTGCCTGTCGATCTCTTTCTTGATGGAACGTGGGGAGAAAAGTAAGTCCGCAATGATAGCGCAGACAATACCGATGACAATTTCGCTACAACGCTCGACGGCGAATTGAGGAGCAACTAGCGGGTTGGCCTGAATGGTGACGATAATAATCAACGCCGTGTAGCCAGAAAGCCCCCAGGCGTAAGAGTTTTCGACCTTAACCAGCGAGGAGATCCAGGTACAAAATCCCGCCCATATGCAGCACACCAACAACATAACGACCGGTGCACGGATAAACGTGGTGATAATGAATAACGCGGCAAAACAGCCAATAAATGTACCGACAATTCGCAGCATGCCGCGATAACGAATCGCGCCAGAATACGGCTCGCCACCTGCCGCAAAAGCAGGGCCAGCGGCAACTAACACTGAAGTCAGCACCGCCCAGCGAGGGGTTTCAAGCTCAAAATGGAAACCGACCCACAACGCCAGCACGATGGCAAAAGCCAGTTTGAAGGCGAAGCGTAAATGTAACCGCGAAATATAATACATATCGACCTACGCTTAACCGAATTCACGCAGGCGATGCATGAGTTTAATAAATACTGATTCGTGGTCAGTATCCCTGTCTTTTTCCCCTGTCACCACGACGGTCGCCGTTGTCCCGGCGGGATAAAGATTGGCTTGTTGCTCATCAAGGTGAATTCGCACCGGCACACGTTGCGCCAGACGCACCCATTCCAGATTGGAGTCGACGGTCGCCATCCCTTTGCTGTCTCGGGTGCTGCTGGCATTAGTCACACCGGCAGAAAGGCTGTCGACGGTTCCACGTAATACACGGTTACTACCCAGCGGCGTGATTTGCACCCGGTAACCTGGACGAATACCGTCGAGCTTGGTTTCTTCCATATAGGCCAGGATGTAGAACGTACCGCGTTTGACCAGCGCCACAGCGGTTGATCCACGAGTAATAAACTCACCGGTATAGACATTCAGGTTGGTGACCCAACCTTCTGCGGGTGCACGAATAACGGTACGTTGTAGGTCCAGTTGAGCTAAATCACGTGTCGCTTCAGCCTTTGATAATTGATGCATGACCGTCTGCAACACATTGTTGGACTGTTCAATTTCTTCACGCGACATGGCCTGCGTACCCAACGAATTGCGGCGTCCGGCTTCACGACGTTTTTCCCCGGCCAGAGCCTGGTAGTAGGCAACATCGGCCTGTGCTTGCTCGAGCGCTTTCTGATAACGCGGCTGGTCGATGGTGAATAGGATCTGATCTTTCTTCACCAGTTGGTTGTCATGCACCTTCACGTCGGTAATTAAACCGGACACGTCCGGCGCAATCGCGACCACATCAGCGGTAAAACGAGCGTCACGCGTCCACGGGGATTCGGTATAAAACACCCAGGCACGGTAGATAGCGATGAAAGCCAGCAGCACAAGAATTAGCGTGATGGCCGTGCGGATCATTTTTGTTGTAAGTGCTTTCACATCAACCTCAAACAAACAGGCGCGAGATCAGATAAAACAGACAGCAATAAAGCGCTGTATTAAATAATGCCGGGTGCCAGACAAAATCATAAATTCCCGTCGGAGTCAGCAGACGGCGAACCAACCAGAACAGCGCCAGCGATAGAATTAGCTCGAAGAATATCGGCGGAAAAGAAAGACCGAATATCACGATAACGGGAAATAGACTCATGTTAACCTTGCAGAAAATACAGAAGACACAAACCCTGGTTCAGCCAGAAACGCTGAGCTAACGAGTGGTACAGGTTGTGCTGAGAATAATATATTACCGTAATTGTTAGCCGGTTATCTATAATATGTGATCTAAATCACTTTTAAGCCAGAGTGAACAATGGAAAGACTTAAACGCATGTCAGTTTTTGCAAAAGTTGTCGAACTCGGTTCTTTTACCGCCGCCGCCAGACAGCTAGAAATGAGCGTATCGTCTATAAGCCAAACCGTTTCCAAATTAGAAGACGAGTTACAGGTCAAGCTGCTAAACCGCAGTACTCGCAGCATTGGGCTCACTGAAGCCGGTAAAATCTACTATCTGGGCTGCCGCAAAATGCTGCACGAAGCGAAAGAGGTGCATGAGCAACTTTACGCTTTTAACAACACGCCCATTGGCACACTGCGAATAGGTAGTTCTTCAACTATGGCACAAAATGTCCTCGCGTCCATGACGGCGGACATGCTCAAAGAATACCCGGAGTTGACCGTAAACCTGGTCACCGGCATCCCCGCGCCGGACTTGATTGCCGATGGTCTGGACGTGGTAATTCGTGTCGGCGCTTTGCAGGATTCAAGCCTCTTCTCAACACGCCTCGGCTCGATGCCGATGGTGATTTGCGCCGCGAAAAGTTACCTGCAACAAAACGGCACGCCAGAAAAGCCTGCCGATCTTGCCAGCCATTCCTGGCTTGAATACAGCATTCGCCCGCACAATGAATTTGAGTTGATCGCCCCGGAAGGCCTCACCACGCGCATGATCCCGCAAGGTCGTTTCGTCACAAATGATCCTATGACCTTAAGCCGCTGGCTAAAAGTCGGCGCCGGGATCGCCTATGTTCCACTGATGTGGGTGATCGATGAGATCAATGACGGAACGCTTGAGATCTTATTGCCGAGCTATCAATCCGATCCGCGTCCGGTATACGCGCTGTATACCGAAAAGGACAAATTGCCTTTGAAAGTGCAGGTTTGTATAAACTACCTGACCGAATATTTCGTGAAGGTTTCGCATCTTTTTCAAGGAGTTCGCGAGAACAAAGGACGTGTAAAAGATATCGAATAAATGGCGAGAAATTGAAACAAAACAGCCGGGATTTACCCGGCTGTTGGACTGTAGGAATGAGTTGTTAAGCTGTGCCGCCAACGGTCAGATTGTCGACTTTAAGCGTTGGCTGGCCAACTCCGACTGGCAGACTCTGCCCTTCTTTTCCACAAACGCCGACGCCGTTATCCAGCGCCAGGTCATTACCGACCATGGAAACTTGCTGCATGGCTTCGATACCGGAACCAATTAACGTTGCGCCTTTTACCGGCTTAGTCACTTTTCCATTTTCGATGAGATAGGCTTCGGAAGTTGAGAACACAAACTTACCAGAAGTGATGTCTACCTGACCGCCACCAAAGTTAGGAGCATAGATACCGTACTCAACGGATTCGATGATCTCTTGCGGAGTAGACTTACCGGCCAGCATATAAGTATTGGTCATGCGCGGCATTGGCAGGTGCGCATAAGATTCGCGACGCCCATTACCTGTTGGCGCAACACCCATCAAGCGAGCATTAAGCTTATCCTGCATGTAGCCTTTCAGGATGCCGTTTTCGATAAGCACATTGTACTGACCCGGCACACCTTCATCGTCAATAGCCACTGAACCACGGCGGTTTGCCATGGTGCCATCATCGACAATTGTACAAAGTTCAGAAGCAACTAACTGGCCCATTTGACCGCTAAATACCGAAGTACCACGACGGTTAAAATCACCTTCCAGACCGTGACCGACTGCTTCATGCAGCAGCACGCCCGGCCAACCTGCACCCAGCACCACCGGGAACGTACCAGCAGGAGCAGCAACGGCAGAAAGAGTCACCAGCGCCATACGCACAGCTTCTTTAGCCCAGGCATCTGCACGAACTTCGCCATCAATTGTTTCGAGGAAATAGTCATAACCGAAACGACCGCCACCACCGCTTGAACCGCGCTCGCGTTTGCCGTTATCTTCAACTTGAACGCTGACAGAAAGACGAACCAATGGGCGAACATCTGCCGCCAGAGTGCCGTCAGTTGCCGCCACGAGAATCAATTCATAAACGCCAGTCAGGCTGGCAGTCACTTCCTGAACACGCTTATCTGCCGCACGAGCAACGCTATCTACACGTTTCAGGATGTCGAGTTTCTCTTCACGGGTCATGCTTTGTAGCGGGTCAGCACTGGTATAAAGCGCGCTATGTTGCACAGCACCTAACGTCTGTACACGGCCATTTCCTTTATCCTGCACGATACTTCTTGCCGCATGAGCACTTTGTTCTAGTGCCAGTAAGCTGACCTGGTCGGCATAAGCAAAACCGGTTTTCTCACCGCTGACCGCACGCACGCCAACACCCTGATCGATGTTGTAAGAACCATCTTTAATGATGCGGTCTTCCAGCACCCAGGATTCGTGATAACTGGACTGGAAATAAAGATCACCATAGTCGAGTCGGCGCTCAGACAATTGCCCCAAAATGGAAAACAGATCTTGATGGGTTAAGCCATTCGCAGACAGCAACTGCTCACTTACCAGGTTCAGACTCATCGTTTCGCTACTCTTAATTGTCTATCGATTGGAGATATCTATTGAGCTTGAGGTAATTCAAGACTCCCGTCAAATCACTTAGCGTCGTTAACTCTCGGCTGACGAAGCACTTCGTTGATTTGTGGTTGGTCGACCGGCCCAGTTATGTGGTAGCGCAACACGGAGATTTTGCTCCACAAAGGCCCTAACACTTTGCTGGCCGCAAACACAGCGGCACCAATAATTGGGTTAACCACAAAGGCTGTTGCCACCCCGACAGTCGCGGAAATTTCAGGTGCTATAACTGCTTCAACATCGACGCGGCGTCTAACCAAATCGACAGAACCTTTCAAGCCGATGTCGGCTTCCAGGCCATCCACCAGCGTATCGTCGCTATGCAGCACGCCATCTTTGATCCAGGCCGTACTGCGAATGGAGTCAAAATAGAAACCATCACCGAAGGTATCGCTGAAATCGAAACGCAGCTTACGCATAAGCGCGTCAACACTCACCAACCGCAGCAATTGCCCGGCGTGCCCCGTGCCCAGATCCGCAATCTGACCTTTACCCAATTTGGTATGCAGGATTCCGTTAAGTGAAGCAAAGTCTGGCTGCCAGGGTTTATCACGCCAGTGCAAATCATAATCCGCATCAAATGATGAACCCTGAATTGGCGTTTTAACCCCAAAGAAATTGGTTGCGGCATCAAGCTTACTACCATGAAGTTTACCTTTTATGGAGGTACGCTCTTCTGCTGGACTGTTAACCCATTGACCACTGCCGGTTAGTCTTGCAAACCCTGAATCGACTAAGCCATTTTCTAATTCCAGCGTGTTCCCTTTAACAGCGAGATCACCTTCAATACGGCCATATTTTTGCCCCCACAGCCAACATTCGGCACAACGCAGTTGCAGATCAGGCCAGCTGCGGAAATCAATTGAAGTATTGTCTCCCAGTGGAGAAGCGCTGGTCGTTTTGGCAGTGCTATTACCCCAATCAGGGTTGAAATAGAGGTATTTGATTGCTGCACGCCACGGCGCATTATCTTGCATCGTCAACGAGCCATTCACTTCACGACCCTGTGCTTCAACACGCGTACCGCCAGGTATCGCGTGGGAAACGAGACTCAGGTTATTCCACTGCTGCCCAGCGAAAGTCAGCGAAGGCGTGCGTAACGTAATATCTGATGGGAATGATGCAGAGTTACCAACACTTTCCGCCGCCCCCTGGCTAAAGAGCGCTAACCATTGCGCACCGTCCATCGCAGGGAGATCAAGCTCAACACCCGGATTGTCAGGTAACGGTGGAATTGTGTGGCTGTTCGTTGCCCAAATAGCGCGATCCAGCGTCAGTTTCTTATTCAGTAGCCAGCGGCTGGAGAAGTGATTTGTCGGCCCGGCATTACCCGTCAAATTAAAGCTATTGAGGTCGCCTTTCACTGCGATTTTCAATGGCAGTGCCTGGCCCGCTGATTTATTCACTGGGGCAGGTAAGTGGCTACTCACATTTTTGAGATCTGCATCCACATTGACCTGATAATTTGCCTCTCCATGGTAAGGCAGCGTAATCGCTACATCACCTTTCCATGGGACGTTACCGCTCAACTCTTTATTAACCGGCTCAGGCAAAACACCCATTTTTGTTGGCTGCCAGTCGCCCAGCAAATTGACGCCAATCTTGTAATCTTTCTCACCAGTTTTGGTATTAAAATCAATACCTACGGGTTGGTTAAACCAGGTGGCTTTTAATGGTTCGCTTTTCAAATCGCCGTTCACAAAACTGAATTTACCCGTCAGGTTGTTCAGAGTGCTGGAGAGCGGTTTTATCAGCAGCGTATTGTTGTGAAGCTGGACGTCACCTGAAGCGGTGGTCATATCGCCATTGAATGGGATATCCAGATGTAAGCGAGCATTCACATCCCCACCAATCTGGAGTTCATCAAGAGCAGCAGACAGCGAATCTTTTAGAGGTGTTTCTTTGAAATACGGACCAACTGCACTTCCAGGGCCGCTGATATCAGAATCAATCAACAGTTTTTCTTTCGAGTAATCCGGGATAATCGCCGTGAGGTTGCGCCCAGTAACCCCCCCGAGTTTCACCTCATCAGACTTCATCCATAAACCGTCATTGATGAAATCAAGCGTGATATTCAGGTTCTCTAATGCCGGCCAGTCAGGCTGGAAAGCAAATTTAGCATTGCGTAGCGGAACGTAGACCTCAAACTGCCCTTCGTTATGCAGATACGGGAAGAGATGAGGATTACCGCCGTAGACCAGCGTCGCGTTTTCAGCTTCACCGCCCTGAATAGCGCCACTGAGGTAATCAACCAGTTCTTTGCCCATCAGATTTTCAGGGAAATAACGCCAGGCATCAGCACCGTTGTTAGTACTGATTCCGGCTAAAATACCTAACCATGGGTCACCACCCTCAGGCTGGTAATAACGGAAATCGCCTGCCGCCCATACCGAGCGAGCTTTTACATCAAGATTTTTGCCATCAAGCTGGAAACCAGAAGCATTTTTCCGCCACTCAAGCGTTGCGGCGCCATGTTCAATCTCCAGCGGCGCGCGGAATACACCTTCATAAGGCATTTTAGCATCGAGGATCTGTGCATTAAGCTGCCCGTGGGCAACGCTACCGGTAATTGAACCTGCGAAGTGTTCGACACCGGGAAGCATTTTCCATTGATTCCAACTCACATCTTTCCAGCGCCCTTGCATACGGGTGTTTTCCGTTTGCTGGAGCGGGATATCCAGTGCCAGCACATCAATGTGCCCGCGAGGTTGCAAGGAGGTCCAAATATCGCCTATATCAGGTGAGATTTTCTCGGCAATCGGCAGTAAACCAGTGAAGCTTTCCAGTTCCATATTTGTGGCGCGTACCCGCAATTCGTCACCACGAGTATTCCCTTTCCCCCCCACATCCTGCGGAGCAATCCACGCTAACGATAGCGAACCTTTTGGCCAGGTTTTACCATCAAGGGTGATATTGGTTGAGGGAATAGCAAGATTCCAGCCTGCTTCTGAACGTTCGACACGGGCCATCAAATTATCTACTGATAACTGGTGTGCAGCGCTTTTCCCCGCCCAGCTTGCACCGCCTTGCTTCAGCCAGATATTACCACCAGCAATATCGCCCTCTTTGACATCCATCCATGCTTCGAGGGTGAATTTGGCAGTCTGTAAATTAACATTGTCCTTCATCCAGCGGCCGAGCCACGGTTTTACGTCAACGTTATCAGCCTGTAGCCAGACTTTGCCGATATTCAGTAGGCCATTTTCATCCCGTAAATCCATCCGTACTTTTGCCAGACCGTGCTGTCCGGTAAAGCTCGACAGACTGACCAGTCCTTCAGCACGGTGACGGTTTTTGGTGTTAAGCCAGGTAAGTTGTGGGATCGTGAGTTCGGCACGTTGGCCAGATAGAGTCAGGAAACTAAGGGAGCTGTCGCGCAGATCAAAGTGATCGAACTGCCGTAAAAAGAGATCGCTGATTTTACCCGGCTCAAACTTACCGTCCCCCTGATTCTGGCTCAGTGGGGTATTGGTGCGCATCTGTAACTGGTAAAAAGTGAGGTCGCGGAATTGCCAGCGCGCATGCAAAATACTTTGCCAAAGGTCGAGCGCCAGCGTCACGCGCTTAACGCTCAACTCACCGCCGTCTTTCAGACCAGCTTTAACATCGCGCACATCCAGAGTAGGGCCAAAGTTTTCCCAACTTGCCTTTATCTGGCTGGCATCGACAGGCGTGCCAGTCATCGCTTCAATTTTATCTAACAAAGCCGGGCGCCAGGCATCGAGATGCGGCAAAACCAGCCGCAAACCACTCACCAGCAGTGCGACGATAACGATAAGCGTTGCGCCAGTGAGTAGCAGAATGCCGGGCAGTCGCCTCACGTATATCTCCTTGTTAGCCGCCGGAGCGGAACTCGAACCTGCGCCAACCGCACAGAGAGCTACATCATAACGACGTCAAACTGCTCCTGATTATAGAGCGGTTCGATCTGTACTTTGACTTGCTTGCCGACGAAAATTTCAACTTCGGCCAGTGAATGGGACTCTTCACTTTTCAGTGCTTCCCCCACAGCGGGTGAGGCATAAACCAGGAAGCGGTCAGAATCGTAAGCATGATGCACGCGGACAATTTCACGCATAATTTCATAACAGACCGTTTCAACCGTTTTCACGGTACCGCGACCGTGGCAAGTTGGACAATCGTTGCACAGCACATGTTCAACGCTTTCGCGCGTGCGTTTACGTGTCATTTCAACCAGGCCAAGCTGCGAGAAACCATTGATACTGGTTTTCACCCGGTCTTTGCTTAACGCTTGCTCAAGAGAATGCAACACACGACGACGATGATCTTCATTACTCATATCAATGAAATCAATAATGATAATGCCGCCCAGGTTACGCAAACGTAACTGACGGGCAATCGCCTGAGTCGCTTCAATATTAGTATTGAAAATAGTATCGTCGAGATTGCGATGACCAACAAATGCACCCGTGTTGATATCCACGGTAGTCATCGCTTCAGTCTGATCGATGACCAAATAGCCACCCGACTTCAGTTCAACTTTTCGTTCCAGCGCCCGCTGAATTTCATTTTCAACATCGAAAAGGTCAAAAATTGGCTGGCGACCGCTGTAGTGTTCGATCTTGTTGTGTATTTCCGGCATGTATTCTGCGGTGAACTCCAGCAGCATGTCGAAAGTCAGGCGTGAGTCGACACGAATTCGATCGAGTGCCTCATCAGCAAAATCACGCAATACACGTTGTGCCAGCGCGAGTTCACCGTAAAGCTGACAACGAGTTTTATTACGCTTTTTGCGTTCGCTGACTTTTGTCCAGACACGCTTTAGGTAAGCTGCATCTGCGGCCAAATCATCTTCACATACACCTTCTGCCGCAGTACGGATGATGAATCCGCCTTGCTCGTCGCAATATGCGTTAACCACGCGTTTAAGGCGTTCACGCTCAGCTTCACTTTCAATGCGTTGCGAAACACCCACATGCGAGGCTCCTGGCATAAAGACCAGGTAACGAGACGGCAGTGTGATATCAGTAGTCAGGCGCGCACCTTTAGTACCCAGCGGATCTTTCACCACTTGGACCATCAGGTCTTGCCCCTGGCGCACCAGTTCGGAGATATCGCGTACTGTGAAGTTTTTTCGCTCTTCACCAGCCACACATTCGGTATGGGGCATGATGTCAGAAGCGTGAAGAAACGCTGCCTTATCAAGGCCAATATCTACAAATGCCGCCTGCATTCCCGGAAGTACCCGGCTTACACGACCTTTGTAGATATTCCCTACGATCCCGCGACGTGCTTCGCGTTCAATATGGATCTCTTGCAGTATTCCACCATCAATGTAAGCCACCCGAGTTTCCGATGGGGTCACGTTGACTAATAATTCAGCCGTCATGTTTTCCTCGTCCATCACGCAAAGCGTGAAAATTACTCAGCAATTCATAGGTTTCAACTAGCGGTAAACCGACTACAGCATGGTAGCTGCCATTAATCTTCCTGACAAAACAACCACCAAGCCCTTGAATACCGTATGCACCTGCTTTATCCATGGGTTCACCGCAGGCCACGTAGCCGGCGATATCCTGTTCTGATAATGCGCGAAATGTCACTTCGGTCGTCACCAGGCAATCCAGTAACGATTCGCGAGCGGCTAACGCAACTGCCGTCATCACTTGATGCTGATTCCCGGACAACATGCGCAGCATCTGCGCAGCATGTTGTTCATCTTTAGGTTTTTCCAACACGTTGCCATTGTAGATAACAATAGTATCTGCACCTAAAACCGGTAAGTCATGTTGCGCTAATGCAACACCTGCTCGCGCTTTATCTCGCGCCAGGCGCACAACATATTGTTGCGCACTCTCGCCGCTAAAACGCTGTTCTTCTACATCGGTAATAATGCGCTCAAATGACACACCCAACTGAGTCAGAAGCTCCTGACGGCGTGGAGAACCCGATGCCAGATACAAAGATGTCATGTTAAATCCTATTGCACAGCAAATTGTTGGCGAATTTTACGCATCAGCAAAAATATCCATGGCCACAGCACGCCGTTAACCACGCTACTCCAGAAAATTTCCGGACGGAAAGATACGTTGATGACTAAAAATTCAGACCAGAAAACAATGACATCTGTCATCAATGACAACAGCATAACCACTAAAGCCTGTTGCCAAAGCGCGAGATTGCGGAATAGCTGGTATTTCAACGCCACCAGGTAAGCAACGATACTCAGAGATAACGCTCGCACGCCCAGGGTGGAACCGCTGATCAGATCCAGTATGGCACCCACCACAAAACCTGTGCCAACATTTACGCGATGGGGCAACGCCAGAATCCAGTACAGCAGAATAAGTAAAACCCAGTCCGGACGATAGATTTTTAAATCGTCAGGCCAGGGCATTACCTGTAACAACAAGGCGACAAGGAAAGAGAGCCAGATTACCCAACGACCCTGACTACGGTAACTCCCCACTACTGCCCTCCCTGGGTAGCAGATGCAGGAGAAGCGGAGTTCCCTGCAGGAGCCTGAGTCATTCCCGTTGCCGGAGGTGGAATCGGAGCTGGGGCTGGCGGGCCAACAGAATCAGCTGGAGGCAATACCTGCGGCATCATTTGCATCAAACGCTCATTAGCTACACGATGAACCTCTTCCGGTGGCATTGGGGTTTTGCCTTCACGATCCGCTCCCCACAGCAGCAGCAAATAACGCAGACGTTGTAAGCCAGCGGTTGGGCGAGCCTGAATAACTGTGTACGCACGTTGAGTATCAAGTTTCACAGAGGAAACGACACCCACCGGATAACCTTCAGGGAAGCGACCACCTAAACCAGACGTCACCAATACATCGCCTACGCGAATATCGGTATTTGCGGGTAAATGTTCCAGTTGCAGATCGTCAGTACAGCCGTTGCCCGCCGCGATAACGCGGATGTCATTGCGCAGTACCTGGATCGGTAGCGCATGAGTCGCATCACAGATCAGCAAAACACGGCTGGTGAGTTTAGCCACCGCAATGACCTGACCTACGACACCTTTATCACTGATGACTGGCTGACCTTCATAGACCCCATTCACGCTCCCTTTATCAATGACAACCTGGTCACTGTAAGGATCGTTAACGGTAGAGATAACCTGAGTCACCATTTTTTGCTCGTCCTGACGCAACGGTGAGCCAAGCAATTCGCGCAGACGTGCGTTTTCCTGACGATATTGACCCATCATCAGTAATTCGCTGTTTTTCAGGATCAGTTCCTGACGCAGTGCACGATTTTCGAGTTCTAGCTGATCGCGTGATGCCAGTGTTTGCGAGACGCTGTCGAGCAATTCACGGGGACCATTTGAGACAAAATAGAAAGGGCTGACGGCAGTATCCATATACGTTCGGATCTGACTAAACGTACCCAGACGGCTATCGGCAATAATGACACCAATCGCCACCAGCACCGCCAGAATGAGGCGAAACTGCAACGAAGGGCCACGGCTAAAAATTGGCTTCATAGGCTATGCGTATTCCAGGGCCAGCAAGGAAAAGGCAGTGATAGTCACTGCCTTTTACGTGTGGCTGATTACTCTTCGCTGAACAAGTCGCCGCCGTGCATGTCGATCATTTCCAGTGCCTTGCCACCACCACGGGCTACGCAAGTCAATGGATCTTCTGCAACTACTACCGGAATGCCTGTTTCTTCCATCAGCAGACGGTCGAGGTTACGCAGCAATGCGCCACCACCAGTCAGAACCATACCGCGCTCAGAAATGTCAGAAGCCAATTCTGGTGGGCACTGCTCCAGTGCAACCATTACCGCACTCACGATACCGGTCAAAGGCTCTTGCAGGGCTTCGAGGATTTCATTGGAATTCAGAGTAAAGCCGCGTGGAACACCTTCAGCCAGGTTACGACCACGAACTTCGATTTCACGCACTTCATCGCCTGGGTAAGCAGAACCGATTTCGTGTTTGATACGTTCAGCGGTTGCTTCACCAATCAGTGAACCGTAGTTACGGCGCACATAATTAATGATGGCTTCATCAAAGCGGTCACCACCAATACGAACGGAAGAGGAGTAAACCACGCCGTTCAGAGAGATAACGGCAACTTCAGTAGTACCACCACCGATATCCACAACCATAGAGCCGGTTGCTTCAGAAACTGGCAAGCCTGCACCGATAGCTGCAGCCATTGGCTCTTCAATCAGGAATACTTCACGAGCACCTGCACCTTGCGCAGATTCACGGATAGCACGGCGTTCAACCTGAGTTGCGCCAACTGGCACACAAACCAGAACACGCGGGCTTGGGCGCATAAAGCTGTTGCTATGCACTTGTTTGATGAAGTGTTGCAGCATTTTTTCGGTCACGAAGAAATCGGCAATAACGCCATCTTTCATCGGACGGATAGCTGCGATATTGCCAGGGGTACGACCCAGCATCTGTTTAGCATCATGACCTACGGCCGCAACACTTTTAGGTGAACCGGCACGATCCTGGCGGATGGCCACGACAGATGGCTCATTCAGTACGATGCCTTGTCCTTTTACATAAATCAGGGTATTCGCGGTACCCAGGTCAATGGACAGGTCATTGGAAAACATGCCACGAAATTTTTTCAACATACTAAGGGATAATCCTGAAAGCTGGGGCGGAAACAAAATCCGCTTACTTTACCAACCACTCATTGCAGCGACAAGGCGCATAAATGTTCTGCAATGGTGAAAAATTGTGCAGTTTACTACGACCGTTACACTTTCGGCACGTCTATCCTCGAACCGCAGAGGAATTAAACAAACGCTGTAGGTTAAACGAACAGTGCAAGGAAGCAAACTGGGTTCATTCGTGCTTTAACAATCTGGTCAGCAGGCGTATCCGCCCCCTTGAGATGCAGCGCGCGTTATTCTACGTGAAATATTTATAAACGGCAGGTTAAACCGAGTATCTTTGCGAATATTTTTTCACGTTGCTATCGAGCGGTTCAGAGGCCGCAAAAAAATCCCCCTGAGCACCCGCCACGCCTTTCTCTACCAGTGTCTGCCATTCACTTCGCGTTCTTACACCGACCGCAAAAACTTGTGTCTGAGTCCCGTTACAAGCCTCAACCAGACTCTGTACAAACAGCTGATTTTCGGTTCGTTTCTCAATGTTACGCACAAGCCCTGGATGCAGTTTTATCAACTCTACATCCAACTCTTTAATATAAGACGCACTCACTACGGTTAAACCTGCCTGGGAAACTGCAATACGTACGCCCAATGCTTTGATCAAACGAATCACAGGTTGCAAACGGCTGATGTGTTGACAAACATCTGCCTCTGCAAGTTCAAAAAGAATACGTCGTCGAAGTGATTTTTCAGATTGCATTAACGCATCACGCAACCAACGCTGGAAAGGTGCCCGAATCAATGATTCAACCGACACTTGAATGGCTAGCGTTTCTTCAGGCCAGAATCCTGCTAACGGCAATAGCCGAGCGATGATTTGTCGGTCATATTGCTCCGATAAACCAAACTGCTTAACCATCGGCAAATACTCTGCCGCCAATACTTCTTGTTGACCGTCGAAAATCCGACACATAATTTCACGATGATGCACATAACCATCGCGCTTCACGGACGGTTTTTGGTAGAAGCGTGGACCGCCGCGTTGCAACACCTGCTCAATGAGCGTACGCCATTTAACGTTACCACGCCCTTTTTCCGGCAAACTATCGTCATATACCGACCAGCCGTTGGTTCCTTGCAGGGAAGCATTACGCGTCGCCACCTCTGCATTCTCCATAACTTGCTCTTTGCTTTGCCCGCTACGCCATGCACAAATACCGATATGCATCATGTCATTACGATCAAGCATCCGCGTTGGAGGCAGCGAATCGACAGCCTTCAGTAATTGATTAGCAATGCTATCGGCTTCTTTCAATGTGCGGTGCGGCAACAAAACGGCAAAGTCACTACGGAAATAGCGTGCCAGCAAAGCCCCCGGATAGCGCATCACAAATGTCGATAACATATTAATAATCGTAAACAAATACTCTTCTACCGCGTTGCGCCCCCACGTTTCGTGCAGCGTTTCAAAATCCGGTAAACGAATAATCATCACCACACCATGCGCGCCAACTTGCTCCTGCTCATCGAGTAAAGTTGCCAATTGGTTATCAAAGAACAGGCGATTATTCAGACCCGTTTTCGCATCTTGCGCGGCGAAAGCACGAATCAGTGTATCCATTCGGCTACGTTGTTCGCTGGCGTTTTGCAGATCTGAAAGCAACACATCAAGCGCACTACTGGCTTGAGGAGGCCATTCCAGAACTGAACCGCGTATATCTACACCTCTTTCACCATTCAGAATGCGACGCGCGCGACTTTCCAGTAACTCTTGCCCGGCGAGCTGTTTTTTCATCCAGCGGATCGCAAAGAACAGCACGATAAGCATGAGTCCAATCGTGATAGAAAGAGGTACCGTCGCGAAAAGAGAGTTGTAGTAATCCGCTACCGGATCGCGATAGGTCAAACTGAGAAACATGCCGGGATACTTCATTAATTCAACAGTCACGGTGCGGAAACTGTAGCTGTTTCCCAGCAAGCGATAGGTTTGGGTCAATTGGTGCTGATAAACGGTGTTATCGCCAATTTTGAAATCGACCGCGATGATATCAATCGGAACCATCACTTCATTCAGGCGCTTGATCAGAGCTTCTGGTGAGCTGGAAACTAAATCGTTATCAATAATGGTGGCAACAGCAACCACACGCTGATGCACTTTATAATGCATCGCATTAAAGAAGCTTAATGAACAACCAACGAGTGTCACAAAAATAGCGAGCCCCGTCAGCAATGTCATAAAAGCAGAAAGTTTCGTCGTTAATCGCATCCTTGTGTTAACTCCGTTTGGTGAAGATATACCAAGCCTGACCTGATGCGGCATTACATAGCAAAAGAGGTGCCCTGGCAAACACAGTGAACATATTCTCACCCTTTGTTGCAAAGCGAGTGTTTTGCACACTGAAACTCAAGTATAGCCGCTGACAACTCTTCCCTTATTAACAAATATTCAACAAGCCTGGAACTATGTTTAAGTTTCAATTTTTCGTGACAAATTCGCAGGGTTTAGCGTTCTCCGTCATGCTTACGGAATAAAGCCACGCTGGAGTATAAGATGAAGAAGGTCACCCGCTTCACAGAAGCTGATGTCACAGCTGAATCCGTTTTTATGATGAAACGCCGCCAGGTACTGAAAGCACTAGGTATCAGTGCGGCTGCCCTCACACTTCCTCAGACTGCAAATGCAGATATTCTTTCCTGGTTTAAAGGTAATGACCGGCCACCAGCACCTTCAGGGAAACCTTTGCAATTTAGTAAACCCGAACAATGGCAGGCTAAGCTCGCCATGACCCCGGAAGATAAAGTCACTGGCTACAATAACTTCTACGAGTTTGGTCTGGATAAAGCCGACCCTGCGGCAAACGCCGGGGGTCTGAAAACCGATCCGTGGAAAATCACAATTAGTGGCGAAGTGGCAAAGCCATTGACACTGGATTACGACGATCTCTACAAAAAATTTCCGCTGGAAGAGCGGATTTATCGCATGCGTTGTGTTGAAGCCTGGTCAATGGTCGTGCCGTGGATTGGTTTCCCGCTCAGTAAGTTGCTGGCTTTGGTTGAACCCACCAGCAATGCGAAATATGTCGCCTTCGAAACAATTTACGACCCGGAGCAAATGCCCGGACAGAAAGATCGATTTATTGGCGGCGGTTTGAAATATCCCTACGTTGAAGGACTTCGACTTGATGAAGCGATGCATCCGCTAACTTTGCTGACTGTAGGTGTTTATGGCAAAGCGCTACCGCCGCAAAACGGCGCGCCAATCCGCCTGACCGTACCGTGGAAATATGGGTTTAAAGGGATAAAGTCGATTGTCAGTATCAAACTCGTTAGTGAACTACCTCCCACCACCTGGAATATGGCTGCACCGAATGAATATGGGTTTTATGCCAACGTGAACCCGAATGTTGATCACCCACGCTGGTCGCAGGCGAGTGAACGATTCATTGGTTCAGGTGGCGTGCTTGACGTAAAACGCCAGCCTACATTGCTGTTTAATGGTTATGCCGATCAGGTTGCTTCGCTGTACCGCGGTTTAAATCTTAAGGAGAATTTCTAAGTGAGATTAACTGCGAAGCAAATCATGTGGCTTAAAGTGGGGTTACATCTCGCGGCGTTCTTACCTTTTGCCTGGCTATTTTATGCCGCAAACCAGGGCTTTTTGAGCGCCGATCCGGCGAAGGATATCCAGCATTTTACCGGCAGGATGGCGCTCAAGTTACTGCTGGCGACTCTCCTGGTCACACCTTTAGCGCGATACGGTAAACAGCCACTGCTGATTCGTACCCGTCGTCTGCTGGGGTTGTGGTGTTTTGCCTGGGCCACTCTTCATTTAACTAGCTATGCCATGTTGGAACTGGGAATCAGCAATCTGGCACTGCTTGGCAAGGAGTTGGTCACGCGCCCCTATTTGACTTTAGGAATAATCAGCTGGCTGGTGCTGCTATCATTGGCGGCAACCTCGACCCAATCTTTACAACGAAAATTAGGTTCACGCTGGCAAAAACTGCATAACTTCGTCTATCTGGTCGCAATTCTCGCCCCCATACATTATTTATGGTCGGTAAAGGTTATTTCCCCGCAACCGTTGCTGTATGCTCTGGGCGCATTCATCCTTTTGGCCTTGCGCTATAAGAAATTCCGGATGTGGCTGCGTTAACACCAGATATGTGTTCTTCTCCGCAGAAAAGTGATCAACCGTGCCCCTAAAAAGGATATGAGTTGATCATCTTCCCTGATAAGACCAGTATTTAGCTGCCAAATGCTACGAAATCGTTATAATGTGCGACTTTGGTTTTTCTGACAGGCCATTTTCTGGATCTGAAGGTGACAACCGAGCAACTTAGGTATATTTTGTAAAATACCTACAAATTGCAGGAGATGGCAGCACGATGTCGGCTAATTTTCACATTTTGCTTTTGAACGGCCCGAATCTTAACATGCTGGGAACACGCGAGCCTGAGAAGTACGGCACGCTGACTCTAGCGCAAATTGTTAACTCTCTCGAAGAAGAAGCAAAAACGCTAAATGTCTCGTTCAGCCACCTGCAATCTAATGCTGAATATGAGTTGATCGACCGAATTCATCAGGCTAAAGACACTGTTGATTTTATTCTGATTAATCCGGCCGCGTTTACGCATACCAGCGTTGCGCTGCGTGATGCCTTGTTAGCGGTGGATATTCCGTTTATCGAGATTCATCTGAGCAATGTGCATGCGCGCGAACCGTTCCGCCATCATTCATATCTTTCTGATAAAGCGGTTGGTGTCATCTGCGGATTAGGCGCTGACGGCTATTCATATGCACTACAGACGGCGGTAAAACGCTTGTCAAAATCCATCTAAACAAGAGTACGGAACCCACTCATGGATATTCGTAAGATTAAAAAACTGATCGAGCTGGTTGAAGAATCAGGCATTTCTGAACTGGAAATTTCTGAGGGCGAAGAATCTGTACGCATCAGTCGTGCACCGGCAAACACCGGTTACCCGATGATGCAACAGGCTTATGCTGCGCCAATGTACCAGCCACAGCCGCAAGCTGGCCTGTCTAACGTTGTTGCACCTGCCGCTCCGGCAGAAGCACCGGCGGCTGCTGAAATCAGTGGTCACATCGTGCGTTCCCCAATGGTAGGTACTTTCTACCGCACCCCAAGCCCGGATGCTAAGTCATTTGTTGAAGTTGGCCAGAAGGTTAACGTTGGCGACACCCTGTGTATCGTTGAAGCAATGAAAATGATGAACCAGATCGAAGCTGACAAAGCCGGTGTGGTGAAAGCCATCCTGGTTGAAAATGGTCAACCGGTTGAATTTGACGAGCCGCTGGTCGTCATCGAGTAACGAGGCGAACATGCTGGATAAAATTGTTATCGCTAACCGTGGTGAGATTGCATTGCGTATTCTTCGTGCCTGTAAAGAACTGGGCATCAAGACTGTCGCTGTGCACTCCACTGCCGACCGCGATCTAAAACACGTATTGCTGGCGGACGAGACTGTTTGTATCGGTCCTGCTCCGTCTGTAAAAAGCTATCTGAATATCCCGGCAATCATCTCTGCGGCAGAAATTACTGGCGCCGTTGCGATTCACCCGGGTTATGGCTTCCTGTCTGAAAATGCCAACTTTGCTGAGCAGGTTGAGCGTTCAGGCTTTATCTTCATTGGCCCACGTGCTGAAACTATCCGTCTGATGGGCGATAAAGTTTCTGCAATCAACGCAATGAAGAAAGCTGGCGTACCTTGCGTACCTGGTTCTGACGGCCCTCTTGACGGCGATATGGATAAAAACCGTGCCCATGCTAAACGCATCGGTTATCCGGTAATTATCAAAGCGTCCGGCGGCGGCGGCGGTCGTGGTATGCGTGTCGTGCGTAACGATGCCGATCTGGAACAATCCATCAATATGACCCGTGCGGAAGCAAAAGCTGCTTTCAACAACGATATGGTCTATATGGAGAAGTACCTGGAAAACCCACGCCACATCGAGATTCAAGTTCTTGCTGATGGCCAGGGTAAAGCGATCTATCTGGCTGAACGTGACTGCTCTATGCAGCGTCGTCACCAGAAAGTTGTGGAAGAAGCGCCAGCACCAGGCATCACGCCTGAGCTGCGTAAATTCATCGGTGAGCGCTGTTCTAAAGCGTGTATCGATATCAACTATCGCGGTGCAGGTACATTCGAGTTCCTGTTCGAAAACGGTGAGTTCTACTTTATCGAGATGAACACCCGTATTCAGGTTGAACACCCGGTAACAGAAATGATCACCGGTGTTGATCTGATTAAAGAACAGCTTCGTATTGCTGCAGGACAGCCACTGTCTATCAAGCAAGAAGATGTTCAGGTTAAAGGCCACGCGGTTGAATGCCGTATTAACGCCGAAGACCCGAATACCTTCCTGCCAAGCCCTGGCAAAATTACTCGCTGCCATGTGCCGGGTGGTTTTGGTGTACGTTGGGAATCGCATATCTATTCCGGCTACACCGTTCCTCCATACTACGATTCAATGATCGCGAAGCTCATCTGTTACGGTGAAACTCGTGAAGTGGCAATCGCTCGTATGAAGAACGCCCTGGCGGAACTGATCATCGATGGCATCAAAACCAACGTTGATTTGCAGACTCGCATCATGAACGATGAAAACTTCCAGCACGGTGGGACTAACATCCACTATCTGGAGAAGAAACTGGGTCTTCAGGACTAAGTTTCCGCAGTCAACATCGCTAAAAGGCCGGTTATCCGGCCTTTTCCTTTTTTGGCTATGCGTTACAATCGCGGCTTTCTGCCAACTCAAGGGACAACAATGGACGCGCGTTTTGTTCAGGCCAATAAAGAAGCCCGCTGGGCGCTTTGGCTCACCCTTCTCTACCTCGCAGCATGGTTAGTGGCTGCTTACTTACCTGGTAACGATATTGGCCCAACAGGTCTCCCACACTGGTTTGAAATGGCGTGCCTGCTGGTACCTTTGCTGTTCATTTTGCTGTGTTGGGCCATGGTGAAGTTCATCTTCCGCGATATCCCACTGGAGGATGATCATGCAGCTTGAAGTCATACTGCCGCTGGTAGCCTATCTGTTAGTCGTTTTTGGCATTTCCATGTATGCCATGAGGCGTCGCACAACAGGAAATTTCCTTAACGAGTATTTCCTCGGTAGCCGTTCAATGGGTGGCTTCGTATTAGCGATGACGCTCACCGCTACCTATATCAGTGCCAGTTCATTTATTGGCGGGCCTGGCGCTGCTTATAAATATGGCTTGGGCTGGGTTTTGCTGGCAATGATTCAGCTTCCCGCGGTGTGGTTATCACTGGGGATTTTGGGTAAAAAGTTTGCCATTCTGGCGCGTCGCTATAACGCCGTTACCCTGAACGACATGCTGTATGCGCGCTACCAAAGCCGTCTGCTGGTGTGGCTGGCAAGTATTAGCTTATTGGTGGCATTTATCGGTGCCATGACCGTGCAGTTCATTGGCGGGGCTCGCTTACTGGAAACCGCTGCGGGTATTCCTTACGAAACTGGCCTGCTGATTTTTGGTATCAGTATCGCGCTTTACACTGCATTCGGTGGCTTCCGTGCCAGCGTTCTCAACGATGCTATGCAGGGAATGGTGATGCTGGTTGGAACGATTCTGCTGTTGGTGGGTATCGTTCACGCTGCTGGTGGCTTACACAACGCGGTCGATACGCTACAGCATATCGACCCTAAACTTGTTTCACCGCAGGGCGCAGACGATATTCTTTCACCAACGTTTATGACGTCGTTCTGGGTGCTGGTCTGTTTCGGCGTGATTGGTTTGCCACACACGGCAGTGCGTTGCATCTCTTATAAAGACAGCAAAGCCGTGCACCGTGGGATTATCCTCGGCACGATTGTAGTGGCGATTTTGATGTTTGGTATGCACCTGGCGGGAGCTTTAGGCCGCGCGGTCATACCCGATTTGAAAGTACCGGATTTAGTTATCCCAACGTTAATGGTCACAGTGTTACCACCGTTTGCCGCCGGGATCTTCCTTGCTGCACCGATGGCAGCAATCATGTCGACAATTAATGCCCAACTGCTTCAATCATCAGCTACGATCGTCAAAGATCTTTATCTGAATATGAGACCGGATCAGATCACTAACGAAAAGCGGCTGAAAAGAATGTCATCGGTGATCACGCTGATTTTAGGTGCGTTACTGCTACTTGCAGCATGGCGTCCGCCTGAGATGATCATCTGGCTGAATTTGCTGGCGTTTGGTGGATTAGAAGCGGTGTTCCTGTGGCCTTTAGTGCTCGGTCTTTATTGGGAACGAGCTAATGCCGCGGGCGCGTTAAGCGCGATGATTGTCGGTGGCGGGTTGTATGCCGTGCTGGCGAGCTTCAAAATCCAGTTCCTGGGCTTCCACCCAATTGTGCCATCCTTATTATTAAGTTTGCTGGCGTTCCTGGTAGGCAACCGTTTTGGTCAGCCTCTACCTGTTCCAGCACTCGTTTCAACTACTGATAAATAAAGAGTTTCGCTATGCCATGGATTCAACTAAAAATTAATACCTCAGGCTCAAATGCTGAAGAGCTCGGCGATGCGCTGATCGAAAGCGGTGCGGTTTCCGTAACCTTTCAGGATACCCATGACACACCGGTATTCGAACCGTTACCTGGTGAAACCCGTCTATGGGGCGATACCGATGTCATTGGTCTGTACGATGCAGAAACTGACATGGAAGAAGTGGTCGCGATTCTTGAAAACTGCCCTCTCCTGAGCATCGGTTTCCCACATAAAATCGAACAGCTTGAAGACAAAGATTGGGAGCGTGAGTGGATGGATAACTTCCACCCGATGCGCTTTGGTCAACGCCTGTGGATTTGCCCAAGCTGGCGCGATGTGCCAGACGCTAGCGCGGTGAATGTGATGCTGGATCCTGGCCTTGCATTTGGTACCGGCACTCACCCAACGACCTCTTTGTGTCTTGAGTGGCTTGATAGCTTAGATCTGGCGGGCAAAACCGTTATCGATTTTGGCTGCGGCTCCGGCATTCTTGCTATTGCTGCACTGAAATTGGGTGCAGTGAAAGCAATTGGTATTGATATCGACCCGCAGGCGATTCAGGCCAGCCGCGATAACGCAGAACGCAATGGTGTTTCTGATCGCCTGGAACTGTATCTGCCAAAAGACCAGCCAGAAGTCATGAGCGCCGATGTGGTCGTTGCTAACATCCTGGCAGGCCCTTTGCGTGAGCTAGCTCCGTTAATCAGCGTACTGCCTGTTCAGGGCGGTTTCCTTGGACTTTCTGGCGTTCTGGCAAGCCAGGCCGAAGGTGTTTGCGAAGCATATCAGGATAAATTCACGCTCGACCCAGTCGCAGAAAAAGAAGAATGGTGCCGAATTACCGGTATCAAACTCTAAAGTTCTCCTCTCAGTAACGTGGTATCAAGCCACGTTACTGACCTCTAAACTCCCTGAGCAACACTCCGTTTACAACAATTCATCCCAGTGATAACTCGCAGCAAAATGAGATGCCGATCGCAGAAAAACACTAAGTTTGGTGATTTAAGCAGCACTTTATCTGGTGTCTTATACGTAAAAAATAATGAATTACCCCTGAATGTGGTGAAAAAATAAAAGCGCACAAATCAACCAATAATTCATAACAAACTGAAAAATATAGTTAATTTATTTTTGTCACTGCACGAGATAAGGATTCATTGATCTACGACAGCTGATTGTTCAAAGTTTGGCCTTTCATCTCAGGCTAAAAATGCGTAATATACGCCGCCTTGCAGGCAAGTATGGTCATTTCTTAACTCATGCGCATTGGACAACACCAGCTCAGAAATCGACTGATAGCAGCACCTATGGCTGGCATCACTGACAGGCCATTCAGGACGCTGTGTTACGAGATGGGAGCCGGACTGACTGTTTCCGAGATGATGTCCTCCAACCCTGAAGTTTGGGCGAGTGATAAATCACGTTTACGAATGGTGCACGTGAATGAACCAGGTATCCGTACCGTGCAAATTGCCGGTAGTGACCCTGATGAGATGGCAGAGGCCGCACGCATTAACGTGGCTAATGGCGCCCAGATTATTGATATCAATATGGGATGCCCTGCTAAGAAAGTGAATCGTAAACTCGCAGGCTCTGCATTGCTGCAATACCCAACTCTGGTGAAGTCTATCCTGACGACGGTAATTAACGCAGTTGACGTACCTGTAACGTTGAAGATTCGCACTGGCTGGGATACGGCGCACCGTAACTGTGAAGAGATTGCCCAACTGGCTGAAGACTGTGGCATTCAGGCTCTGACAATTCATGGACGCACACGCGCCTGTTTATTTCAGGGAGATGCTGAATACGACAGCATTCGGGCAGTTAAGCAGAAAGTTTCCATTCCGGTAATCGCGAATGGTGACATTACTGACCCGCTTAAAGCCAGAGCTGTGCTCGACTACACAGGGGCTGATGCTCTTATGATAGGACGCGCGGCTCAGGGAAGACCCTGGATCTTTCGGGAAATCCAGTATTATCTGGACACTGGAGAGCTGCTTCCTCCACTGCCTCTGGCAGAGGTGAAGCGCTTACTTTGTGGGCATATTGGAGAACTTCATGACTTTTATGGTCATGCTAAGGGATACCGAATTGCTCGCAAACACGTCTCCTGGTACTTACAGGAACACGCTCCAAATGACCAGTTTCGGCGCACATTCAACGCCATTGAGGATGCAAGCGAACAGCTTGAGGCGTTGGAGGCATACTTCGAAAATCTTGCGTAATTAGAAATAAAGAGCTGACAGAACTATGTTCGAACAACGCGTAAATTCTGACGTACTAACCGTTTCTACCGTTAACTCACAGGATCAGGTTACCCAAAAACCTCTTCGTGACTCCGTGAAACAAGCACTGAAGAACTATTTTGCTCAACTGAATGGTCAAGATGTTAACGATCTGTATGAGCTGGTATTGGCTGAAGTAGAGCAGCCATTGTTGGACATGGTGATGCAATACACCCGTGGCAACCAAACCCGCGCTGCCCTGATGATGGGCATCAACCGTGGCACGCTGCGTAAAAAATTGAAAAAATACGGCATGAACTGATATTAATCAGTTAAGTTGTTGTTTAAAAAGGCGCTACTCGGCATGGGGAAGCGCCTTTTTTAACGTTTGTAATCTGCCTGGTGAAAGGCTAATTTGCTAACGAATGGGTCAGGTAAACTTACTCGGTATGCGAATATTCAGCTTCCGCTAACGCACGGAGTTGCTCTTGCATATATGAAGAAAAGTATTCAGGATTTTTAATAAGAACGCGGTTACCAGACTCAATTTTATCAGCCCAGCCTGCGACTTTTTTCGTGAATTCAGCGTTCCATCCCTCCTGATTAGCTCTTGCCGTAACATCTTCTGCGCTAACCGGTACCCCCAGCTCTTTCAGATACTTAAATATCCCCTTAGCTGTACTCTCATCCATAGAATGTGGTGTTGATGCGGATGTATTCATACCGCCAATGTAGTCCAATGCTTTTTCAATGACAGCTGGCATATTCTTATCCTTAATATTAACCATGTATTAAACGAGCCTGTAGCACGCACTGACAACCACCAGTTGACCATATGATTTAAATGGTTACTACCCTTGGTAATGCACCCTTTTTAATAGTTGTGACGCGGACTGGTTATCTGAAAATGTTTAACTTCACTTTTTCTCCACACTTTCTTGTCTATGCCCGCTTTTCTCCACTTTGTTTACACTGCACATGAATTGCAATTATTCCTCTCTGCTCTCCATGCCCACTGCGGTGATAAAATCACCACATTCACACCGGTTCAGGTTATTAGATAATTGTAGCCTTAACGCACGAATTATCCCTGAACGGGGTTTGGTTTAATGAGGTTCCATATGAAAAAGCTAATTGCCGCTGCGTTGCTTTCTACACTTCTGGCAGGTTGTGCAACCAACTCACCTTGCGTGCCAGTCTATGACGATCAGGGCCGCCTGGTGCACACCAACACCTGCATGAAAGGGACAACTCAGGATAACTGGGAAACCGCAGGTGCAATTGCCGGTGGTGCCGCAGCGATTGCCGGCCTAACGCTGGGTATCGTTGCATTAACTAAATAAAGTACATTCCGTATTTAATAAGCGCGCCCATATCGGGCGCGCTTTTTTATTGGAAAATCCGCAGTCATTTTCCTTTGCTTTATTAAAGTGCATCCATTCCCACAACTTCATTTTTTTAGTTTCGCTGGCTTGTATCCCCAATCTTTTTTGGCGTGAAACAAATCACTTACTTCTTTCAGATTTTGTTTTATTGCAGCAGCAGATGTGACTCCTTCCACAAACCAATACAGGTGCTATTCACGCTAATTTTCACGCCAGAAATTACTTCTTTTCATATGATCAAAAACTGAAACTTTTTTGCGCTGAAATGTGGCGTAGGTTTCAATTTTGCCCCGTTGTGGGGCGCTGCAAGTAATTTTTCCTGTCTACACTCAGCTTACTGCGACGGGAGGCACACGCATGCCGTCTCTTGCAACCTTGGCACTCCCTTTGCTTTAACCACATTGGCAGATGCCACAGACAGGAAAATGGCGTCATCCAGATGCCTACACTTATAACGATAATTTCGCCACACAGGATGCATTATGAAAAAGACACTGATCTCCACTCTGGTCGCTGCCGGTGCATTATTCGCGGTAGTCAATCAGGCTCATGCTGGCACCACGTTTGACGCGGTAAAGAAGAAAGGCTTTGTGCAATGCGGGATAAGTGACGGCTTGCCTGGTTTTTCTTATGCCGATGCAAACGGTAAGTTTACCGGCATTGATGTGGACGTTTGCCGTGGCGTTGCCGCTGCGGTATTTGGGGATGCCTCGAAAGTTAAATATACCCCGCTGACCGCAAAAGAGCGTTTTACAGCTCTCCAGTCAGGCGAAGTGGACATTCTGTCACGTAATACCACCTGGACTTCATCACGCGATGCTGGCATGGGAATGATGTTTACCGGCGTCACTTATTACGATGGCATCGGCTTCCTGACACACAACAAAGCAGGCCTGAAGAGCGCTAAAGAACTAGATGGCGCGACCGTTTGTATTCAGGCAGGTACTGATACCGAACTGAACGTCGCCGATTACTTCAAAGCAAATAATATGAAATACACCCCAGTAACGTTCGATCGCTCTGATGAATCTGCTAAAGCGCTGGAATCAGGCCGCTGCGATACTCTGGCTTCCGACCAATCTCAACTCTATGCACTGCGCATCAAACTAAGCACACCAGGTGAATGGATTGTTCTGCCGGAAGTCATTTCAAAAGAGCCTTTAGGCCCAGTCGTACGCCGTGGTGATGAAGACTGGTTCTCTATCGTACGCTGGACGTTGTTCGCCATGCTCAATGCTGAAGAGATGGGGATTGACTCTAAAAACGTTGATCAGATGGCTGCTAACCCAACAACACCGGATATGGCACACCTGCTAGGTAAAGAAGGTGATTTCGGTAAAGACCTGAAGCTCGATAATAAATGGGCCTATAACATCGTCAAACAAGTCGGCAACTACGCCGAAATCTTCGAACATAACGTCGGTTCTGATAGCCCGCTGAAGATCAAACGTGGACAAAACAACCTGTGGAACAAAGGCGGTATTCAGTACGCACCGCCTGTTCGCTAAGCGAGATGTCAGAAATGGGCACTACTGCGGTAGTGCCCAAAGTTTGAGTTTATGTTACTGAGGTTCGCTTATGTCCCATCGCCACCCAATCGTAAAAGGTGATATTTCCTTATCTAACCCAGCGGTTCGTGCCTGGCTGTTTCAGATTATCGCGGTCGCCATTGTGGTTGGCATTGCTGTTTACCTGATACACAACACCGTCACTAACCTTAGCAATCGTGGCATTACCTCAGGTTTTGCATTCCTTGATCGAGCCGCAGGCTTCGGTATCGTTCAGCACCTCATTGATTATGAGCAGGGTGATACTTATGGCCGCGTGTTTGTTGTCGGCCTGCTGAACACCTTATTGGTTTCCGCATTGTGTATTGTGTTTGCATCATTTATCGGCTTCTTTCTTGGACTTGCCCGCCTTTCCGATAACTGGTTGCTACGCAAACTATCCACTTTTTACATTGAGACATTCCGCAATATCCCACCTTTATTGCAGATCTTCTTTTGGTATTTTGCCGTTCTTCGCAACCTGCCGGGTCCTCGTCAGGCAGTCAACGCGTTCGACCTTCTCTTTCTAAGTAACCGCGGGCTCTATATTCCCTCCCCGCAGATTGGTGAAGGTGTACTGGCTTTTATCGGCGCCATTTTGTTAGCACTGATAATTTCGGCAGGCTTGTATCGCTATAACAAAATGCATCAGATAAAAACGGGGCAATTGCGCCGTACCTGGCCCTATGGTCTGGGGTTACTGATCTTGTTACCGCTACTCGCACATTGGCTATTTGGTGCAGCATTGCACTGGGATGTTCCCGCGTTGCGTGGTTTTAACTTCCGTGGGGGGATGGTTCTCATTCCTGAACTGGCGGCATTAACTTTAGCGTTGTCGGTTTATACATCCGCTTTTATTGCCGAAATTATCCGCGCGGGAATTCAGTCTGTACCTTACGGCCAACACGAAGCGGCGCGTTCACTGGGGATACCGAACCCTGTTACATTGCGCCAGGTGATCATTCCTCAGGCAATGCGCGTCATCATCCCGCCACTCACCAGCCAATACCTCAATATCGTCAAAAACTCATCACTGGCAGCCGCTATTGGTTATCCGGATATGGTTTCATTGTTCGCAGGAACGGTGCTCAATCAGACTGGTCAAGCCATTGAAACTATTGCGATAACAATGTCGGTCTACCTGATTATCAGCCTGACTATTTCGTTACTGATGAATATCTATAACCGGCGAATTGCCCTGGTTGAGCGCTAAGGAATCACGATGACAAAAGCATTAGTGTCACATCACACGCGCCCAAAAGCTGTTCGCTCAAGTACCGCGCAATGGGCTCGTAAGAATCTTTTTTCCAGCTGGTCTAATAGCTTACTGACTATTTTCTGTTTGTGGATGATGTGGGTGCTGATTCCACCCTTGTTAAACTGGACGATTTTCCAGGCTAACTGGATTGGTGAAACCCGTGCGGACTGCACAAAAGAAGGGGCATGCTGGGTGTTTATCCACGCACGTTTCGGACAGTTTATGTATGGGCTCTACCCGCATGATCAACGCTGGCGCATTAACCTTGCACTGCTTATTGGTCTGGTTTCCATCATTCCAATGTTCTGGAATGCGATGCCTCGCCGTGGCCGTTATATCGCCGCATGGGCAGTTATCTATCCGCTGGTTGTTTGGGGTTTATTGTACGGTGGGTTTTTAGGGCTGGATCGCGTCGAAACACGTCAGTGGGGTGGCTTAACTTTAACGCTAATCATCGCATCAGTAGGGATCGCCGGGGCGTTGCCATTAGGGATCTTACTGGCCTTAGGTCGCCGTTCGACGATGCCGGTAGTCAGAATCTTGTCAGTGATATTTATCGAGTTCTGGCGAGGTGTTCCGCTAATCACTGTGTTGTTCATGTCATCCGTCATGCTGCCGCTATTTCTTTCTGAAGGAACAAGCATAGACAAACTTATCCGCGCATTGGTCGGCGTGATCCTTTTCCAGTCGGCTTATGTCGCTGAAGTGGTTCGCGGAGGTTTGCAGGCACTACCAAAAGGGCAATACGAAGCCGCAGAATCTCTGGCGTTGGGATACTGGAAAACCCAGGGATTAGTGATCCTCCCGCAGGCATTAAAGATGGTCATTCCAGGCCTGGTTAACACCATTATTGCTCTGTTCAAAGACACCAGTCTGGTGATCATTATTGGCTTGTTTGATCTGTTTAGCAGCGTACAGCAAGCCACTGTCGATCCTGCCTGGCTTGGAATGTCGACCGAAGGCTACGTCTTTGCAGCCCTCATCTACTGGATTTTCTGTTTCAGCATGTCGCGCTACAGCCAGCATCTTGAAAAACGTTTTAACACCGGAAGAACACCGCACTGAGGATGAATAAATGAGCCAGATTACTATGCAACCCGCTGATGCGATGATCATGCTGGAGAACGTTAATAAATGGTACGGACAATTTCACGTACTCAAGGATATAAATCTGAAGGTTAAGCAAGGAGAACGCATTGTCCTGTGTGGCCCTTCTGGTTCAGGAAAATCCACAACTATTCGCTGTATTAACCATCTGGAAGAACATCAGCAAGGGCGTATTGTCGTTGATGGAACCGAACTCAACGATGATTTACGTAATATAGAGAAGGTTAGGACTGAGGTCGGGATGGTTTTCCAACACTTTAACCTGTTCCCACACCTGACCGTTTTGCAGAACTGCACGCTCGCACCAATTTGGGTACGTAAAATGCCGAAGAAAGAAGCGGAAACGCTAGCTATGCATTACCTGGAAAGGGTACGCATCGCAGAGCATGCGCATAAATTCCCGGGGCAAATATCTGGCGGACAACAGCAGCGTGTGGCGATTGCGCGTTCCCTATGCATGAAACCTAAGATTATGCTGTTTGATGAGCCAACTTCTGCACTTGATCCAGAGATGGTTAAAGAAGTACTGGATACGATGATTGGCCTGGCAGACTCTGGTATGACGATGCTGTGTGTGACACATGAAATGGGCTTTGCGCGGACGGTTGCTGATAGAGTGATCTTTATGGATAGAGGTGAGATCGTGGAGCAGGCACCACCAAATGAGTTCTTTGCTCACCCTAAGTCGGAGCGTACTCGTGCATTCTTGTCTCAGGTTATTCATTGATATTTAAAGAGAAAGGCCACGTAAGTGGCCTTTTATTTCACTGGAAATACAAAAACAAAAAGGCCATCCGTAAGGATGGCCTTTTTGTTTATTTGAAGCCTGGCAGTTCCCTACTCTCGCATGGGGAGACCCCACACTACCATCGGCGCTACGGCGTTTCACTTCTGAGTTCGGCATGGGGTCAGGTGGGACCACCGCGCTACTGCCGCCAGGCAAATTCTTTATCCAGCGCCGAACTTTAAACCTAAAAACTGGTGCTGATACCCAGAGTCGAACTGGGGACCTCACCCTTACCAAGGGTGCGCTCTACCAACTGAGCCATATCAGCACACTTTAATTTGGAGCCTGGCAGTTCCCTACTCTCGCATGGGGAGACCCCACACTACCATCGGCGCTACGGCGTTTCACTTCTGAGTTCGGCATGGGGTCAGGTGGGACCACCGCGCTAGTGCCGCCAGGCATATTCTG
>NZ_JAJSOT010000003.1:0-422274 GCF_021282435.1 Buttiauxella cochleicola | reverse complement strand
CGGCCGACGTTCCGCAGACGACGCTGACGTCGGCAGAAATTCCGCAGACGACGCTGACGCCGGCCGAAATTCCGCAGACGACGTTGACCCCGGCCGACGTTCCGCTGACGACGTTGACTCCAGCCGAAATTCCGCAGACCACGCTGACGCCGGCCGAAATTCCACTGACCACGCTGACGCCGGCCGACGTTCCGCAGACGACGCTGACGCCGACCGACGTTCCGCAGACGACACTGACGCCAGCCGACGTTCCGCAGACGACGCTGACCCCAGTATTTGTTCCGCAGACCGAGCTGACGCCCGCGAAACATCACGATCACGTCAACATCACTATTGATAACATTGTGACCGAGACAACCCCGCCAACAATGGATCTGCACGGCACCATTACCCATGTTAATGGTGGCAGTGGATCACCGGATGGTTTTGATGTTCAGGATGGCAAAATTGTCAGTATCGGTTCAAATGTACGTGTCTATTTGAGCGAGGGAGATTTCGAGCCGAAGTGCGACGATCCTGAACATCAGATCCAGCCTTACAACGACGGTAATCAGAAAGGTGATGGGAATTATTCCGATGTATTTGTCGTGCATCCGGGCAGCCAATATATACGCCCTGCTGATAGTTATCACGATAACCTTCAGAGCGTTAAAGGGGATTCGCAGAGCGGACATAAAGACTATATCTTCCTGCAAGATGGTGAAGGAATTCATTACAAGATTACATCTGGAGTCGATCACCCTGAAAACCATCAGGTGAATTCTTGGGATAATGTTTCGGTTACCGGGACTGATGGCCATGGCCACACGTTATCTTTAAATGGTTCAAACCAAATTGCGGGAGTGATTTACGGTGATGGCACTTCTCCTAACTCGCCAGAGAGTAATCCTCCACAGGTAGAGTCTCCTGCCAGCGAGCAGCACTCTACTATCACCGGTACCGTAACGGGTGACGCAGCGCTGGGCGACATCGTGAAGCTGACTGTCAACGATCATCACTATAAAGGTGAGGTGGTTGACTTGGGTAACGGGAAGCTCGGCTACAATATTGGGGTTGAAACAGGCGATCTGAAAGAGGGGCTACCTGTCCATGTCAGCATCACTATCAAAGATGACTTGGGCCATGTGACAACAGCGACGGCAGATCAAAATATTGATCATGACCAGGTCCCTCCAGCCAATTCATCTGATGATGCCGATACAATTGATGCTACCCATGATCTATACCCAGCGAGCCATGACCATGATGTGAGCGCCACTATTTCCATCGATCAAGGCATCGGAGATGGCAATACTAATGCCGGTCAATTGCTGGGTATTACGACTAATGTCATTGGCACCGTCGGGGGGAATGTCCATGTACATGATGAAGTCACTCTGGTGGTTAACGATCATACGTACTACGGTTACGTGCAGCCGATGGGAAATGGGCAGTTGGGTTATAGCATAGAGGTAATGACCACCGATCTGTCAGACAACCAGACTGCTCATGCCAGCGTGAAAACGGCGGATGGTGTAGAAGTTCATGCGGAGTATAGAGCAGGCCTTTCTATCACAATCGATCAGGTGGCTGGTGATGACAATATCAATGGGCTGGAAGGCCAAAAACAGACCACTGATGTCACCGGTACGGTGAGTGGTGATGCGAAAGCCGATGATTTAGTCACGCTAACAATCAATGGTCATGATTATACAGGTCAAGTTGTTGACTTAGGTGACGGCCATCTGGGTTACAAAATTCCGGTAAATACTGCTGAATTGGCAAATGGCCATGTTATCCACGCAAGCGTGACAGCGAAAGATGGAGTGGGTGATACGGAAGAAGCATTCACGGACCATTTCGTTCGTAATGACACCGCCGTGCCAGTCGAAAACACGGACAATACGGATTTGGCGCGAGAAGCTCCGCCTGCAAATAAAGCTGTAGCAACTGAGGGGGCTGCAGCTATTGATGCATCACATAGCCCAATTACCCATATCAATGGTGGTAGTGAATCAGCTGATGGTTTTGATGTTCAGGATGGGAAGATAGTTGCCATTGGTTCGAATGTGAATGTCTGGTTGAGTGATGGTGACTCTGAGCCGAACTGTGCCGATCCTCACAACCAAATCAAACAATACGGAAAGGACTACGGCAATGGCAACGTTAACGGTGATGGAAGCCATGCGGATGTCTTCGTTGTACATGAAGGCAGCGGTTATATGCAGGATGGCAACCACCGTGGCCTGGATGCGATTAACGGAACTACGCAGCAGTTGCAGGGCGGGCACAAAGACTACGTCTTCATACAGGATGGAAAAGAGGCCGATTTAGAGTTCTCATTTAGCAGCAATAACAATGCGACTGACAATGTTAATACGCTGGATAATATCTCGGTAACTGGCAATGGAGGGCAGGGGCTACATTTACAGGGTATGAACCATCTTGAAGGGGTGATCTATGGTGATGGCACTGTCCATACGCCAAACGAGGGCCGTACATCGATTTCTCATTCCGATGCTCCGGTATCTGAAGCTGAGCATTCGTTACCTCCAGCCGCACCTCCTGTACCTTCTGCCGAAGAAAGCGCTGTTCACACGACAGTTGAGCACCATGCTGAACAGTCGCATTCACTTAATAACTTGCTGGAAAGTAATGATGATCTTTTCCTTCCGGCAGCTGCGCCATCAGCAGATAGCGCCTTACACCACTCCGTCAGTACTGATCTGGGCAGTGATAAGGATCAGCATCTTGAAGATCGCATAAACCTGAGTGACCTGGCTCATGAGCTTGAACATGGTACGGATATTACCAGCCTGATTAAAGGGACTGAGCAATCGGGTAGCGAACCGACGGTTATCGATCCTAAAGCGCATGCGGCTCCGGCTATGATGTCTGAGTCTGCGGGAATGGACAGTTTGCAGCACTCATCATTTGATCATTTATTGCATAAACCTGAACACCAGTATTAACGGTTAACACTGGTAATGAATAAGAGCTTGACCGCGAAAGTGAGCAGGCTCTTTTTTTGCAGATCTCTATGTCATGTTTAAGAAAATGCCATTAAATTAGAATAAAAATCAGCAGGATAACTTGGTTTTTCTTATGACTTTGGGGTTGCTACGAACCCCTTTAACCTTGCTAAGGAGTTAGCATGCCACTGCATTTACGCCGTTTAGCTTTAATCCCTCTGTTTGTTCTGAGCGCTTGTAATAGCCACACCAATACCACCGTTCCTCCAACCAGCACACTTTCCGCTGCGGGGTATCACCACCAACAATTGGTCGTTGATAACTCAACACTTGAAATCTCGCGTAGCGCACTGGAATACAACGTACAAAAAGTACAAAAACTGCTGGGTAATAAATCGACCATGTGCGCCATTCTGAAAGGGGATGCCTACGGGCACGACCTGTCGCTGGTCACACCGGTGATGCTGGCAAACAACGTGCAGTGTATTGGCGTTGCCAGCAATGAAGAACTTAAAACTGTTCGTGATCTTGGCTTCAAAGGCCGCTTGCTGCGCGTGAGAAATGCCACTGAAGAAGAGATGCGTCAGGCGACGGACTATGACACCGAAGAGTTAATCGGCAATCTGGATATGGCTAAACGCCTGGATGCAATTGCTCAACAACAAGGGAAAACCCTGCGTATTCACCTGGCGCTGAACTCCGGCGGCATGTCACGTAACGGACTGGAAGTGAGTAACCAGGAAGGGCTGAACGATGCGAAAGCCATCTCTGAACTAAGCCACTTGAAAATCGTCGGCATCATGTCGCATTACCCGGAAGAAGATGCGGCGGCTGTGCGTAAAGACCTCGCGCGCTTTAAAGTTCAGTCACAGCAGGTTCTGGATATCACGGGCCTGAAACGTGAAGACGTAACAATGCATGTTGCTAACAGCTTCGCGACGCTGACAGTACCTGAATCCTGGCTGGATATGGTGCGTGTTGGCGGTGTGTTTTATGGCGACACCATCGCCAGCAACGATTACAAACGTGTGATGACGTTAAAATCGTCTATCGCCTCGGTGAATCGTTATCCTAAAGACAATACCGTGGGTTACGACCGCACCTACACCCTGAAACGTAACTCTGTGCTGGCCAACATTCCGGTGGGTTATGCCGATGGTTACCGCCGTGTGTTCAGCAACGCGGGGCACGTACTTATTCGTGGCCAGCGTGTACCCATTCTTGGCAAAACATCGATGAATACCGTGGTAGTTGATGTAACCGATTTAAAAGGTGTTGCGCCTGGGGATGAAGTGGTTCTGTTTGGTAAGCAGGGGAATGGAGAGATTACCGCGACTGAAGTAGAAGATATCAGTGGTGCATTATTTACCGAAATGTCGATTCTCTGGGGTGCTACGAACAAGCGCGTACTGGTTGATTGATATTCTTTGCCCAGCTCTAAGCTGGGCTTTTTCTATTAGAAACGAGGGCAATAGCAACAGCCTTTGCCCCAAAAGCCTAATCTGCGCCAAACATAAGGTAATTTTGGTTACCACATCAAATCATCAGGCACGACAAAGTCAGCATACGGGTCTTCTTCGTCTTGAGCTTCCTGGCTCAGCGTACTGTTTAATACGATATAGCTCGCATCACGCTGCGCAATTTTATCGGCAACACTTGCTGGGATAATCGCGTATTCACCTTCAGGATTTTTGTCTGTCATCAAACGAGCAATAGCGAGACGACCATTGGTTAATTGAGTCTGAGTAACCTTATCCACATAGATTTTTTTAATTAAATTGTTATCTGTGAAGTTATAGCCAATATCGCCTTTTGAAATAATAATTCTATTCATTTCAATAAGCTGTTTAATTTGAGCCTTATATTCTTTAGATAAAGTAGCCTGCTTTTGTTGTTCAACCAGCTCTTTATCACGTTCAATTTGCGCCTTTTTATTCTCTTCTACAGCCTCGCGTGCCTCACGAGCCTGAACTCGTGATTTTTTGGCCGTTCTCTGAACTTTGGCCATTTTTTTGCTGCTGACTAAGCCAGCTTTCAGCATCTGCTCTTGTAATGTGAGTTTTGTCATGTTCGTGGTCTAAAAGATTCAAATAGTACCAGGGATTATACCTTGAATTTCCGAGGCTGTACCAGGCTGTGGGAGTGGGGGGAAATCAAAGTTGCTGAAAGAGTTAGTGCGAGTTTGGTGGTTTCTTGCGGATGTGGAGAAATATTAATGGTGTCCCCTGCAGGAATCGAACCTGCAACTAGCCCTTAGGAGGGGCTTGTTATATCCATTTAACTAAGAGGACCTAATGCCCGTCATACTTCAAATTATGGGGGTGTTGGCTGCATTCACAAATTCCAGTCACTTACTCAAGTAAGCTCCTGGAGATTTGTTCTTTTGCCGCCTACCCACAATTCGAACTATTTAGGGTATTGCGCGGCGTAGTATACCCGCTTTTAGGTCTGAGTTAAGGGGCAGGGCTGCTGATCGCCTGAAACGTAACCAGTTTTACCTGAGCCGCGCCTGCTTTTTGTCTTCATCACCTTCTTTACCGTCTTCCACTTCCTGTTTGCGCTTTGCTTTAGCCTTCGCTTCGGCTTTTTTCTTGTTGCTCATATCGTTACGGATTTGCGCGTGGCTGATCAGCGCGAAGATAAACGTGCCGCCGCAAATGTTGCCCGCAAGCGTTGGCAGGGCGAACGGCCATAAGAATTCACTCCAGTGGATGGTACCGTTAAATACCAGGTAGAGGATTTCCACCGAGCCGACCACGATATGGGTTAAATCCCCAAGCGCGACCAGCCAGGTCATGATGATGATGACAAATATTTTTGCCGAACCCGCAGAAGGGAACATCCACACCATGGTGGCGATTATCCAGCCGGAAATAATGGCGTTGGCAAACATTTCGCCCGGCGTGTTGTGCATCACGTCCATTCCGATAGAAACGAATGCGTCGCGGGTTTGCTCGTCAAATATCGGCATATATTCAAACGCATATGCCGCAAGGCCGGTGCCGATAATATTGCCGAGTAAAACCATGCCCCATAAGCGCATCAACAGCAGAAAGTTGCTGCCGCTCGGTTTTTGCATCACGGGCAGGACGGCGGTCACGGTGTTTTCAGTAAACAGTTGTTGGCGCGCCATGATCACGATGATAAAGCCAAAGGTGTAGCCGAGGTTTTCCAGTAAGAAACTGCCGGGCACGCCTTCGAGATTGACGTGAAATATCCCCTTCGCCAGCAGCGATGCGCCCATCGATAATCCGGCGGCAACGGCTGACCAAAACAACGCCATTGCGTCGCGTTCCAGTTCTTTTTCACCGTCCTGGCGAATGTGCTCGTGAATCGCCATCGCCCGCGATGGCAGTTGTTCCTCGTCTACTTCAATTTTTTCCCCGTGTTCTTTTTCGTCACTTTCGACCTCAATTTCATCGGTGGATTTGTTGATTTTCTCTTCTTTAATTTCACCCATTTTTAAGGTCACTCACTCATTATTGTCTCCTCTAAGCGTAGCGGCTTTTGGCGTTGTTCCCCGCCTTGCGGGCTAAATTGAGATAATTTTGATCTCGGGTGTGCGGATTACCTCTTTTGGAGTACCGCAGCGGCGCGAGCCCAACTGGAGCAAAGCCTCTGATGTGTTATGATTTTGCATCCAGAGACAAGGAGTGTTCCTCACATGCTTGATGCCATTAACCTGACCTGCGTACGTGACGACCGCGTGTTATTTAGCGAGTTGTCTTTCACCGTATGCCCGGGTGAAATGGTGCAAATCGCTGGCAAAAATGGCGCGGGGAAAACGTCACTGTTGCGGATTCTGGCGGGGCTTGCGCAGGCGGAAGAAGGTGAAGTGAAGTGGCAAGGTGAAGGCTTATCCCGCGCACGTTACCAGTATCATCAGGATTTGTTGTGGCTCGGGCATCAGCCTGGCATCAAAACCGTTCTTACCGCCTTTGAAAATTTGAGCTTTTACTACGCTCAAAGCGCGGAAACCCTACGTTGGCAAGCGCTCACTGAAGTGGGTTTGCTGGGTTTTGAAGATGTGCCTGTTAATCAACTTTCTGCAGGACAACAACGCCGGGTGGCACTGGCCCGATTATGGCTAAGCTCGCAAAAACTCTGGATTCTTGATGAGCCTTTTACCGCCATTGATGTTACGGGTGTGGAAAAACTTACCCGGCAGTTGAAGCTGCATACCGAACAAGGCGGCATGGTGATTCTCACCACGCATCAGCCACTGGCAGTCAGCAATGTGCGCCAAATCCATTTGCAGGAGAAACTGGCATGATGCGCCGAGTTTTTCTGCATGAACTGCATGTGGTGTTCCGCAAAGGTGCGGAAATAGCCAACCCACTGTGGTTCTTTCTTATTGTTATTACACTGTTTCCGCTAGGAATTGGCCCTGAGCCGCAACTTCTGGCACGTATTGCGCCGGGTGTGATTTGGGTGGCTGCATTATTGGCATCACTGTTGGCGATGGACAGATTGTTTCGCGATGATTTTCAGGATGGCTCTCTTGAACAACTGATGTTGCTGCCAATCCCTTTGCCGATGGTTGTGTTAGCGAAAGTGACCGCTCACTGGGTGGTCACTGGCTTGCCGCTACTGATCCTCTCGCCGCTTGCCGCATTGCTGCTAGGCATGGATTTTTACGGCTGGCAGGTGATGGCGTTAACGCTGCTTATCGGCACGCCGACATTGAGTTTCCTGGGGGCGCCGGGCGTTGGGTTAACGGTGGGTTTGCGGCGCAGCGGCGTGCTGCTGAGTCTGTTGGTTTTACCGTTAACAATTCCACTGCTGATATTTGCGACTGCGGCGATGGACGCTGCATCTATGCATCTTCCGGTCGATGGCTATCTGGCAATTTTAGGTGCGTTGCTGGCGGGTAGCGCGACGTTAAGCCCGTTTGCCACGGCGGCGGCGCTGCGTGTCAGTATTCAATAATTAAAAATGTTGGATGGCGCTTCGCGTTTCCGACCTACAAGTTCTAACCCGATTTTTGTCGATATTTTGTGAGCAACGATTATGTGGAAATGGTTACATCAGCTCGCTAAACCCGAGCGGCTTTATCAGCTTTGCGGGCGTCTGGTGCCTTGGTTTGCACTTGTCAGCGCGGTGCTGTTGGTGGTCGGTTGTATCTGGGGCTTTGGTTTCGCGCCCGCGGATTATCAACAGGGCCAGAGCTACCGCATCATGTATCTGCATGTTCCGGCGGCTATCTGGTCGATGGGCATTTACGGATCGATGGCGGTGGCGGCGTTTATCGGCCTTGTGTGGCAGATGAAAATGTCAGACCTTGCTGTAGCGGCGATGGCTCCGGTCGGGGCTGTATTTACCTTTATTGCGCTGGTCACCGGTTCCGCATGGGGCAAACCGATGTGGGGAACCTGGTGGGTGTGGGATGCACGTCTGACTTCCGAGTTGGTGCTGCTGTTTCTCTATATCGGCGTAATTGCTCTATATAACGCCTTTGACGACCGCCGACTGGCCGGGCGTGCGGCGGGTATTTTGGTGTTGGTCGGTGTGGTGAATTTACCGATTATCCATTTCTCGGTGGAGTGGTGGAACACGCTGCATCAGGGCTCGACCAATATGCAGCAAAGTATTGACCCATCAATGCGCACTCCGTTACGCCTGACTATCTTCGGTTTTCTGATGCTATTTGCCACGCTGACGTTAATGCGCCTGCGCAACCTCATCTTGCTTCAGGAGCAGCGCCGTCCGTGGGTAATGGAACTGGCGAATAAAAGGAGAAGCGCATGACCAGCGCATTTTTAAACTGGACAGAATTTTTTGCCATGGGTGGCTATGCGTTTTACGTCTGGCTGGCTGTCGCGCTAACCTTCATCCCATTGCTGGTATTGGTGGGGCATACCCGTTTGCAGCATCGCACCATTTTAAATTCAGTCACGCGCCAACAGGCACGAGAAAAACGGATTCAGGCAGCACGTCAGGCAGAGGGAACTGAATGAACACGCGTCGCAAAAATCGATTATATCTGGCGCTTTCTGTGCTAGTGGGATTGGGGCTTACTATCACGCTTGTGCTATATGCGTTACGTAGCAATATCGATCTCTTCTATACCCCGAGTGAAATTCTGTATGGCAAAGGTGAAAGCCACCAGTTGCCCGAAGTGGGGCAGCGTTTACGCGTTGGCGGTATGGTTCAACCCGGCAGCGTGAAGCGTGATAGCCAGACCCTGAAAGTGACATTCAAACTCTATGACGCAAGCGGAGTAGTGGATGTCAGCTACGTCGGTATTTTGCCGGACTTGTTCCGCGAAGGGCAGGGCGTGGTCGCACAAGGCGTGTTTGAAGTCGGTAACAGGATTGAAGCCAAAGAAGTGCTGGCGAAGCATGACGAAAATTACACCCCGCCGGAAGTAAAAGAAGCGATGGAAAAAAATCACCAACGCGCGCCACAGGCCTATAAGGATAACGCTTCATGATGCCAGAAATCGGCAGTTTTTTGCTTTGCCTGGCGCTCGGCTGGTCATTGTTACTCAGTGTTTATCCGCTGTGGGGCGTGGCGCGTAACGACTCGCGCTTAATGGCTTCATCTCGCCCGCTGGCGTGGGCGTTGTTTATTACGGTGTGCGCCTGTTTCCTGGTGCTGGTGAACGCGTTTGTGGTGAACGATTTCACAGTGCTGTACGTCGCCAGTAACTCAAACACCGAATTGCCAGTGTGGTATCGCGTGGCCGCGACGTGGGGCGCACACGAAGGTTCGCTGCTGCTGTGGGTTTTACTGCTCAGCGGCTGGACGTTTGCCGTGGCGCTGTTCAGCCGCAGCATGCCGCAAGATGCGGTGGCGCGTGTGCTGGCGGTGATGGGGATGATTAATTTCGGCTTCCTGCTGTTTATCATTTTCACCTCGAATCCATTCACCCGCACGTTGCCGGATTTCCCGATTGAGGGGCGTGACCTGAACCCACTGTTACAGGATATCGGGCTGATTTTCCACCCGCCGTTGTTGTACATGGGCTATGTCGGTTTTTCCGTGGCGTTTGCGTTTTCTATTGCCGCACTGATGGCCGGGAAACTTGATTCTGCCTGGGCGCGCTGGACTCGCCCATGGACGTTAGCGGCGTGGTCATTTTTAACCATCGGCATTGTTTTAGGTTCGGCCTGGGCTTATTACGAGCTGGGCTGGGGCGGCTGGTGGTTCTGGGACCCGGTAGAAAACGCCTCGTTTATGCCGTGGCTGGCAGGGACGGCGTTAATCCACTCGCTTTCGGTTACGGAAAAACGCGGCAGCTTTAAAGCCTGGACGGTGCTGCTGGCGATTACTGCGTTTTCGCTGTGTTTATTGGGCACTTTCCTGGTGCGCTCAGGCGTGCTGGTTTCGGTGCATTCATTTGCTTCTGACCCGGCGCGCGGCATGTTTATCCTAGCCTTCCTGGTGATTGTGATTGGCGGTTCGCTGCTGCTGTATGCGGTTCAGGGCGGTAAAGTCCGTTCACGTGTCGGCAACAGTTTGTGGTCGCGGGAATCCTTTTTGCTCGGCAATAACGTGCTGTTAATCGCTGCGATGCTGGTGGTGTTGTTAGGAACGCTGCTGCCTTTAGTGCACAAGCAACTCGGGCTGGGCAGTATTTCTATTGGCGAGCCGTTCTTCAACACCATGTTTACCGCCTTGATGGCCCCGTTTGCACTGTTGCTCGGCATTGGCCCGTTGGTGCGCTGGCGTCGCGATGAACCACAAAAGCTGATTAAACGCCTGGCGATTGCCGTCGTGGTAACCGTGGCGCTGGCGTTAACGCTGCCTTGGTTGATGCAAGACCGTATCGAAGCGATGACTGTCGTCGGTTTACTGATGGCGGTTTGGGTATTTGTGCTGGCGTTAACCGAAGTCTATGAGCGCGCCACGCATCGCCATGGCTTGCTGAAAGGATTATGGAAATTGCCGCGCAGCCATTGGGGCATGGTGTTTGGACATCTGGGGTTGGCGGTAACTGTCGTCGGTATCGCCTTTAGCCAGAATTACAGTATTGAGCGTGATGTGCGCATGAAAGCAGGCGACAGCATCGACATTCACCAGTACCACTTTGTCTTCCGGGATGTGCATGAACTGATGGGGCCGAACTACCGTGGCGGCGTGGGTATTATCGACGTGACGCGTAATGGCAAACCTGAAGCCACGCTGCATGCTGAAAAACGTTTCTATAACAGCAACCGCGCCATGATGACCGAAGCGGCAATTGATGGCGGTGTGACGCGCGATCTCTACGCTGCTCTCGGTGAAGAGTTAGATGACGGTAGTTGGGCGGTTCGCCTCTATTACAAACCTTTTGTGCGCTGGATTTGGATGGGCGGAATATTGATGACGCTCGGCGGCCTGTTCTGTTTATTCGACCCACGTTACCGCCAGCGTAAAAACATGCCGGAGGCTGCATGAAGCGCAAAGTATTATTTATCCCGCTCGTTTTATTTTTGTTGTTGGCCGCGATGTTACTGTGGCAACTGGCACGTAATGCGCAGGGCGATGATCCGACCAATCTCGAATCTGCATTAGTTGGGAAAGCGGTGCCGGTGTTCCGTCTTGAGTCTTTGGAAAACCCTGGCAAGATTTATGACCAGTCAGTTCTGACTGATGGCAAACCGTTATTACTCAACGTGTGGGCAACCTGGTGCCCTACATGCCGTGCTGAGCATCAGTATCTTAATGGGCTCAAAGCACAAGGCGTACGGGTGGTCGGCATGAACTATAAAGATGAGCGCCGCAAAGCGATTACCTGGCTGAATGAATTAGGTAACCCTTACGCGCTGAGCCTATTTGATGGCAACGGTATGCTGGGGTTAGATCTGGGCGTTTACGGTGCACCGGAAACCTTCCTGATTGATGGGAAAGGGATCATTCGTTATCGCCACGCAGGGGATCTTAACGATCGTGTCTGGCAGCAAGAATTAAAACCGCTGTGGGATAAATACAACAAGGAGGCAGGTGCATGAAACGCGTATGGCTATTTCTCATCGCATTCTTGTTCTCGTTTAATGTGCTCGCGGCAATAGACACTTTCCAGTTCAAAGACGAAGCGCAAGAGCAGCAGTTCCGCCAGCTCACTGAGCAATTGCGCTGCCCAAAATGCCAGAACAATAGCATTGCGGATTCTAATGCGATGATTGCCTCTGACATGCGTCTGAAAGTTTATGAACTGATGCAGCAGGGCAAAACGAAGCAGCAGATTATTGATTACATGGTTGAGCGCTACGGCAATTTCGTGACATACGAACCACCGCTAACGCCTGCCACTATCATTTTATGGGTGCTGCCAGGGCTGTTTATTCTCGGCGGTGCGGGCGTGATTGTCATGCGCAGTCGTAAACGGCGAGTGCACTTTAGTGATGAGCCTGAAAGTGAAACTCAACCAGTGATTAGCCGAAAAGCCCATTTCTGGTTTTTCGCACCCGGTGCTGTGGTGTTAATTGTAGTGAGTGTTGGTGTTTATCTGAAAACGTCTGACTGGAAGCAGGTGCGAGCCTGGCAGAATGTCACAAATCAGACGCCGCAACTGTTACAGCGCGCATTAGACCCAGAAGCCGAGCCGCTGAACATGGCTGAAATGTCCGATCTTGGTCTTGGGTTACGCACCCGCTTGCAGCACGAACCTGACAATATTGAGGGGTGGATGATGCTCGGGCGAATTGGTATGGTTCTGAATAACGCAAGTACCGCTACACAAGCTTTTGCACATGCGTATAAACTGTCGCCCACTAACAGTAATGTAAAGCTGGGCTATGCTGAAGTATTGACCCGAAGTGGCGACCCGCAAGATAACCAACTGGGTGGGAATCTGCTGCGAGAGCTCCTTAAAACGGACCATACAAATGTTCGCGTGCTCAGCCTGCTGGCATTTAGCGCTTTCGAACAACAAAATTACCGCGAGGCAATTGGTGCATGGCAAGTCATGCTTAAAGTATTACCGGCAAATGACCAGCGCAGGGCTGTGGTGCAAAGAAGCATCGAGCAGGCGCAGGTTGCACAAGCTGGTATGGACAGCACCAAACCTGAGAGCGCAGACAAATAATAACAGGGAGACACATATGAATTTCCGCCTGACCGGACTGGCGTTGGCCACGACACTTTTAGTCGGGTGCGCCAGCTCTGCCGATCAAGAGCCACAGGGGCGTTCGGACCCATTTGAAGGGTTCAACCGTACAATGTACAACTTCAACTTTAATGTGTTGGACCCGTATGTTGTGCGCCCGGTGGCTGTGGTGTGGCGTGATTATGTGCCGCAACCGGCTCGTAATGGGATAAGTAACTTCACCAGCAACCTGGAAGAACCCGCCACTATGGTGAACTTCTTCATTCAGGGTAACCCGTATCAGGGGATGGTGCACTTTACGCGCTTCTTCCTGAACACGATGCTCGGTATGGGTGGTTTTATCGACGTGGCTGGCATGGCGAACCCCAAACTCCAGCGTGAAGAACCGCATCGCTTTGGTTCAACACTCGGCCACTATGGCGTGGGCTACGGCCCGTATGTGCAGTTACCGTTCTATGGCAGCTTTACACTGCGTGATGAAGGTGGTGATTATGCCGATACGCTCTATCCGCTGCTATCGTGGTTGACCTGGCCGATGTCTATCGGCAAATGGACAGTTGAAGGGATCGAAACTCGTGCTCAGTTGCTGGATTCTGATGGTTTGCTCAAGCAGTCATCCGATCCGTACATTTTGGTTCGTGAAGCTTACTTCCAGCGTCATGATTTTATTGCTAATGGTGGGAAGCTTTCACCAGCAGCAAATCCGAATGCTGCAGCAATTGAAGATGACTTGAAAGATATCGACTCTCAGTAAGCATTGAGTGGGTAATAAACATAAAAAAGGCGAAACCGAGGTTTCGCCTTTTTTGTCACTATTAACTATTAGAATGCGTAGTTAAAGTTCATACCGTACAGCCAGGCTTTGCCTTCAGACTGGAAGGTATATGGGCCTTCTTTGATCTCAACGTGCTGACCGTGCATGTAGGAAACGCCCAGGTCTACAGAAGCATCGTCGTTAAATGCGTAGGTAGTACCAGCACTGATCCAGAAGCGATCCTGGTCCGGAATAGAGATTGAACGTTTGTCTGCCGGAACTGGGCTGTCATCGAATGCGATACCGGTACGGAAGGTCCAGTTTTTATCCATAAAGTAGGTGGTACCTAAAGCGATACGGTACGCATCTTTGAAACTTTCATCTTTATAGAACAGAGTCTGACCGTTGGTACCAGTGGCTTTCAGCTCCTGGAACTGGCTCCAGCTGGTGTAGGTCACGCTATAGTGGATAGCCCATTGTGGGTCCACTTTGTTATAGCCGGACAATTCCCACATTTCTGGCAAGTTCAGCGTCAGAGAACCAGGGACAGTTTGTCCGTTGGTGCCTGCTGGTAAGCCAAAGTTTGACAGGATTGGGTTATAAGCAGAAGGCAGGTTGCTTTTGTAGTCACCGTCGAAGTCGATTTTAACTTCTGAACGGTAGGTGAAACCGTAACGGTTGTTTTTATCGATTTCATAAAGAATACCGGCGTTCCAGCCATAGCCCCACTCGTCACCTTTCAGGTGTGCGATTTGGGTGTCGCCAGGAATACGAGAAACCGGACCTGCCAGTGACGGAGGTAAAGCACCGGAACCAGCTACGATTTGACCCAAATCACCCGCGTAGCGTTCGATTTTCGCTTTAGCGTAAACAGCATCAAAGCCCAGACCGAAGCTCCAGCTGTCATTTAAACGGTAAGCGCCGCTCAGATTCAGGTTCAGCGTTTCCAGGTCGGTTTTACCGCCCATAGAACCGGCTGTGTAATCGTTATTGAATTCTGTTGCTAAACCATAGTTAGAGGTAACAGATGCGCCCCAACCAAATTGTTCGTTAATAGGAGCAACGAAGTGGAGGTTTGGAACCCAGGCGGTTGGTGCGATGTTATCAGCATCGGTGCTGCGGCCAGTTGGCGATGTACCGGAAATATTCACACCCGGATCAACAAACACTGCGCCGCCAGAGAAGGAAGGGCGGTCAAACATCATGATAGTTGCAGGGTTACGGCTGGCGGAGCCCGCATTATCCGCAACGGCACCTTCCCCTGAATAAGCTCGGCCTAGGCCTGAGGAAGAGAACTCGTTTAATTGAAAGCCGGCTGAGTAGGCCTGCGATGAGACAATTGCCACTGCAACCGCTAGGGCTGACTTTGTAAACAGGTTTTTCTGGCTCATGACCAAAACCTCATAATGGATTTATTTTTATACAAACAATGTTACATACCGTAACAGGAGCGCGAATAGTAGGGTCTGTTCTGTTACAGAGAAAGCAGACCAGTGGCGAGAGTATAGGTCTGACCAGATAGGATGTTGCAAGTTTGTATCTAAGAAATTTCAAATTTGATCGTCGAAACGAGATCTGACTGGCAAAATCGGGTTCTTCGTCACTTAGCAAAATGGGTGAATCTTGTTTTAGATCATTTTTAAGTGTGATTTGGGTCACTTACGGATTTTGACAAGATTAACGACTGGAGTCGCTTCAACAGGGAGCGTAAAATAGACAAGATTCGTTGAAAACATTTTGCCTTTTAAATACAGAGGAAATCATAAAATGAGTAAAAACACTGCTGATGAAACCCCGGTTTGCTGCTGTATTGATGTCGGCTCTATCATCGACAACACCGACTGCACAGCAACATACAGCCGCGTGTTCGCGACCCGCGCTGAAGCTGACGAAACTCTGGCTGCGCTGACTGAGAAAGCACGTGCCGCAGAATCTGAACCTTGCCAGATCGTCCCTCGTTATACTGAAGAAGCTGACGGCGTTCGTCTGGATATCGATTTCACTTTCAGCTGCCAGGCTGAAACCATGATCTTCCAGCTGGGCCTGCGTTAATATTTCCTGACGCTCTCGTCCCTGAGAGCGTCATTTTCCTCTCTTAAAGCGTGTTCCCCCTCCCAAATTTTTAGTCCCCCGGTTGGCTGGTTGTAACTTTTTAGTTAAAACTATGATCAGGTCAGACCACTATTGGTCATTTACAATTTTATTCCCAGAAATAGGAAGTTACAGCAATGCAGCTGTAGATTCGTACACAAAGGGAAGAATAGGGGAGCGTTATGAGTCAGGCACTTCCGCTGGTCACCCGTCAGGGCGACCGTATTGCTATTGTCAGTGGGTTACGCACCCCGTTTGCCCGTCAGGCTACGGCATTTCACGGCATACCTGCTGTCGACCTCGGCAATATGGTGGTCAGCGAACTGTTGGCACGTAGCGAAATTCCCCCAGAAATTATCGAACAACTGGTTTTCGGCCAGGTTGTCCAGATGCCGGAAGCGCCAAACATTGCCCGCGAAATTGTCCTTGGTACAGGCATGAGTGTTCATACAGACGCTTATAGCGTGAGCCGTGCCTGTGCGACCAGTTTCCAGGCCGTAGCGAATGTGGCTGAAAGCCTAATGGCAGGCACGATCCGAGCCGGTATTGCTGGTGGTGCCGACTCCTCATCTGTACTGCCGATTGGCGTTAGTAAGAAGTTAGGCCGCACATTAGTGGATGTGAACAAAGCGCGTACTTTGGGTCAACGTCTGAAATTATTCGCGCGTTTGCGCCCACGTGATTTATTACCGGTACCTCCTGCGGTTGCTGAATATTCAACGGGTTTGCGTATGGGCGACACCGCCGAACAAATGGCAAAAACTCACGGGATTACGCGTGAGCAACAAGATGCTCTCGCGCATCGCTCTCACACCAAAGCGGCCAACGCCTGGAGAGAAGGGAAACTGGCTGATGAGGTGATGACAGCCTTTATCCCGCCATATCGCCAGCCTTTCAGCGAAGATAACAACGTTCGCCAAAACTCCTCAATTGCTGATTACGCAAAGCTACGTCCAGCCTTCGATCGCAAACACGGCACGGTCACCGCCGCCAATAGCACGCCATTAACCGATGGCGCGGCAGCGATTATTTTAATGACGGAATCGCGTGCCAAAGAGTTGGGTTTGAAGCCTTTGGGCTATTTACGCAGCTATGCGTTCACCGCCGTGGATGTCTGGAAAGATATGCTGCTGGGCCCCGCATGGGCTACCCCACTGGCGCTTGAGCGAGCGGGTATCACTTTGAATGACCTGACGCTTTTCGATATGCATGAAGCCTTTGCCGCGCAAACGTTAGCTAACCTGAAAATGCTTGCCAGTGAGCGTTTTGCACGTGATGTATTGGGCCGCGCCCATGCTACGGGAGAAGTCGACGATGCGAAATTTAACGTACTGGGTGGTTCGATTGCGTATGGGCATCCATTTGCCGCAACCGGTGCTCGAATGATCACGCAAACGCTGCATGAACTGCGCCGTCGTGGCGGAGGTTTTGGCCTGGTGACCGCCTGCGCCGCAGGTGGCCTGGGTGCTGCAATGGTTCTGGAGGCCGAATAATGGAACAGACTTCTGCTTTCCACTTACATATCCGTCTCGACAATATCGCGATAGTGACTATCGATGTGCCGAACGAAAAGATGAACACTCTGAAAGCCTCTTTCGGGCCCGAAGTACATAACATTATCAAACAGGTTCGCGATAACACTGCATTGCAGGGGCTGATATTTATCTCTGGCAAGCCGGATAACTTTATTGCCGGAGCTGACATAAACATGATTGCAAGCTGCCAAAGTGCGCAAGAAGCACAGGCACTGGCACATCAGGGGCAGCAAATTATGGCTGAAATTGCTGCCTTGCCGATTCCGGTAGTTGCGGCGATTCATGGTGCGTGTCTCGGCGGTGGGCTGGAGTTGGCACTGGCATGCCATTCACGTATTTGTACTGATGACGAGAAAACAAAACTGGGGCTGCCGGAAGTGCAGCTCGGCCTGCTGCCGGGCTCGGGTGGTACACAGCGTTTACCGCGTTTGATTGGCGTCAGCAATGCACTTGATATGATTCTGACCGGCAAACAATTACGTCCACGCCAGGCGCTGAAATTGGGGCTGGTGGATGAAGTTGTGCCACAGTCAATTCTGCTGACGGCAGCAGTTGAGCTGGTGGGCAAAGGCCGTCAGGCATCGCGCACATTGCCGGTTCGAGAGCGTATTTTAGCCGGTCCGCTTGGGCGTTCTTTATTGTTCAGCATGGTGAGTAAGAAAACTGAGCAAAAAACTCGCGGTAATTATCCTGCCACGCAGCGCATTATCGATGTGATAAAAGTTGGTCTTGGGCAGGGGAGTTTTAGCGGTTACGAGTCGGAAGCGAAAGCCTTTGGCGAGTTGGCTATGACTCCGCAATCGGTGGCTTTGCGCGGGTTATTCTTTGCCAGTACCGAGCTTAAAAAAGAACATGGGGCTGATGCTCAACCACGAGTTATAAATGCAATAGGTGTGTTAGGTGGCGGATTAATGGGCGGAGGGATTGCTTTTGTCACCGCGACTAAAGGCAAATTGCCCGTACGCATCAAAGATATTAATCACGATGGCATTAACCATGCGTTGAAATACAGCTGGGACTTGCTGGATAAAAAAGTACGCCGCCGACATATGAAAGCGGCTGAGCGCCAGCGTGAAATGGCGCGTATCTCCGGTGGTACCGATTATCACGGATTCCATAACCGCGACATCGTCGTGGAAGCGGTTTTTGAAGATCTCGCTCTCAAGCAAAAGATGGTTGCGGAAATCGAACAGAACGCCGCGCCGCATACCATTTTTGCCTCAAACACGTCTTCACTGCCGATTGCTGATATTGCGGCAAATGCCGCACGTCCAGAACAAGTGATAGGCCTGCATTACTTCAGCCCGGTCGATAAAATGCCCTTGGTTGAAGTGATTCCTCATGCGGGAACCAGTGCGGAAACCATTTCCACGACCGTTCAACTTGCCAAAAAACAGGGCAAAACACCGATTGTTGTTGGCGACAGCGCCGGGTTTTACGTCAACCGTATTCTGGCACCTTACGTTAACGAAGCGATGCGTTGCCTCGTGGAAGGGGAGCCTGTCGATAAGATTGATAATGCGCTGGTAGCGTTTGGTTTCCCGGTCGGCCCAATCCAACTTTTGGATGAGGTGGGAATTGATGTGGGGACTAAAATTAGTCCTATACTTCAGCAAGCTTACGGAGATCGTTTTGCAGCGCCGTCAGAAATTGCAGCAATATTGAATGACGATCGCAAAGGTAGAAAAAACGGGCGTGGTTTCTATCTTTATTCAGGGAAAGGGAGTAGAAGCAAAAAGCAGGTTGACCCTGCAATCTATACTCTGCTCGGTGTTTCACCCAAAGGGCAACTGGCAGAAAATGAAATCGCACAACGCTGCGTGATGATGATGCTTAATGAAGCGGCTCGATGCCTCGATGAAGGTGTTGTTCGCAATGCCCGCGATGGTGATATCGGTGGCGTGTTTGGTATTGGTTTTCCACCGTTCCTTGGTGGCCCGTTCCGCTATATGGATACCCTGGGGGCGGGTGAAGTCGTCGCACAACTGCAACGCCTGGCCAGTCAGTACGGGGAGCGTTTTACTCCTTGTGAAAGACTTTTACAAATGGTGGAAGAGCAACGAATTTTCTGGGGGAAAGTGAACCCCAGTGAAGGAAATGTAGTCAAAGAATCATGATTATATGGTTCGGTGAATGGATGCTGGTCGCTCACTTAATAAACAGTGATTGACTATACTTGCACCATTGAGGTAAAAAACAGCGTTTCATTCGATGTACGGATAAGGCACAATGCCCGGCTGCTGAATTTCTCCACGTAGGTTTCAGGGGAATTCAAGCATTCCTGGTTAACAAAAGCGGTGCAATATGCAAGTTTTTATCATGCGTCACGGCGACGCAGCTCTCGATGCCGCCAGTGACTCGGTACGTCCTCTCACCCAGTGTGGTTGTGATGAATCCCGAGTAATGGCGACCTGGTTGAAAGGTCAGGTTGTGGATATCGAACGTGTTCTGGTGAGCCCTTATCTGCGAGCCGAACAAACCCTGGATGTTGTGCGGGAAGCACTGACTCTTCCAGGTAAAGAAGACATTCTGCCGGAATTGACACCGTGCGGCGATGTAGGTCTGGTGAGCTGCTATTTGCAAGCCCTGGCCAATGAAGGGGTTGAGTCGGCGCTGGTGATTTCTCACCTACCGTTAGTCGGTTATTTGGTCTCTGAGCTGTGCCCAGAGGAAACACCACCGATGTTCAGTACCTCGGCCATTGCTAATGTCACTCTTGATCCAGAAACAGGGAAAGGGGTGTTCAACTGGCAGATGAGTCCGTGTAATTTGAAGGTAGCTAAAGCTATCTGATAGCCGTAAGCATGAAAAAAGAGCCGCTATAATAGCGGCTCTTTGTATTTCTGGGGCCGCGGGGTGCGGACTCAGGATTACGGCAACTCCGGCGGTAGCCACTCTTCGATTTCAATCAACACCAGCAATGCGGCATCACCACCGTACTCTTTTGGTGCCTGATGAAATGCCATTATGTGTGGGTGTTGAGCCAGCCACAGTGGCGTTTGCTGCTTCAACACATGCTTACCATGGCCATGCATCACACAGGCACAAAAAACATGCTCACGCCGACAGGCCGCAATCAACGCGCCTAATTCCTGCTTTGCCTGCATCTGTGTCAGGCCATGCAAATCCAGGAACAACTCTGGCGAATAATCACCCCGGCGAATTTTTTTCAGCTCAAAATGGCTGACGTCTTCGCGCACGTAACGGGTGGGGCCTTCTGTTGCCAGACGCGGCTGGAATTCATCAGAAAAATAGTGGCTGGCATCAACCTGCTCCTGCAACAGTCGCTTCACCGGAACTTCCTGCACTTTTTTGCGTATTGGGCGATGAACAATCGTGTCCTGAGTTAATTTTTTTGTGCCGCTCATCAGATCACGGAAAAGGTTCTGATCGTCAGCGCTGAGCGGAGTTTTCTTCTTCATTGGTATCTCGTCTCGCATCTGCTATTGCGTCAGTTTACCTGGTTTGCCGTTCATCGCTAAATAAAACGTCATTTTCCCCACGCTGAGCGCGATTGAAATGCTGATTTGTCGCGGCCTTCATGGCAAACTAATCGATTATTGAATTAACGCGAACGGCCTGCGGAGGGCAACGTGGATAAAATTTTCGTCGATGAGGCAGTTAATGAGCTGCACACCATTCAGGATATGCTGCGCTGGGCAGTCAGTCGTTTTAGCGCCGCCAATGTCTGGTATGGCCACGGCACGGATAATCCGTGGGACGAAGCCGTTCAGTTAGTGCTGCCAAGTCTCTATCTGCCGCTGGATATTCCTGAAGATATGCGCACCGCACGTCTGACACCAAGCGAGCGTCATCGCATCGTTGAGCGTGTAATTCGTCGCGTTAATGAGCGTATTCCGGTGGCCTATCTGACAAACAAAGCCTGGTTCTGCGGCCATGAGTTTTATGTTGATGAGCGTGTGCTGGTGCCGCGTTCCCCGATTGGTGAACTGATCACCAACCGTTTCGCGGGTCTTTTCGACCAGGAACCACACCATATTCTTGATATGTGTACTGGCAGCGGCTGTATCGCTATCGCCTGTGCTTACGAATTCCAGAATGCGGAAGTGGATGCGGTCGATATTTCTCTTGATGCGCTGGCAGTTGCTGAGCAAAACATCGCTGAGCACGGCCTGGAAAGCCAGGTAACGCCAATGCGTTCCGACCTGTTCCGTGACCTGCCAAAAGTGCAGTACGACATTATCGTCACTAATCCACCATATGTGGATGCGGAAGATATGTCTGACCTGCCGGGTGAGTTCAAATTCGAGCCGGAATTAGGTCTGGCTGCGGGGACAGATGGCCTGAAACTGGCGCGTCGTATTCTGGCATGTGCACCGGACTACCTCACCGATGGCGGTATCCTGATTTGTGAAGTCGGGAACAGCATGGTGCATTTGATGGATCAGTATCCTGATGTGCCGTTCACCTGGCTTGAGTTCGATAACGGCGGTGATGGCGTATTTATGCTGACTAAATCGCAGCTTATCGATGCGCGTGAACATTTCAGTATCTACAAAGACTAATCGTGTAGACGGGCCTTATGGCCCGTCTTCTTTTGCTGACAACACAACAAAAATGACAACGGTAAGGAGCCGTGAAAAATGGCAGGAAACTCTATCGGACAAGTATTTCGCGTAACGACATTTGGTGAATCCCATGGTGTCGCGCTGGGTTGTATCGTTGATGGTGTGCCGCCAGGCATCCCGCTTACCGAAGCCGATTTACAACACGATCTCGACCGTCGCCGCCCGGGGACTTCACGCTACACCACGCAACGCCGCGAACCCGATCAGGTGAAGATCCTTTCCGGTGTATTTGAAGGCGTCACCACTGGCACCAGCATCGGCCTATTGATTGAAAATACCGATCAGCGCTCGCAAGATTACAGCGCTATCAAAGACGTGTTCCGTCCGGGCCACGCAGATTACACCTACGAACAAAAATACGGCCTGCGCGATTATCGTGGCGGTGGCCGTTCTTCAGCACGTGAAACCGCGATGCGTGTGGCGGCTGGGGCGATTGCTAAAAAATATCTGGCGCATAAATACGGCATCATTATTCGTGGTTGCCTGACGCAAATGGGCGACGTGCCGTTAGAAATCAAAGACTGGGATCAGGTTGAACAGAACCCGTTCTTCTGCCCGGATCCGGACAAAATCGAAACGCTCGACGAACTGATGCGCGCGTTGAAAAAAGAGGGTGACTCCATCGGCGCGAAAGTCACTGTCGTTGCCGACAACGTGCCGCCAGGCCTTGGCGAACCTGTATTTGACCGCTTAGATGCTGATATCGCCCATGCGCTGATGAGCATTAACGCCGTGAAAGGCGTGGAAATTGGCGAAGGTTTTGGCGTGGTAAGTATGCGTGGAAGCCAGAACCGTGACGAAATCACCAAAGAAGGTTTCCAGAGCAACCACGCTGGCGGCATTCTGGGTGGCATCAGCAGCGGCCAGCAGATTGTGGCCAATATGGCGCTGAAACCGACTTCCAGCATTATGGTCCCAGGGCGCACTATTAACCGCGAAGGCGAAGAAGTGGAAATGGTCACTCGTGGCCGTCACGATCCTTGCGTGGGTATTCGTGCGGTTCCGATTGCCGAAGCCATGGTAGCGATTGTATTGATGGATCATATGCTGCGTCAGCGTGCTCAAAACGGTGACGTGACTTTCCCTTTGCCGCGCTGGTAATGCGATGAAAAAAACACTCGTGGGGCTGCTGGCATTGCTTGCCAGTACCGCTACTTTCGCTGCGACGCCGTGGCAGAAAATTAGTCATCCGATTGCGGGAAGCCCGCAATCTATTGGTGCATTCTCTAACGGCTGCATTGTGGGTGCCCACGAGTTGCCGCTTAACGATCCTCGCTATCAGGTGATGAGACAGGACCAACGTCGCTATTTCGGTCATCCCGATTTAGTGATGTTTATTCAACGTCTCAGTAACCAGTCGACGCAACTTGGCCTTGGCACGTTATTGATTGGTGATATGGGAATGGCTGCTGGCGGGCGTTTTAGCTCTGGCCATGCCAGCCACCAAAGCGGCCTGGATGTTGATATTTTTTTGCAACTCCCGAAAGCACGCTGGACGTCAGCTCAACTCCTCAAGCCGCAAGCGCTGGACTTAGTCGCCAGTGATAATCAGCATGTGGTGCCGCGTTTGTGGCAGCCAGAGATCAGCAGCCTGATTAAGCTTGCGGCGAAAGATAATGACGTCACGCGGATCTTTGTCAATCCGGCTATCAAGCAGCAACTTTGTCTGGATGCGGGTGCCGATCGCGACTGGCTGCGTAAAGTGCGCCCGTGGTTTGCTCACCGTGCGCATATGCATGTTCGCCTGCGTTGCCCGGCAGATAGCCTCGAGTGTGAAGATCAGCCATTACCGCCGCCAGGTGACGGTTGTGGTGCCGAGCTGCAAAGCTGGTTTGCGCCGCCGCCTCCGGGCAGCATACCGCCGAAAAAGAAAACTCCGCCCCCTTTACCCGCCTCTTGTCAGGCCTTGCTGGATGAGCACGTTCTCTAACGGATAAGTTCATGGAATGGTTTATGGTTTCCCCCCTGATGCTGGTGATGTTGTTTTTTGTCGCCATGCTTGCAGGGTTTATTGATTCACTGGCAGGCGGCGGCGGTTTGATTACCGTCCCTGTGTTGTTGGCAACGGGAATGTCACCTGCACATGCTTTGGCGACCAACAAACTCCAGGCCTGTGGGGGTTCGGTTTCTTCCTCGCTCTATTTTATTCGCCGCAAAGTGGTCGATCTTAAAGAGCAGAAACTGAATATTCTGATGACGTTTATCGGCTCAACAACTGGGGCATTGCTGGTTCAATACGTAAAATCAGACGTGTTGCGTCAAATCTTGCCGCTGCTGGTGATCTGTATTGGTCTGTACTTTTTACTGATGCCAAAACTTGGTGAAGAAGACCGACAGCGCCGTTTATACGGCCTGCCATTTGCGCTGGTTGCAGGTGGTTGCGTCGGTTTCTATGATGGTTTCTTTGGCCCAGGTGCTGGCTCTTTTTACGCACTAGCGTTCGTCACGCTGTGCGGTTTTAACCTCGCAAAATCTACGGCTCACGCCAAAGTATTAAACGCTACATCAAACCTCGGCGGCCTGCTTTTGTTTATCATTGGCGGGAAAGTGATTTGGGGAACCGGTTTTGTAATGATGGCCGGGCAGTTCTTAGGGGCGCGAATGGGATCACGCCTCGTGTTGAGTAAAGGGCAAAAACTGATCCGTCCGATGATAGTTATCGTGTCAGCGGTGATGAGCGCCAAACTCTTATTTGATAGCCACGGACCGGAGATTCTCCATTGGTTGGGGATAGTTTGAGATGACAACAGCAAATATGACAATAACGACAGAACACCATTATCAGGAACTTATCGACATTTTCGATAACTGCTTTAAAGACGAATTTAATACACGTCTGATTAAAGGCGACGACGAACCAATATATCTTCCTGCTGATGAGGAAATTCCTTATCACCGCGTGGTGTTTGCCCACGGCTATTACGCCAGCGGAATGCATGAAATTTCTCACTGGCTTATTGCGGGCAAAGCGCGCCGTGAACTGGTGGATTTCGGTTATTGGTATTGCCCGGATGGGCGTGATGCCGAAACACAAAGCAAATTCGAAGACGTGGAAGTGAAGCCGCAAGCGCAAGAATGGTTGCTGTGTGTGGCAGCAAACTTCCCGTTCAATGTGAGCTGCGACAACCTGAGCGGGGATGTTGACCCGGACAGAATCGCGTTCCAGCGTCGTGTGCATGCGCAGGTGATGATTTACCTGCAAGAAGGCATCCCGGCTCGTACGGCAAAACTGATTGAAGCGCTGCGGGACTATTACAAAACCCCGCCGCTGGCAGCGGAGCATTTTCCGTGGCCGGAAGACCTTTAGACATACCCTAAATAATTCGAGTTGCAGTCAACGCGCCTGCGGCTTGAAGTATGACGGGGATAAAAACCTGCAAAATGATGAGGAAGTACGATGATCGCTGAATTTGAAACACGCATTCTGGCGCTAATTGATGAAATGGTTGAGACGGCCAGTGATGATGAACTGTTTGCCAGCGGTTATCTGCGTGGCCATCTGACTCTGGCGGTAGCTGATCTGGAGCATGGTGAAGACCACAGCCCTGAAGCGCTTAATACTGCGGTATCAGGTAGCCTGGAAAAAGCGATTCAGGCAGGCGAACTGTCGCCGCGCGATCAGTCTTTAGTGCTGAGTATGTGGGACAATTTGTACCAGAAGGCTAAGTTCTAAGTCATTTGCCCTCTCCTTTGGGAGAGGGCTTAATCTCAAATCTATTTAACTTCTCTTCCTTTCAGTAACTTCCGCACCCAAAATCGATTTGGATTGAGCGCCGCAAGCGTTTCAGCATCCATCGGAACCGGTTCATCGCTCATTTGAGCCGCCAGAATTTCTGCCGCCAGTGGCGCACTGCATAATCCCCTTGAACCCAGAGCCGCCAACATAAAAAGATTCTCATAAACCGGAGCGGTTTCGGCGTTGTCATGGTTTTCAACAAGTGTTGCGTAGGTTTCAAGCGTGTCATCGTAGCGAGGGACACTTCCTACAAGCGGCATATGGTCGCGCGTCGCACAGCGCACGCCACAGCGTGCTTCAGTGGCGCTAACATCCACTTCGCACGGCCAGTCCACATCCGGCAAACAGTTCAGTAAACGCTGGCGATTATGCTGCTGATCTTCTTCGTTGTACTGCATCTCTTCTACGCCACGGTGGTAGCTGGCACCGATACAATGCTGCTGATTGTTCGGATTTTGCGGCGTTAAATAGCCGTCGTAGCACAACACCTGGCGCAATTCTGAAAGTGCCGGGGTCGTTGGGATGTGGCTGACCTGGCCGCCTACCGCTGAGAACGGCAGTTTTTCAGTTTGCGCGAATTTACTGACCCTGAAGCCGTTTGCCAGCACTACAGCCGCATGTTGTTTTGCGTCCTGTTCGGCTAAAGATAATTGCCATCCATCTGATGTTTGAGTCAGTTCCTCAACCTGATGTTGATAATGGGTTTTTAGCCCCAGGGTTTCTGCCAGCGCCAGCGCACCGGCTGTCAGTTGTGCCGGGCATAACCAACCACCAAGAGGGTAGGTTGCACCACCATGGCCGGTTTCTAAGCCGCAAAGTTTTGTCGCCGTTTCTGCATCGACGGCATGAACGAGGGCATCGGGAAATTCGAGGCTCAGCATCTGGTCGATTTTATGCTGACTTTTTTCGTCCCAGCCCAGTTGCGTGACCCCACACCAGTCGTGATCAAATTCGACGGGCAGTGAGTCGTACACGCGACGAGCAAAAGTAAATGCGGCACTGAAAAAGTTTGTCAGCGTGGCGCTATGGGTATTGAGCAATGGGTAAAGCGCACCCTGGCGGTTGCCGGAAGCACCCAGCGCTGGCGCAGCATCTTCACAGTAGAGCGTGACCTGCCATCCACGACGCAGCAAAGCGAGTGAAAGCAGGGCGCTGGCAATGCCGCCGCCCACAATCGCGACTTCTTTTCCTTGCGCGGCAGGGTGCGCATACCACGGCGTGCGTGCTGGCGTTTCAATTGCACGTTCCATTACGCCAACCAGCATTTCGCGTTTGCGGCCAAAACCCTTAGTTTTGGTCATCGCGAAACCGGCATCAATTAAGCCACGGCGTACAAACCCGGCGCAGGTAAATGTCGCCAGCGTGCTGCCCGTGCGTGCCAATTTCGCCATCGCATTGAACAACTGTGGTGTCCACATATCCGGATTTTTTGATGGTGCGAAACCGTCAAGGAACCAGGCATCTACCTGATTATTTAAAGTGTCATCTAATTGCGGTATCAGTTCGTTGATATCACCGAACCAAAGGTCGAGAGTAATGCGGCCTTCCGCCAACAAAATACGGTGGCAGCCTGCAATTGGCAGCGGCCATTGTTGCTGTAATTGCTGCGCGAACTCGGCAAGTTCAGGCCAATGGGCATGAGCGGCATGTAAATCTTTTACGGTCAGCGGGAATTTTTCAAAACTAATAAAGTGCAGACGTTTGAGGGTGGCTTGAGGCTGATTTTTGCAAAAATCTTCAAAAGCTTGCCATAAAGTCAAAAAGTTAAGACCGGTGCCGAAACCACTTTCACCGACTACAAACAGCGAACGTTCATGGGCAGCAAAACGCTCATTTAGACGGTTTCCTCCCAGAAATACATAACGAGTTTCCTCCAGTCCATTATCATTAGAGAAGTACACGTCGTCGAACTCTCGGGATACAGGTGTACCCTCTTCATTAAAGTCCAGGTTGGCAGATTGTATTGGGGAGTGTTTCACGTAAGTTACTCGTCTGGCAGGCAGTGTAACGATCATAACGATGTGTGCGAAGCGGCGCAAATTTCAGACTGATTTGGCTGATCGGACTTGTTCGGCGTACAAGTGTACGCTATTGTGCCTGTCGAAATCCTAATAGTGCAGTAGAAGAGGTATTGAATGAAACGTGCAGTGATTACTGGTCTGGGCATTGTTTCCAGCATCGGTAACAACCAGCAGGAAGTCCTGGCATCTCTGCGTGAAGGTCGCCCGGGGATCACTTTCTCTCAAGAATTCAAAGATTCTGGAATGCGCAGCCACGTGTGGGGTAACGTTAAACTGGACACCACCGGCCTGATTGACCGTAAAGTCGTCCGTTTCATGAACGATGCCTCTGTCTATGCTTACCTTTCAATGCAGCAAGCTATTGAAGATGCTGGTTTGAAAGAAGAAGTTTATCAAAGCAACCCTCGTGTGGGCCTGATTGCAGGTTCCGGTGGTTCTTCTAAATCTCAGGTGTTCGGTGCAGACGCAATGCGTAGCCCGCGCGGCCTGAAAGCGGTTGGTCCTTATGTTGTGACCAAAGCGATGGGCTCTGCGGTTTCCGCATGTCTCGCTACTCCGTTCAAAATTCACGGTGTGAACTACTCAATCAGCTCCGCATGTGCGACTTCTGCGCACTGTATCGGTAATGCTGTTGAGCAAATTCAACTGGGCAAACAGGACATCGTATTTGCTGGTGGCGGCGAAGAGCTGTGCTGGGAAATGGCCTGTGAGTTCGATGCAATGGGCGCACTGTCTACCAAATATAACGAAACGCCGGAAAAAGCATCCCGTACCTATGATGCGAGCCGTGACGGTTTCGTTATCGCAGGCGGCGGCGGTATGGTTGTGGTTGAAGAACTGGAGCACGCTCTGGCTCGTGGTGCACACATCTACGCTGAAATCGTTGGCTACGGCGCAACGTCTGATGGCGCGGATATGGTTGCTCCATCTGGTGAAGGTGCGGTGCGTTGCATGAAGATGGCAATGCACGGTGTTGATACCCCGATTGACTATCTGAACACCCACGGGACTTCTACGCCGGTTGGCGATGTGAAAGAACTGGGCGCAATCAAAGAAGTCTTCGGTAACAACTCGCCGGCAATGTCTGCGACCAAAGCGATGACCGGTCACTCTCTGGGTGCCGCAGGCGTTCAGGAAGCTATCTACTCTCTGCTGATGCTGGAGCACGGTTTCATCGCGCCAAGCATCAACATTGAACAGCTCGATGAGCAGGCTGCTGGCCTGAACATCGTGACCGAAACGACCGAGCGTCAACTGAACACTGTTATGTCTAACAGCTTCGGTTTCGGTGGTACGAATGCCACGCTGGTTATGCGTAAAGTTAACGCTTAATCCCAGGTGATGTTAATAAGCGGGGTGCCTTGTGCACCCCGTTTTTTTTTGCATAATGGCTGCTGCCAAGGAGCCGTGAAATGTCCTCAATAAAAAATTCTCAGCTAAACAACAAATCCGAAAATAAGTCCTTATTCAGCATTACCTTCGCGGTGTTTCTCACCTATATGACGGTTGGCTTGCCGTTGCCTGTTATCCCGCTTTTTGTTCACCATGAGCTTGGGTTTGGCAACACCATGGTAGGGATTGCCGTAGGTATTCAGTTCCTGGCAACGGTTTTAACCCGCGGTTATGCCGGACGTCTTGCCGATCAGCAAGGAGCGAAGCGTTCGACGTTACAGGGGATGTGCGCATGTGCATTTGCTGGCGTCGCTTATCTGCTGGCGGCGCTATTGCCTGTTGAGCCGATGGCGAAATTCGGTCTATTGATCATTGGCCGTTTGATTCTCGGTTTTGGTGAAAGCCAGTTGCTGACCGGAAACCTTACCTGGGGTCTGGGTCTGGTTGGCCCGGCTCGTTCCGGCAAAGTGATGTCCTGGACCGGTATGGCGATTTATGGCGCATTGGCGGCGGGTGCACCTATTGGCCTGCTGTTAAACAGCCATTGGGGATTTGTGGCACTAGGTGTTTCGACTATCGCCTTGCCATTGGTAGCACTGGCGTTTAATGGCCGCATTCGTGCCGTACCTGCGCATAAAGGCGAGCGTCCTTCTATGTTTGCGGTGATTGGTCTTATCTGGAAACCTGGGTTAGGACTTGCGTTACAGGGCGTAGGTTTTGCTGTGATCGGCACTTTTGTCTCACTTTATTTTGCGTCGAATGGCTGGGCCTGGGCAGGCTTTACGCTGACCGCTTTTGGTGGCGCTTTTGTGCTGATGCGTGTGCTGTTTGGTTGGATGCCAGACAGATTTGGTGGTGTTAGAGTGGCACTGGTCTCGTTGGCGATTGAAACCGCCGGGTTGGTTTTACTCTGGCAGGCACCGGGAGCAGGCGTTGCGCTAATCGGTGCTGCGTTAACGGGCTGTGGCTGCTCGTTAATCTTCCCGGCACTGGGTGTTGAAGTGGTGAAACGTGTACCGGCTCAGGTACGCGGTACGGCGCTTGGTGGCTATGCGGCGTTTCAGGATATCTCGTACGGTGTCGCAGGGCCATTGACCGGATTGTTGGCAACCTCGATGGGTTATCCGTCAGTGTTTTTAGCTGGAGCAATTTCTGCGGTAGTCGGGATTGTGGTTACACTCATCGCCTTTCGCAAGTAACTATAGCCACCCAAGGCTGGGTGGCTAACGTTTAAATCACTATCCAGAACAAAACCATCACCACAATCAGTGCGATAAGTGCCAGGCCTGGGCGGGCACTTATTACCTTCATCGGTTCAATAAATGGCGCCCAAATTGGGCTGGCGATCGGCTGAATGTTATGCACTTCTAGCGCTGATGGCTGGCGTTCGGCGCGTTTTAAAAACACCTGATTCAAAATATCCTGCACCTGCGCGGCGGTCAGTAACGTTTGCGGTGTAGCCTGAAAACGTTGCTGCGTATAGTCCGTTATCTCTTTCCATTCAGCGGGTTCGAGCGGCTGCTTCAACGCCGCCTGAATGGTGTGCAATGTCGGCGTGTTTTGCTGGCTTAATGTCTGGCGTGCTTGTAACCAGGTAGTCAGCAGCGCGAAATGTTTGGCCGGGATCAGCTCGCCCGTTTTCACACCGCTTAACTCAAGCATTGACTGCCAGATTAACTTACTGGACTCGCCCGTTGCGGCAGCGAGTTTAGCGACCTGTTTATTTAATGAATTGTGTTCAGCGGGCAATAGCGGGCGATCTGTCGCCGGGCGTTGCTGTGGCTGCGGGATAGCCAACTGGTTATTTTGCAATAACGTCAGTACGCTTTTTAATTGTTCTGGCGTGAGCTGGCTAAGGGCTGTCTGCCCAAACTGTTGGCGAATGTAATCACTCACCGCCTGGCGATTATTGCCCTGCGATAGCAATTCGCTGAGCTGTTGTACAACCTGACGTGTGGCATGGGTTGTTTGAGCATTACTGAGACGCTGATTCAGATTTTGTTCAGCCGCGGGGAAGTGACGCGATAACAATGGCGTTTCACCTTTTAGCCCGAGGTCATGTTTTAATCCCGCCCACACTTCGGCACTTTGTTGCTGGTTAAGCGCAACAATACGTGTAATCAAACGTTCCAGAACGGTACGTTGCTGTGTAGAAAGCGGAAACTCACCTACCGCTGAAGTTGGGGAGGGTGGTTCCCCCGGAGGACGTGCTGTCGCCCCCTGAATGGGTTGCATAGGCTTAAATCCTTTGTCATTCCCTGGCTCAAGTATGCCAGGACGCCAGATTATGGCACACTATCGGGCTTATTCTCGACGATTAACCGAACAGGTAGCTAACGTGAAAATCCTCGTTGACGAAAACATGCCCTATGCACGTGAATTGTTTAGTCGCTTAGGCGACGTAACCGCCGTCCCAGGCCGCCCAATTCCCGTATCCGAACTGGCTGATGCCGATGCGTTAATGGTGCGTTCAGTCACCAAAGTGAATGCTGATTTACTCGATAACAAAGGGATAAAGTTTGTCGGTACGGCAACGGCTGGCACTGACCATGTTGACGAAAACTACCTTGAGCACGCGGGTATCGCATTTTCGGCCGCTCCCGGTTGTAACGCCATTGCCGTAGTTGAATATGTCTTCTCCTCACTGCTAATGCTTGCCGAACGCGACGGTTTCCAGCTTACCGACCGAACCGTGGGTATTGTTGGTGTCGGTAATGTCGGCTCGCGTTTGCAGGCGCGTCTTGAAGCTTTTGGCGTTCGTACGCTGCTTTGCGATCCACCTCGTGCCGACCGCGGTGATAAAGGCGATTTTGTTTCACTAGAACAACTGGTGCATGAAGCCGATGTGCTGACGTTCCACACGCCGCTGTTTAAAGACGGTGCGTATAAATCGCTGCATCTGGCCGATGAAAAACTGATCTCAAGCCTCAAAGCCGGTTCGATTCTGATTAACGCCTGCCGTGGCCCGGTCGTCGATAACGCCGCCTTGCTGAAATGCCTCGAGAACGGGCAGGATCTCAGCGTGGTGCTGGACGTCTGGGAGCCGGAGCCGGAACTCAATGTATCTTTGCTCGAGAAAGTTGATATTGGTACCGCCCACATCGCGGGCTACACGCTCGAAGGTAAAGCGCGTGGCACCACGCAAGTGTTTGAAGCATTTAGCGAGTTTATTGGTCAGAAACAACAAGTGGCTTTAGATACTCTGCTTCCTGCCCCAGAATTTGGTCGTATTACCCTTCATGGCCCGCTTGATCAGGCAACACTCAAAAGACTGGTTCATCTGGTGTATGATGTGCGCCGCGATGATGCTCCGCTGCGTAAAGTGGCGGGAATTCCTGGTGAGTTTGACAAGTTGCGCAAAAATTATCAGGAACGCCGTGAATGGTCATCGCTATATATCCAGTGTGATGATGAAGCGGCAGCGACAATGCTGCAAAAGCTAGGCTTTAGCGCCACCTATCACACTGCGCGTTAAACAATCCTTCTCATTTCCCCGGCGTTACACCGGGGAAATACTGCTATTTAAGTCTGGAGTAAACCAACATGTCTGAAGGCTGGAATATTGCCGTTTTAGGTGCCACGGGTGCCGTAGGCGCAGCTGTGATTGAACTGCTTGCCGAACGCCAGTTCCCGGTTGGTGAATTGTATGCCCTGGCGCGCAATGAAAGCGCCGGTGAAAATATCCGTTACGAAGGTAAAACCGTGATGGTTCAGGATGCTGAATCATTTGACTGGACTCAGGTTCAATTGGCGTTCTTCGTTGCGGGTGTTGAAGCCTCTGCGCGTTACGTTGAAGAAGCCACGAATGCCGGTTGCCTGGTTATCGACTCTAGCGGCCTGTTCGCCATGGAACACGATGTCCCGCTGGTAGTACCTGACGTGAATCCTTTTGTGCTGGGTGAATACCGCAATCGCAATCTGGTGGCCGTGGCTGATAGCCTGACCAGCCAACTCCTGACAGCCCTGAAACCGCTTATCGAACAAGGTGGTTTATCACGCATTCAGGTCACTAATTTACTGGCAGCTTCTGGGCGTGGCAAAAGTGCGGTAGACGCACTGGCCGGACAGAGTGCGCGTTTGCTTAATGGTTTACCAATTGAAGAAGCGGATCTGTTTGGTCGCCAGCTGGCATTCAACATGCTGCCCCTGGTACCGGATGCTGAAGGTAGCGTTCCGGTAGAACGCCGCTTAGTGAACGAAGTGCGCAAAGTCTTGCAGGACGAAGGTGTGTTGATTTCTTCGAGCTTCGTTCAGGCTCCGGTATTTTACGGGCATGCGCAGATGGTCAACTTTGAAGCGATGCGACCGCTGGCTGCTGAAGAAGCGCGTGATGCGTTTGGCCAATTTGAAGATATCGAGCTTTCCGAAGAAGGGGATTTCCCGACTCAGGTTGCTGATGCCTCCGGTAGTGCACATATTTCAATCGGTTGTATCCACAACGATTATGGTATGCCTGAGCAGATTCAATTCTGGTCTGTTGCCGATAACGTTCGTTTCGGTGGTGCATTGATGGCGGTGAAAACGGCTGAGAAATTAGTGCAGGAGTATATGTACTAATGTCCGACGAGTTGCACCAAACACCACTCAACAAGATTGCACTCGGCATTGAATACGACGGCAGCAAATATTACGGCTGGCAGCGCCAGAATGAAGTGCGCAGCGTGCAAGAGAAGCTTGAAAAAGCGCTCTCTAAAGTGGCTGATGAGCCAATAAATGTATTCTGTGCTGGACGTACCGACGCTGGCGTTCACGCCACCGGCCAGGTGGTGCACTTTGAAACGCGTGTGCAGCGTAAAGATGCGGCATGGACGCTTGGTGCAAATGCGAATTTACCTGGTGACATTGCGGTGCGTTGGGTTAAAGCTGTGCCCGATGATTTTCACGCGCGCTTCAGCGCCACGGCGCGCCGTTATCGTTATGTCATCTATAACGAGCGGCTACGTCCTGCAGTGATGGGGCAGGGGGTGACGCATTTTTATCATCCGCTGGATGCTGAACGTATGCATCGTGCAGCGCAATGTTTGCTGGGTGAGAACGATTTTACTTCGTTCCGTGCCGTGCAATGCCAGTCGCGTACACCCTGGCGCAATCTGATGCACATCAACGTCACGCGTTATGGTTCATACGTGGTGGTGGATATCAAAGCCAATGCGTTTGTGCATCACATGGTGCGAAACATTGTCGGCAGCCTGATGGAAATTGGTTGTGGCAATCAAGAAGAGAACTGGATGGCCGAATTGCTGGCGGCGAAAGATCGTAAGCTTGCAGCGGCGACCGGAAAAGCAGAAGGCTTGTACTTAGTTTCTGTTGATTACCCTGACCACTTTGCATTACCTAAACCCCCGATGGGGCCTCTTTTTTTGGCAGACTGACGCCAGTCGAGAAAGGTAGATAACGATGGAATTTATCCGCTTTATTATTGATTTTATTTTGCACATTGATGTGCACTTAGCGGAATTGGTTGCACAGTATGGTGTCTGGGTTTATGCCATTCTGTTTTTGATTCTGTTTTGCGAGACAGGTCTGGTGGTGACGCCGTTCCTGCCCGGTGATTCTCTGCTGTTTGTTGCCGGAGCGCTGGCGGCATTGCCGACCAACGATCTGAACGTTCATACCATGGTGATTTTAATGATCATCGCAGCTATTGTTGGGGATGCGGTGAACTACACTATTGGGCGGCTGTTTGGTGAAAAGCTGTTCAGTAATCCGAATTCAAAAATCTTCCGCCGTAGTTATCTTGATAAAACACACGCTTTTTACGAGCGTCATGGTGGAAAAACGATTATCCTCGCGCGCTTCGTACCGATTGTGCGAACTTTTGCACCGTTTGTCGCCGGGATGGGGCATATGTCCTATCGCCATTTTGCGATGTATAACGTTGCCGGTGCGTTGCTGTGGGTATTGTTATTCACCTACGCAGGCTACCTGTTCGGCGATTTGCCAATTGTGCAGGAAAACCTGAAATTACTGATTGTGGCGATTATCGTGTTGTCGGTCCTGCCTGGTGTGGTTGAAATTATTCGCCACAAACGCGCGGCCAAACGCCTGCAAAAGTAACCCCATCGCGCGGTTCGACCACTTTTTTATCCAAAGTCGCGGGCCGTTATGTTTTAATGAGCACCATTTATGGTCTGGGGCAGCTAGTTCTGCCACAGAAAAACTGGCATCGACCAGGTTCAAGCAGAAAGGTCATCAATGAGCTGGATTGAACGAATTCTCAATAAGAGCAATATCACCCCTACCCGTAAGGCAAGTATCCCTGAAGGGGTGTGGACGAAGTGCGACAGCTGTGGCCAGGTTTTGTACCGTGCCGAACTGGAACGCAATCTCGAAGTCTGCCCAAAATGCGATCACCACATGCGTATGTCTGCGCGCGATCGCTTGCACAGCCTGTTAGATGAAGGCTCGATGTTTGAATTGGGTAGTGAACTTGAGCCAAAAGATATCCTCAAGTTTAAAGACTCTAAAAAATACAAAGACCGTCTGGCATCTGCCCAGAAAGAAACCGGTGAGAAAGACGCGCTGGTGGTCATGAAAGGCACGCTCTATAACATGCCAGTTGTCGCTGTGGCGTTTGAGTTTGCTTTCATGGGCGGTTCTATGGGTTCTGTTGTCGGCGCGCGTTTTGTTCGTGCCGTAGAACAAGCTCTGGAAGATAACTGCCCGATGATCTGCTTCTCTGCTTCCGGTGGCGCACGTATGCAAGAAGCGCTGATGTCGCTGATGCAGATGGCGAAAACCAGTGCAGCGTTGGCCAAAATGCAGGAACGCGGTCTGCCGTATATTTCGGTTCTGACTGACCCAACAATGGGCGGCGTCTCTGCAAGCTTCGCGATGCTGGGCGATCTGAACATTGCTGAACCAAAAGCACTGATCGGCTTTGCGGGTCCTCGTGTTATCGAGCAGACCGTTCGCGAAAAACTGCCGCCGGGCTTCCAGCGCAGTGAGTTCCTGATCGAAAAAGGGGCGATCGACATGATCGTTCGCCGTCCAGAAATGCGCCTCAAGCTGGCAAGCGTTCTGGCAAAGCTGACCAATCAGCCCGCGCCAAATCCGGAAGCGCCGCGCGAACCGATTGTGGTTCCGGCAGCACCGGAAGAAGGTCACGAGGCCTGATAGTTAATAAGGGCAGGCCAAATAGGTTCTGCCCTTTTTCTTGAACCGTAGACAGAGCGGGCATCATGGAAAAAATTCAAACTCCTCAAGCCACGTCGCCTCTGGCCACGTGGCTTTGTTATCTGGAAAACCTCCATTCTAAAACCATCGAGCTTGGCCTTGATCGAGTAAAAAAAGTCGCCGCCACGCTCGATGTGCTGAAACCTGCGCCGACGGTATTTACCGTGGCGGGAACCAATGGCAAAGGCACGACTTGTCGCACCCTGGAAAAGGTGTTGATGGCGGCGGGATATCGTGTTGGTGTCTACAGCTCACCGCATCTGGTGCGTTACACCGAGCGCGTGCGCGTGCAAAGTGAAGAGCTTGACGAGGCGTACCACACGGCGGCCTTTGCACAAATTGAAGCCATGCGTGGCGAAACATCACTGACCTATTTTGAGTACAGCACGTTGTCAGCGCTATTGTTGTTTAAGCAACTGGCAGTGGACGTGGTGATTCTTGAAGTCGGCCTGGGTGGTCGCCTGGATGCGACCAATATTGTCGATGCCGATGTAGCTGTCGTCACCAGTATTGCCCTTGATCACACAGACTGGCTGGGGCCAGACCGCGAAAGCATTGGGCGTGAAAAAGCCGGGGTCTTCCGTGGTGGTAAACCTGCTGTGGTGGGCGAGCCAGATATGCCACACACTATTGCTGATGTGGCGGCTGAAAAGGGCGCTCATCTGCTGCGCCGTGATGTTGACTGGTCTTATGAGGTTGGTGAGAACAGTTGGATCTTTAAAGATGCTCGGGGTGAACTCAACGGCTTACCGTTGCCACTGGTCCCGCAGCCGAATGCCGCAACCGCGCTGGCCGCATTGCGTGCAAGCCAGCTAAATGTCAGTAATGAAGCTATTATTCAAGGGATTAAAGAGGCGACGTTACCGGGCCGTTTCCAGATTATTTCGCAGGCACCGTTGGTTATTCTCGATGTGGCGCATAACCCCCACGCGGCGGCCTATCTTGCCGGGCGCCTGGCACAGCTACCAAAGCGTGGGCGCGTGCTGGCGGTAATTGGTATGCTGCACGACAAAGACATCGCCGGTACGCTGGCAAATTTGTCGCCTCAAGTTGATAGCTGGTATTGTGCTCCGTTGGACGGCCCGCGAGGTGCGAGTGCTGAACAGTTGATTGAGCATCTGGGCCAGGGTGAAGTCTATGGCACAGTGGCGCAAGCCTGGAATGCTGCGATGAGCGTAGCAACAGGGGATGATACCGTGCTGGTGTGTGGTTCATTTCATACAGTAGCCCACGTAATGGAAGCGCTGGACGCGGAGAAAACAGGTGGCGAGTAAGTTTCAAAATCGATTAGTAGGGACCATCATTTTGGTCGCACTGGGGGTCATTATCCTGCCAGGGCTACTCGATGGTCAGAAAAAACATTATCAGGATGAATTTGCAGCCATTCCTCTGGTTCCAAAACCTGGGGATACCGCTGAGCCGGATATGTTGCCTGTTGCAACTCAGGCACTCCCTTCTCAGCCACCTGAAGGTGCCGCCGAAGAGGTGAGAGCGGGTACGGCAGCAGCACCAGGATTAGATATCGCCTCACTGCCGAGTGATGGTGGTGCGGGTATTGATGAAGTTCCGGTCGCCCGTGCTCAACCAAAACCGCAACCTGTCGTTGAGAAACCGAAACCTAAGCAGGTCGAAAAACCGCAGAGTAGGGCTGAGATTGATCAAACGGCAGAACGTCTGGCGATGATGAACGAAGAACCACCTGCGCCTGCAAAACCTGTGAAGCAAGAAGCGACCGAACAAGCGCCAACCGGCAAAGCTTACGTCGTGCAACTAGGTGCATTAAAGAATGCCGACAAAGTGAATGAAATTGTTGGTAAACTACGCGGCGCTGGGTTCCGTGCTTACACGTCACCGTCTACACCAGTGCAGGGGAAAGTTACCCGTATTTTGGTGGGGCCGGACGCTTCGAAAGACAAACTTAAGTCGTCTTTGGGCGAGCTGAATTCGCTTTCCGGGCTGAACGGTGTGGTGATGACTTACACGGCCAGGTAAACCCGCAGAGGCGGGATTTAGGGCAAATTTTTAATGGCGTTGAGCATTTTTTCAACGCCATTATTTATTTACGCGAGGGAAGGAAATCCCTACGCAAACGTTTTCTTTTTCTGTTAGAATGCGCCCCGAACTGGACGTCAGGGCGATTTGTCGTGGGATTTGTTCATGGTTTGGATAGATTACGCCATTATTGCGGTCATCGGCTTTTCGGCTCTGATTAGTGTTATTCGTGGGTTTGTGCGTGAAGCGTTATCGCTGGTGACCTGGGGCTGTGCTTTCTTTGTCGCCAGTCATTACTACACTTACCTGTCAGTCTGGTTCACAGGCTTTGAAGACGAACTGGTACGTAATGGAATAGCTATCGCGATTCTATTTATCGCGACACTCATTGTCGGTGCGATAGTCAATTATGTGATTAGCGCGCTGGTTGAGAAAACCGGCCTGTCGGGTACAGACAGGGTGTTGGGGATCTGTTTCGGTGCTTTACGTGGAGCATTGATCGTCGCCGCCATTCTGTTCTTTCTTGATACGTTTACTGGTTTTTCGAAGAGTGACGACTGGCAAAAGTCGCAGCTTATCCCGCAATTCAGTTTCATCATCAGATGGTTCTTTGACTATCTGCAAAGCTCGTCAAGTTTCTTGCCTCGGCCTTAGGGCGGGGGTTATGGCTTAGAGTCTGATTTTTCTGGCTATTTTATTTTCAAATAACGCCAGAAAAACAGACTCACGATGAGGAAAAGACAACATGTGCGGTATTGTCGGTATCGCCGGTTTCATGCCGGTAAACCAGTCTATCTATGATGCGTTAACGGTGCTTCAGCATCGTGGACAAGATGCCGCAGGCATCGTCACCATTGATGCTTTAAACTGTTTTCGTCTACGCAAAGCTAATGGACTGGTGAGTGATGTATTTGGTGCCATTCACATGCAACGCTTACAAGGAAACATGGGCATTGGTCATGTGCGATACCCTACTGCGGGTAGTTCCAGCGCTTCTGAAGCCCAGCCTTTCTATGTGAACTCTCCGTACGGCATTACCCTTGCACACAACGGTAACCTGACTAACGCCCACGAACTGCGCCAGAAGCTGTTCGAAGAAAAGCGTCGTCACATTAACACCACTTCCGATTCTGAAATCCTGCTGAATATTTTCGCCAGTGAGCTGGATAACTTCCGCAACTATCCGCTGGAAGCAGACAATATTTTTGCCGCTATCGCTGCAACTAACCGTCAGATTCGTGGCGCTTACGCATGTGTGGCAATGATTATCGGCCACGGTATGGTTGCGTTCCGCGATCCAAACGGCATCCGCCCACTCGTAATGGGCAAGCGTGATTTGAACGATGGTCGCACTGAATATATGGTGGCTTCCGAGAGCGTTGCGCTTGATACCCTGGGCTTCGAATTCCTGCGTGATATCGCACCGGGCGAAGCGGTGTATATCACCGAAAAAGGTCAACTGTTTACCCGTCAGTGTGCCGACAACCCAACCAGCAACCCTTGCTTGTTCGAATATGTCTACTTTGCACGCCCGGACTCTTTCATCGACAAAATTTCCGTTTACAGCGCACGCGTTGAGATGGGCAAAAAACTCGGTGAGAAAATTGCCCGCGAGTGGGAAGATCTGGATATCGATGTGGTTATCCCGATTCCAGAAACATCCTGCGATATCGCATTGGAAATCGCCCGTATTCTCGACAAGCCATATCGCCAGGGCTTCGTGAAGAACCGCTACGTTGGCCGTACCTTTATCATGCCTGGCCAGCAGCTGCGTCGTAAATCTGTACGCCGCAAACTCAACGCCAACCGTGCTGAGTTCCGCGATAAGAACGTTCTGCTGGTGGATGACTCTATCGTTCGTGGCACCACTTCTGAGCAGATTATCGAGATGGCACGTGAAGCTGGTGCGAAGAAAGTTTACCTCGCGTCAGCGGCTCCAGAGATTCGCTTCCCGAACGTATACGGCATTGATATGCCAAGCGCTAACGAACTGATTGCTCACGGCCGTGAAGTTGACGAGATCCGTCAGCTGATTGGTGCCGATGGTCTGATTTTCCAGGATCTGAACGATCTGATTGAGGCTGTTCGTGTTGAGAATCCGGATATCACGCAGTTTGAATGCTCGGTTTTCAACGGTATCTACGTGACCAAAGATGTGGATCACGAATACCTTGAGTATCTTGAGTCCCTGCGTAATGACGATTCACAAGCGATTGCCCGTCAGAACGAAGTGGAAAACTTAGAGATGCATAACGAGGGTTAAAGCCATCCTCACCTTAACCCTCTCCCAGAAGGAGAGGGTTACCATTTCTTGCATCCCTGCCCATCTTGCGGCAAAGTCAGCCCAGATAAACTCCTCGGGCGAACTAAAATATGAAACGGTTAATTGTTGGGATTTCAGGTGCCAGTGGTGCAATCTACGGTGTGCGACTACTTCAGGTTCTGCAACAATTACCCGATATCGAAACTCATCTCATTCTGAGTAACGCAGCTCGCCAGACCCTTGCCTTAGAAACCGATATTTCCCTGCGCGAAGTTCAGGCTCTGGCTGATGTGGTTCACGACGCCCGTGATATCGCCGCCAGCCTCTCTTCAGGCTCTTTTAAGACGCACGGCATGGTGATATTGCCTTGTTCAATTAAAACCCTTTCTGGCATTGTCCACAGCTATACCGATGGCCTGCTGACGCGTGCGGCAGATGTAGTGCTAAAAGAGCGTCGTCCGCTAGTGCTTTGCGTGCGCGAAACGCCGCTGCATCTTGGCCATTTGCGTTTAATGACCCAGGCCGCCGAACTAGGTGCGGTGATTATGCCGCCAATGCCGGCGTTTTATCATCGTCCGCAAAGCGTGCAGGACATTATCGACCAGACGGTCAACCGGGTACTCGATCAGTTTGATATTGAGCTACCACAGGACTTGTTCACCCGCTGGAACGGGGCATAAATATTGCGCCAGTGTGGTGCATCACAAAACGCTTCGCCTCAAATTGGGGCGATTTTGTAACCCCGATCACTTCCAGAACATTTATCCGCTATTTTCCACCGTTAATGCTTTTCCCTCATACCAGACCTGCTATCTTTCATTCTCGTGACAGAGTTGTAACTTTTATTTAACACAAAACCACGCACTTTCTTTCACGCAAGAAAAAGTGGCATGGGAACTGCAACTCTGGTCTGCAACACAAAACAAACACAACACGACGTTACACATAATAAGATCAGCCACCTGAGGGTTATGTATGAAAAAGCAAGTTCTCGCTCTGTCATTACTGCTTGGCCTGAGTGCCACCGCAAGCGTCTTCGCAGCCATTCCGCAGAGCATTCGTCTTGGTACGGACACCACATATGCACCGTTCTCATCTAAAGACGCGAAAGGGGATTTTGTTGGTTTCGATATCGATCTAGGCAATGAGCTGTGTAAACGCATCAATACTAAATGTACGTGGGTAGGAAGCGACTTTGATGCGCTGATCCCATCGCTTAAAGCGAAGAAAATCGACGGTATCATCTCCTCGCTTTCCATTACTGAAAAACGCCAGAAAGAGATTGCCTTCTCAGACAAACTTTATGCTGCTGATTCACGCCTGATTGCTGTTAAAGGCTCTCCGGTTCAGCCAACTCTTGATTCACTCAAAGGCAAGCACATCGGTGTGTTGCAAGGCTCTACCCAAGAAGCATATGCCAACGCTGAATGGCGTAGCAAAGGTATCGATGTGGTGCCTTACGCTAACCAGGATCTGATCTATTCTGACCTGGCTGCTGGCCGCCTTGATGCGGCATTCCAGGATGAAACCGCTGCAAGCGAAGGCTTCCTGAAATTGCCTGCGGGTAAAGGCTATCAGTTTGCTGGCCCATCTGTGAAAAACAAACAGTACTTTGGTGACGGCACCGGTATTGGCTTGCGCAAAGACGACGTAGAGCTGAAAGCTGCCTTCGATAAAGCGCTGGCAGAAATGCGTAAAGACGGTACTTACGACAAATTTGCTAAAAAGTACTTCGATTTTAATGTTTACGGTGAATAACCTCATCCCGTAGTCTGTAGCCCGGTTATGGCTTTCATGGCCGGGCTGAATAGAATTGCAATCTAACCTGATTCTACTTGCACTCCGTTAGTGCAAATTATTGCTGATGCACCAAAATGGTGTTTTACTTGCATCCTGTTGGTGCGACATGCTTTTCAAGTGAAAGTGCTCCTGAAACAGGGCGCGCCATCCGCTTGAAAAAACACTATATTGGTATGCATAAATTGGCATGAAACATGCAATTTTATCCGGTTAAAAAGCAATCGCGCAAAATATACGGTCTACTCGAGGATAATTATGAACAAGCAGATCATCGCTCTTTCTTTGGTACTGGCATTTTCCAGTGTTTCCACAGCTTTCGCCGCAATTCCTAAAAATGTACGTATTGGTACTGACCCAACTTACGCACCGTTTGAGTCGAAAAACGCTCAAGGGGAACTAGTCGGTTTTGATATCGATTTGGCAAAAGAACTCTGCAAACGCATCGAAACTAATTGTACCTTCGTGGAAAACCCCCTGGATGCGTTGATCCCCTCGTTGAAAGCGAAAAAAATCGACGCGATTATGTCGTCGCTTTCTATTACTGAAAAACGCCAGCAAGAAATTGCCTTCACCGACAAACTGTACGCTGCAGACTCGCGTTTAGTGGTCGCGAAAGGTTCGCCGATTCAACCCACTCTTCAGTCTCTGAAAGGTAAGCGTGTCGGTGTGCTGCAAGGCACTACGCAAGAAACCTACGGTAATGAGCACTGGGCACCGAAAGGCATCGAAATTGTCTCTTACCAAGGCCAGGACTCTATTTACGCTGACCTGACGGCAGGCCGTATTGACGCCGCGTTCCAGGACGAAGTGGCTGCGAGCGAAGGCTTCCTGAAACAACCTGTTGGCGCAAATTACCAGTTCGGTGGGCCATCAGTTAAAGACGACAAACTGTTTGGTGTTGGCACCGGTATGGGTCTGCGTAAAGACGATACCGAGTTACGCGAAGCACTGAACAAAGCATTTGCTGAAATGCGCAAAGACGGAACTTACGAGAAGTTAGCGAAGAAATACTTCGACTTCGATGTTTACGGTGGTTAACAGTCACCAGTGGTTCAACCTGCCCGCTGCGGGCAGGTTAGGTTTGTGCAAACACTGACGACAGGATACGCACCATGTTGTACGGTTTTTCAGAAGTCATTTTTAAAGGGGCTGTCGTCACGCTGGAACTGGCGCTAAGCTCCGTTATCCTCGCCGTTATTATTGGCCTGGCGGGAGCTGGTGCTAAGTTATCCAAAAATCGCCCGTTAGCCATGCTGTTCGAAGGTTACACCACGCTGATTCGTGGCGTGCCCGATCTGGTACTGATGCTGCTGATTTTCTATGGCCTGCAAATGGCGCTCAATGTGTTAACCGACTCGCTTGGCGTTGCCCAGTTTGATATCGACCCAATGGTTGCCGGTATCATTACGCTTGGTTTTATCTACGGTGCCTATTTTACCGAAACGTTCCGTGGTGCTTTTATGGCTGTTCCGAGAGGGCACATTGAAGCGGCAACCGCCTTTGGTTTTACCGGTTCGCAAACTTTCCGCCGCATTCTCTTCCCAGCCATGATGCGCTATGCGCTGCCTGGCATTGGTAATAACTGGCAGGTTATTTTAAAAGCCACCGCGCTGGTCTCGTTGTTGGGTCTGGAAGATGTGGTGAAAGCGACTCAGCTTGCCGGGAAAAGCACCTGGCAGCCATTCTACTTTGCGATTGTCGCCGGGATCATTTACCTGTTCTTTACCACGGTATCGAATGGTGTACTGCTCTGGCTTGAACGCCGTTACTCGGTTGGCGTGAAGAGGGCTGAGCTATGATGGATATTTTCCACGAATACTGGAAGGCGCTGCTGTGGACTGATGGCTATCGGTTTACCGGGGTTGCCATTACGCTGTGGTTGCTGATTTCATCGGTGGTGATGGGCGGGATTCTGGCACTGTTTTTGGCCATCGGCCGCGTATCCAGCAACAAATTTATCGCGTTCCCTATCTGGCTGTTTACCTACATTTTCCGTGGCACACCGCTGTATGTGCAGTTGCTGGTGTTTTACTCCGGCATGTATACGCTGGAAGTGGTGAAAGGCACGGTACTGCTCAATGAGTTTTTCCGCAGTGGCCTGAACTGTACGGTCCTCGCGCTGACACTCAATACTTGTGCGTACACCACCGAAATCTTTGCCGGGGCTATCCGTGCTGTACCGCATGGTGAAATTGAAGCCGGGCGCGCATATGGTTTCTCGCCATTCAAAATGTATCGCTGCATTATTCTGCCTTCAGCGCTGCGTATCGCACTGCCTGCGTACAGCAACGAAGTGATTTTGATGCTGCACTCCACCGCACTGGCGTTTACTGCCACGGTGCCGGATCTCCTGAAGATCGCCCGCGATATCAACTCCGCAACTTACCAGCCGTTTACCGCTTTTGGGATTGCTGCGGTTCTGTACCTGTGCATTTCTTATGTGCTGATTAGATTGTTCCGCAAGGCGGAGCAACGCTGGTTGCAGCATATTAAACCAAGCTCAACACATTGAGTGTTCAACGATGACTGATAAAAAATTAAGCGTTACCGACCTGCACAAGCGCTACGGCCAACATGAAGTGCTCAAAGGTGTCTCTTTACAAGCCAATGCGGGCGATGTGATAAGCATCATTGGCTCATCGGGCTCTGGCAAAAGTACCTTTTTACGCTGCATTAACTTCCTCGAAAAACCGAGTGAAGGGACGATTGTTGTCAATAACCAGAACATTAATCTGGTGCGTGATACCGACGGACAGTTAAAAGTTGCCGATAAAAATCAGCTTCGTTTACTACGCACGCGTCTGACGATGGTATTCCAGCATTTCAACTTGTGGAGCCACATGACGGTGCTGGAAAACGTCATGGAAGCGCCGATTCAGGTGCTTGGCCTGAGCAAGCAAGAAGCGAAAGAGCGTGCAGTGAAGTATCTGGCGAAAGTTGGCATTGACGAGCGCCAGCAGATTAAGTACCCGGTACATCTTTCCGGCGGCCAGCAGCAGCGTGTCTCTATCGCCCGTGCACTGGCGATGGAACCTGAAGTGTTGCTGTTCGATGAACCGACCTCCGCGCTTGATCCTGAACTGGTAGGCGAAGTGTTGCGTATCATGCAGAAACTGGCCGAAGAGGGGAAAACGATGGTAGTGGTAACGCATGAGATGGATTTTGCGCGCCACGTTTCAAACCATGTGATTTTCCTGCATCAGGGTTTAATCGAAGAAGAGGGGACACCAGAAGAGTTGTTTGGTAACCCGAAAAGCGCCCGTTTGCAGCAGTTCTTGTCGGGATCGTTGAAGTAATCCCCTCACCCTTTCCCTCGGGGCTGTCTCTTATACACAACTCACCTTGGCAATCTTGTCAGGGTGAGATCTTTAAGCCTCGCTGATTTTCCGTTCACCCGTGCGTTCAGTTATCTCTTTCATTCCTGCAAACGGTGAACGTATCAAGGAGAGCACGCCCTCTCCTTGATAATCCAGGCGCCCGGCCATTAAATTGCCGCTGCGCGGTAAACCCCAGCTTATCCCCAACATCAGGGTCGTTCGCGATTCGTTCCCGACGATCGCTCTCTTTCGCTGCTCCCGGCAGCTCAACCCTGACTTATGGGGAGCACTGGGGGCAATTTATACCGGGAACAAAGTCAAAACCGACTCGGTGTGGTTTTTATCCTTTGATGTTCACCGGTACAGTGGCTAAATAAAACGCTTAATATCAGGTGAATGGAACTGTCTCCCGAATCACAGAGATGTGACTAAGAGACAGCCCCCAGGAGACGGAACTATTCGGTTTTCCCCTTCTCCAAGGGGAGAAGGTGGGGATGAGGGTGTTTAATATCACCGATAACTTCCCGAATGAGCATTTCTGGATCCAAACTCACCATCCTCGCCAAGTGCACAAACTCCACCATATCTAACCTTCGTTCACCGCTTTCAACTTTAGCGATAAATGACTGAGGCTTGCCCAGTGCCTCTGCAAGTTGTGTCTGCGTTATGTTGTTTTCTTTTCTAGCTTTCTTGAGTGCGTTGATGACGCGCTGATATTCATCTGAGTAAACAGAAGCCATTTGTTCGATTCCGTAAAATATCCCGAAATCGAATATCCTCTCGTTGTGTTTTTATCCCAAAACAGGATAATTGAGTAATTAACAACCTCACATAGAGAAATTAAGATGCAATATCAGGATTGGCACTCAGCCGACATTATTGCGGCATTACGTAAAAAGGGCACTTCTCTGGCTGCGGTTTCACGCGAAGCGGGGCTGAGTTCTTCCACTCTGGCAAACGCGCTTTCTCGCCCGTGGGCAAAAGGGGAAATGCTGATAAGCCTTGCGATTGGTATACCGGCAACGGAGATCTGGCCGAGCCGTTATTTTGATCCGGAGACTCACCAGCCTGTTGAAAGGTTGATGCGTAATCGGGGGAGTAGGCGGGTTTAGTTTTTGGTTGAACTAGCCCCCTCTCCGAACGGAGAGGGGATTATTCGGTTTTCCCCTTCTCCTGGGGGAGAAGGTCGGGATGAGGGCGTTTCCTACCGCACCACATCCCCAAGAGCTTCCTCAAGATCATACCAACGGAAGCCAAACCCGGACTCTTCAAGCCGCTTTGGCAACGCGCGTTGCCCGCCCAATACCAACACCGAAGATTCACCCATCATCATCCTGACTGCGGTTGCCGGTGCACGTATAAATGCCGGGCGATTCAGTACATGGCCGAGAGCATGAGAGAACTGTTCATTGCGCACCGGATAGGGTGAAACCATGTTAAATGGCCCACGCAGGTCGTTATCCAACAGCCACAAAATACCGTTCACCATATCGTCGATATGAATCCACGCCAGATATTGCCGCCCATCACCCATTGGCCCACCCAGACCTAAACGGAATATCGGCAGCAGTTTTGCCAGAATCCCGCCTTTGGGGGCTAACACTACGCCGGTACGTAGCAGGCAGACGCGCGTGTGCTCGCTCTGTGCGCCACAAGCAATTTGCTCCCAACGGGCGCACAGCTTATGGGTAAATTCATTGTGGGGCGGTTCATCTTCGTTGACGACCACTTCACCGAGGTCACCATAATATCCGGCGGCAGAACCAGAGATAAACACTGCAGGCGGCGTCTGGCTTGCTTTAAACATCTCAACCAGGCGTTCGGTGATTTGCCAGCGGCTTTGGCACAAGCGCTGTTTTTGCGGCTCGGTCCAGCGTTTGTCGGCAATGGGTTCACCTGCAAGATTGATCACCGCATCGAACCCATCAAGATTCTGATGGTCGTTCAACCCTTTCCAGAATGTGACTTTGGGGTCAAAAAGCGTACGCGCTTTGTCGGGGTTTCTGGTGACGACCGTGACATCGTGCCCTAATTCCAGCAAGCGCGGTACCAGATGGCTGCCAATCAGGCCGGTTCCTCCGGTAATCAGTATCTGCATGCTCGTCTCCAGTTGTTTGCGCTTACTTGCGCCAACTCATGGTCATTGATACCGAGTCGGCATAGCGCAGCGCGTGAAGTTTATCGATCTCTACTTCAGCATAAGATACCCACGGATGATCGCATGCGATGTCGAGCACATCCTGAGTTAATTTTTCCAATAATGAGAAGCGATGGTTCTCTACCAACTGAATGATTTGTTTAGTGATAGTGCGGTAATTCAGCGCGTCGTTGATATCTTCGCTGGCGCGGGCTTTGTCCGCCGGGTAATGAATGGCGACGTTAATGACTATATCCTGGCGATTGGCAATTTCTTCTTCCTTGATACCAATGAAGGTGCGCAGGCGTAAATTTTTGATTCGAATAATTGCGTCTGGTTGTGGGGACATTGCAGGTGTGCTCCATGTAGTTATTTTCCATCGCAGACTATACCCAAATTAGATGAGGAAAAAAATTGCGCGCCTTGTCGGGCGCGCAGGGTTTAGTTTTGCTGCGCTTTCTCATAAGCACGTTCGGTTGCCGGGCGTGAGCGGATTCGCTCAAACCAGTTTTGAACGGCAGGGAAGTGCGCCAGATTGATGCGCTGGCGCTCATGGGAAACCGTCCACGGATAAGTAGCAATATCAGCAATGCTGTATTCGTTACCGCCCAGCCATGGAGTTTTCTCAAGCTGCTTATTCAGAACGCCGTACAAGCGTTGGGTTTCAACCTGGTAACGCTCAATGGCATAGGGTACGGGCTGTGGGGCGAAGTGGTTAAAATGATGATTCTGACCGAGCATTGGGCCAAAGCCACCCACTTGCCAGAATAGCCACTGCAATGTGTGGGTGCGTTCGCGCAAGTCTTTGCTTAATAGTTCGTTGGTTTTTTCTGCTAAATACAGCAGGATTTCACCGGATTCAAACAAGCTCAGTGGGCCGCCGCCGTCCAAAGGGTGGTTGTCGATAATCGCCGGAATTTTATTGTTCGGAGAAATCGCTAAAAAGGCAGGCTGAAACTGATCTCCTTTGCCAATATCAATACGATGAATGGCGTAGTCCAGGCCCGTCTCTTCCAGAAACAGCGTGATTTTGTGGCCGTTTGGTGTCGGTGCGTAGTAGAGGTCAATCATGTCATTCCCATCCTGATATCAGTATTTTTCTTAAACCTATGGAGTATAGACTTTTTGAAAAAAGTGCTTCGTAGATGATTTTTGCTCAAGTGACAGTTGCCATTTTCCGCTATATGTTCAATAGCCTGGGAAACGAAATCATGGGGATATTATGAGCCAGCCGACAATAACACTTTGGTCCGATGCGAATTTTTTTAGCCCGTACGTGATGTCTGTCTACGTTGCACTCAAAGAAAAAGGCCTGAACTTTAACCTGCAAACGATTGATCTGAATAGCGGGCAAAACCTGAAACCTGGCTGGAAAGGCTATGATTTGACGCGCCGCGTTCCCACTTTAGAAGTCGATGATTTTCTACTGAGTGAATCCTCCGCCATTACTGAATATCTTGAAGAGCGTTTTGCTCCGCCAACCTGGGAGCGTATTTATCCGCATGACCTGGAAAAACGCGCCCGGGCTAGACAAATCCAGGCCTGGATCCGCAGCGATTTAATGCCAATTCGTGAAGAGCGTTCAACCGACGTGGTTTTCGCAGGCGTGAAGAAACCACCGCTGACGGAGAAAGGACAAATTGCGGCTCAAAAGCTTATAACGACGGTTGAAAATTTGTTGCCTGTCGGCCAACACAATATTTTTGGCGAGTGGTCGATTGCTGATACCGACCTGGCACTGATGCTTAATCGTTTGATTCTCAATGGCGATGAAGTCCCTGAGCGGCTGGAAGAATATGCAGCCTTCCAGTGGCAGCGGGCTTCGGTGCAGCGTTTTCTGGCACTTTCCGCAAAGCATTCTGGCTGATTAGCCCCATAATTCGCTATGATAATTCCGCTTACCATTAACAGGAATAGGGCTTTATGAAGCTGATGTTTGCCTCGGATATTCACGGATCGTTACCCGCAACAGAGCAGGTGCTGGCACATTTTGAGCGCAGTGGTGCTAAATGGTTAATATTGCTGGGTGATGTGCTGAATCATGGGCCGCGAAATGCGCTACCGGTGGGCTACAATCCTGGCGCTGTTGCTGAGCGCTTCAACAGCATTGCAGACAGAATTATCGCGGTTCGTGGTAACTGCGACAGTGAAGTTGACCAGATGCTGCTTCATTTTCCGATTACTGCACCCTGGCAACAAATATTGATGGAGGACCAGCGTTTATTTGTGACGCATGGTCATCTGTATAACCCTGATAAATTGCCACCACTGGCAGAAAACGATGTTTTGGTTTTTGGTCATACTCATCTTCCACTGGCTGAGAAGCAAGACACGGTCTATCTCTTTAATCCGGGCTCGGTGAGTATCCCTAAAGGCGGCTTTGAAGCGAGTTATGGCATGCTAAACGACGGTGTTCTGAGCGTTCACGCACTGAATAACGCTGGGGTTATTGCACAGGTCGAGATTACCCCGTAACTTACCGCTTGTTGAACATAACGCGCCAAAGAGCGCCCTGAATAAGGTTTCCCCAATGGCGGAACAGAGTCATTTTGTTGGCATGGAATGGGTAGATATTGTCAATGAAGACAATGAAGTAATCGCGCAAGCAAGCCGCGAGCAAATGCGCGCGCAGCGTTTGCGCCATCGCGCGACTTATATCGTTGTGCATGATGGTATGGGGAAGATTTTGGTGCAGCGTCGTACCGAAACCAAAGATTTTATGCCGGGCATGCTGGATGCTACCGCTGGTGGCGTAGTGCAGGCTGATGAACAACTGCTGGACTCAGCACGTCGTGAAGCGGAAGAGGAGTTGGGTATTGCCGGTGTGCCATTTGCCGAGCATGGTCAGTTCTACTTTGAGGACACCAACTGCCGCGTATGGGGAAGCCTGTTTAGCTGTGTTTCTCATGGCCCGTTTGCGTTGCAGGAAGAAGAAGTCAGCGAAGTATGCTGGATGTCGCCGGAAGAAATTACAGCCCGCTGTGACGACTTTACGCCGGACTCTCTTAAAGCACTGGCGTTGTGGATGACACGCAACGCAAAAAATGAATCCCAGCACACTGCTGCTGCGGAGTAATTCATTTAGTTTTACCGGATCACGCCAATAAAAAAGGCCGCATATAAATGCGGCCTTGTTGCTTCTCAGAAGAACTTAGTCTTGTTGAGAAGACTGAATCGCAGTCAGAGCGATGGTGTAAACGATATCGTCTACCAGTGCGCCACGAGACAGGTCGTTGACTGGTTTACGCATACCTTGCAGCATTGGCCCGATGGAGATCAGGTCTGCTGAGCGCTGTACCGCTTTATAGGTGGTGTTACCGGTGTTCAGGTCTGGGAAGATGAACACGGTAGCGCGACCTGCAACCGGTGAGTTTGGCGCTTTGGATTTAGCAACGTCAGCCATAACTGCGGCGTCGTACTGCAACGGACCGTCGATGACCAGGTCAGGACGTTTTTCTTGAGCAATACGTGTAGCTTCACGTACTTTCTCAACGTCGCTACCTGCACCAGAAGTGCCGGTGGAGTAGGACAGCATTGCAACGCGTGGATCGATACCGAATGCAGCAGCGGAATCCGCAGACTGAATAGCGATTTCTGCCAGTTGCTCAGCAGTTGGGTCCGGGTTGATCGCGCAGTCGCCGTAAACGTAAACCTGTTCTGGCAGCAGCATGAAGAACACAGAAGAAACCAAAGAGCTGCCTGGTGCAGTTTTGATCAGCTGCAACGGTGGACGAATGGTGTTCGCGGTAGTGTGAACAGCACCGGAAACCAGACCGTCAACTTCGTCTTGCTCAAGCATCAAAGTACCCAGCACAACGTTGTCTTCCAGTTGCTCACGCGCAACGGCTTCGGTCATGCCTTTGCTCTTACGCAGCTCAACCAGACGTGCAACGTAGCTCTCGCGAACCACTTCTGGATCCACGATTTCGATACCAGCACTCAGTTCAACGCCTTGCGCAGCAGCAACACGGGTGATTTCATCCGGGTTACCCAACAGCACGCAAGTTGCGATACCACGTTCAGCACAGATAGATGCCGCTTTCACGGTACGTGGCTCTTCGCCTTCTGGCAGAACAACACGTTTGCCGGCTTTACGCGCCAGCTCAGTCAGCTGATAACGGAATGCTGGAGGTGACAGACGACGGCTACGCTCAGACGTTGCAGTCAGAGATTCGATCCAGTTTGCATCGATGTGGCTGGCCACATATTCCTGCACTTTCTCGATACGCTGATGGTCGTCAGTTGGGACTTCCAGGTTGAAGCTTTGCAGGCTCAGGGAAGTCTGCCAGGTGTTAGTGTCAACCATGAACAGCGGCAGGCCGGTAGCAAATGCACGCTCACACAGTTTGGTGACGCGTGGGTCCATTTCGTAACCGCCGGTCAGCAGAACTGCACCGATGTCTACACCGTTCATTGCAGCCAGGCATGCTGCAACCAGCACGTCTGGACGGTCTGCTGAAGTCACCAGCAAAGAACCTGGACGGAAGTGTTCCAGCATGTGCGGAATGCTACGCGCACAGAAGGTCACAGACTTCACGCGACGAGTTTTGATGTCGCCTTCGTTGATGATGGTTGCGTTCAGGTGACGCGCCATATCAATTGCACGAGTAGCGATCAGATCAAAGCTCCATGGCACACAGCCCAGAACTGGCAGCGGGCTGTCAGCGAACAGCGCTTTAGGATCGATGTTAGCGATGCTCGCTTTAGTGGAGTCATCAAAAATTTCGGACAGATCAGGACGGGTACGACCCTGCTCATCAACTGGGGCATTCAGTTTGTTAATGATAACGCCAGTGATGTTGGTGTTTTTGCTGCCGCCGAAGCTGCTACGAGCCAGTTCAATACGCTCTTTCATCTGCTCTGGGGAGTTGTTACCCAAAGACATAACGAAGACGATTTCAGCGTTCAGCGTTTTTGCGATTTCGTAGTTCAGAGATTGCGCAAACTGATGTTTACGAGTTGGAACCAGACCTTCAACCAGAACCACTTCAGCATCTTTGCTGCTGGCGTGGAAGTTGGCGATGATCTCTTCCATCAGCACGTCTTGTTGGTTGCTGGACAGCAGCGACTCAACGTGATTCATGTGCAGCGGTTCAGCCGTTGGGATGCTGGAGTTAGCACGCACAATGCTGGTGGTTTGATCTGGAGTATCGTCACCGGTACGCGGTTGGGCGATAGGTTTGAAAACGCTAAGGCGAACGCCTTTTTGTTCCATAGCACGGATAACACCAAGGCTGACGCTGGTCAGGCCGACGCTGGTTCCGGTAGGGATCAACATAATAGTACGGGACACGGTATAACCTCTTTGTATATACCCGGCATATTTCGGGTCGCAGAGGATTGCAGCAACTCGAATTATTTTGGGTATTGTCCTTTACAGGACTCAGAAAACAACACCGCCAGCGAAGGCTGGCGGTAAGGAGAATCAAGCGGTCAGGCGAGATGCATCCTGAGCGATAACCAGTTCTTCGTTGGTCGGAATGACCATCGCAGGAACGGTACCCTCTTTGTTGATGTAGCCTGATTTGCCGAAACGAGCAGCCAGGTTGCGTTCGTGGTCAACTTCAAAGCCCAGAACACCCAGTTTGCCCAGAGACAGCTCACGTACCATTGCAGCGTTTTCACCGATACCACCAGTGAACACAACGCCGTCCAGACGACCTTCCATCAGTGCAGTGTAAGAACCGATGTATTTCGCCAGACGATGGCAGAACACGTCCATTGCACGTTTAGCATCTTCTTTAGTGGTGTAGTTGTCTTCAACATAACGGCAGTCGCTGGTGACTTCAGTCAGACCCAACAGGCCAGACTCTTTAGTCAGCATTTTGTTGATATCGTCAACGCTCATGCCCAAGGAATCGTGCAGGTGGAAGATGATAGCTGGATCGATGTCACCAGAACGGGTGCCCATTACCAGACCTTCCAGCGGAGTCAGACCCATAGAGGTGTCAACACACTTGCCGTTACGGATAGCAGAAACAGAACCGCCGTTGCCCAGGTGGCAAGTGATCAGGTTCACTTCTTCCACTGGCTTGTTCAGCATTTTCGCGGCTTCTTGAGTCACATAGAAGTGGCTGGTGCCGTGTGCGCCGTAACGACGAACGCCATGCTCTCTGTACAGGTTGTACGGCAGAGCATAGAGGTAAGATTCTTCTGGCATGGTCTGATGGAACGCGGTGTCAAACACAGCAACGTTTTTATCAGCCAGTTTAGGGAAAGATTTCAGTGCTTCAGCAATACCGATCAGGTGTGCCGGGTTATGCAGTGGTGCAAAAGAAGCAGTATCTTTGATACCCTGAATCACGGTCTCGTCGATAACGACGGAGCTGGTGTACTTCTCGCCGCCGTGAACAACACGGTGGCCGATAGCAGTCAGCTGCTCGGACAATTCAGGTTTTTGTGCCAGAATGGTATTAACCATAAAGTTAAGAGCTTCGCTGTGAGCGGCGCCTGCACCCAAAGCCGCTTCTTGTTTACCGCCATCCATTTTCCACTTGATACGTGCTTCAGGAAGATGGAAACATTCGGCTAAACCAGAAAGGTACTCGTCACCGTTTACTGCATCAATGATTGCAAATTTCAGTGAAGAGCTACCGCAGTTCAGAACCAGTACTAACTTACTCGACATGGAAGTACCTACTATTAATATGTGGCTAAAAAAACGTCAGTTAGTCTCTCAGCGTAGCGCATGATGAGCCTGACATTTATGATTAACGTCATGCCAGAAGCGTTTTTTTGGCATGAAGATTAAATACTCTAGAGTTTACGCCATGTTGCGCGATTTTTCGGCAACGGCTGACTGAGCAAAAAATTGACAACCTGCGGTTTCCCTTCTACGGCCATCAAGGCCGGCACAGGATACCCGATTGCAGCAGCTAAAGACAAAAGATTTTGAACCATGTAATTTAGAGTTGTTGTTTTGCACAAAAATTTTATTTTTTATATGTGAAGTTGAGGTAAAGCCATGTCGACACCCCTAAATAGCCACGCCAGCTGGTTTAGCATGTTCAGTCGTGGGCAACACTATTCTAAGACCTGGCCTGTCGATAAACGCCTCGCGCCAGTCTTTGTAGAAAATCGTGTTATCCGCGCCACACGTTTTGCCATCCGCTTTATGCCCCCACTTGCTGTGTTTACGCTGACTTGGCAGATTGCCCTTGGCGGCCAACTTGGCCCCGCAGTCGCAACCGCATTATTCGCCTGTAGCTTACCAATGCAGGGTTTATGGTGGCTAGGTAAGCGCTCAGTTACGCCACTGCCGCCGACCATTTTGAGCTGGTTCTACGAAGTGCGTGGCAAATTACAGGAAGCAGGGCAGGCGCTAACACCGATTGAAGGCAAGCCAGATTACCAGGCGCTCGCTGAAGTACTGAAACGTGCGTTTAAGCAGTTGGATAAAACTTTTCTTGATGATTTGTAAAATCCCTGCCGTTACGCATATATAGAAGGATATTTTTTCGCAGGAGTGATTCTGCGCAACAGGAGCTAAGAAATGGAAATGACTAACGCCCAGCGTCTGATTTTATCTAATCAGTACAAAATGATGACCATGCTCGATCCAGACAACGCCGAGCGTTATCGTCGCCTGCAAACGATCATTGAGCGCGGTTACGGCCTGCAAATGCGCGAGCTGGATCGTGAATTCGGTGAGTTGACGGAAGAAACTTGCCGTACTGTCATCGACATTATGGAGATGTACCACGCGCTGCACGTCTCCTGGACGAACCTGAAGGATAACCAGGAAATTGACGAACGCCGTGTCACCTTCCTCGGCTTCGATGCAGCAACTGAAGCTCGGTTCCTGGGATATGTTCGATTCATGGTCAATATTGAAGGCCGTTACGCGCACTTTGACGCGGGTACTCATGGCTTTAACGCGCAGACCCCAATGTGGGAAAAATATCAGCGTATGTTGAAAGTGTGGCAGTCCTGCCCACGTCAGTATCATTTAAGTGTGAATGAGATCGCGCAGATTATTAATGCCTGAGGGGAGACGCGTCGTGAAGTGCAAAGGTTTCTTGTTTGATTTGGATGGGACTCTGGTTGACTCCCTGCCAGCGGTTGAGCGTGCATGGATTAACTGGGCTAAGCGTTTCGATATTTCGCCGCAAGAAGTATTAGGCTTCATTCATGGTAAGCAGGCGATAACTTCACTGCGTCATTTTATGGCGGGTGCGTCTGAAGAAGAGATCCAGCAGGAGTTTTTCCGTCTTGAGAAAATCGAGTCTGAAGATACCGACGGTATTGTGGCATTGCCAGGAGCTGTTGAGTTATTGACTCATCTGAGCGAAGCGGGCATTCCATGGGCTATCGTGACCTCTGGTTCATTACCTGTGGCTTCAGCTCGTCGTGCGGCTGGTGGAATGCCAGAGCCTGAAGTGCTTGTTACTGCTGAACGTGTTGCTCGAGGCAAACCTGAGCCGGATGCCTACTTACTCGGTGCGCAATTATTAGGTTTAGAGCCTGAAGAATGCGCTGTAGTAGAAGATGCGCCAGCAGGTGTACTTTCTGGCCTGGCTGCAGGTTGCCATGTTATTGCGGTCAATGCACCGGCCGATACGCCACGGCTTGAGCATGTCGACTATGCTCTGCATTCGTTGACTGAGCTTCTGGTTCAGAAGCTGCCAGATGGCACAGTCGAAGTGTTGAGAAAACACTAAACACATGATTTAGCCCCGCGATAGCGGGGCTTTTTTATGGCATGATTTTTACCCTTTCAATCAGCTATCACCCTAATTAATTGGAGTCACAGCAAGGCAGCAAGGGAGCTTATCCCGGGGAACTTACATGAGTAAGTGACTCGGGTAAGTGAGCGTAGCTAACGCGGCTGTGGCTTCAAGTAAGACGGGAAAAAGGAATTGTTTTGAACTCAGAACTGATTTGGGTTTTATCGCTGTTAGCGATAGCGGTGGTGCTGTTTGCCACTGGCAAAGTACGTATGGATGCGGTTGCACTTCTTGTCATTATTGCATTTGTCCTCAGCGGCACACTCACTCTCAGCGAGGCCTTCTCAGGCTTTAGCGATCCCAACGTTATCCTGATTGCAGCACTCTTTATCATTGGCGACGGCCTGGTACGAACCGGCGTTGCTACCAAAATGGGGGCCTGGCTTGTGGATGTTGCAGGCAGTAGTGAAACCAAAATGCTGGTTTTGCTGATGCTCACCGTTGCGGGGCTTGGCGCATTTATGAGTTCAACGGGTGTGGTCGCAATATTTATCCCCGTGGTACTCAGTGTTTCAATGCGCATGAAAACCTCGCCATCGCGCTTAATGATGCCGCTCAGTTTTGCAGGGTTGATTAGCGGCATGATGACGCTGGTCGCAACACCACCCAATCTGGTCGTAAACAGCGAATTGCTGCGCGAAGGGTTGCAGGGGTTCCATTTCTTTAGCGTTACGCCTATTGGCCTGGTCATTTTATTGCTGGGTATCGGCTATATGCTGATTGCGCGTTTTGCACTGAAAGGGCAGAACAAAGACGATGGCAAGCAGGACTGGCGTCGTCGTACTTTTCGTGACCTGATTAAAGATTACCGCCTGGCTGGCCGTGCGCGTCGTCTCGCAATTCGCCCGGGTTCACCGATGGTGGGCCGACGTTTGGATGATTTAAAACTGCGTGAGCGTTATGGCGCCAATGTCATCGGCCTTGAGCGCTGGCGCAAATTCCGCCGGGTTATCGTCAATGTCACTGGCGTCACTGAATTTCGCGCGCGCGATGTGCTGTTGATTGATATGTCTGCTTCTGAAGTCGATCTGCGTGAGTTTTGTAGCGAGCAGATGCTTGAGCCAATGGTTCTGCGCGGCGAGTATTTTTCGGACCAGGCGCTGGATGTTGGCATGGCCGAAGTTTCGTTGATCCCTGAGTCCGAACTGATAGGGCAGACACTGCGCGAGATAGGCTTCCGTACTCGCTACGGCCTGAACGTTGTTGGGTTACGTCGCAATGGCGAGGCAATGGAAGGGCTGTTGGTCGATGAGGCGTTACAGCTTGGTGATATCTTGCTGGTTGTCGGTGACTGGAAACTGATTAGTCAGTTGCAGCAAAAAGGCCGCGATTTCCTGGTACTCAATTTGCCGGTGGAAGAGGGCGAGGCGTCACCAGCGCATAGCCAGGCACCCCATGCGATTTTCTGCCTGGCGTTGATGGTCGCCTTGATGTTGACGGACGAAATTCCTAACACCATCGCGGCCATTATTGCCTGTTTGTTGATGGGCAAGTTCCGTTGTATCGATATGGAAAGTGCTTATAAAGCGGTGCACTGGCCAAGTATTATTTTGATTGTCGGTATGATGCCATTCGCGCTTGCACTGCAAAAAACGGGTGGTGTGGATTTGATTGTAAACGGGTTGATGAGTCTCGGCGGTGGCTATGGTCCACACATGATGTTGATTTGCCTGTTCGTGATGTGTGCCGCGATTGGCTTGTTTATCTCAAATACGGCGACTGCGGTGTTAATGGCACCTATTGCGTTAGCTGCGGCAAAATCGATGGGTGTTTCCCCTTATCCATTTGCGATGATCGTTGCACTCGCCGCATCGGCTGCATTCATGACACCGGTATCATCACCGGTTAATACCCTGGTTCTGGGGCCTGGAAATTATAAGTTCAGCGATTTTGTGAAGATGGGCGTGCCGTTTACGGTGATTGTGATGGTGGTAAGCGTGGTGATGGTGCCGATGTTATTCCCGTTTTAATACCCTTCATACTTGAAGCCGCATCTTTGTTGGCTGGGTTTACAAACCCCAGTCACTTACTTTTGTAAGCCCCTGGGGATTTTCTCTCTTGCCGCCTTGATGTAGCTCCAATTATTTTGGGTATAGGTTAAAGCGGCGAGTCCTGGCTAATCTCATCGAGCGACAGCTGGAAGCTCGGTACAAAGACATTCATAAAATAGTCCATCTCTTCGCTGTGGCGGTCAGCCAGCGTTTTCTCGAGCCTGCTTTTTGCCAGTAAAAATTCATTGTTACCGGCAGAGAGCTCTTCCAGACATTTTAGATAGGCACATAACGCATCGGCTTGCTTGACGATGGCTCGCTCCTCATCGCTACTGCGATGTTCATCAATCAGTGGTGCCCAAATATCACGTAACTCTTCTGGCACCATATCAATCAATTTCTGTTGGGCGATTTTCTCGATAGCTTTGTATTCATGAGCAATTTGCGTGTTGAAATACTTCACCGGCGTTGGTAAATCCCCCGTAAGCACCTCACTGACATCGTGATACATCGCAAGCAGGGCGACATGTTCGGCGTTAATTTGGCCGTTGAATTTACGATTTTTAATCACGGCTAATGCATGAGCGACCATTGCAACTTGCAGGCTATGCTCCGAAACATTTTCGGTACGCACATTACGCATCAGCGGCCAACGATTAATTAATTTCAGACGTGAAAGGTGGGCGAAGAAATGGCTTTGGCTCATAGGTACACTCGGTGTCTACGACAAAGAAAACCATTGTGCAGGGGGGCAGGGGAAGATGCAAACATCTCCCCCCTCAAGGTTTACTGGTGGTAGTGTCCCAGGAAACGACCAAATTTGTTGATCGCCATTTCCAGTTCGTCAACGCGCGGTAAAGTCACAATACGTACGTGATCCGGCCACGGCCAGTTAAATGCCGTTCCTTGAACCAAAAGCACTTTTTCTTGTAATAAGAAATCCAGCACCATTTTTTGGTCGTCGTGGATATTAAAGCGTTTAGCGTCGATTTTCGGGAACATATAGAGCGCGCCCTGCGGTTTCACACAGGAAACACCAGGAATATCGTTAATCAGTTCCCACGCACGGTTACGCTGTTCATACAGACGCCCGCCTGGTGCAATAAATTCGCTAATACTCTGATAACCGCCTAAAGCCGTCTGAATCGCATGCTGAGCAGGTACGTTAGCGCACAAACGCATCGACGCGAGCATCTCCAGCCCTTCGATATAACCTTTTGCGTGCTTCTTCGGCCCATTCAGAACCATCCAACCCTGGCGGAACCCGGCAACACGATAAGTTTTGGACAGCCCATTAAAGGTCACTGTCAGCAGGTCCGGAGCCAGTGCCGCAATTGAATGGTGCTGTGCCGCGTCGTACAGAATCTTGTCGTAGATTTCATCAGCAAAAATAATCAAATTATGCTGACGCGCAATTTCTACAACTTCCAGCAACAGCTCTTTAGAGTAAACCGCACCGGTTGGGTTGTTCGGGTTAATAATTACGATGCCGCGAGTACGTGGTGTGATTTTAGCCCGAATATCGTCAAGGTCCGGGAACCAGCCTGCCGACTCATCACATAAATAGTGAACGGCTTTGCCACTAGAAAGCGAAACTGCTGCAGTCCACAAAGGGTAATCAGGCGCTGGTACCAGCATCTCATCACCACTGTTCAGCAATGCTTGCATCGATTGAACAATCAGCTCAGAAACACCGTTGCCGATGTAAATATCTTCAACTGTCACGTCCCGCATTTCACGAGCCTGATAATGCTGCATGATGGCTTTACGTGCGGAGTAGAGTCCTTTCGAGTCGCAGTAACCCTGAGCAGTAGGCATATTACGAATCACATCGACAAGAATTTCATCCGGGGCATCAAAGCCAAATGGCGCAGGGTTGCCAATATTCAACTTGAGGACTTTATTCCCTTCTTCTTCAAGACGCTTAGCCTCCTTGAGCACTGGGCCACGGATGTCATAACAGACGTTATCAAGTTTGCTGGATTTTTCGATAGGGGACATGAACCTGACCTTTAATGTTAGCGCCACTTCCTGCCGTGGAAGCGACCAGGCAACAAATGTACTCCTGCCACGCCCAGATTTGAAGGCAGTCGAGGCGCCAGACTGCAATTTATCTTTCAAGTTAGGCACAAGCAGAAAAACCAATTGAATATCTAATGATTGGTATAAAATACTGATTATTTTACATAAAATAGATGTATATATAAATATTAGGCCATTTTGTGATTTCATCAACTGATGTGGCGCTGGTGTTGTAGTGGGTAATGCTGAGTGGTTTGAAAATTAAATTGAGTGATAGTTAAGGAAAATTGAATGTTTATGCTTGAGGTTAAAAGAAGTTCACTAATGTGAGTTAATAATATGTATATAAAAATAACTCTGAGTGTCATTAATATAACCGAAGAATAGAGTTAAGTTACTTCTCTTTTGCCTCGTATAGCTTCAGGGATTTTTATGAATAACCTGTTGAAGAGTGAAATGAAAAAGGAGAATGAGATCAGATAATTCGCAACAAAACTTATGGAATGGCATGATTTGCGGTAAGATATGTCACGGAAAATGACGAGTGTCTATTTTTGGACATACTGAAACTCTATGTTTTACCTCGGGTTAGTATATAACCATTGTTCTTTGGTAATTGTCCGTGCAGCAAAAATGACATAGAGAAAACTTTCATTGCACTTATCCTCGTAGCCACAAAATGTTGAATAAATAAAACTCAGTACTGAAGTAGGCTTACAATAATTACTCAGTTTTAATTTAAGTGACTAGAACAATAAGACGAATGTTTGTATGTTGGTTACGGCGGTATAATATTTCCTGGAATATGTGATCTACATTATTGGCTCGCATGTACTGGGATGCATGAAAAATAAAAAGTCAGAACGACTGTCAGGATGACGGTATGGCCCCTCGGGAGACGTTCTGTAAAAGGGAATTGCTTTATCTTTTTGATAAATCACAGCAATAAAACTAAGGCAGACTCGTAAGAGCAACCTACTAGTGAAAAAATTATGATTAACGCAAATCGTCCGATACTAAATCTCGACCTCGATCTGCTAAGGACTTTTGTTGCCGTAGCGGATTTGAATACTTTTGCTGCGGCGGCAGTTGCGGTTTGCCGTACGCAATCGGCTGTAAGCCAGCAGATGCAGCGTCTTGAACAGTTAGTAGGAAAAGAGCTCTTTGCCCGTCATGGTCGTAATAAGCTGCTGACCGAGCATGGTATTCAGCTTCTGGGTTATGCGCGAAAAATTCTACGTTTTAATGATGAAGCATGTACGTCACTGATGTTTAGTAATTTGCAGGGTGTGCTCACGATTGGCGCATCTGATGAAACTGCGGATACCATTCTGCCTTTCTTGCTTAACCGAATAAGTTCGGTTTATCCAAAGCTGGCGTTGGATGTCCGGGTTAAACGTAATCCATTTATGGTTGAAATGCTTAATCAGCAGGAAGTTGATTTGGTTGTCACCACATCAAAACCCGCGCATTTTGAATCCATTGTGTTACGTACCTCGCCAACTTTATGGTATTGCGCATCGGATTACGTCTTCCAGAAAGGTGAAACCGTACCTTTAGTCATGCTCGACGATCCGAGTCCTTACCGGGATATGATGCTTGAGCATTTGAATGCAGCGCGCATTCCCTGGCGTATTGCGTATGTTGCTTCCACTCTTTCGGCTGTGCGTGCCGCGGTGAAAGCCGGCCTGGGTGTGACTGCACGACCTGTTGAAATGATGAGCCCTGAATTACGTGTACTGGGTAATGCTGATGGCTTACCAGTTATGCCAGATACTCAATATTTGTTGTGCCGTAATGTGCAAACCAGTAATGAGTTGGCTCAGGCTATCTTTAGTGCTCTGGAATCAAACCCTAACCCATACCGCTACATGGCTTCGTCAGACGAAGATGATGATACCGTGCTGATGGAACGTGATTTCGAGTAATGCCTTCGGTTTGTTAGTAACAAAATATGAAATTCGAAAACAGGTCATTGAGGTCATTTATTGACTCAGTGGCCTGTTTTTTAATCACTGCAAGATGTCTTTATTACTAATTTGTAAAAACATGTTTTAAAACAATCTGCTTCATAGCGCCCTAGATACCTACCTTCTACATACTTCCTTCGACTCAACACTCGTTTAAATGTTAAAAAACACGCTGCAATGTTGTTGGTTTCTGAGATGGATTAACAGAAGCGTGTCTCAGATCAAGAAAATACTCCCTCTTAGGGGGATGAATAGTTGAGATTTCCTGCCAAAATAGAGCAGTAGATATTTTTTTCCTCGTTAACGGACACGATTCACCTTCATTAAAGTAGGGTTAATGATTCGGCATTACTGATTTTTAACGCACTAAATGTTAATGAAGTTGGGCTCATGTAAATTAATGTGTGGATACTTTTGTTAAAGTTGACAAAAGGTTATAGAAAGGAGTAAAAAACCCCATCAATTTGCTGGTAAAGTTTTGATTCCGGCAGTTATTGTAAGGTTTATTGTTCCTCCCCATGAATCGATGTGGTGTTCATCTGCCAGCAAGAGCAGAGACTTTGGCGCCACTTTTGATGAGTAAGCAATGAGTATGTCAACATCCACTGAAGTTATCGCTCACCATTGGGCGTTCGCAGTCTTTCTTATTGTAGCCATAGGCCTGTGTTGCGTAATGCTTCTCGGGGCCTGGTTCCTTGGCGGGAGAGCTAAGGGTCGGCACAAAAACACTCCCTTCGAGTCAGGTATCGACTCAGTTGGTACAGCGCGCTTACGTCTATCCGCCAAGTTTTACCTGGTTGCCATGTTCTTCGTTATCTTCGACGTGGAAGCCTTGTATCTCTATGCGTGGTCAGTGTCCATCCGTGAAAGTGGATGGGTAGGCTTCGTCGAGGCCGCAATTTTCATTTTAGTGCTACTGGCAGGCCTGGTGTATCTGGTGCGCATTGGCGCGCTTGACTGGACACCTGCGCGTTCGCGCCGTGCCCAAATCAACCCGGAAACCGACAGTATCACTAACCGTCATACGCAAGATGCTCTAAAGAATTCGGATTACAGCAAGGCGGCAAGCGAGTAAATCCCATGAGCTTACTTAGGTAAGTGATTGGGGTTTATGAACGCAGCCAACACCGCTGTAAATTGAATTATAACGAGCATAAAATGAGGCAATAAGATGGACTATACGCTCACCCGCATAGACCCCGACGGTGAGAACGACCGTTACCCCCTGCAAAAACAGGAGATCGTGACCGATCCTCTTGACCAAGAAATCAACCGTAGCGTGTACATGGGCAAGCTCGAACATGCCATGCACGATATGGTGAACTGGGGTCGTAAAAACTCAATTTGGCCTTATAACTTTGGCCTTTCTTGCTGCTACGTTGAGATGGTGACCTCGTTTACCGCCGTGCATGACGTGGCACGTTTTGGTGCCGAAGTATTGCGTGCTTCTCCGCGTCAGGCTGACCTGATGGTGATTGCAGGAACCTGCTTTACCAAAATGGCTCCGGTCATTCAGCGTCTGTATGACCAAATGCTCGAACCAAAATGGGTTATTTCGATGGGTGCTTGCGCCAACTCCGGCGGCATGTACGACATCTATTCCGTGGTGCAGGGCGTGGATAAATTCCTGCCGGTTGATGTTTACATCCCAGGCTGCCCACCGCGTCCGGAAGCTTACATGCAGGCTCTGATGCTGCTGCAAGAGTCTATCGGTAAAGAACGTCGTCCGCTGTCGTGGGTGGTTGGCGATCAGGGTGTGTATCGCGCCAATATGCAATCAGAGCGCGAGCGTAAACGTGGCGAGCGTATTGCTGTCACCAATTTGCGGTCACCTGACGAGATTTAATTTGCGCCTGTGGTCGGCGTGAGTTTACTTCGCATATCAATAATATTAGCGCGAAGCCGCTGACCAACAGTCACCACAGTACCATTTGCAATGGTGAGAATTATGACCGATTTAACCGCGCATGATGCCAACCAGCAAGCCTGGCAAACCCGTGACCATCTTGATGATCCGGTTATTGGCGAACTGCGTAACCGTTTTGGGCCGGATGCCTTTACCGTTCAGCCAACCCGTACCGGTGTTCCGGTAGCCTGGGTTAAGCGTGAACAATTACTGGAAGTTGTCGATTTCCTGAAAAGACTGCCAAAACCTTACGTCATGCTGTTTGACTTGCATGGTATGGACGAGCGTCTTCGTACCCACCGCGACGGTTTACCGGCCGCGGATTTTTCCGTTTTCTACCACCTGATTTCTATCGACCGTAACCGTGACATCATGCTCAAGGTTGCGCTGTCTGAAAACGATCTCAACGTGCCAACGGTCACCAAACTTTTCCCGAACGCCAACTGGTACGAGCGTGAAACCTGGGAAATGTTTGGCATCACCTTTAATGGTCACCCGCATCTGACGCGCATCATGATGCCGCCAACGTGGGAAGGCCATCCGCTGCGTAAAGATTACCCGGCGCGCGCCACCGAGTTCGATCCGTTTGAATTGACCAAACAGAAAGAAGACCTCGAGATGGAAGCGCTAACCTTCAAGCCTGAAGATTGGGGCATGAAGCGCAGCAGCGAGCATGAAGATTTCATGTTCCTGAACCTTGGTCCTAACCACCCATCAGCGCACGGTGCATTCCGTATCGTTCTGCAACTCGACGGTGAAGAAATTGTCGATTGCGTACCGGACATCGGTTACCACCACCGTGGCGCTGAGAAAATGGGCGAGCGTCAGTCCTGGCACAGCTACATTCCGTATACCGACCGTATCGAGTACCTCGGCGGCTGCGTCAACGAAATGCCATACGTGCTGGCGGTTGAAAAACTGGCGGGTATCAAGGTTCCTGAACGCGTTGACGTGATTCGCGTCATGCTCTCTGAACTGTTCCGTATCAACAGCCACTTGCTGTACATCTCCACGTTTATTCAGGACGTGGGCGCGATGACTCCGGTGTTCTTCGCCTTTACCGACCGTCAGAAAATCTATGACCTCGTCGAAGCGATTACTGGTTTCCGTATGCACCCGGCCTGGTTCCGTATCGGCGGTGTGGCGCACGACCTGCCAAACGGTTGGGAACGCTTGCTTAAAGAGTTCCTCGACTGGATGCCGAAACGTCTGGATTCTTACGAGAAAGCCGCACTGCGCAACACCATCCTGAAAGGTCGTTCTCAGGGCGTTGCCGCTTACGGTAAAAAAGAAGCGCTGGAGTGGGGCACCACCGGTGCTGGCCTGCGTGCTACCGGCGTTGACTTCGATATCCGTAAAGCCCGCCCTTACTCAGGCTACGAAAACTTCGACTTCGAAATCCCGGTTGGCGGTGGCATCAGCGACTGCTACACCCGCGTGATGCTGAAAGTTGAAGAGCTTCGCCAGAGCTTGCGCATTCTTGACCAGTGTCTGAAAAACATGCCTGCTGGCCCGTTCAAAGCTGACCATCCGCTGACAACGCCGCCGCCGAAAGAGCGCACGCTGCAACATATCGAAACCCTGATCACTCACTTCCTGCAAGTTTCGTGGGGCCCGGTCATGCCGGCTAACGAATCCTTCCAGATGATTGAGGCGACGAAAGGGATTAACAGTTACTACCTGACCAGCGACGGCAGCACCATGAGCTACCGTACCCGTATTCGTACCCCGAGTTTTGCGCACCTGCAGCAAATCCCGTCGGCGATTCGCGGCAGTCTGGTTTCTGACCTGATTGTCTATCTGGGTAGTATCGATTTTGTAATGTCTGATGTGGATCGCTAACTATGCACGATAAACAACAACCCCAGGCAGAAGCCTTTGAGCTGAGTCAATTCGAGCGTGATGCGATTGAGCACGAAAAACATCATTACGAAGATGCTCGCGCAGCCTCTATCGAAGCGCTGAAGATTGTTCAGAAGCAGCGTGGCTGGGTGCCAGACGGTGCTATTTACGCCATCGCTGAAGTTCTGGGCATTCCAGCCAGTGACGTAGAAGGTGTTGCGACTTTCTATAGCCAGATTTTCCGCCAGCCGGTGGGCCGCCACGTTATTCGCTATTGCGATAGCGTGGTTTGCCATATTACGGGCTACCAGGGCATTCAGTCGGCTATCGAAGCAAAACTGAGCATCAAACCGGGTCAAACCACGTTTGATGGTCGCTTTACCCTGCTGCCAACTTGCTGTCTGGGCAACTGCGACAAAGGGCCGACTATGATGATTGATGAGGACACTCACAGTTATCTGACGCCGGAAGCAATCCCTGATTTGCTGGAGCAGTATAAATGAAGACGATTATTCGTACTGCCGAGACCCATCCGCTGACCTGGCGGTTGCGTGATGACAAACAGCCCGTCTGGCTGGATGAATATCGCAGCAAAAATGGCTACGAAGGTGCGCGTCTTGCTCTGACTGGCCTCGCACCAGATGAAGTCGTTACCCGCGTTAAAGACTCAGGTCTGAAAGGGCGTGGCGGCGCAGGTTTCTCCACCGGTCTGAAGTGGAGCCTGATGCCGAAAGACGAGTCCATGAATATCCGTTACCTGCTGTGTAACGCCGATGAAATGGAGCCAGGCACCTATAAAGACCGTTTGCTGATGGAGCAACTGCCACACCTGTTGGTGGAAGGCATGCTGATTTCTGCGTTCGCGCTCAAAGCTTATCGCGGCTACATCTTCCTGCGTGGCGAGTACATCGAAGCGGCTGTGCATCTGCGCCGTGCTATTGCAGAAGCGACCGAAGCGGGCCTGCTTGGCAAAAACATTCTCGGTTCAGGTTTCGATTTTGAACTGATCGTGCACACCGGTGCCGGGCGTTATATCTGCGGTGAAGAAACCGCGCTGATTAACTCCCTGGAAGGCCGCCGCGCGAACCCACGTTCAAAACCACCATTCCCTGCATCAAGCGGCGTGTGGGGTAAACCAACGTGTGTAAACAACGTTGAAACCCTGTGCAACGTGCCAGCAATTCTGGCCAATGGCGTGGAGTGGTACCAGGGCATTTCTGCCAGCAAAGATGCTGGCACTAAGCTAATGGGCTTCTCTGGTCGCGTGAAAAACCCAGGCGTCTGGGAATTACCGTTCGGTACCACCGCACGTGAAATTCTCGAAGATTACGCCGGTGGCATGCGCGATGGCCTGAAATTCAAAGCCTGGCAGCCGGGTGGGGCAGGGACCGACTTCCTGACCGAATCACACCTGGATTTACCGATGGAATTCGAAAGCATCGGCAAAGCAGGCAGCCGTTTAGGTACCGCACTGGCGATGGCTGTTGACCATGAAATTGGTATGGTCCCGTTGGTGCGCAATCTGGAAGAGTTCTTTTCCCGCGAATCTTGCGGCTGGTGTACACCGTGCCGTGACGGCCTGCCGTGGAGTGTGAAAATTCTGCGTGCGCTGGAGCGTGGCGAAGGCCAGCCTGGGGATATCGAGACACTTGAGCAACTGTGTCGTTTCCTCGGTCCAGGTAAAACCTTCTGCGCGCATGCGCCAGGTGCGGTTGAGCCATTGCAGAGTGCCATTAAATATTTCCGCGAAGAATTCGAAGCAGGCATTGCCAAACAAGATTTCGGTAATACCCGCGCGATTAGCGGTATTCAGCCTAACTTGTTAAAAGCGCGCTGGTAACACCTGACAACAAGTTTGCAGGTTATGAAATTTTATAATTAATTGGAAGCATGCTGACTATGGCTACGATACATGTAGACGGCAAAGAATATGAGGTAAACGGGTCAGACAACCTGCTGCAAGCATGTCTGTCGCTCGGCCTCGATATTCCTTATTTTTGCTGGCACCCGGCGCTAGGCAGCGTCGGTGCTTGCCGCCAGTGCGCGGTGAAGCAATATCAGAACGCAGAAGACAATCGTGGGCGCCTGGTGATGTCATGTATGACACCAGCCTCAGACGGTACGTTTATCTCTATTGACGATAGCGAAGCAAAAGAATTCCGCGAAAGCGTTGTGGAATGGTTAATGACTAACCACCCGCACGACTGCCCGGTTTGTGAAGAAGGCGGCAACTGCCACCTGCAGGATATGACGGTCATGACCGGTCATAGCTTCCGCCGTTACCGCTTCACAAAACGAACCCACCGTAATCAGGATCTCGGCCCGTTCATCTCTCACGAAATGAACCGCTGTATCGCCTGTTACCGCTGTGTGCGTTATTACAAAGATTACGCTGACGGCACCGACCTGGGTGTCTACGGTGCGCACGATAACGTCTACTTCGGTCGCCCGGAAGACGGCACGCTTGAGAGCGAATTCTCCGGTAACCTGGTAGAAATCTGCCCGACCGGCGTGTTCACCGACAAAACTCACTCCGAGCGCTACAACCGTAAGTGGGACATGCAGTTCGCACCAAGCATTTGCCAGCAGTGCAGCATCGGCTGTAACACCAGTCCTGGCGAGCGCTACGGCGAATTGCGTCGTATCGAAAACCGCTACAACGGGACCGTAAACCATTACTTCCTGTGTGACCGTGGCCGCTTCGGCTATGGCTACGTCAACCTGAAGGATCGTCCACGTCAGCCGATCCAGCGTCGTGGCGACGATCTGATCACGCTGAACGCCGATCAGGCGATGCAGGGTGCGGCAGATATTCTCCGCCAGTCGAAGAAAGTGATCGGTATCGGTTCTCCACGCGCCAGCGTTGAAAGCAACTTCGCGCTGCGTGAACTGGTGGGTGCGGACAACTTCTACACCGGTATCGCAACGGGTGAGCAAGCGCGTCTGCAACTGATGCTCAAAGTGCTGCAAGAAAGTGGCATTCACACTCCGGCACTGCGTGAAATCGAAACCTACGATGCGGTTCTGGTGCTCGGCGAAGACATTACTCAGACCGGCGCACGTGTTGCACTGGCTGTGCGTCAGGCTGTGAAAGGCAAATCACGTGAAATGGCAGCAGCACAGAAAGTCGCTGACTGGCAAATCGCGGCGATCATGAACATTGGCCAGCACGCTAAACATCCGCTGTTTGTGACTAACATCGACAGCACTCGTCTGGACGACATCGCCGCATGGACTTACCGTGCGCCGGTTGAAGATCAGGCGCGTCTGGGCTTCGCGATTGCTAACGCGCTGGACAGCAACTCCCCAGCCGTTGAATTAGATCGCGACCTGAAAAACAAAGTCGACGTGATTGTTCAAGCCCTGGCGGGTGCGAAAAAACCATTGATCGTATCCGGTACTAACGCCGGAAGCGAAGCGGTGATTCAGGCGGCAGCCAACGTGGCGAAAGCGCTGAAAGGCCGTGGTGCCGATGTTGGTATCACTATGGTGGCTCGCGCGGTTAACAGCGTTGGCCTCGGCCTGATTGGCGGCGGCTCGCTGGAAGAAGCGTTAAGTGAACTGGAAAGCGGTGCTGCCGATGCGGTAGTGGTGCTGGAAAACGATCTGCATCGCCATGCTTCCGCGGCTCGCGTTGACGCAGCACTCAGTAAAGCTCCGCTGGTGATGGTTATCGACCATCAGCGCACTGCGATTATGGATAAAGCCCATCTGGTGCTCTCCACCGCAAGCTTCGCTGAAAGCGACGGTACGGTTATCAACAACGAAGGCCGCGCACAGCGTTTCTTCCAGGTTTATGACCCGGCGTATTACGACCATTCCGTTGTGATGCTGGAAAGCTGGCGCTGGTTGCACTCCCTGCACAGCACGGTTCAAAGCCGTGAAGTGGACTGGACGCAGCTTGACCATGTTATCGATGCGTGTGTGAAAGCGTTGCCACAACTGGCCGGAATTAAAGAGGCGGCACCTGATGCCAGCTTCCGTATTCGTGGTCAGAAACTGTCACGTTCTCCAATCCGCTCCAGTGGTCGTACGGCTATGCGTGCCAACATTAGCGTGCACGAACCGCGTCAGCCGCAGGATAAAGACACCATGTTCGCCTTCTCCATGGAAGGGAACAACAGCCCGTCTGCAAATCGTCAGCAAATCCCATTCGCATGGGCGCCAGGCTGGAACTCACCTCAGGCATGGAACAAATTCCAGGCTGAAGTGGGTGGCAAACTGCGTCACGGCGATCCGGGTGTGCGTCTGATTGAAGCGTCCGACACGGGTATTGATTATTTCACCGATGTGCCGGAAATCTTCCAGGCAGAAGAAGGGAAATGGCGTATCGCGCCTTACTACCATCTGTTTGGCAGTGATGAAATGTCCCAGCGTTCACCAATCTTCCAGAGCCGTATGGCGGAACCGTATATCAAGCTCAATCCGGCTGACGCTGCAAAACTGGGCGTGAATGCAGGAAGCCTGATTTCGTTTAGTTACGAAGGCCAGACGTTGAGTCTGCCGTTGCAGCTTTCCGAAGGTCTGGCAGCAGGGCAGGTCGGTTTACCGATGGGTATGCCTGGCATCGCTCCGGTGCTGGCGGGTGCGCGTCTTGAAAATCTCCAGGAGGCTGGCCAATGAGTTGGTTAACACCGGATGTTATCGACATTCTGCTGAGCATTCTCAAAGCGGTGGTGATCCTGCTGGTCGTGGTGACCTGTGGCGCGTTCATGAGTTTTGGCGAGCGTCGTTTGCTGGGCCTGTTCCAGAACCGTTACGGGCCTAACCGTGTTGGCTGGGGCGGATCGCTCCAGCTCGTCGCGGATATGATCAAGATGTTCTTTAAAGAAGACTGGACTCCGCGTTTTGCGGACCGCGTCATCTTTACCCTGGCTCCGATGATTGCTTTTACCTCGCTGCTGTTGGCCTTTGCCATTGTGCCGGTCAGCCCAAGCTGGGTCGTTGCCGACCTGAACATTGGTATTTTGTTCTTCCTGATGCTGGCAGGCCTCGCGGTTTACGCGGTGCTGTTCGCTGGCTGGTCAAGTAACAACAAATACTCACTGTTGGGCGCAATGCGTGCTTCGGCACAAACGCTGAGCTACGAAGTGTTCCTTGGTTTGTCGCTGATGGGCGTTGTTGCGCAGGCAGGTTCGTTCAATATGGGCGATATCGTTGATAATCAGGCCAACCTGTGGAACGTGATTCCGCAATTCTTCGGCTTTGTTACCTTCGCAATTGCTGGTGTTGCAGTTTGTCACCGTCACCCGTTTGACCAACCAGAAGCAGAGCAAGAACTGGCAGATGGTTACCACATCGAATACTCAGGCATGAAGTTCGGCCTGTTCTTCGTTGGTGAGTACATCGGCATCGTTACGGTTTCAGCCCTGATTGTCACCCTGTTCTTTGGTGGCTGGCATGGCCCGTGGTTACCACCTTTCATCTGGTTTGCGCTGAAAACCGCATTCTTCATGATGATGTTCATTTTGATCCGTGCTTCATTGCCTCGTCCGCGTTATGACCAGGTGATGTCCTTCGGCTGGAAAATTTGCCTGCCGTTGACACTGGTTAATCTGCTGGTGACCGCCGCGGTCATTCTGTATCAGGCACCATAAGGGGTGAAAAAACCATGACATTGAAAGAGTTAGCGGTTGGTTTCGGCACCCAGGTACGCAGTATCTGGATGATCGGTCTGCACGCGTTCGCCAAACGCGAAACGCAGATGTATCCGGAAGAGCCAGTCTATTTACCGCCGCGCTACCGTGGCCGCATCGTGCTGACGCGCGATCCGGACGGCTCCGAGCGTTGCGTAGCCTGTAACCTGTGCGCGGTCGCCTGCCCGGTAGCCTGTATCTCTTTGCAAAAAGCAGAAACAAAAGATGGCCGCTGGTATCCAGAATTCTTCCGCATTAACTTCTCGCGCTGCATCTTCTGTGGCCTGTGCGAAGAAGCGTGCCCAACCACGGCCATTCAGCTCACCCCAGATTTCGAACTGGGTGAGTTTAAGCGCCAGGATTTGGTGTACGAAAAAGAGGACCTGTTGATCTCCGGTCCGGGCAAATACCCGGAATATAACTTCTACCGGATGGCAGGTATGGCAATCGACGGCAAAGATAAGGGCGAAGCGGAAAACGAAGCCAAGCCTATCGACGTCAAAGGCCTATTACCTTAAAGGAGCAAGGCAATGGAATTCGCTTTTTATATTTGCGCAATCATCGCGGTCGGGACCACTCTTCGAGTGATCACCCATACCAACCCGGTGCATGCCTTGCTGTATCTGATCATCTCGCTGCTGGCTATTTCCGGGGTGTTCTTCTCCCTGGGAGCGTACTTCGCCGCAGCGCTTGAGATTATCGTCTACGCCGGTGCCATCATGGTGCTGTTCGTCTTTGTGGTAATGATGCTCAACCTCGGCGGTGCGGTCGTTGAACAAGAGCGTAACTGGCTGAAACCGCAGTTGTGGATTGGCCCTGGCATTTTGTCAGCCGTCCTGCTTTCGGTGCTGGTTTACGCAATCCTGGGTCTGAATGACCAGGGGATTGACGGTACGCCAGTGAGTGCAAAAGCGGTAGGTATTGCGCTGTTCGGACCGTATGTTCTGGCAGTGGAATTAGCCTCAATGCTGCTGCTGGCGGGTCTGGTTGTTGCATTCCACCTGGGTCGTGAAGACCGTCCGGGTGAAGTGCTGAGCAATCGCCAGGCTGACGCAGCCGCGAAAAGAAAAACGGAGGAGCACGTATGATTCCGCTGCAACATGGACTAATCCTCGCTGCCATTTTGTTCGTCCTCGGGCTGACCGGGCTGGTGATTCGTCGCAACCTGCTTTTCATGCTGATTAGTCTGGAAGTGATGATCAACGCCGCGGCGCTCGCGTTCGTGGTCGCCGGGAGTTACTGGGGCCAGGCTGACGGCCAGGTGATGTATATTCTCGCGATTAGCTTAGCTGCCGCCGAAGCCAGTATTGGCCTCGCGCTGTTATTGCAGCTCCATCGTCGTCGCCAGAGCCTGAATATCGATTCAGTAAGTGAGATGCGTGGATGAACCTTCTCTGGTTAACCATTCTTTTGCCTTTTATTGGCTTTTTATTGTTGGCGTTCTCCCGTGGCCGTTGGTCGGAAAACCTTTCTGCCACCGTTGGCGTGGGTTCGATTGGTCTTACTGCGTTAGTGACCGCGATTGTCGGTGTTGATTTCTTCAACAACGGGCAACAGGCATTCACTCAACCGCTGTGGACGTGGATGTCGGTTGGCGATTTTAACATCGGCTTCAACCTGATCCTCGACGGTTTGTCACTGACCATGCTGTCTGTGGTGACCGGCGTTGGCTTCTTGATCCACATGTACGCTTCCTGGTATATGCGTGGGGAAGAGGGCTATTCGCGCTTCTTCGCCTACACCAACCTGTTTATCGCCAGCATGGTGGTTCTGGTTCTCGGCGACAACTTGTTGCTGATGTACCTTGGTTGGGAAGGCGTGGGCCTGTGCTCGTATCTGCTGATTGGTTTCTACTACACCGATCCGAAGAACGGCGCGGCAGCCATGAAAGCCTTCGTGGTAACCCGTGTCGGCGACGTGTTCCTCGCGTTTGCGCTGTTCATTCTTTACAACGAACTGGGCACGCTGAACTTCCGCGAAATGGTTGAACTGGCTCCGCAGCACTTTGCAGCTGGCAACCAGATGCTGATGTGGGCAACCCTGATGCTGTTGGGCGGTGCGGTGGGTAAATCTGCACAGTTGCCATTGCAGACCTGGCTTGCGGATGCGATGGCTGGCCCAACGCCAGTTTCAGCACTGATCCACGCAGCGACCATGGTTACCGCGGGTGTCTACCTGATTGCTCGTACTCACGGCCTGTTCCTGTTAACGCCGGAAGTGCTGCATTTAGTTGGCATCGTGGGTGCAGTAACATTGGTGATGGCAGGCTTTGCGGCGCTGGTGCAAACCGATATCAAACGCGTACTCGCGTACTCGACCATGAGCCAGATTGGCTATATGTTCCTGGCACTCGGTGTGCAAGCGTGGGATGCTGCAATCTTCCACCTGATGACTCACGCGTTTTTCAAAGCGCTGCTGTTCCTGTCGTCCGGTTCGGTGATTCTTGCCTGCCACCACGAACAAAACATCTTCAAAATGGGTGGCCTGCGTAAGTCCATTCCGCTGGTGTATATCTGCTTCCTGGTCGGCGGTGCCGCGTTGTCCGCGTTGCCACTCATTACTGCGGGCTTCTTCAGTAAAGATGAGATTCTGGCCGGTGCGATGGCGAATGGTCATGTGAACCTGATGGTTGCTGGTCTGGTCGGTGCGTTTATGACCTCACTGTATACCTTCCGTATGATCTTCATCGTCTTCCACGGTAAAGAGCAGATTCACGCGCATCCACTTAAAGGCATCACTCACAACTTGCCGCTGATTGTGCTGCTGGTGTTGTCCACCTTCGTTGGTGCAATGATTGTTCCGCCGCTTGCAGGTGTTCTGCCAGCGACTACAGAACTTGCGCACGGTAGCGTGTTGGCACTTGAGATTACCTCTGGTGTTGTCGCCATCGCCGGTATCCTGATTGCCGCATGGCTGTGGCTGGGTAAACGTACTCTGGTAACAGCGATTGCCAACAGCGCACCGGGTCGCTTCTTCGGTACCTGGTGGTTCCATGCCTGGGGCTTCGATTGGCTTTACGACAAAGTCTTCGTTAAGCCATTCCTGGGTATCGCCTGGCTTATCAAGAGCGATCCACTGAATTCACTGATGAACATTCCGGCAGTTCTTTCACGCTTTGCAGGTCGCGGCCTGTTGGTGAGTGAAAACGGTTATCTGCGCTGGTATGTGGCATCAATGAGTATCGGTGCGGTGGTCGTATTGGGCCTGCTGCTGGTCTTGCGTTGAGTATTGTGATTTTTGAGTGAAGATCGTTTCACAAGAAAAATGAATTTTAAGTAACTGTTCCTGAAGGACAGGCGTCATCGGCGAAACCAGACTGGACACCGCCTGCGCGTAGCAACCGGAGCGTACTCAAGTACGTGAGGATTGCGAGCACAGCCGGGGTTCAGTATGGCGAGCAAGATAGCCTGAGCAGGAGCAAAGATAAGGAACATACTGAGCTATGTTATTACCCTGGCTGATATTGATTCCCTTCATTGGCGGCTTCTTCTGCTGGCAGACTGAACGCTTCGGCGTAAAAGTGCCACGTTGGATTGCGCTGGTAACGATGGGACTGACACTGGCTCTCTCGCTGCAACTGTGGTTAGCCGGTGGCTATTCACTGACGCAATCCGCCGGTTTGCCGCAGTGGCAGTCTGAATTTATCCTGCCGTGGATCCCACGCTTTGGGATAACCATCCACCTTGCGCTGGACGGCTTATCTTTACTGATGGTAGTGCTCACCGGTCTGCTCGGTGTGCTGGCGGTACTCTGTTCCTGGAATGAAATCGAAAAATATCAGGGCTTCTTCCACCTCAACCTGATGTGGATCCTCGGTGGCGTTATCGGCGTGTTCCTTGCCATCGACATGTTCCTGTTCTTCTTCTTCTGGGAAATGATGTTGGTGCCGATGTACTTCCTGATCGCACTGTGGGGCCACAAAGCCTCCGACGGGAAGACGCGTATCACCGCTGCAACCAAATTCTTCATCTATACCCAGGCAAGCGGCCTGGTGATGTTGATTGCGATTCTTGGCTTGGTGTTCGTGCATTACAACTCAACCGGTGTGTGGACGTTTAACTACGAGCAATTGCTGCACACTGAAATGTCCAGCAGCGTTCAATGGTTGCTGATGTTGGGCTTCTTCATTGCGTTTGCGGTGAAAATGCCAGTGGTTCCATTGCACGGTTGGCTGCCGGATGCGCACTCCCAGGCACCAACGGCAGGTTCTGTTGACCTCGCAGGTATCTTGCTGAAAACCGCAGCCTACGGTCTGTTGCGTTTTGCACTGCCACTGTTCCCGGAAGCGTCTGCTGAATTTGCACCGATTGCCATGTGGCTGGGTGTCATTGGTATCTTCTACGGCGCGTGGATGGCCTTCGCACAAACCGATATCAAACGTCTGATTGCTTACACTTCCGTTTCCCACATGGGCTTCGTGTTGATTGCCATTTATACCGGCAGCCAACTGGCTTATCAGGGTGCGGTGATTCAGATGATTGCTCACGGCCTTTCTGCGGCCGGTATGTTCATCATCTGTGGTCAGATTTACGAGCGTTTGCACACTCGTGACATGCGTCTGATGGGCGGTCTGTGGAATAAAATCAAATGGCTGCCAGGTCTGTCGTTATTCTTTGCAGTGGCAACGCTGGGTATGCCAGGCACCGGTAACTTCGTTGGCGAATTCATGATTCTGTTCGGCAGCTACCATGTCGTGCCAATGATTACCATTATCTCGACCTTCGGTCTGGTCTTTGCCTCAGTTTATTCTCTGGCGATGATTCATCGTGCTTACTTCGGGAAAGCGAAAAGCGAAATCAGTGATAAACAACTGGCAGGCATGTCGCTGCGTGAGTTCTTTATCATCCTGTTGCTGGTGGTGTTGTTAGTCCTGTTGGGCTTCTACCCGCAGCCAATTCTGGATACTTCGCATGCCGCGATGAGCAATATTCAGCAGTGGTTTACCAGTTCAATTCCAACTACAAGGCCGTAATTCGCCATGACTATAACTCCTCAACAATTGATCGCGCTGCTACCGCTGCTCGTCGTCGGATTGACGGTGGTGGTTGTGATGCTCTCCATAGCGTGGCGACGCGACCATTTTGTCAATGCAACACTGGCAGTAATTGGCCTTAACGCCGCACTCGTTTCACTGTGGTTTGTGGGTCAGGCTGGCGCGATGGATGTCACGCCGCTGATGCGCGTTGACGGCTATGCGATGCTCTACACAGGACTGGTTCTGCTAGCGAGCCTTGCCACTTGTACGTTTGCTTACCCGTGGCTTCAGGGTTACACCGACAACCGCGAAGAGTTTTACCTACTGGTGTTGATTGCAGCACTGGGCGGTATTCTGCTGGCAAACGCCAATCACCTGGCAGCATTGTTCCTGGGTATTGAGCTGATCTCGCTGCCGTTATTCGGTTTGATTGGCTACGCCTTCCGCCAGAAAAGGTCGCTTGAAGCGAGTATCAAATACACTATTTTGTCTGCTGCAGCGTCTTCATTCCTGCTGTTCGGTATGGCGCTGGTGTATGCGGAATCTGGCGACCTGTCGTTTGTTAGCCTCGGTAAGAGCCTGGCAGACAACATGCTGCATGAGCCTCTGCTGCTTGCGGGTTTGGGGCTGATGATTGTTGGCCTTGGCTTTAAACTGTCACTGGTTCCATTCCACTTGTGGACACCTGATGTTTACCAGGGCGCACCGGCCCCTGTTTCCACTTTCCTGGCTACCGCCAGCAAAATCGCCATCTTTGGTGTGGTGATGCGTCTGTTCCTCTACGCGCCAGTTGGCGATAGCGAAGCAGTCCGTGTGGTACTGGGGATTATCGCCTTTGTCTCCATTATCTTCGGTAACCTGATGGCGCTGAGCCAGACCAATATCAAGCGTCTGCTTGGTTACTCGTCTATCTCACACCTTGGTTATTTGATGGTGGCGTTGATTGCACTGCAAAGCGGCAACATGTCGATGGAAGCGGTCGGCGTGTATCTGGCAGGTTATCTGTTCAGCAGCCTCGGCGCATTCGGCGTGGTGAGCCTGATGTCCAGCCCGTACCGTGGCCCGGATGCAGACTCGCTGTACTCCTACCGTGGTCTGTTCTGGCACAAGCCAATTTTGTCTGCGGTCATGACGGTGATGATGTTGTCGCTTGCTGGTATTCCAATGACGCTGGGCTTCATCGGTAAGTTCTACATCATTGCGGTAGGTGTGCAGTCTCACCTGTGGTGGTTGACTGGTGCTGTGGTGCTGGGCAGTGCGATTGGTTTGTACTACTACCTGCGTGTGACGGTGAGCTTGTACCTGAACGCACCGCAACAGCCAGGCCGTGATGCGCCAACTAACTGGGCGTTTACAGCTGGCGGTGTAGTGGTTCTGATCTCCGCCGTGCTGGTGTTGTTGCTTGGTGTTTACCCGCAGCCGCTGATTACGCTGGTGCGCATGGCAACACCGATGATGTAAGCCGTATTGGCATGAAATGAAAAGGCTACCTTTCGCGGTAGCCTTTTTTATTTCAATGAATTGCTACACTTAAGTACACTTTTAGCTTCGGCAAATAAAAATGGAGTTGTATGGCCACGCATCTGGTCTGGTTTCGTAATGATTTACGCATTAATGACAATCTGGCGCTGGCGGCAGCCTGCCGTGACCCTGGCGCTCGCGTGATGGGGCTGTTTATTGCCACACCTGAACAATGGCGACAACATGATATGGCGCCACGCCAGGCGCAGTTTCTTCATGGTCATTTAAATGCGTTACAAGCGTCACTTGCGGAGCGTGGCATCGAACTTTGTATCAGGCAAGTGCCTGATTTTACCGCTTCGATAGAGTGCCTTGCGCAGTTTTGTGAAAGCGAAAATATCGACGCACTGTTTTACAACTATCAATACGAGCTGAATGAGCGCCAGCGCGATCTGGCGGTTGAACGTGGCCTCGGTAAAAAAGTGATTTGCCAGGGTTTTGATGACAGCGTTTTGCTGGCGCCCGGAAGCCTCATGACTGGCAATCACGAGATGTACAAAGTGTTCACCCCGTTCAGCAAAGCGTTTATTAAAAGGCTGCGCGAAGGGTTGCCCGAATGCGTTGTGGCTCCGCGACCGCGTGGTGAGGCGCTTTCAGTGACGCCAACAGAGCCGTTTGATTATCCATGTGCGGAAATCGACTCCTCACTGTTTCCCATCGGCGAGCGGGCCGCTATTGCGAAATTACGTGAGTTTTGCCAGCATCCTGCGGCACTTTATCCCGAACAGCGTGATTTCCCTGCTATCGAAGGCACCAGCCGTTTGTCGCCGTATCTGGCGCTTGGCGTGCTTTCGCCGCGCCAGTGTTTGCACCGATTATTGAAAGAACATCCGCAGGTACTGGACGGTGGGAGCGGGAGCGTGTGGTTAAACGAGCTGATCTGGCGCGAGTTCTATCGTCATTTGCTGGTGGCGTATCCGAAACTTTGCCGCCATCAGCCGTTTATCCTATGGACAGACAACCTGTGCTGGCAACAAGATGAAATGCTGTTGGACGCGTGGCAGCAAGGGAAAACGGGGTTCCCGATTGTCGATGCCGCAATGCGCCAACTGAATACCACGGGCTGGATGCACAACCGCTTGCGTATGGTTGTCGCCAGTTTTCTGGTAAAAGATCTGCTTATCGACTGGCGATGCGGCGAACGCTACTTTATGTCACAACTGATTGATGGTGACCTGGCTGCTAACAATGGCGGCTGGCAATGGGCGGCCTCGACCGGCACTGATGCAGCACCTTATTTTAGAATCTTTAACCCAACCACCCAGGGCGAGCGATTCGATGGAAAAGGTGAATTTATCCACCAGTGGCTGCCAGAATTGAGTGATATACCTGATAAATACATCCATACCCCTTGGGTCTGGGCGGACAAACAACAATTGGAACTGGACTATCCGCGCCCGATTGTCGACCATAAACAAGCACGTATCGCGACACTCGCCGCTTATGAAGCGGCCCGTAAATCTGAAGAGAAAGATAATGAAAAATAGCGAACTGGAACGCCTGATTAACGAAAAACTCAACAGCGCTGCTATCAGCGATTACGCGCCGAATGGTTTGCAGGTCGAAGGGCGTGAAGAAGTCCGCAAAATCGTTACCGGTGTGACAGCAAGCCAGGCGCTGATTGACGAAGCGGTGCGCCAACAGGCCGATGCGGTGATTGTTCACCACGGGTATTTCTGGAAAGGTGAGTCGCCGGTGATTCGTGGGATGAAACGCAATCGCCTGAAAGCGCTGCTCAGCAATGACATCAATTTATACGGCTGGCATTTACCGCTTGATGCGCATCCACAGCTCGGTAATAACGCGCAGCTTGGAGCGTTGCTGGGGATTGAAACCAAAGGAGAAGTTGAGCCGCTGGTGCCGTGGGGGGAGTTTCCAACTCCGCTTTCGGGGGTAGAGCTGGCTTCGTGGATTGAGATGCGCCTTGGTCGTACACCGCTTTGGAGCGGTGATACTGGTCCTGAACAAATTCGCCGTGTCGCCTGGTGTACGGGCGGCGGGCAAAGTTTTATTGATAGCGCGGCTCGTTTCGGCGTTGATGCGTTTATTACTGGTGAAGTTTCAGAGCAGACGATTCATTCTGCACGTGAACAAGGTCTACATTTCTATGCGGCCGGGCATCACGCCACCGAGCGCGGCGGTATTCAGGCATTAAGTGATTGGCTGAATAGTGAGACAGATTTGGAAGTAACCTTTATCGATATTCCGAACCCGGCATAACGTCAGACTGAGGAGTAAAAGTGCAAAGAGCGCGGTGTTATCTGTTAGGCGAAAGTGCAGTAGTTCTTGAATTGGAACCACCTTTATCGCTGGAAAGCCAGCAACGAATCTGGGGATTAACCCAGCGTCTACTGGAATCTCCCGCTGTTTCAGAAGTTATTCCTGGGATGAACAACATCACTGTGGTGCTACGTGAACCGCAAAGCCTGGCGCTGGATGGTATTGAGCGGCTCCAGCGCTGGTGGGAAGAGAGCGAGGCCATGGTGGTTGAATCCCGCCGCATTGAAATTCCGGTCATTTATGGTGGCAGTTTTGGCCCTGATTTAGCCGAAGTCGCAGGGCATTGCGGCTTATCGGCAAGCCAGGTTGTGGAGCTGCACTCATCCGTTGATTACATTGTCTATTTTCTCGGTTTTCAACCTGGCTTTGCCTATCTTGCAGGCCTTGCTCCAACTCTTTCTATGCCGCGTCGAGCTGAGCCACGCCTGATGGTTCCTGCAGGCTCAGTAGGTATTGGCGGCAGCCAGACAGGTATTTATCCGCTGGCAACGCCTGGTGGCTGGCAGCTTATCGGCCAGACGCCCGTGAGACTCTTCAATCCGGCTGATGACGTGCCAACACTACTGGCTCCGGGAGATACCGTCCGCTTTGTGCCTCAAAAGGAGGGCGTGTGCTGAAAATAATCCGTGCTGGAATGCATATGTCGATACAAGACGCAGGGCGTTTTGGTTATCGGCAGTTGGGCGTTAGCCGCTGTGGTGCTCTTGATACTCCAGCGTTGAAAATTGCTAATTTGCTGGTGGGTAATGCACCCGATAGTGCCGCGCTGGAAATCACGCTAGGCCATTGCGTTGTTGAGTTCACCAACGATGGCTGGTTTGCATTGACTGGTGCAGGAAGTCACGCTGAATTGGATGGGCGTACAGTCTGGACTGGCTGGCGGCTACCGGTGAAAGCGGGCCAGCAATTAAGGCTAAAAGTGCCTGAACGAGGGATGCGTAGCTATCTTGCTGTTGCCGGTGGGTTGGATGTCCCGGAAATCCTGGGTTCTTATAGTACCGATCTTAAAGCGCAAATTGGCGGCATCGAAGGGCGTTTGCTCAAAGATGGCGATGAAATACCGCTATTACCGGCAACTCGACGGTTCCGGGAGTCGCGCGGTGTAAAGCAACTCTGGTGGGGGAACCGCATTCGTGCGCTGGCCGGCCCGGAATATCAGGAGTTTACACACACTTCGCAAGATGCATTCTGGCGTTTACCGTGGCAGTTAAGCCCACAAAGTAACCGCATGGGTTATCGCATGCAGGGGCAGCGGCTTGAGCGCACTACCGATCGCGAGTTGTTGTCGCATGGGCTACTGCCGGGAGTAGTACAGGTGCCACATAATGGGCAGCCTATTGTGCTTATGAATGATGCGCAGACGACCGGTGGGTATCCAAGAATTGCCTGCGTTATCGAAGCTGACATGTTTAATCTTGCGCAATTACGCTTAGGGGAGCCGGTTCATTTCGTGCAATGCACGTTGGAAGAAGCCCTGAAAGCGCGTCGTGAGCAGCAAATCTATCTTGAGCAACTGGCCTGGCGGCTGAATAACGAAGACTAATTTTCAAGGGCAAAGAGATGCCAGAAGGTCCAGAAATAAGGCGGGCGGCGGATAAACTTGAAGCCGCCGTTTTAGGTAAACCATTAACTGCGGCGTGGTTCGCCTTTCCTGAATTAAAAGTGTTTGAACAGGCGTTAGTCGGCCAGACAGTCGAGCGTATCGAAACGCGCGGCAAAGCTCTGTTGACGCATTTTTCCGGCGGTTTAACCCTTTATAGCCACAACCAGCTTTATGGCGTGTGGCGCGTGATTAACACCGGGGAAATGCCGGAAACCACGCGAGTCTTGCGCGTGAAATTGCAGACAGCCGATAAAGCCATTTTGCTCTATAGCGCTTCAGACATTGACATGCTCGACGCTGATGGTCTGGCGAATCACCCGTTTTTGCTGCGTGTTGGCCCGGATGTGCTGGATCTCACTCTCAGCGCGGAGCAGGTGAAAGAGCGTTTGTTGTCGACGAGATTTCGCAAGCGCCAGTTCAGCGGGCTGTTACTGGATCAGGCATTTCTCGCCGGATTAGGAAATTATCTGCGCGTTGAAATTCTCTGGGCGGTGGGGTTGCTGGCGCATCATAAAGCGCAGGATTTAACGGCTGAACAGCTCGAAAATCTTTCGCGCGCGTTGCTGGATATTCCGCGACATTCCTACAATACGCGTGGAAATGTGGATGAAAACAGACATCACGGGGCGATTTTTAGCTTCAAAGTCTTTCATCGGGCAGGGGAGAAGTGCGAGCGCTGCGGCGGGGTAATCGAGAAAACGATGCTTTCATCGAGGCCGTTTTATTGGTGCCCTGGTTGCCAGTATTAAATAATCGCGAAGATTGCGTTTATCTCACCGGGCAGAAATCGGGTATATTGGGACGCAGATCACAAAAAAACCTTACAGGAAGACGTTGCACTATGAGTTCTCGTTTCGCCCTGGCTGCTGTGGCAGCCGTTTTAGTCCTGACAGGATGCGCAAAATCGAAAACCGATGATCCGACGTCGGCTTTCGATTTCGGCTCCTCGCGCGTGACCGTGACGCATATCCCAACGAAAACCGACGATGGCACCACAATATACGTGACCGTGGATAGCAAGGATGCCGGTGCGCTGGGGACGGGTAAGAGTCTTGAGCTACAACTGCCAGAGGGCAAACATACAGTCGGCGGCTATGCCCGTACGTTAATTGGTCGCGTAACCATATCGCCTGTCGAAGTGTCGACATCGAGCGATGTTGTCAGCCACGTGACATATTCCATTGCGAATAGTAAACCGACATTTACCGTCCGCGCGTCAACTCCGGTTCCGAAACCTAAGTCAGAAACGATTCCGGTAGAATCTGTTCCGGTTATACAACAGCAAATTGAAGCGCCTGCCGCGACTGAACAAACGCAGGTTGCGCTACCTGCCACGGTCGAACAGACGCAGGTTACACCACCTGCCACGGTCGAACAGACGCAGGTTACACCACCTGCCACGGTCGAACAGACGCAGGTTACACCACCTGCTACGGTCGAACAGACGCAGGTTACACCACCTGCCACGACTGAACAGACGCAAGTGACAACACCTGCCGCGCCAGCAACGACGCAGGAAACTCAGTCGCCGAAAGTCACCGTACTGACGCCAACAACCCAGTCGCAGACCGAAACGCAAACATCGGCACCGCAGGGCGTGGACATCACCAATCTGACGGATAACCCGCAGGCATAACGCTGACCAAAAAAAACGCGCCTTTCGGCGCGTTCTTTAATTTCCAGAAACGAACTTATTTTTTCAAATCAGATTTGAAATCACGCTGTTCGTAGCCAGTATACAACTGACGTGGACGGGCAATTTTAATGCCGTCGTCGTGCATTTCATTCCAGTGTGCAATCCAGCCAACAGTACGCGCCATCGCGAAGATAACGGTAAACATGGAAGACGGAATACCCATTGCTTTCAGGATGATGCCTGAGTAGAAGTCCACGTTCGGGTAGAGTTTTTTCTCGATGAAGTACGGGTCGTTAAGCGCGATATGCTCAAGTTCCATCGCCACTTCAAGCAGGTTGTTATCTTTCAGATTCAGCTCTTTGAGAACTTCATGGCAGGTTTCACGCATTACTGTGGCACGCGGGTCGTAGTTTTTGTACACACGGTGGCCAAAGCCCATCAGGCGGAAAGAGTCATTCTTATCTTTCGCACGACGAACGAATTCAGGAATGTGTTCAACACTGCTGATCTCTTCAAGCATCTTCAGTGCTGCTTCGTTAGCACCACCATGTGCAGGTCCCCACAGGGATGCGATACCGGCTGCGATACACGCGAATGGGTTAGCGCCACTTGAGCCAGCAGTACGAACGGTTGATGTGGAAGCGTTTTGCTCGTGGTCTGCGTGCAGGATCAGAATTCGGTCCATTGCGCGTTCCAGAATTGGGTTAACTTCGTATTTCTCGCACGGCGTGGAGAACATCATGTTCAGGAAGTTACCGGCATAAGACAGGTCGTTGCGTGGATATACGAAAGGTTGCCCTATTGAATATTTGTAGCACATTGCTGCCATGGTTGGCATTTTGGACAACAGTCGGAACGCGGCAATCTCACGGTGGCGTGGGTTATTCACGTCCATGGAGTCATGATAAAACGCCGCCAGTGCACCGGTCACACCACACATCACAGCCATCGGGTGGGAGTCACGACGGAAACCGTGGAACAAACGTGTGATTTGTTCGTGGATCATGGTGTGACGGGTGACGGTGGTTTTAAATTCTTCGTATTGTTCCTGGGTCGGTTTTTCGCCGTTCAGCAGGATATAGCAGACTTCAAGATAATTGGAGTGTGTTGCCAGTTGATCTATCGGGAAACCACGGTGCAGCAAGATGCCTTCATCACCGTCGATAAAGGTGATTTTTGATTCGCATGATGCGGTAGAGGTAAAACCCGGGTCAAAAGTAAATACACCTTTAGAACCAAGACTACGGATATCAATTACATCCTGACCGAGAGTGCCTTTTAGCACATTCAGTTCCAGAGCATCATCACCGTTATAGGTGAGAGTTGCTTTTTTATCAGACATTTACGGTCTCCTTAGCGCCTTATTCATCAGACTGGGGGATGCCCGACTTGCCTATTCCCGTCATACTTCAAGTTGCATCTTTGTTGGCTTTCCTCGCTCACCCCAGTCACTTACTTACGTAAGCTCCTGGGGATTTGCTGCGTTGCCGCCTCGATGCCACTCGAATTATTTAGGAAATACATTCAAACCAAACGTGACGCATACCAGTTTTTTATTTGGCTCTCAGCTCTGTTTTGATATCAGTGTAACGCAGGGTACAGAGCAATGGGCGCTTGCAGGTAACACGAGCCACGCAGGTGAAAAAACAGCAAATCAGGGTGTTAGCAGTCCATATCATTCAAATCTGTGTACCACTAATAACGGTCCTGATTGATTGGGTCAATACCGATACACTGTTACATAACTTATTCTCAGGTGAAAGGCTGACCCTATAACTTTTGCGAATTATACGGCTTTTCTGGCATCGTTTGTAACAAGAATGTTTAACTTTTGTCAAATCAGATGATTAAAATTTAAAATAATGTTGTTATCGTGATCCTGCTCACTGTTCAGACCAAAAGCCCTTCAAACTATATGTAGGTTAATTGTAATGAATTTGTGAAGCGCCTATACTGCCGCCAGGTCTCCGGAATACCCTGCCACCGGGCGCCACCCAGCGTTGTAGCCAGCTTTTTGGCATCTGGATGTAGCTGTTTTTGCATGACGCACAGTTATAGAAAGTTCACGCTGTCTGACCCCGCCTGCAGATCCGGAGGAAGGAAACTATAAGAACAGCATGTGGGCGCTATTCATGATAAAAAATGCGAAAAAACAAAGACCTGTAAACCTCGATCTCACAACGATGAGGTTCCCCGTCACTGCAATCGCTTCCATCCTCCATCGTGTATCCGGCGTGATCACCTTTGTGGCTGTAGGCATCCTACTGTGGTTGTTAGGCCAGTCACTCTCGTCTCCAGAAGGCTTCCTTGTTGCGTCAGCAATAATGAGTAGCTTCTTTGTTAAATTCATTATGTGGGGCATCCTCACAGCACTGGCTTATCACGTTGTTGTGGGCATCCGCCACATCATGATGGACACCGGTTTGCTGGAAGAAACCCTGATAGCGGGCAAACGATCCGCAATGATTTCATTTGTTATTACTGTCGTGCTTTCACTTCTCGCAGGAGTCCTCGTATGGTAAGTAATGCCTCCGCATTAGGTCGCAATGGTGTGCATGACTATATTCTGGTTCGTGCCTCCGCCATCGTCATCACCCTGTACATCATTTATATGATCGGGTTCTTCGCTGTTACCGGCGATTTAACCTACGAGGTCTGGAGTGGTTTCTTCGGCTCCGCCTTCACCAAAGTGTTCACCCTGCTGACATTGTTCTCAATTTTGATCCATGCCTGGATTGGCATGTGGCAGGTGTTGACCGACTACGTTAAACCAGTGGCGATTCGTCTTGGCCTGCAACTTGTTATTGTTGTTGCACTGCTGGTTTACGTCATTTATGGATTCGTTGTGGTGTGGGGTGTGTAATGAGTTTACCAGTCAGAGAGTTTGATGCAGTCGTGATCGGTGCTGGTGGTGCAGGTATGCGCGCCGCACTGCAAATTTCACAAGGCGGCCAGACTTGTGCCTTGTTATCTAAAGTTTTCCCAACCCGTTCCCATACCGTGTCTGCGCAGGGTGGCATTACCGTAGCGCTGGGTAATACCCACGAAGACAACTGGGAATGGCATATGTATGACACGGTAAAAGGTTCCGACTATATCGGTGACCAGGACGCCATTGAATATATGTGCAAAACCGGCCCGGAAGCGATTCTGGAACTGGAGCATATGGGTTTGCCGTTCTCCCGTCTTGAAGATGGCACTATTTATCAGCGTCCGTTTGGCGGTCAGTCGAAAAACTTCGGCGGCGAGCAAGCGGCACGTACTGCGGCAGCGGCTGACCGTACCGGTCACGCATTACTGCACACGCTTTATCAGCAAAACCTGAAAAACAAAACCACGATCTTCTCCGAATGGTATGCGCTTGATCTGGTGAAAAATGCTGATGGTGCCGTGGTGGGTACCACCGCGCTGTGTATCGAAACCGGCGAAGTGGTTTATTTCAAAGCGAAAGCCACCATTCTGGCAACCGGCGGTGCAGGCCGTATTTATCAGTCCACCACTAACGCGCACATTAATACCGGCGACGGTGTTGGCATGGCGTTGCGTGCAGGTGTGCCAGTACAAGATATGGAAATGTGGCAGTTCCACCCAACCGGCATTGCTGGCGCGGGTGTACTGGTCACTGAAGGTTGTCGTGGTGAAGGCGGCTATCTGCTGAACAAACATGGCGAGCGTTTCATGGAGCGCTATGCGCCAAACGCTAAAGACCTTGCTGGACGCGATGTTGTTGCCCGCTCCATCATGATTGAAATCCGTGAAGGTCGTGGTTGCGATGGCCCATGGGGTCCACACGCCAAACTGAAACTTGATCACTTAGGTAAAGAAGTTCTGGAATCCCGTCTGCCGGGTATTCTTGAGCTGTCTCGTACCTTTGCCCATGTTGACCCGATTAAAGAGCCAATTCCAGTTATCCCAACTTGCCACTACATGATGGGCGGTATTCCGACCAAAGTGACCGGGCAAGCGCTGACGGTAAACGAGCAGGGCGAAGACGTTCTGATTCCTGGCCTGTTTGCCGTAGGTGAAATCGCCTGCGTATCGGTTCACGGTGCCAACCGCCTGGGCGGCAACTCGCTGCTGGATTTGGTGGTGTTTGGTCGCGCTGCGGGCATGCATCTGCTGGAGTCTATCCAAGAACAGGGCGAGCTGCGTGACGCAACCGAAGACGAAATTAATGCAGCACTTGAGCGCCTGAACCGTTGGAACGGCAACCGTAACGGCGAAGACCCAGTACAAATTCGTAAAGCGCTTCAGGAATGTATGCAGCACAACTTCTCGGTATTCCGCGAAGGTGATGCGATGGCCAAAGGCCTTGAGCAGCTGAAGCAAATCCGCGAACGCCTGAAAAACGCCCGTCTGGATGACACTTCAAGCGAGTTCAACACCCAGCGTGTTGAGTGCCTCGAGCTTGATAACCTGATGGAAACCGCTTACGCGACTGCTGTTTCCGCTAACTTCCGCACCGAAAGCCGTGGCGCGCATAGCCGCTTCGACTATCCGGAACGTGACGATGCAAACTGGCTGTGCCACAGCCTGTATCTGCCTGAGTCGGAAAGCATGACGCGCCGTGAGGTGAACATGCAGCCGAAACTGCGTCCGGCATTCCCGCCGAAAGTGCGTTCTTATTAATAGCGGAGCAAAGTGATGAAACTCGAATTCTCTATTTATCGCTACAACCCGGATGTTGACGATGCTCCGCGTATGCAGGAGTACACCCTGGAAGGGGAAGAAGGGCGCGACATGATGTTGCTTGACGCGCTGATGCAACTGAAAGAAAAAGACCCAACGCTGTCGTTCCGTCGCTCGTGCCGTGAAGGGGTTTGTGGCTCTGATGGTGTGAATATGAATGGCAAGAATGGCCTGGCTTGTATCACGCCAATCTCAGCATTGGGTAACGGAAAGCAGAAGATTGTCATCCGTCCACTGCCAGGATTACCGGTTGTGCGCGATCTGGTTGTGGACATGGGGCAATTCTATGCCCAATATGAGAAGATTAAGCCTTACCTGTTGAATAATGGGCAAAATCCACCGGCTCGTGAGCATTTACAGTCTCCCGAGCAGCGTGAGAAGTTGGATGGTTTGTACGAGTGCATTCTGTGCGCGTGTTGCTCGACCTCTTGCCCGTCGTTCTGGTGGAACCCGGACAAGTTCATCGGCCCGGCAGGGTTACTGGCGGCGTATCGCTTCCTGATTGACAGCCGTGATACAGAAACTGCAAGCCGTCTTGATGGTATGAGTGACGCTTTCAGCGTATTCCGCTGCCATAGCATTATGAATTGCGTCAGTGTTTGTCCTAAGGGATTGAACCCGACGAAAGCCATCGGCCACATTAAGTCGATGTTGCTGCAAAAGAGTGCCTAGCTTTTCGTTCCCTCTCCTTAAGGGGAGAGGGAAATAAATTGCAGGAAACCTTTAAAAACTGCCCTGTTGCGACAGTTTTTAAAGGTTCCTTCTCGAGTCGCCTGGAAAGGAAAAAGGCTCGTAGTTGTGAACCCCGGTAATGCGTACAACTTCTGTATTTTGTACGTAATAGTTATTCACGGCGAAATAAGCATAAAAATGCTTAAGGGATCACGATGCAGAACGGCGAAATGAAAGCCTGGCTGGATTCCTCTTACCTGGCAGGTGCAAACCAGTCCTGGATAGAGCAGCTCTATGAAGACTTCTTAACCGATCCTGACTCTGTTGATGCGCACTGGCGCTCAATGTTCCAGCAATTACCTGGAACCGGGGCCAGACCGGATCAATTCCATTCCAAAACACGTGATTATTTCCGTCGTCTGGCGAAGGATGCCTCACGTTATTCCACCGCAATCACCGACCCTGACACCGACGTCAAGCAAGTCAAAGTGTTGCAGCTGATCAACGCCTGGCGTTTCCGTGGGCATCAGGCTGCAAACCTTGATCCACTTGGTTTGTGGAAACAGGACGCGGTTCCAGATCTTGACCCCGCATTCCACAATCTGACTGATGCCGATCTTCAGGAAACCTTCAATGTAGGTTCTTTTGCCAGCGGCAAAGAGACCATGAAGCTTGCTGACTTGATTGATGCGCTCAAGCAGACGTATGGCGGTTCGATCGGTGCGGAATATATGCACATCACCAACACTGAAGAGAAACGCTGGATTCAGCAGCGCATTGAATCTGTGGTTGGGCACTCAACGTTTACCGTTGAAGAAAAGAAACGCTTCTTGAGCGAGCTGACCGCAGCAGAAGGCCTTGAGCGTTACCTGGGTGCGAAATTCCCAGGCGCGAAACGCTTCTCGCTGGAAGGTGGTGATGCACTGGTGCCAATGCTCAAAGAGATGATCCGCCATGCGGGCAAGAGCGGCACACGTGAAGTGGTTCTGGGCATGGCACACCGTGGCCGCCTGAACGTACTGATCAACGTACTCGGCAAGAAACCGCAGGAACTGTTCGACGAGTTCGCCGGTAAGCATAAAGAACATCTCGGCACTGGTGATGTGAAGTACCACATGGGCTTCTCATCTGACGTGGAAACCGAAGGCGGTCTGGTTCACCTGGCGCTGGCGTTTAACCCGTCGCACCTTGAAATTGTAAGCCCGGTGGTAATTGGTTCTGTGCGTGCACGTCTGGATCGTTTAGATAAACCAGGCAGCAACCAGGTTCTGCCAATCACCATTCACGGTGACGCAGCGGTTGCCGGGCAGGGCGTGGTTCAGGAAACGCTGAACATGTCCAAAGCGCGTGGTTACGAAGTGGGCGGTACCGTTCGCATCGTCATCAACAACCAGATTGGTTTCACCACCTCCAACCCTCTGGATGCGCGCTCCACGCCGTACTGTACCGATATCGGTAAGATGGTGATGGCACCGATTTTCCACGTGAATGCGGATGACCCGGAAGCGGTGGCGTTTGTGACCCGTCTGGCGCTGGACTTCCGTAACACCTTTAAGCGTGATGTGTTTATCGACCTGGTTTGCTACCGTCGCCATGGTCACAACGAAGCTGATGAGCCAAGTGCAACTCAGCCAGTGATGTACCAGAAAATCAAGAAACACCCAACGCCGCGTAAGATTTACGCCGACCGTCTGGAGCAGCAAAAACTGGCAACGCTTGAAGATGCCACCGAAATGGTGAATCTCTACCGTGACGCGTTGGATGCTGGCGAGTGTGTGGTGGAAGAATATCGCCCGATGAACATGCATTCATTTACCTGGTCGCCATACCTCAACCACGAGTGGGATGAGAGCTATCCGAACAAGGTAGAAATGAAGCGTTTGCAGGAATTGGCTAAGCGTATTAGCAGCGCACCAGAAACCGTTGAGATGCAGTCACGTGTAGCGAAAATCTACAGTGACCGTATGGAAATGGCGAATGGCGCGAAGAAATTCGACTGGGGTGCTGCTGAAAACCTGGCGTACGCCACACTGGTCGATGAAGGCGTTTCTGTACGTTTGTCCGGTGAAGACGTGGGCCGTGGTACGTTCTTCCACCGTCACGCCGTTATTCACAACCAGACTAACGGTTCGACTTACACACCGCTGCAACACGTTCACAACAGCCAGGGCGAGTTCAAAGTCTGGGACTCCGTGCTGTCTGAAGAAGCGGTGCTGGCGTTCGAATACGGTTATGCCACTGCGGAACCTCGTACACTGACCATCTGGGAAGCCCAGTTCGGCGACTTCGCTAACGGCGCTCAGGTTGTGATTGACCAGTTCATCAGTTCCGGCGAGCAGAAGTGGGGCCGTATGTGTGGCCTGGTGATGTTGCTGCCACACGGTTACGAAGGCCAGGGCCCGGAGCACTCCTCTGCACGTCTGGAGCGTTATCTCCAGCTGTGTGCGGAACAGAACATGCAGGTTTGCGTGCCTTCGACTCCAGCACAGGTTTACCACATGCTGCGTCGTCAGGCGCTGCGCGGTATGCGCCGTCCGCTGGTAGTTATGTCACCGAAATCTTTACTGCGTCACCCACTGGCGGTTTCCACTATGGATGAACTGGCTAACGGCACCTTCTTGCCTGCAATCGGCGAAGTTGACGAGCTGGATCCTGCTGGCGTGAAACGCGTGGTAATGTGTTCTGGTAAGGTTTATTACGATTTGCTGGAACAGCGTCGTAAGAACGGCCAGAAAGATGTGGCAATTGTGCGCATCGAACAGTTATATCCATTCCCGCATCAGGCGATGCAGGAAGTGTTGAAACCATTTGCTCACGTACATGATTTTGTCTGGTGCCAGGAAGAGCCGCTTAACCAGGGCGCCTGGTACTGCAGCCAGCACCATTTCCGTGAAGTAGTTCCATTTGGATCAGGTCTGCGTTACGCAGGTCGCCCAGCCTCCGCATCACCTGCGGTAGGGTACTTGTCCGTTCACCAGAAGCAGCAGCAAGATCTGGTTAATGACGCGCTGAACGTCGATTAATTAAAGGATAAAAAATGAGTAGCGTAGATATTCTAGTTCCTGACCTGCCTGAGTCCGTTGCCGATGCAACCGTTGCTACCTGGCATAAAAAACCGGGTGACACCGTGACCCGTGACGAAGTGCTGGTGGAAATCGAAACTGACAAAGTGGTACTGGAAGTACCGGCGTCTGCGGATGGTATTCTGGATGCTGTACTGGAAGATGAAGGTACAACCGTAACTTCTCGTCAAATTTTGGGCCGCCTGCGTGAAGGTAACAGCGCCGGTAAAGAGACTTCTGCGAAAACAGAAAGCAAAGAGTCTACCCCGGCACAGCGCCAGCAGGCTTCTCTGGAAGAGCAGAGCAATGACGCACTCAGCCCGGCTATTCGCCGCCTGATTGCAGAGCATTCTCTGGATGCTAACGCCATTAAAGGCAGCGGCGTCGGTGGCCGTATCACCCGTGAAGATGTTGATAAGCATCTGACCCAGGCGAAAGCGGCTCAACCTGCGGCAGCTAAAGCGGCTGTTGAAACTAAAGCTCCGGTTGCACCAATTGCTGGCCGTAGCGAGAAACGCGTTCCAATGACTCGCCTGCGCAAACGCGTTGCTGAGCGTCTGCTGGAAGCGAAAAACTCTACCGCCATGCTCACCACGTTTAACGAAGTGAACATGAAGCCAATCATGGATCTGCGTAAGCAGTACGGTGACTCTTTCGAAAAACGCCACGGTGTACGTCTGGGCTTTATGTCCTTCTACATCAAAGCGGTGGTTGAAGCGCTGAAACGCTATCCAGAAGTGAACGCTTCTATCGATGGCGAAGACGTGGTTTACCACAACTACTTCGACGTTAGCATCGCGGTTTCAACTCCACGTGGTCTGGTGACTCCGGTACTGCGTGATGTTGATACCCTGGGTATGGCTGACATCGAAAAACGCATCAAAGAGCTGGCAGTGAAGGGTCGTGACGGCAAACTGACCGTTGAAGATTTGACTGGCGGTAACTTCACCATCACCAACGGTGGTGTGTTCGGTTCCCTGATGTCAACGCCGATCATCAACCCGCCGCAGAGCGCGATCCTCGGTATGCACGCTATCAAAGATCGCCCGATGGCGGTTGACGGTAAAGTTGAGATCCTGCCGATGATGTATCTGGCGCTGTCTTACGATCACCGTTTGATCGATGGCCGTGAGTCAGTGGGTTATCTGGTAGCAATCAAAGAATTGCTCGAAGATCCGACTCGTTTGCTGCTGGACGTTTAGTTTTAAAGCATCACCTGCACTGTAGGCCGAAAGCTGCGCGCCATCTGGCATGAATAGCGCACCGGCCTACAGGTTTATAACGATTACCCTGAAGGATGATAGAACTCATGAACTTACACGAGTATCAGGCGAAACAGTTGTTTGCTCGATATGGCCTGCCGGCTCCAGTCGGTTACGCCTGTAATACACCGCGTGAAGCGGAAGAAGCGGCATCAAAAATTGGTGCAGGTCCGTGGGTGGTGAAATGTCAGGTTCATGCTGGTGGCCGCGGTAAAGCGGGCGGCGTGAAAGTGGTTAACAGCAAAGAAGACATCCGTGCTTTTGCTGAGCACTGGCTGGGCAAACGCCTGGTTACCTACCAAACAGACGCAAATGGCCAGCCGGTTCATCAGATTCTGGTTGAAGCTGCGACTGACATTGATAAAGAACTGTATCTTGGCGCGGTGGTTGATCGTAGCTCCCGTCGCGTAGTGTTTATGGCGTCTACCGAAGGTGGCGTTGAAATTGAGAAAGTTGCGGAAGAAACCCCGCACCTGATCCACAAAGTTGCACTGGATCCGCTGGCAGGCCCAATGCCTTACCAGGGCCGTGAACTGGCTTTCAAACTGGGTCTGGAAGGTAAACAAGTTCAGCAGTTCACCAAGATCTTTATGGGTCTGGCGAACATCTTCCTTGAGCGCGACCTGGCACTTATCGAAATCAACCCGCTGGTGATCACTAAGCAGGGTGACCTGGTGTGCCTTGATGGCAAACTGGGTGCTGACGGCAACGCGCTGTTCCGCCAGCCAGAGCTGCGCGAAATGCGTGACCCAAGCCAGGAAGATGCACGTGAATCTCAGGCTGCACAGTGGGAACTGAACTACGTTGCCCTGGATGGCAACATCGGTTGCATGGTTAACGGTGCGGGCCTGGCAATGGGCACCATGGACATCGTTAAACTGCACGGCGGCGAACCAGCAAACTTCCTGGACGTTGGTGGCGGCGCAACGAAAGAACGCGTAACCGAAGCATTCAAAATCATTCTGTCTGACGACAAAGTGAAAGCGGTTCTGGTGAACATCTTCGGCGGTATCGTGCGTTGCGACCTGATCGCAGACGGTATCATCGGTGCGGTTGCCGAAGTGGGTGTTAACGTTCCAGTGGTAGTACGTCTGGAAGGTAACAACGCGGAACTGGGTGCGAAGAAACTGGCTGATAGTGGCCTGAATATTATTGCAGCGAAAAGTCTGACGGACGCAGCGCAGCAGGTTGTTGCTGCCGTGGAGGGGAAATAATGTCCATTTTGATTGATAAAAATACCAAGGTTATTTGCCAGGGCTTTACCGGCAGCCAGGGGACTTTCCACTCCGAGCAGGCGATTGCATACGGTACGCAAATGGTTGGCGGTGTTACGCCAGGCAAAGGCGGCACTGAGCACCTCGGCCTGCCAGTGTTTAACACTGTGCGTGAAGCAGTAGAAGCAACTGGTGCGACCGCATCTGTAATCTACGTTCCGGCACCGTTCTGCAAAGACTCCATTCTGGAAGCAATCGACGCAGGCATTAAGCTGATTATCACCATCACCGAAGGCATCCCGACGCTGGATATGCTGACTGTGAAAGTGAAACTGGACGAAGCTGGCGTGCGCATGATTGGGCCAAACTGCCCGGGCGTTATCACCCCTGGCGAGTGCAAAATCGGCATTATGCCGGGTCATATTCATCTGCCAGGCAAAGTGGGTATCGTTTCTCGCTCTGGTACGCTGACGTATGAAGCGGTCAAACAGACGACTGATATCGGTCTGGGCCAGTCTACTTGTGTAGGCATCGGCGGTGACCCGATCCCTGGCTCTAACTTCATCGATATCCTGAAGATGTTCCAGGAAGATCCGAAGACTGAAGCTATCGTGATGATCGGTGAGATCGGCGGTAGCGCTGAAGAAGAAGCAGCCGCGTACATTAAAGAGCATGTCACCAAGCCAGTTGTTGGTTACATCGCAGGTGTCACTGCGCCGAAAGGCAAGCGTATGGGCCACGCTGGCGCCATCATCGCGGGTGGTAAAGGGACTGCGGACGAGAAATTCGCAGCGCTGGAAGCCGCAGGCGTGAAAACCGTTCGCAGCCTGGCTGATATCGGTGACGCACTGAAAGCTATTTTGCCTCAGTAAGCAGAACTAATAATAATTGTTCGACATGGTTGGCCGCTCAATGAGCGGCCTTTTTTATGGCCAAAATTTGTGGTCATCGATGACAGTATTTCCCAAACAGCCATTTATGGCCCCTTGAGTGATTTGGCTGCCTGAGCAGCTTAAAAAGCCGAAAGCCTCTCACTTCGACTTCTATCATCGCTACTGGAGCATGATTACTGGTGTGTAGAATATCAAAAAGTGACAATGGATGAAAATTCACTGTAACAACAATCGGCAAGGGGAGGGGGGCCAAACCTTTCTGCTCTCACATGCCGTCAGAATCGTATCTGGTAATGGCTAACGGAGCGGAATCTTACCGTTTTTTAAGGTTGGGGTTTTTAAGTAGTTTATGTTTTTAAGAACTACACTACTGAATACTAACCTTATCAAAAACAGCGTCTTGTTAAATAATGAAACATTAAAAGTAAATCAATTGTTAATTTTAGGTAAGAAAAGAAACAGCCTGATCAAAATAGCGCGTGAAGATAAAAAACCATCGCTGTTAACGTTCGGAATTTATTTTTTAACTTATCTGCAATAAATAGTTTTTGTTTATGGATATCATTTTCCCATTAACCTTAGTGATATCTTAAAAACATGTCATTAACATCAAATTTACTATTAATTTAAGTGGGAAACTAAATTAACAATCAGGGAATAAATTGCGCCAGATCAATATCTAAAACTGGCTAGTAGTATGCAAAACAGCGTAAATTGTTGCAGATCAAACTGGCTGTTAAGGGACATTTTCGCTATAAATTGATCACTGTCGAGAAACGTAAATAACACTAAGCAATTACCTATTTATTGTAGGGAAATTGCAGGGTAATATATTTGCGGATTATTTTTGGTTTTTATTAACGTGTTTGTAACCTTTCATCTTTCTTCGTTACATGCAAATAAAATGACGAAGGGATGAAGTCTGGAAGCTAATGTTTTTGTATTAGGGCATGCGTTGTGGTTTTCCTTACGGTTGGCCACGGTCGAAGTCTTCATGCGAAGAGCAAGGAGTCAAGATGTTGGATATTGTCGAACTGTCGCGCTTACAGTTTGCCTTGACCGCGATGTACCACTTTCTTTTTGTGCCACTAACGCTCGGTATGGCGTTCTTGTTGGCCATCATGGAAACAGTGTACGTTCTGTCAGGTAAGCAAATTTATAAAGATATGACCAAGTTCTGGGGCAAGTTGTTTGGTATCAACTTTGCTTTGGGCGTGGCTACCGGTTTAACCATGGAGTTCCAGTTCGGTACAAACTGGTCTTACTATTCACACTATGTGGGTGATATTTTTGGTGCCCCACTGGCCATCGAAGGCCTGATGGCATTCTTCCTTGAATCCACCTTTGTAGGTCTGTTCTTCTTCGGTTGGGATCGTCTGGGCAAAGTTCAGCACATGGCGGTAACCTGGCTGGTGGCACTTGGCTCCAACCTTTCAGCACTGTGGATTCTGGTCGCAAACGGCTGGATGCAGAACCCGATTGCTTCCGACTTCAACTTCGAAACCATGCGTATGGAGATGGTCAGTTTCTCCGAGCTGGTCCTTAACCCGGTTGCGCAGGTGAAATTCGTTCACACCGTAGCGTCTGGTTACGTATGTGGTGCGATGTTCATCCTCGGTGTGAGCTCTTACTACTTGCTTAAAGGCCGTGACGTTGCATTTGCGAAGCGTTCTTTTGCAATCGCTGCAAGCTTCGGTATGGCGGCAATCCTGTCTGTAATCGTGCTGGGTGATGAATCCGGTTACGAAATGGGTGACGTGCAGAAAACCAAATTGGCTGCTATTGAAGCTGAGTGGGAAACTCAACCGGCTCCAGCATCATTTACGCTGTTTGGTATCCCGGACCAGGACAAGCAGGAAAATAGCTATGCGATTCAGATCCCATACGCGCTTGGCATCATCGCCACCCGCTCTGTGGATAAGCAAGTTATTGGTCTGAAAGACCTGATGGTGCAACACGAAGAGCGTATTCGTAACGGTATGAAGGCTTATAGCCTTCTGGAACAGTTACGTGCAGGTTCTAAAGACCAGGCTGTTCGCGATAACTTTGAGTCAGTCAAGAAAGACCTGGGTTATGGTTTGTTGCTCAAACGGTATACCCCGAACGTCTCTGACGCGACGGAAGAGCAGATTCAGAAAGCAACTAAGGATTCTATTCCTCGTGTAGCTCCGCTGTACTTTGCATTCCGTATCATGGTTGGCTGTGGCTTCCTGATGCTGTTCATCATCGCGGCTTCGTTCTGGACTGTGACGCGTAATGCAATCGGCTCGAAAAAATGGCTGTTGCGTGCGGCGCTCTATGGTATCCCGTTGCCGTGGATTGCGATTGAATCTGGTTGGTTTGTTGCCGAATACGGTCGTCAACCATGGGCTGTTGGTGAGGTATTGCCAACTGCGGTTGCTAACTCCTCTCTGACCGTGGGCGATCTGATCTTCTCCATGGTACTGATTTGCGGCCTTTACACGCTGTTTATGGTGGCGGAACTGTTCCTGATGTTCAAATTTGCTCGCCTTGGGCCGAGCAGTCTGAAAACAGGTCGCTATCACTTTGAGCAGTCCAATGTGACCTCTCAGCCGGCACGCTAAGACAGGAGTCGTCAAATGATCGATTATGAAGTATTGCGTTTTATCTGGTGGCTGCTGGTTGGCATTCTGCTGATTGGTTTTGCAGTCACCGACGGCTTTGACATGGGTGTGGGCATGTTGTCTCGCATCATTGGCAAGTCTGACGTTGAACGCCGCATTATGGTGAACTCCATCGCCCCGCACTGGGATGGAAACCAGGTATGGCTCATCACTGCTGGTGGCGCATTGTTCGCTGCCTGGCCGATGGTTTATGCAGCTGCGTTCTCTGGTTTCTATGTGGCAATGATTCTGGTACTGGCTTCATTATTCTTCCGTCCGGTAGGTTTTGACTACCGTTCGAAGATTGAAGACATGCGCTGGCGTGGCATGTGGGACTGGGGCATTTTCATTGGTAGTTTTGTGCCGCCGTTGGTTATCGGTGTGGCGTTCGGCAACTTGCTGCAAGGCGTGCCGTTCCACGTTGATGAGTATCTGCGTCTGTACTACACCGGTAACTTCTTCCAGTTGCTGAACCCGTTTGGCCTGTTGGCTGGTGTCGTGAGCGTTTCCATGATCCTTGCTCAGGGTGCAACTTACCTGCAAATGCGTACTGTGGGTGAACTGCATCTGCGTGCTAAAGCCGCTGCGCAAATTTCAGCGCTGGTGATGATGGTGTGCTTCGCACTTGCTGGTGTTTGGGTGATTTACGGCATTGATGGTTACGCTGTGACTTCAGAGCTGAACCACCATGCAGCATCGAATCCGCTGACTAAAGAAGTCGCTCGTCAGGCTGGTGCCTGGATGGTGAACTTCAATAATATGCCGATTCTATGGCTCATCCCTGCTCTGGGTGTGATTCTGCCACTGTTGACTGTGCTGATGTCTCGTCTTGAGAAAGGCGCGATGGCATTCGTGTTCTCCTCACTGACTCTGGCTTGTGTCATTCTGACTGCCGGTGTGGCGATGTTCCCGTTCGTGATGCCTTCGAGCACCATGTTGAACGCTAGCCTCACCATGTGGGATGCAACATCCAGCCAGTTAACTCTGAATGTGATGACCTATGTTGCTGCGGTATTTGTACCGATCATTCTTATCTACACCACCTGGTGTTACTGGAAAATGTTCGGTCGAATCACCAAAGAGCATATCGAAAGCAACACCCACTCTCTGTACTAAGTAAGGAGCTGATTATGTGGTACTTTGCATGGATTCTGGGGACGCTTCTTGCCTGTGCTTTTGGCATCATTACCGCCCTGGCACTTGAGCATGTTGAAGCTGCTAAAGCCGGTAAAGAAGAAATTTGATGGAAGCAATTATCGCGAAGCTTTATGCGGTAATGGATAAGAGCCCTTTAAGGGCTCTTTCCTTGATAATGGCATTAGTTCTTGCCGTGTGTATATTTTGGGACCCGCCCCGCTTTGCGGCGAAAACCAGTAGTCTTGAAGTCTGGCATGGTTTTTTGCTGATGTGGGCTGTATGCACCGGCGTGATTCATGGCGTGGGTTTTCGCCCTCGTAAAGTGCTGTGGCAGGGGGTTTTTAGCCCATTACCCGCACAATTAGTCTTGCTGGCAGGACTGGCTATTTTCTTCTTCTGATGCTTCTTTAACCTCAGCGCATTTCACTTAAAATTTATGGGCTTTAACAAGCCCATAAATATTTACCTAACGTTTAATGCTACCCATTCCCAACCCCCATCCTCTTGCGTATAGTAGCAACGTTAAATTGCATTACCGGGATGTATTGTGAGTACAACGCTGTTTCGATGGCCGGTTCGTGTCTATTACGAAGACACTGACGCCGGTGGTGTGGTATACCACGCCAGTTATGTTGCTTTCTATGAAAGAGCACGCACTGAAATGTTGCGCCATCACCATTTTAGCCAGCAAGATTTGTTGGCAGAGCGCGTCGCCTTTGTTGTCCGCAGAATGACTGTGGATTATTTGGCGCCTGCCCGACTCGACGATTTACTCGAAATCCAAAGTGAAATTACATCGATGCGTGGTACCTCTATGGTATTTACACAGCGAATCGTCAATGCCGATAATCAGGTACTCAACGAAGCTGAGGTCCTGATCGTCTGTGTTGATCCACACCTAATGAAGCCTCGTGCGCTTCCCAAGTCTATTGTCGCGGAGTTCAAGCAGTGACTGACATGAATATCCTTGATTTGTTCCTGAAGGCAAGCCTTCTGGTCAAATTTATCATGTTGATTTTGATTGGTTTTTCCATTGCATCATGGGCAATCATTATTCAGCGAACGCGAATCCTCAATGCTGCTACTCGTGAAGCAGAAGCTTTTGAAGATAAGTTCTGGTCGGGCATTGAATTGTCCCGTCTCTATCAAGAAAGCCAGGGCCGCCGTGACAGTCTTGCTGGCTCTGAACAAATTTTCTATTCAGGCTTTAAAGAGTTTGCCCGACTGCATCGTGCTAATACGCACGCACCTGAAGCGGTCGTTGAAGGGGCATCTCGCGCCATGCGTATTTCCATGAGTCGTGAGTTGGAAACGCTAGAAACGCACATTCCTTTCCTCGGAACCGTGGGTTCCATCAGCCCGTATATCGGTCTGTTTGGTACGGTTTGGGGGATCATGCACGCATTTATCGCACTCGGTGCGGTGAAACAAGCGACATTGCAGATGGTTGCTCCAGGTATTGCAGAAGCACTGATTGCAACTGCAATCGGCCTGTTCGCTGCAATCCCTGCGGTTATGGCGTATAACCGCCTGAACCAACGTGTGAACAAACTGGAATTGAATTACGACAACTTCATGGAAGAGTTCACGGCTATCCTGCACCGTCAGGCTTTTACCAGCAGCGATAAGCAGTAAGGGGTAAGTCATGGCCAGACGTGGACGTGGGCGTGGTCGTCGGGAATTAAAGTCCGAAATTAACATCGTTCCTCTGCTGGACGTACTGTTGGTATTGTTGCTTATTTTTATGGCAACGGCTCCAATCATTACACAAAGCGTTGAGGTAGATTTGCCGGATGCGACAGATTCGCAGACGGTGAGCAGTAACGATGAACCGCCGGTCATTATTGAAGTGTCCGGGGTAGGGCAGTACAGCGTGGTGGTAGAGAAAGATCGTATGGATCAGTTGCCGTCAGAACAGGTTGTTGCGGAAGCACAACGTCGTTTGCAGGCAAATCCAAAAACGGTCTTTTTGATCGGTGGTGCTAAAGATGTTCCTTATGAGGAAATCATCAAAGCACTGAACATGCTGCACAGTGCAGGTGTTAAATCCGTCGGTCTGATGACGCAGCCAATCTGATCTATTCCTAAATAATTCATGTTGCAGCCAACGCCCCTGCAACTTGAAGTATGACGGATATATCTTGCTATATTTGGGAACCGATAGTGTCAAAGGCAACCATAGAAAACGATAAGCTCAAGCGCGCGATAATCGTCTCAGTGATCCTGCATATCATTTTGATTGCAATCCTGATTTGGAGCTCGTTTGACGAACACATCGACGCCAGTGCTGGCGGCGGTGGAGGTTCGGCTATTGACGCGGTCATGGTCGACCCAGGTGCAGTTGTTCAGCAGTACAATCGCCAGCAGCAACAGCAGGCGAGCAGTAAACGTGCGGCAGAGCAACGCGAGAAACAAGCGCAACAGCAGGCGGAAGAACTTCAGGAAAAACAGGCTGCTGAACAACAGCGTCTGAAGCAACTGGAGAAAGAACGCCTGGAAGCGCAGGAACAAGCGAAGCAACAAGCAGATCAGCAGAAGCAAGCGCAAGAAGCCGCGAAAGAAGCGCAGGAGCAACAGAAGCAAGCTGAAGCAGCGGCGGCGAAAGCCAAAGCAGATGCCAAAGCCCAAGCTGATGCTCAGGCCAAATCTCAGGCTGACGCTCAGGCGAAGGCTGCGGAAGAAGCGGCGAAGAAAGCTGCTGCAGATGCACAAAAGAAAGCGACTGAGGAAGCAGCTAAAAAAGCCGCTGATGCAGAGAAAAAAGCAGCTGCTGAAGCCGCTGCTGCGGCGAAAAAATCTCAGCAGGAAGCCGAGAAGAAAGCCGCAGATGCTGCAGCGAAGAAAGCTCAGCAAGATGCTGAGAAGAAAGCCGCCGCTGAAGCTGCTAAAAAGGCTGCTGATGCTGAGAAAAAAGCAGCAGCAGAAGCTGCCGCCGCCGAGAAAGCTGCGTCTGAAAAAGCCGCGGCCGATAAGGCTGCTGCTGCAAAAGGTGCTGCTGATAAGAAAGCTGCTGCAGATGCTAAGAAAAAGGCTGCTGCTGAGAAAGCCGCTGCCGATAAAGCTGCCGCTGCGGGCGTTGACGATCTATTTGGCGACTTGAGCTCAGGTAAGAATGCACCGAAAACGGGTGCAGGAGCAAAAGGTAATAGCGCAGCTCCGGCTGGGAAAGGGAATAATAAAAATAATGGCGCTTCTGGTGCTGAAATCAATGGTTACGCAGGTCAGATAAAAGCAGCAATAGAAAGTAAGTTTTACCAGGACCCTGCCTTTAGTGGTAAGACCTGTTCATTGCGCATAAAACTGGCTCCTGATGGTTTACTTCTTGATATCAAATCAGAAGGTGGCGACCCGGCCCTGTGTCAGGCTGCCATTGCGGCAGCACGTCTGGCGAAGATTCCGAAGCCGCCAAGCCAGGACGTTTATGAAGCTTTCAAAAACGCGCCTATCGACTTTAAGCCACAGTAAAATTTTCCTCGCGAAAGCGGGGAAAACTAACCAGGCTGTGTCACAGGGTTTTGGTAGTTTTGTGTATTTGAGTTTGTTAACATTCTGCTAAATTATCGTGGGCTTTGGGTCCAGATAAGGGAGATATGATGAAGCAGGCATTTCGAGTAGCTTTAAGTTTTTTAATGCTGTGGGCAGCAGTACTGCACGCAGAAGTCCGTATTGAGATCACCCAAGGGGTGGACTCAGCACGTCCAATTGGTGTTGCGCCATTTAAATGGGGAGGCCCCGGTGCCGCGCCAGAAGATATTGGTGGCATCGTTGCTGCAGACTTACGTAATAGCGGCAAATTCAATCCACTGGATCGTTCACGCTTACCGCAGCAGCCTGGCTCCGCTCAGGAAGTGCAACCGGCCGCGTGGACTGCTCTGGGTATTGATGCCGTTGTTGTAGGCCAGGTTACACCAAACGGTGATGGCAGCTATACCGTTGCTTACCAGTTGGTTGATACTTCTGGTGCACCTGGTACTGTGCTTGCGCAGAACTCCTACAAGGTGAACAAACAGTGGATTCGCTATGCTGGTCATACCGCAAGTGATGAAGTGTTTGAGAAGCTGACAGGCATTAAAGGTGCGTTCCGTACTCGTATCGCTTATGTGGTGCAGACTAACGGCGGCCAGTTCCCGTATGAACTGCGCGTATCTGATTACGATGGCTACAACACCAATGTTGTCAAACGTTCTCCTGAACCGCTGATGTCACCAGCATGGTCTCCAGACGGCAGCAAACTGGCTTATGTAACATTTGAAAGTGGCCGTTCTGCTCTGGTTATTCAGACTCTGGCGAATGGTGCAATTCGTCAGGTAGCTTCGTTCCCTCGTCATAACGGTGCGCCAGCATTTTCTCCAGACGGCAGCAAACTGGCCTTCACGCTATCTAAAACCGGTAGTATGAACCTGTATGTTATGGACATAGCTTCTGGTCAGATTCGTCAGGTAACTGATGGACGCAGCAACAATACAGAACCAACGTGGTTCCCGGATAGCCAGAATGTAGCTTATACCTCTGACCAGGCTGGGCGTCCGCAGATTTATAAAGTGAATATCAACGGTGGTGCTCCACAGCGTCTGTCCTGGGAAGGTCCTCAGAACCAGAATGCTGATGTGAGTTCCGACGGTAAGTTTATGGTGATGGTGAGCTCCAATAGTGGGCAGCAACACATCGCCAAACAGGATCTGGTAGCGGGTGGCGTACAAACTTTATCGTCAACGTTCCTGGATGAAACGCCAAGTCTGGCACCTAACGGCACGATGGTAATCTACAGCTCTTCTCAGGGGATGGGATCTGTGCTGAATCTGGTCTCAACAGATGGGCGTTTCAAAGCGCGTCTTCCGGCAACCGATGGTCAGGTTAAATCTCCTGCCTGGTCGCCGTATCTGTGATAATAAAATATTAAAGGATCAAAGAAATGCAACTGAACAAAGTGCTGAAAGGGCTGATGCTGGCACTGCCTGTTATGGCAATCGCTGCGTGTAGTTCTAACAAGAGCGCCAACAACGAGAGCGGCGAAGGTATGCTGGGCGCCGGCACTGGTATGGACGCTAACGGTAGCAATGGCAACATGTCATCTGAAGAACAGGCTCGCCTGCAGATGCAACAGCTGCAACAGAACAACATCGTATACTTCGGTCTGGATAAGTATGATGTTTCTTCTGACTTCGCTGCAATGCTGGATGCACACGCTAACTTCCTGCGTAGCAACCCATCTTACAAAGTGACCGTAGAAGGTCATGCGGACGAACGTGGTACCCCGGAATATAACATTGCCCTGGGTGAGCGTCGTGCTAGCGCTGTTAAGATGTACCTGCAAGGTAAAGGCGTTTCTGCAGACCAGATCTCCATCGTTTCTTACGGTAAAGAAAAACCAGCAGTACTGGGTCATGACGAAGCGGCTTACGCTAAAAACCGTCGTGCCGTACTGGTTTACTAAGAGAACTGCATGAACAGTAACCTCAGACATCACTTGTTGAGTCTGTCGTTACTGGTTGGCATAGCGGCCCCCTGGGCCGCTACTGCTCAGGCGCCAATCAGTAGTGTCGGCTCAGGCTCGGTCGAAGACCGTGTCACTCAACTCGAGCGTATTTCTAACGCTCATAGTCAACTTTTAACTCAACTCCAACAACAACTCTCTGATAATCAAAATGATATTGATTCCCTGCGTGGTCAAATTCAGGAAAGCCAATACCAATTGAATCAGGTTGTTGAGCGTCAGAAGCAAATTTTATTGCAGATAGACAGCCTTGGTAGTGGTGGTGCAGCAGCAGGACAAGCGGCTGGTAGTACCGATCAGGGGGCTGCAGCGGCAGCTACACCTGGTGCTGCAGCTGAAACACCAGCTGCAGCAGCCCCAGTGCAAGGTGGTGACGCTAACAGCGACTACAATGCGGCTATTGCCATGGTGCAGGATAAGTCCCGTCAGGATGAAGCCCTTGCTGCATTTCAGAGTTTTGTTAAAAAGTACCCAGATTCAACTTACCAGCCAAATGCAAATTATTGGTTAGGTCAGTTGAATTACAACAAGGGGAAAAAGGATGATGCGGCGTTTTATTTTGCCTCTGTGGTGAAAAATTACCCGAAATCACCTAAGGCTCCAGATGCAATGTATAAAGTCGGTGTGATCATGCAAGACAAAGGCGATACCGCAAAAGCGAAAGCTGTGTATCAACAAGTGATCAAACAGTTCCCAAATACCGAAGGCGCAAAGCAGGCTCAAAAACGTCTGAATGCGATGTAGTGTGTGCGGCCTGACCAGATATTGCTGCTTTTCTGGTCAAGCCGGACAAAACACAAGCCATTAGGTGATCTTGATCGAAATTCTTGTTGCGTCAAAATCTTAAATCAGTAATATATGCCGCCGTTGCCAAGGGATATCAAACAAACCGAAAGTGACACGAAATTGGGGCGTTAGCTCAGTTGGTAGAGCAGTTGACTTTTAATCAATTGGTCGCAGGTTCGAATCCTGCACGCCCCACCAATTTCGATGCAGTTTGAAAGAAGTGAACGTGAAGGGTTTGAACCTGCAGCAGGTTCGAGTTGAGCGAAAGCGAAACAGTGTTGCGTAGCAACGACCCGGAGGGTGAGGCCAAAGGCCGAATCATCCTGCACGCCCCACCAATTTCGATGCAGTAATTATTTGAAGAAGCAGTAAACCGCATAGCGGGGCGTTAGCTCAGTTGGTAGAGCAGTTGACTTTTAATCAATTGGTCGCAGGTTCGAATCCTGCACGCCCCACCAATATTTAAGTAGTGCGAAGTAAGTGAGTCGTGAAGGGTTTGAACCTGCAGCAGGTTCGAGTTGAGCGAAAGCGAAACAACGTTGCATAGCAACGACCCGAAGGGTGAGGCCAAAGGCCGAATAATCCTGCACGCCCCACCACTCCTCGAGTGAAATTAGCAGTAAACCGCATTGCGGGGCGTTAGCTCAGTTGGTAGAGCAGTTGACTTTTAATCAATTGGTCGCAGGTTCGAATCCTGCACGCCCCACCAATATTTAAGTAGTGCGAAGTAGTATGAAGTAGTACCGAAGTTTGGGTGATTAGCTCAGTTGGTAGAGCACCTCCTTTACACGGAGGGGGTCGGCGGTTCGAGCCCGTCATCACCCACCATTCGGGGCGTTAGCTCAGTTGGTAGAGCAGTTGACTTTTAATCAATTGGTCGCAGGTTCGAATCCTGCACGCCCCACCAAATTCAGAAAAAAGCGCCTTTGGGCGCTTTTTTCGTTTCTACAGCCCGAACGATTTCTTCCTTCTGCAGAAGGAAGGCATTGGGCTTAGGTAACTGTAAATTCCTCACGACAATCCCGCCATAATTCGCTATCTTGTTTAGCATACAAAACAACCGTGGCCATTTCTGGTAGGTCTTCGCCAGAATAGTGCTAATTTGGTTAAGTCAGTCAAACGAGAAAGCACTATGAGCGTAATGTTCGATCCAGAAGCAGCGATTTATCCCTTCCCACCTAAACCACAGCCTTTGAGCGCGGATGAAAAGCAATTTTACCGTGAGAAAATCAAGCGCCTGCTGAAAGAGCGGAATGCTGTGATGGTGGCTCATTACTACACTGATCCTGAAATTCAGGCTCTGGCTGAAGAGACGGGGGGCTGTATCTCTGATTCGCTGGAGATGGCGCGTTTCGGAGCCAATCATCCAGCAACCACGCTGTTGGTGGCTGGGGTGCGCTTTATGGGGGAAACCTCGAAAATCCTGAGCCCAGAAAAAACCGTTCTGATGCCAACTCTGAATGCAGAGTGTTCTTTGGACCTCGGCTGCCCAATCGAAGAGTTCAACGCCTTCTGCGATCAACACCCTGATCGCACAGTGGTGGTCTATGCTAATACTTCCGCAGCGGTAAAAGCGCGTGCGGATTGGGTTGTGACTTCCAGCATTGCAGTTGAATTAATTGAACATCTGGACAGCCTGGGCGAGAAAATCATCTGGGCACCGGATCGTCATCTGGGAAATTACGTTCAAAAGCAGACTGGTGCTGACGTGTTGTGCTGGCAAGGTGCGTGTATTGTGCATGACGAGTTTAAAACTCAGGCATTGACCCGCATGAAAGCACTTTATCCGGATGCAGCAGTATTGGTTCACCCTGAATCACCGCAAGCAATCGTTGATTTGGCCGATGCTGTCGGTTCTACCAGCCAACTGATTGCTGCAGCGAAAACGTTGCCCCACAAGAAACTTATAGTGGCCACGGATCGTGGCATTTTCTACAAAATGCAGCAGGCATGCCCGGATAAAGAATTGTTCGAAGCGCCAACCGCAGGAGAAGGTGCAACGTGCCGTACCTGTGCACATTGCCCATGGATGGCGATGAATGGCCTTAAAGCCATCGCTGAGGGATTGGAGCAAGGTGGAGCGGCACACGAGATCCATGTTGATGCTGCGCTGCGTGAGGGCGCGCTGGTGCCTTTAAATCGAATGTTAGATTTTGCCGCTGAGTTGCGACGCAACGTTAAGGGTAATGCGTAAGGATTTTATCCTGTCATATTTGAAGCTGCATCTATGTTGGCTACGTTCACGTACCCTCGATGCAGCTCCAATTATTTTGGGAATACCTTAAGGAGCGAATATGGACTTTTTTAGCACGCAGAACATTTTGGTTCACATACCCATCGGGGCTGGCGGGTATGATTTATCGTGGATTGAGGCAGTCGGGACAGTGGCGGGTTTATTGTGTATCTGGCTGGCAAGTCTTGAGAAAATCAGCAACTACGCATTTGGTTTAATTAACGTCACTCTATTTGCGATTATTTTCTTCCAGATTCAACTCTATGCGAGCCTGTTGCTACAACTGTTCTTCTTTGCAGCTAATATTTATGGCTGGTATGCCTGGTCGAGACAGACCAGTGACAATCAGGCTGCACTCCATATTCGTTGGTTACCGTTACCTAAGGCGCTGGCCTGGATTGTATTCTGCGTCGGTGCTATTGGGCTGATGACAATATTCATCGATCTGGTATTTGCTTTCCTGACTCGTACGGCGGTTTCCGTTATGCAGGCTTCAGGCATGAATGTAACGATGCCTGATCTTCAACCTGATGCTTTCCCATTCTGGGACTCTTGCATGATGGTACTGTCCATTGTGGCGATGATTCTGATGACTCGTAAGTACGTCGAAAACTGGCTACTTTGGGTGATCATTAACATGATTAGCGTGGTTATTTTTGCCCTGCAGGGCGTCTATGCAATGTCGCTGGAGTATTTGATCCTGACGTTTATTGCGCTCAACGGTAGCCGCATGTGGATCAAAAGTGCGCATGAACGGGGTTCACGCGCCTTTTCCTAATCAGTGGTGATGATGAGCATGGCCATGATGGTCATGCTCGTTTAAGTCGCAATCCTGCCCCTGGCAAAGCTGATACTCCATCTGCACCGTCGCATGCTCAATCTGATATTCCTCTTTTAAAAAATGGTGGATGCGTTCTAGCAGAGCATCGTGATCGTGCGGAGGTACCACCTGAACATGAAGAGTCATCAACGGTTTCTCACCAACTAACCAGATATGGACATGATGAACATTCCGTACTTCCGGGATGGTTCTGGCCAGTTTGCGCTTCAGTACCGGAATATCAAAAGCATGAGGTGCGCCTTCGAGAAGTTCATTGACGCTCTCTTTGAGCAAACTCCATGCGCTACGTAACACCAGGCACGAAACCAGGATGGAAAGGATAGGGTCAATAGGTGTCCAGCCTGTCCAAAGAATGATCAGTGCCGCAGCAATGGCTCCTACCGAACCTAACAAATCTCCCAAAACGTGCAGAGCTGCAGCGCGAACGTTAATATTTTTTTCTTCGTTTCCACGATGCAAAATCCAGAACGAAAATAGATTCGCCAGTAACCCGGCAAACGCAATAATCAGCATCGTCCAGCCGGCTATGGGTTGCGGATGATAAAAACGAACTACTGCCTCCCAGACAATCAGAATGGTTATCACCACCAGAGCAATGGCATTCACAAAGGCTGCAAGTGTCGTCAACCTTAACCAACCGAAGGTATGGCGAGTATTTGCTGGACGGCGCGCAAACTGTACTGCCAGCAAAGCCACCAGTAATGCCGCTGCATCTGTCAGCATATGACCCGCGTCAGCGAGCAGGGCAAGCGAGCCAGAAAGCACACCACCGATGACTTCGGCCACCATAAAGATTGCTGTGACGGCAAAAGCCCACAGAAGGCGCCTGGAGTTGGAATCACTCGGGGTATGTTGATGTGTATGCGCCATGGTTCCTCTGTATCCGTAAAGCAACAATGCGCTAATTATAACCACTAACATTGATAACTTGTTGAATAACGCTCATAAAAAAGGAGAGCCTAAGCTCTCCCCTTTATTTTCCGGGCTTAATTTACTGCGAGGTGCCGTCCACTTTCGTGTTCACGTCATCTCCGCTACCGGTTTCTACCTTTTTGTTCATATCCGGGCATTTCCCGTCCTTACACATCGAATTTTTATGGATTTCATCTTTGCTCATCCCATCGTTGGTCATACCGCTGCTGCTGGTTGAGCCATTAGGATGAAGCATAGTGCCGCCATTATTGATATTGCTATTATCGACGTTTTTGGGTGCGAGATTCTGATTCGCGTCGGGTGCAACCTGGCCTGCTTCGGCACTTGCGTTTGCCTGGCCGTTATTGCTCCCGCTGGTTTCAGCGGCCATTGCCAGACTGCTTGCTACAGAAAGGGTTGCTGTCAGGAAAAGTGCAGTTAATTTATTCATTTAATGCTCCTGTTATGGTCGTTATTGCTGGATAACTTCTTCCAACAGTGCACTGGCTTTATTCTGTGCCTGGTGCTTTTATCGGCTAAATATGTCAGCCATGAAAGCCGCATCAGAATACAATTTTGCTAATTGAGTGTTTTTCAGTGTTAACAATTAAAAATTGTAGCGGGAAACCGGGTTTTTACCATTTTTTGACGCTTTTTAGGTCGTTTCCAGGAATATTCTGCCTGAAGTGTAAAAGCCCGTTTACACTTCAGGTCTGAAGCGATAGATTGAAAGGATTGCAACTAAGCTAAATCTCAAGGCCATTCCCGGAAATATCATGAATTATCAGAATGACGACTTACGTATTAAAGAAATCAACGAACTTTTACCGCCAGTAGCGCTGCTCGAAAAATTCCCCGCCACTGAAAAAGCCGCCGCAACCGTATCTGGCGCGCGCAAAGCGATTCATAAAATTCTGAAAGGAAATGATGATCGCCTGCTGGTTGTCATTGGCCCTTGCTCAATTCACGATATCAAAGCTGCGAAAGAGTATGGCGCGCGCTTATTGACACTGCGTGAAGAATTGCAAGGTGAGCTGGAAATCGTTATGCGTGTCTACTTCGAAAAACCACGCACAACGGTGGGCTGGAAAGGTCTGATCAACGATCCGCATATGGACAGCAGCTACCAGATCAACGATGGCTTGCGTATTGCCCGTAAGTTATTGCTGGATATCAACGACTCTGGTCTACCAGCGGCAGGTGAGTTCCTGGATATGATCACCCCGCAGTATCTGGCGGACTTGATGAGCTGGGGTGCCATTGGTGCACGTACTACAGAATCTCAGGTTCACCGTGAGCTGGCGTCTGGCCTTTCATGCCCGGTTGGCTTCAAAAATGGCACTGACGGCACCATGAAAGTTGCGATCGATGCGATCAATGCAGCTGGTGCGCCACACTGCTTCCTGTCTGTGACCAAATGGGGCCACTCTGCCATCGTTACTACCAGCGGAAATGGCGACTGCCACATCATCTTGCGCGGCGGTAAAGAGCCAAACTACAGCGCAGCGCATGTTGCTCAGGTGAAAACCGATCTGCAAAAAGCTGGCCTGCCTGCCCAAGTGATGATCGACTTCAGCCACGCGAACAGCAGCAAGCAGTTTAAGAAGCAGATGGAAGTGTGCACAGATGTTTGCCAGCAAATTTCTGGTGGTGATGCTGCGATTACTGGTGTGATGATTGAAAGTCATCTTGTAGAAGGCAACCAGAACCTGGAAGGTAGCGAGCCGCTGGTTTATGGCAAGAGCGTGACCGATGCATGTATCGGTTGGGAAGATACCGAAACCGTACTGCGCCAGCTGGCTGATGCAGTAAAAGCACGCCGCGGCTAAGTTTTAACGCGATAACAATAAAAAAGGCGTGGTTCTCACCACGCCTTTTTCACATCTAACGAATTACTTCGCTTTACCCTGGTTTGCTACTGCTGCGGCTTTTGCTGCGATTTCATCAGCATTGCCCAAATAGTAACGCTTCAGCGGTTTGAAGTTCTCGTCAAACTCATATACCAACGGTACGCCAGTTGGGATATTCAGCTCAAGAATTTCGTCTTCGCTTAGGTTATCGAGGAATTTAACCAATGCACGCAGGGAGTTACCGTGAGCGGCAACAATCACACGCTCGCCGCTTTTCATGCGTGGCAGAATGGTTTCGTTCCAGTAAGGGATAACGCGATCGATAGTCAGCGCCAGGCTTTCAGTTACCGGCAGCTCTTTATCGCTCAGGCTTGCATAACGTGGATCATGGCCTGGGAAACGTTCGTCATCACGCGTCAGCTCTGGAGGTGTGATAGCAAAGCCACGGCGCCATTGCTTAACTTGCTCATCACCGTATTTCTCAGCAGTTTCAGCTTTGTTCAGACCCTGAAGTGCACCGTAGTGGCGCTCATTTAGCTTCCAGGATTTCTCAACTGGCAGCCATGCCTGGTCCAGTTCATCGAGGATATTCCACAGTGTATGGATGGCACGTTTCAGCACTGAGGTATAAGCAAAGTCGAAAGAGTAGCCTTCATCTTTCAGCAGTTTACCTGCAGCTTTCGCTTCAGTTTTACCTTTCTCAGACAGATCAACGTCATACCAACCGGTGAAGCGGTTTTCGTTGTTCCACTGGCTTTCACCGTGACGAACCAGAACCAGCTTAGTAACAGCCATAGTTTACTCCTTAATAAGCCTGCGATTAATGATAACGATTATCATTATATTGCCGAAAAGGGGCAAGCGGCAATGCTAAACGTTTAACATAGCGAAAAAGAGTGTGGAGTGTAAGGTGGATGTGAATGGTTGTTATATTTTTGTCGCTAAACGGTGGGAAATCCAGCGATCAGGATAAGATTCGCCCTCCATTGTGGAGGGCGAAAAATTTAAAGCGCAATAAACTCGTATTCTGTAATGCTTAAATACTCTTCATTTGGCTGTAACCAGCAATCGGGTTGTGGCCATTCAGGGTGATTTGGGCTGTCCGGCAGGAACTCGCTTTCGAGCGCCAGGCCCTGATAAGCACTATAGGTACCTTGCTCCCTTGCTGGTGTTCCTTCCAGGTAATTTCCGCTATAAAACTGCAGAGCAGGGGCGGTGGTATAGACCGTCATTTGCAGTTTATTATCGCTCGACCAGACATGTGCAGCGGGCAGGCTGGCATCACCTTGCGCCTGCAACAAGAAAGCGTGGTCGTAGCCTTTCACCAACACCTGGTCGTTGTCATGCAGGAAATCATCGGCGATAGTTTTTGCTGTGCGGAAATCAAAGCCTGTGTTCGTAACATCGGCAAGTCCAGCTTGCGGGATACCGTTGCTGTCGACGGGTAAATAGCTATCTGCCAGCAATTGAAGGCGATGTTGACGAATATCGTTTTGCTTACCATCGAGATTGAAATAAGCGTGATTAGTCAGATTTACCGGGCATGGTTTACTGGTTTTGGCACGGAATTCGACGGTGATACAGTTATCTTCGGTAAGGGCATAACGCGCAGTTGCGCGCAACTCACCGGGGAATCCCTGGTCGCCGTCTTGAGAATCAAGTGTATATAGCACCTCATGCTCATTCTGGCGCACAATCCGCCAGCGGCGTTTGTCAAAACCATCAGGCCCACCATGCAACTGATGTGCGCCCTGATTTGCTGTCACTTTAACAGTGACGCCATCGCGCTCAAACTGGCTGTTAGCAATGCGGTTGGCATAACGCCCAACGGTTGCACCCAGATAAGCGGATTGATTCAGATAATCTTCCGGCGTTTCGCAGCCAAGCAGCGTTTCACGCACGCTGCCGTCTTTCATCGGCACGCGGCACGAGAGCAGGGTAGCGCCCCAGTCCATTACTGTGACCACCAGCCCTGCGCTATTGCGCAGGGTGGAGATGCGGAAGGGTTGCCCGTCAGGTGCGAGCTGTGGAGTCTCTTTTAGCATTGACCAGCGCCCTCCGAAGGTTTGCAGACATAGAAGGTTTCTTTGATACCGGTTTTCGCTTCGTACTGTTTTTCGACAGCCTGTTTAACCGTTGGAACCAAATCTTCCGGAATCAGCGCCACGATACAACCACCGAAGCCGCCGCCGGTCATGCGCACGCCGCCTTTATCGCCGATAGTCGCTTTGACGATTTCAACCAAAGTATCGATTTGTGGCACGGTGATTTCAAAATCATCGCGCATAGAAGCGTGAGATTCAGCCATCAGCACGCCCATACGTTTTAAATCACCTTTTGCCAACGCATCAGCGGCCTCTACGGTGCGGATGTTTTCAGTCAGGACGTGGCGTACGCGTTTCGCAACAATCGGGTCAAGCTCATGAGCCACTTCATTAAACTTGGAGAGCTCAACGTCGCGCAGTGCTTTCTGCGTGAAGAAACGCGCGCCGGTTTCGCATTGCTGACGGCGGGTGTTGTATTCGCTGCCTACCAGAGTACGTTTGAAGTTACTGTTGATAATGACGACAGCAACGCCTTTCGGCATCGAAACCGCTTTAGTGCCGAGCGTGCGGCAATCGATCAGCAATGCGTGATCTTTTTTGCCTAACGCTGAAATCAACTGATCCATGATGCCGCAGTTACAGCCGACGAATTGGTTTTCAGCTTCCTGGCCATTTAAGGCAATTTGCGAGCCATCAAGCGACAGGTGATAAAGCTTCTGGAACACAGTACCTACCGCGACTTCCAGTGATGCCGATGAACTCAGGCCTGCACCTTGTGGCACGTTACCGCTAATCACTAAATCTGCGCCGCCGAAGTTTTTATCACGCTTTTGCAGATGTTTAACGACACCGCGAACATAGTTGGACCACTGTTGTGTGTCGTGGCTCAGAATTGGCTTATCGAGCGAAAATTCATCTGTTTGGTTATCGTAATCTGCAGCAATCACGCGCACCAGACGGTCGTCACGCTTCGCGCAACCGATCACCGTTTGGTAATCGATAGCACAAGGCAGCACAAAGCCATCATTGTAATCGGTGTGCTCGCCAATCAGGTTAACCCGGCCTGGAGCCTGAATTGTATGGGTCGCCGGATAACCAAATTGTTCGGCGAAGAGATGTTGGGTTTTATCTTTCAGACTCATTTTTTATTCTCCGGATTGGCGAAAGTGAATATCGGATACGGCACGCAAGCGTTCTGCGGCTTGCTCTGCGGTTAAATCACGTTGGGTTTCAGCCAGCATTTCATAGCCGACCATAAATTTACGCACTGTTGCGCTACGCAGCAGTGGCGGATAGAAATGAGCGTGTAACTGCCAGTGACCATTTTCCTCACCGTTAAACGGTGCACCGTGCCAGCCCATGGAATACGGGAATGAGCACTGGAAAAGGTTGTCGTAACGGCTGGTCAGTTTTTTCAGCGCCAGCGCCAAATCACTGCTTTGTTCGGCGCTAAGATCGGTAATACGCAGAATATGGGCTTTTGGCAGCAGCAGCGTTTCGAACGGCCACGCGGCCCAGTAAGGCACTACAGCAATCCAGTGTTCGGTTTCTACCACCGTACGACTGCCGTCTTTAAGCTCGCGCTGTGCGTAATCGACCAACATCGGCGAGCCATTTTTGGCAAAGTATTCACGCTGCAGCACATCTTCACGCGCCACTTCGTTTGGCAGGAAGCTGTTTGCCCAAACCTGGCCGTGCGGATGCGGGTTGGAGCAGCCCATTGCTGCGCCTTTATTTTCAAAAACCTGCACCCACGGATAGGTTTTACCCAGATCCGCAGTCTGTTCTTGCCAGGTTTTGACCACTTCTTCCAGTGCTGTTACGGAAAGTTGCGGCAGCGTTTTGCTGTGATCTGGGGAGAAGCAGATAACCCGGCTGGTACCGCGAGCGCTTTCACAACGTAAAAGTGGATCGCTGTTTTCAGGCGCGTCTGGGGTGTCCGTCATCAACGCGGCAAAGTCGTTAGTAAAAACAAAAGTGCCGGTATATTGCGGATTTTTATCGCCAGTGACGCGCGTATTTCCGGGACACAAGAAACAATCCGGATCGTGCGTCGGTAATGTTTCCTGTGATGGTGTTTCCTGGGCTCCTTGCCATGGGCGCTTAGCCCGATGTGGAGAGACCAGAATCCATTGTCCGGTTAGGGGGTTAAAACGGCGATGTGGATGATCCACCGGGTTAAACTGCTCCATCACATTTCCTTAGTCTGGATAACCTTGAGGATGGCGAGACTGCCAGCGCCAGGTATCATCTGCCATTTCTTGCAGAGTCCGGCTGACACGCCAGTTAAGTTCTTGATCGGCTTTGGTGGCATCTGCCCAATAAGCGGGGAGATCACCTTCACGGCGCGGGGCGAAGTGATAATTCACCGGCTTGCCGCAAGCGGTACTGAAAGCGTTGATCACATCCAGCACGCTGCTACCAACGCCTGCGCCGAGATTATAAATATGCACGCCAGGCTTGCCTTGTAGTGTTTGCATTGCTGCAACATGGCCATCGGCAAGATCCATAACGTGAATGTAGTCGCGCACGCCAGTACCGTCTTCGGTTGGGTAATCGTTACCAAAGACTGCCAGTGAATCACGACGTCCTACTGCAACCTGCGCGATGTACGGCATCAGGTTGTTGGGAATGCCTTGCGGGTCTTCGCCCATATCGCCTGATGGATGTGCGCCAACCGGGTTGAAGTAACGCAGCAGCGCCACGCTCCAGTTTGGCTGGGCTTTTTGCAAGTCAGCCAGAATCTGTTCAACCATTAACTTGCTGCGGCCATATGGGCTTGCAGGTGTGCCGGTTGGGAAACTTTCAACGTAAGGGATTTGCGGCTGGTCGCCATAAACTGTTGCAGATGAACTGAAGATGAAGTTGGTGACATTAGCCGCGCGCATGGCAGAAATCAGGCGCAAGGTGCCGGTAACGTTGTTGTCGTAATATTCCAGCGGCTTGTTAACCGATTCGCCAACGGCTTTGAGCCCGGCAAAATGGATTACGGCATCAATTTGATGATCGTGGAAAATTTCAGCCAGCAATGCTTCATCACGGATATCGCCGTCAATGAACAGAGGGTGTTTGCCGCCAAGACGTTCAATTACTGGCAGCACACTACGTTTGCTATTGCACAAATTGTCCAGAATGACGACATCGTGACCATTTTGCAGTAGTTGCACGCAGGTATGACTGCCAATGTAACCGCTACCACCTGTTACCAATACTCTCATTTTGCTCTCCATTACGCGTATGGTATGTATTAAACATAGCATAACAGAGATGGCAAAAGTGTGACATGGGATAAATTAGTGGAATCGCTTACACTAGTATTTCAACGGCGGCCTTTAGCAGTAAAAATGATTATAAAACAAATGGTAGCTACGAGGATGTTGCGGGTTGTCTGAAAGTAGGGTGGCAAAACGAAAACGTAGCCACCCCGGCGGAAAGGGCTTTATCTTTCAGGCGCTATAAATCTTCAAACTCGTAGCGATAAGCGTCGTCATTAGCAACGAAAGTCAGCCGCTTAGTGATGCATTCAGGCGCGTCTTCGGCATGGTGAGAGACAAACAGTAATTGCGTTTCCCCTTCACCAATCAAAATATCAATGAAACGACGCACTAACTGGCGGTTTAATGGATCGAGCCCTTGTAGTGGTTCATCCAGAATCAATATCGTTGGGTGTTTAACCAATGCACGGGCAATCAAGGCAAGGCGCTGCTGGCCCCATGACAGACTATGGAATGGCGCATCAGCGATGGCGTTATCCATACCGAGCATGTTCAGCCATTCGCGGGCAAGTTTATGCTGGCGGTCCGAAACAGCCTGATAAATGCCAATCGAATCAAAATATCCTGAAAGAACAACGTTTCTTACTGTGGTGCTCACGCGATAATCCAGATGTAAGTTACTGCTGACGTAACCGATATGCTTTTTGATATCCCAGATGGTTTCGCCGCTGCCGCGACGGCGGCCAAACAGTGTCAGATCGTTACTGTAGCCTTGCGGATGATCGCCAGTTACCAGGCTCAATAATGTTGATTTACCCGCCCCGTTGGGGCCAACAATTTGCCAGTGTTCACCAGGGTTTACCGTCCAGGAAAGCTTGTGCAGGATAGGCCGCTCATTATATTCCACCACACCATCACGCAAAATAATGCGCGGCTGATCGGCAGGCAGAGTGTAACGAGCACTTGGGTCATCAGCTTCTGGCAGCGCAACGCCTGTTAGTTTTTCGCTGTGGGCAAGCTGCGCAATTAACGCCTGTTCCAGCAGTTTTTGTTTTTCGCCCACTTCAATCAGCGCACAATCTGCCAGCACGCCAGCATGCTGTACAAAATCAGGGATTTCATCGAAGCGATTAAGCACCAGCACCACGGTGTAACCCTGTGTGCTTAGTTCACCTAATAGCCCTGCCAATTGTTCACGGGACTGCACATCCAGCCCGTCAAACGGTTCGTCGAGAATAAGCAAATCAGGCTGGGACATCAGCGCCTGGCAGAGCAGCGTTTTACGCGTCTCTCCGGTTGAAAGGTATTTAAAACGGCGAGTCAGTAACGGGGTAATGCCAAAAAGCTGCGCTAGTTTCTGGCAACGGTTTTCATCTTTGACTTCATCCTGAATAATTTCCGCCGTCGTGCGACCCGTGTCGTCTTCGTCCGGGCTCAACAGGTCAGTGTTATTGCGCTGCCATTCATCGCTGACCAGTTTTTGCAGCTGTTCAAAGGAAAGATGAGCAATACGAGAAAACGAGCACTGGCGCTCGCCTTTCTGTACGGGTAGGGAACCCGCAAGTGCGCGGGCGAGGGCTGATTTCCCACTACCGTTAGCGCCCACAAACGCCCAGCTTTCACCGGCGTTAATGGTTAAATCATTGAGGGCCAGAGTTCGGGTATCGCTAAGGTGAAATATCCCTTGCGAAATTTGCAACGTCGACATAGATCATCCCATTTTTTGCAGTCATTAAACTCAGATTTACGGATTGCCTGTCTTGTTGTCAATTCGCCAGGTTTTTTTAGCACAGAGTGGCGATAATCACTCGATCGGCATTAAAAAATGCTATGACTTCAGCACCTTCTACCAGTTTCTGAATTTCCACCACGTTATTCGGAACGGTCGCACATAACGTTTGTCCATCAGGCAATTGCACCAGAACTTCGCTTTGTTCCGCACCTTGCTGAATATTGCTGACAATGCCGGCGAGCTGGTTGTCTGCGTCGCTGGCACGTTTTGTATCGGTGGTGATTTCCACCCACGGCGCTTTAATCAAAACAAGGACTTCTTTGCCTTCGCTCAAACCCAGGCGTTCTGCGCTTTGACGCGTAATTGCTGCTTGCAAACGTGTGGTGCCATCAGCCAGTAAGATATCGACGTGCTGTTGTACTTGCTCGCTGTTGCGATGCAGAACAGTGCCAAAAAGCTGATTACGGGCGCTGGTTTGCAATGAGAATCGTGAAATTGCAGCGAGTAGACTATCGAGTGGTAGCGCGTCATCACGCAGCACATCAAAGGCTTTTTGTTGGATTTGCGCGAGCAGTTCATACAGTTGGATAAGACGTTCACCATAACGTGTAAGTATCGCGCCGCCACCGCCTTTACCGCCTGTTGCTCGTTCAACTAATGTCTCATCGCTTAACTGATTCATCTCATTGATGGCATCCCAGGCACTTTTGTAGCTGATGCCTGCAAGCTTCGCACCCTGGCTAATTGAGCCGGTATGTTGTATTTGTTTAAGTAGCGCGATACGACGTGGATCGGCGAACAGCCGCTGCTGGAGTTTCAGCGTCAGTAAAATTTCAGCTTGCATAACCGCTCCGTAATAAGGAAAACGCCATTTTCCCCTATTGCGCGGGGTTGGGCAAATCGCACAAAAGGAGAGTGCGTTTTTCTGTCAGGTCGTTAGAATAGCCGTTCTCACTTTTGTTGGAGGCATCCATGTTAGAGTTATTGAAAAGCTTGGTGTTTGCCGTGGTCATGGTGCCAATCGTTATGGCGGTGATCCTCGGACTTATCTATGGATTGGGTGAAGTCTTTAACGTCTTCTCAAAAGTCGGTCACAACGACCAACCGAAACAAAACCATTGATTCTCTAACGCCCGCTGATGCGGGCGTTTTCTTTAGAAGTTTAGCAGCGGTAGTACCGCCGGTATCTGCGATAGCAGGTACAACACCAGCCCGATTGATCCCCCAACTAGCGTGCCGTTAATGCGGATAAACTGTAAATCCTTGCCGATATTCAGCTCGATTTGCCGCGACATATCCTGCGCATCCCAGCTTTTCACCGTATCGCTAATATGACGGGTTAAAAACGTGGCAAACTCCGGTGCCATTTTTTGCACCGCTTGCTCCAGATGTTCATTCAGTGAAGTACGCAGCGCACTGTCGGCAACCAGCGTTTCCCCCAGCCACTGCCCGGCTTCTGCAATCCGTTGTTTTACCCGCGAATCCTCTGAGTTGATATCGACTTTCAGCCATTGGCGCAGGTCGCCCCACAACTCACCCAGATAGCGGTTAAACGCCTCATCCTCTTTCAAAAAACTCTTGATGCTGTCTGCTTTTTCCGCCATCTGCGGCGAGTGCTTAAGATTCTCGATAAGCTTTAATGTAGCGCGGTCGAATGCCTGGCGAATCTGATGGCCCTGATCGTGGCTGACATCATCGAGAAACGAGTTCACCGCATTGGAAACCAACTGGGCGCTATGTTCCCCCAGCCATTCTGTCGGCAGAATGCTGGCTTTACGTGGGTGCTCCGTTTCCAGCCAGCGCACAATCTGGTGGGCAATAAACGCCCGCGTACTGTCACGCTTAATCAGCGTGAGCATTTGAGCAATCACGGCGTCGAGCAATTCCTGATGGCGGTTATTTTTGGTCAGACTTTCCAGCAGCAGAGCACTTGAATGCGTTAAATCGACTTTATCAATTGCCTTATGTACCGCCTGGCGGATTAAACGCTGAATACGCGCATCGTCTGTTAAGTCCAAAAACGCGCTCATCACTTGCAGCAAATGCTGCCCAACGCGCTGCGCATTGTCGGGCTTGCTGAACCACTGGCCAATCATATGCGCCGGTTCATGGCGGCGAATCAGCGCTATGAGTGATTGAGTATCAAGAAACTTTTCCTGCACAAAGATGCCCAGGTTTTCACCAATGCGATCTTTGTTACGAGGAATAATTGCCGTATGACGGGAAATAAAAGGAATCGGCACGCGATGAAACAACGCAGTAACGGCAAACCAGTCAGCGAGCGCACCGACCATAGCGGCTTCGGCGATTGCCTTTAAGCCGCTAACCCAGAATCCCGGTGGCAAAAAGAGGGTTATCACAAAAGTCACAGCCGCAATCAGCAGCAAGGAAAGTGCAAGACGCTTGGTGCGTTTCAGTTCAGTCATTTTCTCCATCAACTAAGCATAGAACGGTGAGGACTGAAGCGGTAGGGCAAATTTGGGGTGAGATTCATCTCGATCGATTTCGATTAACTAAATTTCCCACCTCTTCAAATTGTTATAAAAATCTTTTTGCAAGCGACTTGCCTGGTGCGCTCATTTAACGATACTGTATATATATACAGTTATTCTTGTTGGGGGATTATATGGCAGCGCTGACTCTTTTTGTTTTTGGTTTATCAGCAAGTGATGGAGCATAACCATGGGCGCCTTTCCATCACCGGCGCTGGATTATGCCGAGCAGAGCATTAATCTTCATGACTTGCTGGTTAAACACCCTACAGCCACGTATTTCGTGCGTGCTTCGGATGATTCGATGATCAACGGTGGAATCGGTAAGGATGATTTACTGGTGGTCGATAGCGCTAAGACGGCGGTGCATAACAATATTGTGATTGCAGCAATCAATGGCGAATTTATTGTCAGGCAGTTACAGCTTCGGCCAGTGATTCAGTTAATGCCACTCAATCGTGCCTACAAACCTACCTTTATCGGAACCGATGAAGCGCTTGAGATATTTGGCGTCGTCACTTTCATTGTGAAATCGGCGAGTGAATGATGTTTGCTCTGGTGGACGTGAATAGTTTTTACGCGAGCTGTGAAGCTATCTTTCGGCCCGACCTGAAAGGCAAGCCAGTGGTTGTGCTAAGTAACAATGATGGCTGCATTATTGCGCGTAATGCCGAGGCTAAAAACTGTGGTGTGCAAATGGGAGGGCCGTATTTCAAGCAGAAGGATCTTTTCCGGCAAAAAGGTGTCGTTGCCTTCAGCAGTAATTACGAACTCTACGCCGATATGTCTTATCGGGTGATGACGACGCTGGAGGAAATATGCCCGCGTGTTGAGGTTTACTCCATTGATGAAGCTTTTTGCGATCTTTCTGGGGTGCGAAATTGTCGCAATCTGAAAGAATTTGGCCGGGAGATTCGTGACGTTCTTTTGCAACGCACGCATTTAACAGTGGGCGTGGGAATAGCCCAGACAAAAACTTTGGCGAAGCTTGCGAACCACGCAGCGAAAAAGTGGCCGCTAGAATCGGGTGGTGTTGTTGATCTGTCTGGTCGCGAGCGGCAACGCCAATTAATGGCGGCGTTTCCTGTTAGTGAAGTCTGGGGAATTGGTCGCCGAATCAGTAAAAAGCTTGATGCCATGGGTATTAAAACCACACTACAGCTGGCGGATGCGGATATTCGTTTTATTCGTAAACACTTTACTGTTGTGCTGGAGCGTACGGTACGTGAACTGCGCGGTGAATCTTGCCTGGGGTTTGAAGAGTTTGCGCCGACAAAACAGGAAATTATTTGCTCTCGCTCCTTTGGCGAGCGGCTTACCGAGTACGAACATATGCGTCAGGCTATTTGTAGTTATGCGGCACGCGCCGCAGAAAAACTCAGAGCTGAGCACCAGTATTGCCGACATATTTCTGCCTTCGTCAAAACATCACCTTTCTCTGCGAATGAACCCTACTATGGCAACCAGGCGATGGTGAAATTGCTGACGCCTACGCAGGATAGCCGAGATATTATCGCTGCCGCCACGCGCTGCCTGGAAGCTATCTGGAGAAGTGGCCAGCATTATCAAAAAGGCGGGGTTATGCTGGGCGATTTTTTTAGCCAGGGCATCGCGCAACTTACTCTGTTTGATGAAAACCCACCACGGGCCAACAGCGAAATGCTGATGCAGGTGATAGACGGCATTAATCAGAAGAAAGGTAAAGGGACTATCTATTTTGCAGGGCAGGGGATTGAGCAGCCATGGCAGATGAAAAGAGCGATGTTGTCACCGCGTTATACGACTCGAGCTTCAGATGTATTGAGGGTGTAATAAAGGGCGAGAAAGTGGCTGGAAAGTTTCCCTTAGCTCAAAATACAGACATAAAAAAGCAGCCATAACAGGCTGCTTTCTAAGAGGTTGCTGGTCGGCACGGAGAGATTCGAACTCTCGACCCTCGCCACCCCATGACGATGCGCTACCAGGCTGCGCTACGTGCCGAAGCATAAAAAATAATACTACTTATCTGGCGATCGTTTGCAAGACGGCTTATTGCTAACTGTTTCATAAATATACAATCAGTTGGCAATAAAGCGCTTCTCATCAGTTAGCACTTGCAGCAATAACCCAAGTTGAGGCTTGGTTTCTTTGATGCTTTCGCCTTTCAAATCGTACATCCGGTAGTTGCCATTGTTATCAAGCACCAGCGTCATGGTCGGCAAAGTAATCGCAAGACTGTTGTTATCAGCACCAACTACCCAGTTATTACGGCGTGTTGCGGCAAACAAGTCTTCACCTTGTGAATACTCATTCGCTGGGTTTTTGACATGAAGCAGGCGCTGCATCAGCGTTGTCATGACATCCTGGTGATCGGTGAGCTTCGTAATGGTCTGTGCAGGTGTGCCCGGCCAATGGATAACCAGTGGCACCTGAATTCGTGAACGTGACCATGCGAAGGAGTCTTGCTGCTCTTTGCCAAGAGGCACACCGTGGCCTGCGGTAATAATCACAACTGTATTCTGGAGCTTGCCTGAGGCTTCCAGCGCATCAAGCACACGTTTGATTTGCTCATCAACGTTACCAGCTGCACGCGCATAGCGGCGAGCAAAGGCTTGCTGATTAGTATCTGCCGTGATGCTGGTGCCGTTAAAGGCAACCCACGAGAACCAACGGTTGTCATCAGATGCGTACTGCGTCAGCCAGTTAATCCATTGCGAGGCTGTTTGTCCGTCAGATTGACTCTGCGCTGAAGGCAAAGAGAAGTCAGACAATAGAGCCTGGCGGTACATCGACGAGTCAAAACCATCGGAAGCGAACAGCCCCAATTGATAACCTTGTTGGTTCAATGCAGTAATTAATGCTGCTGGGATTCGGGCTGATAAAACACCGTCCATATACGCAGGCGAAATCCCATAGAACAGGCCAAAAATACCGCTGTCGGTACCGTTACCTGCACTCATATGTTGCTTGAAGTTAATGTTGCTGGCGGCAAATTCATTGAGATTCGGCAAGTTTTTCGGGGCGTATTCAGCGTTCAGACCATCGACGGTAATCAGCAATACATTGTGGCCCGCGCCCATATCACGGAATTGCAGATCGCTAAGCGGGTACTGTACCGATACAGCTTCAGGATTACCCTGTTCCACCAGGCGACGTTGGTACTCCTTCGCATCCAGCAGGCCATGTTTTTCGAGGAAACGACGGGCTGTCATTGGATAGGAGAGCGGCAAGTTGGCACGCTGCATGGTAATCGGGCGATAGAAATTCGCATCAGCCCAGATATACATAATATGGCTGCTGAAGAATGCGACGAAGAACAGCACAACAACAGGTTTTGCATAATGTTTACGACGCCCCAGGCTGCGCAGTTTCTGCCAGCTCCAGGTCGCAAACAGCATTTCAATCAATAAAATTACCGGTACGCTGATAAACATCAGCTGCCAGTCTCGCGCCATTTCACTCTGGTCGGGGTTAATCACCAGTTCCCAGACAATCGGATTAAGATGGAGATGGAAGCGAGTAAAGACTTCGCTGTCGATAAGCAGAAGTGTCATGCCTGCAGTAGCAAGCGCTGCCGAGATAAAGCGCATCAGGCGCTGTGACATGACAACGAAGGTCAGCGGGAAGAGAATCAGCAGGTAAGTGGCGAAAACCACAAAACTAAAATGACCGATAACACTCAACCAGGAATAAATACGACCCGTGAGTGTTGCCGGCCAGTCAGCGACAAATAGATAGCGGCTACCCAGCAGCGTTGCCAGCAGGATATTGAACAGGGCGAACCAATGTCCCCAACTGACCATCTGGGAAACTTTTTCGCGGTAGCGCTGACGATTAGTCACCATAACGTGTAACTACAATCCCTTAATGAGCTTTGTCTTCGCTCACGGAGGCTTGCAGTGCCTCTGCGAAAGAGCGAGCCAGCGAGCGGCGTTGAGCAGAAGCTACGCTGGTATTAATCAGGTTGGTGACCATGTTTCCCAGTACCATCAGGGAAAGATCGGTTGGCGTTTGGTGCTTTTCCAGCACGCTCGCCAGTTCACTCAACAGTTCTTCGACGCGTTCGTCACTATAACGGGATATTTGTGGCATAAATTAACAATCAATTAGATTCAGGAAAGGGCGTTATCTTACCGTAGAAGGACCTGTTTTTCTGCTTTTTTATCTTTCCCCCTTCATACTTCAAGCTGCACGTGCGTTGGCTGCCTTCTTGCCGCCCGAATTATTTAGGGGAGGTTGCACAAGGCTTCTGGCAATGGTTGAATACCGCCGAGTTTAAAAGGAGAGTTTATCATGAGTCTGGATATCAACCAGATTGCCTTACACCAGTTGATCAAACGCGGCGAACAGACACTTGAAGTCGTGCTGCGTGATTCTCTGTTGGCAACGAACGGCGCCGTAGAAGAAATGATGGCCGAATTGCACCGCGTATATAGTGCAAAAAATAAAGCATATGGTCTGTTCAGCGAAGAGAGTGAATTAGCGCAAGCCCTGCGTTCACAGCGAAAAGGTGATGAGGATTTCCTCGCCTTCAGCCGTGCTGCGACCGGTCGTTTGCGTGATGAGCTGGCAAAATATCCATTTGCTGATGGCGGCATTGTGCTGTTTTGCGAATATCGCTACCTGGCGGTGGAATATTTACTGGTAGCGGTGCTGAACAATTTAAGCAGCATGCGCGTCAACGAAGAGCTGGATATCAGTTCTACGCATCACCTGGATATCAACCACGCCGATATCGTGGCGCGTATCGATCTGACCGAATGGGAAACCAACCCGGAATCCACGCGTTACCTGACTTTCCTGAAAGGGCGAGTGGGGCGCAAAGTTTCTGACTTCTTTATGGATTTCCTCGGTGCTAGCGAAGGCTTGAACGCTAAAGCGCAGAACAAGGGCTTGTTGCAAGCGCTGGATGATTTCACCAACGAAGCGCAGCTGGATAAAAATGAGCGTCAGGCCGCGCGTCAGCAGGTTTATGCCTACTGTAACGAGCAACTCCAGGCGGGAGAAGAGATCGAACTTTCTTCCCTTGCAGACGAGTTACCCTGGGCTGTTGACGACAAAAACTTCCAGCAGTTCACTGCTGATAAAGGCTATGAACTTGAAGAAAGTTTCCCGGCTGACCGTGGAACATTGCGCCAGTTAACCAAATTCGCCGGTAGCGGTGGTGGGTTAACGATTAGTTTTGATGCGATGCTACTTGGTGAGCGTATTTACTGGGATCCAGCGACTGACACGCTGACCATTAAGGGCACGCCACCGAATCTGCGCGACCAGTTACAACGTCGCAGTTCTGGAAAATAGCCATAAAAAAACCCGCCGAAGCGGGTTTTTTTTCGAACTAAATTCGCGATTAAGCGCGAACGAAGTCGATGTGGCTCAGTTTTGGCTTGAACGGGTGACGCTGAACAGCCTGAACTTTAACCTTAACTTCTTTACCGTCTACAACCAGAGTCAGAACTTCTTCGTAGAAACCTGGTTTAGCTTGCAGGTTCATTACGTTGTCGTGATCCAGTTCGATAGAGATCGCAGCTTCGGAACCACCATAGATGATTGCCGGGAATTTGTTAGCTGCACGCAGGCGGCGGCTCGCACCCTTGCCCTGCTCTTTGCGTTCTACTGCATTGATAGTAAACATTAACTGTTTCTCTCTTAAATAATCCTGTTACAGGCGACCCAGCAACAGGTAAGTGATCTGCTTTGCGGATGCAAAAGCGGGCGCATTATAGCCATTCCACGCGACATCAGCAATTAAAAGAACCTTTAGCCACGTAATTCATTTGCCCGGCGGAAGCGTCCTTCGTAATCAAATACCTTTTCCCGCACATTCCAGAAGTTGCCGTTCTTGCGTGCGACGACAAAATCCGGGTGGCGAAGTGCTGATTGCTGAGCCACAACATCAGCGGCGTTTATCCAACGTAGCGTCACGCCTGGTGCACGGCTGTGTGGCCGAATAAATAGCTGCTCGAAAGCCATACGTTGGGCGGGTGTTTGCAGGCGGAAGCGCTCACTGACATCTGCGCCATCTTCATCAAAATAGGTAATCTTTAGCCAGTCACCTTTTTCGTCGCCGCCGTGTTGCAGCGTCATTCCGCCACAGCGCAGCACCAGGGCATCTTTCAATTTCAGTGCGGCTTTTAACATATCGTCGGGATCGACCAGAACATGGTCACACTGGTGGCAGCGACGGGCGGCAATATCGTTCTCTGCATTACATTGCGGACAATTTTTGAAACGGAAGCGGTAATCACATTGTTCGCGTGCGCCGTCGTCATCTTCAAACCAGCCCTGGCAGCGGCGGCCAAAGTGTTCAATCAATGTGCCGTCGCTGGTGGTCTTGCCCCAAAAGGTGTTGGCAAAACCGCATGAAGGGCAAAAGACCTGGACGGGCACATTGTCGCTTTTGCCTTTCACCGCGCCGACTTCGGGCGTGAACAGGTCATGGGGATTTCCAGCGTAATCCAGTATCAAGCAATCTTTTTTACCGGGAGCCAGGCGCAAACCGCGACCAACAATTTGTTGATAAAGGCTGACAGACTCTGTCGGGCGCAAAATAGCAATCAAATCGACATGCGGTGCGTCAAAGCCGGTGGTGAGCACGGAAACGTTAACCAGGAAACGGAATTGCTGGTTTTTAAACGCCTCTATTAATGTATCGCGTGCGGGCCCAGGAGTGTCGGCAGTAATCAGTGCCGCATCATTTGCGGGCAGCAGTGCTGTTACTTCTTTTGCGTGCTCGACTGTTGCGGCAAAAACCATCACGCCGCGCCTGTCGGCGGCAAACTCAACAATCTGGCTGATGATATGCGGGGTGATGCGCTTTTGTTGTTTCAGTTCACGGTTAAGATCAGCTTCGCTAAATAAACCGTTCGATTGCGCCTGCAAACGGCTGAAGTCGTACTGTACCACCGGCATATCCAGCCGCTCAGGTGGTGTTAAATAGCCGTGCTTAATCATGTAACGCAGCGGTAATTCGTAAATGCAGTCGCGGAACAGGGCGTTTTCATTGCCACGAACCATGCCGTGATAGTGAAAATGGTAGATCCAGCCTTTCCCCAGCCGATAGGGTGTTGCGGTCAGGCCAAGCAGACGCAGTTTAGGGTTCGCGGTGCGTAAATGGGCGAGAATTTGCTGATATTGGCTATCGTCAGAATCACCAATGCGGTGGCATTCATCGACAATCAGCAACGAAAACTCGCCGTGGAATTGCTCAAGATTGCGGGCTACAGACTGGACGCTACCGAAAACAACTTTGCCATTGCTCTCTTTGCGTTGTAGACCGGCAGCGAAAATATCGGCTTCCAGGCCAAGCGCGCAATATTTTGCATGGTTTTGCGCGACCAGCTCTTTAACGTGTGCAAGTACTAACACTCGTCCTCGCGCCACACGGGCAAGTTCGGCAATCACCAGACTTTTTCCCGCGCCCGTAGGCAGCACAATCACCGCAGGGGTGATGTTTTTACGGAAATAGTGCAGCGTGGCGTCTACTGCTTCTTGTTGGTAGGGGCGTAAGGTAAAGGACATTATTGATCAGGTCTGTGAAACATCAGCGGCGATTATGCCATGAAACAGGGTTTTAGCTTGAGAGACTTTTCTATCCGGCTATACTGGCAAACTAATTAACAGGCAAACGAATTTTACCCATATAAACGGGCTGATGCCCGGCCAGCTGTTTTGTACTGGTACCTCTTAGAAACAGGCAATATTTAATGCGACTCGATAAATTTATCTCTCAGCAGCTTGGCGTGAGCCGTGCTATTTCTGGCCGTGAAATCCGCGCAAACCGTGTCACCATTGATGGTGAAGTGGTTCGTGACGCCTCTTTTAAGCTGAACCCTGAGCACCAGGTTGAGTTTGATGGTCGCTCGCTGACACAGCAAGTCGGCCCTCGCTACTTTATGCTTAATAAGCCGCAGGGTTATGTTTGTTCGACAGAAGACCCGGATCATCCAACCGTGCTCTATTTCCTTGATGAGCCAATGGCGCACAAACTGCATGCAGCAGGGCGTCTGGATATCGACACTACCGGTCTGGTATTGATGACCGATGATGGTCAGTGGTCGCACCGCATTACTTCTCCGCGTCATCATTGTGAGAAAACCTATCTGGTGACACTTGAGAATCCGATCTCCGATGACACAGTAGAACAATTTGCAGCTGGCGTTCAACTGCATAATGAAAAAGATCTGACACTGCCAGCCACACTTGAAGTGATTACTCCGCTTGAAGTGCGTTTGACCATCAGCGAAGGCCGTTACCACCAGGTAAAACGGATGTTTGCGGCGGTAGGCAACCATGTGGTTGGCTTGCATCGTGAACGCATTGGCGCAATTGCTATGGATGCAGATCTCGCACCCGGCGAATACCGCACATTAACCGAAGAAGAAGTTGCCAGCGTTGGCATGCCGCCACGTTAATTCCAGGAGGAAGCTTGAGCAGTAAGCAAAACTCGTCAATTGGTATTGTGGTGATACTTGGCCTGCTGGCCATGTTAATGCCGTTATCAATAGATATGTATTTACCGGCCCTGCCGGTTATCGCCTCGGAATTTGGCGTGCCAGCGGGCAGCGCACAAATGACGTTAAGTACCTATATTCTTGGCTTTGCTATTGGGCAGCTATTTTATGGTCCGATGGCAGACAGCATTGGCCGTAAGCCAGTGGTGCTGGGTGGTACGCTTGTCTTTGCTGCGGCGGCAATTGCTTGCGCGCTCTCACAAACGATTGATCACCTGATTGCAATGCGTTTTCTGCATGGTCTTTCTGCTGCTGCGGCAAGCGTGGTGATTAACGCCCTGATGCGTGATATTTATCCAAAAGAAGAGTTCTCGCGCATGATGTCGTTCGTCATGCTGATAACCACTATTGCACCACTTGTAGCACCGATGGTCGGTGGGGCAGTGCTGGTATGGTTTAGCTGGCATGCAATCTTCTGGATCCTGGCACTGGCGGCACTACTGGCATCAGCGATGATTTTCTTCCTGATCCACGAAACGCTACCCGTAGAACGTCGGCAGAAATTTCATTTACGTACAACGATAGGTAACTTCGCGACGTTGTTCCGTCATAAGCGTGTGTTGAGCTATATGTTGGCGAGTGGTTTTAGCTTTGCAGCAATGTTCTCATTTTTGAGTGCTGGCCCATTTGTTTATATTGAACTCAATCACGTTGCGCCACAGCATTTTGGTTACTACTTCGCGCTTAACATCTTGTTCTTGATTGTGATGACGCTAATTAATAGCCGCTTCGTACGTCGTTTCGGCCCGCTGGCAATGTTCCGCTTTGGGTTGTTTGTCCAGTTTGCTATGGCTATCTGGCTGGTACTTAGTACGATGCTGGGGTTCGGTTTTTGGTCGATGGTGTTGGGCGTAGCGGCGTTTGTTGGGTGCGTTTCAATGGTGTCGTCAAACGCGATGGCGGTAATTCTTGATGAGTTTCCACATATGGCGGGAACAGCTTCTTCGCTGGCTGGCACGTTTCGTTTTGGTATCGGCGCATTAACCGGCGCGCTGCTATCTTTTGCGACTTTTAATTCTGCATGGCCAATGATTTGGTCGATCGCGGTGTGTGCTACATGCTCTATTGTGTTTTATCTCTACGCAAGTCGCCCTCGATTAGCCACTAAATAATCCTAAAGTATGTAAACGGGTATCGCCAGATGCCCGTTCTTTAATCCAAATCAACGAAAATTCCCCATTAGCGTCTACAATTTGTTTCTCAAATGTAAACGTATCAACAACAAAAAGTCACATTCTTGTAGTTAAAAAGGTTGAGTTACATCGCAGAAAGCGTTACATATAGCGCCGAAACGTGTGCAGCACCACAAAAATAAAACGTTAAATATGAAATGGTAGACAAATAATTACAACGGATGTAAGCGGTTTCTAGGTTGTTTACACACAAAGCATCAACATTGTGTTAACCTTTATGTAAACTGTTTGTGAAATATTTTTGGATTTTTTGGGGACACCACAGTGAATACGTTACAGCTTTCCATTGTTCATCGCTTACCACATAGATATCGCTGGTTGGCGGGTTTTGCAGGTTCCAGAGTTGAACCGATTCCGCAAAATGGTCAGAACGCTGAAAATTGTCTGATTGGCCTGAAATTACTAAGCGATAACAATAGTGATTCTGCCTGGCCGACCATGCACAAATTAAGCCTGGCGCTGAGAGATATCGAAGTGGATTCTGCCGTCGTGGAATGTGAAGGTCAGCCATGCCTGTTTGTTAATCGTCAGGATGAGCAAACTGCAACGTGCAGACTTAAGAACTTCGGCGTGGCTATTGCTGAATCTTTCTCCAGCACGAATCCCTTTTGATTCTTAAGCTTGCAAATCAAGCAAGCGCGAGTAACTGGCGTGTGTATTCCGCCTGAGGTGCTGCAAAAATTTGCTGGCATGCTCCTTGTTCAACTACTTCTCCCTGCCTCAGTACTACGACCTGATGGCATAACGACTTCACTACTCGCAAGTCATGGCTGATAAAAATGTAGGCCAACTGATGCTTTTCTTGTAACGACTTCAGCAACGCGAGTATTTGTGCTTGTACGGAGCGGTCGAGCGAAGAAGTCGGTTCATCAAGAATGATTAGCTCAGGTTGTAAAATCAGCGCTCTGGCAATGGCGATACGCTGTCTTTGTCCGCCAGAAAATTCTGCCGTATAACGATGCATTGTTTGCGGATCTAACCCCACCTCCTGCATAGCCACTATGACTCTTTGCTCACGTTCTGCCGCAGTTAACGCAGGCTGATGCACGCGTAAACCTTCTTCAATTATCTGCAAAACATCCAGACGTGGGTTCAACGATGAATTTGGATCCTGGAAAACGACCTGAATACGTCGACGCAGTGGTAGCAGCTTTTTGCGATTAAGCTCATGCAGTGGCTTGCCATCAAACCATATCTCACCGTTGGAATTAATTAGGCGTAGCAACGCAAGCCCAGTGGTACTTTTACCTGATCCTGACTCCCCAACCAGACCGATGCTTTCACCGGCACGCAGCGTAAAACTTAGGTCTTTTATTCCATAGTTATAACCGATGGTTTTCTTAAGCAACCCGCGGCGAATAGGGAAGGCAACCTGCAATCCTTGAACGGTCAATAGCGGCTTGCTGCTCTCATCTACGGGACGTGGGCTACCCGTGGGCTCGGCGTCCAGTAGTTGTTGCGTGTAAGGATGCTGCGGTGCAGATAACAGTTTAGTTGCGGAGTTTTGTTCAACACATTTACCGTTGCGCATGACAGCAACGTTATCCGCCAGCTTTTTGACGATATTCAGGTTATGGGTAATGAACAACAACCCCATATTCAGCTCTTGTTTGAGCTCTTTGAGTAATTGCAGAATTTGCGCCTGCACCGTGACATCCAGAGCAGTTGTCGGCTCGTCGGCAATAAGTAATTCTGGGCGAGTCAGCAGCGCCATGGCAATCATCACGCGCTGGCGCTCGCCACCAGAAAGCTGGTGGGGGAAATCAGTTAAGCGATTTGCCGCATTACGAATGCCAACCCGGTCCAGGCACGTAAGCATTTCAGCACGAGCGGCTTCACGGCGCATTCCACGATGCAGCGATAACACTTCATAAAGCTGCTTTTCAATATTGTGCAGCGGGTTTAGTGAAACCATCGGCTCTTGAAAAATCATGGCGATTTTGTTGCCACGTACGCTTCGAAGTGTGCGTTCAGGAGCATGTAATAACTCCTGCCCTTTAAAGAAGATCTCACCCGACGGATAAACAACTGGCGGCGCCGGTAACAGACGCAGCACCGATAACGCCGTGACGCTTTTCCCTGATCCTGATTCACCGACTAACGCGAGTGTTTCACCGGCATTCACCTCGAGCGATAAATCGTTCACCACTTGCGCAATGGTGTCGCCGCTTCGGAAAGCCACGGATAAATTCTTTATGGACAGCAGTGGAGTCGTCATATCAGTGCGCCTTGCTCGGATCGAAGGCGTCGCGCACTGCTTCGCCGATAAAAATAAGTAACGTCAGCAATACTGCCAGCGAGAGAAATGCGGTGATGCCAAGCCACGGAGCCTGAAGGTTATTTTTGCCTTGCAGCAACAGTTCACCCAGTGATGGTGAACCAAGTGGCAAACCAAAGCCCAGGAAATCCAGTGAGGTGAGGGTGGTAATCGAACCGCAAAGAATAAACGGTAAGAAAGTCAGGGTGGCGACCATGGCGTTGGGTAGCATATGGCGTGTGATTATCGACCTGTCGCTGACACCCATTGCCTGTGCCGCGCGAATGTAATCGAAGTTCCGGGTACGCAGAAACTCTGCACGAACCACTCCCACCAGACTCATCCAGCCAAACAGCACCGTAATCCCCAACAGCCACCAGAAATTAGGCTGGATGACGCTTGAAAGCAGGATTATCAGGAACAGTGTCGGCATTCCGGACCACACTTCGATAAATCTCTGCCCCCATAAATCTACTCGCCCGCCGTAATAGCCCTGAACCGCACCGGCAACTATCCCAATCACGCTGGAAAAGAGTGTCAGCATCAGGCCGAAAAGAATGGAAATGCGCGTGCCGTAGAGAATGCGTGCCAGTACATCGCCACCGTTGGCGTCAGTCCCTAGCCAGTTTTGGGAACTTGGCGGGGAAGGGAAGGGAACAGTGGTAGCAAAGTTAATGGCACTAGAGCCAAAGCGAATCGGTGCCCAGATTACCCAACCTTTTTGGTTCAGACGTTCTGCAAGCCACGGGTCCTGATAATCAGCAGGGGTTGCTAGAGGCCCGCCGAAATCACTTTCACTATAATTGGCAATAAATGGGAAATAGAGACGTTCCTGGTAGTGAACGACCAATGGACGATCGTTAGCAATAAGCTCTGAACCGAGACTAAGCACAAACAGAACAGCGAATATCCACAACGACCAGTAGCCGCGTTTATTTTGACAAAACCGAGCCCAACGGGCCTGAGTCACAGGACTTAAACGGCTCATCCACGCCCCTCAAAATCAATACGCGGATCGACCAGCGTGTAAGTGATGTCGCTCAAAATATTCAGTAGCAAACCAATGAGCGTAAATATGTACAGCGTGCCGAACATTACCGGGTAATCGCGTGAGATGGTTGAGTCATAGCCCAATAAACCCAGGCCATTTAGCGAGAACATCACTTCGATTAGCAGTGAACCGGTAAAAAACATACTGATGAACGTGGCAGGAAAACCGGCAATCACTAATAGCATGGCGTTGCGGAACACATGGCGATAGAGGATTTTCTTTTCACTCAGCCCTTTGGCGCGGGCTGTAACCACATATTGTTTACGAATTTCATCAAGAAACGAGTTCTTCGTCAGCATGGTTAAGGTCGCAAAGCCACCGACTACTGTTGCCAGCACCGGCAAGGTGATGTGCCAGAGGTAGTCAATAATTTTCCCGTACCACGGTAAGGTATCGAAATTGGTCGACACCAACCCGCGTAGTGGGAACCAGTCCAGATAACTGCCACCGGCAAACAATACAATCAGCAAAATTGCGAATAAGAATGCGGGAATGGCGTAGCCAATGATAATAAAAGTGCTACTCCAGATATCAAAACTGCTGCCATTGCTGACGGCTTTTCGTATGCCGAGTGGGATCGACACGATATAGATAATCAGAGTGCTCCATAGGCCAATTGAGATAGAAACCGGCAGGCTTTCTTTAATCAGATGGATAACGGATGCGCTGCGAAACAGGCTGTCACCGAAGTCAAAACGCAAATAATCGCCAAGCATTTTGAAGTAGCGTTCATGGATCGGTTTATCAAAACCATAGCGATGAGTGATTTCAGCAATCACTTCCGGGTCGAGACCGCGAGCTCCTCGGTACTGGCTGTCACCAACGTTACCCACGCCAACACGCGCATGGCCGCTGCCCATAGTGTCAGTGCTCATACCCGGCATACCCGAACCATGGCCAAACTGAATTGCTGCAATAGCCTGATCTACAGGGCCGCCAGGTGCTATCTGTACGATGAAAAAATTGATGGTGATAATTGCCCACAACGTGGGGATTATCAGCAACAAGCGACGTAACAGATAACTTCCCATATATTCCCTTAACGCCTGTTGGCTGGTAATTGTGCGGCTTTATTGACGTCGTACCACCAGGTATCAAACCCGGTTGCGTATAACGGATGAATAGCCGGTTTTGAAAACTTGTTCCACCAGGCGAAACGATCTGCGGCCATGTACCACATCGGGATCATGTAGTAATTCCATGTCAGTACGCGATCCAGAGCCCTGCCTAAGGGAAGCAGCTTTTGTTTATCGCCTTGATTAGCCACAATCTGAGAAATCAGTTCGTCAACCACCGGGCTTTTCACTCCGGGGGCGTTATATGTGGAATCAACGTATTCCGAAGCCCATGCGATTTGCACGTCAGCACTGGGATATGGCATGGCGCTATAAAGCGTTGGGATCATATCGTAATCCCTCTTGCGCATGCGGTTAGTAAGCTGCGAGTTGTCGACCTGGCGAATTTCCATCGTGATCCCCAGCCGTTGTAAATTATGCTGGAACGGTAAAACCCATTGTGTGTTACCGGTAGCCCCTATTAGCAATTCGAAGGTGAAGGGTTTACCTGTTTTAACATTGATGAGTTTCTGGTCTTTCAGCTCCCATCCAGCCTCTTTTAACAACGTCATGGCTTTGAGCAGGTTTTCTCGGTCAAAACCATTGCTGTTCGATTTTGGCGGGTTATAGATGCTGGTGAAAACTTCTGGCGGTAAATCCTTTTTCATGGGCGCCAGGAGGATGAGCTCATCTGCATGTGGGTAATCACGAGCGGCATATTCCGTATTCTGGAAATAACTGTTTGCCCGGCTGTAAGCGCCATAGAAAAGCGCTTTGTTCATCCATTCAAAATCAAAGGCCAGGCCAATCGCTTCGCGTACTTTACGGTCTTCAAAAATTGGGCGCTGAATGTTAAATGCCAGCCAGCGTGCATCCTGCGCCGCATCGTTGGGTTGTTCTTCTTTTACGATGAAATGGTTAGCAAAATTCTTTCCTGTGTAGCGCGTGGCCCAGTTTTTGGCTGAAACTTCATTACGAAAATCGAACGCACCGGCTTTGAAAGCTTCGAAAGCGACGTTGTCATCGAGGTAATAGTCGTACCGAATGGAGTCAAAATTCCAGCGCCCGCGGTTAACTGGCAAATTGGCAGCCCAGTAATCCCTGACACGTGAGTAGGTGATGTATTGCCCCATACGCCAGGCCGTTATTTTGTAGGGACCACTTGCCAGAGGGGGAGCAGACAGAGGATCGCTGAGTTTATGATTCTTCCAGAATTTTTCAGGGAACACAGGTAGTGAGAACAAACCTAACATTCGTTCTTTACTGGGTGTTGCCAGTTCAATGCGCACCGTTAAAGGGGCAATTGCTCTCACTTTTGCGCCCTTATAAACCAGACGAAATTGCGGTACGCCTTCGGTCATAAATTTATTGAAGGTAAAGGCTACATCGCTGGCTTTTATGGGCGTCCCATCATGAAAACGTGCCTGCGGATTAATTTCGATTTCAGCCCACGCAAAGTTATCTGGGTAGCGCGCCATCTCAGCGACCAGCGGGTAGTAGCTTCCCGGCTCGTCATCGGCGTTGGCAAAAAGCGTGTCATATAGGGTTTCGGTGCTTACACCCGGATTGCCGCGCAGAGCATAGCGGTTGAAGTTATCAAAGGTGCCAATTGCCGAGAGCGTGATATCCCCGCCTTTCGGTGCTGCAGGGTTAACATAATCAAAATGGGTGAAGTTGATGGCGTATTTAGGTTCCCCTAAAACGGCAAAGGAGTAGCTTTCCTTGATGTTCTCAGCAAGGCCTGGGGCTGCAATCAGGCAAAGACTCAGCAGGGTGAAAATGCGGGCAAACATCGTATAGATCAATCCTTGTTGGGGAGGAGCTTACCTAATTGTTTCATCCCGAAACAATATCAGTGTCCAGGCAACGCCCCGCCGCGTTATAACGCCATGATGATAAATCATAAGTTATAGCCGCCATACTTCAAGCAGCATCGGCGTTGGCTGGGCTCAATCAAGTTCATCGTAGGTTTTTTGCTGACCGCCCCATGACTGCAATTGTTCAAGAGTGAGTGGGCGGGCGAAATAGTAACCTTGTAAATAATTCACCCCTCGATCGATTAACCATTTGGCTTGCTCAGGTGTTTCCACGCCTTCTGCAACTGTCGTCATGCTTAGCTTGCGAGCAAGGGTTAATACGGCATCAAGTACTGGGGATGTTACAGTTTCTAAACCTATAGAATTAACAAAGCCGCGATCGATCTTCAGATAATCCAGCTTAAAGCGTTCAAGATAGATAAGTGCGCTGTGCCCCGTGCCAAAATCATCGACTGCAGTTTGAAATCCTTGCTCATTCATCCATGTAAACAGGCAGCTGGCTTCATTTTCTTTCACCATATCTCGTTCAGTGATTTCGAAAATTAACTGGAAATGATGAAGGGGCAATGAGGCGGCAAAGGCTTGAATATCTTCTTTAAAGGTTGGTGAGTGTAAATGGCTAGGAGCCAGATTAACGCCGAGGCGCGCACCAGCCGGTAAGATGTGCTGGAGCTTTTTGGCATCGCGTGCAATCAATTCAAACAAATGGCGGGTGAGGGGAACGATCAATTGCTGTGCTTCGGCGAATGCAATAAATGCATCGGGAGGAATAGGCCCTGCAATTGGGTGGTTCCAGCGCATCAATACTTCTACGCCTGACATTTTTAACTCTTTGGCATCAACTACCGGCTGATATACAACATAAAATTGCCCGCGTTTAATCCCCATCAAAATCTCTTTACCGGAACGTAGGCGCACCGTCAGGAAATAGGCGCATAGCGCACCACCCAGGATGCCGAATACGAGCCCGGTCAGAATCGAGATTTGAATGTCTTCTACAGGCCAGGTTTTGCCATACAACGCTATCTTGATGGGAAAGTCTTCCATGGCTATCACGCGCGTAGGATGCTTCGGTAGGCTCGCAGCATTCATCACATTGCTGGATATTGTGGTTAGCGCTTTATCGCCAGCGATGATCGCCATCGACACCATGTCGCTCTGGCGAGTAGTGAACAATAGATACGGTGTAAGATTTACGTTCAGGGTGGCGAAAACCCCACGCCCCTCAATTACCGGATTTTTAAACCATGCGGCAATAGTCGGCTTACCGGGCATCATTGGGGTACCGAGCATGATAATCAAATCGATATTTTTATTGATATCGATATCCGGCGAAAGCTGACGCATCTCCATCAACATGCTGCCCGTAGCGGAGGAACAGTAGGCATTGCCGTTACGAACTAATACAAAGGCGCGAACGTTAGCGTTAAAGGCTGCACGCGAGGTCAATTCGCCGGAAACTTGATGGCAGTCTGAAAGGGTTAACGGTTGAATGCCGCTGATAGTCGACTGGAGGTCCTGGAAAAAGGTGCTGAGATATTCACGCATATCTTCAGTTAGTGTGTCGTAGTTGGCTTCACGCTTGCTGTGCAATGTCAGGCTAGTTATTCCGCCAATCAATAGCGCGGCAAGCACGCCGGCCAAAATACTGAAGGCGGCTATTTGCCGGACAGAGGTAAAGTAACGTGAGAAAATATTTTTAGAAAACATGTATGAATGGTTCCTGCAGGCGCAAGAGACTGATTGTTTATTTGCGTTTTTTTGGACTATAACGCAAAAACGATCAATGCGTCATAAAGTTTCGAACGAAAACCATCATCATTTTAGAATTATTTAACTGGATGAATTTCAGGCAATAAAAAACGCTGCATAAGCAGCGTTGTTTTGTCTCGTCATATTGTTGTCTTGCAGAACAGCCAAGGGAGTAACTGTCTGCAAGGTGCGCATTAACTGCGGCTCAATACACGTCGCGCTTCGTTGTAACGCTTTTTCCAGTAAGGCTCATCCATGCTTGAAATCGTCACACCACTGCTGGTGGAAGCATGTACAAACTGGTTGTTACCGATATAGATTCCAACATGTCGACCCGTTGAACCCGCACGGAACAGAACTAAATCGCCAGTACGTAATTTACTACGTGAAATCGATTTACCTGAATCCTGCTGTTCAGAAGTTGAACGAGGCAACTCTAAACCAAATTGTTCACGGAATGTGCGCTGCACAAATGCAGAACAATCAATGCCGCTTCTATTACTGCCACCGAGGCGATAACGAACGCCTTTCCAACTTGCATATTGATCCATAAGACGTGATTTCACATCTACATTACGGACCATCTCTTCGAATTCATCCTGAGAAGCTTGCAGTAAAAAACCATCTTTATTGCCGACTGCATGCGTCTCAGAATGCATATTTGCGGTGTTTGTCGAACTACATGCTGACAGCAATACTGCCACAGCAACGGCGGGAATTACCCGCAAGATATATCTCAAAATAGGCTGAGACTTGACCATTATGTTTGTTATCCCTTGATGTCCTTTACGATAAATATCGTTATACAAAATACCAACGTGACGAGACTAATTACCTGCGCGCCATGAGACAAATGCTAATGAACAAAACTGTGGTTTGTCGCACAAAATTATTCACATAACAAATGAATTGGGCTTCAGCGCAAAACGTATTCGAGGTTACCTCATCAAATCAGGCATGGCGAGCGGTTTTCTCTGAAATTTTATAAGAAATTGTGATGTTAAAAGGTAAAAAGTAATATTGCATAGTTGTTAACCAGAACTGTTGCTTATCTGTGCAGGTACTTCATTTATCTAATGAAGATGGCAGGTTAAATATTAGTCGCCCTATGTGAGTGGCTAAAAAACAGACAGCAATCATTTCTGGTTTCTGATGATTGCTGAAAATAATGTTTATTTGTTGTTATTGAATTGTTCTTTTTTTGACGGGTAAATAACGATCCAGGAGATTAATTAACCCATCACTTAATGGGGTTAATAGAGCCCAGGGCAACCCAACGAGAGCAATAGATAACGAGCCGACGAAGATATCAGTGAACCAATGTGCGCCGATCATCATGCGCGGCATGATGAAAATCAGGAAAATAATTACAGCAATAGCAAACGCTTTTTTACCGAAATATCGCAGCATGAAGCCGGTGAAAATCAGCAGCATTAATCCATGATCACCAGGGAAACTGTCCTTAGACGCATCTTTAGTTGGGAAATGCAGCAATTCGCTGACACGGTGAATATCCGTGAAATAGAGCGTTGGGCTGACGTGAGATTCGGGAATCAAATGGCCAAGTTGATTGATAATAATTGCGCAAAATAACATCACAATACCCATGATGAACATGCGTCGGCGGCCTGTCGCTGACTCTTTGCGCCAGTAACAGAAAAACAGTAAACCCATTGCTAATAGTGAAATGCCATCGAACACCCGATTATTGGTCACGGCAACAAACACCAGGAAGGCGTGACTCTTAACCAGCTCGCGGTTAAAGAAATGGAAGATCCCGGAGTCCAGGGTAAACCAAAAACCGTGCCCTTCAGGCAGGTACCAACTAAAAAAAAGTGCTAACCCAAGTGCATTGAGCACAAGGATTAGAGGGAATCGAATATTATTCATACAAAATCATTAGATATTTTAACAAAGACGAAAGGGTAGGCTCACAAACTTAAACGTAGCTTCAACAATGAAGTTTGTAGCGCATTCCAGTCAACGTCACCGCTATGTATTAACTCTATGCGGCTGTCAGGTGGTGCGATATTCTGCGTTTCAATATGGAAATCATGGCCCTGACGGTTAATTCTTACCAAACCTTCCGCAATACGCAGCACACCTTTGACGCGGTCGACAGGTGCAAGTCTAGCCCATTCCAGAATACCTACAGTGTCAAATAGTGTCTCGGCATCAAAAATCCATCCGCAACCCACATAGCCCTGGCCACTGTTGATGCTGCGCCGCCAGCGTTGATGTTCAGGCAAACTTAGCGCCGCTAGCCCACGTGTTGCTGCATGACTGTGCTTGTGATCCGGACTGGATGGCATCTCGCGCAGGTTTTGGCGTGGTTTATCAAGAAGGCTAATATCGATATGACCATTTTGCGCGGTGATCATTTCCCGCCCAGTCCCCTCACGCAGCCACCACTCGTTAAGAGCCGTGCGGCTTTCATCGCTGGCACGGTCTTCTTTATTTGCAATGATGATATCAGCAGCAGCAAGTTGATCGCGGAAATTGTCATTATTGACTGCTCGCTCATCAAGCAACTGGCGTGGGTCAAGCAGACACAGAGTGGCGTTGAGTTCGATCCAGGGTTGGTAAACTTCGGCGGTCAACATATCGAGGATTTGTTTTGGGTGACCAAGCCCGGTTGGTTCAATGAGTAGACGGTCAGGTTTACCCTGACGAAGTAGAGTATTGAGCCCTACCTGCATCGGCAGTCCATTTACACAACACATGCAGCCGCCGGGGATTTCTTTCAGCAAAGCACCGCTGTCGGCTAATAACGCGCCGTCGATTCCGACTTCACCGAATTCGTTGACCAGCACAGCCCATTTTTCATGCTCGGGCTTGTTGGCAAGTAAATGCAGAATGGTAGTGGTCTTGCCGCTACCGAGGAAACCGGTAATCAGGTTGGTTTTAGTCACAAGTGCTCCGGACAGGTTGAGTGAACCTTACGTGATGTTCAATTATCACTATCCTGAACAACAATTACCAAAAAATGAAGTCCGGACGGCTCCACATCCTTGTGAAGCGGGTTTAAAGGCATTGATTGTTAAATTAATCGATCAGGTCTGCGACCGTTGCTCGCGCACCTTTGCTGCATAACTCATTCCATGCAGCGGTAATACGCGCGACGAATTGTTCATCAGCAGGCAGGTCGCTGCCAAAGATTTCATGCAGGCTGAGTAAGGCATTAACGCGTTCATTAACAGGGCTGTTTGCGACCAGCGTTTTAATTTTTTCAGCTAACGGATCGCGAATATCAATTTCGTTGCCCGCATCGTCAATACCGCTGACATAGCGCATCCAGGCGGCAACGCCTAATGCCAGGCATGGCCACTCATCACCTTGTTGCAGATGCCAGCGCACACTTTCTAGCATCCGTTGCGGCAGTTTCTGGCTACCGTCCATCGCAATTTGCCATGTGCGGTGCTTCAGCGCCGGGTTGTCAAAACGCTCGAGCAGGTTATGGGCATACTGCTGTAGATTTACGCCCGTAACGCGCAGTGTTGGCGCTTGTTCGCGCATCATCAAACGGTGCGCCGCCTTACGGAAATTCTCATCTGCCATGCAATCATTTATATGCTGATAGCCTGCGAGATAGCCGAGATAGGCGAGGAATGAGTGGCTGCCGTTCAACATGCGTAACTTCATTTGTTCCCATGGCATCACGTCGTTAACCATTTCGACGCCAACTTCTTCCCATGCCGGGCGGCCTGCAACAAAGTTATCTTCAATAACCCACTGGATAAACGGCTCGCCAGAAATCGCGCATGGGTCTTCAACACCCAGTGTGTCAGTGATTTCTTGCAGTGATTCAGGCGTGGCAGCAGGTACGATTCTGTCGACCATGGTGCTTGGGAAGGTGACATGTTCGCGGATCCAGTCGGCTAATTCCTGGCTGCGCGTTTCCGCCATGCCAATCACGGCGTTACGCACCACATGGCCGTTATCGGGAATATTGTCACAGGAAAGCACGGTAAACGGACGCAGGCCGCGTTCTCGGCGGCGGTTCAAAGCTTCAACCAAAATGCCGGGAGCGGAATGCGGTTCGGTCGGATTTTGCAGATCATGAATAATGCGCTCGTTATTGCCATCGAGCCTGCCGGTCGCTGGGTCGATGCAATAACCCTTTTCCGTCACAGTCAGCGAGACAATTGCCACTTGCGGTTCGCAGAACTTCTCAATAATCGCGTCCAGCCCATCGAGTTTTGCATTCAGGCATTCGTTAACCGCGCCGACAATAATCGCCTGATTACCTTCGCGACCTTTTTCCAGTACGGTATACAAATGGTCCTGTGCACGCAGCGCACTCATTAGTTTATCGCCGCTAAACAGACTAATTTCACAAATGCCCCAGTCTCCCCCCAATTTATTGAGTACCCGGTCGGTCAGCAGCGCCTGGTGTGCGCGATGAAACGCACCAAAACCAAAGTGGACGATGCGTGTTTTTAACGCCCGGCGGTCATAATTAGGCTGTTGAATATCGGCAGGTAACGCGACTGAAGCAATTGTGTTCATAAAATGCAAATCCTGATTAACGAATTGGTAACATTGCGCAGTCTAAAGTTATATGACAACAAATCAAATTGGTGTGCTGTCTTTATCCCTTTAATGTGAGCTGGATCAACCAATATCATTGCAAAATTTGACCGTAAGCGAGAATCCGGTATGGTAGTAGTCAATACAGCATTATAGAATTGGTATGACAACTTAACTGAGGAACTGTCGATGGAACAAACATGGCGTTGGTACGGCCCAAAAGACCCGGTATCTCTGGATGATGTGCGTCAGGCGGGCGCGACCGGTGTCGTTACTGCTCTGCATCACATCCCAAATGGTGAAGTCTGGCCAGTTGCTGACATCAAAGAGCGCCTGGCTGTGTTGGCGGAAAAAGGTCTGACCTGGTCTGTAGTAGAAAGTATTCCGGTGCACGAAGAAATTAAAACTCACTCCGGCGACTTTGATAAGCATATTGCAAACTACCAGCAGAGCATTCGTAACCTGGCTGAATGTGGCATCGACACCGTGTGCTACAACTTCATGCCGATTCTTGACTGGACACGTACCGATCTGGAATATGAATTGCCAGATGGTTCACGCGCTCTGCGTTTTGACCAGATTGCTTTTGCAGCATTTGAGCTGCACATCCTCAAGCGCGAAGGCGCTGAAGCTGACTACAGCGAAGAAGAGCAGCGCCAGGCGCTGGGCTACTTCAACAATATGTCTGATGCTGAAAAAGAAAAACTGACCCGCAATATCATTGCTGGTTTACCAGGTGCGGAAGAGGGTTACACCCTTGACCAGTTCCGTGCACGTCTTGCTGAATATGATGGCATCAGTAAAGAACAGCTGCGCGAAAACATGGCGTACTTCCTGCGCGCAATAGTTGCGGTAGCGGAAGAAGTTGGCGTTCGTCTGGCAGTGCACCCGGATGATCCACCGCGTCCAATCCTGGGCCTGCCGCGTATCGTTTCTACTATTGAAGATATGCAATGGCTGAAAGAAACTGTCGACAGCATTTATAACGGCTTCACTATGTGTACCGGTTCTTATGGCGTTCGCGCTGACAACGACCTGGTTCGCATGATTGAAACCTTCGGCGATCGCATTCACTTTACTCATCTGCGTGCAACTTGCCGCGAAGATAACCCGAAAACCTTCCATGAAGGCGCGCACCTGCAAGGTGATGTGAACATGGTTGCAGTGGTGAAAGCGATTCTGACTGAAGAACAACGCCGTAAAAACGCCGGCGATCTGCGCCCGATCCCGATGCGTCCGGATCACGGCCACCAGATGCTTGACGATCTGCACAAGAAAACTAACCCAGGTTATTCAGCGATTGGTCGTCTGAAAGGTCTGGCTGAAGTTCGCGGTGTGGAACTGGCACTGAAACAAACCATGTTCCCTGACTTGCTGAAGTAAGCTGAACATTATTGATGTAAAAAACGCGCCAGTTGGCGCGTTTTTTTATGCAGATTTTTGGTGGATGACGCTATCGCTTATCCGCCATACAACTGCTTTTCGTAGGTCGGATAAGCCTGCGCCATCCGACATGACTACAAATTAGTCTGCACGACCCATAGAGCGTTTTTCAGCAATATGGATGCGGATCTTCTCACCAGTCACCATATATTCAGGAACCTGAATGACCAGGCCAGTAGACATTGTTGCAGGCTTAGTACGGGAGCTTGCTGACGCGCCTTTAATGCCAGGTGCGGTTTCAACAATTTCCAGATCCACGGTTTGTGGCAGTTCAAGCGCCAGCAATTGGCCATCCCAGGTCAGAACCTGCATGTCCGGCATTCCACCTTCTGGAATGAATTGCAGCTCTTCTTCAATTTGGTCTTTGGTGAAGATATACGGGGTGTAATCTTCTTTATCCATGAACACGTATTCGTTGCCATCAATATAAGAGAAGTCAACGTAACGGCGGGTCAGAGTGATGGTGTCGACAATATCATCACCTTTGAAGCGCTCTTCAACTTTCTGGCCAGTACGGACATCAGAAAAACGCATTTTATAAAGCGTTGCTGCGCCACGGGCGCTAGGTGCCTGGATATCGATATCTTTAACAATCAGCAGCTTGCCGTTGTAGTTAAGTACCATACCCTTTTTGATTTCATTAGCTCTTGGCATCGGTGTTTCCTGTAAAAAATTGAGGAGCGAAAATATTGCGTCAAATTACTCGGGAGGCGTCTTTCAGGCAAGCGGATTTCATTGCAGATAGTGCATAAATCTACGTAGTAAAGCCGCACTGCTACTGCTAGAGTCCTGATCCTTGTCAGCCCACTGGAGTATTGTTGATGGACTGTCGTCCCGATTGCGGCGCGTGTTGTACCGCGCCTTCTGTATCAAGTCCTATTCCTGGCATGCCAGATGGCAAGCCCGCTGATACTCCATGTGTTCAGCTTGGCGCAGATATGCGCTGTAAAATCTTTCTTTCACCACTAAGACCAAAGGTTTGCGCAAACTTGCAACCGTCGCGGGAAATGTGCGGTACCACGCGCAAGCAGGCCATGGATTACCTGATCTATCTGGAAGCTGCGACTGCGCCCTAGATATCTTTAATTTTCACCATGCAATAAGCGGTGATGGCTATCATGCCAAGCGCGATATAAAACACCGTGTGGTAGTTCCAGATTTCTGCAACTACACCGGCCATCGAGCCTGCAATAATCCAACCGACACGCGTCGTATTGGTATATAGCGTGGTAGCCGCTCCTGCCTGTCCAGGCATTAAATCCTGAAAATACAACATCCCAATACCCGCCAGAATGCCGATGAAAATAGCGTTCAGCAGTTGTAGGCCCAGCAGCATGAATTCGTTATGTAACGTCAACATACCGATATAGAACAGCAGACCTGCGACTCCCGCAATACGCATTAGAAAACGCTTACCAAAACGTTTGGCGTAATAGCCTGCGATAAGCATGGTTGGGATCTCAAGCCCGGCTGCTGTCCCCATCATCACTCCTGCCAGCTTCTCCGGCAGATGTAATTCATTAATGATGTAAAGGGGCATATTAATAATGTAGAGACTGTTACAGCCCCACATCATGGTGCAGGCGACGAATAGCAGTAGGGCATCACGACGGTTACGGCGCGGAGCTTCAAGCGTGGTGGATTTAGTTACCACCTCTTTACGCATTGATGGCAGGAGCATCCGTACCATCACGCTGCAAACCACAAATGCGAAGGCCGCGCTCAGATACATGGTGGTAAAACCAAAACCTAAAGCCAGCGCGTAGGCGATAGGCGGGCCAATAACCCATGCAAGGGAGACCTGCGCACGCAAAATAGAGCTAAACATCACCGCTTCACGGCCCGTACGGTCAGCGTGTTCGCGCGCAAGGGCAAACATCTGCGGGTTGGCAGTGGAGCCAAAGCTGCTGAGGAAAACACCGACAAACAGCAACACAAAATAGTTACGGTTCCAGGCAAATAGCACGCAGGCTAATGCACCCAACAAGCAGCAAACAAAAATAAGCGATTTGCGATCGCCTTTCCTATCAGAACGCCCCGCAAGAAACTGGCTGACCAAAATACCGATGATGGCGCTACCGGTGAAAAAGAAACCCACCATCGCAGGACGAACATGGACTTCTTCCGTCAAAAACAGGCTCAGCGTTGGGGTTTGTAATGCCCCCGCAATCCCGGTTAAAAAAGCTACAATCAAAAAGGCTGAAGAAGTTAAGTCAAGGGGCTTGCGTGTTGCTGCTATGGGGGAGTTTTGCATGCTCTCAGTGTCGGCTGGTCAATGAACGCGCGGAGTTTACGCGCCTTGCCTGGAAATAAACAGTTGTTCAAATCAAAAGCGACACGAAAAGATAAAACGCTGTTCCTGGCTATGTTCAGCAAAAGCTGATGCTTATAAATTGTGTGCTGAACGTACCGTGATACTGCTCACTTTTTCGGCTTAGATGGGAGTGGAAATGTGCGTAACCTCTAAATTCTGGTAACGAAAATACAACATATCTTGCCTGAATCGCGGAGGATCTCCACACTACTTGAAACGTTTCAGCGTCGTCTTATTTAGTTTCAGGAGTGGGATGGCGCATTTTTTCTCATTGCAGCTGAATCGTTTCAATTCAGCAGGAGAGGAGAACCATGTTCCAGTTATCTGTGCAGGATATTCATCCGGGCGTTAGTGCCGGAAATAAAGAAGAAGCCATACGTCTGGTTGCTACTGCGCTCGCGCAGGCAGGCAATGTCAGTATTGGCTATGTAGAAGGTATGCTGGCTCGCGAGCTGCAAACCTCCACTTACTTAGGTAACGGTATTGCTATCCCACATGGCACTACTGATACCCGCGATTTGGTACTGAAAACCGGCGTTAAGGTGTTCCAGTTTCCACAAGGAATTGAATGGGGTGAGGGCCAGAAAGCTTACGTTGTGATTGGCATTGCAGCTCGTTCTGACGAACACCTTGGTTTACTGCGTCAGCTGACACATGTGCTCAGTGATGACGAAGTTGCTGAACAGCTCAAAACCGCGACTTCAGCAGAAGAGCTTCGCGCATTGCTGATGGGCGAAAAACAATCTGCATCTTTGCTGTTTGATAACTCATTATTGGCGTTAGATGTTACCGCCACCGACCTGATGACGCTTCAGGCATTAAATGCCGGTCGCATTAAACAGGCGGGTGCTGCCAACTCTGCTTTTGTAAGCCACGTAGTTTCCAGCAAACCACTCTATCTTGGACAGGGTATCTGGCTTAACGACAGCACCGAAGGCAACCTCGCGAGTGCTGTGGCAATCAGCCGCCCAGCATCAGTTTTTGAAGCAGACGGCCAACCGGTATCGCTGTTGATGACGGTTGCAGTGGCCGACGACCAACCCTTACAAGTTCTCAATCGCCTGAGCGATATGTTGATAAACAACAATGCTGAACGTTTGCTGAACGCAGATGCACCTGGGTTGCTGACGCTGCTGACCACTGATGTTCCAGCTGAACAAAATAGCCTGAGTGCAGATTTCCAGATTCGCAATGAACATGGTCTACACGCCCGTCCTGGTACGGTGCTGGTGAATACCATTAAACAATTTAATAGCGAGATTACCGTGACAAACCTTGATGGAACCGGGAAGCCAGCCAATGGTCGCAGCCTGATGAAAGTCGTCGCTCTGGGCGTGAAAAAAGGCCACCACCTGCGCTTTACGGCCGTAGGTGAGGATGCTGAACTTGCGCTGAAAGCCATTGGTGAAGCGGTTGCTGCCGGTCTTGGTGAGGGGGCAGCATGAGTCGTCGTGTCGCAACAATTACGTTAAACCCGGCTTACGACCTGGTCGGTTACACCCCTGAAGTTGAACGTGGTGAAGTTAACCTCGTGCGCACTACGGGTCTGCATGCCGCCGGTAAAGGGATTAACGTTGCTAAAGTTCTTAAAGACCTTGGCATCGATGTCACGGTAGGTGGATTCCTGGGAAAAGATAACCAGGATGGTTTTCAGCAACTGTTCAGCGAGTTGGGTATTGCCAACCGTTTTCAGGTGGTGCAAGGCCGCACCCGCATCAACGTAAAACTGACTGAGAAAGATGGCGAAGTTACCGACTTTAATTTCTCAGGCTTTGATGTAACTCCTGCAGATTGGGAGCGTTTTGTTGCTGATTCCCTGAGCTGGCTTGGTCAGTTTGACATGGTGTGTGTTAGTGGCAGCTTGCCTGCGGGCGTTTCACCTGATGCTTTCACTGACTGGATGAAGCGTCTACGTAGCCAGTGCCCTTGCATCATTTTCGACAGCAGCCGCGAAGCATTAGTCGCAGGTCTGAAAGCCGCACCATGGTTGGTTAAACCAAACCGCCGCGAGCTGGAGATCTGGGCTGGTCGCAAATTGCCAGAAATGAAAGATGTGATTGAAGCAGCCCATGCGCTACGTGAGCAAGGAATTGCGCATGTGGTGATTTCTCTGGGTGCCGAAGGTGCACTTTGGGTTAACGCATCGGGTGAATGGATAGCGAAACCGCCAGTATGCGAAGTCGTCAGTACCGTTGGTGCGGGGGATTCCATGGTCGGCGGGCTTATCTACGGCCTGTTAATGCGTGAATCCAGCGAACATACCCTGCGTTTAGCGACGGCAGTGGCTGCGCTGGCGGTAAGTCAGAGCAATGTCGGAATTACAGATCGTACTCAACTGGCGGCTATGATGGCCCGTGTTGATCTGAAACCATTTAACTGACAGCAGGAGAGGAACTATGAAAACGCTGCTGATTATAGAACCAGGTCTTGGGCAAGCTCGTGCGTACCTCGCGAAAACATTGCTGGGTTCAGCCGCGCAAAAAGCGCGCTTGCAGATTATCGACAATCCAAACGATGCTGAAATGGCAATCGTTGTGGGAACCGCTATTCCTGCCGATAGCTCGCTAAATGGCAAAAAGGTCTTTCTGGGTGATATTGACCGTGCAGTTCAGCACCCGGAACTGTTTTTAGGTGAAGCGAAAGATAAAGCGAAACCTTATACCGCTCCAGCTAGTGCTGCACCGGTCGAGCTGGCTAAAGGGCCAAAACGCATTGTTGCAGTAACTGCTTGCCCAACGGGCGTCGCGCATACCTTTATGGCTGCTGAAGCCATTGAAACCGAAGCGAAAAAACGTGGCTGGTGGGTAAAGGTTGAAACACGCGGCTCGGTTGGCGCAGGTAATGCAATTACCCCTGAAGAAGTAGCTGAGGCCGATTTGGTCATTGTTGCGGCCGATATCGAAGTTGACCTGGCAAAATTTGCTGGAAAACCGATGTATCGCACCTCAACAGGTCTGGCACTGAAGAAAACGGCACAAGAGCTTGATAAAGCTGTTGTTGAGGCTAAGCCTTTTGCAGCGACAGGGCAGAGTGCAGCCAGCGCGAATGAAGGAAAAAAAGAGTCGGTAGGTGCTTATCGCCATCTGTTAACCGGTGTTTCCTTCATGCTACCGATGGTGGTCGCGGGCGGTCTATGTATCGCGCTGTCGTTCGCTTTTGGTATCGAAGCATTTAAAGAGCCAGGTACATTGGCTGCGGCACTGATGCAAATCGGTGGTGGTTCAGCCTTTGCGCTGATGGTGCCGGTTCTGGCGGGTTACATTGCGTTTTCTATCGCTGACCGACCAGGCCTGACGCCGGGTCTTATCGGCGGTATGTTAGCCGTTAGCACCGGTTCTGGTTTTATCGGCGGGATTATTGCGGGCTTCCTCGCAGGCTACGTTGCTAAGATGATTAGCACCAAGCTGAAACTGCCACCAAGCATGGAAGCATTGAAACCAATCCTTATCATTCCACTGTTCTCAAGCCTGATTGTGGGTCTGGCGATGATTTATCTGATCGGTACGCCGGTTTCGAAAATCCTCGAAGGTCTGACTCACTGGCTGCAAACCATGGGCACCGCGAATGCGGTACTGTTGGGCGCAATCCTTGGCGGTATGATGTGTACTGATATGGGTGGGCCGGTTAACAAAGCGGCTTACGCATTTGGTGTCGGGTTACTCAGCACCCAAACTTACGCACCGATGGCCGCCATTATGGCAGCAGGTATGGTGCCACCGTTGGCGATGGGTCTGGCAACATTTATTGCGCGTCGTAAATTCGACAAAGCTCAGCAGGAAGGCGGCAAAGCAGCGATGGTTCTGGGTCTGTGCTTTATCACCGAAGGGGCTATCCCGTTTGCTGCTCGCGACCCAATGCGTGTGCTGCCGTGCTGTATCGTTGGTGGCGCGGTGACTGGTGCAATCTCCATGGCAGTAGGCGCTAAACTGATGGCTCCACATGGCGGCTTATTTGTTCTGTTAATCCCAGGTGCGATTACCCCGGTTGTGGGTTACCTGATTGCGATAGTCGTGGGGACGTTGTTGGCAGGTTTGTCTTATGCCTTCCTGAAACGTCCGGAAGCAGAAGTTGTCGCAAAAGCTGCATAAGTAAATGTGTATATTTAGGGCAGAGATTTCTCTGCCCTTTTTACTTATTTAATGTAATAAACTAGTAAAGTTATTATCTGGGTCCATCTCTAGCGCCAGCGCCATTAATCTCTTCTTATCTTTAATGCCATAGCCCATTTTTTGTTTTAACAGCAAACCATCTCGCGTAAATTGCGCAATCACAAATAACAAGTGACGATAACTGACCCCCATATATTCCGCAGCCTGCGTATGTTTTTCGTTATACAGATCACTATGCTGAGTCAGTAAAATAAATGCCGCCAGTCGGTTGACCAGTGGGAAAGATTGGTTTTGGGTAAGGGCGACAATATTTCGGTAATTCTTATGGCTGAGTTCTACACAAAGTTTGCGGAGGAAGGTCGCATCCTTTAATAATTGTGGCCGATATTGCTTCATCGGCAACGCCAGGCACCAGCACTCTTCAATGGCCTGGACGGCTCGCGGTTCGTGATCAACATCGACTAATTCAATTTCACCAATAAAACAGGGTGCGCCAAAAAAATCAATCAACGATACCCGCCCATTGGGTAATGTGGCATAGAGCTTGGCTCGTCCGCGAGCCAGATAGAACAGGTATCCTGGCTGATTTCCCTCCCGTACAATGTAGTCTCCGGCAGCAATATGAAGCAAACGGGTATCACGTGTGACATCAACTGAGAAGCTCTCTGTATAACCAGAATGGCTAATCAATTGCTGCCTGAGATCGTCATTTTGGATTTCTTTCATAATAGTTTTCCGGTATGAGATTTCTCATATTCAGCATACGTTTTCTGTCGTTATGATTCAATCATCGACCTGACCTAATCATCGTTGATAAGGCGAAAATAACGTAACAGTGAACAGGGGAAATAAGATATGGAAAAGAGAAAGATTATTCTGGATTGCGATCCAGGTCATGATGATGCGATTGCTATAATGATGGCTGCGAAATACCCGACGATAGATTTACTGGGTATAACTATTGTCGCCGGGAACCAGACTCTGGATAAAACATTAGTTAACGGGTTGAATGTCTGCCAGCAACTTAATATTAATGTCCCCGTTTATGCCGGGATGCCGCAGCCAATTATGAGAAAGCAAATTGTAGCGGATAATATTCATGGAGAATCTGGTCTGGACGGCCCGGTATTTGCACCGCTAACCCGTAAAGCGGAAAGTACTCATGCAGTTAAATATATTATCGATACGCTGATGGCAAGCGACGGTGAAATTACGCTGGTTCCTGTCGGGCCGTTGACCAACATTGCAGTAGCAATGCGGATGCAGCCTGCAATCTTGCCAAAAATCCGTGAGATTGTGTTGATGGGCGGAGCATACGGCACGGGTAACTTTACGCCATCGGCAGAGTTCAATATTTTCGCAGACCCCGAAGCGGCTCGCGTCGTCTTCACCTCTGGCGTGCCGCTGGTAATGATGGGATTGGATTTGACTAACCAAACCGTCTGTACCGCTGATGTCATCGCCCGCATGGAAAAAGCAGGTGGCCCTGCCGGTCAGTTGTTCAGCGACATCATGAACTTTACTCTCAAAACGCAATACGAAAACTACGGTCTGGCGGGCGGGCCGGTGCATGATGCGACCTGCATCGGCTATCTCATTAATCCTCAGGGTATCAAAACACAAGATATGTATGTCGAAGTCGATGTGAACCGTGGTCCGTGTTATGGCCGCACAGTCTGCGATGAACTGAGTGTTCTTGGAAAACCAGCGAACGTTAAAGTGGGTATTAGCATCGATACCGACTGGTTCTGGGATTTAGTAGAAGAGTGTGTGCGCAAGTATATCTAATCCCACATCTACGCATGCGCGGCAAACCTGGAAAGCTGCGCATGCCTGCTCAAACTTGATGGGCAGTCAGCGGTCGCCCGTTACGAGTTCAGACCTGGCTTGGTGGAAATCATTATGGATGTAATGAGAAGTGTTCTGGGAATGGCGGTATTACTGGCGATTGCTTTTGTGCTGTCGGTAAATAAAAAGCGCATTAGTCTACGTACTGTAGGGGCCGCGCTGGTGTTACAAATCGCAATCGGTGGCGTCATGCTCTATTTCCCACCGGGAAAATGGCTGGCGGAACAAGCTGCGCTGGGGGTACATAAAGTGATGACCTACAGTGATGCTGGAAGCGCATTTATTTTTGGTTCATTGGTGGGGCCAAAAATGGATCAGGTATTTGATGGTGCTGGATTTGTGTTTGCCTTTCGGGTGCTGCCAGCAATTATTTTTATTACGGCGTTAGTAAGCCTGCTTTATTACGTTGGCGTGATGGGAGTGTTGATTCGCATTCTTGGCGGTATATTCCAGAAAGCATTGAACATCAGCAAAATTGAATCCTTCGTTGCTGTCACGACTATTTTTCTTGGGCAGAATGAAATCCCCGCGATAGTAAAACCCTTTATTGATCGTCTTAATCGCAATGAACTGTTTACTGCAATTTGTAGTGGGATGGCCTCTATTGCAGGCTCAACGATGATTGGATACGCCGGATTAGGCGTGCCAATTGATTATCTGCTTGCAGCTTCACTGATGGCTATCCCCGGCGGGATTCTATTTGCGCGAATGTTAAGCCCGGCCACGGAAGAAACACAGGTTACCTTTGAGAATCTGTCATTCACCGAAACACCGTCAAAAAGTATTATTGAAGCGGCAGCAAGTGGGGCGATGACGGGACTGAAAATCGCAGCCGGTGTGGCGACTGTGGTGATGGCATTCGTCGCTATTATCGCGCTGATTAATGGCGTCATAGGCGGTGTTGGAGGTTGGTTTGGGTATGGCCACGCCACCCTTGAAGGAATCTTTGGTTATCTTCTTGCTCCACTGGCATGGTTAATGGGGGTGGACTGGAGTGACGCGACGCTGGCAGGAAGCCTGATTGGCCAAAAGCTGGCGATTAACGAATTTGTTGCGTACCTCCATTTCTCTCCGTATCTGCAAACCGGGAGCACATTGGATGTGAAAACCATCGCGATCATTTCCTTCGCGCTGTGCGGATTTGCAAACTTCGGTTCTATCGGCGTGGTGGTCGGTGCGTTTTCAGCCGTTGCGCCGCAACGTGCGTCAGAAATCGCTCAACTGGGAATCAGGGCACTGGCTGCGGCTACACTCTCTAACTTGATGAGTGCCACTATCGCAGGTTTCTTTATTGGTCTTGCCTGATATCAATGCGCGCCAGTGATCGCTGGCGCGCTTTCAGGATTTATGATGTGTGCCGTTACAGCATGCTGAGGCTGTTGATTGTTACGCCACGGCCTTTTCAGTTTGTTGAGCTTTCAACCAGGCTATCTCTTCAGCCCAGATATCCGGGTTCGTCGTCTCCAGAATTAGCGGAATCCCATCGAAACGGTTATCACGCATGATCCAGGCAAACGGCGTGTGGCCAATATTGCCTTCACCCAGACTGTTATGGCGGTCGACACGGCTCCCAAAAGCACTTTTCGCGTCGTTAAGGTGCATGCCACATAAATACTCGAACCCAACAATTCTCTCGAATTCAGCGAAGGTATTTTCGCAGTCTTCTTCGGTGCGCAGGTCATAACCCGCTGCAAAGGCGTGGCAGGTATCAATACACACGCCGACTCGGGATTTGTCTTCTACACCATCAATAATTGCGGCCAAATGCTCGAAACGAAAACCGAGATTGCTGCCCTGGCCCGCTGTATTTTCAATCACCGCAGTCACGCCTTCGGTTTTATCCAGCGCGATGTTTATCGACTGAGCAATGCGTGCAAGGCACTCTTCTTCAGGGATTTGCATCAGATGGCTGCCTGGGTGGAAGTTCAGCAGCGTCAAACCCAACTGCATGCAGCGTTCCATCTCATCAATAAAGGCTTCGCGAGATTTTTCCAGCGCTTCTTCAACCGGATGGCCAAGGTTAATGAGATAGCTGTCGTGAGGGAGGATTTGTCCCGGCCCGTAATGATACTTTTCACAGGCTCGTTTGAAATTGCTGATAACTTCGTCAGTGAGCGGAGCTGCACGCCACTGGCGTTGGTTTTTGGTGAACAGGGCAAAAGCAGTGGCTTCGAGTTCGTGCGCGCGAATTGCGGCATTTTCCAGACCACCTGCAGCACTGACATGTGCGCCAATAAACTTCATCATTCTTACTCCTGTCAAAACCCGCTATCGGGAAACGGACAATGATAGCGGGTTAGACAGGAATTTTCCGTACCTCTTTATGCCATCAGGTGATGGATACCAAGGTTAATTGCGCCACCGCCAACGATCAGCCAGATAAATAGCACCAGAGCCATCAGCAGCGGGCGTACACCGGCTTTTTTCAGCGCGCTAAAGTGAGTGGTTAAACCCAGAGCCGCCATCGCCATTGCTAGCAAGAAAGTATCCAGTGTTATCAACGCATTGACCGCCCAGGCTGGCAGTAAGTGCAGTGAGTTAAACATCGCAACCACAATAAACAGCACCGCAAACCATGGAATGGTGATTTTGCTTTTCTGCGCCTGGCCTGCCGGAGCCAGTTGTTTGACGCGAGCTGCCAGGAAAATCAGGAATGGAGCCAGCATCATTACGCGCAGCATTTTTGCGATTACTGCCGCATTTTCAGTTTCAGGGCTGATTGCGTGCCCCGCAGCCACTACTTGTGCAACTTCATGCATGGTTGAACCGGTGTAGATACCAAAGGCTTCCGGTGTGAACCATTGTGTGACATATGGATAAATCATTGGGTAAATGAAGATCGCAAGCGTACCGAAAATCACCACTGTTGCGACTGCTACGGTTACTTTGCTGGCCTCTGCTTTCACAACCGGCTCGGTTGCCAGAATCGCCGCAGCACCGCAAATACTGCTACCGGCACCAATTAACCAACTGGTTTGTTTATCCAGGCCAAACACTTTCTGACCCAGCCAGCAGGCGAGGGCGAAGGTGCTGCTTAATGTCAGAACATCAATGATGACGCCGCTGGCGCCGACATCCGCAATCTGCGAAAAAGTCAGTCGAAAACCATATAAAATGATCCCAAGACGCAGCAGGTGTTGTTTGGCAAACAGTACACCGCCATCACAGTGTTGCCAGATTTTCGGGTAAAGCGTGTTGCCAATCACCATCCCGCATAGAATCGCGAGCGTTAATGCACCGAGTCCCAGACCTGCCACGGAGGGAATATTCCCCAACCAAAGCGCCAGTGCAGTAATTGCACCTGCAAGCAGCAGTCCTGGCAGGAAATGCCACAATGTATGTCGATGAGTGGGAATTGATAACGTAGCCATAACCTTCTCCTTTGTGTAGCCGTCATACTTCAAGCCGTAGATGCGTTTGCTGCACGCGCTCACCCGAATCACTTACCGGCGTAAGCTCATCGGGGTTATCGCGCTTGCCGGCTTCCTACAACTCGAATTACTTTGGCTTTATTGACAAAAGAGTAAGTCCTGGTGGCTTAAAAATAAAATTGATTATATATTTATAATCAATCTGAATAAGTGTTAAGGCGTATCCACTATGCATATCACATTGCGGCAACTTGAAGTCTTCGCTGAAGTCCTCAAAAGCGGCTCTACTACTCAGGCTTCGCAAATGCTGGCGTTGTCTCAGTCTGCGGTCAGTGCAGCGCTGTCCGATCTCGAAGGGCAGTTAGGCGTGCAATTGTTCGATAGGGTAGGCAAACGCCTGGTTGTCAATGAACATGGCCGTTTGCTGTATCCGCGCGTGGTGGGTTTGCTTGAGCAGGCAATAGAAGTCGAACAACTGTTTAAAGAGGATAACGGTGCCATTCGCGTTTATGCCAGCAGCACTATAGGCAATTACATTCTGCCGGAAATGATTGCTCATTATCGCCGCGATTTTCCAAATCTCCCGCTGGAGATGAGCGTTGGTAATAGTCAGGATGTGATTAACGCGGTTGCCGACTTCCGGGTTGATATTGGTCTGATTGAAGGGCCGAGCCATATGACCGAATTGGTGACCGAGCCCTGGTTGGAAGATGAGCTCGTCGTATTTGCGCCACCTGACGCACCTTTATTGCAGCAGCCGGTCACTCTGGAAACTCTTGCACAGCAGTCGTGGATCCTGCGTGAAAAAGGTTCTGGCACACGTGAAATTGTCGACTACTTGCTGCTTTCTCATTTGCCGCAATTTCATCTCGGTATGGAATTGGGAAATTCGGAAGCAATTAAACATGCGGTGCGCCATGGTCTTGGCATCAGTTGCCTGTCGCGTAGGGTGATTGCGGAACAACTGGAAACAGGATCTTTGGTGGAAGTGCCAGTACCGTTACCGCGTCTGGTGCGCACTTTGTACCGGATTCACCATCGTCAGAAACATATTTCTAATGCATTACAGCGGTTTCTTCGGTACTGCAACGTGTAAGGCGTAACCCATTAATTGCGGCGATAGTGAATTAAAGAAGCAGATATGCTTAAAATCAATTCAAAAATTATGGTTTTGCGTATTCTTCAGTCCGATTTATAAAGTTTTTATATGTATCCCCTTGTAAGCAAATGCCAGAGACTATTTTGAATGGATATGAAAAACATCGCATTGGCCAGCTACACTGACAATCTGAATTTTTACCGACTTTGTGCAAATATCGCGGCGGCTTTAACCATTATAATTGGCGTTATCTATCTAATAGTACAAATCTATTCATTTCATGGCATCGCCCTGGAATGGGTGATGATCGCCGCGTCCTTTGGTACTACAGTCTTGTTGATCGGCAGGTACTTTTTCCCCAGGGTTTGTGCAGTATTGTTACTGGCAAAGTTTCACTTCTCTAACGCGTATCTGGCATTGTGCGGAGTCGAGGTGAACCCATGGTTTACGCTAATTAGCTCCACGTTCTTTGTCATGGGATGCGTTGAGTCAATTCAGTCGGCACGCGTTAAAAATGGGTTGAATTCCTTCTGGTTAGCTGCACCTCAAGTGCGTCCAACTTTATGCATTGTTTTGACTGGTACATTTTTGGCGATGATATCGAGTGGTTTTTTATATCGCTTATTTCACTAATAAATGAAAATCATGGCTTATTAGTTAATTGAGTGTTGTGTTTTTGCGGTGGGAATGCATTTGCGGCGGGTAAAATCAATATACCTTTTTTAAACGAACATGATTCAACCATTATTTAATGGTAAGTAAATACAGTGAGTTAAAAAATAAACCCAATCATCTTTTATGTTGCTCTCTCTATTGATGCGCTGTTTATAAATTGCCTCTTAGTATGGCATTTTTAAATCCAGAGTTTCTAAAATGAGCAATCTATTGATTACCGGAGCCACAGGTTTTCTGGGTGGTGCTGTATTAGCTCGAGCGCTTTCTGATTCTTCAATTAGCTCATACTTGTTATTAGTAAGGGCGAACTCACCTAAAGAAGGTGTTGAGAGGATAAGAAATAACCTTGCTAAGTTTGGGTGCAGTGCAGCCTTACTTAATAAAATTAATGAAGAAAATATCTTGCTCGGTGATTTAGCGGCTTCAGAAGATTTTTTGGATGATGCCAGGCTCTCTTTTGTAACTCACGTGATCAACTGCGCTGCTGTTGCTTCATTTGGTGATAATGCGCTTATCTGGAAAGTGAACGTAGAGGGTACGCTTAAATTCGTCAAACGGATGGCGGATGTATTGGGTTTGGTCCGCTTTGTTCATGTGGGAACCGCGATGTCATGTGTGCCGGACGCGGGGACGCTGGTAACTGAAAGCATGACGCGCAAGCCTGAAGAGGAGCATTTGGTTCAATATACGTGGTCTAAATCCACCATTGAGCAATTGATGGTAGAACATTGCCCGCAACTGCCTTTAGTTATTGCTCGCCCTTCAATTGTGGTAGGGCACAGTGAAGAGGGTTGCCGTCCATCCAGCAGCATTTTCTGGGTATTCCGCATGGTGCTGATGCTTGGGAAGTTCATGTGTTCAATGGAAGATAAAATCGATGTTATTCCTGTGGATTACTGCGCAGAGGCGCTTTTGTTATTAACAAAACGCTCAAAGCTAACCGAAAAGGTTTATCACATATCAGCGGGTGACACAGGTAGTACTCAGTTTGTCGATATAGATAAAGCGATGGCGGCGGCACTCAATCAAAAACCTATCTATTCTACATACCAGCAAGTGGATTACAGTGAACTGGTAAAGGAACGCAGGGGTTTCAAAACAATTTACGGCCCGTGTAATGAAAGGTTGATGCTCAGAGCCATGCGTTTATATGGCGAGTTTTCGATGCTGAATGTGCGTTTCTCAAATAAGAAACTGCTGGATTTAGGTATGTCACCGCCGCCGCGTTTTGTCGATTACATCAGCCGCTGCGTTGAAACGACACGTGATGTCACTATCCCCGAATTAATGACGGTCGATTTTAAATAGCAGTAACTGCTATTACCTGCAGGGGAAGGGACTCCCGCATCTCATTCAAATGTCGAAAAAAACCTCTCACCGACTCCCTGTCATAAGTGCGTTACTTATAATCCGCCGCCGATTATGAAGCTCTCTTATAACAGCGTATTTCTACTATAAGTCTCACTCTGGTTTGCTACAATCTCGCCTCATTTTTTGGACGGACCACAATTTTCTATGGTTTCTCAAGATAAAACAACACAAGCGCCTGGCTTACGCCGTGAGTTAAAAGCGCGCCACTTAACGATGATCGCCATCGGCGGTTCCATCGGTACTGGGCTATTTGTTGCCTCTGGTGCAACCATTTCTCAAGCGGGCCCTGGCGGCGCGTTGCTCTCCTACATGCTGATTGGTCTGATGGTGTACTTCCTGATGACAAGCCTGGGTGAACTTGCGGCTTATATGCCGGTTTCGGGCTCTTTTGCTACTTACGGGCAACAATACGTTGAAGAAGGCTTCGGTTTCGCACTGGGCTGGAACTACTGGTACAACTGGGCGGTAACTATCGCCGTTGACCTGGTCGCATCACAACTGGTGATGAACTACTGGTTCCCTGACACCCCTGGCTGGATCTGGAGTGCACTGTTCCTCGGCATCATGTTCTTGCTGAACTACATCTCCGTTAAAGGCTTTGGTGAAGCAGAATACTGGTTCTCACTGATTAAAGTGACCACGGTTATCATCTTTATCATTGTCGGCGTAATGATGATCCTGGGTATCTTTAAAGGCGCACAACCTGCTGGCTGGAGCAACTGGGCAATTGGTGATGCACCGTTTGCTGGTGGGTTCTCCGCAATGATTGGTGTCGCGATGATAGTCGGATTCTCATTCCAGGGTACCGAGTTGATTGGTGTTGCTGCGGGCGAATCTGAAGACCCAGGCAAGAACATTCCACGCGCTGTGCGTCAGGTGTTCTGGCGTATCCTGCTGTTCTATGTGTTCGCGATTCTGATTATCAGCCTGATCATTCCTTATACCGATCCGAGCCTGCTGCGTAACGATGTTAAAGATATCGGCGTTAGCCCGTTCACACTGGTATTCGAGCATGCTGGCCTGCTATCTGCAGCAGCGGTAATGAACGCCGTTATTCTGACTGCGGTACTGTCTGCAGGTAACTCAGGGATGTATGCGTCAACGCGTATGCTGTACACCCTGGCTTGCGACGGTAAAGCACCACGTATTTTCTCTAAGCTCTCCCGTGGCGGTGTGCCACGTAACGCGCTGTACGCAACCACTGTTGTAGCGGGTCTGTGCTTCCTGACTTCTATGTTCGGTAACCAGACAGTTTACCTGTGGCTTTTGAACACATCAGGCATGACCGGCTTTATCGCCTGGTTGGGTATTGCGATTAGCCACTACCGTTTCCGTCGTGGTTATGTGAAGCAAGGGCTTGATCTTAAAGATTTGCCATATGTTTCTGGCTTCTTCCCGCTGGGGCCAATCTTTGCCTTCGTGCTGTGTCTGATTATTACTCTTGGCCAGAACTACGAAGCGTTCCTTGCCGATAAAATCGATTGGGCAGGCGTAACGGCTACCTATATTGGTATCCCGCTGTTCCTGGCAATCTGGTGGGGCTATAAGATTACGAGAGGTACTCGTTTCGTGAAATATAGCGAAATGACCTTCCCGGAAACCTTTAAAAAGTAACTCTGAAGGGCGCGATTATCGCGCCCTTTTTTATCCCCTCTCACATTATCCCTCCGCATTATCCCCTTTCGATACATTACAAACTTTAACAATTTGATTGATAACCATTCTCGTTTAATTTATGGTGTCGCCACGCTTTACCTCGGCTGGATGTCGGTGAGTACAGCGCGCAGTTGTTTGCCAAAGTAGCCAGCAACGCAGTAAGGAATGTGAGCGCAATCCATCGTTTAGTTTGCCATTCACCTCATGGAGAAAGGAATGTTAAGGTTGAATCCCATCGTCCGGGGAGGACTTTGTGCGTCGATAATCAGTGCTGCGTTTCCGGTTTTTGCCGAAGAACGTGAAGACACTATGGTTGTTACTGCTTCTGCTACCGAGCAAAATCTCAAAGATGCCCCTGCCAGTATTAGCGTTATCACTCAAGAAGATCTGAAAAAGAAACCGATCCAGAACCTGAAAGATGTGTTGCAGGAAGTTCCTGGTGTGCAGCTCACCAACGAAGGGGATAACCGCCAGGGCGTCAGTATTCGAGGCCTGAGTAGCAGCTACACGCTGATTCTGGTGGATGGCAAGCGGGTGAACTCGCGCAATGCGGTATTCCGCCACAATGATTTTGACCTTAACTGGATTCCGGTTGATGCCATCGAGCGTATCGAAGTGGTGCGCGGGCCTATGTCTTCGCTCTACGGTTCGGATGCGTTGGGTGGTGTGGTGAACATTATTACGCGCAAAGTTGGCAAAGCCTGGCATGGCACCGTAACGGCGGATACCACCATTCAGGAAAAACGCGATCGCGGTGATTCCTATAACAGCAATTTCTTTGCCAGTGGCCCAATTATCGACGACCTGCTTGGGGTGAAAGTTTACGGCAACCTCGGCAAGCGTGAGAAAGATAAACAAGAGACTTCCAGCACCAGCGCAACAGGTGAAACGCCGCGTATTGAAGGTTTTACCACCCGTAGCGGCAGCGCTGAATTTGCCCTGACGCCAACAGAAAATCAGGACATGAGCTTTGGTTATGGTTTTGACCGCCAGGACCGTGATTCGGACTCGCTGAATAAAAACCGCATGGAGCGCCAGGATTACTCCATTTCCCACAATGGACGTTGGGATTACGGCAATACCGAACTGCGTTTTTATGGCGATAAGATTGATAACCTCAATCCAGGCAATAGCTCGCCAATCACCTCGCGCAATAACAGCCTGGACGGCAAACTGGTTCTGCCATTGGGTGAAATTAACCAGTTACTGACCTTCGGTGGGGAATGGCGACACGATAAGCTGTCAGACCCGGTAAATCTCACGGGTGGCAACAGTTCCGAAACGTCTGCCAGCCAGTACGCACTGTTCTTAGAAGATGAGTGGCGGATTTTTGAACCGCTGGCGCTGACTACCGGCGTGCGTATGGACGACCACGAAACCTACGGCGACCACTGGAGCCCACGCGCATACCTCGTATACAGCGCGACAGATACCATCACCATGAAAGGTGGCTGGGCGACGGCATTTAAAGCGCCATCGTTACTGCAACTTAGCCCGGACTGGACCAGCAACTCTTGTCGCGGCTCTTGTAAGATTGTCGGCAGCCCAGATCTGAAACCTGAAACCAGCGAAAGCTTCGAGTTAGGTTTGTACTACGCGGGTGATGAAGGTTTGCTGGACGGGGTTTCAGGCAGCATCACTACCTTCCAGAACAACCTCGACGATATGATTGATATCAATCGTACTTCGAGCATCAGCCAGGCACCGTCATATCCAAACTTTGTTGGTTTTGACAGCGCGGGCCGCCCTATCTTCAAATACTACAACGTCAACAAAGCGCGTATTCGTGGTGTTGAAACTGAGTTGAAAGTGCCGTTCAGTGAGCAGTGGAAACTCACTCTGAACTATACCTATAACGATGGCCGAGATTTGAGCGGTGGCGGCAACAAACCATTAGCCTCACTACCATTCCATACCGCGAACGGTACGGTGGATTGGGCGCCATTGGATGATTGGTCATTCTATGTATCTGCAAACTATACCGGTGAGCAACGCGCAACAACCGACGGCTCGCCAACACCTGGCGGCTACGTGGTGTGGAATACAGGTGCGGCATGGAAAGCGACAAAAGCTATCAAACTTCGTGCGGGCGTCATGAACCTGGGTGATAAAGATCTGAGTCGTGACGATTACAGTTACAACGAAGATGGCCGTCGTTACTTTATGGCAGTGGATTACACGTTCTGATTTGAGCTTTTGCCCTCACCCTAACCCCCTTGTCAGGGTGAGATCTATAAGATGAGATGTTTTTCCGTTCACCCGAACGTCTGGTTATCTCTGCAACCGTTGTTAACGGTGAACGAGCCAAGGAGAGAACGCCCTCTCCTTGGCAATCCTGGCGCCCGGCCATTAAATTGCCGCTACGCGGTAAACCCCAGCTTATCCCCAACGTTCAGGGTCGTTCGCGACTCGCTCCCGGCGATCGCTCTCTTTCGCTGCTCCCGGCAGCTCAACCCTGACTTATGGGGAACACTGGGGCAATTTATACCGGGAACAAGGTCAAAACCGGTTCGGCTTTTGACCTTAGCTTTTGACGTTGACCTTTGAGTCCGGCATAAATCGCCTCCGTTTTGACTGTAAGGCCGGGTCGAGCCGTCGGGAACCGGGATTATCAAGGGTGCTGCGGTAGCACCCTTGATACGTTCACTGGTTCGGTGAGTACAGATATCACTGAACCTTTAGTGAACGGAATCTACTCCGTATAGGCAGGAACCTCCCCTCAAAGTTGTGTATAAGAAACATCCTCGGGGTGAGGGCAATGAGTTACGCCAAATGCTCCGCGTGGAACCGCAAATGGTCCTCGATAAACGAAGCAATAAAGTAATAGCTATGATCGTAACCAGGCTGCACTCGCAGCGTTAGCGGCCAGTTTTTCTGCCGTGCTACTTCAGCAAATTGCGCTGGTTGCAGTTGATCTGCAAGGAACTGATCCGCATCACCTTGATCGATAAGCACAGGAATGGCATTGGAACTATCAGCCTGCATCAACAAGCAGCAGCTATCCCATTCGCGCCATTTCTCTTCGTTTGCACCTAAATAAGCATTAAAGGCTTTTTGGCCCCACGGCACGCGCGTTGGGTTCACGATCGGCGCAAAGGCCGAAACGGAGCAATATCGACCAGGGTTTTTCAATGCGATGCTTAGCGCACCGTGGCCACCCATAGAGTGCCCGAAAATAGAGGCTTTTTCACTGATGCTGAAGTTATCAGCAATCAACGCTGGCAGCTCATCATTAATGTAGTCATACATGCGGAAATGGTCGGCCCACGGCTGTTCGGTAGCGTTCAGATAGAAGCTTGCACCCTGACCAAGATCGTAGCTTTCATTATTCGGCACATTTTCACCGCGTGGGCTGGTATCAGGCATTACCAACACAATTCCCAGCTCAGAAGCGACTCGTTGCGCGCCCGCTTTGGTGGTGAAGTTTTCGTCATTACAGGTCAAACCGGAGAGCCAATAGAGCACCGGTGGGGGAGTCGTACGTGGCGTTGGCAGAAAAATACTGAACGTCATTGGGCATTTCAGTACCGCGGAATCATGGCGCCAGCGCTGCTGCCAGCCTTCAAAGCATCGGTGTTCTTCAAGCAGTTCCATCCAGAGGTTCCTCAAATATATTCAATATCAATGAATAACTTTCACTTCTCCCCAGTCTAGCCATGCGGCATCATACTGGCAACGAAATCGCAACATTTGGGGTGATAGTGGCGGCACGTATCGCGTTGACTGGGTTTCTGGTGTTGGTGGTTGCAATGGGCATTGGCCGATTTGCATTCACACCACAAGTCCCATTAATGATAACTGAAGGGCAACTTACCTTAACCAGTGCGGGTTTGGTAGCAGCGATTAACTACCTCGGTTATCTGGCTGGCGCATGGGATGCCATGCGAGCCCATCGGCGAGTAGAGTTGCGTTTGCATGCTGGTGTCTGGGGAGCGGTCATACTGACGCTGCTTTCTGCTACCGTGGATTTAGCCCTGTGGCATGCGTTGATTCGTTTTCTGATTGGTTGCGCCAGCGGCTGGGCGATGGTGTTAATTGCGGCCTGGAGCAATGAGCAACTGGCGCATTTAGGTAAACCAGGATTAAGTGCTGCGGTGTTCGCAGGTCCAGGTGCTGGAATATTTATCAGTGGTTTGATGGCGGTGGCAATCCACAGTTATGGGTTATCAGCAAGCCATGCCTGGCTGGTTTATGGTGCTTTGGCGCTGCTGTTTATTGCGTTAATTGCCCGAAACTTGCCACGCAAAGGGGAGCTGCATCGCCCGGAAACCGCGCCAGAGCCGCTAATATTAACGCCACAACTCAAACGTCTGGTGTGGAGTTACAGCCTGGCAGGATTTGGATATATTCTGCCCGCCACATTTTTATCGCAGATGGCGAGCGCACGTTTTCCTGGCAGTGCGTTTGCGCAGTTTGTCTGGCCGATATTTGGCGGTGCGGCGGTTTGCGGTATTTTGCTCGGCATTGCCGCGCGGCATTTGTTACAAAGCCATCAACGCCTGGCGCTGGTTCTCTGGTTGCAAGCACTTGGTGTATTCGCCTCAGATATGATTCCCGGCATGGTCGGGCTGGTTTTAGGCTCGTTGTTGGTGGGTGGTGGCTTCTTATGTGCGGTGCAATTATCGTTGCAATATGGGCGCGAACTGGCGCCAAAGCATACCCGTTACATGGCAGGATTACTCACTACCGGTTATGCCATGGGGCAACTAGTGGGGCCGATGCTGTCAGCATTATCGACTTCGCTTACCGGGCAACTTGAGCCTGCGTTATACGTAGCCGGTCTGGCATTATTGATTGGCGGCGGCCTCGTCTGGCGTAAAGAGTAAAGGTATTGACGATTTCAATAATTATCGTTCGCACTACTGGATTATGCGACCGCGCTCACGCACAATGAGCACACACTTTGCCCCATGTAGGGCCGAGGTCAGTCACACCTGCAGGAGAAAACAACATGCCATCACTAAGTCCAGAAGCCGCATTGGTTCATGAAGCATTGCTTGCACGCGGCCTGGAAACGCCACTGCGCCCACAATTGCGTGAGCTCGATAACGAAACCCGCAAACGCGAGATTGCCGGGCATATGACGGAAATCATGCAGTTGCTGAATCTTGATCTCAGCGACGATAGCTTGATGGAAACCCCGCATCGCATCGCTAAAATGTATGTCGATGAGATTTTCTCCGGCCTTGATTATGCCAACTTCCCAAAAATCACCGTCATTGAGAATAAGATGAAGGTTGATGAGATGGTGACGGTGCGCAACATTACGCTCACCAGCACCTGTGAACACCATTTCGTGACTATCGACGGTAAAGCGACAGTCTCTTATCTGCCGAAAGATACCGTGATTGGCCTGTCAAAAATTAACCGCATTGTGCAATTCTTTGCGCAGCGCCCGCAGGTTCAGGAACGCTTAACCCAGCAAATCCTGATTGCACTGCAAACCTTGCTTGGCACCAACAATGTGGCGGTATCTATTGATGCAGTCCATTATTGTGTTAAAGCGCGTGGCGTGCAGGATGCGACTAGTGCGACGACAACCACGTCTTTGGGTGGATTGTTTAAATCCAGCCAGAATACACGCCAGGAATTCCTGCGTGCAGTGCGTCATAACTAACATTAATTAGGTAGGGTGTATGAGTAGAAACGTTACGCTGGATTTTGTCCGTGGCGTCGCTATTCTCGGCATCCTGCTGCTTAATATCGTGGCCTTCGGTTTGCCGAAGGCTGCGTACCTCAATCCAGCCTGGTCCGGTTCTGCTACAGCTCACGATGCCTGGACGTGGGCAATTTTAGATCTCTTTGCTCAGGTAAAATTCCTCACCTTATTTGCTCTGTTATTTGGCGCGGGCTTGCAGATGTTGTTACATCGCGGCAAACGCTGGATTCAGTCACGTCTGACGTTATTAGTTCTGCTCGGTTTTATGCACGCTATTTTCCTTTGGGATGGCGATATTTTGCTGGCCTACGGTTTAGTAGGGTTGGTGTGCTGGCGTCTGATTCGTGATGCACCGGGTAATCGCTCATTGTTTAATACGGGCGTTATCTTGTATCTCACCGGTATTGGCGTGCTGTTGTTGCTGGGTTTTATTTCCGGCGATGCACCGAACCGCTCATGGATCCCCGATGCCGCAAATTTGCAGTACGAACAGTGGTGGAAGCTTAACGGCGGGACGGAGGCCATTAGCAATCGCATCGATTTGCTCTCATCAAACCTTGTAGCTTTGGGTGCGCAATACGGTTGGCAACTGGCGGGGATGATGCTGATTGGCGCGTCATTAATGCGCAGTGGCTGGCTGCGAGGGGAATTTAGTCTGCATCATTATCGCCGCATTGGCGTGTGGCTGATTGTGGTTGGGTTGCTAATTAATATTCCTGCGATTTATGCCCAGTGGCACCTTGGCTGGATGTATCGCTGGTGTGCTTTCTTGCTGCAAGCGCCGCGTGAACTGAGTGCCCCGTTTCAAACTATTGGCTATGCCGCACTCGCATTTGGCTACTGGCCGCAGTTGTCGCGCTTGCGCCTGGTGAATGCGATAGCGCATGTCGGGCGAATGGCATTGTCGAACTATTTACTACAGACAGTGATTTGCACCACCTTCTTCTTCCGCATGGGCTGGTTCATGAAGTTTGACCGCCTTAGCCTGTTGGCAATTGTGCCTTTTGTATGGGTAATCAATATCTTATTCTCTATGCTCTGGCTGCGTTACTTCCGTCAGGGGCCTGTTGAGTGGCTCTGGAGACAACTAACCGCACGTGCTGCGGGGGTATCACTGAAGCATCCGGCAAGATAATGATATACATCACAAACGTTAACGATATGTATGTAACCGTTTTCATTGATGTGATCATCCTCACGTAGTCATTCCCAAGTCGCTGCCAGAATAGCCACCTTGCCATATACAGGGTGCATTCATGAGACTAATTCTTCCTTCGCCAGGTGATAAATATGATCACCATTCGTGACGTTGCCCGAATCGCCGGCGTCTCCGTGGCGACGGTATCCCGTGTACTCAATAACAGTGCGCTGGTCAGCGCTGATACCCGTGAAAGTGTGATGCAGGCGGTGGCGCAATTGGGCTATCGCCCGAATGCGAACGCCCAGGCTCTGGCAACGCAGGTCAGCGATACAATCGGTGTAGTGGTGATGGATGTGTCCGATCCATTTTTTGGCGCACTGGTCAAAGCGGTGGATGTCGTGGCGCAGGAGCACAACAAATATGTGCTCATTGGCAACAGCTACCATCAGGAAGAAAAAGAGCGTCATGCCATTGAGGTATTGATTCGACAACGCTGTAACGCATTGATTGTTCATGCTAAAGCTCTTTGTGATAAAGAGCTGGCCGAGTTCCTCGATCACATTCCAGGCATGGTGCTGGTTAACCGCATAGTGCCGGGGTACGAGCATCGATGTGTCGGGCTTGATAATGTCAGTGGCGCTTTGATGGCGACAAGAATGCTGTTTAATCAAGGTCATCAGCGCATCGGATATCTGGCATCGAGCCATGCCATTGAAGACAATGCGCAGCGGCGCGAAGGATGGCTGCGTGGCATGAGTGAGCAGGGGATTGTACCGCCCGAAAGCTGGGTGGGCGTGGGATCACCCGATATGCAGGGTGGTGAAGCGGCAATGGTCGAGTTGTTAGGCCGCAATCTGCAACTCAGTGCGGTATTTGCCTATAACGACAGCATGGCAGCAGGTGCGTTAACTGCGTTGAAAGATAATGGCATTGTCGTGCCACATCATGTCTCAGTGATTGGTTTTGATGACATTCCGATAGCGCGTTACACCGATCCACAACTTACAACGGTGCGTTACCCCATTGTTTCAATGGCACGCCTGGCGACCGAACTGGCGTTACAAGGGGCGGCAGGAACGCTCGATAATGGTGCAACACACTGTTTTATGCCGACTTTAGTTCGTCGCCATTCTGTTGCTCCACGGCAAATTGCGGCACCGATCACTCTCTGAAAAAAGTCTTTTATGTAACCGGTTTCAATTTGTGAGTAAATTCACAGTTAATTAACAATGCGATGACTATGATGTCAGCGTCTTATCAGCTGAAACTATATGTAACGGTGACTAATCAGTTTACTTATAGGTATTCGGCAAAAAACTACCAATAAAAGCTGTTATGGAATGTTATTGAACACGGAAGAGTTTTTTAGAACAGAAAAATTTTCGGCATTCAGTAACGTTTTTGTAACAACGCTGCCTGCCTGAATACCCCTAAGAACTACCCTGCAAAAAAACCGGAGATACCATGAATAAGAAGGTTTTGACCCTGTCCGCCGTTATGTCTTGTATGTTGTTTGGTGCAGCCGCTCATGCAGCTGATACCCGTATTGGCGTGACCATTTACAAATACGACGATAACTTTATGTCAGTGGTTCGCAAAGCGATTGAGAAAGACGCAAAAGCTTCGCCAGACGTAGAACTGCTGATGAACGACTCACAGAATGACCAGTCCAAGCAGAACGATCAGATTGACGTACTGTTGGCAAAAGGCGTGAAAGCACTGGCAATCAACCTGGTTGACCCGGCTGCTGCTGGCACCGTTATCGAAAAAGCGCGCGGCCAGAACATTCCAATCGTGTTCTACAACAAAGAACCTTCTCGCAAAGCGCTGGATAGCTACGACAAAGCTTACTACGTCGGTACTGACTCTAAAGAATCAGGCATCATTCAGGGCGACCTGATTGCAAAACACTGGGCGGCTAACCCGGCGTGGGATCTTAACAAAGATGGTCAGGTTCAGTTCGTACTGCTGAAAGGCGAACCAGGTCACCCGGATGCTGAAGCGCGTACGACCTACGTTATCAAAGAGTTGAACAATAAAGGTCTGAAAACCCAACAGCTGCAGTTAGATACTGCAATGTGGGACACCGCTCAGGCGAAAGATAAGATGGACGCATGGTTGTCTGGCCCGAACGCTAACAAAATCGAAGTGGTTATTGCCAACAACGATGCGATGGCAATGGGTGCAGTTGAAGCGCTGAAAGCGCACAACAAATCTTCTATTCCAGTATTTGGTGTGGATGCCCTGCCAGAAGCGCTGGCACTGGTTAAATCTGGCGCAATGGCCGGTACCGTTCTGAACGATGCTAACAACCAGGCAAAAGCAACCTTCGACCTGGCTAAAAACCTGGCCGCTGGTAAGCCTGCCGCTGATGGCACTAAGTGGAAAATCGAAGACAAAATCGTTCGTATCCCTTATGTAGGTGTTGATCAGAGCAATCTGGCTGAATTTACTGGTAAATAAGTAATGTAGTTGGTTTATACCGGGCGTATTTATGCGCCCGGTTCAAAACTTACGCTCAGTGACACTATTGGAACCGTAATTATGGTCGACAATATTACAAATCAGTCGTCGGAATATTTGTTGGAAATGACCAACATTAATAAATCATTCCCCGGCGTTAAGGCACTGGATAATGTTAATTTAAAAGTCCGTCCTCATTCTATTCACGCATTAATGGGTGAAAACGGGGCTGGTAAATCAACGTTATTAAAATGTCTTTTTGGGATCTACAGCAAAGATTCCGGCAGCATTCTTTTTCAGGGACAAGAAGTAAATTTTTCCAGCACTAAAGAAGCGCTGGAGAACGGTATCTCGATGGTACACCAGGAGTTAAACCTGGTATTACAACGTACCGTTATGGATAACATGTGGCTGGGGCGTTACCCAACCAAAGGTATGTTTGTCGATCAAGACAAAATGTACCGTGATACCAAACATATATTTGATGAGCTGGATATTGATATTGACCCTAAAGCACGCGTGGGCACTTTGTCGGTATCACAAATGCAGATGATCGAAATCGCTAAAGCGTTCTCTTACAATGCTAAAATTGTCATTATGGATGAGCCAACATCCTCATTGACAGAAAAGGAAGTTAACCACCTTTTCAAAATCATTCGTAAATTAAAAGAACGTGGCTGCGGCATTGTTTATATTTCTCACAAAATGGAAGAGATCTTCCAACTGTGTGATGAGATAACCATCTTGCGTGACGGACAATGGATTGCCACCCAGCCATTAGAAGGGCTGGACATGGATAAAATCATCTCCATGATGGTAGGGCGCTCTCTGAACCAACGCTTCCCGACAAAAGAGAACGTGCCGGGTGACGTGATTTTGGAAGTGCGTAATTTGACTTCGTTGCGTCAGCCTTCAATTCGTGATGTCTCCTTCGATTTGCATAAAGGGGAAATCCTCGGTATTGCCGGTCTGGTCGGTGCGAAGCGTACTGATATCGTTGAAACGTTATTTGGTATCCGCGAAAAATCGGCCGGAACCATTAACCTGCACGGTAAAAAAATTAATAACCATTCGGCCAATGAAGCGATTAACCATGGTTTTGCGTTAGTAACTGAAGAGCGTCGCTCAACAGGGATTTACGCCTATCTGGATATTGGTTTTAACTCGCTGATTTCTAATATTCGCAATTATAAAAACAAAGTTGGCTTATTAGATAATTCACGCATGAAAAGTGATACCCAATGGGTAATTGACTCAATGCGTGTAAAAACACCTGGTCACCGTACTTCTATTGGTTCTTTATCTGGTGGTAACCAACAGAAAGTTATTATCGGGCGTTGGTTGTTAACACAGCCTGAGATCTTAATGCTGGATGAACCAACTCGCGGGATCGATGTTGGTGCTAAGTTCGAAATTTATCAGCTGATTGCTGAACTTGCTAAGAAAGGGAAAGGAATCATTATTATTTCGTCCGAAATGCCGGAGTTGTTAGGGATTACAGACCGTATTCTGGTGATGAGCAATGGTCTTGTTGCCGGAATTGTAGACACTAAAACAACCACGCAGAACGAAATATTACGTCTTGCGTCAGTGCATCTTTGATAATTTAGGGGCTATTGAAAATGAGTGCGTTAAATAAGAAAAGTTTTCTAACTTATCTGAAAGAAGGCGGCATTTATGTCGTTTTACTGGTGCTACTGGCAATTATTATTTTCCAGGATCCGACGTTTTTAAGTTTACTCAACTTAAGTAATATTCTTACCCAATCCTCGGTGCGTATTATTATTGCATTGGGCGTGGCGGGGCTGATTGTGACCCAGGGTACTGACCTTTCTGCTGGTCGTCAGGTGGGGCTTGCGGCGGTAATCGCGGCTACACTGCTGCAATCAATGGATAACGTCAATAAAGTTTTCCCTGAGATGCACAGCCTTCCTATCCCGGTGGTACTGCTTATCGTGTGCTCTATCGGTGCAGTCATTGGTCTGGTAAACGGAATTATCATCGCCTACCTGAACGTGACGCCGTTTATCACCACCTTGGGTACCATGATTATCGTTTACGGTATTAACTCCCTGTATTACGACTTTGTCGGAGCATCGCCGGTTTCTGGTTTTGAATCGCATTTCTCGACATTTACCCAGGGCTTTATTGCGTTAGGTAGTTTCCGGCTATCCTACATTACCTTCTATGCACTATTTGCTGTGATGTTCGTATGGGTGCTGTGGAACAAAACTCGCTTTGGTAAGAACATCTTCGCCATCGGTGGTAACCCGGAAGCGGCGAAAGTTTCAGGCGTTAACGTTGCACTGAACCTGATCATGATTTATGCGCTGTCCGGTGTGTTCTATGCCTTCGGCGGGATGTTAGAAGCAGGTCGTATCGGTTCTGCAACCAACAACCTCGGCTTTATGTACGAACTCGATGCGATTGCGGCATGCGTGGTAGGCGGTGTGTCATTCAGCGGTGGCGTGGGTACGGTTGTAGGCGTAGTGACCGGTGTAATCATCTTTACGGTCATCAACTACGGTCTGACTTATATCGGCGTGAACCCTTACTGGCAGTACATTATCAAAGGCGCGATTATTATCTTCGCAGTAGCCCTGGATTCTCTGAAGTACGCTCGTAAGAAGTAATCTCAACGGTTTTACCAAGACCCGCACAGGAAGATATGTGCGGGTTTTTTTATACGCTTTTTCTAGCCTCTATTTCTTATCTTTCTTCTGCAATTCCAGCAACTGCTCTGGCGTCACAGCCGGATAAGCTTGTGCATCTTCGGGGACTTCATGCATGGCGGGAATAGGGACTAGCGGCCCTAGGAAACGTGGCTCTCGCTTGAAGATATACAAATCTGCCAACGCACCCAGACGCGCACCAAATTCTCTGATACGTACAGTCATCATATTTTTCGGTGAAGGAACGGCGTAACACTGCGCCTGAATCCCCATATGCAGGGCGATAAAGAGTGCTCGTTCGCAATGGAAACGCTGAGTGATAATAATAAAATCATTAGTATCAAACACTTTGCGAGTACGCACGATGGAATCAAGTGTTCGGAAACCGGCGTAATCCAGCACGATATCGGCAGGGTCAACGCCACCGGCAATCAGATCTTTGCGCATGGTCATCGGTTCGTTGTAACTCTGCAGGGCATTATCTCCACTTAATAGCAGATAGTTCACTTTGCCGCTGTTATAAGCATTTAAAGCGCCCTGAATACGGAATTGATAGTACTGATTAATCACGCCAGTGCGGTAATACTTGGCGGTTCCCAGCACCACACCGACCTGGCGGTACGGCAGATCCTGAAGTTCGTCGTAGACGTAAGGCGCTGTTTTCCAGCTTATCCAGCGGTCAAGACACAGCGCAGCTATCACAGCCAAGCCGATGATGACCAACAGGCTATAAAACAAGCGCTTCAACATGGACTTGCGGCTCAATAAAGGGATGAAATTTTATTCAAGGCTACTTTACCTGGTGGTTAAGAGCAAGATTCGTGGAGTTGGTTGAATTAAAATTCGCCAGAACGGGCGCATTTACGCCCGTTCTGTGAGTTTTAGCTCAGAAGTGCGCGGTCGATATTCAGGCAGCCCAAAGCTTTCAGGGTCGCGGCAGTGGCATCCCATTGCGTCAATGGCGCATCGGCTTTCTCTGCAAGGATCGCTCGCTGAATTTCATTGTAGTCATAGCCTGAGAGGCTAAGCAGATTCAATGCAGCTTGCAGTGGCGGCAGGGAAGGGTTGAATGCTGCGTTTTCAGCATAACTTCCTTTGAAAATAGTTCCATCGCGCATTTCCAGTGCCACACCAGAAGGCGCGTTACTGTATGGCGCATGGCTGCGGTTAGCTGCCGCAATAGCCGCCTGACTTAGTTCATCACCGTGCGATGCAAAGCCATGGTCCATTGCATCAAGCAGTAATGTTTTGATTTCTAAATCGCGAGGGCCAAAGGCATCAGGCAAATAGTCGCCCAGGGTTGCAGGTTTGCGGCCTGGAAGGTTAATGCGCAATGCCACCCCGCTGTTCAGTTCATTCATAAACTGGCGGCAGTGTCCACAAGGCGTGTAGTTAACGGTAATTGCAGCAAGAGCTTTTTCCCCGCGCATCCACGCATGGGTAATCGCGCTTTGCTCGGCATGAACGGTCTGCTGCATGGTGGAGCCAAGAAACTCCATATTGCCGCCAAAATAGAGATTACCGCTTACACCACGAGCCACGGCACCAACATAGAACTGAGATAAATCAGCACGAGCACAGGCGGCTGCAAGCGGTAGCAAAGCGAATGCTAGTGCGTCGTCATCCAGTCCAGTCTGGGCTTTCAGTGAATCTACTTCCGTTGCACTAAACATTGCCGGGAAGTGAGAATCAGCAATCAGAGGTTGCAAAGCGGCTTGCAGAGAAGCCGGGAGCTGTGCGAGAGCAGCCTGAAAACGTGAGCGCATAAGTAGTAGCCTCATAACAAGTAATTGAACCGCAGTTTACGGATCTGTATGGGCTTTATATGTGATCTTTATCTAAATACAAATGCAACATATGAAATAAAGAACGAAATTGCGCGATCTCTCGCAAGTTTTAACCAAACATAGCTAAAAGCACCGGGAATAAGAACGGGGCAATAAGTGAGGTCATGATGCCGCAAATGACCAGAGCCAGAGAGCTGAACGCACCTTCCTGGAAATCCATTTCAGCGCAACGAGCAGTCCCCAGAGCATGAGATGCCGCTCCCATTGACAGGCCGCGTGAGGCTTTGGTTGAGATACGCATCAAGTTTAAAAGAGTGTGGCCAAATACTGCGCCAAGAATACCGACGAAAATCACGCATACGGCGCTAATTGCGGGGATACCGCCGATGCTGCCACCAACCGCCATCGCAATCGGCGTGGTGACGGACTTAGGCAAGATTGACGCGGCGATTTGCGGTGTTGCGCCCATTAATAATGCAACGGATGTTCCGGTCACCATCGCCACCATGCTGCCAATAAAACAGATGGTAATAATGGATTTCCAGCGCGCGCGAATCTGATGAAGCTGTTCGTAAAGCGGGAAGGCGAGGGCAACAACCGCCGGTTGCAGTAAATCGTTCAATACTTTACTGCCCGAAAAATAGTGATCGTATGGCGTACCGGTAAACACCAGAATGGGGATTATCACAATCATTGAAACTAATAATGGGTTCAGCAGCGGCGACTTATAACGCATTCCGATTTGGCGGGCGAGGAAGAAAGTCACCAGCGTTAAAGGTAAAGACCACCAGATATGATGCATCATTTTGTTTCGCCCTCGTTTTCACCGACTACTTTGCGCTCACCGTGCACTAAATGAGAACTCCAGCTTACGACCACTAATACCACTAAGGTACTGATAAAACAGGAAACCACCACCGGACCAAATTGTTGTCTTATGATATCGACATACTGCATAACGCCCACGCCAATCGGTACAAACAACAGCGCCATATAACGAATAAGCAGATGGCAGCTTGGCTTAACCCACTTGGCTGGCAGGATTTGCAGAGACAGCAAAACAAACAGAATTAACATGCCAATAATACTGCCGGGAATGGTGATTGGTAGCAACGAAGAGATTGCAATGCCTGCATATAAGCATATGTAAATTAATATAAAAGATCTCAGGTACTGCCAAATTACGGTGAGCAAGTTACGCATGGTGATTACCCTTTAAGAAACGCATTCATCATACAATTAAAGCTTAAAATGTGCTACCGATCACATCATGAATTATGAGCATACCAAATATTCCTCGAAGGAACTTTCCAGAATGTTTTGGGCAATCTCACAGCACCATGTTTTGCAGGTATAAAAAAAGCGACCCGCAGGTCGCTTTTTTGCTCAAGCAACAGATTAGTTCAGGCGAACCGGCATACCGGAACGGCCCAGAATAGCCTGGTCTACTACGGCGCTATCAACATCAGGCTGAGCGGTAATCGCAGTCACATTGCTTTTCAGCGTGATTGGCACGATTTCAGTCGAGTTGAACTGCTCTTCAGTCGTAGACAGTGGGTTGTGTACTTCAATGTAGCGCGAACCATCAGGCTCAACAGTTGCTTTCACTGGTTCATTGATGAACTGAACACGCGTACCGACTGGCACTTTCTCGAACAGGAACTTAATGTCTTCATTACGCAGGCGCACACAACCGTGGCTTACACGCAGGCCGATACCAAAGTTCGCGTTGGTACCGTGAATTGCATACAGGCGGCCAATGTACAGTGCATACAGACCCATAGGGTTGTCTGGGCCAGCTGGAACAACGGCTGGTAATGGCGTACCGGCAGCGATGTACTCCGCATGCATTTTTGCAGTCGGCGTCCAGGTCGGGCCTGCTTTCTTACGTTCTACTTTGGTCGTCCAGTTCAGCGGGGTGTCTTTACCCAACTGGCCGATACCGATTGGCAACACGATTACAGTGTTAGTACCCGCAGGGTAATAGTAGAGGCGCATTTCAGCACTGTTGATGACAATGCCTTCATGAACGGTATCCGGCAGGATGAGCTGCTGAGGAATGTTCAGGATGGTGCCTGGTTTTGGCAAATACGGGTCAACGCCTGGGTTTGCTTCCAACATGTTGGAAAGCCCCATTTGGTAACGCGCTGCATATTCTTCCAGCGGTGCGGTGCTACCTTCAGGAATTGTAACAACCTGGTTTTGACCAATCAGACGGCTGCCATCGGTTGGCAGAGGATAGGTCACGGCAGAAGCTGTTTTGCTAAAAGCCACAACAGCCACAAATGCCAGTAAAATTGTGCGTAGTTTCATATTCATGTTATGCAATGTATTTATGGCCATGCAGGCTAGTTAGTGAAGAAACGGAGCGATTTGAGCGCGCATTATATGTGCATTCCCTCAGCCTGGGAAATCAGATGTGGATTAAATCACACTTTTTTGCATATTGATTATTTTATCACCAGCGCACAAGCAGAGCGATCTGCACGTTGAGTTATGGCATAATGTGCCCGATCTCACATATTACAATTTTACCAGGACATCTCTGTGCTAGTTTCCAGTAACGTCACAATGCAGTTCGGCAGTAAGCCGTTGTTTGAAAATATTTCTGTCAAATTTGGCGGCGGCAACCGTTACGGCTTGATCGGCGCTAACGGTAGCGGCAAGTCTACCTTTATGAAGATCCTCGGTGGCGATTTAGAGCCAACGCTGGGTAACGTTTCACTTGATCCGAACGAACGCCTCGGTAAGTTGCGTCAGGATCAATTTGCCTTTGAAAAATTCACCGTTCTCGACACGGTAATCATGGGCCACGCTGAACTCTGGGAAGTAAAAGAAGAGCGCGACCGTATTTACGCGTTACCAGAGATGAGCGAAGAAGACGGCTACAAAGTGGCCGACCTGGAAGTCCTTTACGGCGAAATGGACGGTTACACCGCTGAAGCACGCGCGGGTGAGCTGCTGTTAGGCGTAGGCATTCCTGTAGAACAACATTACGGCCCGATGAGCGAAGTTGCTCCAGGCTGGAAACTGCGCGTGTTGCTGGCGCAGGCACTGTTCTCGAACCCAGAAATCCTGCTGCTTGATGAACCGACGAACAACCTGGACATCGACACCATTCGTTGGCTGGAAACCGTGCTCAACGAACGTAACAGCACCATGATCATCATTTCGCACGACCGTCACTTCCTGAACATGGTGTGTACTCACATGGCGGATCTGGACTACGGCGAACTGCGTGTTTATCCAGGCAACTACGACGAATACATGACAGCGGCAACACAAGTGCGTGAACGTCTGTTGTCTGATAACGCGAAGAAAAAAGCGCAGATTGCTGACCTGCAATCCTTCGTTAGCCGCTTTAGTGCCAACGCCTCTAAATCTCGCCAGGCGACTTCTCGTGCTCGCCAGATTGATAAAATCAAACTGGACGAAGTTAAAGCATCCAGCCGTCAGAACCCATTCATTCGCTTCGAGCAGGACAAGAAACTGTTCCGTAATGCGCTTGAAGTTGAAGGTCTGGCTAAAGGCTTTGATAACGGCCCGTTGTTCAAAGGCGTTAACATGCTGCTGGAAGTGGGTGAGAAACTCGCCATTCTGGGTACCAACGGCGTGGGTAAAACTACTCTGCTTAAAACTCTGGTCTCTGAACTGACGCCAGATGCAGGTACTGTGAAGTGGTCTGAGAACGTGCAAATCGGCTATTACGCACAGGATCACGAATACGAATTTGAAAATGACCTGACTGTGTTCGACTGGATGAGCCAGTGGATGCAAGAAGGTGACGACGAGCAAGCGGTGCGCAGCATCCTTGGCCGTCTGTTGTTCAGCCAGGACGATATCAAAAAGCCTGCGAAGGTGCTGTCCGGTGGTGAAAAAGGCCGCATGTTGTTTGGTAAATTAATGATGGAACGTCCTAACGTTCTGGTCATGGATGAACCAACCAACCACCTGGATATGGAATCTATTGAATCGCTGAACATGGCGCTGGAAATGTACCCGGGCACGCTAATCTTTGTTTCTCATGACCGTGAATTTGTTAGCTCGCTGGCAACCCGCGTGATTGAGATTACGCCAGAGCGCTTGATTGACTTTACCGGTGGCTACGAAGATTACCTGCGTAGTAAAGGTATTGACGGCTAATTTAGCGTTAAAAGAAAAAACCGCCGAATTCGGCGGTTTTTTTTATGTTTCAGATCTTCCAGCTATCCTGTTCTTTCCCATCAACGATCAAACGGCGCTTCTCACCCACCGGCAACGTTAACGTCATCTCTTTCCACGCTGGGATGTAATCACCTTTGCGGGTGAACTCCACGCGGATATCGTCTGCCGTACAGCGAATTTCCCAGTTCAGCCACAGCGCGTTGCCTTGCTGATAACCCCATGACTCGCCGTCATCTTCAAACAGGCTACCGTGAGAAACGCCGCTACCTTGCAGCGGATACACTTTCAGTTCGCGAACATTGTCAGCGCTCGCTAACACATGCGTAATACGTGCAGAATGCGGCAGGGCAGCACCAGCGCGAACATCCCGGCGCAACCGGAACGTGAGATCAAGTATGGGCGTTTTCCGGGAGCAAACTTCTGCTGTGCTTCCAAAGAGGCGCGCATCATCAGCAGTGGCATCACGGGGCGGATATTTTTGATAGCAATCTCTTCGCCAAAACCGTGGCAGCGCGCTTCGCCATCCCACACTTCGTATTCGTTATTATCGTTCCAGGTAGAATCGATACCCATTTCCAGCAACTGCGTGGTGACACCGTTCTGCCACCATTTCACCGTTGCCGGATTGGTGAAGTCGAGATGTGAACCTTCATCGTCCCAGAAGATTGAACGTTCCGGGCTATCTTGCTCGGAGTCTTGAATAAACAGACCTTGCTCCACCACTTCCTGGTAGCGCGGGTGATCCTGCAACAGGCACGGCTTAATATTTGCCGCCAGTTTAATGCCTGCGTCGTGGAACGCCTGGCTCATTACTTTCGGCTGCGGCACTTTGTCGTAGTTCCAGTTGATCAACTGTCGCGACCGCAAAATGCGCCTTCCCGGCGTTGCACCCGATCACCAACTGATTGGCGACTATGCGGCAAGCTACTTATTTGAGCAGGGGCACAAAGCTGTGGTCAATTTGCTCTGCCTGCGCAGCATCTGATTACCGCGCAAAATTTCAGTGCTAAAGAGAGCGAAAGATTAATCAGTGAGTTTCTGGAAAAGACGCCTCGTCATCAGCTACCAACCGCCTTGTTAGTGGGTGGTGATTTTATGGCTGCAGGGGCTGTAAGCGCACTTCAAAATGCGGGACTACGCGTGCCGCACGATATTTCAGTGATGAGTATCGACGGCTTTAACCTGGCCGCTATTCATGATGTGCCGCTGACCTCGGTTCATGTACCGCGTGACCAGCTTGGCGAAGAGGCCGTGCATATACTCCAGCAACGTTTAATTCGTCCGGATGCACCGGTCGGGAATTTACTGCTCAATGGCATGCTGGTAGTGCGAGAGTCAGTGCGCCGTATTCGCCCAAACAAGAGCCATACGGCGGTCAGTAGTGTAGGGCTTTATGACGAGTGAGTTCCGCACACTTCACATTGCGGGTTACGCGGCAGTTTCATTTCGCGGAATTGGCAGGTCATCGCATCGTACATCACGATTTTCCCGCTCGCAGGTGTACCGTAATTGGCCAGTAGCTTGATGGCTTCCATCGCTTGCAATGAACCAATTATCCCGACTAGCGGGGCCATCACGCCCGCTTCCACACAGGTCAGCGCATTCTCGCCAAACAGGCGGCTCAGGCAGCGATAACAAGGTTCGCCATCCTGATAAGTGAACACACTGATTTGCCCTTCCATACGAATCGCCGCGCCGGAAACCAGCGGTTTTTTCAGCGTAAAACAGCACTGATTCAGCTGATTACGAATCGCCACGTTATCGGTGCAATCCATCACCAGGTCGTGCTCAGCAATCAATTCCAGCAACTGCGCTTCGTCTAACAGCGCATTGATAGCATCAATCTGAATATGCGGATTAATTGCCGCCAGCGCATCCCTTGCAGAATCGACTTTTGGCTGCCCGATAGTGGCATCACGATGCAGCGTCTGGCGCTGCAAATTCGACAGCGCCACGGTATCAAAATCCAGCAATGTCAGGTGCCCGACACCCGCAGCGGCAAGATACGGGGCGGCAGCACAACCCAGCCCGCCAAGCCCAACAACCAATGCACGCGCAGCTTTCAACGCTTCCTGCCCGTCGAAATCAAAACCGCGCAGAATAATCTGGCGGTTATAGCGCAGCATTTCCTGGTCGCTTAATTCAGCGCTCATCTTTAGCCCCCGAACAGGTGATTGAATGGTTCAACCTCAACCCAATCGCCTGCATCAACATTGCCACGCTCGCGTTCCAGCACGATAAAACAGTTGGCCTGGCTAAATGAGCTGAAAATATGCGAGCCCTGGTGGCCGGTGCTCAGCACTTCTAATTGCCCGTCTTCACCGGTGCGCATGATGCCGCGTTGGAAATCGAGGCGGCCCGGAGACTTTTTCAGGCGTCCGACCGTGCGAGCACGCTGGCGTGGTGGCAGGGCATTTCCTTGCTGACCACTTAATTTGGCTAATAACGGCTGCACGAGTTGATAGAAAGTGAGTGCCGCAGAAACCGGGTTACCCGGCAGGCCGCAGAACCAGCTGTTTTTCAGGCGGCCAAAGGCAAAAGGTTTGCCCGGTTTAATTGCCAGTTTCCAAAAACCAACTTCGCCTAACTCTTCGAGCAATTGCTTGGTGTAATCCGCTTCACCGACGGAAACACCGCCGCTGCTGATAACCACATCGGCCTGGCTGTCTGCTTCGATAAATGCGGCGCGCAGGGCTTCGGGGTCATCACGAATAATCCCTAAATCGATAACGTCACAGCCCAACTGCTCCAGCATGATATGCACAGCAAGGCGGTTGGTGTCGTATATTTGACCGTCGCCAAGTGGTGTGCCCGGTAGTTGCAGTTCATCGCCGGTTGAGAACACTGCCGCGCGAACTTTGCGTAATACCGCGACTTCAGGAATACCCAACGAGGCAATCAGCGGTAATTCCGCCGCCGTCAGCTTTTTACCCGCAGACAACACGCTGCCGCCCTGGCGAATATCTTCACCGCGCAGACGCACGTTTTGCCCGTTTTTCACCGCTTCGTTAAAGCGCACGCCGCTTTCAGTCACGGTAGCTTCTTCTTGCATCACAACGGCATCGGTTCCTTGCGGCACAGGCGCGCCAGTCATAATACGAATGCAAGTGCCTTGCGGCCATTCGTCGGCAAAAGGCTGCCCGGCAAAGGCTTTTCCTGCTACCGGCAACGCTGTTCCCAGAGCCAGGTCTTTCAGACGCACCGCATAACCGTCCATTGCTGAATTATCAAAACCCGGAACATCAATTGGAGAAGTGACAGGGTGCGACGTAATGCGCCCACACGCCTTCAGCAAAGGGATAGACTCAGATTCGGTGACAGGAACAATACGCGAAAGCATCTGTTCCATTGCGGTTTCAAGCGGGATAAGCCCGGCGGTAAATTCCATGAAAGCTCCTGCGGCGCGGGAAAAATATGTCGGACATTATGGCAGAGAAACGCCGCTGGCTGATATACCCGTCATACTTCAAGTTGTGGGGGTGTTGGCTGCACTCACTTACCCCAGTCACTTACTCAAGTAAGCTCCTGGGGATAAGCTCCCTTGCCGCGTTACTCGGCGAAGCCTCGCCCCTTTGGGGCCAGCGCAAGCGCTGTTCAAAAGGCTGAAGCCTTTTGTCCCACAACTCGAATTATTTAGGGTAAGAGGAGTAACCCAAGGCACCATTTACCTTTACATCACATTTACATCTTTCTATATTCAAAAATCGTCTCAAGCCGGTTCGACTAATCTGATATTTATAGAGAAAGTAAAACCGGACTTCACATGACAGGGCTACGTCGATATGACCAAAGCAGTAATTGCTATCCACGGTGGCGCAGGAGCCATCACTCGCGCGCAACTCAGCCCCGAAAAAGAGCTGCTTTATATCAAAGCATTATCGGACATTGTTGAGGCGGGCCAGGCATTGCTGGCCGCCGGCGGCACTGCGCTGGACGCGGTGACCGAAGCGGTGCGTATGCTCGAAGAATGCCCGCTGTTTAACGCCGGGATCGGCGCGGTCTTTACCCACGACGGCACCCACGAACTCGATGCCTGCATTATGGATGGCAACACCCTTGAAGCCGGTGCGGTGGCGGGTGTGAGCCATATCCGCAACCCGATTCTTGCCGCGCGCCAGGTGCTGGAACACAGCCCGCACGTTTTGCTGATTGGTAAAGGTGCCGAAAACTTTGCCGAACAGCAGGGGCTTGAGCCGGTTTCGCCCGACATCTTCTTTACTCAGCAGCGCTGGGATCAGTTACAGCTCGCCCGAGCAAGCCAGCAAACCGTGCTGGATCACGACGAGCCGATTAACCCCAGCACCAAATTTGGCACCGTCGGTGCCGTCGCGCTCGATCAATATGGCAATTTGGCGGCGGCTACCTCAACGGGTGGCATGACCAACAAAATGCCAGGCCGTGTTGGTGACTCACCGATTATTGGCGCTGGCTGTTACGCCAATAACGCAAACGTTGCGGTCTCATGCACCGGAACCGGTGAAGTGTTTATGAAGACACTGGCGGCCTACGATATAGCGGCTCTGATGGAATATGCAGGTCTCAGCCTGCATCAGGCGACAGAACGTGTGGTGATGGAAAAACTCCCTGCGCTAGAAGGCAGCGGCGGAGTGATTGCCATTGATAGCGAGGGCAATGTGGCACTGCCTTTTAACAGCGAAGGAATGTATCGCGGCTACGGTTACGTGGGTGATGCTCCGAGCGTCGGAATCTATAGCAGCCAGGAGCATTGATGCCCCATAGTCACGAACTGCCCGATGATGAAGTGCTATCTGTCAGTGCACTCAACGTTAGCTTTCGCCAGGAAAAAGTCGATACCCAGGCGGTGTCAGACCTGTCATTAACGCTAAAGCGTGGTGAAACACTGGCGATTGTCGGGGAGTCTGGCTCAGGGAAATCAGTCACTGCTTTGGCGTTAATGCGCCTGCTCGACAAGTCAGCGAGCATTGTCGAAAGCGAAAAAATCCTGCTGCGCCGCCGCAATGGCCAGGTAATTGAACCCGCAGAGTTAAGCTCCTCGCAAATGCGCCATGTGCGCGGTGCGGATATTGCGATGATTTTTCAGGAGCCGATGACATCGCTAAACCCGGTGTTTCCGGTTGGCGAGCAAATCGCCGAGTCTATTCGTTTGCATCAAGGGCTCGATAAACATGCGGCGATGGAGGAAGCTCGCCGTATGCTCGAACGGGTACGTATCCCAGAGGCGAAAGCCATTTTAGGGCGCTACCCGCATCAGCTTTCAGGAGGCATGCGCCAGCGTGTGATGATTGCCATGGCGCTCTCATGCCGCCCGGCGGTGCTGATTGCCGATGAACCGACAACGGCACTGGACGTCACCATCCAGGCGCAAATCCTCCAGCTTATTCGCGTCCTGCAAGATGAAATGCAAATGGGGGTGATTTTTATCACTCACGATATGGGCGTGGTGGCGGATATTGCGGACCGCGTGTTGGTGATGTATCGCGGTAAGGCGGTTGAAACGGGGACTGTGGAGCAGATTTTTAATGCACCGCAGCATCCTTACACCAAAACATTACTGGCTGCGGTGCCACGCCTTGGTGCGATGAATGGGCGCGATTTGCCCTGCAAATTCCCGCTGATTGATCCAGATAATCCAGAGCAACAAGAACCGGAAACGGAGCAAGACACCGTCGCCCCCTGTTCCGTTCCCATTTTGCAAGTCAGCGATTTAGTGACACGTTTTGATATTCGCAGTGGCATTTTTAACCGCGTCACCAGCCGTGTTCATGCGGTGGAAAAAGTGAGTTTTGATTTATGGCCTGGCGAAACGTTAGGACTGGTGGGAGAGTCGGGTAGTGGCAAATCCACCACCGGGCGGGCGTTATTGCGGCTGGTAGAAAACCAGGGTGGCAGCATTCACTTTAACGGGCAGCGCATCGACACGCTGTCAAACGCGGACATGCAGCATGTACGCAAAGACATCCAGTTTATCTTCCAGGACCCGTACGCCTCGCTCGACCCGCGCCTGACGGTGGGCTATTCGATTATGGAACCATTACTGGTACATAACGTGATGCCCAAAGAGCAGGCTCAGCAACGTGTAGCCTGGTTGTTGGAGCGTGTTGGTTTGCTGCCTGAACACGCCTGGCGTTATCCGCACGAATTTTCTGGCGGGCAACGCCAGCGTATTTGCATTGCACGAGCGCTGGCACTTAATCCCAAAGTGGTGATTGCCGATGAATCCGTCTCGGCGCTGGATGTTTCAATTCGCGCGCAAATCATCAACTTATTACTCGACCTACAGCGCGAATTTGGCATTGCCTTTTTGTTTATTTCTCATGATATGGCGGTGGTGGAGCGTATTTGCCATCGCGTTGCGGTGATGTATCTCGGGCAAATTGTTGAAATAGGCCCGCGACGCGCGGTGTTTGAAAACCCGCAACACCCGTATACCCGAAAATTAATGGCGGCGGTTCCGGTTGCAGATCCCGCACATCGTCGTCCAAAACCGGTTTTGCTTTCTGATGACATCCCCAGTAGCACGCACAAACTGGGGAGTGAACCGAAGGTTGCAACGCTTGTAAATGTGGGACCGGGGCATTTTGTCGCCCGGCCCCAGTAAAAATAATATTCCGGCCAAGGATAAACAGGGGAACACAATGACCATATTTGAGAATAAAAAATGGCTGCTGGCAGCGGGTCTGGCGACCAGCGTCATCGCTACACCGGCATTTGCTGCAAAGGATGTTGTCGTCGCTGTTGCATCCAACTTCACTACGCTTGACCCGTATGATGCCAATGACACGCTTTCACAGGCGGTAGCAAAGTCGTTTTATCAGGGGCTGTTCGGCCTTGATAAAGAGATGAAACTGCAAAATGTGCTGGCGGAAAGCTACACCGTTTCTGACGATGGACTGGTTTACACCATCAAACTGCATCCGGGCGTTAAATTCCAGGATGGCACCGACTTCAACGCCGACGCGGTGAAAGTGAACCTTGATCGCGCCAGCAATCCGGAAAACCATCTCAAGCGCTATAACCTGTATAAAGCGATTGCAAGCACCGAAGCGGTTGACGCCAACACCGTGAAAATCACGCTGAAACAGCCATTCTCGGCGTTTATTAATATTCTTGCCCACCCGGCAACGGCGATGATTTCCCCGGCGGCGCTGAAAAAATACGGCAAAGAAATTGGCTTCCACCCGGTGGGCACCGGCCCGTATCAGCTGGATACCTGGAACCAGACCGATTTTGTGAAGGTGAAGAAATTCGACGGTTACTGGAAACAGGGCCTGCCAAAACTCGACACTATCACCTGGCGCCCGGTAGTTGATAACAATACCCGCGCGGCCATGCTGCAAACCGGCGAGGCGCAGTTTGCCTTCCCAATCCCTTACGAGCAGGCAGGGGTGCTTGAGAAAAACGACAAGCTGGAACTGGTGGCTTCACCTTCCATCATGCAGCGCTATCTCAGCATGAACGTGACGCAAAAGCCGTTTGATAACCCTAAAGTACGTGAAGCGATTAACTACGCGATTAATCGCCAGGCACTGGTGAAAGTGGCGTTTGCCGGATATGCGACCCCAGCCGAAGGCGTTGTGCCGCCATCAATCGACTTCGCGCAAAAATACAAACCATGGCCGTATGATCCGGCAAAAGCGCGTGAACTGCTGAAAGAAGCGGGTTATCCGAACGGTTTCGAAACCACCTTGTGGTCATCGCACAACCACAGCACCGCCCAGAAAGTATTGCAGTTCACCCAGCAGCAACTGGCGCAGGTCGGCATTAAAGTGAAAGTCACGGCGATGGATGCCGGGCAGCGTGCCGCTGAAGTAGAAGGCAAAGGACAGAAAGAGAGCGGTGTGAGAATGTTCTACACCGGCTGGTCGGCCTCGACCGGCGAAGCAGACTGGGCACTGTCGCCATTGTTTGCCTCATCAAACTGGCCGCCAACACTGTTTAACACGGCTTTCTACAGCAACCCACAGGTGGATAAAGATTTGAGTGAAGCGCTGAAAACCACCAATCGTGATGACAAAGCGAAGTTGTACAAAGACGCGCAGGACACTATCTGGAAAGAGTCTCCGTGGGTGCCACTGGTGGTTGAAAAACTGGTTTCTGCACACAGCAAAAACCTTAGCGGTTTTTATGTGATGCCGGATACCGGATTTAGTTTTGATGATGCGGATTTGAAATAACAACGGACTGTGCTGTTGTAAGGTGGATTAGCGTAAGCGACATCCACCGCAATACTTAACCCGATGGAGCGCCATTGTTTAACTACTTCCTCAAACGTCTGCTGGGTCTTATCCCTACACTGTTGATTGTCGCGGTGCTGGTGTTTTTGTTCGTCCATATGTTGCCTGGTGACCCGGCTCGCTTGATTGCCGGGCCGGAAGCAGACGCCACAGTTATCGAGATGGTGCGTAAACAGTTAGGACTGGATTTGCCGCTGTGGCAGCAGTTTTTGCATTACATCGGTAATATTTTGCAGGGCGATTTCGGCACATCAATGGTCTCGCGCCGCCCGGTTTCCGAAGAGATCGCCAGCCGCTTTATGCCGACCTTCTGGCTGACTATCACCAGCATGGTTTGGGCAGTGATTTTCGGCCTGTTCACTGGCATTGTTGCTGCCGTCTGGCGCAACCGCTGGCCAGACCGGCTAAGCATGACCATTGCCGTATCCGGTATCTCTTTCCCGGCATTCGCCCTTGGTATGTTGCTGATGCAGGTTTTCTCTGTCGAACTGGGCTGGTTGCCGACCGTAGGAGCCGATAGTTGGCAGCACTATATTCTGCCCTCGGTGACGCTTGGCGCAGCGGTAGCGGCGGTAATGGCGCGCTTTACACGAGCCTCGTTCGTTGATGTGTTGCAAGAAGATTACATGCGTACCGCACGCGCTAAAGGCGTGAGCGAAACGCTGATAGTTATCAAACACGGGCTGCGCAACGCGATGATCCCGGTTGTCACCATGATGGGCCTACAGTTCGGCTTCTTGCTTGGCGGCTCAATTGTGGTCGAAAAGGTGTTTAACTGGCCGGGCCTTGGGCGCCTGCTGGTGGATTCGGTTGAGATGCGTGATTACCCGGTGATTCAGGCGGAAGTGTTGCTGTTCTCGCTGGAATTTATTGTTATCAACTTAGTGGTGGATCTGCTCTACGCCGCCATTAACCCAGCTATCAGGTACAAGTAAGGATGCGACTCTTTAACTGGCGCCGCCAGGCGGTACTGAACGCGATGCCGATAGTTCGGCCACAGCAGGTGCGCACGCCCTGGCACGAATTTCTGCGCCGCTTGCGTAAGCAACCTGTGGCAATGTTTGCTGGGATGTTCGTACTGTTTTTGATTGTTATTGCTCTGATTGCACCGTGGATTTCCCCATTCGATGCGGAAAACTATTTTGATTACGACCGGCTCAACGATGGCCCGTCAATGCTGCACTGGTTTGGCGTGGATTCCCTCGGGCGCGATATCTTCAGCCGCGTGCTGGTTGGCGCCCAAATTTCGCTGGCAGCGGGCGTATTTTCTGTATTAATCGGCGCGTTGATTGGCACGTTCTTCGGTTTGCTGGCCGGTTATTACGAAGGCTGGTGGGACAGGGTGATTATGCGCATTTGCGATGTGCTGTTTGCCTTCCCTGGGATTTTGCTGGCGATTGCCGTCGTCGCGGTGATGGGCAGCGGCATGTCGAACGTGATTATCGCGGTGGCGATTTTCAGTATTCCGGCCTTCGCCCGCCTGGTGCGCGGCAACACGCTGGTACTAAAACATCAAACCTTTATCGAATCAGCACGCAGTATCGGTGCCTCGGACGCGACCATCATCTTTCGCCATATTCTGCCGGGTACGGTTTCGTCGATTGTGGTCTATTTCACCATGCGCATTGGCACGTCGATAATTTCTGCGGCGAGTTTGTCGTTTTTGGGTTTAGGTGCACAGCCGCCGACGCCGGAGTGGGGCGCGATGCTCAACGAAGCGCGAGCGGACATGGTGATCGCGCCGCATGTGGCGATCTTCCCGAGCCTGGCGATTTTCCTGACGGTGCTGGCGTTTAATTTGCTGGGGGATGGGCTGCGCGATGCGCTTGATCCGAAGATAAAAGGGTAGTCAGAGGATAAAAAAAGGTGGATGTCGCTTGCGCTAATCCACCTTACAACGTCTTTTCGTATGCCGGATAAGCGTAGCGCCATCCGACATTCAGAAATTAAACCACTGAACCCCACAGGTCATATTCGTCCGCGTTTTCAACCTTCACGCGCACCACATCACCTGGTTTCAATTTGGATTCGCCATTCAGGTAAACCGCGCCGTCGATTTCTGGAGCATCAGCCATACTGCGGCCAATCGCGCCTTCTTCGTCAACTTCATCAACGATAACCAGAATTTCGCGACCCACTTTTTCTTGCAGACGTTCAGCAGAGATCTGCTGTTGTAGCTGCATGAAACGGTTCCAGCGTTCTTCTTTTACTTCTTCTGGCACAGGATCGGCCAGTTCGTTGGCGGTAGCACCTTCAACCGGGCTGAACTTAAAGCAACCGACGCGATCCAGACGCGCTTCTTTCAGGAAGTCGAGCAGCATCTGGAAATCTTCTTCGGTTTCGCCAGGGAAGCCAACGATAAATGTAGAACGCAGAGTCAGATCCGGGCAGATCTCGCGCCATTGCTTAATGCGCTGCAACTGGCGATCAACGCTGCCTGGGCGCTTCATCAGCTTCAGAATACGTGGGCTGGCGTGCTGTAGTGGGATATCCAGATACGGCAGGATTTTGCCTTCCGCCATTAATGGGATCACATCATCAACGTGCGGATATGGGTAAACGTAGTGCAGACGCGTCCAGACGCCGAGTTTAGCCAGTTGCTCACACAGGCTAACCATGCTGGTTTTCACCGGCTCACCGTTGTAGAAACCGGTGCGGTGCTTAACGTCCACGCCGTAAGCTGAGGTATCTTGCGAAATCACCAGCAGCTCTTTCACGCCCGCATCAACCAGACGTTTCGCTTCAGACAACACATCGCCAATCGGACGGCTGTCCAGATCGCCACGCATTGAAGGGATGATGCAGAAGGTACAACGGTGGTTACAGCCTTCGGAAATTTTCAGGTAAGCGTAGTGACGCGGGGTCAGCTTCACGCCTTGTTCCGGCACCAGGCTCAAGAACGGGTTGTGTTTTGGTTTCGGCACATAGTGGTGAACGTGCTGCAAAACTTGTTCGTAGCTATGCGGGCCGGTGATTTCCAGAACTTTAGGGTGCACTTCGCGGATTTGATCTTCTTTGGCCCCTAAACAGCCGGTCACAATCACTTTGCCATTTTCGTTCAGCGCTTCACCGATCGCTTCGAGCGACTCTTGTACGGCACTGTCGATAAAGCCACAGGTGTTAACGATAACCATATCGGCATCATCATAGCTAGGCACTACATCGTAACCTTCGGTGCGCAGCTCAGTCAGAATTCGTTCAGAATCGACGAGGTTTTTTGGGCAGCCGAGGGAGACAAAGCCAATACGGGGTTGTTGCATGGGTTTTACGCTCACAAATTAAACAGAAATAAAAACCGGGCGATTCTACACGGGTTTGGGGCGTGGCTCTACTGGTTGTTTTTTTCCAGCGCACAAGATGAAATTTCAGAATCATTGAAGTGCCTTAGTTTTTGCTTACCAGGGGCGCTGGTTCTATTATCTTCCCGCCTTGTTTTTTCTTAACGTCCCGCTTAAAGAGATAATCACATGATGAGAAAAATTATAGCCCTTTCCGGGATGCTGGCCGGTGCCTTGCTGTTATCCGGCTGCAACATTATTCCTACTCCGCTGAACACCCCGCCAGCCACGGCGCAGAAGTTTGTTTGCGGTGGTGAGAAACTGGCAATTGATGGCGATTATGCCTGGTACAACGGCGACCGTTATTCTTACCAACGCATGAGCGGCGGTCAGGCGTTTTACCGTTACCACAGCAGCAATTTCGGCCTGAAGAAAGTCGGTGAAACCCGCACCATGTTCATCGGCCTTGATGCCAAACCTTGTGTGGCGGCAAACTAATTGAAGAATGCATCCCGTCGCCTGAGTACGCTGCTGCTCGGTTTTATGTTGGCGGGGTGTGGAACGCTGTCGAACGTCGCTCCTGAGGCTGAAGTGCCGCAAAAAGCGCAGCGAGCCTGTGGGAAGCCTGCAACTCGTGATATCGAACAATGGTTGCCTGCCATGGTTGAGGAGCAATCACCCGGCATGGTGGTTGGAGTGATTGATGCCAGTAATCAACGCCATTACTGGCATTTTGGTATCACCGATACAGAGCACAAGAAGCCGGTCAATGAACATACCTTGTTCGCCGTGGGTTCGTTGAGTAAAGGCATGACTGCTGAGGCGACCGCGATGTTAGTGGCGCAGGGGCGCTTGCACTGGTCAGATACGCTCGAAACCTTGCTGCCGCCATCGGTGGCGTTAAGCCGTGATGCGAAAAAAATCACGCTGCTTCAACTGGTCACGCACACTTCTGGCCTGCCACGGCAAAATATGGATTTGCCAATGTTGACGGCCTTTATTCGTTATCTTGGCAACGGTGAGAATTTCTATTCGCATCTTGATAGTGACGATGTTGTTGCAGACCTGGCTGACTTCAGCAAACCTGGCAATGCCGAACCGCGTTACTCAAACCTGGGTTATGCGGTGCTCGATTATGTTCTGCGCTACCAGACCGGCCAGCGAGCTGACCAACTGGTGCAATCGCTGATCTTTGATCCTCTCGGGATGCATAACAGCAGCTTTACCCCGAAAAAACTGAAAAGCTATCCGCTACGAGCCATTGGCCATGCGGGAAGCCAGCCGAAGTTTATTCCGCGTGGGCAAGTCGTGCCTGACTGGCAGTTCACCGGCAATATGCTTGGCGCGGGTGGTTTGTATACTGACACTGCCGATTTACTGACTTTTGCCGCCGCGCATCTCGCCAGCACTGGTGATGCAACGTTGGATAAAGCGATTCACGATACGATGCAGGTCTATTATCCGCGGGATAAAGAAGCCGCCAATATTGCCTGGGTGACAGATACCTATGGCGAGCAATCCATCACTTATCAGGTGGGATATATTGGCGGTTACTCCAGCTATATAGGTATTGATCGCGTGAATCATTTTGCCGTTGTGGTGCTGCAAAACAGTTTCACCTGGCAAAATAACCTTGGGCACAGTGTGTTACGCCAGATGCTTGAGGAGCAGAGTCAGGCTGCGACCTGCAGTGTCAATGCCGCTGCGTAATCCTTTGTTTCACTGCGATTGTTAGCCATTGTAAAGGTTGTTGCCGGGGATCAAAAAACACGGCAAAAAAGACAGAGTAGCTTAAAATTTATCCATACTATAAGTGTGTGTTATCGATTCCAACCACATGGAGGGTAAATGCATGACTGGGGAGCCACTCAAACGAGATCTCTTGAAAAAGATGATTATCGCCAAAATAGACATCGCCGCTTATCTCTCTTTGAGAAAAGCCAAAGGCTATATGTCTGTGATTGAAACTGAGCATCTGCGCGATAACCTGTTCGACCTGTCTACTGAGTATCGTGAGAAGGCCATACGCCTCAAATTCCACCTTGCAGCGCAAGAAATGGAAAGTATTAACCACGGAATGAGTGCGGTCTGTTCTGCCGGAGTTTGCCTGATGACCGGGCGCCACGATTGCCCACAATATATCGCCATCGATGCCGAAAAACTGGAAAGCTGCCTGTCTGAACTTTCCGACAGCCTGAAAGATATTATGGGCCACCAACTGGCCGTAGAGTCGTGATATATGGGGGAGGCGACTCCCCCAATTTAAGTTTTTGTAAAATTGCCATCCTACCAATCCTGGAAGACTAACCTTATCGGGTAAACCGATAAGGAGAAGGTTATGCCACGGTCGCCATTATGCTCATTCATCGCTGCAACATTATTATTTTCAGCAAGCTTCAGTTGGGCTGCGGAAGTCAAAGTTGAGGTGCTACAAAGCAAGCTCGACCACCCATGGTCGTTAGCTTTTTTGCCTGACAGTAAAGGGATGCTTATCACACTGCGTGATGGGCAATTGCGCCGTTGGCAGCCAGGTGAAGGGCTGAGTGACCCGATTGTGGGTGTGCCGAAAGTCTGGGCGCATGGGCAAGGCGGGTTACTGGATGTTGTTCTGGCACCGGACTTTGAAAAAAGTCGACGCATCTGGCTGAGTTTTGCCGAAGGCAACAGCGAAGACAAAGCGGGAACTGCCGTGGGTTACGGTACTTTGAGTAGCAATATGCAGCGGCTGGAGAATTTCAAAGTGGTCTTCCGCCAGGCGCCAAAACTCTCCACCGGCAACCACTTCGGCGGACGCATGGCATTTGATGGCAAAGGCTATCTATTTATTGCGCTTGGTGAGAATAACCAGCGCGCTACCGCGCAGGATCTGGATAAGCTGCAAGGCAAAGTGGTACGCCTGACGCAAGACGGTGAGGTGCCGCAGGACAATCCATTTGCAGGTAAGCAGGGCGCTCTTAGCGAAATATGGTCTTACGGGCACCGCAACCCACAAGGGCTAGCGTTTAATCCCGCCAATGGCGAGCTGTGGCTAAATGAGCATGGCCCACGTGGGGGCGATGAAATAAACGTCTCGCAACCGGGTAAAAACTACGGTTGGCCGCTGGCAACCTGGGGCATTAATTACAGTGGTTTGCCGATTCCCGAAGCGAAAGGTGAAATCGTAGCAGGCACGGAACAGCCTGTTTATTACTGGAAGGTTTCCCCGGCGGTGAGCGGCATGGCGTTCTATAACAACGATAAGTTCCCACAGTGGAAAGGGAAGCTGTTTATCGGTGCGCTAAAAGAGAAGAACCTGATTGAGTTGACGCTGAAAGGCGATAAAGTCACCGGGCAAAAGCGTTTGCTGGACGACCACGGGGCGCGTATTCGTGATGTGCGCGTCGGCCCGGACGGTTATCTTTATGTCCTGACCGACGAGTCTGACGGGCAATTACTGAAAATTAGCCCATAAGCCTAGTGTATTAACTTAACGGAATCATCACGACTTTCTTGAATGCCGGGCGCTGGGTCAATTGCTGATACCAGCGTTGCAAGTTCGGGAAATCGTTCCACTGCACGTCGAGATTGAGCAGGTTGTAAACGCTTGGGGCAAGGGCGATATCCGCAACGCTAAACTCGTCGCCTCCCAGCCATTTTTGCTTCGCTAGTTCCGCTTCAACGATGGCAAACAGCGTGTTGCATTGCGCGATACTCTCGTCGATCAGTTTTTGGCTGCGCTCTTCCGGCGCGATTCGCACCAGGCTGAAAAACACGCCGCGATGTGGGCCGGCAAGCGTTGTGCCTGCCCAGTCCATCCATTTTTCACCACGCGCGCGAGTGGCGGGGTCGGCAATCCACAAAGTCTCTTTGCCATACTGCGCGGCAAGATAACGCACGATGGTATTGGACTCCCATAACGTTAAGTCGGTGGCGTCATCATGAATACACGGCACCAGCGCGTTGGGATTCATTGCCAGATATTCGGCATCGTGGGTTTTACCAAATTTGCCACCCGCAGGAACTGATTGATACGCCACACCTAATTCTTCCAGGCACCACAACACTTTCTTCACATTTGTCGAATTGTCTCTGCCCCAAACTGTGATCATTTTGTTTCCTCTGTATGTGGGTTTGCACTTCAGTATGCCGTGGGCTGATGAAGAAAACAGCAGTGAACATCAACGGCAGGTAAAAAACTCATCAACGTGGCGGCAAGTCGCGCAGTTATCGAATAAACTTAAAAAACTTTACCAACACTATGTTTCATTATGTGGTTTCGCAAGTTAGCTTACTGGCAACTTGAACGATTGAGTAACGGCGTGCGTCGTGACTTTTTTAGAATGGATACTGGGTGGTGTTATGAAAACTTTGCAAATCCCTGCTTCGCTACGAGCATTACTGGCAGGTACAACCCTGCTGTTGATAGCCGCGCCTGCGGTTAGTGCAGAACAGACTGCTGATGCACCGCAAGTTGATGCTAAAGCCTGGATCTTAATGGATTATGCCAGCGGCAAAGTTCTGGCCGAAGGCAATGCTGATTCCCAGCTCGATCCGGCGAGTCTGACTAAACTGATGACCAGCTATGTGGTTGGGCAGGCTATCAAGGCTGATAAGATCAAGCTTACCGATATGGTCACCGTTGGCAGAGATGCGTGGGCAACCGGTAATCCTGCGCTGCGTGGTTCCTCACTCATGTTCCTGAAACCAGGCGATAAAGTCTCGGTTGAAGATTTGAATAAAGGTGTAATTATTCAGTCAGGTAACGATGCCAGTATTGCAATTGCTGATTATGTGGCAGGCAGTCAGGATTCTTTCGTCAGTTTGATGAACAACTATGCGCAGAAACTCAACCTGACCAATACCACTTTTAAAACGGTACATGGCCTGGACGCACCTGGGCAGTTCAGTACCGCACGCGATATGGCACTGCTCGGCAGGGCATTGATTCATGATGTGCCAGAAGAGTACGCCATCCACAAAGAGAAAGAGTTCACCTTTAACAACATCAAGCAGCCGAACCGTAACCGCTTGCTGTGGAGCTCTAACCTTAACGTAGATGGCATGAAAACCGGCACCACTACAGGGGCGGGCTACAACCTGGTGGCTTCGGCGACTTCTGGTGATATGCGTTTGATTTCCGTGGTGCTGGGCACTAAAACCGATCGTATTCGTTTCAATGAAAGTGAAAAACTGCTGACGTGGGGCTTCCGCTTCTTTGAAACCGTTACACCGATTAAACCGGATGCCACTTTTGTTACTCAACGCGTGTGGTTTGGGGATAAAAGCGAAGTGAATCTCGGGGCCGGTGAAGGTGGCTCTGTCACTATTCCTCGCGGCCAGTTGAAGAACCTGAAAGCGAGCTTCTCTCTGACCGAACCGCAGCTTACCGCGCCGCTCAAGAAAGGCCAGGTAGTTGGTACTATCGATTTCCAGCTTAATGGTAAATCAATTGAACAGCGCCCATTGATGGTGATGGAAGCAGTCGAAGAGGGTGGTTTCTTTAGCCGGATGTGGGATTTTGTGTTGATGAAGTTTCATTCTTGGTTCGGCAGCTGGTTCTCGTAATTCCTCCTTCATACTTCGAGCCGCAGATGTGTTGGCTGCGCTCGTGAACCCCAGTCACTTACTTATGTAAGCTCCTGGGGATTCACTCCCTTGCCGCCTTCCTGCGACTCGAATTATTTTGGAGGAGCTATTTATTGTTCACCATTGCAAAGAAACATTCTCCGACGCGGCAAATTCAACAAACGCCGCGTCAGGTTCTTCGTTACTGATAATCAAATCAAAAGCAGCAAGTGGCCCCATGCAGGCTGAACGTACTTTGCCGAATTTACTGCTATCCACGACCAGCACACGCTGTTGTGCCATCGCTAACGCCCAATTTTTTACTGGCAGCTCATCGAGATTAAAACAGGTTGCTCCGTGACGGGTATGAATGCCTGCCGCTGAGAAGAAGGCGATATCCGGGCAGAAATTGTTCAGGCACTCCTGGAAGTTAATCGGCTTGAAAATCGCATTGCTGGAATGAAACTCACCCCCGCTCAAAATCACCCGGCAGCCTGGTTTATCTTGTAGCGCCAGGAAGGTGTTTAACGAATAACATACTCCAGTAAATTGCAGCTCATCGTCCAGCGCTTCAATGATGTATGGCGTGGTGGTACCGCAGTCAAAAAATACCGTCTGAAGTGGGCGAACCATTGCTGCTGCAAGGCGCGCGGCATGGCGTTTCTCGTCAATACGGCGGGTTTTCTGATCGCTTAACAAATAATGGTTGGCGGTGACGCTACGTGGTTCGAGCACCACATAGCCGCCCAATAACACCACGGGACCGGATTCACTGTTGAGATCGCGGCGAATAGTCATTTCAGAGACACCGAGTAGCGCGGAAGCCTCTTTAAGGTGAATTTTGTCGCTGCGTTTAAGCGCCTGAATCAGGCGGTTGATGCGTTCGTCGCGCCGGGTTTCCATGATGCCCTCTGAATATGAAAAACCCGGCATCGCCGGGTTTCGATTAACGCATCTTACCTTTGCAAAAACAGTTAGTCACGCACCCAGCCTTTGCGGATTGGCAGGGCAAAACAGAATCGATAAGCCTGATGCAGGCGGGCGTGAAGTTGTACCCCGAACCAGTTCCATACCATTTGAGCCAGTAAACAAGAACACAGGCCCACCAGTAACCCGCCGAGCATATCCAGCGGCCAGTGCACGCCGAGATACACACGCGACCAGGCAATCGCACAGCCAATCACAAATAACACTACGCCCGACCACACGCGGTGCCAGAACAAAAATGCCAGCGCGAAGGTGAAAATCACCGTGCCGTGGTCGCTTGGGAAGGAGTCATCCGGTGCGTGGTGCAGGAAGTTGTAGCCAAAGCCTGTGACAAACGGCCTGTCATGTGGGAATACATGGCCGATAACCCACGACAGCGACACGCTAATAATGATGGCTAGTGCAGTCTTAATCACCACAACACGTTGCGCGGTCATCTGGCGGCGTTGCCCCCATAACCACAAAATGGCAATCAGCAATGGCACAATGCTAATCAAATCTTTGGCGATAAAAATGGCAAATTTAATCAACCATTCAGAAGAATCCGGTGTTGCATTAATCAGCAGAAAGAGCGACTGATTGAGTTGTTCGATCATAACGTTTTGAGTTCCTTAGCCCGTCAAATGAAGATGATGCCGCACGCCCTGCATCGTGACTATAGGACGACAGCCTACTTTGAGCTTCTTAAGAAAACCTTAAACAAAACAGCGATTCTCTCCCTTAAATAACAATTCACTATCTACCGCGAGGGCAATTTATTACACTTCGTTCGTTTTTCTTCTCCTTTGAGTTTCTCATGCAAAATAATAAGCGACTGGGTCGCCAGGCACTGCTATTCCCGCTGTGCCTGGTGCTCTATGAATTTTCTACGTATATCGGCAATGACATGATCCAGCCAGGCATGCTGGCGGTTGTCGAACAATACAACGCGGGGATCGAGTGGGTGCCGACCTCCATGACCGCATATCTGGCTGGTGGCATGTTCTTGCAGTGGCTGCTGGGGCCGCTGTCCGACCGTATTGGCCGTCGCCCGGTCATGTTGACCGGCGTGGTGTGGTTTATCGTCACTTGTCTTGCGACATTGCTGGCGCAAAACATCGAACAGTTCACATTCTTGCGGTTCTTGCAGGGTGTGAGCCTGTGCTTTATTGGCGCGGTGGGTTACGCGGCGATTCAGGAATCGTTTGAGGAAGCGGTGTGTATCAAAATCACCGCTTTGATGGCGAACGTTGCGCTGATTGCACCGCTGCTCGGCCCGTTGGTTGGGGCCGCATGGATCCACTACGCACCGTGGGAAACGATGTTTGTGTTGTTTGCGGCGCTGGCGGCATTCTCATTCTTCGGTCTGCATCGTGCGATGCCGGAAACTGCGACGCGCCTGGGCGAAAAGCTCTCGCTGCGTGATTTGGGCCATGACTACAAACTGGTGCTGAAAAACGGACGCTTTGTGGCCGGTTCGCTGGCTATCGGTTTTGTCAGCCTGCCGCTGCTGGCGTGGATTGCGCAATCGCCGATTATTATCATTAGCGGTGAAAAGCTCTCGACGTATGAATACGGTTTATTGCAGGTGCCAATTTTTGGCGCGTTGATTATTGGCAACCTGGTGCTGGCGCGGTTAACTTCTCGTCGTAGCGTGCGTTCGCTGATTATCATGGGTGGCTGGTGGATTGTGCCAGGGCTGGTAGTTGCCGCTGTGGCGACAGTGGCGTCAACGCACGCATATTTGTGGATGACTGCCGGGTTGAGTCTCTACGCATTTGGTATTGGCCTTGCTAACGCAGGACTGGTGCGCCTGACACTGTTTGCGAGTGATATGAGCAAAGGCACCGTTTCGGCGGCGATGGGGATGTTGCAGATGTTTATCTTCACCGTGGGTATCGAAGTGAGCAAACATGCTTATCTGTTAGGCGGGAATGGTTTGTTCAGCCTGCTGAATTTGTTGGGTGGTGTGATTTGGCTGGGCCTGATGTTTGTGTTCTTAAAAGATAAGACGGTCGGCAACAGAACGGATGCGTAATCTTCTGGTCTTGCGGTAAAGGGTCATTGAGGATTCGTCACGTTCAGGGGAAGCCGGTGTGTGCTGTTCCCCTGAACGCCAGCGCTAGTTAATCCGTGCGCCGCTGTGCTCATCAAACAGATGCGCTAGCTGAACGTCTGGCAGTAACCGCATTTCACTCCCCGGTTTTGTTTGTATCCTGTCTCTGAATACCGCAATCGCCTTTTGATTACCGATATTAAGGGCAATCTGTGTTTCCGCACCGGTGGGTTCTACGACATTCACTTCTGCCACCACCCCTCCTTGTGTAACCTGAGAAAAATGCTCTGGCCGCACGCCGTACAAGACTCGCTGCCCCTGTACGACGGCAGGAACGTTGGCTAACGGCAGGCGCAAACCATCATCGGTGACCACCGATTCACGGTCGACTTTGCCACTAAGTAAATTCATTGAAGGTGAACCAATAAACCCGGCGACAAAAGCATTACGTGGGCGGTCGTACAACTCAAGTGGCGTACCGACTTGCTCGATGACACCATCTTTGAGCACCACAATCCTGTCGGCCATCGTCATCGCTTCGACTTGATCATGAGTCACATAAACCATGGTGGCGTTCAGGCGCTGGTGCAGTGCTTTAATTTCGGTTCTCATCTCGACCCGCAGCTTGGCGTCAAGGTTTGACAGTGGTTCGTCAAAAAGGAATACGCGCGGGTTGCGCAAAATAGCTCGCCCCATGGCCACACGCTGACGCTGGCCGCCAGAAAGCTGACCAGGTTTACGCTTGAGCAACAAGGATAAACCCAGCGTTTGTGCCACCTGAGCGACGCGTTCATCAATCAGCAGTTTTGTCACGCCCTGCATCTTGAGCGAAAACCCCATGTTCTCTGCCACGGTCATATGCGGATATAACGCATAGTTCTGAAACACCATCGCGATGTTTCGATCCTGTGGGGAAATATCGTTAACGATTTCACCATCCAGCGCGATTTCGCCGTCGGTAATGCTTTCAAGCCCGGCGATCATACGCAGCAGGGTGGATTTCCCACAGCCAGAAGGGCCAACCAGCGCGACAAACTCGCCTTCGTGAATGGTTAAGTCCAGCCCGTTGATTATCACGTTATCTTCATAACGTTTATGAATATTGCTTAACGTAATCGTTGCCATGATTTAGTCCTTGAGACCGCCAGCAGTCAGGCCGTGAACCAGATAGCGGCGCACCAGCAGCGTAAATGCCACAACCGGAAGCATGACCAGCGTGCCGCTGGCCGCTATTTTGCTCCACTCCCACCCCTCATACTGGAGAAAGTTAACGATAGCCACTGGTGCCGTGACGGCCTGAGTGCGAGTCAGGATCAAGGCATAGAAGAAATCGTTCCACGAAAATATAAAACACAGAATGGCGGTCGCTGCTAAGCCAGGAGCCACAAGCGGTAGCGTGATGGTCCAGAACGTTCGCCATATAGAACAACCATCAAGCCAGGCCGCTTCTTCTAAAGCTGTAGGGACGGCTGCAAAAAAGGTCTGCATCAGCCAGATAACAATCGCCAGATTAAAGGTGAGATAGACAATCGCCAGCCCGATGACGGTGTCCTGCAACCCTAACCAGCGCCAGGCGAGATAAAAGGGGATGGTGAACGCGATGGGCGGTGCCATACGGGTCACCAGGATCCAGAGTGCCACGTATCTGCGCCCGGGGAATTGCCAGCGTGTTAATACCCATGCCGCGGGAACGCCGATGACCAGAGAAAGCCCTGTTGACAGCGAACTCACCAGCAGACTGTTACCGAACGAGTGGAGAAAATTCCCCTGCCAGAGTGCGCGAAAGGCGTCCAGCGTCGGGGTAAACCACAGCGTGAGATCAAACACCTCAATGGCCGGGCGAAATGCCATCACCACCATCCACAGGAACGGGGAAAGCACTGCTAACAGTAATAGCCAGGTGGCGACTTCCCGACTGCCGCGCAGACGAAAAGGTTTTCTGCGTCTGGTGCTACCAGACACCTGCTCAAGCGCTAGCTTTTCGCTCATCGCTCCACCCCGCTTTGCCAATGATATAGCTCAGTACAAATACCCCGACCAGAATGACCACCGCGATCGCGCTGCCATAGCCCCAGTACGAGAAATTAAACGCCTGAATGAAGCCGTAATAGTTGGTGACTTCAGTGACTGTGCCTGGGCCGCCGTCGGTCAAAATGTAAATCAGCGGAAAGGCTTTAAAGCTGTCGATAAGCCGGAAGAGGGCGCAGACCACCAGCACCGGTTTGATGTAGGGCAACACGATATAGCGGAAGATATTATGTGCACGCGCACCATCCAGACTTGCGGCTTCCAGCGGGTCACGTGGGATCATCTGCAAAGCCGCGAGCACCATTAACATGGTAAACGGGAACCACTGCCAGATATCCGCCACCGCAATCGCCCATAAAGCCGTCGCGGGATTGGCAATCAGCGAATTGAGGGTGATTCCCCAAAGCTCTAAGACTTGATGCAGCGGGCTAATATCCGGGGTGTAAATGATTTTCCAGATAAGTGCCACGATAATCGGTGGTAGCACCATGGGAATCAAAAATAATGTCCTGGCGGTATGTAGCCATGCTGATGCACCATTTAATAGCAACGCTAAACCCAACCCAATAATCACCTGGAATAACACGCTGACTAACGATAATTTTATTTGCGTAATAATAGAATTAAGAAAGCGTGGGTCCTCGAGAAGTTGCCGGTAATTAATCAACGGGTCGCTAAAATTAAATGTTTCCTGGGGATTAGTCAGGCTTAACGGTGTCAGGCTGGTAATAACTAATGCCATCGCCGGTAATAACGTAATCACCACTAGCAAAATAATCGACGGCATTAACCCAGCCAGCCAGGCGTTGCGCTGTTGGCTACGCCAGTTGGTTTTACGCTTCATCAAGGCTCCTTAGATTTTCGCACCCGAGCGTCTGAGATCGGCAATTGACGCAGTTTGAGCCTGCTGCATAGCTTGTTTCGCTGAAAGCTGACCAGAAATAATCAACGCGATAGCCTTGTTGAGCTGCTGGTCAACCTGAGGGTAAACATCCACGGTGCGGTATTTCATGTAGCCACCCTGGGCTGCACGTTCAATGGCACCGAGCGAAAGCTGAGCCAAATCGACACCGTTGATAATTTGCTTACTGCGATAGGCCTGGGAATCAATATCGCTTCGACGTGTTGGCGAACCGTACCCCGCCTGAACCGCCCGCTGCGTGGTTTGCTTAGAAAGCGCCCACTGAATAAATGCCCACGCCGCTTCTTTATTTTTCGAACCGGTAGGGATGCCCAGCGCGTGTACCGCCATTCCAGGGAAGCGCCCAGCAGGCCCTTGTACCAGTTGGCCGAAATTCACGGTTTTTAATGTGCGTGAAGATGCCGGATCGCCAAGCTGCGCCAGGTAGGCCTGGCTTGAGTCGGAGAAATTAACGCGTCCTAATTTTAGTGCCTGAGTCGATTGATCGGCGGTGTAAGTCAGGCCACCGTTCGGGCCAAACTCGCGGATCAGGCGTGCAAAATAGTCCGCAGCGGCGATAGCCTCTGGGGTATCAAGTGTCGGGAACAGGTCGTCAGGCGGATTGCGAAAGACGTTGCCACCAAACGCTTGCAGATAGGGAATAAACGTCCACCCGTAATGGCTATCGGTCACATAAGCCGCCACACGTTCCTTTTTATTGACGGCCTGGAAAACGTTAATCAGATCGTCGGTGGTATCAGGGTATTTAAGCCCCGCCTGCGTCACCAGGTCAAAGCGCGAGGCGCCTGATAGCATCCCTTCAAGCACCCAGGGAATACCGTAAAGTTTGCCATCTCGCCGGTTTCCGGCCCCAGCCCACCGGCCAGGAAATCGTGCACATCCCACTCGGCACTGGTCAGGTTTGGGTTGGCGATGAATTCGTCCAGCGGCGTCAACCAGCCGGAGTTGATCCAGCGGCTGGTGTAGATAAACGTCACGTTGACCACGTCGTAGGCGGAACCTTTGGTGGACAGCTCGAGATCGGCCCGCTGGTTATAAACCGGAAACGCGGGCGTATCGAAGTTCACTTTCGCCCCGGTCAAAGCTTCAAATTCTGGTAGCCACTGGCGCAGTAAAGTGGGGTAGGCGGTGCTAAACGTCGAGACATTCAGCGTCACGCCATCATACTTTTTGGCACCGTTAGCGCCGCGTGCAAAAGACGGTACCATCGCATAAACCCCGAAGGCCGCCATCGCTTTCAATAAATCCCGACGTTGCATCATTCTCTTCCTTTTTATTTCGCGGCTTAGGCCACTTCGCTGACGGGAGATTGCGCGTTCGGGCGGCTCAAGGTGCGGCTACGGCTGCCATCAACGGCAACAGCGGCATCGCCCTCAATGGTGACGCGGCGTACGAGGCGCGGTTGCGTACCGTAATCATTGACCGCGTAATGCTGCGTTGCACGATTATCCCAAATTACTACGTCATCTTGCTGCCACTGCCAGCGCACGGTATTTTCCAGTTGGATGACACGGTTTTGCAGCAGCTCAAACAGGCGTGATGATTCACGGCTGCTAAAGCCAGATAAGCGTTTGAAGAAATGCCCGAGCAGCAGTGCTTTTTCGCCGCTTACAGGGTGCACATGGACAATCGGATGCTCTGCCTCATAAACCGCAGAAACAAAGACTTTACGGTGATGATCCAGACGCTGCTGTTCGGCCACAATACGGTCTGCGCCATAGTCATAATCATTGCTGTGAACCGCTCGCAGGCTTTCAGCAAAACGCTTTAACTCTTCAGGCAGGTTTTCATAAGCCGTCGCGGTATTTGCCCACACGGTATCGCCACCGTATTCAGGAATTTTGACGCCACGCAAAATAGAAATTTTTGGGAAAGCTTCAACGAAGGTGACATCGGTATGCCAGGAATCTGCTCTGCCGCCGCCTTTAGAGGCATCCAGTTCGAAGAGTTTGGTACCGGTAGGTGCCGGGACGGTAGGATGTGCGACAACTTTGCCAAATCGTGCACCAAATGCCTGGTGAGATTCGTCATTTAATTGTGTCTGCTTACGGAAAAAGAGAACTTTATATTTCACCAGTGCAGCTTCTATTTGTGAAAATATATTTTCATCGATGTCAGGTGTTATTTTGAAGTCAACAATCTCAGCGCCAATATTTCCGGCAACGCGGCGAATAGTCAGGTTTTTAAATTCAACGTCAGAATGTGAAGAATGAATTGTCATAGTGGCGGACCATTAATGGTGAAGTGAGTCCGCAGTATAAAAATTACAAATTAATAACCGAAATAACGATTACGCATAACTTAAAGATTTGCTGGTGGCAAAGCTAAGTTAATTTTTAGATATATACCCTTGGCGGGAAATAAAAATGGCTCCCGGTTAGGGGAGCCATTAAAGATGTTACTCAGTTGCGATTACTTAACTGCCATACCTGCTTGCGCACCGCTGTCCGGGCTTAACAGGAAGATATCTTTCCCGCCAGGACCTGCCGCCATCACCATCCCTTCCGAGATGCCGAAGCGCATTTTACGCGGTGCCAGGTTTGCCACCATAATGGTCAGACGGCCTTCCAGCGTGGCCGGGTCTGGATAAGCAGAACGGATGCCGGAGAATACGTTACGTTTCTCACCGCCAAGGTCCAGCGTCAGACGCAACAGCTTGTCAGAGCCTTCAACAAATTCCGCTTTTTCAATAAGTGCAACGCGCAGGTCCACTTTCGCGAAATCATCAAACGCGATGGTTTCACCAATCGGGTCATCAGCCAGTGGGCCAGTCACCGGAGCGGCAGCCGCTTTCACTTCTTCTTTCGACGCTTCAACCAGTGATTCAACCTGTTTCATCTCAATGCGGTTATACAGCGCTTTGAAATTATTTACTTTGTGGTCGAGCAGCGGCTGCTGGATAGCATCCCAGCTCAGTTCGCAGTTCAGGAATGCTTCAGCACGTTCAGCAAGCGTAGGGATAACCGGTTTCAGCCAGGTCATCAGCACGCGGAAGAGGTTAATACCCATGGTGCAGATGGCTTGCAGGTCAGCATCACGGCCTTCCTGTTTTGCCACAACCCACGGAGCCTGCTCATCGACGTAACGGTTTGCAACGTCTGCCAGCGCCATGATTTCACGCACGGCTTTACCAAACTCACGGCTTTCCCACGCTTCGCCGATGCTTTGTGCCGCGTCGGTAAAGGTTTTGTACAGCGCCGGGTCAGCAATTTCAGCAGACAGCTGGCCATCAAAACGCTTGGCGATAAAGCCGGCGTTACGCGATGCCAGGTTAACCACTTTGTTAACGATGTCGCTGTTCACACGCTGCACGAAATCTTCCAGGTTCAGGTCGATATCGTCGATACGTGAAGAGAGCTTAGCGGTGTAGTAGTAACGCAGGCTATCGGCGTCAAAGTGGTTCAGCCAGGTGCTCGCCTTAATGAACGTGCCGCGAGATTTGGACATCTTCGCGCCATTCACCGTCACATAGCCGTGAACAAACAGGTTGGTTGGCTTGCGGAAACCGCTGCCTTCCAACATGGCAGGCCAGAACAGGCTGTGGAAATAAACGATGTCTTTACCGATGAAGTGATACAGCTCGGTGGTGGAATCTTGCTTCCAGTATTCGTCAAAGCTTTCTGTATCACCGCGTTTGTCGCACAGGTTTTTGAATGAACCCATGTAGCCAATTGGCGCATCCAGCCAGACGTAGAAGTATTTGCCCGGTGCATCAGGAATTTCGAAACCGAAATAAGGCGCATCGCGGGAAATATCCCACTGTTGCAGACCAGACTCGAACCACTCCTGCATTTTGTTCGCCACTTGCTCTTGCAGCGCACCGGAACGAGTCCATGCTTGCAGCATTTCGCTAAACGACGGCAAATCAAAGAAGAAGTGCTCGGAATCACGCATTACAGGTGTTGCGCCAGAAACCACGGATTGCGGGTTAATCAGCTCGGTTGGGCTGTATGTTGCGCCACAAACTTCACAGTTATCGCCGTACTGGTCAGGTGCTTTACATTTCGGGCAGGTGCCTTTTACGAAACGGTCAGGCAGGAACATGCCTTTTTCCGGGTCGAAAAGCTGAGAAATAGTGCGGTTTTTAATAAAACCGTTCTCTTTCAGACGGCCATAAATCAGCGACGCCAGCTCGCGGTTTTCGTCGCTGTGCGTGGAGTGATAGTTATCGTAGCTGATGTTAAAGCCAGCAAAATCAGTCTGATGCTCCTGACTCATTTCGGCAATCATCTGCTCTGGGGTAATCCCTAACTGCTGTGCTTTCAGCATGATAGGCGTACCGTGTGCATCGTCTGCGCAGATGAAGTTAACCGTGTTGCCGCGCATTCGTTGGTAACGGACCCAGACGTCAGCCTGGATGTGCTCCAGCATGTGACCAAGGTGGATTGAGCCGTTAGCGTACGGAAGTGCGCACGTTACCAATAATTTTTTCGCGGTATGAGCCATAGTAGAAATTGCATCTTCTAAATAGAAAAGGGCCTTAGATGTTAACTGAGAGCCGCCTTGTGGTAAACCACACAAGGCGATCAAGGAAATTTTATCGCGCCTGGTCGCATCTGGTATGCTTAACAAACTGCAATGTCCGACAATAAAAACATAAGGAGCCGGGATGAATTCGCAATCCCCGTCAAGTCGTTCCCCCGAGCAGCTACGCGCGATGGTCGCCGGGACACTGGCCAATTTTCAGCACCCAACCCTCAAACATAATCTGACCGCGCTTAAAGCCTTGCATCATGTCGCGATGTTAGACGACACGCTGCATGTTGAGCTATTGATGCCGTTCGTCTGGCGCAGTGGTTTTGAAGCGCTGCAAGAGCAGTGCAGCTCGGATTTGCTACGCATTACTGGGGCGAAAGCGGTGGACTGGAAACTCAGCCACAACATTGCCACCTTAAAGCGTGTGAAAAATCACCCCGGCATTAATGGCGTGAAGAACATTATTGCGGTGACCTCAGGCAAAGGCGGTGTCGGCAAGTCGAGTACCGCGGTGAACCTGGCGCTGGCGCTGATTGCCGAAGGGGCGAAAGTCGGGATTCTGGATGCGGATATTTATGGCCCGTCTATCCCAACGATGCTGGGTGCGGAACACGAACGCCCAACGTCTCCCGACGGCACGCATATGACGCCAATTCTGGCGCATGGCCTGGCAACCAACTCCATTGGTTATCTGGTCACTGATGAAAACGCCATGGTGTGGCGCGGGCCGATGGCCAGCAAGGCACTCTTGCAGATGCTGCAAGAAACCATGTGGCCGGATCTCGACTATCTGGTGCTGGATATGCCGCCAGGCACCGGTGATATTCAACTCACACTTGCGCAGAACATTCCCGTAACGGGTGCTGTTGTGGTGACCACGCCGCAAGATATTGCGTTGATCGACGCCCGTAAAGGCATTGTGATGTTTGAGAAAGTTGATGTGCCAGTGCTGGGTATCGTTGAAAACATGAGCATGCATATTTGCAGCAACTGCGGTCACAATGAGCCGATTTTCGGCACCGGCGGGGCACAGAAACTGGCGGATCAATATCACACCAGATTACTGGGCCAGTTGCCGCTGCACATTACTTTGCGTGAAGATCTTGATGCCGGTAAGCCAACAGTGATCAACCGTCCAGAAAGCGAGTTTACCGCTATCTACCGTCAACTGGCGGGTAGCGTTGCAGCGCAGCTTTACTGGGAAGGCGAAGTGATCCCTGCGGATATTGCGTTCAGAGCGGTTTGATTTAAAACCACCTTCATCCCTGCCTTCTCCCTGAGGGAGAAGGAGAAAACCAGCCTCTTTCCCTCCCCTGGGGGCTGTCTCTTATACACAACTCACCCGGGCATTTTGTCAGGGTGAGACCTGTAAGCCTCGTTGATTTTCCGTTCACCCGTGCGTTCTGTTATCTCTTTAATTCCCGAAAACGGTGAGCGTATCAAGGGGTTAACGCCGACCCCTTGATAACCCAGGCGCCCGGTCATTAAATTGCCGGGAGTCCGGGTTCTTAGGGTGACGACGGTGGTCACCCTAAGACGTTCACCAGTTCAGTGGCTATATGAAACAATGAACATCGGGTGAACGGAACTGTCTCCCTTCTCACAAAGATGTGACTAAGAGACAGCCTGGGGAGAGGGATATTTATTCCCAAAATCAAAAATTATTGAATCCCTTCAAAGAAAGTTAAGCCACATCGTTGTATGTTACGCGCCGTTTAACACTCAATGGCGGGCGCAATGTACGAGTTTAACCTGGTGTTACTGCTGCTTCAGCAGATGTGCGTCTACCTGGTTATCGCCTGGTTGATGAGTAAAACGCGACTGTTTATCCCGCTGATGCAGGTCACAGTACGTTTACCACACAAATTACTCTGCTATGTCACGTTCTCCATCTTCTGCATTATGGGCACCTATTTTGGGCTGCACATCGACGATTCCATTGCTAACACGCGGGCGATTGGCGCGGTTATGGGCGGGTTACTCGGCGGGCCGCTGGTTGGCGGACTGGTGGGTTTAACCGGGGGCTTACATCGTTATTCGATGGGAGGCATGACTGCGCTAAGTTGCATGGTTTCCACCATTGTCGAAGGGCTACTTGGTGGGCTGCTGCACCGTTTGCTGATTCGCCGTGGGCGCAGCGATTTACTGTTTAATCCGTTGACCGCAGGCGGTATTACGCTGCTGGCTGAATTCTTCCAGATGGGCATTATTTTGTTGATTGCTCGCCCGTTTGCCGATGCGTTGAATCTGGTGAAAAGTATCGCCGCTCCGATGATGATAACCAACACCGTGGGTGCTGCGTTATTTATGCGTATTTTGCTCGACAAGCGCGCGATGTTTGAGAAATACACCTCGGCATTCTCGGCAACCGCGTTAAAAGTTGCGGCCTCGACAGAAGGGATTCTGCGCCGGGGTTTTAACCAGGAAAACAGTATGAAAGTGGCACAGGTGTTACATCTGGAGCTGGATATCGGAGCCGTTGCTATTACCGATCACGAGAAGCTGCTGGCGTTTACTGGAATCGGTGCCGACCATCATTTACCTGGCAGCCCGATCTCGTCTGAATATACCTGGCAGGCAATTGAACGCGGCGAAGTGGTCTATGCCGACGGCAATGAAGTGCCGTACCGTTGTTCACTGCACCCGCATTGCAAACTCGGTTCGACGCTTGTTATCCCTCTGTACGGTGAAAATAGCCGCGTGATTGGCACCATCAAACTTTATGAAGCGAAGAACCGCCTGTTTAGCTCAATTAACCGCACGCTGGGTGAGGGCATCGCGCAGCTGCTATCTGCGCAAATTTTAGCGGGGCAATATGAACGACAAAAGCAGATGCTTACGCAGTCAGAGATCAAGCTTCTGCACGCGCAGGTGAACCCGCACTTTCTGTTTAACGCTTTGAATACGCTGGTGGCGGTGATCCGCCGGGATAACGAGCAGGCCTGCCAGTTGGTGCAATATCTCTCGACCTTCTTTCGTAAAAACCTCAAGCGCCCAAGCGAGATTGTGACGCTCGCCGATGAAATCGAACATGTAAATGCGTATCTGCAAATCGAACAGGCGCGTTTTCAGTCACGTTTACGCGTGCAACTGAATATTCCTCAGTCACTTTCGCAGGTGCAGTTACCGGCTTTCACTCTGCAACCCATTGTTGAAAATGCCATTAAGCACGGCACTTCGCAGTTGCTTGGTGTTGGGGAGGTGACGGTTAATGCTTGCCAGAATGGAGATTATTTGCAGCTTTCTATTGAAGACAACGCCGGTTTATATCAGGAAAAAAACACGTCCAGTGGACTTGGGATGAGTCTGGTAGATAAACGTCTGCGCGCCCGTTACGGCGATGATTGCGGTATTAAAGTGGATTATGAGTCAGACCGATTTACCCGTATTACTCTACGTTTACCTCTGGAGGAAACCCCATGTTAAAAGTGCTGATTGTCGATGATGAACCGCTGGCGCGAGAGAATTTGCGCATCATGCTGCAAAACGAGCCTGACATTGAAGTCGTGGGGGAGTGTGGTAATGCGGTAGAAGCCATCGGCGCGGTGCATCGCTTGCATCCGGACGTGGTGTTTCTTGATATCCAGATGCCGCGCATCAGTGGGCTGGAAATGGTGAGCATGCTTGACCCTGAACAGCGCCCCTACATCGTATTTCTCACCGCCTTCGACGAGTATGCGGTGCAAGCTTTTGAAGAACATGCGTTCGACTATTTGCTTAAACCAATAGACAGCAAACGGTTGGAGAAAACCCTACAACGCCTGCGCCATGAGCGCGTCGATCAGGATATGACACTGCTTGCGCCTAACCAGGAAGATCTTAAATTTATCCCTTGTACCGGGCAGAGCCGGATTTACCTGCTCCAGATGGAAGAAGTGATGTATGCCAGCAGCCGCATGAGTGGGGTATATGTCACCAATGCGCAGGGCGCTGAAGGCTTTACCGAACTGACGTTGCGCACGCTCGAAAGCCGCACACCGCTGGTGCGCTGCCATCGTCAATACCTGGTCAATATGGTGCATCTCAAAGAGATCCGCTTTGAAGATGGCGGGCAAGCCGAGTTGATGCTGCGCGACGGGCAGTCAGTCCCGGTGAGTCGGCGTTATTTGAAGAGCCTAAAAGAGGCACTGGGGCTAAAGGCAGTCTAGTTTTTATCCATTTGCTGACTTATACTTGTACTATAAATTGCACAAGTGGAGCGATCATGCAGGTTATTACATTCTCCGAAGCCCGTAATCGGCTCAAAACGGTTCTTGATGAAGTTGTAGACAATGCCGATATCACGGTTATCACCCGCCGGGATGCTGAAGATGCGGTAGTGATGTCACTGGATTACTACAATTCTTTGATGGAAACCGTACATCTGCTGAGTTCTCCGGCAAATGCGACTCGCCTGATGGAATCCATTGCGCAGGCACAGGCAGGCAAAATCTCACGGAGAGAGATTATCGATGAAGACGGCGAATAGGCTGCTCGCGTGGACCGATCACGCCTGGGAGGATTATCTCTGGTGGCAAACGCAGGATAAAAAAACCTTAAAGCGCATCAATAAACTCATTGAAGATGCTCAAAGAAATCCTTTTGATGGACTGGGAAAACCTGAACCTTTACGTGAAAACCTCAGCGGGCTGTGGTCCCGACGAATCAATGATGCTGACCGTCTGGTTTATAGTGTTAGTGACGACCTCCTCACCATTTTCCAGTGCCGACTTCATTACTAAATCTGCGCGCGGCGGCAGAACGCTATATACTGCCCGCTTTAGAAATACCCCCGCTTGCAAGATTTAGAACGAGAGAATCACCACTATGATGAATAACGACGTATTACGCAGCGTGCGCTACATGCTGAATTTGGGCAACGACGACATGGTGAAAATCTTCGCCCTGACCGACACTGCCGTTACTGCCGAGCAGATTGTTAGCTGGACCAAAAAAGAAGACGAAGAGAACTTTAAACTTTGCCCGGATATCCTGATGGCAAACTTCTTGAACGGCCTGATTTACTTCAAGCGCGGCAAAGACGAAAGCAAACCGGCTCCAAAAATCGAACGCAAGATGACCAATAACATCATCCTGAAAAAGCTGCGTATTGCGTTTGATTTGAAAACTGACGACGTGCTGGAAATTCTGACCTCACAAGAATTCCGTATCTCTATGCCAGAAATCACCGCGATGATGCGCGCCCCAGAGAACAAAAACTTCCGCGAATGTGGCGACCAGTTCCTGCGCTACTTCCTGCGTGGTTTAACTGCACGCGTACACGTAGCGAAGAAGTAAGATTTATTGCGCTTATCCACTATACGAATGCATTTCGTAGGTCGGATAAGCGCCAGCGTCATCCGACACAAAACCTCGAATATCCGATGCTATCCCCGCGCTTCGTTCTTCCGCTTCACAATATCTGCCATCACCGCCAACGCAATTTCAGCCGGCGTTTTGCTGCCCAGCGGCAGGCCAATTGGCGCATGAATGCGATGCAATTCTTCCGGGTTTAACTCGGCGATTTTTTGCAAACGCTCCAGCCGCTTTGCGCTGTTTTTCTGCGACCCCATCGCGCCAATGTAAAACGCAGGCGTATTCACCGCTTCCATCATTGTCAGGTCATCCATACGCGGATCGTGGGTTAGCGCTACAATCGCCGTATTCGCGTGGCAGGAATTTTGTTCGAGATAGTTCGCGGGAAATTGTTTCAGCAGCGTGATGTCGGCTTTAAGCTGTGCGGAGAAATTTTCCAGCGCTTCCGGGCGATTCTCGCAAACTAAGACTTCAAAACCCAACGAGCTGGCAAAATCGGCGCAGTACAGTGCAACGCTGGAAAGCCCGGCAATCAGCAGGCGCGGGGCGGCGGCGACATGCAAAGTAATCTGCTGCCCGTTGCGCTCAACCTGGGTGATATCGGCAAATTCGGTAACTTCAAGGTGGCGACAAGGCTCGGGAAGCGTCAGACGTTTTTGCAAGGCAAAATGGCCAGCCAGCGCAGCGGCCATCTTTTCCAGATACATAATATTGCTGGGGGTGGCAGAGAGATATTCCACCAAAATATCCAGCATCCCGCCGCAGGGCAACGCAATACCCGGCTCCAGACCACCTTCGCCATAACGTACAATCTGGCTGGCTTGCTGATATTCACCCTGAGCAATACGCTGCAAAAAATCCTCTTCTACACAGCCACCGGAAAGTGAACCACAAAAACGATTGTCGGCTGTTGCCACCATTAACGCACCTGGTGAACGGGGTGAGGAACCATAGGTATTTAAAACCGTACATAACCAGACGGGTTGTTGTTCCAGCCATTCACGAGCCTGGTGAATCACACTAATATCAATCTGTTGCATGATTACTCACTCCTTTGAACCAGTTGTGATGGGAGATCAATATCGCGCTGGGAATCAGCATCTTCAATTTCGATGAGGTGCACGGACTCGCCACGTAACAACTCACGTGCACCGTTGTCACCGGTTAACTGACTGAGTTTGCTGTACCAGTTACGGTCGAAGGCCACGGGATGACCCGGTTGTGTGCTAACACATGGCCGCACCAGCGTGTGAGATTTCAGTGCATCGGCCACCTCCACAAACACCGCCGGTGGAACAAAAGGCATATCCGCAAGATGAATCAGCCAGCCTTGCCAGTACGCATTCGCGCGAACACCGGCTGCGATCGACTCACCCAACCCAGAACTTTCAATCAGCGTAACGGGAATCTGCTGTGCGAGGCACAACGCTTGAACCTTGCTGTTTTCCGGCCGCGTCACTACATGCACTTGCAGGCCAGAAGCCAGTGCATTACATAGCGTTTGCGCAAACACGCTGCTGTCGTTGAGCAACGCGTTAAGTTTATTGCCTTCGCCGCCCGCTTTTTTGAAGCGTTCGGCACATCCTGCGGCGGCAATAATAATGCCTGCTTTCATGTTCAAGGGTGATTCCTCACTACCTTCCTGATTACGCAATATGATGAGTAATTTGCGCAACAATGTTTTTTTTATGAAAATGAGATGTTAATTCTCACATGGTTTAGCTTAAATATATATACTTATATTCACTACGGAAATGAATAAGAACTACGCATAATTGTTTGAAAAAAAGACAATAATAAATTTAAATGGGATGTTTTATGAGCAATTTCAATCCATCACGGCGCAGTTTTATTAAACGCGCGGTGGTTGCCGGAGTCGCGGTGTATCTTGCCCCTCTCTATAGCCGTGCGTATGCCGCGCTGTTCGAACAAAAAATCCTTCACTCGCCGAACTGGGATGCCAAAAACAAGCGCATCCGTTTCCGAATCGACGGGAAATCAAAAGTGATGGGGCAGAAAGTCTTTGCCCGCGATATTCGCGCGGTAGACATGCCTCATTGGCCGCAGAAACAGGCTCACGCCTTTATTTTGCGCACCACTAAAGCCGACAGGCTATTTAGCGGTATCGATCTCTCTTTATTGGGCGATGAGCTGAAACCGGATCGCATCGTCACCGCTGAGGATCTGGCGCGTGATGGCCTGGCATTCCCGGCGTTCTACGGCGAAGACATGCTGCTGCCAACCGGCAAAACTCCGGCGTATCTCGGCCAGGCCGTGGCGATTTTGATCTACCACGATTTTGCCCGTTTCCGTTTCGCCAAAGACAAACTGAAATTCAAAGATGAAGTGATTCAGTACGGTGCCGAAACCGGCCCGCTGGAACGTGACCCATGGGGAACCTTCCGCTTCGTGCGCGTCGGCGGCGCTACCTCGCAGGATGACGATCATTTCTCCAGCCTGAAAGACATGCCGATTTTCCCGGTGTCGATGAAAAAGCATCTGCCGGTTTGGCCGGAAGGGCGCGAAGGCGGCAAGCTGGATGAGGAAGGCATGTTCTATGCTTCTCAAATTGCCGACGAGCTGAAAAACCCGCCGCAGAACTGGCTGGTGATGAACCGCCGCTACACCTCGCAATCCATCGACACCGCCGCCCTTGAGCCGGATAACGCCAACGGCTGGTTCGACCCCGCCACACAAACGCTGCATATGGTGGTGCCGACGCAGTCCCCGCAGGAAGTGGCCGACGAAATGCCGCGCATGCTGGCAAAAGCCACTTCACCGGTAAAACAGCTAATTCTGCATCCGTGTTACACCGTGGGCTACGGCTCGAAAGACCACTACAACTTCCCGTATTACGGCGCGATCGCCGCGATGTATGGCGATGGCCATCCGGTGCGCCTCGCCAACGACCGCTACGAGCAGTTCCAGACCTCAATCAAACGCCACGCCTTTGACATGAATTACACCATCGCGGTGAACAAACAGACCGGCGTGCTGCAATCGTTTTTAGGCGATATGACCGCCAACGGCGGCGGGCGCAGCAACTTTACGCCATCAGTTGCCATGGTCGGCGCGACGGCTGCGCAGTCCATTTACTACTTCCCGAAAAGTGATTTGTCGGCAGTCGGCATCGCTTCCCGCGCTATTGACGCCGGTTCCGCTCGCGGCTACGGCACGCTGCAAAGCATGGCCGCCACCGAAATGATGGTTGATGAAATCGCCGCCGAGCTGAATATCGACCCAATCGAATTCCGTATGCGCAACGCGCTGAAATCCGGCATGAAAAACACCCAGGGCGCCATTCCGGCCGGGGCGATTCGCGTGGATGAAGTGCTGGCGAAAGCGGCAAAACATGAAATCTGGCTGAAACGTGCTGAACGCAAAGCCGAATTTGAAATGAAGAACCCAGGCAAACGCTACGGCGTCGGCTTTGGCTGTGTGCAAAAAGACTTTGGCACTGGTGCCGAAACCTCGTTTGCGCGTGTGGAATTGAGTGCCGATGGACGCATTACTTTGCACCACAGCGGCGCGGAAATGGGCACCGGCATGTCGACCTCGCAATCGGTATTGTGCGCGCAATGGCTGGGGAAACCTGCCGACGAAGCGCATTTCTCCGTCACCGACTGGTCGACACTACCGATAGTCACCAGTGGCGACCCGTACATTATGTCCCAGGAAGAGCAGGACAAACTGGCGGCAAACCCGGCGTGGTCACCGTCTTACTGCTCGCCATCAAGCGCCAGCAACTCGGCTTTTTACTTCTCGCACAGCACGCGTGAAGCGGCGCGTTTAGTGTTCGAGCAGGGCGTGTGGCCTGCGGCGATGGCAATCTGGAGCACCGGAATCGGCGGCGGCCAGGCGGCTCCATTAGTGGTGCGTATCGACGATGCCCGTTGGGTTGAAGGTGGCTTAACTGCGGCCGGAATGGAAATTCTCAGCCTCGAAAGGATTGCGAAAAAAGCCCACGAAATGGGGCTGATGACGGGGGCTGCGGTGCACGTATTCAACCGCTGGCAGTGGGCAGAAGCCGATTTCAAACTGGGCGAGCAAAGCCGACGCCTGCCGATTGATGGCCTGTCGGTGCGCAACGGCAACGGCGAATTCGTAACGCTTGCTCGTGAACACGTTTATTACCCGCCAACCCAGCGTAACAACGCGGCGGTGACGTACTACAGCGCGGTCGGCACGCTGGCAGAAATTGCGGTCAGCCTCGCAACCGGCGAAGTCGAGCTGCTCAATCACCACTCGATTATGGAATGCGGCAACTTGATCGTGCCGGAACTGGTTTCCGGGCAGTTGCAGGGCGGCCTGGCGATGGGTATCGGCCACGCGCTCCACGAATATTTACCTCTCTACGAAGACGGGCCGGGTAACGGCACATGGAACTTCAACCGTTACCACATGCCGCGCGCCAGCGATGTAGCCGTCTGGAAACAGACCGGCGATATCCTGCCTGCGCTTTCGGAAACTGACCCGCCAAAAGGCATGGCAGAAGTGGTGATGATCCCGGTGGTTGCCGCGATTGTTAACGCCCTTGCCGACGCCACCGGTCACCGTTTCCGTGATTTGCCTGTCCGTGCTGAAAATATTCGTGAGGTATTACCATGAGCATCAAAACCAAACCAATGACCCTGACCATCAACAATAAACCGTACGGCCCGATTGACGTGCCGGAAGGGTTGATGATGATCGATTTCCTCCACGAATACGTTTATCTGACCGGTTCGCGCCTCGGCTGTGGGCAGGGCATTTGCCACGCCTGTGTGGCGATTGTCGATAATCCAAGCGGCACCAGCGAAGAAGTGCGCACCTGCATTACCGGCGCGCATTTCTTTAACGGCAAAAAAGTCCGCACCGTGGAAGGCCACGCCAAAGTCGATGAGCAGGGTGAAGTCGTCGAGCTTTCGCCAATCCAGCAGTCATTCCTCGATCACTACAGCTTCCAGTGCGGCTACTGCACACCAGGTTTTGTGAATGCGGCGACGATTTTTGTTGAGAAACTCAAGCGCGAGCCGATCGAGCGCGATGAACTGGAAGGGGCGATTTCCCAGGCGCTGGAAAACCACATCTGCCGCTGCACCGGCTACGTGCGTTACTACGAAGCCGTGCGCGACGTGGTGCTGAAAACGCCAGGGCTGGTGAAGGAGGCGGTGAAATGAAAAAGCGTCTCACGCTAATCGTATTGGTGATTATCGCCATTATCGTGGCGATTCTGTACTGGCGGGAATACCGCACCTATGACGGCCCGGTGCAAAAAGTCACCGCCAGCAAAGAGCAAATCGAGCGCGGCAGTTATCTTGCCAAAGCTGCTGACTGCGCGGCTTGCCACACAGCATCCGGCGGCGCACCGCTGGCGGGCGGCTACCCGCTGGAATCCCCATACGGCACGATCTACGGCAGCAATCTGACCCCGTCGGCTGATTACGGGATTGGTCGCTGGACGAAAGATGATTTCTACAAAGCGCTGACCGAGGGCGTTGGCCCAACCGGACGCCATCTGTTCCCGGCGATGCCATACACCTCGTACAAGAACATTTCGCGCCAGGATTCTGACGATATTTATGCGTATCTGATGACGCGCCAGGCGGTGGACGTGAAGACGCCGGATAACGAAATGAGCTTCCCGTTCAACCAGCGTATCGCGCTGATTGGCTGGAATATTATGTTCCACAGCAAAGATTCATTGCCTGCTATTTCCACTGGCAACTCAGCCGACTGGCAGCGTGGGCGTTATCTGGCTGACGTGCTTGGGCACTGTGGCGAATGCCATACCGAGCGTGGATTACTCGGCCAGATGAAGCTCGACAAAGCGATGCAGGGCGGAGAACTCGGGCGCTTTATGGCTCCCGATATTACGCCAAAAGCGCTGGCCAACCGCGGCTGGACGCCGGACGACGTGAAGCAGTTCCTCACCACTGGCATTGCGCCACAGGGCAGCGCATTTAGCGAAATGCACATGGTGGTGGATCTGAGCACGCAGCATTTGACGCCTGAAGATCAAAAAGCGATGGCGACGTACCTGATGGGCGAAGCGCCTCCGGCGGCGATCCCGGCGAAACTCGGCCAGGGCAACGAAGCAGGGCGCATGACGTATCTGGATCAGTGTGCAGGCTGCCACGCCCGTGAAGGCGAGGGCAAACCGCACGTTGCGGTTTCGATGCTGAACAACGCGACGCTGCGCCAGCCCGATGCGAAGAACCTGATCGTTTCGGTGATGGACGGCCTGCCTGCGCAGAATTTCCCTAACGGGGAGAGTATGCAAAGTATGCCAGGGTTTGGTGATCGTCTGAACGACGAGCAAATTGCCGAATTGGTGAATTATCTGCGTGTGACATGGGGTGGTTTGCCGGGGGATGTGACGGTGGATCAGGTTAAGGCGCTGAGACCAGCGCAGAAGTAAACTGGGGGATTATGTTGGGCACGGTGGTGTTCCGTTCACCTGGAAGTTATTAGATCCCGTAAATATCGATGAACGGTGAACGGGTAAGGGGGATTACGTCATCCCCCTTACGACCCCGTCGCCCGGCAAATCAATCGCCGCTGCGCGGTAAACACCGTTTTTCACCCAACATTCGGGGTCGTTCGCGATTCGTTTATTCGGCACATCCCTGTGCCGAACCACTTCGTGGCCAACGCAAGCGTTGTTCAAAAATGTTCCTGACATTTTTGTCCGACGATCGCTCACTCACGTGGTTCCCGACCACGTGACCCCGACTGAAGGGTAAAAAACGGCGCGATTGAAGCCGGGAACAAGGTCAAAACCAGCGCGGTGTGGTCTGTTGGTTTTGGTTTTGGTTTTGGTTTTGGTTTTGGTTTTGGTTTTGGTTTTGGTTTTGGTTTTGGTTTTGAAGTTGAAGTTGAAGTTGAAGTTGAAGTTGAAGTTGACCTTTGGTTCCGGCTTCAATCGCCTCCATTTTGAGTCCAGGTGGCCGGGTCCAGCCGTCGGGAACGGCTGGAGGGCGCGATCGTCTGGAACGAATCGCAACCGACCCGGACACGGAGGAAAAATGGAGGTTTACCGCTTGCGGCGATTGATTTGCCGGACGCCGGGGTTGCCAGGGGGCTGGCGTGAGCCACCTGGCACGTTCACCGTTCGCAGATTTATGAAGGATCGAAGTACTTTTAGGTGAACGGAAAACCACCGTCCTGGCATAGGACTCACTCTGACAAGAGGAAATCCAAAACCGCTCCCCCCCCATTTGCAACCGCTTAACTCCCCATCCAACCGCTCACCAAAACACCCGCCTATTGCATAACCAACCCATGCCAGCATAGCGCTGAACTTTTTACCTTTGGCAATGGAGTGGGTTATGCAACACGCACTAACTTTTGTTATCGCGACTTTGTGTGTTCTGACCATCTGCTATCGTCTTTATGGGGTGTTTTTCGTCCGTAAAGTTCTGAATGCTGATGACTCAGAAATCACACCGTCACATGTTCTTGAGGACGGCAAAGACTACGTCCCAACCAAAAAATGGGTTAACTTCGGCAGCCACTTTGCCGCAATCGCGGCAGCAGGGCCGTTAGTCGGCCCTGTTCTGGCGGCACAATACGGTTATCTACCGAGCTTCTTATGGCTGCTTATCGGTTGTGTGGTGGGTGGTGCGGTGCACGACACCGTAGTGCTTTTCGCCTCGATGAAACACCGCGGGAAGTCACTCTCAGAAGTGGCAAAAGCGGAGCTCGGCCCGGTGGCTGGCTGGTGTACCGGGCTTGCTATGCTATTCATCATCACCATTACCATGGCGGGTTTGTCGATGGTGGTGGTGCATGCACTCGAACGTAACCCATGGGGCACGTTCGCGGTGTTTATGACTATCCCTGTAGCGATTTGCGTTGGCCTCTGGGAGCGTTATACCGGCAGTATGCGCGGTGCAACCTGGGTTGGGATTATTGTTATCTTCGCCTGTGTGATCATTGGCCCATATATTCAGGAATCTTCATTTGGCGAGTGGCTGAGCCTTCGTGCCTCAACAGTGAGCCTGGTGCTGCCGTTCTACGCGTTCTTCGCCACTGCGCTGCCTGTCTGGATGCTGCTGACACCACGTGGTTATCTCTCAAGCTTTATGAAAATCGGTGTTTTCGGTGCGCTGGTCGTTGGTGTGGTGTTCATCAACCCGGAAATTCAGTTCCCGGCGGTGACGCAGTTTATCCACGGTAATGGCCCTGTGCTGGCAGGACCGGTATGGCCGTTTATTTCTATCACCATCGCCTGCGGCGCGATTTCCGGTTTCCATGCATTTATCGGTTCCGGTACCACGCCTAAGCAAATCGACAAATGGAACGATATTCTGCCCGTTGCTTTCGGTGCGATGCTTGCGGAATGTGTAGTTGGCGTGATGGCGCTTATCGCTGCCACCTCGTTGCATCCTGCTGACTACTTTGCCATTAACTCCTCGCGCGAAGTGTTTGCTGGCCTTGGTATGGATGTGGTGAATTTGCCGCAGCTTAGCGAATCTATCGGTCTTGACCTTTATGGACGTACTGGTGGGGCTGTAACACTTGCCGTCGGTATGGCTGATATCTTTACGCGTATTCCGTGGTTCAGCCATCTGGCATCCTACTTCTTCCAGTTTGTCGTGATGTTTGAAGCGGTGTTTATTCTGACAGCCGTAGACTCCGGTACTCGCGTTGCACGTTACTTGCTGCAAGATTTCCTCGGCGATATTTGGCCACCACTCAAACGCACTAACTGGATGCCGGGTGCAATTGGTTGCAGCATCGTCGCTTGCCTGTTGTGGGGCTATTTGCTGAACTCTGGCGATATCAACTCAGTGTGGGCATTGTTTGGTGTTTCTAACCAGCTAATGGCTTCAATCGGACTGATGATTGGCGCAACCATTATTCTGCGTATGTCGGAAAAACGCTGGTACGTGCTGACCTGTCTGGTGCCACTGTCTTATCTGTATGTGACAGTAAACTATGCGGCTTACTGGATGGTGAAAAACGTCTACTTCAATAGTGCAGCCAAAGGCTTCAACATTTTCAATGGGACGATTTCAATTGTGATGGTGGCATTGGGGCTGGTGATTATGGTGGCGTCGATTCAACGCTGGGTGGTGTTGTGGCGTGCTCGCGGGAATTCAGAACCAATTGAGTTGTTGTCTTAATAGCAATTGATTTGAACAGTGCTAAAAGCCGGTCTTCCATGACCGGTTTTTTTATTGGCAGGCTTTCGCTTCTGCTTTGGTCAGGTCACTACGGCTGCAATCCAGTGGACGACCGGATACGCCTTTTGCGTCGATAGCGGCTTGCTCTGCAGAGACAATCATTCCGTTTGCGCGATGTTTACCGGTCCAACTGACACCTGCAGTTCCGTCCGGATTTATGGAGATAGACAGCACAACGCCCTGGCCTGTCGCTTCGTAGTAGTTATCGTTCACCTTCTTCAGCTTCATCTCTTTGCCGTTCAGGTAAACCGGGCCGCCCTGGTCGATATGTACATCACCCGGGTGGCCTTTACCGTTGAACAGCGGCAGCGCAGCACTAGCAGAAAAAGCGACAAAACCCAGAACCATCACTAACGTTTTCAGTTTGCTCATCATTAACTCTCTTATCAGAATTTGTTCTCAATCTATTCACAAGCGTGAATATGAGAAGGGAAATATTTCCGGAGCGAGATAATGCTGCCGGGCGAGATGACCGATACTGATTTATATCAAATTGGTGAATGGGTTTTATGGTGAATATTCTTAATAGTGATAAATGATGGCCGCAATCTGGTTTAGCACATTGCGGCCAGGTATTACTCTTCGGTTACAACTTTGCTTGTTGGCTGCTCAAGGATCATCGTTTGTGTCTGGCTAAGGCTAATTCCTGCCGCGCGCAGCATTTTGAGGATCTCATAAAGCAGGTCACTGCGCGTTGAGCTGACCATTCTTGGGCTGTTCACATAACCGGTAACGCTCAGCACAATCCCGGTTGGCCCCAGTTCTTTAAAGCTGACTGAGGGCTGAGGTGTTTCCAGAATTGATTCATGCAGATTATATGCCTCAAGCAGTAAATTACGGACTTGCTCAGGGTCGATATCCAAGGGGAAAGTCAGAGATATAGTTGCCACACCTTGTGCATTCCCCATCGTGGCATTACGCACGTTCTGCGAAATAAGCTGGGAATTCGGCACAATGACCGTGGATTTGTCGCCTAACTGGATCTCGGTCGCGCGCACGTTAATCCGGCGAATATCGCCCTCAACACCGCTGATACTCACCAGATCGCCCACTTTTACCGGACGCTCGGTTAACAGAATTAAGCCGGAAATAAAGTTCTTCACAATTTCTTGTAAGCCAAAACCGATACCAACCGACAGGGCGCTGACTATCCATGCCAGTTTGTTCCATTCGATACCGAGCATCGACAACGTGAGCATGATAATCAGCACGTAACCGACGTTAGTGAACAGTGTTACCAGCGAAGCACGCAGGCCGCGGTCCATATTGGTTTTTGGCAGGAAATCGTTATCCAGCCAGCGACGAGTAGAGCGCAGTACATACCAACCCACCACCAGACACAACACCGCATTAAGTGCATGTGCCGGGATGATGTTCATCCCTTCGAGGCCTTTACCACCCCACATATCCGCGATTTTAGTCAGTAACTCCATTGGCGTTGTCGTGCCGAAGGTACCGTTAAGCAAAGCGACTGCGGCCATTACCAGCAGTGATGTCTTCCCAACCGCTGAGAACAGAGTCGCGGCAAGCGACAGATGGCGGTCGTTGAGACTCAGCGTGCTTTTAAGGATTTTCCCGCTGTGGGTTGACGGAGAGAATACCGCTTCACACAAGTCCACCACGAAGTGAATCAGCAGATACAGGCTGCAAACCACCAGGCCAATCCATAACAATTCAAAGGTGACGAAACGGGCCAGTGGAATGTAACCAATCAACAGCGCCAGCAGGATAACAAAAGCGGTGAGGCTGATGACGAGGTGAATAAGGCCCGCAACGGTTGAACGCGCTTCTGTTTGCTCACCTTCGGCACGCATTTTCCTGCGTATCCGGTTGACGCGAACAGGTGCAATCAGGCAGTTGAGTGCAACCAGCAAAGCGGCCAGACCATTACCAAATAACGTGGCATCAATACTCGCTCCAACCAGCGAGTTCAACTGCTCGATGATACCGAAGATAAATATGAAGGCTGCCAGTAAAATCGGGAATGACGCCAGCGTTTTTGCCAGCGGGTCGGCAATACCCGGCAGACGCCAGGAGGGGTGACTATTGGAGAGCAATGCGATGCCAAGACCGGCAATCACCGCGGAAAAATAGGTCAGCTCGACCAGTTGTCCGGCAAACTCATTAACCCATGGTGAGGTATCAGGCAGGCGCGTGAAGGTATAGCACAGCAATTGTATGCTGATACCCAGCGTCAGCGTAGTACTTAAGGTTGTGAAACAGGCGAGGAAACTGCGGCGAAAACGGCCTTGCGGCAGCCAGCGAGGCAGAATCCAGTTCATTGGTTTATCCAGCCCGAAACGACCAAATACCCCAATCCCCAGCGCGAGTAACAGATAGATACCCGAACCTATTCGCCATTCATCGCTCCAGGCCTCGGCCCAGGCATCACTAATCTGAGTGCCAAATTCACCGAAGCGTACAGCGTCTTTGTCGTTGGGTTCGAATACGGGTGACCAGAATTTTTCGCCAAGAATACTGCCGGTATTCAGGGCAATTTGTGTTTTCAGCGCATCGCGGCGCAATCCAGAAATTTGCGAAGAGAGGTTTTGCGCGGCAACTGCAATGGCTTTGGTTTGCTCGATTTGTGTGGTGAGCAAGGTTTTACTGTTGTTCAGTTGTTTGCGTTGGCTAACAACTTGCGGCGTTTCGGCCAGTGCCCCTGGTGCCGGTGCCGGTCCAAGAACATCCAATTGCGCCTGAACCTGAGTTAATTGTGGTGCCAGTGCAACGGCGAGCTTATCGGCTTCACTCACCAATTTTTGCGAATCGTCATTTAGGCTGGTGAATTGTTTATCGGTTTTTGCCGCGGATACTCGCTGTTTAAGTGAATCCAGGCGCTTTTGCAACGCGGGAATGACCGTGCTGGCATTGATCTTAACCGGCTCTTCACTGGCTGTTTGCCCGGTAGGGTCATCCGCATTAGACGGGAAAGGCATCACCATTAAACAAGACAACAATGCCAGCAGCAGCAAAGGCATTTTTAACATTTTTGGTATCATCAGGACAGATCCAGTGAATCAATAAATTAGCGGCGTAAAAACAATTTGCTAAGAATATCTTGAATTGGCGCTGAGTGTACCAGGTTTTATCTGCTTAATTCACCAGACGTCACCCTTCATGGTGCTTCTTCGTCAGCATCACTCATCCATCCGGAAGTCGCAGGTCGATATCTTAGAGCTTAATAGGACATTGCTGAGGCAAGATAAAGGTTTGTTACATGTTATTAAATATTCATTTAACTTAAATTGCTCATCGTCGAAGAGATGGTGTTTTAAATATTAATTTAGACTTCATTGCTAACGATAAATAAATGTCTCCTTAAGGATTGAGGTGAGGGGGTTGGCTATATATGACCCCGGTTATTCACTGGAATAATGAAGGATGCATTATTCACACAGGGTAATTTAATAATTAAAGGAATCTCGATGAAATTCAGCAAAATTGCGTCCTCTTTGGTTGCAGGTATTGCATTAGTGAGCGGTGCAGCACAGGCCGATGTAGTGACTGTAAATGGCGGTACGGTTCACTTTAAAGGTGAACTGGTGAATGCGGCCTGTGCGGTGAGCACGCAGTCTTCCGATCAAACGGTGAAACTGGGCCAATACCGTACGGCGGCGTTTACTAAAGTGGGTGACACCTCCGCGCAGATCCCATTCACCATCGTGCTTAACGATTGCGATACCACAGTCTCCACCCTGGCTTCTGTCTCATTCTCAGGCCAGACTGACGGCACCAACCCTACGCTTCTGGCGATTAACTCGGGTGACAACAGCACCACAGCAGGCGGCGTCGGTATCGAAATCCTCGACAGCAAATCGAAAGTGTTGACCCCGGATGGTTCTGTCTTCTCCACCGCGCAGACACTGATTGACGGGACGAACACCTTGCCGTTCACCGCGCGCTATAAATCTACCGCAGCCATCGCAACAGCAGGCCAGGCCAACGCTGATGCGACATTTGTAATGAAATACGAATAAGCAAGTTTTGCAGGGATAACGCAAGCCTCAGAAATGAGGCTTCTTTCATTGATGAACAGAAATTCATTATTCCTGAATTAAACATTTTAATGTTAGTAATAATGATGGTGCCGTGTGATGACGACTTTATTTAAACAAGGCTCGGCCATAATGCTGTGCCTGTTAATGCTGTGCTTCAATGCACAAGCTGCCGGGGGCGTTGCGCTGGGTGCGACACGGGTTATTTATCCTGCCGAGGCAAAACAAACTTCGCTCTCAATTAATAATAGCGATAGCAAAGAACGCTTTCTGGTGAACTCGTGGATTGAAAATAGTGCAGGTGCCAGAGATAAAAGTTTTATTGTCACACCTCCACTTTTTGTTAGTGAGCCATCGAGCGAAAACACACTGCGTATTATTTACGCCGGGCCACCGTTGCCAACAGACCGCGAAACTATTTTCTGGATGAACGTGAAAGCGATTCCTTCGGTCGATAAAAATAATCTCGACGGCAGCAACGTACTGCAACTGGCGATTTTGTCGCGCATCAAGCTGTTTGTGCGTCCTCAAAACTTGAAAATGCAGCCAGAAGAGGCGCTAAAACAACTGCGCTTTAGCCGCAGCGGCGGGCAACTGAGCGTTCACAATCCTTCACCGTATTACGTCAGCACCGTCAATCTGAAAGTCGGCAACGAAAAACTCGCCAATACCATGGTCGCGCCAAAGAGCGTGTCGCAAGTGGCGGTTTCGCCTGTGCTGAAAGGTGCTATCTCCTTCCAGACGGTGAACGACTACGGCGCGGTGACGCCTGTGCAAGCGGGCGTAATGCTGTGATGCAGGTAATCTGCGCAACAAGGATATCTGGCAGATGATCAACAAGTCAGTCACCCCGCTTGCAGCGATGATAGTAACCGCACTGTGGCCGGTAATCAGCTCCGGGGAAAGCTACTTTAACCCTGGGTTTTTGTCGGCAGAAGATGCCGCCGTGGCAGATTTATCGCGTTTTGAAAAAGGTAGCCATCAGGCACCGGGTGTCTATCGCGTGGACATCTGGCGTAACGATGAATTTATCTCGACCCAGGATCTCCGTTTTATTGCCAGCGACGCCAGTGGCGGAAAAGCAGAATCGAGCGGTCTGGTACCATGTCTCGACACTGACTGGTTGAAGCGCCTGGGCCTGAACATGCTCGCTTATCCAGCGCTTGCGAAGTTTAAGTCCGGAGAATGTGTGCCGCTCGCGGTGCTGATCCCTGATTCCGAGACAAATTTCGATTTTGCCAAACTACGCCTGGATATCAGTTTGCCGCAGGCATCGCTGCTTAACAGTGCCCGGGGCTATATACCGCCGCAGGAGTGGGACGAAGGGATTCCGGCAGCGCTGCTCAACTACAGTTTTACCGGCAACCATGGCAGCGACGACGATAACTATTATTTAAGCCTGCAAAGTGGTGTGAACTACGGAGCCTGGCGGCTGCGTAACAGCGGTGCCTGGAACTACACTCGCGGTGATGGCTACCACGCTAATAGTTGGAACAACATCAGCACCTATGTGCAACGGACGATTATTCCACTCAAAAGCGAGCTGGTATTAGGCGATAGCAACACGGGGAGCGATGTGTTCGACAGTCTGGGATTTCGCGGGGCGCGGCTCTACTCGGCTGACAGTATGTACCCCGACAGCCTGCAAGGTTACGCGCCAACGGTACGTGGTATCGCGCGAACCCACGCTAAAATCACCATTCGCCAGAACAGTTTTGTGATCTACCAAAGCTACGTTTCACCGGGTGCATTTACTATCAGTGACCTCAATCCCACCTCTTCCAGCGGCGATCTGGAGGTCACTCTCGAAGAAAAAGACGGTACCCAGCAAAAATACACCGTGCCTTATTCCACCGTCCCGTTATTGCAACGGGAAGGGCGGCTGAAATTCGACCTGGTGGCCGGGGATTTCCGTAGCGGAAGCGACCAACAGGATACGCCATTCTTCACCCAGGCCACCCTGATTGCGGGTTTACCCTACGGTTTTACCGCCTATGGCGGCACTCAGCTTGCCGAAGACTACACCTCAGTGGCGCTGGGGGCCGGGAAAAATCTCGGGGAGTGGGGGGCACTTTCAATGGATATTACCCACGCCAGCAGCCGACTTGCAGATGACAGCAAACATCAGGGCCAGTCGCTACGATTTCTGTACGCCAAATCCCTCAGCGGTTACGGCACTAACTTCCAGTTGTTGGGATATCGCTATTCCACGCGTGGTTTTTATACGCTTGATGAGGTGGCATACAAAAATATCGAAGGCTACGAATATGCCGACGAAGCGGATGGTGGACGCAAAGATGAGCCGGTTGTGCAGAGCTACCACAACTTGCGTTACAGCAAGCGCGGGCGATTTCAAATCAACGTTTCTCAATCGCTCGGTGATTACGGGTCGCTCTATGTTTCAGGCAGCCAGCAAACTTACTGGGAAACCAGCCAGAACAACACTTGGTATCAGGCCGGGTATGCCAGCGGCTGGCGCGGGATCAGCTACTCACTTTCGATGTCGTGGAGCAAATCCGTCGGGATCGCCGATAGCGATCGCATTATGGCCTTTAACCTTTCGGTGCCATTTAGCACCCTGCTGGGGCATGGCTATTCGCGCAACAGCACCATCGATCGCGCTTACGCCACTTTTGCTGCCAGTAACAACGCAGATGGCGATGCCACTGTGCAAACAGGTATCGGCGGAACATTACTTGAAGACCGAAACCTCAATTACAGCGTCACTCAAGGCCACAGCGACACTAACGGTTACAGCGGAAGTGCCTCGGCTAACTGGCAGGCTACCTACGGCACATTGGGGCTGGGCTACAACTACGACCGCGACCAACACGACTACAACTGGCAGGCTTCTGGCGGCGTGGTGGGTCACGCCGATGGCATCACGTTTAGCCAGCCGCTTGGTGACACCAACGTATTAATAAAAGCACAGGGAGCCAGCGGGGTTGGTGTCGAAAACCAGCCCGGGGTGAAAACCGACTGGCGCGGATATGCGGTGATGCCTTACGCCACGGTATATCGCCACAACCGTATCGCTCTCGATACCAACACCATGGATAACCACACCGACATTGAAAACAACGTCAGCAGCGTGGTGCCTACGGATGGCGCATTGGTGCGTGCGGAATTTAAGGCGCGCGTGGGCGTGCGGGCAATCATCACCGTAACCCGTAGTGGGCGAGCAGTACCGTTCGGCTCGGTGGTGCGCGAAGAAACCACGGGCATCACCAGTATGGTCGGCGATGACGGGCAAATTTACCTCAGCGGCTTGCCACTCCAGGGAAAACTACTGATTCGGTGGGGTGAGGGCAAAGGGTCACAGTGTTTCGCACCATTTACATTACCGCCTGAAAGCCTGAATCAGGCGATTGTCGTGGCGAATGCGACCTGTTCATAGGATTCAGGGATCTGTTTATGAAATTGATGACATCTTTAGCAGGGGCGGCGCTGTGGGTATATGCACTTCCGGCGTTTGCCACTGTCTGCCAAAACTCCAATGGCGTGCCAGCGGATATTTTTTACGATCTGTCCGACGTCTTCACCAGCGCAAACAATAACGTCGGGCAAATCATCACCCTCGCGGAAAAGTCGGGTTGGGTCGGTGTCAATGCCACTTGTCCGCAAGGAACCACCGGCAACACCACGATGCGCAGTTACGTGAGTACCTTGCCGGTGCAAGAAGTGATCGGCGGTTACCAGTACATCAAGCTCAATGATTATCTCGAAGGGGCGATGAGTATCACGGACAGCTACGCCGGGCAATTTTACCCGCCGCGCAACTATATTCAGATGGGAACCCACGGCAATGTGTCCAAACAGCAGCCGTTTCCGGTTCAGGATTCGAAGCTGGTTTTTAAACTCAAAGTGACAAGGCGTTTTATCAATATGGTGCCGATTCCACGGCAGACCATGTTTACGGTATATGTCACGACGCGAAACACCGACCCACTCACCACTCCGGTTTATACCATTAGCTACAGCGGCAAAATTGAAGTGCCACAAAGCTGTGAAATCAACGCCGGGCAAATCGTTGAATTTGATTTTGGCGACATTGGTGCTGCGCTGTTTAGCCAGGCCGGGGCCGGGAATCGACCGCAAGGCGTGACGCCGCAAACTAAAACCATCGCTATTAAATGCACCAATGTGGCGGCGCAGGCCTATCTTTCTCTGCGGGTGGAGGCGGAGAAAGCGTCCGGTAATATGATGGTTTCAAATAATAACGATCTCGGGTTTATCGTTGCCGATAGCAGCGGAACGCCATTTATTCCTAACAATTTGGGCAGCAAAATCAATTTCCGTCTCGACGATGCAGCTGCGGCGCAAGTGGGGATTCGGGCCTGGCCGGTAAGCGTGACAGGGAACAAACCGTCGGAAGGGCCGTTTAGTGCGCGGGGCTATTTGCGGGTGGATTATGACTAAAATTGCGATGCTGCTGTGGTTGGCGGCAAGTCTGGCGAGTCATGCTCAGGCTGACACTTCGCTCGGGGCCATCAATATAGAACTTCGCGGCAACGTGGTGGATTTCAGCTGTTACGTCGAAATTGGGGATGACAATAAAACAGTGCAGCTTGGGCGTTGGCCGACCAAACAACTGCGCACCGCAGGCAGCACTACGCAAAGCATGCCTTTCACGTTGAAGCTGAACGGCTGCCCGCCGGGTGCAGCATCAATTACCTTTTCTGGGAAGCAAGCCACGGGTAACCCCGGTTTACTGGGGCTTAATAACACAAGCGGGGCGACAAATGTGGCCGTCGAGTTGCGCGATAAAGATAAAACCCGTCTGCCCCTTGAGCAGGCAAGCCAGGATGTGCCAGTCGATGCCAACGGAAATGCGGAATTAACTTTTTTTGCAAATTACATCGCGCTTGCCGATAACCCCCAAGCCGGGCAAGCCGACGCAGATGCCACGTTTATGATTAATTATTATTAGAAAGCCTATCTGGCATCATTAAATTAAATAAAAACCGGGCTCGAACCTAACGCCGTTAGTTTAAGAGTGAAATATCCGGGGCGACCACCGGGTTTGGCGTCCCTCCGGGAACCAAATTCCGGCGTTTCCCCTCATTCATTAGCTTAAATGAATGGTGTTAAGTAATAACCCGTTTTTTTTAATTTAAAATAGTAATGTGATGCGCAGTTATAATAGTTCTTTTACTCGGGCGTAATCGATAAGCTCGACAATCGATGAGACATGTAGCTTAGAAAATATATTAGATTTATGCGCGCTGATGGTTTTGTTACTCAGCAGAAGTTGTTCGGCAATTTCCTTATTGGATAAACCATTGGCAAGGTAGCGTAATACGGTTATCTCTCTGTTTGATAATGGCGTATCGTCAGTCACTCCGTTACGCGAACCCGGATTACTGATTAACTCCAGCGTTTCGGAGGGGAAAAACGAATACCCTGCAAGCAACATTTCTACCGCATGATAGATATCTTCCTGCTCCTTCCTTTTACTGACAAACCCATTTGCCCCGGCCTGAATAGCACGGCCCGCATAAAACCTCTCAGACTTGGAAGATAAGAACAGTATACGAGTGTCAGCTTGTATGCTCTTGATTCTTTTTAATAAAGTGAAGCCATCAATGGACGGCAGTTCAATGTCGAGAATCACTAAATCGACAGAGTGGGAGCGCATATAGTTGACCACCTCCCGGCTGTCGTCGGTTTTCATCACCACATCAATATTTTTATTTTTCTGTAGCAGTACCTCTATCGACATTCTGACAATAGGGTGTTCGTCCATAATAATTACGGATGCAGGTTTCATATTCTTGCCTCTAATTTTTTGAGGAACATATCGCATTGACGCAAAGTCACTGGCGGCGAAAGTGAAAAGGTGTTTCACTATTTCGTATTTTATAATGTATGCAAGATGCTCCCTTGAACTTAAAAACTTCCTTCATAAGTACTATTTTCTAATGGCTGCGAGTGAAACAAAAAATCATTTCAATAAGAAAATCAATCTATTCAAATTAGATAAATGAATAGGATGATTATACAGCCATATTATTTAAGAAAAAGGCCACTGTTATGCTCGGGGAATAATGCTGTGATCAAATTCTAATTAAATTGGTTAATTAATTGTTATTTGGTAGGTGCGTCTGTGTTAAGTGAAATATTTGGGAAAAAAGATTGTTTTGAACATGAAGAATAGTGAGAAGTCTCGAATGTTTCCTATTTGTTATCCGTAGCACAGAGTGATTACGTGGTTAATCGTCGGGAAGCGGCATAGTTTGCGGGAAACTGATTCTCCAGGAATAGTTGTAATTGTTAATAAACTGTTCTTATTTAACAAATCGCGAGCATTGAAAATAAGTCGTTTCCTGGCTTTCACTCGGAAGTCGGTTAGTTAGCGCAGCTATACTTTCCCAGATGACGCACAGGACAATTTATTAAGCAAATGTATCAGTGACTTGTTGTTCCCTGTTCCTATACGAGCGGCAACCCGTCCAAGGGTATAAACCACAGAGTGGTAGGGTTTGTTTAATGACGCGGCAATAGCTTTCAGCGACTCTCCTTTTGCCACGGCCAGCAGAATATTCCATTCCCGCTTTGAAAGTGGGACTGAGCGTGACCCATCCTGAGCATTGGACCAATCTTGCCGGGCTCGCTTTTCAGTCAGCAGAATAAGCAGATCGGTAATTCTCAGGCGCCGTTCCACCACAGGGAAGATTGATGCTGCATCAATCAGGCGGGCGACTTCAATACAACGGCAGGCTGTCAGTTGCATCATATTCAGTCGTGGCCAGGTTTGTTGCCATTGTCTGATCATATTTAGCACATCAATTGCTGGCTCGCTTACGCCATCCAGATCGATGAACACTCGCGGTTGTGGGGTTTGTTGAAGCATCACTTCAGCCTCCTCGAGGTTTGCGCAGACATGAGTTCGCTGGAACTTAAAAAAGTGCTCAGTCAGTGCCAGCGACAAGTAGTAGTCACTGGTTACGAGGATGATATCGAGTGGTTCCGGCAACTGCTTTGTATACATTTGTTGTTGTAGAGACTCAATGCGGTCAAAGACAATCGGGGCCAACCGGCTATGAAAATGGGGCAGATCGCCATTTTTGATGCGTCGAAATCTACGTTTGCGCGCGGCTATGTACAAATCTTCAGTAACCCGCAGCGCAAAGAAAAGGTTTGTGAATCGCGATTCGGGCGTGAGTCAGTGGTGCATCAATCATCATTTCCATATTTTTTCATCAACAGCACCTGTCAGTGCTGAAATAGACTCTTTGTCAATACCGCTGATAATCGTAAGTTAATTTTATATAGCTTACGATTATATCGTTGCAATAAATCCTGACATGAAAAAATCAGGTTAGATATTAGAATTGACTTAAGTAAATATAAGGGGTTTCTTAAAATAATAACCAAGGGGCGGGAGGTTTATATTTATATCAAGATGGCTACCGCCTGGATGTAAATGTCTATAATAATGACGGTGAAAAATTTTGGTTAGGGTTCATGTTTTCGCAAGGCAGGTAATCCTGCCATTGATTGCGGCCATTATTTTTTAGTTACTCACAACTAAAAAAGATAATAATTTGTATGCAATGAAATAAAGTGTGGCTCTTAGAGTTGTCCGGGCACATTTGAAATAAACACCTTTATTATATTTAATCCTTAGTGCGCCGTTCAAATGAATTATTTTTAGGAACTTAACCGTATTGACTATGTGGTTTACTGGGGAATAGCATCGAGATGCCCTACCTGAACTAAATTTTTATGACGCAACTACTGATTATAAATAAAATAATGGAGAATCAAGTGAACATTACCAGTGAAAGGTTGGTTGGTTTTAATGTTTTGATGATACATGCAGAACAGCCGCAATTTTCTGCTATGAACCGAGCTGTTGGAGATATAGTTACCGATTTAAAGCAAAGAGGAATTAACGTTACTTACTCCGCTAATGCCGAAGATGCGTGCTCAATTGTGCATTCTGACACCACTATTCAATGCATAGTATTAAGTTGGAAGATGCAGGATAACGATGAATATAATCAGGAAGCTCGACAAATAATTAATATTGCTAGAGCACGAAATGTTCACATTCCCATTTTTTTGATGATTGAAAGGAGTAGCGAATCCCACTTGACGGCTGATGTCATGCGTCAAACAGATGAGTTAATCTGGCTTCTAGAAGATACAGCATTCTTTATTTCCGGAAGAATTTATGCAGCCATGTTACGTTATCGCGAAAATATCACCCCTCCTTTAACCAAAGCAGTGATAAATTTTGCCAACAAATTTGAATATTCCTGGCATACTCCCGGTCATACTGGCGGTACTGCTTTTCTCAAATCACCCGTTGGTCGTATTTTTCATGACTATTTTGGCGAGAACTTATTGCGCTCCGATCTTTCTATTTCAGTTGGCGAACTGGGTTCGTTACTCGATCACTCCGGGCCTATTGGCGAGAGCGAGAAGTTTTGCGCCAAAGTATTCGGTGCTGACCGCGCATATACCGTGACGAATGGTTCGTCTATGTCTAACCGTGTGATTATGATGTCTTCCGTGGCACGTAATGATTACGCGCTGTGCGACCGTAATGCGCATAAATCAACAGAACAAGCGCTGACCATGACGGGAGTTATCCCAACATATTTACTGCCATCGCGTAATAATCTCGGCATTATTGGCCCTGTGTATGCCAGAAATTTACACCATGAATCAATCAGTGCAGCGATTAAGGCTAATCCGCTTGCCAAAGATAAATCACAGAAAGCCGTACATGCCATTATTACTAATTCAACTTACGATGGCTTAATTTATCACGTGCCTACCGTTATCGATTTGCTGGACGCCAGCGTCGATCGTATTCACTTTGACGAAGCCTGGTATGGTTACGCAAGATTTAATCCAATATATCGCGAGCATTTTGGTATGTATGGGGAACCTGAGGATTATCCAAAAGATAAACCTACAATATTTACCACGACTTCAACTCACAAACTGTTAGCCGCACTTTCGCAAGCCTCGTTAATTGGTATTCGCGACGGACGTAATACCGTGCCACATGAGCGTTTTAACGAATCTTATATGATGCATGCTTCAACTTCGCCACTTTATCCTATTATCGTCTCCAATGAAGTTTCGGCGGAGATGATGAGTGGTGTTGGCGGGCAAGCATTGACCACGGAATCGATTACCGAGGCGGTAAGTTTCAGAAAGGCAGTCCGTAAAATTAAGCGCCAGGTGAATAAAGAGAATGACTGGTTCTTCTCAACCTGGAACGCGGATTATGTGACGGATCCTTCCACCAATGAAAGAATTGCTTTCGAAGATGCACCGGATGAACTGCTAATTACCGATCCAGCCTGCTGGAAGCTGAGTTCTGGGGATAGCTGGCATGGCTTTAAAGAAATAGAAAACAACTATTGCATGCTCGACCCTATCAAAGTTTCCGTTGTTACACCCGGTGTTGCAAGCGATGGTTCGCTCGAAGATTTTGGTATTCCGGCTACTCTTCTAACGGCATTTTTAAGCCAGCGAGGCATTCAGGTAGAGAAAACCACCGATTTTACCGTGCTCTTTTTATTCTCACTTGGCGTGACGAGAGGTAAATACGGAACGCTGGTGAATGCGCTGCTGCGATTTAAAGAAGCTTACGATAATAATTTGCCGGTCAGCGAAGTGCTGTATGAACACAAAAGCGACGTCCCGCCATGTTATGAAACTATGGGGCTGAAAACGCTCTCCGACACCATGTTCGCCTTTATGAAGGCGAATCAAACTCTTGCTATTCAGGCTCAGGCGTTTTCAACGATTCCACAACCGCACATGACGCCAGCGGATGCTTACGTCAAGCTGGTTCATAACGAAATTGATAGGGTCAAAGTGGATGATTTGCAGGGACGTGTATTAGCCACAGGGGTTGTTCCTTATCCACCGGGCATCCCAATGATCATGCCTGGCGAATGCGCAGGTGCGAAAGACAGCCCGCATATTCGTTATTTACAGGTATTGCAGGCATGGGACAGGGCGTTCCCAGGTTTTTCACATGACACCCACGGTGTCGAAAGTATCGATGGACATTATTACGTTCAGTGCCTAAAGCATAGCTCGTAAAACAACAGGGCTTGTCTTAATAAGGGAATATGATATGAGTGTGAAAAAAATGAGCGTTACGCAGTTAACGATGTTAACTGCCGTAAATATGCTGGGTTCGGGAATTATTCTATTGCCAGCAAAATTAGCGCAGGTTGGCGGGATATCTATCCTTTCCTGGTTTATTACCGCCACGGGCTCGGTCGCTTTAGCATGGGCATTTGCCTGCTGTAGTACCATAAGTAATAAACCCGGTGGCATGGGGGGCTATGCGGAGTATGCTTTTGGCAAAGCGGGTAATTATATTGCTAACTATACCTATGGTGTTGCAATTGTCATCGGCAACGTAGCCATCGCGATAACAGCTGTTGGTTATATTATCGGCTTGTTTAATATTAACCCTAATCCTTTACAGATAGGGTTGATGACGATTGGGCTACTTTGGTTTACCACTATTGCTAACTTTGGCGGAGCAAGTATTACCGGTAAATTAGGCAGTATAACCGTATGGGGTGTTATCGCACCGGTAGTAGTTATTTCCACCGTAGGTTGGTTCTGGTTCGAACCGAAAATATATATGGCTGGCTGGAACCCACACCATAAAACTATGCTCGAAGCCGCAGGTTCATCGATAGCGATTACGCTTTGGGCATTTTTAGGCCTCGAATCAGCCTGCGCAAACTGCGATGCGGTAGAAAACCCGCAAAAAAATGTTCCCATTGCCGTGCTCTTTGGCACGATAGGATCAGCAATTATCTACATCGTTTCCACCAACGTTATTGCCGGTATTATCCCTAATATGGACTTGGCAAATTCGAATGCGCCTTTTGGCCTGGCATTTGCGAAGATGTTTACCCCGGAGATCGGGAATATCGTTACGGGTTTAATGATTCTTGCCTGTATTGGTTCGCTATTGGGATGGCAGTTCACCACCGCGCAGGTTTTTAAAAGCTCGGCGGACGTTGGATACTTTATGAAGATTTTTTCTAAAAGCACCAAAGCGGGAACACCTATCGTCGGTATGATGGTATTACTTTTGGTTCAAACGCTTTTGAGCTGGCTGTCCATACCCGTCAGCCACGACGGAACGCGACTGGGTTGGCTAACGCAAACCAGTTTCAGTAATACGGGCGTTTCGGATCAGTTCTCGGCGATTGTCGATCTGTCAGTAGTGACTAACCTCATCCCGTATATCCTCTCGATGGCGGCTCTGGTCACCATACAGGAAATAGCTCATACCCCACGGCGTAAGGCAATGATTAACAACGCTATTGCGTTGGTTGGCGCGGCGTATAGCTATTTTGCGCTGGTTAACTCAGGCGATCAGGCACTCATGTATGGTGGGGTTGCTACCATCCTGGGCTTCACGTTCTACGGCGTGGTTAGTGCACGTTTTGTGAAAGATGAACAGAGATTACATCCAGATCATGTCATCTCCGGAGCAGAAGAGGTCCCAGCCGTGCCATTCGATCAAAAATAGAGTTAAAACAGATCGCGTAAGGGAAGTGTGAATCGTGTGAAAGGAAGGCGTGTCGTGCTTGCTTTCACCGATCCACTTCGTTTTCTGCCAGCCACATCCCCTTCAGTTAAGCGACGGCGTAAAGTTTGAGTCTTCATTAATATGCTCAACATGTTGATATTTGCACCATTGATTGCGGCCATTATTTTTTGCTTGATACAAAGCCTGATCTGCATATTTAAACAAAGTCTCATATTTCTGCCCTTCAGACCACCTGACCATACCTGCGCTAATTGTTAGGGGGAACGGCTCATTATCAATAATAAGAGGGTTTCTGGACAGTTCATTAACAATAGTATTGGTTAATTCCTGGTGGTTTATCTCCGGAGTATTAGCAAGCAACAGGGCAAACTCTTCACCGCCTACGCGTCCAAATAATTGACTATCGGGGGTAAACTGTTTTAAACGTTGGCAAAAGGCAACGAGAACCTTATCTCCCTTTTGATGCCCCCATACGTCATTTATTTTCTTGAAAAAATCAATATCAATTAAAACCATTGAACAGATATCTCCTTTCTTCAATGACGACGTAATTGCCTCCGCTGCTTTAGTAAATGCCCGGCGATTGAGAATACCGGTCAAGTCATCGTGATTAGCAAGTTGAGATAACTTAGAAAAGAGTTTATCTCGTTCAGAAATTGCAACCGCAATCGTAAGTGCGCAAAGCGCCAGTACTGCAACAATCGTCCTGACAGCAGAGATGTAGATATTCTCAGAAAAATGTAGATAACCATGCGTAGAGTGAATGATCCACATAAAAAAGAATGCACCATTCATACTGATACCAAAGGTTGTTAGAAATAGATTGCCTGAAAGCGCTAGCCATATGATGGTTGGAATAATCAGTATTGACGCCATCAGGAAATATATTTTGTCTGTTATAAAAATAAAGGCAAACAATAATAGAATAGACGGAATAATATGTAGAAACGCATTTTCGAAAGATTTAAGTATTTTTGGAGCTGCCAAAATGACTGGTAAAAATACTATAAAATCAAGCGACTCGTTTAAGTACCAATAAAATGCTGTTTGAAAAAATGCATTACCATACAGAGCAAATAATGCCCCTGAGCCTACTAACGAACCTATAATAAGAGAGGGTTGGCAGAGTAATAACCATTGCGGAACGCTATGTAAGCTACCAAGCCATTCATCTTCGTCGGTACGCGTAGCGAAGCGATGTAAAGTGATATAACCTATTGAAATTGTGATGATATTGGCAATGGTCATCAGTAAAACCTGGTTGAGACGTGTACCGATTAATAAATCTGGCAACACCATCCCTGCGCAACAAATTAAATAATGACGCCAGTTAACACGTTGGTAAAAGCGTAATAACACACCAATGGTTATAGCATTGGTCAACCAAACTAAAGAAAATGGTCCATTAACTCTTTCAATAATACCTATGACAGTTGTCAGTGTAGTGATTATAAATAAGATTATCATTGGATAGCATTTATAGAAAAAGTTGTTCAGCGTAAGTATCATTCCAGGTGACTTCCCAATCTAACTATCAACACAATAGAGCAATATATGAATTAGAGTGTTTATTAATTACGACCATAGAGACTCAATTGGGACAGGTTTCCCGGTATGATATCCCTGTAACCATTCAACTCCCATCGATATTAGCATTTGTTTTATTTCTTCACTTTCAACAAACTCTGCGACAACTTCCAGACTTTTAAATTTAGCTGCTTCACAAAATGACATCACTATTAGCCGGTCAAACTTATCGTTCACAACATTACGTATGAATGAACCATCTATTTTAAGTATGTCGACATCTAATGTCTTGAGGCGAGAGTAACTGGATGCTCCTGTACCAAAATCATCAATCGCAATTTGACATCCAAGTTTGCGTAGTTCCTGCAGGACACTGGATGCATTAATATTATCAATAATATCTGACTCGATAATTTCAAAGATGATCCGTTCAGGGCGTATTAAGTAGTTCTTTAAAAGAACATTCAGACTATCCAGAAAATCTTTTCTACTAAGCGATTGAGGTGTCAAATTGATGGAAAAACGAGTATCAGATTTAGATTGATCCAGGGATTGCATAAACTGAAATGTTTGTTCAATTACAGTCAAATCCACTTGTGCAAGCAATCCTGCTTCCTCAGCCACCGGTAAAAAAGTATCCGGGAAGAATATTTTGTCGTTGGTCGTCTTCATGCGAATAAGAATTTCATAATACTGGCTGCTGTTTTTAGTTGAAACTATTGGCTGAGCAACGAGCATAAATGATTTACGGTCTATCGATTTTTGCAGAAGATGGCGTATAGCTCCCGAACTGACGGTCTGATCGCCTGGGTGCAAGATATTAAGCGCTTCTGGTTTACCTTGCTTTAGCGATACATAAGCACGGGCATTAAGCTGCCCCACGACATAAGATAGATTATTGATACATTTGCCATACACCATGTATGCCATGCCAAAATTGAGACCCACCTCCATTTCAGCCCAGGAAAAACGAAAAGTTGACATTGCCTTATAGTAAGGGCGGATAATATCGTCATCTACCTTGTTAAGGCGCAAGATAAGCCCATATCCAGGGCTGTAAAACATTTTTTCATTATCCATAAGTAATGGGCTTAAATAAGAAAAAACAGCTTTAACGAATTCGAAGCGAAACGTTATTCCATGAGATTGTGTTAGCGTATTTAATTCAGGGCATTGAATAATACATAACCCAGAGTGTGGGTAACGAATGATATCGTTTTTTAATGCAAGGAGATTAGGTAACCCAGTGTGTGGCTCTGATAAAGAAAGTCGCTTGAGACTTCTAATGTACTTTAGAATGCGTGTAGCCAATACACCAACGATAACAATTGTTAGTGAAAAGGTAAAAATCATCGAACAAGAAAGAGCCAGGTGGCTGACATAATGGTTAAATGTAAACTCATTATTTATTGATATGTAATTATCAATATAGTCGCTCAATAAAATGAGCATGACTACCCACAGGGGAGAGATTAGTGCATGGCCCAGGCAAATTGCACCCCAGAGCATAACTGGCAATAGCCAGACTATAGTGTAATCTGTAAATATTAAGGTGTCGCCGTGCAAATAAATCAGGCAATACATAATTCCAATCACCAATATTACCCAGATTAATTGGTAGATTGCACGCGGCCCTGATGTAATTAATGTTTTTAACTGGTTCAGATAACTAAAAAACCAGACTGGTTTGTAGCACGCCCGTAAAATGAGATAGCAGAAAGGGGTTCCTGTAATACAGGATGTTAACATCCATTGCACATTAATCAGCGTGGGAGTGTTTAAAACATTAATATCGGATATAAAATGAAACTTTAGTAATAACCACTGTTGAACCAATGTAAAAATAATGGTGTTAAAACATATCAACCAAATTATGCGCTGAGCGCTGAGACTACTGCGTCCGAAACTGACCGCCCCACGTTTACCGGTAGCAAGAAAATAGACTTTTGTGCTGACTAAAGCCGCTGCGAGTTGAGATGTTGTATCCAGGCACTGGGATAAAGGTTGTGTGTGAAAACTATATAGCGCAAATAGAGAGAGGACAGGGATGGCTTTTTTATTATACAAAATGAGTAGCGCGGAAATCACTGGCAACGTGAGATCATAGAGTCTGATAGTTGTACCAGAAATCTCAATGCTGTTACTCAGTTTGTCCGCAAATGAATACAATAGAATAAATGAAAGGCAGAGCACGATGTATTTTTTTAAGTTTTCAGGGCGTGCGAAATACATCAATGGAGAATGTTTCCATTGATTGAATGCTGTACTTTTTCTGATCCTTGAGTTTCTTTTAGCTAACTCAGTTTCCATGACCACAGGTGTGTCCATTTTTACAAAAAAACTTCTAAGCCCCATGGTACTTACTCACAATGGTTTACTTTTCGATTATAAACAGTCTAATGATAGCTATGATGTTTTTAATCTTATCCGTGATTCATTCAACAAACACTAAACCAATAAGTTGCTATTAATTTTCATATGGATTTAAGTGACTAGTCAAACGAAATGTATGATTAGCCAAAAACAAATGTTATTAACATGCTGCGAATGTTGTTTTATGATGCTCATATGTTTTTTTAAGGTTTAAAAATGAGGCGATATAATTTCATTGAGTAATAGTGTGAAGCATAAGTAAGGGAATTGAAAATACATCCAGAAATGGACATTTCTTTGCAGCAAAGTTAGGATTTTAATACATTCCTCAAGTCACCTGATGTCGCTGGCAAATAATTATTTATCGCCCCGTTCTTGAACAATCATCAAATTGTGTTAATGCTTTATCCATTTCTTTTGAATAAGGAGTTTGTAAGTTTAACTTTAAATAAGGAATTGGTTGGTTAAACCAGATATCATGAATCTTACCAAAATCAGGTGATTTTCTAATTTTACAAAGACTCTGATTTACCAGTGACTTAAATTCTTTGTCATCGTGCGGTAGTAATATGACAAAAAACTGTGGTTTCCCAACCCCTTTATCACTAATGGAAAATAAATCTTTATCGCCCTGAGCCTCAATGATTTCCTTTAATGAAATATCATTGATAAAGGCAGCCGATGTTTTGCCACTGCGCATCAGGTCAAAAGCTTTTTCCATGGTTGGAGTTTTTATTACGAATAAATTCAGGCCCATCTCACGATTGGTCTGGTTAAGTGCAAGTGCATCAACTGATCCCGATGTTACACTAACAGTGTGCCCCGCTAATTGATCAATAGATGATATCTTTTTGTTCTTTAACGTAGCGAATCGTGTATATGAATAAGTATAGGGGCTTGAATAGTCTGCAATCGATTTCCATTCATTAACGTTAGCATTCACTGAACAGATCATATCTACTTTTTTCTCACGCAATAATTCATCTCTTTCAGGCAGGTATTTATTCTCAATGTAATTAACTTTTAAGTCAGGTATGTTCAGATGTTTGCTGATATCGCTAACGATAACATTACATAAATCGATAACATAACCGACGACTTTGCCATCTGAAGTTGCATAAGAGAAAGGTGGTGCATCACGATAGGCGATGTTTATTTGATGCGTTTTTTTGATGTTATCGACAGTCTGTGATAGTTCGGCTTGAGCCATAGAAACAAACAAACCAGGAACAAGAAAACCACATGTAATTAACCGGTTGAATATTTTTGCAATATTGTTTTTGTTATGAGCTACTTTGTTTTCTATATTCATATAGGATGTTAATTTTATGTGATTTTATAAGGAAAGATCGACGGTAGATATTTGCTGTCAGTTATACACATAAAGCACACCATTGCCAATTTCATTATATCTAACAAGACGGATTTGGCGATTGAGGTAGTATGTTTTAAATACATTGCGATCATTTAATGGTCAAGTTATTTCAATGTATTAACAGTATTTTATGAAATTAAAAAATCCGTGCAAATAATTCAGACTAGTTGGTCAAAAATAATAAATGTTGAATTCGTAAACTCTAATCAATTAATTTTTTAGATTTATGTTAATAGATTTTGAGACGGTATTTTTATTAATAGTCAAATCCGGATAAAGATGATGCTGGAGAAAGTTGATCATCATTTCACAGGATACACTTAGATTAAGAGCTTGTTTGTCGAACACCCTGCTGGCATTATCCTGTGCAGGGATTAACGGGACGTTAATCGCAAGTAGTTGATTTTGATTTAAATGACTCGGGGTGCCCTTCTTCGTTGAAGGCTGAGAAATACCCGTACCACCTGATCTGGATAATGCCAGCGTAGGGAAGTCAGATGCCTGTCAGGTCATCCCTTCTTCACGCCGGGCAGGAGCTTTCAATATGCAGCCTGACCTGCTACCCGGCCACCGTGCCGCGTCGGTTTTACACAATTTACATCAAGCTTCCCCTTTGGTTCACTGCATGACTAACGATGTGGTGCAGAGTTTTACCGCCAACGTTTTGCTCGCTATTGGCGCAGCTCCAGCGATGGTTATTGAGCCAGAAGAAGCCGCACAATTTAGCCCTATAGCCTGCGCTCTACTCATCAATATCGGCACACTTACCTCTGAGCGCAGTACCGCAATGCTTGCAGCCATTCATGCTGCGAACCAATCTTCTACCCCCTGGGTGCTTGACCCCGTCGCGGTCGGTGGCCTGGAGTTTCGTACACAATTTGCACGCTCGATTCTTGAATTAAACCCTGCCGCAATTCGGGGGAATGCGTCGGAAATCATGGCGCTTGCGGGCGAGCACAGTGGTGGGCGAGGCGTGGACAGTACTGTAGATGCTCTTTCAGCTCTACCCGCGGCACTTAAGCTTGCTCAGATTAGCGGTGCAATTGTTGCGGTAACAGGTGAGGAGGATTACGTCACTGATGGGGAGAATGCCTGGAGCATTGCCGGTGGCGGCGCGTTGATGACGCGTGTTGTCGGCACAGGATGTGCACTTTCCGCCGTTGTTGCTGCCTGTTGTTCATTGCCCGGGTCCCGGTTAGACAATGTCGCTTCCGCCTGCCAGTTTATGAAATGTGCTGGCGAGCAGGCCATTGCTGCAAGTCGCGGGCCTGGTAGCTTCATTCCAGCCTTTCTGGACGCGCTTTATGCACTTAATGCGGAGGCTCTGGTATGAAAGGCGTCAAACGCATTAACGCGCTAACTATTGCTGGAACCGACCCGAGTGGTGGGGCGGGTATCCAGGCTGACCTTAAAACGTTCTCGGCATTGGGTGCGTATGGCACCAGCGTTATTACCGCGCTGGTTGCACAAAATACGCGTGGAGTGCAGTCGGTTTATCGTATCGAACCTGAGTTTGTCGCAGCCCAACTTGACTCAGTGCTGAGTGATGTTCGCATCGACACTGTCAAAATCGGCATGCTGGCAGAAACAGATATCGTTGAAGCCGTGGCCGAGAGGTTGGCATTTTACCAAGTCAAAAACGTGGTGCTTGATACGGTGATGCTGGCGAAAAGTGGCGACCCGTTGCTTGCTCCTTCGGCGGTAGAAAGTTTACGTCGCAGGTTATTACCGCAGGTGGCATTGATTACCCCGAACTTACCCGAAGCGGCAGCTTTGCTGAATACGGTACATGCTTGCAACGAACGAGAGATGAAAGAGCAGGGGGATGCATTGCTGGGGATGGGATGCAAAGCCGTGCTGATGAAAGGCGGCCATCTTGATGACGCTGAAAGCCCAGACTGGTTGTTTACCCAAAGTGGAACGCAGCGTTTTACTGCACCACGTGTGCAAACGCGTCATACCCATGGTACGGGTTGCACATTATCCGCCGCACTTGCGGCACTTTATCCACGCTATAACGACTGGCCTCAAACTATCACAGCGGCGAAAAAGTGGTTATCCCAGGCATTAGAACAGGCAGATTCGCTTGAAGTTGGGCAAGGAATTGGGCCAGTTCATCATTTTCACGAGTGGTGGTAATGGGGTAAATTTCCGCCGGGTATAAAACGTTACACCATAAAACAAACCGAAAGTGCTCCCGAGGTGGCGAATACTGTGAGTCGCGGCCAGGATTATGTCTGCCTGTTTTAACAAAAGCAGGCCAGGAGAATCCATCCTCAGCGGGCAGGGTGCTTGCTGAATTTACGGGAGCGTATTATGACTGATATTGCGCAGCTGCTTGGCAAAGATGCCGACAGCTTGTTACAGCATCGTTGTATGACTATTCCGGCAGACCAGCTGTATCTGCCAGGCTCAGATTATGTAGACCGCGTGATGGTGGATAACAACCGCCCGCCTGCAGTGCTACGAAACATGCAAACGCTGTATAACACCGGGCGGCTTGCTGGCACTGGCTACCTTTCCATTTTACCGGTCGATCAGGGTGTGGAACACTCCGCCGGGGCATCGTTTGCGGCAAATCCTCTCTACTTTGACCCGAAAAACATTGTTGAATTGGCGATTGAAGCGGGCTGCAACTGTGTCGCTTCAACCTATGGTGTGCTGGCATCGGTATCGCGACGTTACGCGCATCGCATTCCTTTCCTCGTCAAACTTAATCACAACGAAACGCTCAGTTACCCAAACACTTTTGACCAGACGTTATACGCAAGCGTCGAGCAGGCGTTCAATATGGGCGCGGTGGCAGTTGGGGCGACCATTTACTTTGGTTCGCCAGAGTCACGTCGCCAGATTGAAGAGATTTCAGTGGCGTTTGAACGCGCACATGAGCTGGGGCTGGTCACTGTTCTTTGGGCATATTTGCGTAACCCGGACTTTAAAAAAGACGGTGTGGATTACCACGTAAGCGCCGATCTTACTGGCCAGGCAAACCATCTGGCCGCCACTATTGGCGCGGATATCGTGAAGCAGAAGATGGCGGAGAATAATGGTGGCTACAAGGCGGTGAACTTTGGTTATACCGATGACCGTGTGTACACCAAACTGACCAGCGATAACCCGATAGACCTGGTGCGTTATCAACTGGCCAACTGCTATATGGGCCGCGCAGGGTTGATTAACTCCGGTGGTGCCGCTGGTGGTGAAACCGACCTGACAGATGCTGTGCGTACCGCTGTCATTAACAAGCGTGCGGGTGGAATGGGGCTGATTCTGGGGCGCAAAGCCTTTAAGAAATCTATGTCTGAGGGTGTTAAGTTGATTAATGCTGTGCAGGATGTGTATCTGAACAGCAAAGTGACTATCGCCTGATTTTCTGCGTATTGCTGGCGGGTTAGCGCAAGCGACGCCCGCCAAAAACTTTCCCACATTCATTAGTTACCTTCATCACAATTCCATAACACTTTGTGAAAAGCATCACGCCCCCCTGGACATATGTCCAAAAAATTACTCGCATTTAAGCACCTTTGAACGAGGCGGAGGTGATTTTTTACGCATAGAGTAAGTGGTGAAACGCTGTTTTAAATTAACAAAGGGACAATGACAGCCGTGAAAATAGAATCCGTAAACGTAACCGTTTTTACTTACCCAACTCGCCGAGTTTCTGACAGTGCAGGCCATTCTCACCCTGGCCCGGAAAGCCTTGCGAAAATGGCGATGCTGACGATTACCACTGATGAAGGTGACTGTGGTTACTCTTTCGCGCCACCAGAAGTGGTGCGCCCATATGTAGTGAATGCATTCTTCCGCAAAGTGCTGGTCGGGCAAGACCCGTTTAACCGCGAACGTATCTGGCAGGATCTGGTGCACTGGCAGCGTGGCAGCGCACACCAACTTACCGAACGTGCACTCTCGTTTGTTGAGCAAGCACTGTGGGATTTAATTGGCCGCAAACTGAAAGTGCCGGTCTACAAATTGCTTGGTGGATTCCGCGACAAAGTGCCTGCTTACGGCAGCACCATGTGCGGCGACGAACTGGAAGGGGGTTTATCTACGCCAGACGAATTCGGCCAGTTCGCTGAAAAGCTGGTCGCTCGCGGCTATAAAGCCATCAAACTTCACACCTGGATGCCACCGGTTGCCTTCGCTCCCGATCCAAAAATGGATGTTAAAGCCTGTGCCGCCGTGCGTGAAGCCGTTGGCCCGGATATCGATTTGATGCTTGATGGCTATCACTGGTACAGCCGCAGTCAGGCGCTGTATATCGGCAAGGCGCTGGAAAAACTCAACTTTGCCTGGTTCGAAGAGCCGATGGAAGAAGAGAGCATGGCTTCTTACGTCTGGCTTTCTGAGAACTTATCTATCGACGTTGTCGGGCCAGAAAGCCTCGGTGGCAAACATCATAGCCGCGCAGACTGGGTAAAAGCGGGCGCGTGCGACATCCTGCGTGCCGGAGCGAACGGCGTTGGCGGCATATCACCAACCATGAAAGTTGCTGCACTTGCCGAGTCCTTCGGCATGGACTGTGAAGTTCACGGCAACGGTGCGGCAAGCCTTGCGGTTGTCGGTGCGATTCGTAACTGCCGCTGGTACGAGCGCGGTTTACTGCACCCGTTCCTTGAATACGATGAGCCAGCCGCTTACCTGAACAGCATCGTTGACCCGATGGACGCCGATGGTTTTGTGCATTTGCCACAACGTCCGGGCTTGGGTGAGGACATCAACTTTGACTATATAGAAACGCATACAATAAGCCGTGATTAACCCGTTACAAAAATAATAAGCCCAGGCTGATAGCGCCTGGGTAGTCATTACCCTACAAAAACGGTATCTATCATGAATCGAAGCTCCCGACTGAGGGCGTGGTTGCTCACGCTCCTGTTCATGTTCGGCAGTAGCTCGGCGATGGCGAAAACGCCACCTGACCAGCTAATCATCGGCATGAATATGAATAACCTGCTCACCCTCGACCCGGCCGCCATGACCGGTAACGAAGTGGTGGGACTGGTGGTAAACCTCTATGACTCGCTGGTGGAGTTAGACCCTGCGAAACTCACCAACGTGCGCCCGGCACTGGCAACCTCCTGGGATATCTCGGAAGACGGCAACCGTCTGACATTCCACCTGCGCGATGGCGTGAAATTCCACTCTGGTAACGTACTCACCGCAGACGACGTGGTGTGGTCAATGCGCCGTGTTTTGCACCTCAATTTGGCGCAGGCATCAGTTTGGAAATCCTACGGCTTTAGCAAAAAGAACGTCGATGAGCATGTGAAAGCACTGGATGCCTCGACGGTGGAAATCACGCTGCCAAAAGCCAACGACCCGCAGCTGGTGATTTACTCGCTGGCGGCGTTGGGAAGCGTGGTGGTGCTGGACAGTAAAACGGTAGAACAGCATGTACAAAACGATGACTGGGGTAACCGCTGGTTGACGACCAACGAAGCGGGTTCTGGGCCATTTAGCCTTGATGTATGGCAGGCAAAAGATGTATTGCGTATGAAGCGCAACCCGGATTACTGGCGCGGCGCGCCTAAACTCTCCCGCGTGGTGTTCCGTCACTTCCAGGAGTCGCAAACTTTACGGCTGATGATCTCCAAAGGCGATCTGGATATTGCCAGCAACATGGCGGTATCTGACGTAAACGCCTTGCGAAAAGATCCCGATTTGACCGTCGATGCAGTAAAAAAAGGCACCATATATTACGTTGCCATGAGCATGAAGGAAGCGCATTTCGCCAACCCTAAAGTGCGCGAAGCGGTGCGCTATCTGATTGATTATCAGGGTATCAATAAAGCGTTGATGCCGGGGTACGGCGTGCTACATCAGCGCCCAATTCAATCTGGAATGCCGGCAACGCTTCCGAACCCAGGCTATGCGCTGGATATTCCACGGGCCAAAAAACTGCTGGCGGAAGCCGGTTATCCTGACGGGTTTGATACCACGCTGCGCGTACTTGCGGATCAGCCATTCCTCAATATTGCCATCGCGGTGCAGTCCACACTGATGCAGGCGGGAATCAACGCGAAAATCGTGACCGGCACGGGCAACCAGATTTACGGCGCAATGCGCGAGCGTAAGTTTGACATGTTGGTTGGGCGTGGCGGCAGTGGCGTAGAACCGCATCCGCATTCCAGCCTGCGCTCTCTGGTTTACAACCCGGATAACAGTGACGCTGCGCGTCTGACTAACTTCCAGGGTTGGCGTACCAGCTTCTACGACAAACAAATTAATCAGCAAATCGATAAAGCTCTGGTGGAGCGCGACCCAACTAAGCAGCGTGAAGAGTATCAGGCGATTCAGACCCGTTATGACGAGTTGATCCCTGCATTATTGCCGCTTTCACAAATGGTGGATTCGGTGGTGGTGCGCAATGAAGTGCAGAACTACCAGCCGCACCCATCAGCCACCACTTTCCTGCGTGATGTTTATAAAACGCCTGCTGCTGAAAATGGGGAGAACAAAGGATGAGCATGATCTTGCTGGCGCCGGGCGGCCGTGTCCGGCGTTTTTCAAAGCGCTTAAGCCAGGTGCTGGTCACCTTGTTTGGGTTACTGCTGCTGACCTTCTTTATTGGCCGCGTGATGCCAATCGACCCGGTGCTGGCGATTGTCGGCCCGGATGCAGACCAAAGCACCTATCAGCAGGTTTACCACCAGCTTGGCTTTGATCAATCTCTGGCAACGCAGTTTTGGATTTACCTCGGTGGCTTACTGCATGGCGACTTAGGCAACGCCCTGCTGACCGGAAAACCGGTGGTGGACGATATTCTGCGCGTGTTCCCGGCAACCCTTGAGCTGGCGACGGTGGCCATTATTGTCGGTGCGGGCCTTGGTATTCCACTAGGTGTCTGGGCGGCGGCTCGCCGTAACAGCGTGGTGGATTACGCCGTGCGCATTATCAGCCTCGCGGGTTATTCGACGCCGATTTTCTGGGTGGGGATGATGGGGCTGCTGCTGTTTTACGCCTGGCTCGGTTGGGTGGGTGGCGCAGGCCGCATTGATTTAGGGCTGGATGGCATTGTCCCGCGTCGTACTGGATTGTTGCTGGTGGATGCATTACTGGCGGGGAATAGTGCGGTCTTCTTCAACGCACTTAACCACCTGATTCTTCCAGCATCTCTTTTGGGTTTCCACTCGCTGGCTTACATCAGCCGCATGACGCGCAGCTTTATGCTGGCTCAACTGTCGCAGGAATTCATTATTACTGCGCGTGTGAAAGGGCTAACAGAGCGCCAGGTTATCTGGAACCATGCTTTCAGAAACATTCTGGTGCAGCTGTTAACGGTGGTGGCGTTGGCTTACGGCTCTTTATTGGAAGGTGCGGTGTTAATTGAAACCGTGTTCTCGTGGCCGGGTTTTGGGTCCTATCTCACGGGCAGTTTGCTGTTGGGCGATATGAATGCGGTGATGGGCTGTGTGCTGGTGGTTGGGGTGATCTTTGTGTTGCTGAACCTGCTTTCCGACATGCTCTACCAACTCTTTGATCCGAGGACAAAATCATGACCGTCTCCTTTGGAACACCTCAACTCACCGCTGCTGATGAGCGTTCATTACGCTTCAAACGTGCCGGTCTGCGGGCGATTGGGTTTATTGGCAAAATGGCGCGTAATCCGCTGACGGCGATTGGAGGAGGGATTGTTTTCCTGTTGTTGCTGGTGGCAATTTTCGCCCCGTGGATAGCGCCATTTAACCCACTGGTGCAGGATTTGAATAATGCGCTAACTGCACCAAACGCCACACATTGGTTTGGCACCGATGAGTTTGGGCGCGATATTTTTAGCCGCCTGGTTTACGGCTCACGCATCACGCTTTACATCGTATTACTGGTGTCGATAACCGTTGGTCCGCTTGGCTTGCTGCTCGGTGTGACCGCCGGTTACTTCGGCGGAAAAGTCGATATGGTATTGATGCGTGTCACCGACATCTTCATTTCGTTCCCAAGTTTGGTACTGGCACTGGCATTTGTTGCGGCACTTGGCCCCGGCCTTGAACATGTTGTGATTGCAATTACGCTCACAGCCTGGCCGCCGATTGCCCGCCTGGCGCGTGCGGAAACCCTTTCGCTACGGCAGGCTGATTTTATCTCTGCCGTCCGCCTGCAAGGGGCTTCGCCGGTGCGCGTGCTGTGGCGTCACATTGTGCCGCTGTGCATGCCGTCGGTGATTATCCGCATCACTATGAATATGGCGGGTATTATCCTGACCGCCGCCGGGCTTGGCTTCCTGGGGCTTGGCGCACAACCGCCAGAACCGGAGTGGGGGGCGATGATCTCCAGTGGGCGCACTTACATGATGGAGTGCTGGTGGGTAGTAACGATTCCGGGGCTGGCGATTTTAATCAACAGTCTGGCATTCAACTTCTTGGGAGATGGCTTACGTGACATCCTCGATCCTCGCAGCGAATAACTCGCCGCAACTGCTTGATGTACGCGACTTGAATGTGACATTCGTTAATGGTCGCCAGCAAACCCACGCGGTGCGTGGTGTTTCATTCCAGCTCGGGCGCGAGAAACTAGCCATCGTTGGCGAGTCCGGCTCCGGGAAATCCACAGTGGGCCGCGCGCTTTTGCAGCTTCACCCCAAAAAAGCGCAGATCACCGCCGATTGTATGCAGTTCGGCGACGTTGATCTGCTCAATGCTACTGACGCACAAATGCGTAATGTGCGCGGCAAACGTATCTCAATGATTATGCAGGACCCGAAATATTCACTGAACCCGGTGATGTGCGTTGGTGATCAAATTGCTGAAGCCTGGCTGACGCACCATCGCGTCGGCCATAAAGAGGCGAAACAAAAAGTGCTGGAGATGCTGGAAGTGGTGCGCATTCGCCAGCCGGAACGCGTCTATAACCTCTATCCGCACGAAGTTTCCGGCGGCCAGGGGCAGCGCATTATGATTGCGATGATGCTGATCACCGACCCGGAAATGGTGATTGCCGATGAGCCGACTTCCGCACTTGATGTTTCAGTGCGTTTGCAGGTGCTGGCGCTGCTGGACGATTTAGTGAAATCCCGTGGATTGGGGCTGATTTTCATTAGTCACGACATTAACCTGGTGCGCAGTTTCTGCGACCGTGTACTGGTGATGTACGCCGGGCGCGTTGTGGAATCAATCGCCGCAAAAGATCTGGATAACGCGCAGCATCCGTACACGCAGGGCCTGATAAGCGCCTTGCCGGATATGGACAAACGGCGTGCGCATCTGCCGGTTCTACAGCGCCAGGCCAGTTGGCTAACGGAATAAGGAGCAACGTATGTCATCCATGATTGAAGTCAGCCAGCTTAATTTAACCTTTGGCGAAGGGGCGAAAACCAACCAGGTGCTGTTCGATGTGAATTTCAACGTTGGGCACGGTGAGATTTTTGGCCTGGTGGGGGAGTCGGGTTCCGGGAAAACCACGGTGCTGAAATGCCTGGCGGGTTTATTTACCCACTGGCAGGGCAAGTTGGTAATTGACGGAACTGAACTCGAGCACAAAATCAGCCGCGAGCGGTGCCGCATGGTGCAAATGGTATTTCAGGACCCCTACGGTTCGCTCCATCCGCGCCATACCATAGGCGATATTCTGGAGGAGCCGCTACAAATCCAGGGATTCACTGACCGCGACCGGCGTATCAATATGATGCTGGATAAAGTTGGTTTAAACCGGGCATTTCGCAGTCGCTATCCGCATCAGCTTTCCGGTGGGCAACGCCAGCGTGTGGCGATTGCACGTGCGCTGATACTTGAACCGGAAGTGCTGCTGCTTGATGAACCTACTTCGGCATTGGATGTTTCGGTGCAGGCGGAAATTCTCAATTTACTTTCGGATTTACAGCAAGAATCGAAACTCACCTATTTAATGGTGACGCACGATTTAGGCGTCATTGCGCATTTATGCCATCGCGTGGGTGTGATGCAACACGGGCGTATTCTGGAATCGCTCGGCACCGATAATTTAATCAGCGGTGCCGCGCAAAATCCGTATACGCAAATGCTGGTTAACGCCAGCCGCCAATATAGCCGTGAAATGGCCCAGCAGGTGGCGCAGTTCTGACTCGACTCAATTGCCCGTCTGCTTAACCCAGCAGCGGGCAGTTTGGTGGCAGACGGCAGCTCAGCGCATTCGGATGGATATCAATGCGGAACTTCTGACTGGTCAGCGGCTCGCCATCAAGATTAAAAGTAATGTCGTGCGGGGCGGTTATCTCAAACCAGGATGAACGCCCATCAATGATATTTGGGTTGTCGTCCGGCTGCGTCAGAGTTTTAAAAATCGCCGGGAGCAACTCATCGCCGGTGAAAATGCGCAGTTCTAACAGCCCATCGTTAATCAACGCCTGCGGGCAAAGTTCTTGTCCACCTCCCGCCTGACGGCCATTGCCGATGCCAATCACCAGCGCGTCGCCTTGCCACTCAAAATTCTCACCACGAATTTCGCAGCGATCCGGTTTGAGCGTGTCGAGGCGAATCAGGCCGTGAACGAAATAGGCGATCCCGCCCAGTGCCGCTTTAAGTTTTTCCGGTGTTTCGGTGGTGATACGCGTCCCGAAACCACCGGTCGCCATATTGATAAACCAGGCCGATTCGTTCACCTGCACCAGATCGATAGGCGTCCCTTTGCCGACAATTGCCAGTTGCAGCGCTTTGTCCAACTCCTGTGGAATGCCGACGCTGGTGGCAAAGTCGTTGGCGGTGCCGAGCGGTAAAATGCCCAACACCGGACGGTGTTCAGGGGCAAGTTGCGCCAGCGCGGTCGCCACTTCGTTTATCGTGCCGTCACCGCCTCCGGCAATAACCGTATCAACGCCCATCCTGGATGCTTCTTCAACATAGCGAATCGCATCACCTTGTTCCCAGGTGACGCGGATGTGTAACGTGTACCCCTCATCACGCATGACGCTGACGGCGCTGCGCAAAATATCGTTATTAGCACCTTTGCCGTTCAGAATGACGAGCGATACCGGAAACTGCTCCATGGCAAACCTCTGGAAATGTAATTGAATTCAAAGTGTATCTTATGTGTGGGATTTGCGGGTAAGAACAGGCTGAGTCTGCGGGGTTTAGCAAAAAAGAAGGCCTGCGGAAGGGAGATTCCACAGGCCAATGAGGTGGTTCCTGGTACATATCCGTCATACTTCAAATTGTAGATGCGTTGGCTTTCCTCGTTCACCCCAGTCACTTAATTGAGTAAGCTCCCGGGGATTCACTGCGTCGCCGCCTTTCTACAATTCGAATTATTAAGATATAGCTAGCATTTATGGGTTATGTTTTTCAGCCCGGCGATAATAACCGTATACAGCGAAGCGGTATGTGATCGGTTTCTAAGAAATGTCCTGGCGCGGAAAAAATACCCACAATGAGTGACTTAGCGCGCGTTCTGAGCAACCAAATTGCGCATCAGCAGCGCGTAATCCAGCGAAACATCTTCTGGGACAGGCATCCAAACGGTGTGGCCATCGCCTGGAGCCACTTCAATCGGCTGCGCTTTGGTATTTTCCAGCACTTCCAGCGTGAAGGTGACGTTGCCTTGTGGCGTCATTAATTCCAGGCTGTCGCCGAGCAGGAATTTGTTCTTCACTTTCACTTCTGCCAGGCCGTCACGGCGTTCACCGGTAAATTCACCGACAAATTGCTGACTTTCAGAAACCGAGTGGCTGTACTCGTAATTCTGATAAGAATCATGATTATGGCGACGTAAGAAACCTTCGGTATAACCGCGATGCGCCAGTCCTTCAAGCGTGGTCAGAAGCGTTGGGTCGAACGGTTTTCCTGCAGCGGCATCGTCGATCGCACGGCGATAAACCTGAGCGGTACGCGCACAGTAGTAATAGGATTTGGTGCGGCCTTCGATTTTCAGCGAGTGCACGCCCATTTTGGTCAGGCGCTCAACATGTTCAATGGCGCGCAGATCTTTGGAGTTCATGATGTAAGTGCCGTGTTCGTCTTCGAACGCGGTCATGTATTCACCAGGGCGTTTGCCTTCTTCCATCAGGAACACTTTGTCCGTCGGTGCGCCAGCGCCTAAAGTCGGCTCGATGTTTTGCACCGGAATCGGCTCGTGAAGATGCACGATGTTGCCGACATCATCTTCTTTGCCTTCTTCAACTTTGTATTCCCAACGGCAGGCGTTGGTGCAGGTGCCCTGGTTCGGGTCACGCTTGTTGATGTAGCCAGAAAGCAGGCAGCGGCCTGAATAAGCCATGCACAGTGCGCCATGAACGAAGATTTCCAGTTCCATATCTGGCACTTGTTCACGCACTTCGGCGATCTCTTCCAGGGACAGTTCGCGTGAAAGAATCGCACGCGTCAGACCCATTTGTTTCCAGAACTTCACGGTTGCCCAGTTTACGGCGTTGGCCTGCACAGACAGGTGAACATCCATTTCCGGGAATGCTTCGCGTACCATCATGATAAGACCTGGGTCGGACATGATCAGCGCATCCGGGCCCATATCGATAACCGGTTTCAGGTCACGGATAAAGGTTTTCAGCTTAGCGTTATGGGGAGCAATGTTGACAACCACATAGAATTTTTTGCCGAGCTCATGGGCTTCGTTGATGCCGAGCTGGAGGTTCTCGTGGTTGAATTCGTTATTGCGCACACGCAGGCTGTAACGCGGTTGGCCCGCATAAACCGCATCGGCACCATAGGCAAAAGCGTAACGCATATTCTTCAGCGTTCCGGCTGGCGAAAGGAGTTCTGGTTTAAACATGATTTTCTCGTTCTGATTTCAGGTCAGAAATCACCGCACTGGGTGCGGTGATTTAAAAGCGCGTGCATAAGGCACAGTTTTAGGGCGGGAATTGTAGCGCTAATGCTCGTCATACTTCAAGTTGCAGGGGCGTTGGCTGCGCTCACTTACCCGAATCACTTACATAAGTAAGCTCATCGGGATAACTTCCCTTGCCGCCTACCTGAAACTCGAATTATTTTGAGCATATTAGTTCCAGAAACTACCTTTACGCAATACGGCACTCGTCGGCTTCCCAACGGTAACCCACACCATATACCGCGCGGATAAACGACTGTTCTTCATCTAATGCTTCGAGTTTACGGCGCAGGTTTTTAATATGGCTGTCGATGGTGCGGTCAGTCACCACGCGGTAATCATCGTAAAGCTGGTTCAGCAGTTGTTCGCGGGAAAAGACTTTGCCCGGTTCGTGGGAAAGGGTTTTTAGCAGTCGGAACTCAGCTGGTGTTAAGTCCAGCAGTTTGTCGCGCCAGCTTGCCTGGAAGCGGCCTTCATCAATGATTAACGGGCTGACTTCATCGGCTGCAACCGGGTCGCGCTGGCGTTTGCAGCGGCGCAAAATAGTTTTCACGCGCGCCACCACTTCACGCGGGCTGTACGGTTTACAGATGTAATCATCGGCACCAATTTCCAGCCCTAATAAGCGGTCGATCTCTTCGATTTTGGCGGTGACCATCACAATCGGAACTTCAGAGAAACGGCGAATTTCACGGCATAGCGTCAGGCCGTCGGTGCCTGGCAGCATCAAATCAAGCAGGATCAAATCCGGCGGTGTCTGGCGCACGAAAGGCAGCACTTTGTCGCCGTGGGTAATCAACTCTGGCGCATATCCCGCGGCACGTAAGTAATCAATCAACAGTTGGCCGAGCTTCGGCTCGTCTTCAACAATTAAAATACGCGGTGTGTTTTCGTCAATAGGTAATTCGGTCATACAGGTCTCAACGATTCTGGCTCCAGCGGTAACTCTACTGTAATGCTTACCCCGCCGAAAGGCGAATGCGAGGCGTAAAGCTTGCCGTTATGGGCCGCAACGATATTCTGGCAGATGGACAAGCCGAGGCCGGAGCCGCCGCTTGCGCGGTTGCGCGAACCTTCAGTGCGGTAGAAACGCTCAAACAGCATGGTGAGTTGTTCATCGCTGACACCCGGCGCGCTGTCGGCAAAGTGCATGACAAAACGTTGATTCACCACTTCGCCGGAGATAACCAGCTGGCCGCCCGCATCGGTGTAGCGCAGGCTGTTTTCCAACAGGTTATTGAATAACTGCATTAAACGATCGCTGTCACCGAAAATGGTGGCGCTATCAGGCAGCGCCAGGCTAATTCTTAAACCACGTGAGTTAAAGCGTTCGCGGAAGGCTCCCGCCACAATTTCCAGCAGGTTAATGATATCCAAAGATTGCTTCTGGTAGGCCAGTGCGCCTTCGTCAGACATTGACAATTGGTGCAGGTCATCAACCAGTTTGGTCAGTGTGGCGACCTCCATTTGTAGTGACGCCACGGATTCCGGCGTGAATTTACGCACGCCATCCTGAATCGCCTCCAGCTCGCCGCGTAAAATCGCCAGCGGGGTGCGCAATTCATGGGAAATATCCGCCATATACGCGCGGCGCATATTATGGTTTTTCTCAAGCGTGCTGGCGAGCTGGTTAAAGTCCTGCGCCAGTTTGCCGAGTTCATCCTGGCTGGTGGAGTCCACGCGGGTGGTGAAATCCCCGGCGGCAAGTTTGTGTGTCCCTTCAACCAGGCGCTTAACCGGTGCCAGCAGGCCACGCGCTAACAGGAAGGTTGCGGCGGCGGCGAGCAATGTTGCCAGGCCGACGATTATCCAACTGGTACGCCGTTGTTGGCGGTCGAAATTAATATCGGTGTTGCGCGTCAGGCGTTCAACCGGCGAGGCGACCACCCAGCCTGCATCACGGCCATTAACGTTTATCGCCCGGCGCATACCGTCGGTTGGAACCGGGCCACGTGGGCCAACCAGCACTTTATAATCCTGGTCGACGACCCAGAATTGAGTGCGCCAGCCGTGCGGTGGCAGGTTGTTATTTTCTACATCGCCATGCTCGAATGAACGCAGCAGCTTGAACATAAAGCGATCATTATTGCGCAGAAACTGCCAGTTTCCGTGCTGTTCATACTGCTCGCCCAACGCGTCGCTTAGCATCTCCAGCCGCTGTTCATTGCCGCGTTTGATGTAATCAATAAACCCATGTTCGAAACTGAGCCGCACACCCCAGTGCATGATTGCCAGCACCAGCAAGCAAGTCGAGAAAATCGCGAGGAACAATTTGCCGGTAATTCCAGGCCGCCAGAGCTTCATGAGCTCCTCCTTTTGCGTCGCGCAATCACGACATTTTTGGTGGTGTCTTTCGGGACGCGAGCAAAAATCAGTGCGGGCAGGGCGATAACCACCGCCATGCTGAGATACGTATACATAAACACGCTGTGGACTACGGTGCTATCTGCCGTCAGTTGATGATGACCGTACATTCCCAGTAACAATCCGGCGATGGTGACGCCGATACTCATCGAAAGCTGCATCACCATTGAGAGCATGCTGTTGCCGCCGCTTGCGAGGTCATCAGGTAAATCTTTCAGTGTTAGCGTGTTCATTGATGAGAAGCGCGTGGAGTTGACCATGCCAAGCAGGAACAAGACCACCGGCAGCAAGTAGTACCAACCCAGTAGTGCCGTCGCCATAAACAGCAGAATAACCAGTGATAAACCGAGCGTGGTGGCAACTAACACGTTGCGATAGCCAAAACGGTTAACCACCTGTACCACAATGCGCTTCATGCCCATGCTGCCGAGCACCATTGGCACCATCATCAGGCCCGCGTGGAATGGCGAAAAGCCAAGGCCGATTTGCAGGAATACCGGTGTCATAAACGGGATCATGCCGCTGCCGATGCGGCCGCAAAAACTGCCTAGTAGCCCGAGAGAAAATGTCTGCGTCTTAAAAAGGTTTAGATTGAATAGAGCGTTGTCATTGGCTTTGGCATGCCATAAGTAGAGCGCCATTGCCGTAGCACCGCCAGCAACCAACAACCACACAGTGGATGGGCTAACGCCTAAACCTTTCGCGCCATCAAGCGCAATGGTCAACGCCGCCATGCCAAATGCCAGATAGACAAAGCCCATCATGTCGAATTTACGTGTCTGCATGGTGTAGTTCGGCATCAGCCATAGCGTGGCGATGGCTCCGATAATGCCAACCGGCAGGTTAATCAGGAAGATCCAGTGCCAGGATGCATATTCAACCAGCACGCCGCCGAGCGCCGGGCCAAGCAGCGGACCAATTTGTCCGGGCAACGTGACGAAGGTCATCGCTGCCATATATTGCTCGCGCGGCACGATTTTCATCACCGTTAAGCGCCCGACGGGCACCATCATCGCACCACCGATACCTTGTACTACGCGCGCCATCACAAGCTCGTTAAGCGTTGAGGCGTGCGCGCAGAGCAATGAGCCAATGGTGAAGAGCACAATTGCGGTGAAGAAGATATTGCGCACGCCAACGCGGTCCGCCAGCCAGCCGCTTGCGGGCAACATTACCGCCACCGTCAACACATACGACACGATAACCGAGTGCATGTGTAACGGGCTTTCGCCCAGGCTCGCCGCCATAGAGGGCAGGGCGGTGTTGACGATGGTGGTGTCGAGCGACTGCATAAAGAAGCCAAAGGCGACTATCCACAGTTGCCAGCGCACGGCGGCAGGCAATTCGGTCATTTAAATATCCTTCATACTTGAAGCTGCAGCAGCGTTGCTGCGCTCTTTCGCCCAAATCACTTACTCAAGTAAGCTCATCGGGACTCATTCACTTGCGGCCTTGCTGCAACTCCAATTATTTTGGATATTCCAGTGCCATGGGATGATTAATCCGTTGTCGCAAGACGATCATTTTTACGCGCAAACCGCATCCGCAAACGATCAAAGAACAGATAAACCACCGGCGTGGTGTACAGCGTTAAAAGCTGGCTTACAAACAGGCCGCCAACAATCGTGATCCCTAGCGGCTGGCGCAGTTCCGCGCCGTCGCCACTGGTCAGCACCAATGGCAATGCACCGAAAAGTGCGGCAAGTGTGGTCATCATGATTGGGCGAAAACGCAACAGGCAGGCCTGGAAAATGGCTTCTTCAGGTTGCAGGTTGCCGTTACGCTGTGCGTCGATGGCGAAATCCACCATCATGATGGCATTTTTCTTCACGATACCAATCAGCAGCATGATGCCAATGAGCGCGATTAAGCTAAACGGCGCGCCAAAAATTTCCAGAGCTAACAACGCGCCAACCCCCGCGGAAGGCAGGGTAGAGAGGATCGTCAGCGGGTGAACGTAACTCTCATACAAAATCCCCAGCACGATATACACCGTGGCGATGGCAGCAATAATCAGCAAAACCTGGGATTTCATGGTGTCCTGGAATACCTGCGCGGTTCCGGCGTACATGCCGCGCACCGTGGATGGCACGCCGAGCGCGGTCATGGTGCGGTCGATAGCATCACTGGCTTCCGATAACGAAACCCCGGTTGGCAAGTTAAAGGAGACGGTGGAGGCGGCTGATAACCCCTGGTGGTTAACGGCAAGAGGGGCGTTAGCCGGCTGCCATTTGGCAAAATACGAAAGAGGGATGGCTTTGCCTTCTTTATTGATGACAAACATTTGGTCCAGTGCGCTGATGTCCTGGGTGTAACGCGGGTCGACTTGCATCACCACTTTGTATTGGTTAAGCGGCTGGTAAATTGTCGAAATCTGCCGCTGGCCAAAGGCGTTATTTAGCAGATTATTGGCATCTTGAACGCTTATGCCCAACCGTGACATGGTTTCACGATCATAAATCAGATCCATTTCTGCGCCGTTATCCTGGCTGTCAGAGTTCACATCCGCGAGCTGCGGCAATTTGGCCAGCGCCTGGCGTATTTTCGGCTCCCAGGTGCGCAGATCGGCCAAATTGTCCGACAGCAGCGTGTACTGGTAACTGGCATTGGCCTGGCGTCCGCCAACACGAATATCCTGCACGGCCATTAAGAACAGGCTCGCACCGGGTTCTTTTGCCAGTGATTGACGTAAACGATCGATAACCTGTTGCGCCGTCTCTTTACGTTCAGAAAGCGGCTTCAATGAGATAAACATCATACCGCTGTTTACCCGTGAACCACCGGTGAAGCCCGTTACATTATCCACTGCCGGATCATCCCGGACGATTTTCATAAAGTCCTGTAGCTTCCCACGCATCGCCTGGAATGAAATGCTTTGGTCGGCCTGAATGTTGCCCATCAAGCGCCCGGTGTCTTGCTCGGGGAAAAAGGTTTTTGGAATCGCGATATACAGCCAGATATTCAGTGCGATGGTTGCCAACAGCACAACACCTACTAATTTCGTATGGTTTAGCACCCATTTCAGCGAACGCCCATAGCCTTGTTGCATCGCGACAAGTACGCGTCCAAATCCACGGTTACGGGTTGGGGTATGCTGCGGTTTATTCTTTAATAACCAGCCACACATCATCGGCGTCAGCGTAATCGAAACCACCAGTGAGATACCGATGGCGACCGAAAGCGTGACTGCAAATTCTTTAAACAGCCGGCCCGGCAAGCCGCCCATTAACAGCAAAGGCAGGAAAACGGCGACTAACGACAGGCTCATCGACAACACGGTAAAACCGACTTCGCGCACCCCCTGAAGTGCTGCCTGCAACGGTTTCACGCCCGCTTCGAGATGGCGGGAAATATTCTCCAGCACCACTATAGCGTCATCCACCACAAAACCGGTGGCGATGGTTAGCGCCATCAGCGACAGGTTATTGAGGCTAAAGCCGCACAGGTACATAGCGATGAAGGTGCCGATGAGCGACACCGGAACCGCGACTGCGGGTATGAGTGTTGCGCGCCCGGACCGCAGGAACAGGAACACCACCAAAATCACAAGTGCGACCGAAATAACCAACGACTGCTCGACTTCAGCAAGAGAGGCACGAATGGTTGGTGAGCGATCCTGGGCGATTTGCAAATCGATCGACGCCGGAATAGTTTCCCGCAACTCAGGGATTTTCGCCCGAATCCTGTCAACCGTCTCTATGATGTTCGCTTCCTGGGATTTACGAATCATCAGCAAAATCGCGGGTTTCGCGTTGGTCATCCCGGCGTTACGCACGTCTTGTACTGAATCGGTGACGTTAGCGACATCACTCAGTTGTACCGCACCACCATTGTTGTAATGAATGATTAACGGCTTATATTCCGCTGCGGTTTTTAGCTCATCGTTTGTCTGCAATTGCCAGCGTTTAGAACTATCTTCCACCGCACCTTGTGGACGGCGCACGTTGGCATTGTCGATAGCGGTGCGGACGGCATCGAGCGAAACGCCCTGGTTGAATAGTGCTTGCGGGTTGAGATCTACACGCACCGCAGGCAGCGAACTGCCGCCGACATCCACATCACCCACGCCATCAATTTGCGAGACGGTTTGCGCCAGTTGTGTGGAGGCGAAATCGTAGAGTTGGCCTTGCGAAAACGTATCGGAAGTCAGCGTCAGAATCATAATGGGTGCGTCTGACGGGTTAGCTTTGCGATAGGTCGGGCGGCTTGGCATTCCACTTGGTAGCAGGCTTTGCGCGGCGTTTATCGCGGCTTGCACATCACGCGCGGCTCCGTTGATATCGCGGTCAAAAGTAAATTCCAGAATGATGCGCGTGCTGCCAAGCGAACTCGACGAGGTCATCTCATTCACGCCAGCAATACGCCCGAGCGCCCGTTCAAGTGGCGTTGCCACTGACGATGCCATGGTTTCAGGTGAAGCGCCCGGCAGTGAAGCGCTGACCATAATGACCGGGAAATCCACCTGTGGCAACGGGGCCACAGGCAGCAGGCGGAAGCCCAACACGCCGCACAATGTGATGGCGGCGGTCAGCAGAATGGTGGCGACGGGCCGGTAGATGAACAGTGCAAAGAATTTCACAGCACTTCCTCATCACGACGACCAAAGCGGCGGCGCACCGCATGCGACAGGTTATCGAACAGCAAATAGATAACCGGCGTGGTAAACAGGGTTAATACCTGGCTCACCAGCAGACCACCGACCATGCCAATCCCGAGCGGGCGGCGCAGTTCTGCACCCACACCGGTTGAGAGCATCAACGGCAGTGCACCAAGCAGGGCGGCGAGGGTAGTCATCAGAATCGGACGGAAACGCAGTAAACAGGCCTGGTAAATCGCATCGTATGGTTTCATGCCTTGTTCACGCTCAGCCGCGAGGGCGAAGTCGATCATCATGATGGCGTTTTTCTTCACTATGCCGATAAGCAAAATGATGCCGATGATGGCAATGACATCCAGTTCGGCTCCTGCCAGCATTAACGCCAACAGTGCGCCTACGCCCGCAGTCGGCAGTGTCGACAGGATAGTTATCGGGTGAATGAAGCTTTCGTATAACACGCCGAGCACGATGTACATAGCCACCACTGAAGCCACGATTAGCCAGATGGTGCTCCCTAACGCGTTCTGGAAGGCGAGGGTGCTGCCCTGGAATTGAGTGGTGATATCAGCGGGCATGGCGAGATCTTTTTCCGCCGTTGTAATCGCTTTAACCGCATCCTCCAGCGAATGGCCGCTCGTGACGTTAAATGAGAACGTCGTAGACGGGAACTGATCGAGATGGTTTATCGTCAACGGGGCAAAACGCTGCTCGATTTTGGCAATGCTACTCAGCGGCACGCTGCCGCCATCAGTGCTGGCAAGGCGAATATTATCCAATCCGCTCAGGCCAGGTGTGGTGCTGGTATCGTGCTCAAGTACCACTCGATACTGGTTGGCCTGAGTATAAATAGTGGAAATCAGGCGCTGACCAAATGCGTTATAGAGCGCGTTATCGACATCTGACATGGAGATACCAAGGCGGCTGGCACTGGCCCGGTCAACATTCACATAGGCCACCAGCCCCTGATCCTGCCAGTCGCTGCTGACGTCAGCCAGTTGCGGCAAAGCTCGCAATTTTTCAGTTAACTGCGGCACCCAGGTGCTGAGTTCATCCAACGAAGTAGTCTGCAAGGTGAACTGATACTGCGTACGGCTAACCGTTGTATCGATGGTCAAGTCTTGCACTGGTTGCAGGTAAAGCTCGACCCCCGGCACTTTTGCCACGTTAGTTTGTAAACGCTCAATCACTACCGGAATACGGTCGTCACGGTCGCTCAATGGTTTGAGGTTAATTTGCAAACGCGCACTATTCAGAGATGGATTGGTACCATCCACTCCTATAAATGAAGTCAGGCTTTCGACCGCAGGATCTTTCATTATCACATCTGCAACCTGCTGTTGGCGCTGCGCCATGCTGGCAAAGGAGACAGATTGCGGTGCCTGTAAAGTGCCCTGAATAATGCCGTTATCCTGGATCGGGAAGAAGCCTTTCGGAATGAAAATCCACAGTACAACGGTGAGTGCCAGGGTGCCAAAAGCGACTCCCAGAGTGAGCCACGGGTGGTTTAACACGCGGGTTAACATGCGCCCATAACCGGCAATTACGCGATCGAAGAAGCGTTCACTGGCGCGGGAGAAACGGTTCTGCTTGCGCAGTGATTCGTGGCTTAACATCCGTGCGCACATCATTGGCGTAAGCGTCAGCGACACTACCGCCGATATCAGAATCGCAATAGCCAACGTGACGGCAAATTCCCGGAACAAACGGCCAACGATATCGCCCATAAACAGCAGTGGGATCAGCACAGCAATCAGCGAGAAGGTCAGCGAGATAATCGTAAAGCCAATTTCCCCCGCGCCTTTTAGCGAGGCGGCGAGGGGCTTTTCGCCTTTTTCGATATAACGCGAGATGTTTTCGATAACCACAATCGCATCATCGACCACAAAACCGGTAGCGATGGTTAACGCCATCAGCGTCAGGTTGTTTATCGAGAAGTCGAGAAACACCATCACCGCAAAAGTCCCGATCAACGACAGTGGCACTGCAACCGCCGGGATAATGGTCGCCGGAACGTTACGCAGGAACAGGTAAATAATCATGACGACCAGCGCGATGGCGAGCATCAGCTCATGCTGGGTGTCGTTAACGGAGGCGCGGATGTTGGTTGTGCGGTCACTGAGCAGTTTGACTTCAACCGATTTCGGCAGGCTTTTGGTTAGCGCGGGCAGCATCGCGCGGATGCTATCGGCGGTGTCGATAATATTCGCCCCCGGCTGGCGCTGCACATTCATCACTATCGCCGGTTGCTTGTTCGCCCACGCACCAAGCCAGGTGTTTTCAGCCCCTTGTTCAACGGTTGCCACATCACCAAGACGAATTGGTGCACCGTTCTGATAAGCAATAATCAGGTTGCGATACTCTTCAGCCGATTGCATTTGGTCGTTGGCCGAAAGCGTGACGGCGCGTTCAGGGCCATCCAGGCTGCCTTTTGCTGAGTTAACGTTGGCACTGGTGATGGCCGTGCGCACGGTTTCGCTGGTCAAGCCCAGTGCGGCAATCGCCGGTGCGTTGAGTTTCACGCGGACCGCCGGGCGCTGGCCGCCGGAAAGCGTGACCAGGCCGACGCCGGAAACCTGGGAGATTTTCTGTGCCACGCGCGTTTCTACCATGTCTTCGACCTGCGTCATCGGCATGGCAGTTGAGGTGACGGCGAGAGTCATAATTGGTGGATCCGCCGGGTTTACTTTGCTGTAAACCGGCGGATTCGGCAGGTCGTTTGGCAACAGGTTAGTGGCGGCGTTAATCGCGGCTTGTACTTCCTGTTCGGCAACATCAAGTGGCAACGTGAGCTGGAATTGTAATGTTACAACCGATGCACCACCGGCACTTTGTGACGACATCTGTTTGAGGCCCGACATCTGGCCAAACTGGCGCTCAAGCGGCGCAGTAATTGCTGATGTCACTACATCCGGGCTGGCTCCAGGATAAAGCGTTACCACCTGAATTGTTGGGTAATCCACTTCGGGTAATGCAGATACAGGCAAGAAGCGATAGCCAATAATACCGGCCAGCAAAATGGCCACCATCAAAAGTGTGGTGGCAACTGGCCGTAGGATAAACAGGCGCGATGGGCCACCTGTGGCGCTCGGTGGTAACACCTGCATCAGGAAGCCGCTCCGTTACGTTTGTGTTTTGGTGCAGGTTCGGTACTGCTGGTTGTCGCTGATTGTGCTTCGACCACTTCCACTTTCGCGCCTTCGGTCAGGCGATCAATGCCGTCCGTTACTACTCGCACACCTGCAGAAAGGCCAGCGGTTATAACGACTTTCTGGCTATCCTGAATGCCGGTAGTCACCAGGTGTTTGCTGACTTTATCTTCGTTATTGAGCACCCAGACAAAGCTGCCTTCATTGCCCATTTGTACCGCAGCAGTGGGAACAACCACGGCATCTTGCTGGGTATCTACCAGCATGCGGGCATTAACAAACTGGTTTGGGAACAGTGCATCGTCTTCATTATTAAAGCGGGCTTTGAGTTTGATGGTGCCAGTGGTGACATCAATCTGGTTATCCAGACTCAGCAGTGAGCCGCTGCTGAGCTTTTGCTTATTAGTCCGATCCCAGGCTTCAACACTCAGTGTTGCTCCTGCCTTTTGCGCTTTAACCACGGTGGCAATATCACCTTCAGGCAGGGTAAAGATCAGGTCAATAGGATGTGTTTGGGTCAGCACTACAATCCCGGCGGTATCACTGCTGGAGATCTGATTGCCGACATCGACTTGTTTTAACCCCACACGGCCATCGATTGGTGCGGTGATGCGGCTCCAGTCGAGCTGCAACTGAGCGCTGGCAACTGCGGCTTCATCAGCTTTAATCGTCCCGACAGATTCATTGACTAACGCTTGTTGAGCATCCAATTCCTGACGTGACACGAGATTGGTTTTAACCAGTTGCTGGAAACGCGCCAGGTCACGGCGTGCATTGGCAAGCGTTGCCTGATCTTTTGCTAACTGCCCCTGTGCCTGGGCAAGGGTGATTTTGAACTGGCTTGGATCGATTTCAGCCAGTAAATCACCAGCTTTTACCTGCTGCCCTTCCTGGAAGTGAATCGCCAGTAATTGCCCATCCACACGGCTGCGCACAGTAACGGTGTTCGCGGCAGTGATAGTGCCAAGACCTGCGAGATAACGGGGTACAGATTCACTGGTCGCCGTTGCGGCCTGAACCGGCGCTAGTGCACCGCCGCGCATCCCCTGGCGGTTGCCGGCATGGCGCTGCTGAGTTGATTGCGAACCTGCGGTGTCGTTACCCGTGCTCGAATGGCGCCAGTAAAAAATGGCGGCGATAACGACAATGACTGCTGCTGCAATCCATAACCCACGTGCGGTGAATGTGCCTTTCATAGATTTACGTCTTCTCTTCCTGAAACGATTATCCCCGTCGTACTCAGGGGTTAGGCCTAATGATACTAGTGTAGTGAGTTAAGGCGGCGGAAAAATGGAGGAAATATGAAGTACTGTATGGATAAGTCTGAGATGGCGGTTTTTTACGAGGCGGCTCGTAGGAATACGGTTGAATAGTATCCTGCTTATATTTCCAGCAATAAACTGTGGTTTATATTTTAGATATAAACTATAGTTTATGAGGCAACGCTATGACATGGACGATCTTGACCACAAAAAGATTTGAAGAATGGTTTGATGAACAAAACGATGATCTTCAGGAAAGAGTGCTTGCGGTGATGGGGCGTTTACAGTTTTGGGGGCCGGGACTCTCTCGTCCTTTTGCTGATACGGTAAAAGGTTCGCGCTTTGCGAATATGAAAGAGCTGAGAGTGCAACATCATGGCAAGCCCATCAGGGCATTTTATATTTTTGATTATCGGCGTAATGCAATTTTGCTTTGCGCTGGCGATAAATCGAAAAGCAAGCATTTTTACGAATCGATGATCACTGTCGCTGATAAAGAGTTTTTGGCCTGGTTGAAGGCACAGGAGAAATAATATGAAAAACAACCCGAAAGGTTACAGCACATTAGAAGAGTTGATTGCTCGTCGTTCACCTGAAAGTCAGAAACGAATTGCTGAAGCGACTCAGGAACTGATTCTGGAAAGCTGTTTGCATATGATGCGTGAGCAAATGGGCTGGTCGCAACAACAACTGGCAGACGCGATGGGCATTAGCCAGCCTGCGGTAACGGCAATTGAAAAACGCGGCAATGAGGTCAAACTGGGGACACTAAAGCGTTATATCGAGGCATTGGGTGGCAAGCTTTCACTGCAAATTGAGTTTCCGGATGGCATTAAACAGCTGAAGATTTAAAACGCCGCAGGTTTCCCCACGGCGGTTTGATTATTCGCGGAACACCACATCAGCCCAACGGGCCAGGCCTGCAGTTACGGAGCCGAAGTCATCGCCTCCAGCCAGTGGGATGCCCGGCAATTGCTGAGCCAATGCATGTTTCAGCAATGGTGAGCGAGCACTACCACCAGTGAGATAAATCACATCCGGTTTCACGGCACTGTTTTCCAGTGCAAGTGTGACTTGTTCGAGAATACGTTGCAGCGGCTGACTGATAGCGCTTTCCAGATCCGGCTGAGTAATCTCGCAGCCCAGTTCTTTACTGATAAACGGCAGCATGGTGGCGACTTGCTGACTATCGGACAGCGCGATTTTACTCTCTTCCGCAGCACGCACCAGGCGATAGCTAAGGCGCTGGCGCCAGACCTTTTGCAGGAATGCCACTTTTTCAGGTTCACGCGAATCGCGCACCAGTTCGTTGAGCATGCGGCCATTAGCACTGCTATAAAAATTGTTTTGCGCCGGGACGTCGTTAATTGCGACCGCATTCCACCACGGCAACACTGGCAAAGCGATACCTTTTTCGGTTTGCCCGCCCATGCCCAATAATGGGGAAAGCTGTTTAAAGGCCAGCATAATATCCAGATCGTTACCGCCAACACGGCAACCGCTGTGGCCTAATAGGCTCTGTTCGCGATCACGACGAGCACGCCATTGCGGCCCCATCAGCAACACTGAACAGTCAGTGGTACCACCGCCGATATCGACGACTAACACCTGTTTCTCTTCTTTTAATGTGGCTTCAAAATCAAGTCCGGCCGCAACTGGCTCAAACTGAAACACCACATCTTTAAATCCTGCGCGATGAGCGGCACGGTCAAGGATCCCTTGAGCCTGCTGATTGGCTTCATCACCACCTGTGCCCTGGAAGTTAATCGGGCGGCCGATCACAGCTTGAGTAATCGGTTCGGCAACCTGGCTTTGGGCCTGATTACGGATATGTAGCATCATCGCGCAGACTAAATCTTCGAATAGAGCGACTTGCTGAGGTTTCAGGCCTGTAGCACCGAGGAAGGATTTTGGTGATTTAACGAAGTAAACTTCTTCCGGGTCTTCCATGTACTGGCGCAGGGAACTCAAGCCAAATTGCACACTGTTGGGCAAGACATCGATATCTTCTTCGCGATTAAAGGATACCGCGCGACGCAGCAATGCCTGGGTTTCGGTACCAGTGGCGGGAACCTCGTGATGGCGATAGAGCCACTCACTTACTGATTCACGTGTCGGAGCGCACAACATTGACGGAAGCAGTTTTGAGCCGTTCTCCATCTCCAGCGCCTGTGGAACGCCGTCACGCATTACTGCTACCGAGCAGTTTGCAGTACCATAATCGAAGCCAATAAATTGCATATAATCCCCATGCCGGTGAAGAAGGGGGGCGACTTTAGCGGAATGTGGCGCATCGGGCAACTGAATATCAAAGCAAGGCATTATTAGTGGCGTGCGCCTATGCTATTGCGATAGCTAACGACAGGAAGAAACAATGTATCAGCTGGAGTACACCCCACCTTACGACTGGAAGTGGATGTTTGGTTTCCTGGCCGGGCGAGCGGTTAGTGGCGTCGAGATTGTCACCGATGAGTATTACTGCCGCAGCTTTGCGTCAGGGAAGTATCAAGGGCTAGTTACGCTTGAGCCTGATGAAAAAGCCTGCCAGCTAAAAGTGAGGCTGAGTGCGGGTCTGGAGCCGGTTGCCGATGTGGTTTTACAGAAAGTGAAACAACTGCTCGATCTTGACTGTCAGCCCCATACCATTCTTGAAAGTCTTGGTGATCTAGCGACTGCAAGGCCTGGCCTTCGTTTGCCAGGCTGCATGGACACCTTCGAGCAGTCTGTCCGCGCGATTTTAGGGCAACTGGTGAGCGTGGCAATGGCGGCAAAACTTGCCGGTAAACTGGCGAAGGCTTTTGGTGAACCGCTGGTGGATTTACCTGATTGGCGACTTTTCCCCACCCCTGAACGACTGGCATCGTTGAGCCCTGACGAGCTAAAACCGCTTGGTATGCCCTTAAAGCGTGGCGCTGCGATCATTCATCTGGCGCAACAAATGATAAGAGGCGAGTTTCCACTCCATAGCCCTACAGATGTTGAGCAAGGTGTGAAAACGCTCGTCACTTATCCAGGGATTGGTCGCTGGACGGCAAACTACATTGCTTTGCGTGGTTGGCAGGCAAATGATGTTTTCTTACCAGACGACTATCTGATTAAGCAGCGATTTCCTGGTATGACGCCAACTCAAATTCGCCGTTACGCCGAACGCTGGAAGCCCTGGCGCTCCTATGCGTTATTGCATATTTGGTATAGTGAGGGCTGGGTTCCAGGTATTTAATAGCGAGTTAATTAATCGCGAAATAGCTGGTGTTCAGCAGTATTTCCAGCGGGGTTGGTTGGGTCACTGCCTCACCGAAAATAAGGTCAATACCAATGCCTGACAGCGTATCCATCACCATTGGCATATCGGCAGGCCCCGCGATCGTTTGTAATGATTGGCGCTGGGCGTGGCCATGAATGATGGTCACCATCATTTCATCCATCAGATTGCAGTGAACATTACTAATCAGTTCGTCATCAACAATGATGTAGCTGAAACGCTGGCGTGAGACGTGTTTAAAGATATCCAGGTCTCGGCCTACGTGGCTTAGGATCAACTGGCATCCACTATCGCGCAGCCTTTTCAGGTTGCTGTCGATTTTCTCATCATCACTTTGCAACACTTCGCAATTGACCATCAGGTGTAACAGACGAGCAGGTAGTGGGCTGCGTGATAAGCCTCTTAACAGCTCGTCGACAACTTTATCATTCGCAAGGCCCGGGGAAGAAATAGGTAGCGCGATGCCAAAGCCTTTGCTTGCTACTTGTTGAGAAAACTTGCTGAAAAATTCGTTAAAAACCCTCAGGTCGAGAGCGCATTGCAACTCTTTGTCGGTAACGGCTATGCGGAACGGGGACTCATCAATCACGACATTATCACTTCCCCAGAAGCGTAATGACACCACATAGAAACTGGTTGACTCCGGAACGCGTGGCGGGGCAACTCCTCTGGCTACCATCAGGATCGGGTTCTCGTTGATGATGCGCTTTTGCTCATCGATGGTCATATGTTGATCTTCTTTGCGAATCTCATGCTGAGAAGATTCAAAGACGGTCACACGGCCGCGACCACCATTTTTCGAGGCATAACAGGCGATATCGGCCTGAGAAAGCACTTCAGAGGCAATTCTGTTATCGGCATCAATTTGGGTTATCCCCGCGCTGGCGCCAATGCGGTGCAAACGCCCGTTCCACGTAAAGTGATAGTCATTAATGCTTTGGATAATACGCTCAGAAATATAGCGCGCATTGTCAGAAGAGCAATCAGGGAGTAACAAACCAAATTCATCGCCGCCCAGACGAGCCAGGAAATCACCTGTTCGCAACATGCTTAGCATCAAAGAGGAGAGCTCGCGCAGCAGCGCATCGCCCGCAGCGTGCCCTGCGGTATCATTCACTGCTTTGAAACGGTCGAGGTCGATAAACACGAGCGCATGGCGCTGGCGATTTTCTCCAGCACTCTGCAATAAACGTTTGAGATGATTTTCGAAACTGACACGGTTTGCCAGGTGTGTCAGCCCATCATGTGAGGCGCTGTAACTCAACTGTTTAAGCATTTTACGCGATTCGGTGACATCCTGAATGACCAGCACCGAACCGATGCTTTGCCCGTCCAGAGTTGTTAGCGGAGTGATGCTGTAATGGATATCGTAGCTGCCGCCGTTGCGGCAATGCAGAACGACATCGTGCTCAATGGTCGTTCGCGCATAATCGCCACTATGAATATTCTCCATCACGGGCCCGGTATCGCCAAACGTGATGTGCAGAATGGCCAGAATATGTTGACCGATTGCCTGCTGTTGTGGCCAACCGCTGAGCTTTTCGGCAATCGGGTTCATAAAGGTGATATTCATATCTACATCGGTACAAATAACCGCTTCACCTATTGAATCCAGCGTGATGTGTAGACGCTCTTTTTCCTGATACAACGCTTCGTTCAGTTGTTTAACTTCCGTCATATCCATGTTGATGCCGAGCAGGCGCTCAACATCACCATTTTTATTCAACACCCGGTTTGCGAGTGAGCGAATATGGCGAATGCCTTCTTTGACATGAATACGATATTCCATCTTGAAAGGCACTCGAGCTTTCAAAGCATCGCGAACTGTTTTTTCAGCCTGTGGCGCATCCTCGGCGACGATAGATTCAAGCCACAGAGCGTAGGTGGGTTTCATATGTGCCGGAACTTCATAGAGATCAAACATACGTTTGTCCCAACTGATTACGTCGCTGCCAAGATCCCATTCCCAGATACCGATGCCACCCGCTTCATTGGCAAGCGTAATGCGCTCCATCAAGCGTTTATTCACCCACTCGGTATGCTTGAGATCGTTAATATCTTCAATCTGCGCGATTAAATAGAGCGGCGTGCCGTCAATATCACGCACGATAGACACCGCCAGCAATGCCCATACGACATCGCCTTTGCTGGTGTAGTAACGTTTTTCCATCGAATAGCTGTTGATACTGCCACTTACCAGCATATTAAGTTGCTGTAAATCAGCGTGTAAATCTTCCGGATGCGTGATTTGCTGGAATGTCAGTGAGCGTAGTTGTTCGGCGCTATACCCGAGGAATTTGCAAAGCGATTTATTGACCTGCAACCACTGACCATCAGTTGATACCAACGCCATACCGATGGCTGAATACTCCATCGCGTTACGGAAACGCGCTTCGCTTTCGGTGATGTGTTTACGCTCCTCGCGAAACGAATACATCACCATTGTCATTACATTTGCTGGTAATAAAATCATCAGGAACGGCAGCCAGGGGGCATTATTCATGATGTCCGTGTGCGGTTGCATGTCTACCGTGCTATTGGTTGCCATCATTAAAGAGACAACCATTAATGTAGCCAGGAAAATAACGAAAGCTTCCAGACGCGGCAGGCGAATAGCACTCCACATCAGAAAAACAATAATAAAGGTAAATGGCCACGGCATATAACGCAGAGCAAGATAGCTAAGTGTCAGGGTGATAACAAAAGTGAATATTGTTTCTAATAATAGTTTCGGATTTTTATGGCGTAATAAATAGCTTGGTTTAAACAATAATGCTGTTGGGACTAACGCCAAAGTGCCGATGGTTTCGGATAAAACCCAAACGAAAAAAGTTTTAGCAATGTTTCCGCCATCAGGACCCGCGAACCAAACTGCCAGCACGCCGCCAATAAGAGGGGGAACTATGGCACTGCAGAAAACCAGACGAACCCAATTATTGAGGTTTTGCAATGGGTTAATTTGCGTGAGGAAACGCCGCATTAACGATGCGCCAAACAATGCCTCGATAATATTTATAACGGTGTAGCCGAGATTAATCTCATGTATGGGCTGCAAAATAGCAGAAGCGCATAAACTTCCGAGAGCGCATACCACAATGATCATTGGCCATTGACGGACTGGATTACGGAATAAGGCCACCATCATGATGGATGTTGGGAACCAAAGCGGTGCTAAAACAGTACCGACCAGAGACAGTTCCAGGGAGTACAAAGTGAATATAAAACTTAAGAAGCCCAACCCCGCAGGCAAAATGAAGGAAGGCATTGCGATTAACTCTTTTGTGCTTTGTTTGATCATTACCGCAAATCCGTTAAGGCGTGCCGCCAGGTGCCATGCCCGGATGCAAATAAAAAGATAAGTTTCGGTTTATGCTAGTACAAACAATTTACAATTCCTATGCAGGCCGATCATAATTTAACACCAAGAAGTAATAAAAAGTGTTATTTGACATACTTATTTTTACCATCAAGTAATAACCATGTTTTTATAGTTGTTACTCATTGACTTCCACCTACCTGATACCTGTCAGTTAAAATCACCCTTGCGTGTGCATTACTCTGGTATCAGCGGGCGGATCTCCCTATAATTGCCGCGTTTGACGTCTTTTGCGTCGCCCTTCCTCAACATTTAAGTCAACAAGGCTCGTTACAACATGACTGACAAGTCCCATCAATGCGTCATCATCGGGATAGCCGGTGCGTCGGCTTCAGGAAAAAGTCTTATTGCCAGCACACTGTATCGCGAACTGCGCGATCAAGTTGGTGATGAACACATTGGTGTCATTCCAGAAGACAGTTACTACAAAGACCAAAGCCATCTTTCGATGGAAGAACGAGTTAAGACCAACTACGACCATCCAAACGCGATGGACCACAACTTGCTGTTTCAGCATTTACAAATGCTCAAATCAGGTAACCCTATCGAACTGCCTGTCTACAGCTATGTTGAACATACCCGTACCGGTAACACTGTTCACTTAATGCCGAAGAAAGTCATCATTCTGGAAGGGATTTTGTTGCTGACGGATGCCCGTCTGCGCGAAGAGATGAACTTCTCCATTTTTGTTGATACGCCGCTGGATATTTGTCTGATGCGCCGTATGAAACGCGATGTTAACGAACGTGGCCGTTCAATGGACTCTGTGATGGCCCAGTATCAGAAAACCGTTCGTCCTATGTTTTTACAATTCATCGAACCTTCCAAGCAGTATGCCGATATTATCGTGCCGCGCGGGGGTAAAAACCGTATCGCCATTGATATCCTCAAGGCAAAAATCAGTCAGTTCTTTGAATAATCTTCAGGCTTAACAGCCTTTCGCGAACGAGTTCTACTTATTCGCTCGCAAAAACGTAATGTAATCCCGGTATTTACCCTTCGTAGCGTGGCTATCTTAGCCCCGCTGTGGCAGGGTAAACAAAACTGAGCTTGAGATAAGGAGCATCACTAATGCGTTTGTGTGACCGCGATATAGAAGCCTGGCTCGATGACGGGCGCTTAACGATTACCCCTCGTCCGCCAGTTGAACGCATTAGCGGTGCTACTGTCGATGTGCGTTTGGGGAACAAATTCCGTACTTTCAGCGGCCATACGGCACCGTTTATAGATTTGAGCGGTCCTAAAGACGAAGTGACTGAAGCGCTGGAACGCGTCATGAGCGACGAAATCGTCCTCAATGAAGGCGAAGCATTCTATTTGCACCCAGGCGAACTGGCTTTAGCGGTAACGCTTGAGTCCGTAACGATACCCGCTGATCTAGTCGGCTGGTTAGACGGACGTTCATCTTTGGCGCGTTTGGGTCTGATGGTCCATGTAACCGCACACCGTATCGATCCAGGCTGGCATGGCTGCATCGTTCTGGAGTTCTATAATTCCGGTAAGCTGCCTTTAGCCCTGCGTCCTGGTATGATGATTGGTGCTTTGAGTTTTGAGCCGCTTTCAGGCCCTGCCGCACGCCCTTACAACAGTCGCCAGGACGCGAAATATCGCGATCAGCAAGGTGCTGTGGCGAGTCGTATTGATAAGGACTGAGTTGCCATTTGTATGGGGATTGTATGAGACGATTACTTACCACGCTGATGATTTTGCTGGTTGTGCTGGTTGCCGGCCTTTCTGCGTTGGTGTTGTTGGTTAACCCCAATGATTTTCGTGCATATATGGTGCGCCAGGTTGAAACTCGCAGTGGTTATCAACTGGATTTAGACGGGCCGCTGCGTTGGCACGTCTGGCCACAACTTAGTATTTTATCAGGGCGTATGTCTCTGACCGCGCCAGGTGCCAGCCAGCCCGTGGTGCGTGCTGACAATATGCGCCTGGATGTTGCCTTATTACCTCTGCTTTCTCATCAGCTTAAGGTTCACCAGGTGATGTTGAAAGGTGCAGTAATTCAACTCACTCCCCAGACAGAAGAGCGCCGTGCGAAAGATGCCCCTGTCGGGCCGTCGGCCCCAACGCCTCCACCTGATGAAGACAGCGGTTGGTCTTTTGACATAGCTAAGCTAAAAGTTGCTGATAGTGTGCTGGTTTTTCAGCATGCTGATGACGAACAAATTACGGTGCGTAATATCAATGTGCAAATGGAGCAGAATGAGCGAAAACAAGCGCACATTGAACTGAGTAGCCGCATCAATCGTGACCAACGTGATCTGACCTTGTCATTGGTGGCCGATCTTGATGCCAGCAATTATCCGCAGCAACTCAGTGCCAATATCTCCAAACTCGATTACCAACTTCAAGGTGCAGACCTTCCTGCTAAAGGGGTTACGGGCAGCGGAACCTTTGCGGCACGCTGGCTTGAACCACAGCGCCGTCTTGAACTTAATCAATTGCAACTGACTGCCAATGATAGCGACTTGCAAGGTAACGCCAGTGCTGTGCTGGAAGACAAAACGCAGTGGGTAATCGATTTACGCTCAGGTAAATTGAATCTGGATGGCCTGGTTGCTGGCAACTCAGTGACGAATGTCAACGTGCAGCAACAGGCACAGCAACAAAATGCGCTACCACGTCCGATCATTGCTTCCGGTGTCGAAGAAACCAACTACCAGAGTCTGCGTGATTTTACTGCCCAGGTTAACATTGCCGCTTCCAGTGTGCGTTGGCGCGGGCTGGATTTCACCGATGTTCAAGCGGCAATAACCAACAATTATGGTTTGCTGACGGTTTCTGAACTGATGGGGAAATTTGGCAAGGGTAGTATGTCATTCCCGGGCGAGCTTGATGCACGCCAGAGTCAGCCGCGACTATCATTTAACCCAAAAGTGGAAGACATAGAAATTGGGCCGATTCTGACTGCGTTTAACTACCCAATCGCGTTGTCTGGATTGCTATCAATGGAAGGGGAGTTTAGCGGTGACAGACTCAATGCCGAAGCTTTCCGTCGTAGCTGGCAAGGAGATGCGAGCATAACGATGCTACATACCACAATGCAGGGTATGAACTTCCAACAGCTAATACAGCAAGCAGTAACCCGCAGCAATGATGATGTTCAGGCCCAGGAAAATTATGACAATGTCACAATGTTGGATAATTTCTCGGCGCATGCAAGCCTCGATAATGGTGAGTTATCGCTCAAGAAAATGGTTGGCGAATCTTCTATGTTGGCGCTAACAGGCGTCGGGACTCTTGATCTTGTTAAGCAGCAGTGCGATACCCGCTTTGATGTCACCGTAGTTGACGGTTGGAAAGGGGATAGTAAGTTGATAGAGGTGCTGAAAACCACCCCAATCCCGCTGCGAGTTTATGGGCCATGGCAGAAGCTGAATTACTCTTTGCAAGTGGACCAGGTGCTGCGTAAACAGTTGCAGAGTGAAGCAAAACGTCGCCTGAATGACTGGCTGAACAAGCATAAAGACAGCAGCAAAGCGAAAGACGTTAAAGATTTGCTAGATAAGCTTTAGTCACTTCATACGTCGGATGTTGCTGCGCTAATCCTACCTACAAATACTCTATTTCGTAGGTCGTATTAGCGCAGCGACATCCGACTTTTTTATTTAAATCACACCTCAAAATCCATCTCATCGTCGCGGGTCTTCGGCACAATTTGCACCTTCTGTACGCGATGGTTTTCCACCTGCAATGTCCGCAACAGAAAATCCCCCACCTGAACAGCTTCTCCTGTCACCGGAATATGTTGTAACGCCTCCATCAGCAGCCCTGCAATCGTGTGATAGTTGCGTTTGTCATCCAGTGGTATCGGCACATACTGCACTAAGTCTTCGAGCGGCATATGACCGTTTGCGGTCCATGTTCCATCAGGGTTTTTCTGAATATCATGGCGCGCGTCTATCTCTTCAGCTTCATTCGGCAAGTTACCGGCAATGGTTTCCATCACATCACTCAATGTCACCACACCTTCTACCGAACCAAACTCATCAACCACAAAGGCAAAGTGAGTTCTGGCGTTGCGGAACTGCTCGAGAGCCACCAGCAATGGCAGTGTTTCAGGGAAGATAAGTGGCTGGCGAATTAACACCTCGAGGTTAAGCGGTTCGCCTTTGAGTGATTGCTGGAGCAAATCAATGACGTGTACTACACCCAGAATTTCATCACTCTCACCCGTTATTACCACGCGGGTATGCTGGTTCTTATCAAGCAAGGCTCGTATTTGTTCTTCCGGGTCGGCCAGTTTAATGTGCTCGACATCGTGACGTGAGGTCATGATGCTGCTCACCGTGCGCTGGTTGAGATTAAGCACGCGTTCAATCATCAGCCGCTCTTGTGGTTCAAATATCTCATCTTGCCTGGCGTGGTCAGCGATCAGCGATGCGGTTTGCGCATCCAGTTCAGCTTCTTCTTTCTTACCGTTTAATAAACGCAGCACGGCTTCAGCGGTGCGTTGGCGCAACGATTGATCGGCAGACAAGAAACGGCGGCGGTTGAATATCGCCAGCTGGTTTAGACTCTCAATCATCACCGAGAAGCCGATAGCAGCGTATAAATAGCCTTTCGGGATATGGTAGCCAAAGCCGTCTGCGACCAGGCTAAAGCCTATCATCAGCAGGAAACTCAGGCACAGAATCACAATAGTAGGATGGTTATTCACGAAGCGTGTGAGTGCTTTACTGGCAAGCAGCATCAGGCAAATCGCGATAATCACCGCCGCCATCATCACGGGTAGATGGTCGACCATGCCCACGGCGGTTATCACCGAATCGAGAGAAAACACCGCATCCAGAATGACGATTTGCGCGACTACCGGCCAGAATCTTGCTCCCCGTCGCTGCGTATGGGTTTCACTATCTTTACCCTCAAGCCGCTCATTGAGCTCAACAGTCGCCTTAAATAGAAGAAACAAACCACCAAATAACATGATCAGATCTCGGGCACTAAACCCGAGTTCGCCCACGCTGAAGAGTGGTCTTGTTAACGTGACCAGCCATGAAATGGAGGCCAGCAACAGCAAACGCATCAACATGGCAAGAATAAGGCCGGTGACGCGTGCTTTGTCGCGTTGGGATGGGGGTAGTTTTTCGGCAAGGATAGCGATAAACACCAGGTTATCGATGCCGAGGACCAGTTCAATAACGACTAACGTTATCAATCCGGCCCAGATTGAGGGGTCGGCAATCCATTCCATGCCTTAATGCACCTCTTGTTAGATGACAAACGTCACACTTAAAGGATGGTTAACCGCGCGGGAAATTGCAATGCCGCAGGGTGGGATAAATCATGTTGCCCTTTAAATGTTAAATATTGCCAGGTTAATTCCATTTAATTACTAAGGTAAATGATTAATTATTTTCTTAATAATAGCTCAGTGGTTCTTATTATAATGAAATTCACATGAGATATATCTGTATATCACATTGCGACTTATCACTTATTAATATTCTGTCAATATAAAGAAATTCCTAAACGCATGTAAATGTGCCGTTAATATTATTCTTAAAAGTCCCTGTCTGGTTCTGTGGAACCTTGCCTGATATAGGGTTAGCTGTAACAATCGATATCGGTGTCTGATATTAGATGTATTTTTTATATTCGCTGAAGCTGTGATATTTAACCTGGTGCCATAGGGCTTATCTCCAGAGAATTGTTCTTTGGGTTTACTTTCTGGAATCGTTATTTCTTATAAATTTTCTTTTTTCAGTAGGTTGGTGACTGTAAGCCAGGGGCGGTAGCATGCCCGAAGGCCAGAGAATAAGCCTCAATTATTCTGTCAATAGGAAGTCGGGAAATAAGCGTTTTTTTAGGATTGATGCCAGATGTTTTCTGCGTCAACCAGGTTTTAATTTAGGCCTTATTCAAAAACCTAACGAATCACTTATTTTATACCCAAAATAATTCGAGTTGCAGCCAACACCCCTGCAGCTTGAATTAAGAAGGGTATATTCGCTCAGGATAATTACTCTGCCATAGTGATAAATACTCAATGATTAAATACAAACTTAAATTGATGCCTTTGTTGGTGTCGGTAACCCTGATGAGTGGTTGCACAGTGCTCCCCGGTAGCAATATGTCTACGATGGGGAAAGATGTTATCAAGCAGCAGGATTCAGATTTTGATCTTGACCGGATGGTTAACGTGTACCCGTTAACACCGCGTCTGGTTGAGCAATTACGCGTACGTCCAGCGGTCGCGCAGCCAAATATGTCTCTCGACCAGGAGATCTCTGCTTACCAATACCGCGTGGGACCAGGAGATGTTCTGAATGTCACGGTCTGGGATCACCCAGAACTCACCACTCCGGCGGGCCAATACCGTAGCTCAAGCGACGCGGGTAACTGGGTACAGTCAGACGGCACCATGTTCTATCCGTATGTCGGCAAAGTAAAAGTCGCGGGTAAAACCTTGTCTGAAATCCGCAGTGATATTACCGGCCGCCTTGCGACGTACATCGCTGACCCGCAGGTGGACGTTAATATCGCTGGCTTCCGCTCCCAAAAAGCCTATGTCTCAGGCCAGGTGAATAAATCCGGCCAGCAGCCAATTACCAACGTACCGCTCACTATTCTTGACGCTATCAATGCCGCAGGCGGCCTGACTGATGCGGCCGACTGGCGCAATGTGGTGCTGACGCATAACGGCCAGGAAAAACGGATTTCCCTGCAAGCGTTGATGCAAAACGGCGACCTGAGCCAAAACCATCTGCTTTATCCCGGCGACATTTTATTCGTGCCGCGCAATGACGATCTGAAAGTGTTCGTGATGGGTGAAGTGAAGAAACAAACCACCCTGAAAATGGACTTCAGCGGCATGACGCTGACCGAAGCGCTCGGCCAGGCAGAAGGTTTGGATATGACGGCTTCCAATGCCAGCGGCATCTTCGTTATTCGCCCAATCAAAGAGAAGCAGGGCGGTAAAATCGCCAACATTTATCAGCTTGATATGTCCGATGCGACCTCGCTGGTAATGGGTACCGAATTCCAGTTGCAACCTTACGATGTGGTGTATGTGACCACAGCACCTGTCACGCGTTGGAATCGTCTGATCAACCAACTGCTGCCGACTATCAGTGGCGTTCGTTATATGACGGATACCGCCAAAGACATCCACACCTGGTAACGCCTTATGTTCAACAAAATATTGGTTGTCTGTGTGGGGAATATTTGCCGCTCCCCAACCGCTGAGCGGTTACTCAAAAGCTATCACCCGGAGCTCACCGTGACATCAGCGGGGCTGGGGGCGTTGGTCGGGAAGGGGGCTGATGCGGGCGCTATTCGCGTCGCCGAGCAGCATAACCTTTCCCTTGAAGGGCACTGTGCAAAACAGGTTTCCGGCAAAATGTGCCGCGAATACGACCTGATTCTTGCCATGGAAAAACGCCATATCTCCGCACTTTGCGAAATGGCTCCAGAGATGCGCGGCAAAGTGATGCTGTTTGGTCACTGGGATGCGGAACGGGAAATTCCCGACCCGTATCGCAAAAGCCACGACGCTTTTGAAGCGGTTTACGGTCTTCTGGACCAGAACGCCCAAAAATGGGCTAACGCACTCAACGCTCATCAGGGATAACAATGACAGAAAAAGCACGCCGTTCGAGCGCCCCGACTGAGGGCAATGACGAAATTGATATTGGCCGATTGTTCGGAACGGTTCTTGAAGCCCGCTGGTGGGTTTTGGGGATCACCGCAATCTTCGCGATTCTGGCGACCGTCTACGCGATGTTTGCCACGCCAATCTATAAAGCCGATGCGCTGGTGCAAATCGAACAAAACGCCGGTAACTCGCTGGTCAACGACATCAGTTCCGCACTATCTAATAAGCCGCCTGCTTCCGCTGCCGAGATGCAGCTGATTCAGTCGCGCCTGGTATTGGGCAAAACAGTTGACGATCTTAACCTGGATATTGCCGTCGAAAAGAACAGCTTCTGGCTGTTAGGTGCGGGCTGGGACAGGCTGCAAGGCCGCCAGAACGATACCGTCGTTGTTGATACCTTTAACCTCCCGGCAGGGCAGGCCAAAAATGTATTTACCGTGGAAGTGGTTAGCCCAACGCAGTATTTGCTGACTAACGACAATGGTTTTAGCGCCAAAGGGCAGGTTGGCCAACCGCTCAATCAAGGCGGCGTCACGATGCTTGTCAGTGCGATTAAAGCGCAAGTGGGAGATACCTTTACCGTCAATAAATACTCAACGCTTGGCATGATCAATCAGCTTCAGGGCAACCTGACCGTAGCTGAAAACGGCAAAGATACCGGCGTGTTAAGCCTCTCTTATACCGGTGAAGACAAGGACCAAATCCGCGCCATCCTCGACAGCATCACGCGTAACTATCTGGCGCAGAACGTGCAGCGCAAGTCGGAAGAAGCGGCCAAAAGCCTGCAATTCTTAGCGCAGCAGTTGCCGGAAGTTCGCAGCCGCCTCGATGCTGCCGAAAATAAACTGAATGCTTATCGCCAACAGCAAGACTCGGTTGACCTGTCACTGGAAGCCAAATCCGTGCTCGACACTATGGTGAACATTGATGCGCAGCTCAATGAACTGACCTTCAAAGAGGCTGAAATTTCCAAACTCTATACCAAAGTTCACCCGGCTTATCGCACCTTGCTGGAAAAACGTCAGACGTTGCTTGATGAAAAAGCGCGGCTGAACGGGCGTGTTACCGCGATGCCAAAAACGCAGCAAGAAATCGTGCGTTTAACGCGTGATGTCGAGTCTGGTCAACAGGTATACATGCAGTTGTTGAACAAGCAGCAAGAGTTGAAAATCACTGAAGCCAGCACCGTGGGTGATGTACGTATCGTCGATGCGGCAATTGCCCAACCAGGCATGGTGAAACCGCAGCGTGCCCTGATTATTCTCGGCAGCATTATTCTTGGCCTGATGTTGTCCGTTATGGGTGTGCTGTTACGCTCCTTGTTCAACCGTGGCATCGAAAGCCCTGCGGTACTCGAAGAGGCAGGGATTGGTGTGTATGCCAGCATCCCGCTCTCTGAATGGCAGAAATCCCGCGACAATGCCACGGTGCGCAGCGTCAAAGCGGCGAAGCGCAATAAGCAAAGCCAACTATTGGCGGTGGGGAACCCAACGGACCTGGCCATCGAAGCGATTCGCAGCCTGCGTACCAGCCTTCATTTCGCCATGATGCAGGCATCCAATAACGTCCTTATGCTGACTGGTGTTAGCCCGTCGATAGGTAAAACGTTTGTCTGTGCCAACCTGGCTGCCGTGATTAGCCAGACCAATAAGCGTGTGCTGCTTATCGACTGCGATATGCGCAAAGGTTATACCCACGAACTACTGGGCACCACCAACAACAACGGTCTTGCTGAAGTGCTCTCAGGCCAGGCGGAAATTACCGGCTGTGCGCAAAAAACCTCCGTACCCAATTTTGACCTTGTGCCGCGCGGTGTAGTGCCGTCCAACCCTTCTGAATTGCTGATGAGTGAGCGCTTTGCGGAGTTAATCGCCTGGGCAAGCAAAAGCTATGACCTGGTGTTGATTGATACCCCGCCGATTCTCGCCGTTACTGACGCAGCGGTTGTGGGCCGCCATGCGGGCACCACGCTGATGGTGGCGCGCTACGCGGTGAATACGCTCAAAGAGGTCGAAACCAGTCTCAGCCGCTTTGAACAAAATGGCGTCACCGTTCGCGGTGTGATCCTCAACTCCATCTTCCGCCGTGCGGCAGGGTACGAGGATTACGGTTACTACGAGTACGAATATAAATCTGATGCTAAGTAATCAGGCATCAACTGGCGGATGACGCTTTGCTTATCCGCCCTACAAATCTCGTCGTAGGGTGGATAAGCGATAGCGCCATCTACCAATAAATAATAACGATTTCAGGGGGAGCGCCATGAAACGCCCACTTATCTCTATTTATATGCCGACATGGAACCGCCAGCAGTTGGCTATCCGCGCCATCAAATCGGTGCTGCGCCAGGATTATGAACACTGGGAAATGTTAATCGTTGATGACTGCTCTTCATCTTTTGAACAGCTTCAGCGCTTTGTTGATGAGCTGGGTGACTCGCGTGTGCGTTACATCCGTAATGATTTCAACTCTGGCGCGTGCTCGGTACGCAACCAGGCTATTAGCCAGGCTTCTGGTGAGTTGATTACTGGTATTGATGACGATGATGAGTGGACCCCCAATCGTTTGTCAGCGTTCCTGGAGCATAAACAGCAGCTGGTGACGCACGCCTTCTTGTATGCCAACGACTACGTTTGCGAGGGGCAGGTTTATTCCCAGCCCGCCAGCCTGCCGCTCTATCCTAAATCCCCATTCTCATTAAAGCTGTTTTATAAGCGTAATATCATAGGTAATCAGGTATTTACCTATGCTGACCGCTTCAAAGCCTGCCTGTTCGATACCACTCTCGCGGCAGCTCAGGATTACGATATTTTCCTGCGTATGGTGGTGGAGTATGGTCAGCCGTGGAAAGTTGAAGAAGCCACGCAAATTTTGCATATCAATCACGGTGAAATGCAGATAACTAAATCGCCGAAAAAGTTTGCCGGGTATTTCCACTTCTATCAAAAGCACAAAGACAAATTCGACCGTGCCAGCAAGAAGTATCAACTATTTACCCTTTACCAGATCCGCAACAAGCGTATGTCTTTGCGCACGTTATTAGCGCTATTGAGCGTGCGAAATACTAAGCGACTGGCTGATGGGCTGCGGGGGAAATAACGGTGCTTGAAGACCTACGCGCAAACTCCTGGAGCCTTCGCCCTTGTTGCATGGTGATGGCTTATCGCATCGCTCATTTTTGCTCGGTATGGCGCAAAAAAAGCGTCATCAACAATTTGTGGGCAGCTCCGATAATCCTGCTTTATCGCTTTGTGACTGAATGCCTGTTTGGCTATGAAATCCAGGCCGGAGCCACCATTGGGCGCCGTTTTACCATTCACCACGGTTATGCCGTCGTCATCAATAAATTCGTGGTCGCCGGTGATGATTTCACCATTCGCCACGGCGTCACTATTGGTAATCGCAGCAAAAGCAATGATTGTCCGGTGATTGGCAACGGTGTCGAGCTAGGCGCGAATGTAGTGATTATTGGTGACATCACCGTGGGTAATAACGTGGTGGTCGGCGCGGGTAGTGTGGTGCTGGACAACGTGCCGGACAATGCGCTGGTCGTCGGTCAGAAAGCGCAAGTAAAGGTTATAAAATGAATATCTTACAATTCAACGTTCGCCTTGCAGAAGGCGGTGCGGCGGGTGTCGCGCTGGATCTTCACCAGCGCGCAAATGCCGCAGGTTTTAGCTCACGCTTTATTTACGGCTACGGTAAAGGCGGCAAGAAAAGTGCCAGCCATGACAAGTTCCAGGGGGTGGAAAAACACACCCCGCGTCTGACGTCGATCGCCAACATTATTCTGTTTCGCTTTTTCAACCGCGACCCGTTTGGCAACCTGAATAACCTGTATCGCAAAGTGACCCGGACCAGTGGCCCGGTGGTACTGCATTTCCATGTGGTTCACAGTTACTGGCTGAATCTCGAAGAGATGGTGACATACTGCCAGCGTGTGAAAGCCCATAAATCAGATGTGAATTTTGTCTGGACGCTCCACGACCACTGGAGCATTACCGGACGCTGCGCGTTTCTTGATGGTTGCGATGGCTGGAAAACCGGCTGCCAAAAATGCCCGACGCTCACCAACTACCCGCCTGTAAAAAAGGATCGTGCACATCTTCTGGTGCACACCAAACGCCAGTTGTTCCGTGAAATGCTCGCGCTAGGCTGCCAGTTTATTTCGCCAAGCCAGCACGTGGCCGATGCCTTTAACCGGATTTACGGGGCAGGGCGCTGCAAAATTATCAATAACGGAATTGATGTGGCAACCGAAGCGATTCTGGCTGAATTACCGCTCACGCAAGCCGCGGGCGTTAAGCCAAAAGTAGCGGTGGTAGCCCATGATTTGCGTTACGACGGCAAAACCAATCAGCAACTGGTGCAGGCCATTATGGCGCTGGGCGACGAAGTCGAGTTGCACACCTTCGGTAAGTTTTCGCCGTTTAACGGACCGAACGTGGTGAATCACGGTTACATGACCGATAAAAAAGCGTTGATGAGCGAGCTTAACGAAATGGACTCGCTGGTATTCAGCTCGCAGGTCGACAACTACCCGTTGATTCTGTGTGAAGCACTATCGATTGGCGTGCCGGTTATTGCCACGCAAAGTGATGCAGCGGATGAAGTGTTGCGTAAAGTTGGCGGAAAAACCTTTAGTGATGCTCGGGTGCTCGAACTGGTGAAAATGCCAAAAGAGCAGTTAGCGCAACAGGTGTTTGGCAAAGAGTTGCAGGTGTTTAAAGCTGCAAGCCGCCAGGCGTTTAGTGGGCAACAGATGCTGGAGGAGTATGTCTCGTTCTATCAGAATCTGTAGTTATCTGCTGTTACCGTTTATCTATCTGGTGGTCAACGTCAAGTTGGCCTCATTGGGGGAAAGCTTCCCGATAACGATAGTCACCTTCTTGCCCGCAATCCTCTTTTTGTACATTGAACGAATCAGCGTCAAAAAATTGATGATTGCGCTGGGTATCGGTGCCGGACTGACCGCATTTAACTACATCTTTGGCCAATCGCTTGATGCCAGCAAATACGTCACCTCGACATTATTGTTCGTTTATATCGTGCTGATTATGGCAATGACATGGAGCTGCCGTTTCAAAACTATTTCACAGCGTAATCACCATAAAATTTTGCGGTTATTTTATGGTGTGGTTGGCATTATTGTGATGCTTGCTGCGGCGGAGATGGCTCAGATTATTCTGACCGGTGGAAGTAGCCTGATTGAGAAAATTTCGAAGTTTCTTATATACAGTAATAGCTATGTTCTGAACTTTATTAGCTTCGGTGGCAAGCGCACCACGGCACTCTATTTTGAACCGGCGTTCTTCGCTCTGGCGTTAATCTCAATTTGGCTCAGTATCAAACAGTTTGGTATCAAAACACCGAAAACAGATGGTATGATTCTTTTAGGGATAGTACTTTCAGGGTCGTTTTCAGGGGTAATGACTTTTATCCTGTTCTATCTTCTTGAATGGGCATTCCAGTACCTTAATAAAAGTGCCATAAAGAAGAAGTTGCCATTGGCAATTATTTCTCTTTCCGTGTTTTTAGTAGGGTTAATATTTGCATTCCCTTATATCGCGACCCGCCTTGGCGATTTGGGAACCGAAGGTTCGTCATCTTATTATCGAATTATTGGCCCGTTAGCGATGGTTGGGTATTCATTAACCAATATCGATGGGGTAGTGCGTTTCGGATCTTTATATGAATATGTCGCATCATTCGGAATCTTTAACGGTGCGGATGTCGGTAAAACAGTAGACAATGGTTTGTATCTGTTAATTATTTATTTTTCATGGTTCGCGGTATTACTGACCATTTGGTATATGTGGAAAGTCATTAAAATGATGCGCACAGCTTTTGGTAATAATGAAAATTACCGCGTTCAATTATGGCTTTTTACACCCGTGTCATTATTTTTTACCGGTTCAATTTTTAGCCCTGAATATGCGTTCTTGATTGTGTGCCCGTTTATTTTGCGTAAGGCACTTAATATTACACAGCGCTGAGGTCCATCATGCTATTAAGTGTCATTACTGTTGCTTATAAAAATCTCGCCGGAATAGAAAAAACCTGGCAGTCGCTGGCTCACTTAGCGAAGGCACCGGGCATCACATTTGAGTGGATTGTAGTAGATGGCGCCTCAAATGACGGCACGGCAGAGTTTCTGGAAAACCTCAATGGTCAGCACCAGTTACGTTATGTCAGTGAGAAAGATAACGGCATTTATGATGCGATGAACAAAGGTATTGAGATGGCCCAGGGCCGCTTTGCTTTGTTCCTCAATTCCGGTGACATTTTCCACCAGGATATCGCCACCGTCGCGCATCAACTGGCTGCTATGCCATCGACTGATAATACGATGGTGATTGGCGATGCGTTATTAGATTTTGGCGACGGTACAAAAATAGAACGCCGTGCAAAGCAGGGCTGGTATATCTACCACAGTTTACCTGCCAGCCATCAGGCGATATTTTTCCCGGTGTCCGGGTTGCGTAAATACCCTTACGATCTGCAATATAAAGTCTCATCGGATTATGCGCTTGCCGCACGAATGTATAAAAAAGGTTATGCATTTAAACGCGTCAAGGGATTGGTGTCTGAATTTTCGATGGGTGGTGTATCGACTTCAAATAATATTGAATTGTGTCGGGATGCAAAAAATGTTCAGCGCAAAATATTAGGCGTGCCGGGCTTTATTGCGGAATTATCTTATAAGCTCCGTTTGCGTACTACCGGAAAAGCAAAAGCACTTTATAACAAAGCCTGATTCTCACAGGAATAACTTATGCAGGAATTAAATGGCTTCTCGGTACCGAAAGGTTTCCGGGGTGGGCACCCTATTAAGGTTCAACTGTGGTGGGCGGTACAAGCAACATTGTTTGCCTGGTCCCCTCAAATATTTTATCGCTGGCGTGCTTTTTTATTACGTTTATTTGGCGCGCAAATTGGCAAAGGTGTTGTGATTCGTCCGTCAGTGAAAATTACTTACCCATGGAAATTAACGCTGGGCGATTATGCCTGGGTAGGCGATGACGCAGTGTTATATACGCTGGGTGATATCACGATAGGGGCGAATTCTGTGGTGTCACAAAAGTGTTATTTGTGCACCGGTAGCCACGATTATATGAGTAAGCATTTTGATATTACCGCTTCACCAATTGTTATCGGTGAGAAGTGCTGGCTGGCAACAGATGTATTTGTTTCACCAGGCGTGAATATTGGAAATGGCACCGTCGTAGGTGCGCGTAGCAGCATTTATAAATCATTACCGGCGAATGCCGTTTGCCGGGGTAACCCAGCAGTAAAAATACGCGATCGAGCGTGAGCGCTTTATTTAAAGCAAAGCTCTTAATTTAATCTTCAATCATAGGAATTATTATGACTAAAGTAGCTCTCATCACGGGTGTAACCGGGCAAGACGGCTCCTATCTGGCGGAACTGCTGCTGGAAAAAGGTTATGAAGTTCATGGTATTAAGCGCCGTGCCTCTTCCTTCAACACCGAACGTGTTGATCATATTTATCAGGATCCGCACACCAGCAATCCAAAATTCCATCTGCACTACGGCGATCTGACGGACAGCTCAAACCTGACTCGTATCTTGCAAGAAGTGCAGCCGGACGAAGTGTATAACCTTGGCGCCATGAGCCACGTTGCGGTTTCTTTCGAATCGCCGGAATACACCGCCGACGTGGATGCGATGGGCACTTTGCGCCTGCTGGAAGCGATTCGCTTCTTAGGCCTTGAGAAGAAAACCCGTTTCTACCAGGCGTCGACTTCTGAGCTGTACGGCCTGGTGCAGGAAACGCCGCAGAAAGAAACCACGCCTTTCTACCCGCGCTCCCCGTATGCGGTTGCCAAACTTTACGCCTACTGGATCACCGTAAACTACCGCGAATCCTACGGCATGTTTGCCTGTAACGGGATTTTGTTTAACCACGAATCCCCACGCCGTGGCGAAACCTTCGTGACCCGCAAAATTACCCGCGCTATCGCCAACATTTCTCAGGGCCTGGAAAAATGCCTGTATCTGGGCAACATGGATTCCCTGCGTGACTGGGGCCATGCCAAAGACTACGTGAAAATGCAGTGGATGATGCTGCAACAAGAGACGCCAGAAGATTTCGTAATTGCCACCGGCGTGCAGTATTCCGTGCGTCAGTTCGTGGAAATGTCAGCGGCACAACTGGGCATCAAACTGCGCTTTGAAGGCACCGGCGTTGACGAGAAGGGCATTGTTGTTTCTGTCACGGGCCACGATGCGCCGGGCGTGAAACCAGGCGATGTGATTGTCTCTGTTGACCCGCGTTACTTCCGTCCTGCTGAAGTGGAAACCCTGTTGGGCGACCCAACTAAAGCACACGAAAAACTGGGCTGGAAACCAGAAATCACGCTCAAAGAGATGGTTGGCGAGATGGTGGCTAAAGATCTGGAAGCGGCGAAAAAACACTCGTTGCTTAAGTCCCACGGTTACGAGGTTGCCATCGCGCTGGAGTCCTGAGCATGAATAAACACCGTATCTTTGTTGCCGGCCATCGGGGGATGGTCGGTTCGGCCATTGTCCGTCAGCTTGAACAACGCGCTGATATCGAACTGGTGCTGCGTAGCCGCGACGAACTCAACCTGTTGGATGGTGCGGCGGTTAATGCATTTTTTGCCGAGCAGCACATTGACCAGGTTTACCTGGCCGCGGCAAAAGTGGGCGGAATTGTTGCTAACAATACTTATCCGGCCGACTTCATCTACGAAAACCTGATTATCGAGAGCAACATTATTCACAGCGCGCACACGCACAATGTGAACAAATTGCTGTTCCTCGGTTCTTCGTGCATTTACCCGAAAATGGCTAACCAGCCGATGGCGGAAAGCGAGCTGCTGCAAGGCACGCTTGAAGCGACTAACGAACCGTATGCGATTGCGAAAATCGCCGGAATCAAACTGTGCGAGTCGTATAACCGTCAGTACGGTCGCGATTATCGTTCGGTGATGCCAACTAATTTGTATGGGCCGAATGATAACTTCCACCCAAGTAACTCGCATGTGATCCCTGCGTTACTGCGCCGTTTCCACGAAGCGACGCAGCAAAACTCGCCGGATGTGGTGGTGTGGGGTAGCGGCACGCCAATGCGCGAATTCCTGCACGTTGACGATATGGCGGCAGCCAGCATTCACATTATGGAAATGGCCAGCGAAGTGTGGCAGGAACATACCGAACCGATGCTTTCGCACATCAACGTCGGTACCGGTGTGGATTGCACCATTCGCGAACTGGCGCAAACCATCGCCAAAGTTACGGGCTACCGTGGCCGTGTGGTGTTTGATGCCACTAAACCTGATGGCACGCCGCGCAAACTGCTGGATGTTACCCGCCTGCGCCGCCTGGGCTGGTACCCGGAAATCACCCTGGAGCCTGGCCTTGCCAGCACCTACCAGTGGTTCCTCGAAAACCAGCAACGGTTCCGGGGGTAAATATGTTTCTGAGTGCTGAAGACTTCTCAACCGTTGTCCGCTCCACACCGCTGATCTCAATCGATCTGATCGTTGAAAATCAGGCTGGAGAGTTCCTGTTGGGGCAGCGCACTCAGCGCCCGGCGCAGAACTTTTGGTTCGTGCCGGGTGGCCGGGTACAGAAGGACGAAACGCTGGAGCGGGCTTTTGCACGCTTAACCGAAGCTGAATTAGGCACGCCGTTCACGTTGCAGGACGGTGAGTTCTACGGCGTGTGGCAGCACTTCTATGACGACAATTTCTCAGGTCCTGAATTTTCCACGCACTACATCGTGCTGGGGTTCCGTCTGCGCGTGGATGCCGAAAAACTGCAATTGCCCGACGCGCAGCATAGTGATTATCAGTGGTTAACGCCTGAAGAATTGTTGGTCCGCGACGATGTGCACGACAACAGTCGGGCTTATTTTCTGACCGACAAGGCAGATAAGGTTATCGGATTATGAAAATCCTGGTCTACGGCATTAACTACTCACCGGAGCTGACGGGCATCGGCAAATATACCGGCGAAATGGTTGAATGGATGACACGCCAGGGCCATGAGGTGCGTGTTATTACCGCACCACCTTACTATCCGGTTTGGGAAGTCCATCCCGATTATTCCGCCTGGAAGTACAAGAAAGAAGTGGGTGCCGCTACCGTCTGGCGCTGCCCGCTGTATGTACCAAAGCAGCCTTCAACGATAAAGCGCCTGATTCATTTGGGCAGCTTTGCACTGAGTTCTTTATTTCCGCTGCTGGCGCAACGTCGCTGGAAGCCGGACCGCATTATCGGTGTGGTGCCGACGCTGTTTTGTGTGCCGGGCATGCGTCTGCTCGCAAAACTTAGCGGGGCGCGCACGTTGCTTCACATTCAAGATTATGAAGTCGACGCCATGCTTGGCCTCGGAATGGCAGGTAAGAAGCAGGGCAAAGTGGCCCGTCTGGCCAGCCGTTTTGAGCAAAGCGGCCTGCACAACGTCGACAATGTTTCGACAATTTCCCGTTCGATGATGAATAAAGCGGCTGAAAAGGGTGTTGATCCGAAGAAAGTGATCTTCTTCCCGAACTGGTCTGAAGTAGAGCGTTTCCGCGGTATTTCCCGTGAAGAAATCCTTGCGGTTCGTGACAGCCTGCAATTGCCTGCTGATAAAAAAATCATCCTCTATTCCGGCAATATCGGCGAAAAACAGGGGCTGGAAACGGTAATTGAAGTGGCGGAGCGTTTTGCCCTCCAGCCGTATGTATTCGTGATTGTCGGGCAGGGCGGCGGCAAAGCTCGGCTGCAAAAACTGGCGCAGGACAAAGGGCTGCACAACGTGGTGTTCCATCCGTTACAGCCTTACGACGTGCTGCCAGCGTTGCTTAAGATTGCTGATTGCCATTTGGTGATTCAGCGCCGTGGTGCGGCTGATGCCGTTTTGCCATCAAAACTGACCAACATTCTTGCGGTGGGCGGCAATGCGGTGATTACCGCAGAAGCGGACACCGAGCTAGGCCAGCTTTGCGACGCATTTTCCGGTATCGCGGTGTGTGTTGAGCCGGAGTCGGTTGATGCTCTGGCTGATGGCATTCAGCGCTGCCTGCAACTGCCGGAACATAACATCGTGGCATGTGAATATGCCGAGCGCACGCTCGAGAAAAACAGCGTGTTGAATCAATTTATTGCGGACATTCAGGGTTAATTATGACTAATTCCAGACTCTATCCGGTCATCATGGCTGGAGGAAACGGTAGCCGCTTGTGGCCGTTGTCCCGCGTGCTTTACCCGAAACAGTTCCTGTGCCTGAAAGGCGAACTGACGATGCTGCAAACTACCGTTAGCCGCTTAAACGGCGTCGAGTGCGAAAGCCCGGTGGTAATTTGCAATGAAGAACACCGTTTTATCGTCGCCGAACAACTGCGTGAGCTGAACAAGCTGACGGAAAATATTGTGCTGGAGCCTGCCGGGCGCAATACCGCACCGGCGATCGCGCTGGCGGCATTGGCCGCGATTCGCAACCAGTCAGATACCGATCCGCTGATGTTGATCCTCGCCGCCGACCACGTTATCCAGGACGAAGATGCATTCCGAAACGCAGTACGTAATGCGCTGCCGTATGCAGAAGCCGGGAAACTGGTCACCTTTGGCATCGTTCCTGACTTGCCAGAAACCGGCTATGGCTACATTCGCCGTGGCGAAGTGATAAACCCGAATGCACCTGATGTGGATGCGATTGCGTTTGGTGTGGCGCAGTTTGTCGAAAAGCCGGATATCGCCACCGCGCAGGCATACGTCGCCAGTGGCGAATATTACTGGAACAGCGGCATGTTCTTGTTCCGCGCCGGGCGCTACCTCGAAGAGTTAAAAAAATTCCGCCCGGATATTCTCAGCGCCTGCGAAAAGGCGATGGCGAACATCGACCCGGATCTCGATTTTGTGCGCGTTGATGAAGCTGCATTCCTGGCATGTCCTGACGAGTCTATTGACTACGCGGTGATGGAAAAAACTGCTGATGCGGTAGTTGTGCCGATGGATGCGGGCTGGAGCGATGTCGGTTCATGGTCTTCTCTTTGGGAAATCAGCACCAAAAACCAGCAGGGCAATGTGCATCACGGCGATGTGATCAGCCACTCTACCGAGAACAGTTACATCTATGCCGAATCTGGCCTGGTCACCACCGTTGGCGTGAAAGATCTGATTGTTGTGCAGACCAAAGATGCGGTGCTGATTGCCGACCGCGACCACGTGCAAAGCGTGAAGAAAGTGGTTGAGCAGATCAAATTCGATGGCCGCCACGAACACCACAACCACCGCGAAGTGTATCGCCCGTGGGGCAAGTACGACTCCATCGACGAAGGAGAACGCTACCAGGTGAAACGCATCACCGTGAAACCGGGCGAGGGTCTGTCTTTGCAGATGCACCATCACCGCGCCGAACACTGGATTGTTGTAGCGGGCACCGCAAAAGTGACGCTGGGTGAAGAAGTGAAACTGCTCGGCGAAAACGAGTCCATCTACATTCCCCTGGGCGTCACCCACTGCCTGGAAAACCCCGGAAAAATCCCGCTCGACCTGATTGAAGTGCGTTCCGGCACTTACCTCGAAGAAGACGACATTGTGCGTTTCGAGGATCGCTACGGACGCATCTAACCATCATATTTCACGCTGCAGATGCGTTGGCTTCCTTTGCGCACACCGGTCACTTAGTTAACTAAGCTCCCTGCGATGCACGCAGTTGCCGCCTTCCTGCAACGCGAAATCTAATGGTTATACATTTTAGAAAAAGTTATCTCCGTACTGGAGAGGGCTGACTGTTGCCTGAAAAGAGGTAAAACATGACTGAATTGACCTGTTTTAAAGCTTACGACATTCGCGGCAAGCTGGGCGAAGAGCTGAATGAAGAGATCGCTGAACGTATTGGCCGCGCTTATGGCGAGTACCTGAAACCGAAAACTATTGTACTGGGCGGCGATGTGCGCCTGACCAGCGAAGCGCTCAAGCTGGCGCTGGCAAAAGGGTTGCAGGATGCGGGTGTGGACGTGCTGGATATCGGCCTGTCCGGTACCGAAGAAATCTATTTTGCCACCTGGCATCTGGACGTGGACGGCGGCATTGAAGTGACCGCCAGCCATAACCCGATGGACTACAACGGTATGAAGCTGGTGCGCGAAGGGGCTCGCCCGATTAGCGGCGACACTGGCCTGCGTGATGTGCAGCGCCTGGCAGAAGCAAATGACTTCCCTCCGGTGGACATGGCAAAACGCGGTAGCTACCAGAAGATTTCGGTGGTTGAGGCGTACATCGACCACCTGTTCTCGTACATCAACGTGGCAAATATCAAACCCCTGAAGCTGGTGATTAACTCCGGTAACGGTGCGGCAGGCCCGATTGTGGACGCTATCGAAGCCCGTTTTAAGGCACTCAATGTCCCGCTGACATTTATCAAAGTGCACAACCAGCCTGACGGCAACTTCCCGAACGGTATCCCGAACCCGCTGCTGCCGGAGTGCCGCGACGACACCCGCAACGCGGTGATTGAACACGGCGCGGAGATGGGCATCGCCTTTGACGGTGATTTTGACCGCTGCTTCTTGTTTGACGAGAAAGGGCAGTTCATCGAGGGCTATTACATCGTTGGTCTGCTGGCGGCGGCTTTCCTCGAAAAACAACCAGGGGCGAAGATTATTCACGACCCGCGTCTGTCGTGGAACACGGTGGATATCGTGGAGCGCGCAGGCGGCACGCCGGTGATGTCGAAAACCGGCCATGCATTTATCAAAGAGCGTATGCGCCAGGAAGACGCCATTTACGGCGGCGAAATGAGCGCCCACCACTATTTCCGTGATTTTGCTTACTGCGACAGCGGGATGATCCCGTGGCTGCTGGTGACCGAGCTGCTGTGCCTGAAAGGTAAAACCCTGGGTGAACTGGTGCGTGACCGTATGGCGGCATGGCCGGCGAGCGGGGAAATCAACAGCAAGCTGGCGGACCCGAAAGTCGCGATTGCGCGTGTGCAGCAGCACTTTGCGCCACACGCTGAGGAAGTGGACCACACCGACGGCGTGAGCATGGCGTTTGCCGACTGGCGTTTTAACCTGCGCAGTTCAAATACCGAACCGGTGGTGCGCCTGAATGTGGAGTCGCGTAGCAACGAGCAGCTGATGCAGGCGCGAACGCAGGAAATTATGGAACTGTTGAATCAGTGATCTGTGGGGACGGAAATCTCCTGAGGCAGGAAAGGGGATCCGTCACCCTTTTAATAAAGGTAAAACGATGACAAACCTAAAAAAGCGCGAGCTGCCAAAAACGAACGCATCGTTAATCTCTATGGTGCAACGTTTTTCTGACATAACCATCATGTTTATTGGGTTATGGGTAGTGTGTCAGGTTAACGCGTTACCGTTTTTGTATATGCATTTGCTGATGGCGTTACTCGCCCTCGTGGTCTTCCAGATGATTGGCGGAATGACCGATTTTTATCGCTCCTGGCGTGGAGTGAGAATTTCCAGCGAACTGATGCTGCTGTTGCAAAACTGGACACTAAGTCTGATTTTTAGTGCCGGATTACTGGCGTTTAACCCTGACTTTGATGGCTCTTTCTGGGTGTATCTGGCCTGGTATGTGTTGACCAGTTTCGGCATGGTGATGTGCCGTTCGTTTATTCGCTTCGGTGCCGGTTGGTTGCGCAATATGGGCTACAACACACGTCGTATTGCTATCGCGGGTTCACTGCCGGTGGGTTACACGCTTGCCGAAAGTTTCCGTAACGAACCGTGGTTAGGCTTTGATGTCACCGGGGTTTATGACGATCAGCAGCCTGAATCCCCACACGGTGATTATGCCGGCTCTTTTGCGGACCTGGTTGAACAAGCGCGTGCAGGGCAAATCGACAATATCTATATCGCCATGGCGATGAGTGAAGAAGCGCAGATTAAAACTCTGGTCCGCGAACTCACGGACACCACCTGTTCGGTGATGCTAATCCCCGATGTCTTCACCTTCAATATTCTTAACTCCCGCACTGAAGAGGTTAACGGTGTGCCGGTTGTACCGCTGTTTGCTACCCCACTAAACGGTATTAACCGGATTCTGAAACGCCTCGAAGATATCGTGTTGTCGGCGATGATCCTGCTGTTTATTTCTCCGGTACTGCTGTGCATTAGTGCTGCGGTAAAACTGACCTCGCCGGGCCCGGTTATCTTCCGCCAGACGCGTTACGGCATGGATGGAAAACCAATCAAAGTATGGAAATTCCGCTCCATGAAAGTGATGGAAAACGATGCCGTCGTGACTCAGGCCACCAAAGGTGACAAGCGTATTACGCCGGTGGGGAATTTCCTGCGCCGCACGTCGCTGGATGAACTGCCGCAGTTTATTAATGTGCTGATGGGAGAAATGTCGATTGTCGGTCCTCGCCCCCATGCGGTTGCGCATAACGAACAATATCGCTTGCTGATTGAAGGCTACATGCTGCGCCACAAAGTGAAACCCGGCATTACCGGCTGGGCACAAATCAACGGCTGGCGCGGCGAAACTGACACGCTGGAAAAAATGGAAAAGCGTGTTGAGTTTGACCTGGAATATATCCGCGAATGGAGCCTGTGGTTTGACATCAAAATCGTCTTTCTGACCATCTTCAAAGGCTTTGTTAATAAAGCTGCGTATTAAGTGAGTCTTTAATGAGCCTGAGAGAAAAAACCATCAGCGGCGCGAAATGGTCCGCCATCGCTACGGTAATTATTATTAGCCTGGGCCTGGTGCAGATGACGGTGCTGGCACGCATTGTCGACAACCACGAGTTTGGTCTGCTGACCATCTCGCTGGTGATTATCGCGCTGGCCGATACGCTGTCGGATTTTGGTATTGCCAACTCGATTATCCAGCGCAAAGAGATCAGCCATCTTGAACTCACCACGTTGTACTGGTTGAACGTCGGCCTTGGCTTAGTGGTGTTTGCGCTGGTGTTTTTGCTCAGCGATGTGATTGCCTCGGTGCTGCATGCACCGAAGCTCGCGCCACTGATTAAAACGCTGTCGTTTGCTTTTATTGTCATTCCCCACGGCCAGCAGTTCCGCGCGCTCATGCAAAAGGAACTCGAGTTTTCAAAAATTGGCTCGATTGAAACAGTCTCCGTAATGGCGGGCTTTACCGTCACCGTGGGGGCGGCGATGTATTACCCGTTCGCCATGACCGCCATCGTCGGCTACCTGGTCAACACCGTGGTGCGTACCTCTCTGTTTGGCTTCTTCGGCCGCAAGATTTACCGCCCCGGCCTGCATTTTTCGCTGAAGTCCGTTGGCTCGAACCTCAAGTTTGGCGCGTGGCTGACTGCAGACAGCATTATCAATTACGTTAATACCAACCTTTCAACGCTGGTGCTGGCGCGTATTCTTGGGGCGAGCATCGCCGGGGGCTACAACCTCGCTTATAACGTGGCGGTGGTGCCACCAATGAAGCTAAACCCAATTATCACCCGCGTGCTGTTCCCGGCATTTGCCAAGATTCAGGACGATACCGACAAGTTACGCCTCAATTTCTACAAGTTGCTGTCGATTGTCGGAATTATCAACTTCCCCGCGCTGCTCGGTCTGCTGGTGGTATCGAACAATTTTGTGCCACTGGTATTTGGTGAAAAGTGGCAGTTTATTACCCCAATATTGCAACTGCTGTGCGTGGTGGGGCTGCTGCGCTCCATCGGTAACCCGATTGGGTCATTACTGATGGCAAAAGCGCGAGTGGATATCAGCTTTAAGTTCAACGTTTTCAAAACCTGCTTGTTTATCCCGGCGATTATTGTCGGCGGCCATCTTGCTGGTGCACTGGGCGTGACGCTCGGCTTCCTGTTCGTGCAGGTGGTGAACACCGTTCTGAGCTATTTCATCATGATTAAGCCAGTGCTGGGGTCCAGTTACCGCCAGTACATTCAGAGCATCTGGCTACCGTTTTACCTTTCAATTCCAACCATTTTGGTGAGCAGTGCGCTGGGAATTGCCCTGAAAGGCCATCTCGCGCTCGGCTTGCTGGTGGGCGTACAAATCGCGGCAGGCGCATTGGCCTTTATCGTCATGCTGGTGCTTTCCCGTAATGCGCTGGTGGTTGAGATGAAGCGCCAGTTCTGCCGTAACGACCGTTTAAAAACACTGCTTCGCGCAAGCTAAAACCCCTTAATAAGAGGTCTGATTTATATGAAATTATTGATTCTTGGCAACCACACTTGCGGCAACCGCGGTGACAGCGCCATTTTGCGCGGACTGATCGATGCGATTACCACCATTGATGACACCGTGCAGGTTGATGTGATGAGCCGTTATCCGGTGAGTTCCGCCTGGCTGCTGGGCCGCCCGGTTATGGGTGACGGCTTGTATAAGCAGATGAAGCAGCACAACAACGCGGTTGGGCTGATGGGGCGGGTAAAGAAAGTGCTGCGCCGCAAGTATCAACACCAGGTTTTGCTGGCGAAAGCCACTGACAACGGGCGCCTGCGCAATATCTCCATCCCACAGGGTTTTATTGATTTTGTGAAATCGCTGCAAAAATATGACGCGATTATTCAGGTCGGCGGCTCTTTCTTTGTCGATTTATATGGCGTTTCTCAGTTTGAGCATGCGCTGTGTAGCTTTATGGCCAAAAAGCCGGTGTACATGATTGGCCACAGCGTTGGGCCATTCCAGGACCCGCAGTTTAATCACCTGGCGAGTTATGTTTTCGGTAATGCCGAGTCGCTGATTTTGCGTGAGTCCGTCAGTCTCGACTTGATGAAACAAAGCAACATTGACAGCAGCAAAGTGGAGCAGGGCGTCGATACCGCCTGGCTTGTCGATCATCACAATGACAGCTTTGTGCCGAGCTATGCGGTGCAGCATTGGCTGGAAACCATCAAGCGCAAGAAGACCGTCGCTATTACGCTGCGTGAACTGGCACCTTTCGACAAACGCCTTGGCACCACGCAGCAAGCCTATGAACAAGCATTCGCCTCAGTGGTGAATCGTGTCATTGAGCAGGGTTACCAGGTGCTGGCATTGTCGACCTGTACAGGTATCGACAGCTACAACAAAGACGACCGCATGGTGGCGCTCAACCTGCGCCAGTATGTTAATGACCCTGAGCAATACCATGTGGTGATGGATGAGCTTAATGACCTTGAGATGGGCAAGATTCTCGGCGAATGCGAACTGACGGTTGGCACGCGCCTGCATTCTGCCATCATCTCGATGAACTTCGGTACACCTGCGATTGCCATCAACTATGAACACAAATCCGCAGGCATCATGAAACAGCTTGGCATGCCGGAAATGGCGATTGAAATTCGCCAGTTGCTGAATGGATCTTTACAGAGTGTGGTGGCGGATGTGCTGGGGCAATTACCAGCAATCAAAGAACGCCTGGCTCATGCGGTGCGCGCCGAACGTGAAGATGGTTTGCATATGGTGGAATCTGTATTGAAGCGTGTTAAGGGGGAAAAATGAAAGTTGGCTTCTTCCTACTCAAATTCCCAGTGGCATCCGAGACCTTTGTGCTCAACCAGATAACCGCATTTATCGATATGGGTTATGAGGTGGAAATTGTCGCCATCCAGAAGGGGGATTTGACCAACACGCACTCGGCATTCAAAGAGTACGATCTGGCGGCGAAAACCACCTGGCTGATGGACGAGCCTTCGGGGAAGGCAGCAAAACTGCAATCACGTGCCCTGAATACTCTGCGTGGCGCACTTCGCCCGCAGACCTGGCGCGCGCTAAATTCGAAGCGCTATGGCGAAGAGGCGCGCAACCTGATCCTCTCCTCTATTTGTGGTCGTAACCCGCAAACCGTACAGGCAGATGTATTTATCGCCCACTTCGGCCCAGCGGGGGTGACGGCGGCCAAACTGCGCGAACTGGGGCTGATTAAAGGCAAAATTGCCACGGTGTTCCACGGCATTGATATTTCAGGGCGCGAGGCACTTGCGCACTACACACCGGAATATCAAAAACTCTTTACGCGTGGCGATTTGATGCTGCCGATAAGTAATTTATGGGCGGGGCGTTTGCAAAAAATGGGCTGCCCGGCCAACAAGATTACCGTTTCGCGTATGGGCGTGGATATGGAGCGGTTTTCGCAGCGTAGCGTGAAAGCTCCGGCCAAAACACTGGAGATTATTTCGGTAGCACGATTGACTGAGAAGAAAGGTCTGCATGTTGCAATTGAAGCCTGCCTGCTGCTCAAAGAACGCGGTGTGAAGTTCCGTTACAACATCCTCGGTATTGGTCCGTGGGAAACGCGCCTGCGTACGCTTATCGAACAAAATCAGCTTGATGACGTGGTATTTATGCCGGGCTTTAAGCCGAACCATGAAGTGAAAGCGATGCTCGATGAAGCCGATGTGTTCTTACTGCCGTCGATAACCGGTGAAGATGGCGATATGGAAGGTATTCCGGTGGCGCTAATGGAGGCGATGGCGGTGGGTATTCCGGTTATTTCCACCGTACATAGCGGTATTCCTGAACTCATAGACGCGGGTCGTTCCGGTTGGCTGGTGCCAGAAAAAGATGCGCCAGCACTAGCGGATACTTTGCAGGCATTCGGCAACATCGAAGCCAATGAGCTGAAACCGATGCTCAGCCTTGCTCGCGCGAAAGTTGAAACTGAATTTAACCAGAAAGTTATCTACCGAGAATTAGCCCGTCAGCTACAAACGCTGTAAACCCACCGAGTGAAACCTCACGAGGATGTATGCGCAAAAGATTTGAATCGACTCACCCTTCGTTTTCCTCCTCCCGCCGCAAATTACTTAAAGCCAGTTCAGTACTGGCTGCGGTGCCATTCATTTTACCTCGCACCGTGTTTGCCACAGGACTCAAAAACGAGGTCAACGTGCAAAAATTCTATCGCGGTGACTGGATTGCCGCCTTCAAACAAGCATTCTCAGCCGCTGATATCGTATCCGTACCTGCTGATTTGGTCTGCGACAACATCAATACTGCCATTTTTATGCCTGAAGGCAAAACCTTGCATGTCGCTGGTGGTTTAAAGGGCAATGGCAAAGGGCGTTTTGTACTGCAGGATAGCTGCCAGATTCTGGGTGAGAAGGGCGGGCGATTTAACAATATCACCCTCGATGTGCGTGGTTCTGATTGCACTATCAAAGGCATTAATATGAGCGGTTTTGTGCCGGTCACGCAAATTTACATTGGCGGTAAAGAGAAGCGCACCATGCGCAACCTGGTGATTGACCAGATTACGGTGCACGATGCGAACTACGCGATTTTGCGCCAGGGTTTCCATAATCGTATGGAGAACGTGAAGATCACCAACGGGCATTTTAGCCGCCTGCAAGGGGATGCTATCGAATGGAATGTTGCTATCAACGACCATAACCTGCTTATCTCTGACCATGTGATTGAAAATATTGACTGCACCAATGGGAAGATCAACTGGGGCATTGGGATTGGGCTTGCGGGTAGTACTTACGACAACGAGTACCCGGAAGACCAGGCGGTAAAGAATTTTGTGGTGGCGAATATCACAGGTAGTAACTGTAGGCAGTTAATACATGTTGAAAATGGTAAACACTTTGTTATTCGTAATATTAAAGCCCGCAACATTAATCATACTTTCAGCCAGAAAGCGGGAATTGATAACGCCACAATAGCGATTTATGGCTGTGATAATTTCGTGATTGATAATATCGATATGAAAGAGAGTGCGGGGTTTCTTATTGGTTATGGTGTGATCAAGGGTAAGTATTTATCTATTCCGCAAAATTTTAAACTAAACGATATAGCGCTTGATAATACTCACATGCAGTATAAAAGCCGCGGAATACAGATTTCTTCGGGTAACGCGACGTCGTTTGTTGCCATCACCAATGTGGCGCTAAAGCGTGCAACGCTTGAGTTGCATAACAAGCCGCAACACTTGTTTCTGCGCAACGTTGACGTCATGCAGTACGCTGAAACTGGACCTGCGTTGAAGCTTAACTTCGACCTGCGCAAAGACGTGCGAGGCCGCTTTATGGCTAAGGGTGATACGCTCCTGTCGCTGGCCAACGTGCGTGCCGTAAATGAGAAGGGGCAGAGTTCGGTGGACATCGACCGGGTTGACCATCAGCACGTGAACACGAGCGGGTTGAATTTTGTGCTGCCGGTAGCGACTAAGTAGATTGTCAAATCACATTGCGAGTTTTCCGAGCTTTTGCAATGCATAAATCAAGGTTTTGGTTTTGCGTACTTTATTGAGAACGTTAAGATGAAGTACTAATTATGGGGATCAATTCATGCTGGCATCAGCGCACGAAAAGACTATAATCCCCCAACCATTTTGAGGTGGGCTTGAATATGATTAATTTGAAAGCAGTTATTCCGGTAGCAGGCTTGGGCATGCATATGTTGCCCGCAACAAAAGCTATTCCAAAAGAGATGTTACCGATCGTCGATAAACCGATGATCCAATATATCGTCGACGAGATCGTAGCTGCTGGTATCAAGGAAATCGTACTGGTAACGCATTCATCCAAGAATGCTGTTGAAAACCACTTCGACACATCTTATGAACTTGAAGCTCTACTTGAGCAGCGTGTTAAGCGCCAGTTGCTCGCTGAGGTTCAGTCAATCTGCCCTCCGGGCGTGACGATTATGAACGTACGTCAGGCTCAACCGCTAGGCCTTGGTCACTCCATTTTGTGTGCCCGCCCGATTGTTGGCGACAATCCATTTGTTGTCGTATTGCCTGACGTTATCCTTGATGGCGCAAGTGCTGACCCATTGCGTTATAATTTAGCTGCTATTGTTGAGCGTTTCAGAGAGACAGGGCGCAGCCAGGTTCTGGCTAAACACATGCCTAACGTTGATTTGTCTGAGTACTCAGTTATCACAACGGAAGAACCGCTAGAAAATGATGGGCAGATTGGCCGCATTGTCGAGTTTGTAGAGAAACCAGATGAACCACAAACACTGGATTCAGATCTGGCCGCGGTAGGGCGCTATGTTCTGTCAGCTGATATCTGGGCTGAACTCGAGAAAACCGAGCCGGGAGCCTGGGGCCGTATCCAGCTTACCGATGCCATCGCTGCACTTAATAAAAAGCAAGCGGTAGAAGTTGCATTGATGACCGGTGAAAGCTACGACTGTGGCAAGAAAATGGGCTATATGCAGGCATTTGTACAATATGGTCTGCGTAACCATAAAGAAGGCCAGAAGTTCAGGGACAGCATTCAGAAGCTGCTGGCTCGCTAAGAGTTTTAGAACAATGGTGGTGAGCATTTGATGCAGAACGGCAATCAATAGTGGCGGTGAGGTTTCTTAGTTGAAACGTTACTGAGACTGGTTGCCGTTTTTTTTGAGTTGCATGTTACAAAGTATGTTTGCTGTTGATGGCAGGATATTCGAATGAGCAAGAGAGGATAGCTACCATACAAGCTACTGACTCAGTAACGTCTTGTTCATTCGAATGTTTCGTAAAATATAACCGACATAGCACAGGGAATTGTTCTATGCGCTAAGTGTTTAGTGTTCTGGTAGCTGTTAAGCCAGGGGCGGTAGCATGGCTGGTGAAAATTATTCCCCTTTTGTATTACCCATTATTACCTCAATTAATTCAAACGTCCGATATTCATTTATCGAAGAAAATCACTACAAGATTAAAGAGAGATTGCTTCCGTGAAAATTCTTGTTACTGGTGGTGCCGGCTTTATTGGTTCTGCTGTCGTTCGTCATATTATAAATAACACCCAAGACAGCGTGATTAATGTCGATAAATTAACCTATGCAGGTAACCTTGAATCATTGGCAAAGGTCTCTGGTAGTGAACGTTACGCTTTTGTTCAAGCCGATATTTGCGATAGAAATGCACTGGACAAAATCTTTGTCGAACACCAGCCTGATTCAGTGATGCATTTGGCAGCGGAAAGCCACGTTGACCGTTCTATTACAGGACCTGCTGAATTTATTGAAACCAATATTGTTGGCACTTATACAATGCTTGAAGCTGCTCGTGCATATTGGTCGCAACTTAGTGCAGAAGACAAAGTCAATTTCCGTTTCCACCATATTTCTACTGATGAAGTATATGGAGATTTGCCGCATCCTGATGAGTGCCCCGTTGGAGTAGAACTTCCGCTATTTACCGAAACAACATCTTATGCCCCAAGCAGCCCTTATTCAGCGTCTAAAGCGTCCAGCGACCATTTAGTACGCGCATGGCAGCGGACCTACGGTCTGCCTTGCATTGTGACTAACTGTTCAAATAACTACGGTCCATATCACTTCCCGGAAAAACTGATCCCATTAGTGATTTTAAATGCACTTGAAGGTAAGAGTCTGCCTGTTTATGGTAAAGGCGATCAGATCCGTGATTGGCTGTATGTGGAAGATCATGCTCGTGCTCTTTACACAGTGGTTACACAAGGTTCTTTGGGGGAGACTTACAACATTGGTGGTCACAATGAGAAGAAAAACCTCGATGTCGTACTGACAATTTGTGACTTGCTGGATGAACTGGTTGCAAAAAATACCTCTTACCGTGAACAAATCACCTATGTTGCTGACCGTCCAGGCCATGACCGTCGTTATGCAATTGACGCCAGCAAAATTAGCCACGATTTGAATTGGAAACCACAAGAAACATTTGAAAGTGGTATTCGTAAAACGGTTGAATGGTATTTGACCAACCAGCAGTGGGTCGACAATATTAAAAGCGGCGCCTATAAATCCTGGATTGAGCAAAATTACGGTGAACGTAAATGAATATTTTACTCTTCGGTAAAACAGGGCAGGTAGGTTGGGAATTACAGCGCTCGCTGGCTCCATTGGGCAATGTTATCGCAGTTGATGTTCATTCGACTGAATATTGCGGTGACTTCAGCAATCCAGAAGGTGTTGCTGAAACTGTTCGTCGCGTGAAGCCTGATGTTATTGTCAATGCTGCTGCCCATACTGCGGTGGACAAGGCTGAGAGCGAACGCGATTTTGCCCAATTGCTGAATGCGACTAGCGTTGAGGCGATAGCTAAAGAAGCTGAGAAACTTAACGCGTGGCTTATTCATTATTCCACCGATTATGTTTTCCCCGGTGACGGTAAGAAACCTTGGGTCGAGACGGACGTAACAGCTCCGTTAAATACTTACGGTGAAACGAAACTTGCTGGTGAAATTGCGGTGCAGCAAAATTGCTCGAAACACCTCATTTTCCGCACTAGCTGGGTATATGCCGGAAAGGGTAATAACTTCGCAAAAACTATGCTGCGACTTGCAAAGGAACGTGAAGAGCTTTCCATCATTAACGATCAGTTTGGTGCACCTACAGGTGCTGAGTTGCTAGCTGATTGCACTGCTCATGCGATAATAACTGCAATGCGTAAACCAGAAGTTGCAGGCCTATACCATCTGGTCGCATCAGGTGCCACAACATGGTTTGAATACGCGAATTTGGTCTTTGCTGAAGCTAAGATCGCAGGTGTGGTACTGGCAGTAAATAAAATTAATCCGGTTCCAACTAGCGCTTATCCTACTCCTGCGCTTCGCCCTCAAAATTCGCGTCTTGATACTAAGAAATTCCAGCAGACATTTGATTTAATATTACCTTCATGGGAATTTGGTGTTAAACGAATGTTGGCCGAAATCTTTGCTTCTGCGAACGCATAATAATCACGCTTTATCAGTGGCCTGAATACGAGCCACTTAAATTAATGGAATATTAAAATGACTTCACGTAAAGGTATTATTCTTGCTGGTGGTTCTGGTACGCGTTTATATCCTGTAACGATGGCAGTAAGTAAACAACTACTGCCAATTTATGACAAGCCAATGATTTATTACCCGCTGAGCACCTTAATGCTCGCCGGTATTCGCGATATTTTGATTATCAGCACTCCGCAGGATACTCCCCGTTTTCAGCAGTTACTTGGTGACGGGTCTCAGTGGGGACTGAATCTGCAATATAAAGTGCAGGAAAGCCCAGATGGCTTGGCACAAGCATTTATCATTGGAGAAGAGTTTATTGGTGAGGATGATTGTGCACTGGTACTTGGCGATAATATTTTCTACGGACATGATCTTCAGAAACAACTTGAAAGTGCAGTAGCGAAGGAGTCTGGAGCTACCGTATTTGCCTATCACGTACATGACCCAGAGCGTTATGGTGTGGTTGAATTTGATAAAGACGGCAAAGCCATATCGCTGGAAGAAAAACCACTAGAGCCAAAAAGTAATTATGCGGTAACTGGTTTGTATTTTTATGATAATAGCGTAGTTGAAATGGCCAAAAGTCTAAAGCCTTCTCCTCGTGGTGAATTAGAGATTACTGATATAAACCGTATCTATATGGAGCAGGGCCGTATGTCCGTAGCTATGATGGGGCGCGGCTATGCTTGGTTGGATACCGGTACTCATCAAAGTCTTATCGAAGCAAGTAATTTCATTCAGACGATTGAATTACGTCAGGGGCTAAAAGTTGCTTGTCCTGAAGAGATTGCGTTCCGTAAAGGTTTTATTGATGCTGAGCAAATCAAAAAATTAGCAGCCCCTCTATCAAAAAATGATTATGGCAAATATCTACTGAAGATGGTCAAAGGTTATTAATATGAATGTTATAAAAACAGATATCCCGGAAGTATTAATCTTTGAACCAAAAGTTTTTGGTGATGACCGTGGGTTTTTCTTTGAAAGTTTCAGTCAAAAAGTATTTGAAGAAGCAGTTGGCTATAAAGTGAATTTTGTACAGGATAACCATTCTAAGTCATCAAAGGGAGTATTACGGGGACTTCACTACCAGTTAGCGCCTTATGCTCAGGGAAAATTAGTGCGTTGCGTAGCTGGTGAGGTTTTTGATGTTGCTGTCGATATTCGAAAAGAGTCGCCGACTTTTGGTAAATGGGTAGGTGTAAACCTTTCCGCGGAGAATAAACGTCAGCTTTGGATCCCTGTAGGATTTGCCCATGGATTCTTGGTATTAAGTGATAGCGCTGAATTTGTATATAAAACGACAAATTATTACCATCCAGCGAGTGATCGTGGAATTATTTGGAATGATCCAACTATCAGGATTAATTGGAACGTTAACAATGAACCGAGTTTGTCGAATAAAGATTCGCAGTTGCCAACTTTATTGAATACATTTGTTTTTTAAACAGAAATGAGAGAAAAATGAGTGCGTACTTTGAATGGGATTTTAGTTTGTGGTTAACATTATAACCATGATCTAATAATTATTAGGTAGTAAAAATGAAAGTTGATTTCAAAAATCAGAGTGTTTTATTTACCTTTGACCAAGTAATGGACTCTGGTTTGATATTTCTATTTATTGCACTCGGTGGTGTATTGTTATCAAAGATTGATATGGCGACGGTAGTACTAGCTCAATCTACAGCCCTAGTATGCGTGTTATTTTGTTCGTGTTTTACTACTCAGTATTTACTGTTAAAATATAAAAAACAAAACATTGAATATTGGATGGCTTTGTTTGGTTTTTTTTATATAATAACGTTAGTCCTGATTTTTTTCATTCTGCAATCTCCTCAGATAATTCTGCTATTCACAGTTGGTATAGTTTCTGAGTTTTTAAAACGTTATTGCTATTACTATGAACTGTCATTGATGTCATTCTTGTCATCGATGACTACTGTTGTGTTGTTTTGTATCACAATGATATTTACGTATGCTGGTTACGCACCCCTTAGTTCAGATTTTTACATTTATTATTATGCTGGTGCCAAGCTAATGCCATTAATTATTGTGGTAATAGCTATAACTGTAAAGAATAGAAAATGTCAGCTAATGGCTGAAAAAAACAATGTATTTCACGCTATAAAAGATTCCCTTAAATGTGGCATGGTATTCGCTATTATTACAATAATTTATTGGACTACTAATCAAGGTTTTTTTATTTTGTTACAGGATAAAATAGTTCCGGGTGATTTGGTTGAAATAAGAATTACGCAGAATGTATTTGGTGTTGTTACAATGCTTATAACCTTATATGATAGCATTTTCTTGAAAAAAAATATTAATAATGATAAAAAGATTTTTAATCGTGTTGCTTATTTAAAGTTTGCATTCGTTGCGAGTGTATTGATTGCTGTAAATTACATTTTTCTTTATATTTTATCATTGACGATGTATAATGGTATTGATGTATTAAAATATTCGATTTATTTAGCGCTGGCACAATGGTTTTTTATATTGTCGAGAATGCCAATTTTAATATTAAAATTGAGGTATAATTTAAATGTTGTTTTATTAGTATATGGTTTTTCTCTTATTGTGTCAGGTGCGTATTTGTATATAAATATAAATAGCACAACATATTTTTATATAGTCGAAGCAATTGCGTTGGCTAATTTTCTTACCTTTGCGTTTTCAAGTTTAATCGTTGTTATAAAAGAGAGTGATTATGGGAAAGTTAATTGAAGCTTTTTTTAGTGTTAGTACCGAGATACAAGAGCGCTTTAGTTCTATTGGGAAAGATATTGTTCCTGTGAATTATTACACAAGGCATAACAATTGGGGCGATCAACTGAATAAATATCTCATTGGGAAAATAACCAAAAAAATTGTTGTTAAAAATAATTTTAAGAAATTTAAACATATTCTTGCAATTGGCAGTGTGCTATCAAGCGCATCTGAAAAAAGTTTAATATGGGGAAGTGGATTCATCTCAAAAGATGTGTCGCTAAAAAGTACTAATTTAGATATTAGAGCAGTTAGAGGGACTCTTACAAGGGAACGCTTGCAAACTGAATTCTTAATTGATTGCCCAAATGTTCTAGGAGACCCTGCAGTTCTACTTCCGTTCTTCTATGATGCAGCACATATTACAAAAAAATATAAAATCGGTATTATTCCGCATTATAAAGACAAAAACTTCCTTGCTGTACATAAGCTAGTTGCTGCAGGGTGTGTATTAATTGACATACAAGATGATATAGAACCTTTTATTGATAAAATCAATGAGTGCGAATTTATTGTTTCCTCTTCCTTACATGGGTTGATCGCTGCCGATACGTATGGAATTCCAAATAAGTGGCTTTCATTTAGTAATATGTTGTTAGGCGGAAAATTTAAATTCATGGATTATTATAGTACTACAACTAATAAAAACCCAAATCCATTAGTTATTAATAGCGAAGATAATGTTTCTATTTCCAAGTTAATTGATGAATGTGGTTGTAATGATTTTATTAAAAATAAAAAAGAACTATTGGATGCCTTTCCAAAAGAATTCATATAGCTGTTGTTATAAGTTAGATGCTGCGAGATACCAATGCTCATTACTATCCTTGCCTTTTACATGTGTATTCAGATTGGGTATTTATTATTAGATAATAGAACTAATAATATAAAAATGATGAATACAGTATTATCTCTACTGGTGTTTTCAATATATTTTATTCTGTTTTTTTTCAAAAATGAAAAATTTGGCGCAGATACACTAAATTATATAACTGAATTTACAAATTATTGTCGCTTCCCAGCCAATTATATTGGGTTAGATTATACATATTTAATGATCTTCAAATTTATTAATCTTTTAATGCTTGGTAATTGCGAAGTAAGTTGGTTAATGTGGATTTGGCCATTGTTTATTATAGGCTTGACGATCTATCTTTGCATGCATTTTAAAATTGAGATGCTTTACATAATTGCATTATTTTCCTCGTTCATTGGTGGAGAGTTGCTAACGAATGCAATGCGGCAGGGATTTTCGTTGGCAATACTAATGTTGGCATTTTGTTTTTATTTAAATAAAAAATACGTTTCATTCTTGTTTTTTTCGGCGCTATCATTACTTTTCCATCAAGCATCATTTTTGATTATAGCCATAGTAATTTCGTCTCGCTTTAGTTACAAGATTTTCATGCCTGGAGTATTCGTAAGTATCTATCTTGCTTTTTTTACAAGTTACCTCGATTTCTTACCAGGCGTAGAAGGGTTCCGGACTTCTATTCTTAGATATCTACCATATTCGAGTGATGATTTTATTGTAAGGCTTATTAGTATTCTTACATTAATAATTACTTATGTTGTTTTTTTATGGGTGTTACGAAAAGAAATATTTAGGTCGTTAAAATCATTAAATACTATGAACAATATTATATGTATTTGTATGATTGTATCAATGGTTCCTTATTTTGGATTTCGGATAGTGTACGGTATTTATCCCTTATTTTTGTTATTAGCTTACACTGAAATTAAGAAAATTAATGGGCAGTCATTTTTATTTCTATCAATAATTACATTAATTAATTCAGTAATTACTATTGTCTGGCTTAGTGCTTCTTCTTATATGCGATCTATATCTTTTGTGAATATTACATGAAAAATAAAAAATTAAAATTTGGAGTGACAGTTGTCATACCAACGTATAACAGGAAAGATAAACTAATTTCTGCTGTGAATTCTGTCACTTCATCTGACAAGGATGTAGTTGAAATTATAATAGTTGATGATTGCTCTGATATTAGTCCTGAGTCATTTTTTAGTGCATTTAATAGTGATAATATTGTTATCAGAATTTATAAAAATTACAAAAATAGTGGTCCACAGGTAGCGAGGAATCTAGGTATTCGCCGTGCACGGTTTAATCATATTGCATTTCTCGATTCTGATGATCTGTTTGTTCCCGGTAAAATAGATTGGATTATTAATATATTAAAAAACGATGATATAGATTTCCTATACCATGGAGTTGATGGATGCGAGAAGTATAACAAGTTATCACGGCTATGGTTTAAAACTATTGGGAAAATTTTTCACTTTAGATGGTTTTTATATCTCCTGAATCCTTGTGTGACACCTAGTGTTGTTATAAAAAATAAAAAATGTCTTTTCAACCCAACTTTAAGACACTCTGAAGACTATGCGTTTTTCCTCTCCTATGTTGATGAGAAAACTAGGGTTCGTTACTATGATGATATTTACACTATAGTACCACGGGAAATTGGCAGTATGGGGGGGATATCGAATAATTTAATTAAAATGCGTAAAGGGGAGATGCAAGGAAAAAATAACCTTTTACGACGTAATTACTATGTTGGGTTTATTATGTCGTATTGCGTGGCGATACTTAGGGTATTATCTGACCTTTGCCGTAAAAGATATAGCTTGCGAGACTTTATCAAAAAGTAGAAACTCTATTATCAAGATTGCAACCAATAAATAAAATGCTTGAGTTTTGCAGATTTTTAATTTAAACCCAAAGGTTCATTGATTATGTTAAACAAAAACAAAAACAAAAACAAAAACAAAAACAAAAACAAAAACAAAAAGGTTAGTGTTGTGGGTGTTGTCGGTGTTCCTGCATGCTACGGTGGATTTGAATCATTAGTCCAAAATCTTATTGATTATAAATCCGATAATATTGACTATCATGTCTTTTGTTCTAGCGGTTCTTATGATATAAAAATTAAAACATATAAGAAAGCAGAGTTGACGTATATTCCTTTAAAAGCAAATGGTGGTTCAAGTATTATATATGATATTACTTGTCTTCTCATTTCTTTATTTAAGAGGCCTGACACTGTTTTAATTCTCGGTGTTTCTGGTTGTGTGTTTTTACCAATATTTAAATTTTTTTCGCGGAGCAATATTATTACCAATATTGATGGCTTGGAATGGCGAAGAGGCAAATGGGGGGCAGGTGTGCGTGCTTTTCTAAAATTCTCAGAAAAATTAGCTGTGAAATATTCTGATGTAGTCATTTCTGATAATGAAGCAATTTCAAAATATGTGTACCAAGAATATGGTAAACAAAGTCATGTTATCGCGTATGGTGGTGATCATGCATTGCAAGCAATCCAGGTTGAAGATGAATGCAATGGTGATTATTATTTTTCAGTTTGTAGGATTGAACCTGAAAATAATATAATGATGATACTTAAGGCATTTTGCAAAACTGTTGCGAAAATTAAAATAATTGGTAATTGGAATGCTAGTGCTTATGGGCGTGATTTAAAAGAAAAATACGGTCAGTATTCAAATATAGAACTTATTGATCCTGTTTATAATATTGACATACTATTTAAATTAAGAAGCCAATGCTTGGGCTTTATTCATGGGCACAGTGCTGGAGGCACCAATCCTTCGTTAGTGGAAGCAATGCATTTTAAAAAACCTATCTTTGCCTTTGATTGCGATTTTAATCGTTTTTCAACTAACAATTCAGCTTATTACTTTAATTCAGATATAGAACTCCTGAGTTTAATCAGCGAGCCTTATAATGAAAAAACGCTTGCTAAATATGCTGAATGTGCGGAAAAAATGAAAGAAATCGCTATGACTCAATACACTTGGGTGGAAATCACGCGCCTTTATGAAGAATTGTATTAATTTCGCGTAGGAGTTGGTTTTCTCTTTCTAATTAAGAATAATACTTTTGCTTTCTACCTTCAACGTATATGAGTTAACATCTAAGCCACATTTCAAGCCGCGACTTGCAGCGGTTACCACACCTGACAGGAGTAAGTAATGTCCAAACAACAGATCGGCGTCGTTGGTATGGCAGTGATGGGGCGCAACCTTGCGCTGAACATCGAAAGCCGTGGCTATACCGTTTCCGTGTTCAACCGTTCTGGCGATAAAACTGAAGAAGTTATCGCAGAGAACCCGGGCAAGAAGCTGGTTCCTTACTATACGGTGCAAGAGTTTGTCGAGTCTCTCGAAACTCCACGCCGCATCCTGTTAATGGTTAAGGCCGGTGAGGCCACGGACAAGACCATTGATTCTCTTAAGCCGTATCTTGAGAAGGGCGATATCCTGATTGACGGCGGAAACACCTTCTTCCTGGATACAATTCGTCGTAACCGTGAGCTTTCTGCGGAAGGTTTCAACTTTATCGGCACAGGCGTTTCTGGTGGGGAAGAGGGCGCATTGAAAGGGCCTTCCATCATGCCAGGCGGTCAGAAAGAAGCTTATGAACTGGTTGCTCCAATTCTTAAGCAAATTGCAGCCGTTGCTGAAGATGGCGAACCATGCGTTACCTACATTGGTGCTGATGGTGCTGGTCACTATGTAAAAATGGTTCACAACGGAATTGAATACGGTGATATGCAATTAATTGCTGAAGCCTATTCACTGCTTAAAAATGGCCTGAATCTTTCGAATGAAGAGTTGGCGACAACCTTTACCGACTGGAATAAAGGCGAGTTAAGCAGCTACTTGATCGACATCACCAAAGACATCTTCACTAAAAAAGATGAAGACGGTAACTACTTGGTAGATGTGATTCTTGATGAAGCAGCGAACAAAGGTACTGGCAAGTGGACTAGCCAGAGCTCACTCGATTTAGGTGAACCGTTGTCCCTGATCACCGAATCTGTGTTTGCACGTTACATCTCTTCCTTGAAAGAGCAGCGTGTTGCCGCTTCTAAAGTGCTGAGCGGCCCGCAGGCTAAACCATTTGCTGGCGATAAAACTGATTTTGCCGAGAAAGTGCGCCGTGCATTGTATTTGGGCAAGATTGTTTCTTACGCTCAAGGTTTCTCCCAGCTACGTGCAGCATCTGAAGAGAATAACTGGGATCTCAACTACGGTGAGATTGCTAAGATTTTCCGCGCAGGTTGCATTATCCGAGCTCAGTTCCTGCAGAAAATCACCGATGCTTATGCAGAAAACCCAGCCATTGCGAACTTGCTGCTGGCTCCTTACTTCAAGAAAATTGCTGATGAGTACCAACAGGCACTGCGTGATGTGGTTTCTTATGCTGTGCAGAATGGTATTCCAACACCAACCTTCTCTGCTGCTATCTCTTACTATGACAGCTACCGTTCAGCTGTACTGCCTGCCAACCTGATTCAGGCGCAGCGTGACTACTTTGGTGCGCATACTTATAAGCGTATTGATAAAGAAGGTGTGTTCCATACCGAGTGGATGGAAAAGTAATTAACTGTCGGAACGTTATGATTTAACTTAAAGCCAGTGGAGAATTCTCTCCACTGGCTTTTATTTTTAATACGTGTGTAAAATTTTGGTTTTTTGATGTTGCTACTGACCTGCCCGCGATGTTAATAATGTCTTGATAGACAGACCCCTCATAAATAGCGTTGTACATTTAACTCCCACCCTGAGGAAAATGTGATGAACTAATATGTTAAACGCGCGCAACGCGATTACCCCTCCTATCCTTTAAATTAGCCGTTGTCGAACAGGTCGAGAAAGGTCCAATGGCTTGCCGCCAGGTACAAGAGTATTACGTTATCTAAGGGAGTTCTACTGTTATGGGGTGGCTCCGAAAGGATGTTCAACGCGACTGGTTTTCCCCCTCTCTTGCAAGAACGTATGGAGTTAACATGCCCAAAATACCTCTTACTTCCGAGTTGTGAGTCAAAGAAATCGAACAGCAACTCGCGGTATCAGAAGTTAAAGCTCAGTTTTTGAAGCTGTTGTGAATGTTATGAATACTGAGTTCGGAGCCACTCTGACAATAAAGCAGCTGGCCACATTGTCATGTAAGCACAAATACCGGGACTCACAGAACGCACGTTTGACGGTTTATGGGAATTAGCCGGTAGGCGTGGTATGAGTGTTTGCAACGTGAATTCGGAAGAGAACTGCAGGCCAGGAATCACTTTGAGAAGGTGAAGGCCTCCGGTTGCGGCAACCCCGATTGGGTGCGTAATCTGCATTATCTCTTACGGCGACAAGCTGAACCTGCCTTGCATGTTGGCCGTACCACCTGTTCCTGATACTGCGTGGCTCGCGGTTACTAATGATGACTTCGCGGGCAAACCACAAATGACGAATATCCATCATCGCTTTTACCGTCACCCTAACTTACTGAAGCCTGGCGAAACTCAGGACTTTTCCCACTGTACTGAACAGGTATAGGTGGGGTATCAGCCGCTGTGGAAAGGAACGGGGTATATCAGTCCGGCCATAGGTGCTGGGTAGAGAAAAATAATGGGATATTATATGCATGAAAGTCTGTATACCCCGCATCAGCGCTAAAGCATCACTCAGAACGGGTTCTCCAGTACTGTTCAACAGAATATCAGACTTTGCATGAACGTCACTGGGTGGCCTGCTCGATAACGGATGGGTATGACTGTTATCAGAACTGGCTTGCGGATCGCATAAACGGGATTTTAAAAATGGAATATCTGCTCGTAAAGCCAGAACATATCGTGCAGGCGAAAAAGATGGTTATGGAGTTGGCGGAAATCAACAATATATAGTGACCGCATCGGTCAATCTGTCATTAAAACATGAAACTGCTGAAGAAGTTCATCAGGAGTTTTAAAGCAGAAAGTATCAACCTATGTGAGGACTAGTCAGCCCCATGATTTGAGACGCGTTTTTTCGGTTTTTTCCGACGTAAATCATTATTCCTTTGCAGGCAATTTTTCTTTTATCTGATTATACTAAGCTTGTACAAATGTTAGCGATTTGTGAACTTATTTTTAGGGTAATCATGATTCAAGATAAAAATGTAATGACAAGCCATACAGGGAATCCAGGCGAAAAAATCGATTTATTAGATGTTTTAATGCAGTTGTGGAAAGGGAAAACCACCATTATTGCTTGTATTGTTGCGGCCATAATGCTTGCCGTTATCTATCTGTTTGTAGCGAAAGAGAAATGGACCTCTACAGCGGTTATTACACAGCCGGATGCTGCGCAAATTGCTTCCTACAGCAACGCGTTAAACGTTATTTATGGCAATGCTGCCCCTAATATTAACGATCTACAGTCCAGAGTCGTTGGCCGCTTGAGCTCCTCACTTTCTGCTTTGTCCGAAATGTTAGATAACCAGGAAGAGCCTGAAAAACTCACAGTTGAACCTTCTGTCAAAGGTCAACAATTACCCCTGAAAGTGACTTATGTCGATAACACACCTGAAGGTGCTAAAGCTAAAGTAGCTCAGTATATACAACGAGTTGATGAACAGGTTGGTGACGAGCTTGCCGTAGATCTTAAGGACAATATTAAGCTGCAAATTTCAACACTGGAGGACTCTTTGCAAACTCAGCAAAAAGTAGCGCAGGAACAAAAAGATTTGCGTATTAAGCAAATAAGTGAGGCGCTTAAATTTGCAACAGAAGCAAAGGTTTCGTCACCTGAGTTACAGCAAACTTCTGATGTTACTCAAGACACAATGTTTCTATTAGGTAGTGAAGCACTGTCTTCGATGATTAAAAATGAGGCTACACGCCCGTTAGTGTTTTCATCTACTTACTACCAGACTAAACAGAACTTACTTGATATTCAGAGTTTGAAAATCGATCCTGCGACAATCCATTCTTACCGCTATGTAATGAAACCAACTATGCCAATTCGTCGAGATAGTCCGAAGCGTGCTTTGACATTGATATTGGCAACATTGTTAGGTGGGATGGTTGGTGCAGGTGCAGTGTTAGGCCGCAATGCTTTACGTAACTATAAACCTGATGCCTAGATTCAGAATTTGAATAAGGCCGCTTTCGCGGCCTTATTCAAATCAAAGCAAACTTATTTATGCCTTTCCCGCAAATTCTCAATCACCGCGCTCAAATCCAAATCCTGATCCTGCAGTAACACCAGCAGGTGATAGACCAAATCCGACGCTTCATTTTTCAGCTCAAAACGATCATTAACCGTTGCGGCCAAAGCGGTCTCCACGCCTTCTTCACCGACTTTCTGCGCGATACGCTTGGTTCCACTCGCATACAACTTCGCGGTATACGAACTTTCAGGATCGGCAGTTTTCCGTGACGCCAGCAGTTGCTCGAGCTGATACAAGAAGTGCCAGTCGTGGTGGGTTTCACCAAAGCAGCTTGAGGTACCTAAATGGCAGGTTGGGCCAATTGGGTTTGCCAGGATCAGAAGTGTGTCGTTATCGCAGTCTGGAGCGATGTTTACGACATTCAGGAAATTGCCGGAAGTTTCGCCTTTGGTCCACAAACGTTGTTTCGTACGAGAGAAGAAGGTGACCTTTCCGCTTTCAATGGTTTGCGCCAGAGCTTCCGGATTCATATATCCCAGCATCAGCACTTCGCCGGATTTGGCGTGCTGGACGATGACCGGCATTAGGCCATCGGTTTTTTCCCAGTCCAGTTGAGCTTGTTGTTCTGTTGTTAGCACACTCTTATCTCCACGCCTTGCTGAGCCAGATAAAGTTTCAGCTCACCAATATTAATAATTTGTTTGTGGAACACTGAGGCTGCCAGTGCACCGTCAACATCTGCATCACGGAAGGCTTCCAGGAAGTGCTCCATGGTTCCCGCACCGCCAGAGGCAATCAGTGGCACGTGGCAAACTTCACGTACTTTCTTCAATTGCTCAAGGTCGTAACCGTTACGCACGCCATCCTGGTTCATCATATTCAGAACGATTTCCCCGGCCCCGCGTTTTTGTACTTCCTGCACCCAATCTGCAGTTTCCCACTTGGTGACACGCGTGCGGCTTTCATCACCGGTATATTGGTTGACGTGATATTTCCCGGTTTCGCTATCAAACCAGGTATCGATTCCGACCACGATGCACTGTACGCCAAAACGATCGGCCAGGCGGGTAATCAGTTCAGGGTCAGCCAGAGCAGGGGAGTTGATTGAAATTTTATCCGCGCCAAAAGAGAGAATCTGCGCGGCATCTTCAATCGACTTTATGCCACCCGCCACGCAGAAAGGAATATCGATAACTTCCGCAACGCGTGACACCCAGCTTTTATCAACCACACGGCCATCGCTGGATGCGGTGATATCGTAGAACACCAGTTCGTCAGCACCTTCGGCAGCGTAACGTTGCGCGAGTGGCACGATGTCACCAATGATTTCATGGTTGCGGAATTGCACACCTTTCACGACTTGCCCGTCGCGTACGTCCAGGCAAGGAATTATCCGTTTTGCCAGCATGAAATCGCCTCCGTTACGTTGAATTTCCCTTCCAGCAGTGCACGCCCAACAATCACACCCTGTACGCCAGTTCCACGCAGCGCGGCGATATCATCGATATCACCAATGCCGCCGGAGGACTGGAATGCCACCTGTGGGAAACGTGCACAAACCTCTTCATATAATGAGACGTTCGAGCCTGCCAGCGTGCCATCGCGTGAAATATCGGTGCACAGCACATGTTTGAGGCCGACGGGCAGATACGTTTCCACCAGTTCTTCCAGTGAGACACCCGAGTTCTCTTGCCAGCCGCTGACGGCAACCTGTTTGTTGCCTTGTTCGTCGATGCGCACATCTAACGCCAGCACCAGCGCATCAGCACCAAAGCGGGTAAACCAGCCTTTGACAACTTCGGGTGATTTCACCGCTGTTGATCCGACGACAACACGCGCGACACCTGCTTCAAGTAGTGCGGCAACATCTTCTTCTGTACGTACACCACCACCAACCTGCACGGGAACTTTGACGCCCGCAACCAGCGTTTTAATCAGTGGGATCTGGCGCTTGGCAGGGTCTTTCGCGCCGGTTAAATCAACCAGGTGCAACACTTGTGCGCCTTGTGCTTCATATTCTTGCAGACGCGGTAACGGATCGTTGCCGTAATCGCGTTGCTGGCCATAATCCCCCTGATGGAGGCGCACCACTGTGCCGTCAATTAAATCGAGAGCAGGAATAATCATGGTGCTTACATCTCCAGGAAGTTTTTCAGTAATTTTGCGCCTGCGGCACCCGAGCGCTCCGGGTGGAACTGCACGCCAAAGAAATTATCTTTTTGCACGGCCGCGGTGAAGGCTTCACCGTAGCTTGCCTGCGCGATGGTGTTTGCACATACCGGCATCGCGTAGCTGTGCACGAAGTAAAAATAATCACCGTCGTCGATGCCGCGGAACAGACGTTCACCGGCTTTTGGATAGACGCGGTTCCAGCCCATATGCGGCAAAGGCAAACCATGGTCGACCATTTTTAGCACTGGCTGCTCGATGATGCCGAGCATATCGATACCGTTGCTCTCGTCGCTGCGCGAACCCAGCAATTGCATACCGAGGCAAATGCCCAGCACGGGTTGCGTACAAGCTTTGATCAGATCGATAAGCTCGCGCTCACGAATCTGATCCATCGCCGCTTGTGCTGTTCCAACGCCCGGTAGAAAAAGTTTATCGGCGCGCAGCACCACATCCGGGTCGCGGCTAACCAGTGGCTCGTAGCCGTGGCGCTGGATTGCTGACCTCACCGAGTGCAGGTTGGCGCATCCTGTGTCCAGAATCACCACGTTCATTACAACACTCCTTTTGAGGAGGGCAGCGTGTCGCCTTCGACTTTAATAGCCTGGCGCAACGTGCGGCCAAAGACTTTAAACAGGCTTTCGACACGGTGATGGTCGTTTTTACCTTTGGTTTTCAGGTGCAGCGTCACGCCCATGGTGTAAGAAAGCGAACGGAAGAAGTGCTCAACCATCTCAGTGCTTAAATCGCCGACACGTTGGAAGTTATACTCGGCTTTATATTCCAGGTGCGGGCGGCCAGAAATGTCCAGTGCACAACGGGCCAGGCATTCATCCATCGGCAATGTGAAGCCGAAGCGGGTAATCCCACGTTTGTCGCCCAGTGCGATTTTCAGCGCTTCGCCCAGCGCCAGACCGGTGTCCTCAACGGTGTGGTGGTCATCGATATAAAGATCGCCTTTTACGCTGATATCCATTCGGAAACCGCCGTGGGTAGCAATCTGGTCCAGCATGTGGTCGAAGAAACCGACGCCAGTGTTAATTTTGCTTCCACCTTCACGGTCGAGCCAGACTTGCACGTCGATTTGTGTCTCTTTGGTGGCACGTTCAACGTGGGCATAGCGGTCACGTTTGGTCAGTTGCTCGCTAATCATCGGCCAGTTCAGCGTTTCGCCGTGGTAGCGTAAACCCTGAATTCCCATATTTTCAGCCAGCTCAATATCTGTCGCGCGGTCGCCAATCACATAACTGTTGGGTTTATCCAGCACGCCTTCTTCCAGGTAGCCTTTAACCATCGCCAGTTTAGGTTTACGGCAATCGCAGTTATCGGCGGGCAGATGCGGGCAAATCAGCACGTCATCAAAGTTCACGCCCTGCGAGGTAAACACTTGCATCATCAGGTTGTGCGGGCCATCGAAATCCGCCTGCGGGAAGCTCTCGGTACCTAAACCGTCCTGATTAGTAATCATAACCAGTTTGTAGCCTGCTTTTTGTAATTGCAGCAGGGCGGGGATCACCGCTGGCTCAAAGGCCAGTTTGTCCATGCGGTCCACCTGATAATCTGAAGGTGGCTCAGAAATTAAAGTGCCGTCACGGTCGATAAAAAGAATTTTCTGGCTCACACGCCCTCCGTGGCCGTCAGGCCTGGTTGTTCACGCAGCGCAGCAATGGTGCGCTCGCATTCTAAACGGGTGCCAACGGTTATCCGCAGGCAGCCGCTTAACGATGGTTGTTTATTTTGGTCACGTAAGATAATGCCCTGATCCCACAGAGATTTAAACACTGCACTTGAAGCGGTGATGCGGGCCAGAACATAGTTGGTTTCTGAGTCGAAAACTTGCTCTACGCAACCTACTTCATTAAGCGCGGTGACCAGGTACTGGCGATTCACCAGAACTTCTGCGACACGCTCGCGCATTGCATTTATTCCCTGCGGGCTTAACGCCTGAGCGGCAATATCCGCAACCGGGGTCGAAAGCGGGTAAGGGGCGATGACCTTCATCAGCAAGTTAATCACTTCTTCATTGGCCAGTGTGAAGCCACAACGCAGGCCAGCCAGCGCAAAGGCTTTGGAAAGCGTGCGCAGTACTACGAGATGTGGATACTCATTCAACCAGCCAGCGAGCGACGCCTGTGGGCAAAACTCAATATAGGCTTCGTCTGCCACAACCAGCGCTTTGCCGCGAGCCATTTCCAGCAGCACCCGGAAATCTTGCGGATTGATTAACTGACCGGTTGGGTTGTTCGGGCTGCAAACATAAATGACTTTTGCACCTTCGATTTTCTCAGCGATTCCCGGCAAATCAAGCTGCCAATCTGCAAGTGTTGGCACGGTGCGGCCTTCAACGCCGAACGCTTCGCTGCTCACGCTATACATGCCGTAAGTCGGCGGGCAGTAGAGAACCGCATCTTTACCCGGCTCGCAGAATGCACGGATCAACAGTTCGATACCTTCATCTGCGCCACGGCTGACCAGCACCTGCTCGGGTTTCACGCCTGCATATTCGGCATAACGTTCGATGACCAGTTTCGGCTGGCATTCCGGGTAACGGTTTAGCGTCTGTTGCGTCAGTTCGTACTCAACCGCAGTTGGATATTCGTTGGCGTTCAGCCACACATCGCCGTTACCGCCCAGGCGGCGAGCCGACTGGTAAGGGGTCAGGGCGCGGACATTTTCGCGGGCTAACTCTTCAATGCTCATGCTTGCTCCTTCAGTGCTGCAACTCGCAGGGTAACGGCGTTTTTGTGGGCATCCAGCAGCTCGGCGGCGGCCAGAGTTTCAATCGTTTTCGCAAGACTTGCGAAACCTTGTGGTGAGAGTTCCTGAACCGTCATCCGTTTCTGGAAATCAGCCAGTCCAAGGCTTGAACACGTTGAGGTATAACCATACGTCGGCAGCACGTGGTTAGTGCCAGAAGCGTAGTCGCCAGCCGATTCCGGTGACCAGTCACCGAGGAACACGGAACCTGCACTGGTGATGCTATCGACCAGCTCACGGGCGTTGCGGGTCTGAATAATCAGGTGTTCCGGACCGTACTGGTTGGAGATCTCAATGCATTGCTCGAGGTCTCGGGCAACAATCAGGCGGCTGCTTTCCAGCGCTTTGCGAGCGGTTTCAGCACGTGGCAGAGCGGCTAGCTGGCGCTCAACGGCTTCGGCAACGGCTTGTGCCATATCGGCATCCGGCGTTAACAGAATCACTTGCGAGTCCGGGCCGTGTTCGGCCTGTGAAAGCAAATCCGATGCCACAAAGTCAGGCGTCGCACCGCTATCGGCGATTACTAACACTTCTGACGGGCCAGCTGGCATGTCGATAGCCGCGCCGTCAAGACGCTGGCTGACCTGGCGTTTGGCTTCGGTCACAAACGCGTTGCCTGGCCCAAAGATTTTATCCACTTTCGGGATGCTTTCCGTGCCCAGCGCCAGTGCGGCAATGGCCTGCGCTCCGCCGACCTGGAACACTTCCTGCACACCGCAAAGTTGCGCGGCATACAGAATTTCATCGGCAATCGGCGGAGGTGAACACAGCACTACTTTTTTGCATCCCGCGATTCGTGCAGGCGTGGCAAGCATCAATACGGTTGAAAACAGCGGTGCGGAACCACCGGGAATATAAAGGCCAACAGAGGCAACCGGGCGCGTAACCTGCTGGCAACGCACACCCGGCATGGTTTCGATATCAACGGTTGGCAGTTGCTGGGCCACGTGGAATTTTTCGATATTCGCGACAGCAACGGCCATCGCGTCTTTAATCTCCGAACCCAGACGAGCAACGGCATCGGTAATTTCCTGCGCACTGACTTTCAGCTGCTGCACATCTGTTTTATCAAACTTTGCGCTGTATTCGCGCAATGCAGCATCACCGTTAGCTTTCACATTATTAAGAATGTCAGCCACCGTGCGAGTAATGCTTTCGGAGGCAGAAATCGCCGGACGGGTCAGCAAAGCCTGTTGCGCCGCTGCATCGCACTCATTCCAGTTAATCAACGTATTGAAGTTTGCCATGGTGTTACTCCATCATCTTCTCAATTGGTAACACCAGAATCGAACTGGCACCCAGCGCTTTCAGTTTTTCCATGGTTTCCCAGAACAGCGTTTCGCTGCTCACCATGTGCATTGCCACACGCTGTTGATCGCCAGCCAGCGGCAGAATAGTTGGGCGTTCAGCGCCTGGCAGCAGAGAAATAATTTCATCCAGGCGCTCGCTTGGTGCATGCAGCATGATGTATTTCGATTCACGCGCCTGAATCACACCCTGGATGCGGGTCATCAGTTTGTCGATTAACTGCTGTTTTGCTTCAGGCATTTCACCATCGCGTTGAATCAGGCAGGCTTTGGAGCGGTAAATCACTTCAACTTCACGCAGGCCATTAGCTTCGAGTGTTGCGCCGGTAGAAACCAGGTCACAGATTGCATCAGCCAGGCCCGCACGTGGAGCCACTTCAACAGAACCGTTCAACAGGCAAGATTTAAACTGCACACCTTTGCCATCAAGGTAGCGCTTCAACAGGTGAGGGTAAGAAGTTGCGATACGTTTATTATTCAGGCTGGCCGGGCCGTCCCACGGCTCATCAACGGAAATCGCCAGAGAAAAGCGGCAACCGCCGAAATCCAGGCGACGCAGGGTAAAGTAACGTGGATCTTCGCCCTGAGCACGGCGCGTCAGTAACTCTTCTTCCAGCACGTTCTCACCGATGATGCCGAGATCAACCACACCGTCCATAATCAGGCCAGGGATATCGTCATCACGCACGCGCAGAATGTCGATCGGCATGTTTTCAGCTAACGCAATCAGGCGCTGGGTATGCAGGTTGATTTTTATGCCACAGCGTGCGAGCAATTCGCGTGAGTCATCGCTTAAACGGCCTGATTTCTGAATAGCTATGCGTAAACGGTTATTGTCTAACATGAGTAATCCCTCTAATAAATTCTTGTCTGACGTCCAAAAAAAAGCCCCCGGAAGAAATCTTCCGGGGGCTTATTGACTCGTTCATGCACCACTGGAAGATTTTTCTGTCTCCCAGCACACATCGCCTGAAAGACTAGTCAGGATGATGGTGATGATGGTGGGTAGTAGTTTGAACGCGTGTCATAAAATTCTCGTATGAATGTTTATTCATGATGTGCTTTTAACGTAAACCATATTCAGTGCCTTGTGCAAGGGCTTTTTACCCCCTCAATTAATATTCTGTTTAGTGCCATTGATTGTCAGTTGTCGTAACGTGGCGTAGCCTTAATAAAGGGCTAAAAAGCACAGCAGAGAGATATGCTGCAATCCAGGAGAGAAGGCATGAAAAAGGTTGCGATTGTCGGGTTAGGGTGGCTGGGAATGCCACTGGCGTTGTCTTTATCAGCGCGGGGCTGGCAAGTGACAGGGAGTAAAACGACCCTCGATGGCGTTGAAGCGGCGCGAATGTGTGGGATTGACGGTTATCAGTTGCAACTGACTCCTGAGCTGGTTTGTGACAGCGACGATCTTGATGCATTACTGGATGCTGATGCGCTGGTGATCACTCTGCCCGCTCGTCGTACTGGCGATGGTGACGATTTTTACCTGCAAGCGGTACAAGAAATTGTTGATAGCGCACTGGCTCATAATATCCCGCGTATCATTTTTACCAGTTCCACGTCTGTGTATGGCGAAACAGAAGGCAGCGTGAAAGAAACCTCGCCGCTTGAGCCCGTTAGCGCCAGTGGGCGGGTGCTGAAAGAGCTTGAAACCTGGCTGCATGATTTGCCTGGCACCTCGGTAGATATTTTGCGTCTTGCGGGTTTGGTTGGGCCGGAACGCCATCCTGGTCGTTTTCTGGCAGGGAAAACTAATGTGGCTAACGGTGCTCATAGGGTGAATCTGGTGCACCTTGAGGATGTTATTTCAGCAATTACTCTGTTGCTACAGGCTCCGAAAGGCGGGCACATCTATAATTTATGTGCGCCGGCTCATCCAACGCGTGCCGAGTTCTACTCTTTGATGGCACGGCAGATGAATTTAGACGCACCCGTTTTTCGAACTGAAACGCAAAATGGCCACGGTAAGCTGGTGGATGGCAACCGTATTTGCAACGAACTTGGGTTTGAATATCAATATCCAAACCCGCTGGTAATGCCCATGCAGTAACCGCTGTGGGGTGTTGCTCGTGACCTCCAGGAACGAGTATGAAACCACTGCTGGATGTGCTGATAATTCTCGATACCCTCGATAAAGAAGGGAGCTTTGCTGCTGCGGCAACAAAGCTCTTTAAAACGCCTTCCGCACTCAGTTACACCGTTCAAAAACTCGAAAACGATCTCAACATTCAAATACTCGACCGATCCGGCCACCGTGCGCGTTTTACGCGAACGGGTCAGCTTCTGCTGGAAAAAGGCCGCGAAGTGCTGCATACCGTACGCGAACTGGAACAGCAGGCTATCAAGCTTCATCAGGGATGGGAAAACGAGCTGGTGATTGGCGTGGATGATTCTTTTCCCTTTTCGTTGCTGACTCCACTTATTGAAGCTTTCTACAAAAGTTATAGCGTGACGCGGCTGAAATTCATCAACGGTGTATTGGGCGGTTCATGGGAAGCGCTCACTGAAGGGCGGGCCGATATTATTGTTGGCGCTATGAGCGACCCACCATCGTTGAGCGGTTTTGGTTTTACACTCCTTGGTCAACTTGAAAGTATCTTTGTTGTTGCACCTCATCACCCACTTGCGGAAGCTGAAGAACCACTCACTCGCCGGATTATCAAACGCAGCCGTGCCGTGGTAGTTGGCGACACATCGCGTCTTGAGCCGTCACGTTCGATGCATTTACTCGAAGAACAAGATGCGATCACCGTTTTTGATTTCAAAACCAAACTCGAGCTGCAAATCAGTGGTATTGGCTGTGGTTACGTACCCCGTTACATGGCGCAGCGTTTTATCGAAAGTGGCGTGCTGGTGGAAAAGCAGGTTGTATCCCATGTACCTTTTGTACCGGTATGGATTGGCTGGAATGAGCAGACTGCCGGGCTTGCCAGTGAATGGTGGCGAGAGCAAATCGTCAATAGTCCCGAAATCGCATTGGTATACGGAACCACGCAAAAATAATGCTTTTGGGTGAGTGGCAGAGCGCCAGGCTCACATCTATTGTTTAAAGTGGCTCGTTATTTCTTCTGAATATGTCTTCGCGTTTAAATTTTCTTCTCTGCTTTGTTTTGCGGAGTTTTTTTGCACGCAAGGAGTCTGTATGAAGCAAACCAATCAGCAATGGCAGTCGCGGCGTGAACAGGCGGTTCCTCATGGGGTCGGCAATGCACTGCCGGTATACATCGAAAAAGCGAAAAATGCCGAGTTATGGGATGTTGAAGGCAAACGCTACATTGATTTTGCCTCTGGTATTGCGGTGCTAAATACCGGGCATAATCACCCCGCAGTCATTGATGCGGTGCGTCAACAACTTGAAAAATTTACCCATCCTTGTTTCCAGGTGACCCCTTACGGCAACTATATTGAGCTTGCCGAACGGCTGAACAAACTGGTGCCAATAAGCGAACCATGCCAGACACTGTTTCTCACTACCGGCGCGGAAGCGGTTGAAAATGCCATTAAAGTGGCGCGTATTGCGACGGGGCGTTCGGCCATCATCGCATTTCGTGGCGCCTTCCATGGCCGGACCTTACTGGGCATGGCCTTAACGGGCAAAGTGCAGCCGTATAAAAAGGGCTATGGTCCGTTCCCGGCAGGCATTTATCACGCACCTTATCCAGCGGCCTATCTTGGCGTGAGTGACACTCAGGCACTGGCGTCATTGGCGGGTATTTTTGCTGCTGATGTTTCGCCGGATGAAGTCGCCGCGATCATTATTGAGCCGGTGCAAGGTGAGGGCGGTTTCTATGCTGCGTCACCATCATTTATGAAACAACTGCGGGCGCTGTGCGATAAGCACGGCATCGTTCTGATTGCAGATGAAATCCAAAGTGGGTTCTGCAGAACGGGTAAAACGTTTGCGATTGAACATAGTGAGGTGGAGCCGGATCTCATCACTATGGCAAAAAGTCTTGCTGGCGGTTTCCCACTTTCAGCGCTCGTCGGCAAAAAATCCCTATTCGATAAAGCGATGCCTGGCGGTTTGGGTGGTACTTATGCCGGCTCGCCTGTAGCGATTGCAGCGGCACTGGCGGTGACTGATGTCATTGAGCAAGAAAATCTCAATCAAAAGGCGCAGGAAATCGGTGAGCTAATCACTGATCGTTTACAGCAAATGAGTGAGCAATTTACCTGCATTGGTGATGTGCGCGGATACGGTGCCATGATCGCGATGGAGTTGGTGGAAGAGCGCGATAGCCACCGCCCAAATAAAGAGTTAACACAGGCACTTGTGCAAGAAGCAGGCAGAAAAGGTTTAGTGTTGCTGTCATGCGGAGTGAGAGCGAATGTTATTCGTTTTCTCGTCCCGTTAACGGCTGAAAAAGAAATTGTTAATGAAGGCCTCAATATCTTGTCATCCTGCCTTGAATTAGTGCAAAATACGCGCCTCACTAAATGAGAACAAAAAACCGACGTTAAACGCGTCGGTTATTTTTTTGCATTAAGTTCAAGTAGTCAAACAGGCATACGCCAAAAATCCAAGAGGCCGGGCTTCGTACCGGATAGATACTAGCTTTTAAAAAACGACAGTCGTGTCGCCGAGGAAATTCAGATGGGGCAGCTTTTTGCTTTTGCGCAGGTATTCGCCGTTTGGGGGAATGACCATGTCGCTTAACGTCACCGCAGGTGCAAAATCTCGTGTTGAACTCCGTAAGAGCCTTACGCTCATTCCGGTAGTTATGATGGGCCTTGCTTATATGCAGCCTATGACCTTGTTCGATACATTTGGGATTGTATCTGGCCTTACCGACGGACATGTCGCTACGGCTTACGCGTTTGCCCTTGTGGCAATTTTGTTCACCGCGTTAAGTTATGGAAAGCTAGTACGCCGCTTCCCATCAGCGGGTTCTGCCTATACCTACGCTCAAAAAGCAATCCACCCGGTGGTTGGCTTTATGGTGGGTTGGTCTGCCTTGCTTGATTATCTGTTTATGCCGATGATCAACATCCTGCTGGCAAAAATCTATTTTGAAGCTCTGGTGCCATCTATCCCGTCGTGGATTTTCGTGGTGCTGCTGGTTGGCTTTATGACTATCTCCAACCTGCGCGGCATCAAAACCGTTGCAAACTTCAACAGCTTTATTGTTGTGCTGCAAATGATCGTGATGGTGGTAATCACCGGTCTGGTTATTTACGGTGTGGCAAATGGCGAAGGTGCAGGTACGTTAACCAGTACACGTCCATTCTGGTCAGAACATGCGAATGTGGTGCCGATGATTACCGGTGCGACCATCCTATGCTTCTCGTTCCTTGGTTTTGACGGTATTAGTTCTCTATCTGAAGAGACCAAAGATGCAGGCCGCGTTATCCCAAAAGCGATTTTCCTGACTGCTTTAATTGGCGGCGTGATCTTCGTTGTGGTGTCTTACTTCCTGCAACTGTATTTCCCGGACATCTCGCGCTTTAAAGATCCGGATGCATCGCAGCCAGAAATCATGCTCTTCGTGGCAGGTAAAGCCTTCCAGTTCGGCATCCTGATTTTCTCCTGCGTGACGGTTCTGGCTTCTGGTATGGCGGCACATGCGGGCGTTTCTCGCCTGATGTATGTGATGGGCCGTGATGGCGTGTTCCCGGAGCGCTTCTTCGGCTACATTCACCCGAAATGGCGTACCCCGGCGCTCAACGTTGTACTGGTCGGTATCATTGCTCTGTTTGCGGTTAAGTTTGACCTGGTAACAGCAACCGCGCTGATTAACTTCGGTGCGCTGGTGGCGTTTACCTTCGTTAACCTGTCAGTGATTTCCCAGTTCTGGATTCGTGAAGGGCGCAACAAGTCCATCAAAGATCACATCAACTATCTGGTGCTACCAATTTGTGGTGCGCTGACAGTCGGTGCGTTGTGGATTAACCTGGAAGAAAGCTCGATGATTCTGGGGCTGATTTGGGCGGCCATTGGCCTGACTTATCTGGCCTTCGTGACTCGCCGCTTCCGTAACCCGGTACCACAATTCAACGAAGATTTAGCGTAAAAGCTAAATACGAAGAAGGCCGCGAAAGCGGCCTTTTTGCTATCTATTACCCTACCAAAAACTGCGCGTACTCAAACAGCTCCTTAAGCAACGCCGTCTTTTCCTTGTCCCCTTCATGCAGGTTATACAGCGCCTCCAGTTCTTGCGCGTAGGCTTGCAACGCTTCCTGAGACAACACATCCCGGCGGTGTTCTAACCAACGCTGTTGTTCTGCTTCATCCAGTGTTCGTGGGAAATTGCGCGCGCGATAGTTAAACAACAGCTTTTCAATACGTTTATCGGCGAAAGTGATATCCAGCGCAGGCAGATTTTGCGGATCGGTTTGCAGCACTATGCGCATCGCCGCACGGTCTGCATCACTGAAGAAACCGTTATAAAGCTGCGCATCAACATTATCAGATGGTACAAAAGGTTCGGCTTCAGCAAAGATAGCCACCGCTTTTTCACGTACCACAGGGTGCTCGCGCAATAACTTCAGGTTATCCAGGCAACGTTTACGATCGATTCCTAACCGTTCGGCATCTTCCGGGCGCAGCGTATTAGCCACCGCCAGCACCGGGCATTTGTTCAGATGAACCAGCTTAATTGGCACCGCAGCCGCATCGCCAAGCGCGGCCTTCGGCGTATACAAACGTTCGCGTAATGTATCGGCGTCCAGTTCCAGCAGCGGCGAAATATCACCTGCTAAATCGACCATAATCACCGCATTTTTGTTATCCGGGTGCCAGGCCAGCGGTGCAATCCAACTGGTGTTGCCACGCCATGCGCCGAACATCCCGGAAACATGCACCAGTGGTTTCATCTGCGGGATATCAATCAATGTGGTGAGTTTGTGTTTGGAACGATGGCTGTAAAGGTACTCAAACAGCCGTGGCTGGCGAGTCTTAACTAATTGCGCCATCGCGATAGTGGCGTATACATCAGACATCGCATCGTGCGCGTTCGCATGTTCAATACCGTTGGCTTTGGTCAAATGCTCGAGGCGGAAACTCGGCAGCCCCTCGTCGTTTTCCGGCCAGATAATTCCTTCCGGGCGCAGCGCATAGCAGGCGCGCATTACATCGAGTAAATCCCAGCGCGAATTATCGTTCTGCCAGCTCCAGCCGTATGGGTCGTAAAAGTTACGGTAGAAAATATTGCGCGTTACTTCATCGTCGAAGCGCACGTTGTTGTAGCCGACCACGCAGGTTTTCGGCTGGGTAAAAATGCCATGAATACGTTTTGCAAAATCTGCTTCATTCACGCCCTGAGCCAGTGCGTGTTGTGGGGTAATGCCGGTAATCATCACAGCTTCTGGCTGTGGAAGGTAGTCATCAGCGGGTTTGCAATAGAAAACTTCAGGATCACCGATAACATTGAATTGGTCATCAGTACGAATCGCTGCAAATTGCGCCGGTCGGTCAAGGGATGGGCTTTTGCCGAAGGTTTCATAATCATGAAAGAGGAAGGTCGGTTGTTGCGTTGAATTTTCCACGGCTTATGTCCGCCCTTGAGTGTTGTTTAACTTGCTGTTATTAAACTGAAATACCACTAAATCCCTCTCCATGTTTCCATCTTGATTATCAGGTGTTGCATAAGTGCATGGTAAACCATTAATAAGCCTCCTGCACCACCGTGAAAAGCATTCAACGCCCGTATGCAAATTTGATTATTCATAACTTTTTGCAATTTAATCGCGAAAATTATCGCAAACTCCAGTAAAAGAAGCGGCTGAATTTATTGTTTCCGAGGATATATCGTTGAAGATCCGTCTATTTGCTGCCTGTTCATTGCTTTCTTTTGTTGCTCACTCCGCTTTTGCCGACGATACCTTTGTTAATGCACCACCACCTCCACAGATCCAGGCGGGATCGTGGGTGTTGATGGATTACACCACCGGGCAAATACTGACAGCGCAAAATGAACATGTGCGACGCAACCCGGCGAGTCTGACCAAACTGATGACCGGCTATGTGGTGGATCGCGCCATTGATAGCGGGCGTATCTCGGCAAACGATATGGTCACCGTAGGTAAAGATGCCTGGGCGAAAGGGAATCCGGTTTTTGACGGTTCGTCGCTGATGTTTTTGAAAGCAGGTGACAGATTAACGGTTCATGACTTGAGCCGCGGGCTGATTATTGATTCCGGGAACGACGCTTGTGTCGCGTTAGCCGATTACGTCGCTGGCGGGCAGCCCCAATTTGTGGCCCTGATGAATAAATACGTGCAGCAATTACGTTTGCGTGACACCCATTTTGAAACGGTACACGGCCTTGATGCGCCTGGCCAGCATAGTTCGGCATACGATTTAGCGGTACTTTCTCGCGCCATTATTCACGGCGAGCCTGAGTTTTATCATATGTATAGCGAGCGTAGCCTCACGTGGAATGGCATTACGCAGCAGAACCGCAATGGCCTATTGTGGGATAAAGGGCTGAATGTGGATGGTTTGAAAACCGGCCATACTGCCAGTGCAGGCTTTAACCTTATCGCCTCAAGTGTTGATGGTGAGCGCCGCTTAATTGCCGTTGTCATGGGTGCGGAAAGCTCGAAAGGCCGCGAGGATCAGGCGCGTAAACTGCTGCATTGGGGTCAGGATAATTTTGATACTGTGCAGGTGCTGCATAAAGGCAAAAAAATTGGCACCGAAACAGTCTGGTATGGCGACCAAAAGAAAGTTGAAGTCGGCACCAATCAGGATGTCTATCTGGCGCTGCCAAAATCAGAAGTTCCAAACATTAAAGCCAAATATGTCCTTGATAACCCGGAGATGGAAGCGCCTGTCGCCGCTAACCAACATGTTGGTGAAATTGAACTGTTTGACCGCGACAAGTTGATTGCACACTGGCCGCTGGTAACGCTAACAGATGTTAAAAAGGGCAGTGCATGGTCGCGATTTAGTGATTATCTGAGCCACAAGCTGTAGTTGCTTAAAAATTTCAACAGGCTGACTTTATGTTGGCCTTTTTTTCGCATTTAGTTCTAACCTGCGCTTCTCGTCTGTACTACGATCTATTGGCGAAAAGCGATCTTGCTCGCAAAGCAACCACATCACCCTGCCAAAGGATTGCTTCCCTGCAATAGAGTGGTGTATTTATATACAGTGCTTTTAATCGGGTCAGGAGGTCATATGGAATTTAACGTACAACAAGTTCATGAGCGGAAAGTAGCGGGTTTTCATATGGTAGGGCCGTGGGAAAAAACGGTTCAACAAGGATTTGAGCAACTTTCTCTATGGGTGAAATCGCATAAAGTCGTCGGTGAAGAGTGGCTGGCGGTTTACTACGATAACCCAGATGTCGTGCCTGCAGAAAAGCTCCGTTGCGATACGGTTGTATCCGTTGCGGAAGACTTTACCGTGCCTGAAAACAGTGAAGGTGTCATCACTACACGCATTGAAGCAGGGCAATATGCGGTCGCGCGTGCAAAAGTCGACGACGGCGATTTTGCAAAACCATGGAATATCTTCTTTGATAGTCTCCTTGCTGATAACCGTTACCAGTTAACCGGCAAACCTTGCTTTGAGCACTACCTGAATGATGGCTCTGAGAGTGGAGTGTGGGAAGTTGATATGTATATCCCGGTAGCAGATCAAGTCTAAAGGCGAAGGGGGCTCAAGCCCCCTAACTTTGTGATGCCCACACTAAAAAAACAGGTACAATCACGCTTTTGTTTCAGGAGAGCCGGGTGTGCGCCCCGACAAATCACTAAGCCCGTTTGAACTGCGTGTTTATCGCAACTACCGAATTGTGCACGGCGTTCGTATCGCGCTGGCATTTGTTCTTACCTTTCTCATCGTACATCTTCTGAAAGTTCCGGAGGGCACGTGGCCATTAATCACTTTAGTGGTGGTGATGGGGCCAATATCCTTCTGGGGAAATGTAGTACCTCGCGCCTTTGAACGTATTGGCGGTACCATTTGTGGCGCAACCATGGGGCTTATTGCACTAAGGTTGGAGCTGTTTTCTCTGCCGCTGATGCTGGTTTGGTGCGCTTTTGCTATGTTTATTTGCGGTTACCTGGCGCTAGGGAAACGCCCGTATCAGGCTCTGCTGATTGGTATTACCCTAGCGGTCGTGGTGGGTGCTCCGGCTGGGGATATGGAAATTGCGATGTGGCGTAGCGGTGATGTTATCTTCGGATCACTACTCGCAATGCTATTTACCAGTATTTATCCGCAGCGTGCGTTTATCCACTGGCGCATTCAAATGGCGAATTTCGTCACCGCCTTTGGCCGGGTTTATAACGCAGGTTTTTCGCCGAACTTGCTGGAGCGCCCGCGTCTGGAAAAACACCTGCATCAGGTGTTGACCGATGTAGTGAAAATGCGCGCGCTGATTGGGCCGAGCAGCAAAGAAACCCACATCCAGAAATCAATTTTCGAAGCGATACAAACTGTCAGCCGTAATATGGTGTGCACGCTTGAGCTGCAAATCAATGCTTACTGGGCTTCCCGAGAGAGCCATTTCCTGATGATCAATGCTCATACTCTGCGTGATACTCAGCAGATGACGCAACGCACACTTGCTGCGATTGCTCATGCATTGCATGACGGCAATCCATCACCGATTTCTGCGAATAATGAAAAGCTGACTGAGATCGTCAGTGAGTTGCGCCAGCTTATGCAGGAAGGTGGAAATGGGAAACTTCAGGAAACCCCAATTCACGGTTATGTCTGGTTGAGTCTGGAGCTTGCTCGTCAACTGGAATTACTCTCGCAGTTGATCTGCCGCGCGTTACGTAAATAATTGCGGGGTGCGGAGCGAATTGCTGGTTTCGATTCAGCACCAATTGAGGTTAAGATAGCGAAAGAGACTAATCGCCTGTACTGTTTGGTTATAGAGCCCGGAACAGACGGGGATAAAAGAATTGTCAGCGGCCGCCGCTACCATTAAGGTAATCCTATGGCGGTTGTCTTAACGAATCCGAGTATGTAATTAGCAGGGGTAAAAAAATGGAACCAACTAAACCTTCTTTCCAGGACGTGCTTGAGTTTGTGCGTCTGTTCCGTCGTAAAAACAAACTGCAGCGTGAGATTCAGGACGTTCAGAAAAAGATCCGTGATAACTCAAAACGTGTTCTGCTGCTTGATAACCTGAGTGACTACATTAAGCCAGGTATGAGCATTGAAGCTATACAGGGCATCATTGCCAGCATGAAAACCGACTACGAAGACCGTGTTGATGATTACATCATCAAGAATGCTGAACTGTCTAAAGAGCGTCGTGAAATTTCCAAAAAACTGAAAGTGATGGGTGAAATCAAACCCGACTAAATTTACCCGTCATACTTCGAGCTGCCTGTGTGTTAGCTGCGTTCACTTACCGCTTTAATGCAACTCGAATTATTTAGGGTAAATAGTGTTAATTGTGAAAACCGCCGATTCGGCGGTTTTTTTTCGCAACAACTCAGCGCACTCCGCCCTCTATCATCTTTACCAGATGCTGCTGCGGATAATGCCTATCAATCTCTAAATGCTTTATCAGCCAGAGCATCTTCTCAACATCATGCTTACTGGTATCAAGCATCAATCCCACCACACTGCCGCTATGCGCCACGTTTAACCCGTGCAAATCTGACTCTTCGACCAGGGCTAATAGTTGGGAAAACATGGGTTTTACTAACAGTTGCTGGCAGGCTTTGGCACTCATTGTAGTGGCTTCACCTAACAACCGGGCATCTTGTTGTCGGCAACTACGTTGTAGCGTCTGCCAGGCGTTATCCAGTAAGCCCGCGTTACGGATTAACACTGATTCCCGTTCGTAACGATGATAATCCTCCGTCAAAAGCGTGGTATTGCTTTCAAGCAGCAGAATTTCCAGCATTGGCGTGGGCTGGCAGCTAATTTGTACTTGTGCCTGGATATGGTCAAAAAGGGTTGGATTGCGAAAAATCGTGCTGTCCGTTGGTTCTAGTTGCACGCATAAAGTGGCAAGCGCGGACTCATCCAGCATTTCACCTAAATGACGCGCGGTAGCAACTGCTGTGGCGGCAATATCCGCAGTGCTACTGGCAAGACCTTTCCCGACCGGAACCGTTGATTCCAGATTAATGCTCAGGCTGTTTGCTAGCGCAATGGAATAGCCAAAGTACGTGACGACGCGCTCCAGTATCTGGCGCATTCGGGGCCGCTCGCCGGAGAGCCTCTTGCCTTCACTGACTTCAACGGTGCTAAACCAGTCTATCGGGCAGGACACCAGTTTTTCCCCACCATCTATCCAGCCCTGAATTAATTCACCGCAGGACGCCGGGCAGCGTGCTTCAGCCATAGTATTGGCAACTCTCTTTCATGTTGGGATTCATTCTGTTTTTCACCGCAGGCGCGGGAAGATAGCACAGCGGCACATTACAACGATTAAGAGCTAAGCATTAATAAAAATCAGTAAAAATTGTTATAGCGCAACAATCAATATCTATTAGCTTTTACACTAGAACCGCTTTTACAAATTTATATGCATGATGATTAAAAAATGTCATGCAGTAAAACGGTAATTAAAATCGATACAACTGACTCGTTTATGCCATGTGTCAAACATGGCTGGGAAGGGGGTGACAATCCCCCGCAGCCCCCGCTGCTGTGATGCCGACGAACCCGCGTAACCACTGATCTTTGATTGGGAAGGGCGGGCGAGAGTGACGCTAAGCCAGAAGACCGACTTGTCAGCCGTACCCGTCATACTTCAAGTTGCAGGTGCGTTGGCTGCACTCACAAACCCGAATCACTTACTACAGTAAGCTCATCGGGATTTGCTCGATTGCCGCCTTCCTGCTCCTCGAATTATTCCGGGTAATATTTTAAACAACTCCTTCGGTGGGAAGCCAGTTGTCATCAGATGCGTGCAGCCGCAAGGTGCGCGCACGTGCTGACATCCGCATTTTGCCGAAGTAAGTAAAAAGGCAATTATGGCAGGGGCAGCGAAACACGCATTCGTCATTGCAGGAACCAGCAGCGGCTGTGGCAAAACCACCGTCACGCTCGGGCTGCTTCGTGCCCTCATGCTGCGCGGCCTGCGCGTTCAACCTTTCAAAATCGGCCCCGATTACCTCGATAGCGGCTGGCACAGTGCTGTGTCTGGCATTGCCTCACGCAATCTCGATGCGTTTATGCTGCCCACGCCAACGCTTAATGGTCTGTTTGCAAAACAAATGCAGCACGCTGATGTCGCCGTTATCGAAGGCGTGATGGGGCTGTACGATGGTTACGGAACTGACCCCAACTATTGCAGCAGTGCTGCTATGGCAAAACAGCTCGGTTGCCCGGTGATTTTGCTGGTGGACGGTAAAGCTGTCTCCACTTCTATTGCTGCAACGGTAATGGGCTTTCAGCGATTTGACCCAACATTGAATATCGCGGGCGTTATTCTTAATCGCGTCAACAGCGATAGCCATTATCAATTACTTGCCGATGCCATCACCCGTTATTGTGGTATTCCGGTGCTTGGCCGCGTGCCTGTCATGGCCGATGTGGCTTTGCCTGCACGACATCTCGGACTCGTTCCTGCCCAAGAAAATGCGCCGCAAGATGAACGCTGGCAGCAGCTGGCGCAACAGCTCGAAGAAACCGTCAACATTGACCTCCTGTTAAATTTATCTCGCCTGAACTCGCTGCCACAAGGTGAAGCGCCGGTTATACCTGATGCGGCACTGGCTGATGGGCTTACGCTTGCGCTTGCCGAAGATGAAGCCTTCAACTTTTATTACCCGGACAACCTCGAATTACTCGAGCAGGCAGGGGTAAAAATCCAGCGTTTTAGCCCCTTGCATGACACTAAACTCCCTGATTGCCAAATGATTTGGCTCGGCGGTGGCTATCCAGAAGTACACGGCGAGAAACTTGCCGCCAATATCAAAATGCGTGAATCCCTGCAAAAGGCACATCAGCAGCGAATTCCGCTGTACGCCGAATGTGGCGGGTTGATGTATCTGGGGGAATCTCTGACTGACGGGAATGAGGAAACCCATGCCATGTGTGGCGTATTGCCTGGTCACAGTCAGATGGGCAAACGGCTGACGCGTTTTGGCTACTGCGAAGCCACGGCATTACACGACACGTTACTTGCCAAAAAAGGCGAAACCCTGCGCGGCCATGAGTTTCACTACTCCGATTTTAGCGGCTCATTACCTGCCGCTCTCGATTGTTGCAAATGGCGCGATGGTGTAGCTATTTCGCGCTGGCAGGGCGGTTTTCAGCATCATGCGACCTTTGCAAGTTACCTGCATGTTCATTTCGCCCAACGTCCCTCGTTACTCAATCACTGGTTAGCACTTGCGAGGAATCACCTATGACACTTCTTGCGTGGGCTGTCGCGTGGTTACTGGATTATTGGCTCGGTGACCCGCATCACTGGCCACATCCGGTGCGCTGGATTGGCAATCTCATCAGCTTTACGCAGCGCCAGATACGCCGGTGCTGCAAAAGCGACCGTGCGCTGAAAATCGGCGGCGGCGTGTTATGGCTGGTTGTGGTGGGTTCGACCTGGGGCGTGAGTTGGGGAGTATTGCACCTCGCAAATCAGGTATCTGTGTGGCTCGGCTGGCTGGTTGAGGTGTGGATGATTTATACCGTGCTTGCCGCCCGTTGCTTGAGTGATGCGGCACTCGAGGTTTATCGCGCACTCAAAGATGGCACGCTAGAAGAGAGTCGCGAGAAATTATCCTGGATAGTCGGGCGTGATACTTCGCAACTCGAGCGCCCGCAAATCACCCGTGCGGTGGTCGAAACGGTGGCAGAAAATAGTGTCGATGGTGTGATTGCTCCACTGTTCTTCCTGATGATTGGCGGTGCACCACTTGCCCTGGCCTACAAAGCTATCAATACCCTCGACTCCATTGTCGGTTATAAAACCGAAAAATATCGCGCCATTGGTTATGTCAGCGCCCGGCTTGATGACCTCGCTAATTTCATTCCCGCAAGATTGAGCTGGTTGTTGCTTACCCTCGCGGCCTTTTTCTTGCGAGCCAACCCTCGCCAGGCGCTGCTTATCGGCTGGCGTGACCGCTATCAACACAGCAGTCCGAATTGTGCCTGGCCTGAGGCTACCGTTGCCGGCGCGCTAGGTATCCGACTGGGCGGGCCGAACACCTATTTTGGCGAGCGGGTAGAAAAACCGTGGATGGGGGATGAGCAGCGCGGCATTGCCCTTGACGATATAACTCGCACCATTCAACTCATGATGTTGGCTTCGCTGTTTGCTTTGCTGCTGTTTGCCGCATTGCGCGTACTTGCACCTGGCATAGCTTAAGGACACCTGATGAACTACCTGCAACAACCCCAGCTTATTGAGCAGCACAGTTTTGAAATCATTAGCGAAATCATTGCCGCCGAGCGCCCGGAATATCGTTTTAACGATGCTATTCAGGAAGCGATGATCAAGCGGGTTATCCACACTACCGCCGATTTTGAGTGGCTGGATATTTTGTGGTTTTCACCTGATGTCATCGAAAAACTGACCGCCAGTTTGTTGCGTGGTTGCACGTTGTACACCGATACCACCATGGCACTTTCGGGTATTAACAAGACCCTGCTGGCGGAGTTTGGTTGTAGCTGCCGCTGCTTTATTAGCGACCCGCGCGTGGTGGCTCATGCCAAAGAGCAGGGCGTGACGCGCTCAATGGCGGCGGTGGATCTGGCTTTAGAGGAAGATGGCGAGAAGGTCTTTGTCTTTGGTAATGCGCCAACCGCGCTGTTCCGCTTGTTAGAGTTAGGAGCCAAACCTTCAGCCGTTATCGGCGTGCCCGTCGGGTTTGTCGGGGCTGAAGAGTCTAAAGAAGCGCTGGTTGAAAGCGGCTTACCGGCCATTGCTGCGCGTGGGCGCAAAGGCGGCAGTAACGTCGCCGCAGCTATTGTGAATGCGCTGCTTTACCGCTTGCGGGAGGCTCAGTGAGCGAGCAAACCGCCGATTGCGTCTGGCATAAAGGCAAGGCATACCGCAAAGGCTACACCACCGGTTCATGCGCCACTGCTGCGGCTAAAGTCGCGGCTCTGATGGTATTGCGCCAGCACGTGATCGACCAGGTTTCTATCGTCACCCCTTCAGGCGTCACACTGCATCTCAACGTTGAAATGCCAATTATCGAAGGTCAGCAGGCGACGGCGGCAATCCGTAAAGACGGCGGCGATGACGTCGACGCCACTCACGGCATGCTGATTTTCGCTCGCGTACAGCTTAATGACAGCGGTGCGATCACCCTGCGCGGCGGTACCGGGGTCGGCAAAGTCACACGCAAAGGCATCGGTTTGCCCATTGGCGAATCGGCTATTAACCGCACGCCGCGCCAGACCATTGAAGCGGCGGTGCGTGAAGTTATCGGTGCGGAACGTGGCGCCGAAATTGAAATTTTTGCTCCAGAAGGTGAGGAGCGAGCAAAGAAAACCTACAACCATCGCCTCGGGATTTTGGGCGGGATTTCGATAATCGGTACCACCGGTATTGTGATGCCGATGTCCGAAGAAAGCTGGAAGCGTTCACTGGCACTCGAGCTGGAAATGAAACGCGCCGCCGGGCTGGATAAAGTCATTCTGGTGCCGGGCAACCACGGTGAACGTTTTGTCCGCGAGCAACTCGATTTGGACAGTGAATGTGTGGTGACGATGAGCAATTTCGTCGGCTACATGATTCAGGAAGCGGTGCGCCTTGAGTACCGTCACATCGTGTTGATTGGCCACCCTGGCAAGTTGGTGAAAGTTGCCGCCGGGATTTTCCACACCCACAGCCACATTGCCGACGGGCGCATGGAGACGTTGGTCGCACACCTGGCATTAATGGGCGCGCCGTTTTCGTTGCTGGAAGCTGTAAGCCAGTGCGACACCACTGAAGCGGCACTTGAAATCATCGCGGAGCAAGGCTGGATGGGTGTGTTTGAACGCCTGGCAATCCGCATCTGTGAGCGTGTTGCTGAGATGCTGCGTTTCACCCAATCCCCGCCTAAGTGCGACGCCATTTTATTCTCGTTCGATAACCAGGTTTTAGGCAGTAGCCGCCCGGTGGCTGAAATAGCTCAGGAGTTGCGATGCTGACCGTTGTAGGTATTGGACCAGGGGCTGCGGAGTATCTGACTTTCCAGGCGCGTATCGCCATTGATGAAGCGCAGATTCTGGTGGGCGGCGCACGTCAACTGGCGCTGTTTGCTGATTCGGAGGCCCAGACGCGTTTGTTGGATAGCGATCTTGACGGCTTAATCGTCTGGCTTGGTGAACGCCTGAGCCAGCAAATAGTGGTGCTGGCCTCTGGCGACCCGCTGGTTTATGGCATTGGTAAACGTCTGGCAGCAAGTTTCCCGCCTGAACAACTGTGCATTATTCCCGGCATCAGCTCGATTCAATATCTGTGCGCCAAAGCCGCCGTCGATATGAACGACTTATGGATAACCAGCAGCCATGGGCGTGAACCCGATTTCAACGCGATTGTGGCGCACCAAAAAGTGGCAATGGTGACCGACACCATTATCGGGCCGCATGCCATCGCCCAGGCATTTCTGATGCGCGGCCTCAATCCCATTCTCATTATTGGCGAGAACCTGTCGTCAGCAGATGAACGAATCCATCGCTTGCGCGCCGCCGACGTGGCGCAGTCTTACGCGATGAATGTGGTGATAATACTCAATGAAAGATGATCTGTTTTTACGCGGTGCACGCGTGCCGATGACTAAAGAAGTGGTACGTACTCAGGCGCTCGATCGCCTGCAATTACAGCACGCCACGCACTTTATCGACATCGGCGCAGGCACTGGCAGCGTGTCCCTTGAAGCGGCGATGCGGTACCCGCAATTGCAGGTGTCGGCAATTGAGCGCAACCCTGACGCGCTGGCGCTGATGGCAGAAAACCGTGAGCTTTTCGCCTGTCCGAACGTTGAAATCATCAGCGGGTACGCGCCAATAGAGCTGAACGTGATGGCCGATGCGGTGTTTATCGGGGGCAGTGGTGGGCAACTTACGGAATTGATCGACTGGTCGCTGGCGCATTTGCATCCCGGCGGGCGTCTGGTGATGACATTCATCCTGCTGGAAAACTTAACCTGCGCGCTAACTCACCTTGAACAATGCGCGGTGAGCGATTTTGATTGCCTGCAATTGCAGGTGGCAAACCTAGCAACGCTTGGCAGTGGGCACTACTTCAAACCGAACAATCCCACTTATTTGATCTCTTGTCGCAAGGAAGGAAGCAATGACTGAGTTATTTGATACCCGCAAAGTCTGGTTCGTTGGCGCAGGTCCTGGCGACAAAGAGCTAATCACGCTGAAAGGCTACCGCATCTTGCAACAGGCCAAAGTGGTGATTTATGCCGGCTCGCTCATTAATCCTGAACTGCTGGATTACTGCCAACCTGGCACCGAATGCCATGACAGCGCAGGGCTCAATCTCGACGAGATTATTGAGTTGATGGAGAACGGCGTGAAAGCGGGCAAGCTGGTGGTGCGCCTGCAAACCGGCGATCTTTCGCTGTATGGCTCAATCCGCGAACAGGGCGAAATGCTCTCCAAACTCGGTATTGGCTACGTTTCTGTGCCGGGAGTCAGTGCGTTTTTGGGCGCGGCTGCACAACTTGGCGTGGAATACACCGTACCGGAAGTCTCGCAGAGCCTGATCATCACGCGTATCGAAGGCCGCACGCCGATGCCACCGCTCGAACAGCTTGAATCCTTCGCAAAACACCAAACCTCAATGGCCATTTTCCTCTCGGTACAACGGATTAACCGTGTGGCAGAACGCCTGATTGAAGGCGGTTATCCAGCAGATACGCCAGTCGCGGTAGTCTATAAAGCCACCTGGCCTGATTGCCAGGAGATACGCGGCACCCTTACTGACATTGCTGAAAAAGTACGCGAAGCCGGAATCCGTAAAACCGCGCTGATTATGGTTGGGGCGTTTTTGGGCGAGGAGTATCACTACTCGAAACTCTACGACGCAGGGTTCAGCCATGAATACCGCAAAGCCTGAGTCGATCGCGCTGTTTTGCCTGACACCCGGTGGTGTGGTGCTGGCACAACGCCTGCGTGAAGCCTTGCCGCTGACCTGTTTTACCAGTGAAAAGTTGCTACAACCGGGTTTTATCCCGTTTGGCGGCAGTTTTGCTCAAACGGTACAGCAGGCATTCAGCCAGTATTCGGCACTGGTATTTATTGCGGCCACCGGAATTGTGGTGCGGGTGATTGCGCCAATGCTGTGTGACAAACTGCAAGACCCGGCGGTTGTGGTAATGGATGAACGTGCAGAACACGTGATCAGCCTGCTTTCCGGCCACATGGGTGGTGCTAACGAGCTAACTCGCCAACTGGCAACGCTGCTAAACGCAGACCCGGTCATCACTACCGCGACCGATGTGAATCAGATGGCGGCGCTTGATACGCTTGCGGCAAAACTTGACGCAACGATGCTCGATTTCCGTCTGGCGGTGAAAACCGTCAACCAAATGTTGGTGAGTCAACAGCGGGTTGGCCTGTGGTGGGACAGCGAATTTGCGCCACATGCTGAGCATTACGACACGCGCGGCTTTATTGCGATTGAGAGCCTTGATGCCCTGCCAGAGCTTGATGCGCTGGTGTGCGTCACGCTGCGTGATTCGCAGCCTGCCTTAAATATCCCCGTTTATAAACTGGTTCCGAAGCGCGTCATAGCAGGCATCGGCTGCCGCCGTGACACGCCGCCACAAACCGTGGCCGCGCTGCTCCGCCAGCAACTGGCTGAGAACCATTTTGACCCGCTGGCGTTGTGCGCCATCGGCAGTGTAATGCTCAAGCAAGATGAGCCTGCACTACTGGAACTGGCACAGCACCATCAAATCCCTTTCAAACTTTTTAGCGTTGACCAATTGAGCGAACACGAGCATCGATTTCCGGCATCGGAATTTGTGCGCCTGACCGTAGGCGTTGGCAGCGTCTCACAACCTGCTGCGTGGCTGATGAGCAACGGCAATCTAGTGGGTCACACTCTGAAACAGCAGGGTGTCACCATAACTTTAGGAGTTTCAGACAGATGTTAACGGTAATCGGCATTGGCCCTGGTAGCGAAGCCATGATGACTCAGGAAGCTATTGCTGCTCTGCAGGAAGCTGAAATTGTCGTCGGATATAAAACTTATACCCACCTGGTGAAGCCATTAACTGGCGACAAACAGGTGATCAAAACCGGCATGTGTAAAGAGATTGAACGTTGCCAGACCGCCATCGAACTGGCGCAAGCTGGACATAACGTGGCGTTAATCAGCAGCGGTGATGCCGGGATTTACGGCATGGCCGGTCTGGTGCTGGAACTGGTGACATCGCAGCAACTGGACATTGAGGTACGGCTGGTGGCGGGCATCACAGCCAGCATTGCCGCTGCATCATTACTCGGCGCGCCATTAATGCATGATTTCTGCCATATCAGCCTGAGCGATTTACTCACGCCATGGCCGGTTATCGAAAAACGCATTATTGCGGCGGCTTCTGCTGATTTTGTTATTTGCTTCTATAACCCGCGCAGCCGTGGCCGCGAAGGTCATCTGGCGCGTGCGTTCGAATTGATGAGCGAGTTTACCAGCCCGCAAACGCCAGTGGGCGTGGTGAAAGCGGCCGGACGTAAGAAAGAACAAAAATGGCTGACCACCTTTGGTGAGATGGATTTCGAACCGGTTGATATGACGAGTCTGGTGATTGTCGGCAACAAAACGACCTTTGTTCGCAATGGATTAATGATTACCCCTCGAGGTTACGAGCTGTGAGTGAAACGCCAGTGCTGGTATTCGGCGGCACCAGCGATGCCCGGTTTATTTGCCAGATCCTCGATGAACTGCGCATTTCGTACACGCTTTCGGTCGCGACGGCGGTAGGGGCGTCTCTGGCGGGTGATATCGGTGGGAAAATTCGTGTAGGGCGAATTGATACCGATGGAATCGCTGACTGGCTGGTCAGCAATGCCGTGAACTGGGTGATTGATGCCTCGCATCCGTATGCCGAATTGCTTAGCCAAAATATCACCCGCGCCTGTGAAATCGTGGGTGTAACACTCAGCCGGTATCAGCGGCGTAGTGAACTTAATGATCTGGAACACCCGTTGCTGCACAAAGTGGCCAGTCTGCAAGCCGCCTGTGCCGTGGCGCAAACATTTGGCCCACGCGTGCTGTTGACTACCGGTAGCAAAGAACTGGCTGCTTATCAGCAAGCTTTGCCGGGCAAAACACTGTTGGCTCGGGTGTTACCGACCAGCGAAGTGATTGCCGAGTGCGAAGCGCTGGGGTTGGGCGTTGACAATATTATTGCGCTGCGCGGCCCGTTCAGCGCTGAGTTTAACGCCGCCACTTATGACTTCTGTGCGCCCGATGTGGTGATAACCAAAGAGTCCGGTGCCGAAGGCGGTTATCTCGACAAAGTGACCCCTGCGCTGGCGCGAAATATTCCCTGTGTGGTAGTGACTCGCCCGCAATCGCAGGTTTTTGGCCCTGAATTACTGGAAAGCCGTGAAGATGTGAGCCGCCGTGTCACACGCTGGCTGCAAGAGAGAAAATCATGAAAAAAGCCCTGTTAGTAATCAGTTTCGGTACCAGTTACCACGAAACCTGCACCAAAAATATTGTTGCCTGTGAAGAACAACTTAGCCGCACCTTTGCCGACCGCGATCGGTTCCGCGCCTTTACCTCCGGCATGATTATTCGCAAGTTAAAAAAGCGCGATAACCTGGACATTGATACACCTGCGCAAGCACTGCTGCGCCTTGCTGAACTGGGTTATCAGGATGTGGCCGTACAGTCGTTACATGTAATTAATGGCGACGAATACGAAAAAATCTCCCGTGAAGTTAAGGCGTACAGCCATTTGTTCCAGCGCCTGGCATTGGGCACAGCATTGCTTAGCGATTTCAATGATTACGAACTGCTGCTCAGCGCTTTGCAAAGCCAGATGCCACAGCTTGAAGCCGATGAGCGCGTAGTGTTTATGGGCCACGGTGCCAGCCATCATGCGTTTTCGGCCTATGCCTGCCTCGATCATTTAATGGCGGCTCGCCAGATCCCGGCGCGTGTCGGTGCGGTAGAAAGCTACCCGGAAATCGACCTTATCGTGCGTGGCTTGCTGAAAGAAAAGGTACGTAAAGTCCACCTGATGCCGCTGATGTTAGTGGCGGGCGACCATGCAATTAACGACATGGCGTCTGACGAAGAAGACTCGTGGAAAACCCAGCTACAAGAAGCGGGCATTGAAGCACAACCCTGGTTGCAAGGCCTGGGCGAAAACCCACAAATTCGCGCCATGTTTGTGAACCATTTGCAGCGTGCATTGGAAAAGTCAGCGGAGGTGGCAGCATGACCGGTCGCTTATATGCTCTCGGTACCGGGCCTGGTGCCAGTGACCTGATTACCGTCCGTGCGGCGCGTATCATCGGCAAACTCGATGTGTTGTATGCCCCAGCAGGGCGCAAAGGCGGCGACAGTCTGGCGCTTTCCATTGTGCGCGAATACCTCAGTGAAACTACCGAAATACGCACCTGCCACTTCCCGATGAGTGCTGATAACGACGAAAAATCGGTGGTGTGGGATGAAACTGCGGCGGCGCTGCAACACGAAGTGGAGCAGGGTAAACAGGTCGGGTTTATCACGCTCGGTGATTCAATGCTGTTCAGTACCTGGGTGTTTTTGCTGGCTCGTATCGGCAACCCGGAGTGGTTGGAAATCGTCCCTGGTGTCACTTCTTTTGCTGCTATCGCTTCGCGAGCGCAACTGCCGCTGGCGATGGAACAGCAATCCCTCGCGGTGATGTCTTGCACAGCATCACATCAGGCCCTTACTGAAGCATTGCGCGCGCATGACAGCGTAGTGTTGATGAAAGTCTATGGCCGCTTCGCGCAAATCAAGGCGCTGCTACAACACCTGGGAATCATTCAACATGCGGTGTTAATGGCGGAAGCGACATTACCGGGCGAGCAATGCTGGCGAAACCTGGAAGAGGTGCCGGATGACCAGAAGCTACCGTATTTTTCGACCATTCTTGTGAATAAACAGTGGCGTAACCAGACGTTGTAAATCTGATACGCATTCGTAGGTCGGACAAGCGCCATCCGACATTAACGTCTTAAAGGAAAATCATGGAATCGTTACTTAAAAAACTCTCGCTAAGCGGGCTGGGCATGGGGATGTTGTTGCTCATCGTGCCGCAAGAAGCCTTCGCAATGCACATTATGGAAGGTTTCCTGCCGCCAATGTGGGCTCTGGCATGGTGGATTTTATTCCTGCCGTGCTTGTACGTCGGGCTGGTGCGTTTGCGCCAAATCGTGGCACATGACAGCAACCAGAAAGTGCTGCTGGCACTTTGCGGTGCATTTATCTTTGTGCTCTCGGCGTTAAAAATCCCCTCGGTTACCGGAAGCTGCTCGCACCCAACTGGCGTTGGCCTTGCGGTAATTCTGTTCGGCCCGGGCGTTGTGGCGGTTTTGGGTGCCATTGTGCTGCTGTTCCAGGCACTGTTACTGGCACACGGCGGGCTGACTACGCTTGGCGCAAACGGCATGTCGATGGCGGTTATTGGGCCGATTGTCGGTTATCTGGTATGGAAACTGGCATGTAAAGCGGGCTTTCGCCGCGATGTGGCCGTGTTCCTGTGTGCGATGATTGCTGACTTAACCACTTACTTTGTCACTTCGATTCAACTCGGTGTAGCGTTCCCCGATCCGCACTTTGGCGTTACCGGTTCCTCGATGAAATTCATGGGTATTTTCTGTCTGACGCAGATCCCAATAGCCATCGCCGAAGGCTTGCTCACTGTGATGATTTACGACCAGCTAACCAAACGACAACTGCTTCCTGCCAGGAGCCAATAAGATGAAAAAGACTCTAGTATTGCTTGCCCTGATAATAGGACTGATGATTGTGCCGTTCTTTGTTCCTCACGGTGGCGAATACGGCGGCTCCGACGACCAGGCAGAAGGGCAGATATTGGTCGTCGCGCCTCATTACAAACCGTGGTTCCAGCCGCTTTATGAACCAGCCAGCAGCGAAATCGAAAGCCTGCTGTTTACCCTGCAAGGTTCAATCGGTACGGCGGTGATTTTCTACATTCTGGGCTATTACCGGGGCCGCCGCGAAGACCATGCTGGGGATTGATAAACTCAGTTACCAAAGCCGCTGGTGCCGTGTCTCACCGCTGCGTAAATTTGCGCTGTATCTGGTGATGATGGTGCTGGCGTTTGCACTGCCGCCAGTCGGGCAGGCGGTTTTGCTGCTGGTGATTGCCGCTTTTACCTGTTGGTTGCTGCGTGTTGGACCGGTGCGGTACTTGCGCTGGCTGGCGGTGCCACTGGGCTTTTTGCTGATCGGCGTGGTGACGATAATCTTCAGTGCCGCGCACCACGCGCAGGCTTTGCTGTGGAGTGTGCCGCTCGGCTCATTTTATGTGGGCATTGATGCACAAGGCGTGATGATGGCAAACCAGACTTTCTGGCGCAGCCTTGCGGCTCTGGGCGCGACTTACTGGCTGGTGCTAAATCTACCGTTTCCGCAATTGATCATCTTGCTACAACGCCTCCGGGTACCGCGTTTGCTGACCGAGCAAATCCTGCTCACCTGGCGTTTTATTTTTATCCTGTTGGACGAGGCACAGGCCATTCACCGTGCTCAGACATTGCGTTTCGGTTATCGTACGCTGCCCGGTGGTTACCGTTCGCTTGCTATGTTAGTCAGCATGCTTTTTTCGCGCGTGCTGCTGCGTTACCAGCAAATGGTCACGACGCTGGATATCAAACTTTACCAGGGTGATTTCCACCTGTGAGAACTGCACCGATGCTGACAACCCAAAATTTATCTTTTTGCTATCAGGATGATACCGTTCTGCACGATTTAACCTTTGATTTTGGGACGTACCCGGTAACGGGAATAGTCGGCGCAAACGGCTGTGGAAAATCCACGCTGTTTATGAACCTCAACGGTGTTTTGCGCCCGAAGATTGGTGCAGTTTTGTGGCAGGGCAAACCGATAAATTACACCAAAGCCGGGTTGATTGAGCACCGCCAGCGCGTCACCACCGTGTTTCAGGACCCGGAACAACAAATCTTTTATACCGATATCGACAGCGATATCGCCTTTAGCTTGCGCAATCTTGGCGTGAATGAAACCGAAATCGCCCGCCGTGTCGAACACGCGATTCAGCTGGTAGATGCGCAATCTTTCCGCCACAAACCGATTCAATATTTAAGTCACGGGCAGAAGAAACGCGTGGCAATTGCCGGGGCGCTGGTGATGGAAGCCGACTATTTATTGCTTGATGAACCGACCGCCGGACTTGACCCATCGGGCCGTCAACAGATGATTGAAATCATCGCCCGCATTGCTGCGCAGGGTAAGCACGTCGTCATCTCAAGCCATGATATTGATCTGATTTATGAAGTTTGCAACGCCGTGTATGTGATGAAAGGCGGCAGAATCGTCGCGCAAGGTGAACCCGGCGAAGTCTTTAGTCAGGCGCCGATGCTGCAAGATGCCGGGCTTGTGCAGCCATGGCTGGTCAAACTGCACAGCGAACTCGGTTTCCCGTTGTGCAAAACCGAAACTCAATTGTTTAACGCCTTGCGCGTTTCAAAGGAAGCAGGATGAGCCTTTCAATCATGGTTCAGGGCACCGCCTCTGATGTAGGGAAAAGCATGTTGGTGGCAGGGCTGTGTCGGATTTTCGCCCAGGACGGCCACCGTACCGCGCCGTTTAAATCGCAGAATATGGCGCTCAATTCGGGTATCACGCCGGATGGCAAAGAGATGGGCAGGGCGCAGATTTTCCAGGCTGAAGCGGCTGGAATTGCCCCGGATGTGCGCATGAACCCCGTACTACTCAAACCAACCAGCGACTGCAAAGCGCAGGTGGTATTGATGGGTAAAGTCGCCACCAATATGGATGCTGTGACCTACCACAACTACAAACCGCAATTGAAAGCGCAAATCCGCGAGGTCTACCAAAGCCTTGCGTCAGAATATGATGTGATGGTGCTTGAAGGGGCGGGTAGCCCGGCTGAAATCAACTTACGCGACCGCGATATCGTCAATATGGGCATGGCAGAACTGGCGCAATGCCCGGTGATTCTTGTTGCAGATATTGACCGTGGCGGCGTGTTCGCTGCTATTTACGGCACCATAGCGCTACTGCTGGAACATGAAAAATGGCGCGTAAAAGGCGTCATTATTAACAAGTTCCGTGGCGACGTGGCGCTGCTCTACTCCGGCATCGAACAAATCGAAGCGTTAACCGGCGTGCCAGTTTTGGGCGTGATGCCGTGGCTGAATGTCGATCTCGAAGATGAAGACAGCGTTGTTTTGCAGCGTGGGAAATACGACGAAGTCACCCCGAAAGAGTTGGATATTGCAGTTTTAAAACTGCCGTACATGTCGAACTTCACCGATTTTAATGCGTTGGCGGCACAGCCTGATGTGCGCCTGCGTTATGTAGCCAAACCTGATGAACTGCAAAACAGTGACCTGGTTATTGTGCCGGGCAGTAAAAATACCCTCGGCGACCTGCTCTGGCTGCGTGAAAACGGCCTCGAGCAGGCGCTGCTAACACACAATAGCAATGACGGCGCGGTGCTGGGGATTTGCGGCGGCTATCAGATGCTCGGGCAGCATATTTACGACGAAGTGGAATCCGGGCTTGGCGAGATGGCCGGTATTGGTTTGCTGGATGTTGTGACACGCTTTGCCAGTGTTAAAACCACGACCCGCGTCGCCGGAAAGGTTCAGGCGCAACTGCCAGGCGTTTTTGCAGCAAGCTCAGGTTCAGCACTGCAAGGTTATGAAATCCATATGGGCGAAACGCAGCGCGGAGAAAATACCGCACCGTTTGCCACTTTCACCGAGTGTAATACTCAGCCTTATCATAATGTTGATGGTGCTATCAGCGAAGATGGTCGCGTGCTGGGTACTTACCTGCATGGCCTGTTTGATAGCGGTGAGTTTACTCGCAGTTTGTTGGATAGCTTGCGTCTGCGCAAAGGGCTGAATGCCTGGGAATGCGAGGTGTTCGACTATCAAAATCATAAAGATCAGCAGTTCAATATCCTGGCTGACGCGATGCGTGAGAACATTGATATCTCACGTATTTATCAGATTATGGAAGAGCATCAGGAACAACCAATATGAAATTAGTCACGGGCGGCGCTCGTAGCGGTAAAAGCCGTCATGCCGAACAACTGGCCGCAAATTTTGAACGTGTGTTGTATATCGCTACGTCGAAAATTTTCGACAGTGAAATGGAGCAGCGTATTGCGCACCATCGCGACAGCCGCCCGGCGCATTGGCAAACCGTTGAGCAGTATCGCGAGTTAAACACCGTTATTAATGAGCACAACAATGCCCGCGAAGCTGTGTTACTGGAATGCATCACCACGCTGATTACCAACGTGATGTATGACGCGGCGGGCGATAAGCCAGAAGACGACTGGGATTTTGACTCGATGGAACAGGTGGTGAATCAGCAAATCGACATTTTGCTGGCGGCCTGCGAATCAAGCCCGGCGGAAGTGATTCTGGTGACCAATGAAGTCGGGATGGGCATTGTGCCGGAAAACCGCCTCGCGCGGCATTTCCGTGATATTGCCGGGCGCGTAAACCAGCGCCTGGCGCAGCGTGCCGATGAGGTGTGGCTGGTTATTTCAGGGATTGGGGTAAAAATTAAATGATCTTCCGTTTGTTCTTCGCCACTTTGCAGTTTATGAGCCGCATTCCGGTGCGCGCGCGCTGGACTGATGGTATCGAAACACACCAGTATGTGCGCGGTATCGTGACCTTTCCATTTGTTGGCCTGGTGCTGGGTGCTTTGGCAGGGGCTGTGTTTACGCTGTTGCAGCCGTGGGCGGGCTTACCTTTAGCTGCCATGGGTTATGTGCTGGCACTCGCATTATTGACCGGTGGTTTCCATCTTGATGGCCTGGCTGACACGTGCGATGGCATTTTCTCGGCGCGTACTCGTGACCGCATGCTGGAAATCATGCGCGATAGCCGTCTTGGTACTCACGGTGGGCTGGCGCTGATCTTTGTGATTGTGACCAAAGTGCTGGTGGTCAGCGAACTGGCGCTGCGTGGCAATAATATGCTGATGGTGCTGGCAGCGGCTTCCATTGCCGGGCGCAGTGCTTGTGTGCTGCTGATGTACAACCACAAGTATGCGCGTGAGAAAGGGCTGGGCAATCTGTTTATCGGCAAAGTGACGGGCACACAGGCGCTGCTGACGCTGATTGGCGGTGCGGTGCTGTGCACGGTTCTGTTGCCGACTTCCGGACTGCTGGCGCTGGCTATCACAATACTGGCGATGTATCTCCTCGGCCAGATGTTGAAGCGCACGCTCGGCGGGCAAACCGGCGACACGCTGGGGGCGGCGATTGAATTGGGCGAAGTGGTTTTCCTGCTCGCGCTGCTGCGCTGATTGTCGGATGGCGCTGTGCTGAACTGTTTTTTATAACGTTTCTGAGAATAAAAAAATGCAAACTTTAAATTCATTATTGGCAATGATTTCCCCGCTTGATAGCGATGCAATGGCTCGCGCACAACAACACATTGACGGCCTGCTTAAACCATTTGGCAGCCTTGGGCGCCTGGAAGCGTTAGCGGTGCAGCTGGCGGGAATGCCGGGCATGAAAAACGGCCTGAACACTGAACGCAAAGCTATTCTCGTGATGTGTGCTGACCACGGTGTTTATGCGGAAGGTGTGGCTATTTCACCACAAATCGTGACCGCGATTCAGGCGATGAATATGACGCGCCATAACACAGGTGTCTGCGTATTGGGCGCGACTGTCGGTGCGGATATTCATGTGGTCGATGTCGGTATCGACAGCGATGCTCTGCCTGGTGTGTTGGATATGAAAGTGGCACGTGGCAGTGGCAACATTGCCCAAGGCCCGGCGATGAGCCGTGAGCAGGCTGAAAACTTGCTGCTGGCAAGCATGCAACTCACTATGCAAAAAGCCGCTGAGGGCGTCACGCTGTTTGGCGTGGGTGAACTAGGTATGGCGAACACCACACCTGCGGCTGCGATGGTCAGCGTGTTGACCGATAGCTCACCGGACGACGTTGTTGGCATGGGAGCTAACTTCCCAAGCGACCAGATGCATCACAAAATTTCCGTAGTGCGTAAAGCGATTGAAACCAACCAGCCCGATGCCGCTGATGGTATTGATGTGCTGGCCAAAGTGGGTGGTTTCGACCTGGTAGGTATGACGGGTGTGATGTTGGGTGCAGCGGCTGCTGGCCTGCCGGTCGTTCTTGATGGGTTCCTGTCTTATGCTTCAGCACTCGCCGCTTGCCAGATTGCGCCAGGCGTGCGTGATTATTTAATCCCGTCGCATTTGTCTGCGGAAAAAGGTGCGGTGATCGCGATGAACAAGTTAGGGCTGGAGCCGTATTTGCAGATGGGTATGCGTTTAGGTGAAGGCAGCGGTGCGGCATTGGCAATGCATCTGGTGGATGCTGCGTGCGCAATGCACAACAATATGGGATCGCTGGCAGACAGCAATATTGTGTTGCCAGAGTGATCTTCTTGGATCACTAATCTGAATTTGCCGTGATCGTGATAATTCCGTTCACTTACCTTTCAGTACAATTTATGCCGGGAACAAGGTCAAAAACCAAACCGGTTTTTGACCTTGTTCCCGGTAAGAAGATGTCTTGCAGTTCGGACGCTCAAGCTTAACTATTTTTAAGTTAAATTATCACTAAATAACTTTATTTATCACTAAATTTAGTTATGATAATTATCACGGATCGACATAAGGAAACCAAAGTGCCGAATGTTGAATGGAGTAAGACGGCAATGAAACAGCTTCTCCGCATAGATAGCCGCTACCGTGAAGCGATATATGCCCGGATAAGTGAGCTAGAAGAATTTCCTGATGTGCAGCTAGATTTAAAGAAGCTGCACGGCAGTAAAGGGAAAGAATATCGGGTAAGGGTGGGTGTTTATTGGGTGCTGTTTACGGTAATAGATGGAAATCCAACCATAATCCAGATTGAAGAGGTAATGCGCAGACAATCAAATACATACTAAGTGGAGGCGAGGCAACCCGCTTCAACCAGTGAGAAATCTCGACTTTTCTCCAATATTTGCGAGACCCGTGAGAATGAAAAAAATACAATTCTTGACCGATGAAAATGGTGCACGTCAATCTGCTGTGATACCTATTGACCTGTTTAATAAACTGGTAAAAGCCGCAGACCTGGATGATTTTTACGAATCGGTTCCCTATGCTCCTGGCCCTAACGACGATGAGACAATCCCACATGAAGTTGTAGGCTACCAAATGAGAAAAGGCGCGACTTTACAGGCCGCCTGGCGCATGTATCGTGGTCTATCTCAAGAGGCTGTGGCGGAAGTGCTCGGCATCTCTCAAGCGGGTGTAGCAAACATGGAGAAACGTGCTAAACCTCAGCGTTCCACATTAGAAAAACTCGCTGAATTGTATAGATGTCGCGTTACCCAGCTAATTGATGACTGATAAAAAATCTGGGCCAATGGAGTGTCTCCTGGATTGGTCGGGGAAAGGGATAACTACAACAAACTATCTCAATTTTTATCCTTATTGAGATAGTTTGTGAAAGAGATGAGAGCTTACTTCACCTTCACCAGCGTCCGACCCTGAACCGCATTATTCATAATGTCATCGGCAAATTTAGGCGCTTGCTCCATGCTAATCTCGGTCGTCGCCGTCTCATAGAAACTCTCCGGCAACAATTCGGCCAGACGCTCCCACGCGGCAACTCGGCGCTCAATCGGCGCACTAACCGAATCAACACCTTGCAGGCGTACGTTACGCAGAATGAATGGCATCACTGTCGTTGGCAGTGAGAATCCACCCGCAAGGCCGCAAGCCGCGACACAACCGGAGTAGTTCATCTGTGCCAGCAGTTTGGCGAGTACATTTCCACCCACGGTATCAACCGCACCAGCCCACACTTGTTTTTCCAGTGGACGAGTTTCAGCAAATTCACTGCGTGGCAGAATGCGGCTGGCACCTAACTGGCGTAGGTAGTCGTGAGTGGATTCACGGCCAGAAACTGCTACAACCTGGTAACCCAACGCGTGCAGCAGAGCGATTGCGGTGCTGCCCACGCCGCCGCTGGCACCGGTCACAACCACTTCGCCGCTTTCTGGTGTAATACCTGCATCTTCCAGTGCCATCACGCACAACATAGCAGTAAAGCCAGCGGTGCCGACAATCATCGCTTTACGTGCGCTAAGGCCGGCAGGCAGTGGAACAAGCCATTCGGATTTCACACGTGCTTGTTCGGCAAGGCCACCCCAATGGTTTTCACCCACACCCCAGCCGGTCAACACCACTTCCTGACCTGCGCTGAAATTAGCATCATCACTACTCGCCACGCGCCCTGCGAAATCAATCCCCGGCACCATCGGGAAGTTACGGATGATTTTGCCTTTGCCGGTGATCGCCAGCGCATCTTTATAGTTCAGGCTTGACCACTCAACATCAACCAGCACATTTCCCAGATCGATTGCCGGCGCAGAGATTTGTTTTACCTCGGCCTGAGTCTGACCTTCAACTTGTTCAAGTACGACTGCTTTCATGGTGGATCCTCATTCGTTGGGCCGGGTATTCCAGCCTAATTGTTTCTGATGCCCAACACGGTATACCCGAAGCAGCTGAGAATAAAGAATACCAACAATATTCATGTGTAAATGGCTGCTTTTTAGCAGGTTATAAGATTTTCATATTTTAACTTTTGACCCTACCACTCGTATGTTTGAAACAAAAGTTTCCAACCGTTGTGACAAAAGTTTCACATATGCCCATTGGGCAGTTTCAGCCCCTTCTGAGGAGATAAGCATGCGCGTCATTCGACTTACAACCGCTGTAGCCCTTGTACTGGCAAGTGCGCATGCAGCCGCACTGGATAAGTTAAAACTGCAGCTCGACTGGATGCCAAATGGCGGTGATAAAGCATTCGTTTTTGTCGGTGTTCAAGAAGGTTTTTACGCAGCAGAAGGGCTGGATGTCACCATTTTACCTGGCCGTGGCAGCAGCGACACGCTGACAAAAATTGCTTCAGGTGCAGCTGATGTGGGCACTGGCGGCATTGCTTCTTTAATGATGGCGCAAGCTGAAGGTGGCATTCCAGTGAAAGCCATCATGAGCATTTACTCAAAACAGCCTGATGCGATTTACTCGTGGCAGGGAAGCGGCGTGACCGATATGAAAAGCCTGAAAGGCAAAACGCTTGGTATCCCGACGTTCTCTGCCTCTAATGCGTTGCTTCCCATCATGCTGGAAAACAATGGTGTTGATCCCGATAGCGTAAAACAGATCAAAGCTGACCCAGGCACGCTGGTGCCAATGCTGGCACAGGGGCGTGTTGATGGCGTGGTGGTGTGGTCAACTAATCGCCCGAGCATTGAAGCGACGCTGACTCAGGTAGGTAAAAAACCGCTTGAACTGGCCTGGACCGATTACGGCCTTGATGGCTACGGCCTGTCGTTCTTTGCCTCCGATAAACTCATCAAAGAAAAGCCGGATGTTGTAGCGCGTTTCGTCCGAGCTTCCAAAAAGTCTATCGAATTTAGCCTGGCGCACCCGGACAAAGCCGCCGCTGACCAAAAAGCGATGGTGCCTGAAGCCGATGTCGTGATGCTGGAAGCTGATTTCAACGTTACAAAACCGCTGATTAACAATGAAATTAGCCAGCGCGATGGCCTGGGGCAATTCGACCCGACGCTTCTGAAGCACACGTGGGAATGGGTTGCGAAATCAATGAAATATCCGACCGATAAAGTAAACCCGGAAACCCTGGTTGACCGTAGTTTTCTCGCTAAATAAGGGAATGTCATGCAGCCTGTTATAGAGCTTAGTCATGTTAATCAGACATTTATATCTGCTGATGGCACCAGAGTTACGGCACTTGATGAGGTGAATCTGACGCTGCGCCGCCATGAATTCGTCTCATTTATTGGCCCATCAGGCTGCGGGAAATCGACCATTTTGCGCTTGATTGCCGGGCTGCTCAAACCAAGCAGCGGTGTGATTTCTGTTTATGGCAACCCGGTGACCGAACCGCGAGATGAAATGGGGTTTGTGTTTCAGAAACCGACGTTGCTGCCATGGCTCACGGTGCTCGATAACATCACTTTCCCGATGAAACACAAGTATGGCCGCGTGGATGCTAAAGATATCGCGCGTGGGCATGAATTGCTGGAAATGACAGGGCTGACGCAGTTTGCCAATAAGCGACCGGCGGAACTTTCAGGCGGTATGCAGCAGCGTGTTTCCATTGCTCGCTCTTTGCTGCATGACCCGGATATTTTGCTGATGGACGAACCGTTTTCCGCACTCGATTCTCTGACGCGAGATGAAATGAGTTTTGAGTTGATGCGTATCTGGAATGAACGCCCAAAAACAGTGCTGTTTGTTACCCACTCAATTCAGGAGGCGTTGCTACTTTCTGACCGCATCGTGGTGATGAGCGCGCGCCCTGGGCGGGTGAGTGAAATTATTGATGTCCCGCTGGCACGCCCAAGAGATGAGGAAACACTCAATCACCCGCTATTCCATGAGTTAACCGCAGATATCCGCCACAAAGTGTTTAGTCGCCGCAAGGAGCCTGCATGAAAGCGTTTCTGGAAAAGTACATTGCGCTGCTGGCGCTGGTGGTGGCGGTTTTGCTGTGGGAAGGGGCGTGTAAATTATTCGCCATCCCGGTGTTTATTCTACCTTCGCCATCGGCCATTTTCGCTTCAGTAAGCACGTTGGATGCCGGGCGCTGGGCGACTCATATTCTTGCAACATTAAGCGTGGCGTTAAGTGGTTTCCTGTTGGCGATTGTTATTGCGCTGCCGCTGGCTATTGCGATTGTCAGCTCTAAATTGCTCGCCCGCCTGGTGCTGCCATGGTTGATTGTGATTCAGTCAACGCCGGTTGTGGCAATTGCGCCAATTATTGTCGTAACACTGGGTTCTGGCATGTTGCCGCGGGTGGTGATCACCACTTTGATCTCTTTCTTCCCGCTGGTGATTTCCACGGCGACCGGCATGAATTCTGTGCCGTCTGAATTGCTCGAACTGTCTAAAACATTACGTGCACCCCGCAACCGCGAATATTGGCAGATTCGTATGCCGTATGCGGTGCCGTATATCTTCAGTGCACTAAAAGTGGCGATTACGCTGTCGATTATCGGCGCGGTGGTTGCGGAGTTTGTCGCAGCCGATCAAGGCCTGGGTTACTTGATTTTATTCAGCACCTCATCGTTCAAAATCCCATTGGCTTTCGCCAGCTTGTTCTTGCTGGTGGTGTGCAGCCTGACGTTGTACGGGCTGGTGAGCTGGATGCAAAAACGGTTGTTCCCGTGGAGCCTCGATACAAAATAAGGAAGGAAACACATGTCATTAAAACGTGGGCCTGCGCCAAATAAAGAGCAAATTTTACGCCACTTGCGCCGCTCCAATGAGGTGGCACAGAGGGCGATTGCACTTGGGCATCATCCTTTTGGTGCGCTGTTAGTCGCACCGGATAACGAAACAGTATTGCTCGAACAGTGCAATATCGACACGGTAAACCATGCAGAATCAACACTTTCCCGCATTGCGGCAACCAATTACACCGCCGAATATTTATGGCAATGCACGTTGTATACCGCCGTCGAACCTTGCTGCATGTGCGCGGGTACGGCGTACTGGGCAAATATTGGGCGAGTCGTTTTTGGCATGTATGAGAGTCAACTATTGGAAGCGACCGGCAACCATGAAGAAAACCCGACCATGAGTGTGTCGTCGAAATACGTTTTTGAGCATTGCCAGAAACCAGTGGAGTTAATTGGCCCGGTGGAAGAAATTATCGAAGAGACAAGGGCGATGCAAAAGGCGTTTTGGGCGGGGCGGTAGAGGGTTGAATGTCGGGTGAACGTTAGCCTCACCCGACATGACAACGTTTAACCCTGCAATTGCAGCGTGGTTAAACAGGTCTGGCTCTCTTTGTGCGTCGCAATTGGCGCAGTGGCCGTTTTCCCCTGGTAACTCACTTCAATCGTGCCTTCCATATCACGTGGCAACCAGACGCCAACAAAGCCATTCGCGTGACTGGTCATCTTTTTCTGCATCAATATCTTGCCGCTTTTGTCCGTCACTTTCACATCAAATGGCGTATTTGCAAGCTCGCCACGGCAGCCAGAAAGACTGTGGTTAAAGCACGGATGGGTTTGCGTCACGTAAGGTGCGAAAGACAAATAGAACATATCGCCGAGCGGATAGCTGAACTGCTGCGTGCCGTCAGACAACTTCAGTTCGGTGCTGGTGATACCTGCGTTATACGGCAATGGTCGAGCCTGGGTTGAACCGTCGATCGCTTCCACCATTTGCTCGGTGGATTTACCCGACAGACCGTGTGCTGCGAGAAACTCTGCATCTGATTGCGCAGCAATTGCCGTGCCACTGATGCTTAGTGCCAGCAAAGCGAAAAGCAGTTTTTGTTTCATCTATAATTCCTGTCTAAAGAGAGAGTTGAGTTGTGCTCGACTCTAGACCTTCCCCTAAGGGGAGGGTCAAAAGGATATGCAATTCTTTACAGAATGTATGGGTATTTTGGGTGTTTATAGGTAAAAGGCGATGTCGAAGCGACGCGAAGTAACCCGCGCTTCGAGATTGAATTGTGGATAGGGATTTTTCAATTTAGGTCTTTTCAGGTGCTATAGCGCAAAAGCGTGTATCCAGCTTATCCGTGTTTAAGTTTGAGGGAATTGTATGAAGTGAAGTGTTTTTCTGGCGACTGACATAAATGTTGCCATAAACCTAAGAAAGCTTACTTAGGTAACTCTGAGCAGGCTTTTGTATTTGGCATACGCTGACGGCCTATTATGTGCCAGGAGTGGACATTGCTTACGTGAAATTCCTGCCTGCTTACAAACAAATAAACCTTTATATTGCTGTGTGTTTATTTGCGCTGAGCAAATAATTGGTTGTTTTTCGCACAAGCGCAACGCTGTCTTATGTATATCAAATAAATGAATCGACATTGCTTAATCAATATAAAACTAAAGTGTTTTTTAACCTTTTGATTTTAATCAGTTAAAATATTAGTGAAATGATTGCATTAACAATAACCTTGCAGCATATATAAATAGCACAATAACTAAATTATAATTCTTAAACATCCGGTTGATATACGAGGTCAGAATGCGATTAATTGTCATGCTGTTAAGCTTTGCGCTCACCACACAGGTCTGGGCGGGCGAATTTGCCAGACCTGCCGGTAAAGTCCTTTTAACGCTGTCTGGTAATATCGAAAATACAAATGAAGCTGGTAAAGCCGTTTTTGATATCGCCAGCCTTGAGAAACTGGGTATGGTCAGCTTTCAGACCACTTCTCCCTGGTATGATGGCCGCACTACTTTTACGGGTATTCCACTACAAAAGCTTATGGATTATGTCGGGGCGAAAGGTTCTGTTGTTAAGGTCACTGCGCTCAATGACTACACCACAGAAATCCCCCTCAGTGATTTTAAGAAATACAACGTTATCCTTGCTTTAAAAATCAATGGAGAATATATGCGTATCCGTGATAAAGGCCCGTTGTTTGTTGTTTACCCCTATGACAGCATCCCTGAGCTGAATAATCAGATTTATTATTCAAGGTCAGCCTGGCAGGTCAGCAGAATGAATATTGAGTAATGGGTCAGAACACCAACATGAACAGAATTCTGGCTGGCATCATTTGTTTCCTTTTTATATCTACTGCGTATATCTCTTTCCTTGTGCATGAAAGGCAACAAGAGTTACAGAAACTGACTCACTACGCCGCTTCGTGGTCTGCTGCACAGATGGTATCAGAGTATTACCGGTTCGAATCGTTGCTTGGTCTTTACACTATTGATGAGACGATGACGCTGGATGATGTGCGCATGCGTCTCGACATTATGCTCAGCCAGAGTGATTTAATGAAAGAAGGTGATCTGAGGAATTACATAGAAAGTAATAAAGCCCATCATGCACTGGCTCTACAGCTTGAAAAGACACTTGAGTATCTGGATATTAATCTTGAGAAAATGAACCGCTCAGAACTCCAGGCATACCTGAAAAAAATGCAGACTCTTGATGCACAAATGAGTCGTCTGTCGTCCGGCGCTTTAGACAAAGATATCAACACGATTAATGACGCCAACCTCAAAATTAAAACCCTGTACTATATTTACTCAGCGACGTCTGTATTGCTGATAATAATGAGTGCGATACTGGGTCTGCTGATATTTTATCAAAACAGAAATATTCTGAAGGCACATCTTCAGGTAAAGAGTCTTGCTGAAGCACTGCAGGAATCTAAAGAAAAACTGCAAGTCCAGAATGCAAGACTGGAGTATGACGTCTACCATGACTCTCTCACAGAGATGAATAACCGCCATTTTTTCTGGGGGAATTTAAATGAAACCATCGAAAACGCAGTCAAAAACAATAATTCTGTGAATGTGATGTTGTTTGATTTAGACCGATTCAAGGAGGTCAATGATACGTATGGTCATGATGTGGGTGATATATTATTACGCCAGATATCACATCGTCTAATTTCGATGGGCCTGGCTTCCGATACGCTTTATCGTTTAGGCGGAGATGAGTTTGCGTTTCTCTCGAGTGGCCTGACGGAGAGCGGTGCCGTTTCACAAGCCCAAAATATATGCAATATTATCAGCCAGCCCTACACTATTTATAATACGATTATCAATATAACTACCAGTGTCGGTATTGTCATCTCAGACACTGAACGCCGCTCTGACTATCTCTATAAATTTGCCGATCTGGCCCTTTATGAAGCTAAAAAGGAAGGCGCTGGTAAAATAAAAGTCTTCCGGCAATGGATGTTAGATAAGCTGCAAGAAAGCCGAACCCTTGAGCATGATATGGCACTGGCGTTAGTGAATAAAGAATTCGTGGTTTACTATCAGCCTATTGTCGATTCTTTCAGCCAGGAAATTTACAGTTATGAAGCCCTTATTCGTTGGATACATCCTCAGAAGGGCCTACTGTCGCCGGACAGCTTCATTCCGGTGGCTGAAAAAACAGGAATGATTAACGAGATGGGGAAATCGGTGCTTGAAATGGCCTGCCGGGAAGCCGCTTCCTGGGTGATTCCTACTAAAATTTCAGTCAATGTCTCTCCTGTCCAGCTAAGCAGTAAAACCTTTGCCGGAATGGTGTTGTCCATTCTGAACGAAACGGGACTTCCCGCTGAGCGTCTTGAACTGGAAGTGACAGAATCCTCTCTCTTTACTGAGAGCAATACGCCGATGAATACGCTTAACAGGCTGCGGGCTATGGGGGTGAAAATCTCCCTCGATGATTTTGGTACCGGTTATTCTTCTCTTTCGCGCCTGAGTAAGCTTGCCTTCGATAAAATCAAAATAGACAAGTCCTTTGTGAATTCTATATCCACACAGGAAGATGCCCTTAATATCATCAGGCTTATCACCGGAATGGCGAAATCCCTCAATATGAAAACCGTTGCGGAAGGTGTTGAAACACAGGAGCAACTGGAAAGCCTTCAGTTGCTGGGCTGTGATTTCATACAAGGCTATCTGTTTGGTAAACCTCAGCCTTATATAGATGGGAAAATTAGATACGGTTAAAGGGGAAATTTTCTTTCTGCCTGGTCATACACCGGAATATCTACTTCAACTCAAACGCAATTGAAAAACGACAGGAGTAGCAAACTCCTGTTGCCAGCTCTGTTTCTCAGCTTGCTGCGATGGTGGCTATGTCATCACTCATCGATTGTAACTCATTGATCAGTCTTGCCACATGGAAACCATCGCACACGGAATGATGTACCTGAACAGCGAGAGGCAACAGTACTTTTCCATCTTGTTCGTAGTATTTTCCAAGAGTAAACATGGGGGCAAAAAAGTTCTGCATGTTTGCAACGTTGATATTAAAACTGGTAAAACTTACCCAAGGAATAGCCGATACGAAAAATATATTCTCCCGAGACTCCTCCTTAGGCCAATAAGAAAGGTTATTACCATAGCGTGCAATATCTTCTGAATAAACGTCCTGGAAGTGATGAATATTGCCATCGTAGTGACTCCATAATGATGAAAAGGTCTCCGTTTCATTATGGAAAATGGTATAGCTTGGATGAATCTCATTCCATATAACAAGCTCATTATTCTTCATAGCCATACGGAACTCCGCATGACTATTTACGATTTTAGACAGGAGGAAAATAATAGTAGGGTAAAATTTCCAGCCAACTTCTCTTATATGTTTTAGCAGCGCGGTAATATCCACCAGGACAGTTTGGTTAATTGTACTTTGAGCAAATGACTGAAATACCTCAAAATGCTCCTTCCTTGCCCAACGAGACAAGTCAACAGGTGTATATTCCGGGGTTGTTTTTTTCATTTTTTTAACCTTTGATTGTAAATTATATATCAAATATTAATCTAAATTTCATGAGTTAATGAAACATATAGAATGCTAACTATTTTTGTAGAAAACACATTTTTGAGAGTAGCTCATCATTATACAGTAGGGAAGGGGTTTAAAATATTTTATATATCAGATAATAAAAGTAGATTGTTAAGTCTACTGGTTTTTTCCTGGCAATAAAATTTTGTGGAATATCTACTCCTTGCTCAAATCTGCTCTAAGATCGTTCACTGGTGGCTACGTACCAGGAGCGGAAACTCATAAATCTTGTTAGCTATACAGATACGTCGAGTTGCTTAGTAATACGGGTTGGTCATTTAATAAAGGTAATGTTCATGCACTCACATCCTCTACGCCAGATCATTGAATCATGTGACAGAGCGATCTCTGCTAAAGATTTTGACTCTTTGATGGAGCACTATTCTGAAGATGCTGCTCTGGTAGTTAAGCCTGGTATGATCGTCAAAGGTAAAGTTAATATCCGCAAAGCTTTTGTTGCTATATCTGATTATTTTCAGGGCCAGCTTATTGTAGAACAGGGGGATATGCAGGTGATAGAAGGTGGCGGCAATGCTCTCGTTATCATGGAAACAGTGCTTCGTTTCCCCGATGGGCATAGTGGAATAGTTGAAACGACACGCCGCGCAACCTATGTATTTCGGCAGGACAGTGATAGTCGCTGGCTTTGTACAATCGACAATTCTTATGGTACTTCTCTTTTGGATGTTGATAGTGCCTAAAACACGTTGCTTGAACTATAGCGAGTAGTAGCCTTGCTTTTAAAGTGGATATTATTCATTGCATTTTTCAGGCACAACTTCCGCTCCTCGCACAGAGCGGGCCTTCAACTCGGTTAGCTCGTCCGCTATGTGCCAGAAGCGGACGTTAAAATGATTCAAGAAAACTCTACACTGTGGTCAGTTTTAGTTAGCCACTACACTCACATCCTCAGAGTATCAGTAACTTTATCACTGAGAATCAGAACTGATTTCACGCTGGTTTCAATCAGACCAATAATTGCCGGCCGTGGGCCATTTATCCATGCATCGCTGCTGTAAAATTCATTCTGTGACGATTTCAAATGCCCGAGGTCATCATAAGAACGGATCAGGTAATATGAATCTTCATCGTGTATAGAGTTACCAAAAGAAACGATATCCATCCCCGATGCGCGATGAAGAGGCGCACTCTGCTCAACCATTATTTTATGGAAATCCTTTCCCGTTCCTCTTTTCAAGGTGTACTGCAATATCTCGACGGTTCTCATCATTCTCATTACCTGGTTGATGACGGTGGCTTGTATTTACCATAACGAAATGTGAATGGCGCAATTATGCGGGATACCTTCAAGATCAACAGTGCCATACTTACCCCTACAACCCAAGTTCGCTAAGAGTCGGGTGATTCTCAGGACGCCTTCCCAGTGGCCAGTGGAACAACCGTTCAGATTCACTGATAGGCATATCATTCACACAAGCAAAGCGGCGTTGCATCAGTCCGTCCGCCTCGAACTCCCAGTTTTCATTGCCGTATGAACGGAACCAATTGCCTGAATCATCATGCCATTCATAGGCGAAGCGCACGGAAATCCGATTTTCAGTAAATGCCCAAAGTTCTTTTATCAGGCGATAATCGAGCTCCTTCCTCCATTTACGAACCAGAAACAACTGTGCTTCCTCACGGTTAGTCGCAAATTCTGTGCGGTTTCGCCATTTGGTATCCACTGAATATGCCTGTGCCACCTTAGCTGGATCGCGGCTGTTCCAGCCATCTTCTGCTAGCCTAACTTTTTCCATTGCGCTTTCACGTGTGAATGGTGGTACAGGGGAACGTCTATTCATTTTGGATTCCTCTTCGTTGTACGATGTAGACAGGTCTGTCTACATCGTGTTAATTTACGTCTGAGAAATAATACTGTCAACACGCTAATGAAGGCCATTTAACTATGTTTTCGTTAAAAATGAGTAGCGATAAAAAAATTACCGCCAAGGAAAAAATACTGACTACAGCGCACGATTTATTTTACTCTTTAGGTATTAGGGCAACAGGTATTGATAAAATTATTCAGCAGGCAAAGGTTACAAAAGTCACTTTTTATCGTCATTATCCAAGTAAAAGCTCATTGATAATAGCTTATTTGAATTACAGACATAAAATCTGGAGTAATTGGTTTTACGTCACTCTTAGAAATAAACTGGACGAAAACAAAGCCCCATCGTATGCGCTATCCGAAACTTTTCATGAATGGTTCCTCCACCCCAGTTTTCGTGGTTGTGCGTTCATGAATGCAACTGCTGAAGCAGAAGCTGAAGATATTAGAGATGAAATTAAATCTATTTGTCGTAATCACAAATTTGAAACCCGCAAAATAATAGCGACGTTGATCGATATGACAGAATATAAATTAACTGATGATATAATGATGTTGATTGATGGTGCGATTATTCATGCGCAAATGGGCATAGATGTGAATGAGGTTGTTGAACAGTTAAACAATGGGCTGAAGAAATTACTTCTAGCTGTATAACGCATAGAAGTGTTTTTCCTGATTGATAGTATCGGAGGTATGGGCATCGATATTTACAATGGTTCAGCGATATCATTTCAGTATCGACATCGGCTTTTCGCTCAGAGCAGACTTGGTCTCCTTCGCTCTGGCTTCTAAGTGCCAGAAGCAGACGTTATCTCCTTTCAAAGCATCACTTCTGAGGCTGACCATAACTGCATTCAGCTACACTTGTTCATATTTTTCGCCCAGAACAACTACATCAGTCAAGTATGTTTGGTCTGAAATCTTTTAAATCAACAAGATGCATGGCCCTCTAACGATGAAAGTGATATTTGTTCGACACGCGGAAACAGAGTGGAATGTGAGAGGAATTATTCAGGGGCAAAGTGATAGCAAGTTAACCCATCGGGGGTTGCATCAAACCTCAGCCCTACTGGCAGCATTTGGTGTAAGTGATTACCGGGTAGAATGTGTTTACGCTTCTCCGCTTGAGCGTGCCAGGCAAATGGGACAGAGCCTGGCTGAATGCTTTCGTTGCCCATTGATGGCTGAACCGGCCCTTAAAGAACAGGCATTTGGTCAGTTTGAAGGAATGTCATCAGCTCAGTTCCTTCAATACCATCCGAACGATGCAAATGCGCTATTCAATCTTGATGCAGAGTATTGTCCACCAGGTGGTGAATCTCTCTCACACGCTTCTCAGCGAATTATGCGTTTTTTATACAATCAGGAAGAAACACGACTTAATCAAACAATATGTATCGTGTCTCACGGACACGTCAGTCAGGGTGTTCTTGCGATTCTAAAAGGAGGGGTTGTCGATGATTTCCCCAGGTATGCACAACCCAATGCGAGTTACTCCGTTTTCGAACTGATTAATGGAAGATGTGTCGCACTCAGATGGGGGATTGCTACACACTTACGTCACCTGTAATAGTCGTTACCCTGAATCACTTCAAAGTGTAATTCTCAGGGTTCGAATGACTATACTTCGCTCATAGCAGATGCAAACCCAACTTAACGAGTGTTAACCCCCCCTCAAAACAAACTCTCATTTCGCGCTCTGATCCACTCCCCACTAACCGGATGAACAAAATGCAGCTCGCTGGCATGCAGCATCAGTCGGGGAGTTTGTTCAGTGCCCGGCAGCAGTAAACCGCCATATAGATCACAGCCTAAAATAGGGTGGCCCAACTGTTGGCAATGGATGCGCAGTTGATGAGTACGCCCTGTTTCCGGGGTTAGCTCTACTCGCGTTAATGGCAGTAGCGTCCCGTCATCCTGTTCGCGATAAACGCGTTCAATGACGCGATAGCCGGAACGTGCAGGCTTGCCGTTGATTGCGCAAATCGACATCAGCGGGAATAGCGCCGGGTCTTTGGCAATCGGCGCATCTATCACCCCTTCGTTGTTGTGCAGGTGCCCGCAGAGCAGTGCGCTGTAGGCTTTGGTCACCGTGCGCTGGCTGAATTGCTGGCAAAGGTCTGCATTGATCGCTTTGTTGCGGGCAATCACCATCAACCCGGAAGTACCAAAATCCAGGCGGTGGACCAGCGTGCAGCCGGGAAATGTCTGAACTAAGCGATGATGCACTGAATCCAGGTTTTGCGGGTTTTTCCCCGACAGGCTGAGCAACCCGCTGGGCTTATTGATCAGCACCAGGTGTTCGTCCTGATAGAGAACCTCTATCTTTTCATGGCACGCAGGGGCGATAAAGGTATCGATAATCGTAGACATCAGGCTGCCTGGAGGGTGAGTGGGAGCGGATGATAACGAATTTTAAACCGTCAGGCGAATCTGGCTATTCGCTTTGTCATACAGGTTGGCTTTGTGATTTCGATTTTCGAATAACTCGTTGAAACTGATGTGGCTCGGGGTTATTTTTTACAACATCAAAACAGTTAATGGTTATTAAAATGAAAAAAATCCGTTGGGGCATCATTGGTACAGGAACGATTGCTAAAAAATTCGCCGGGACTCTGGGTTACTTATCAGATGAGTGTGAATTTGTTGGTGTAGCCTCACGCTCTATTGAAAATGCAGAAGCTTTTGCAAAGCAATATGGTGCGAAGAAAGCCTTTGGCAGTTATCAGGAACTGGCGCAGAGTGCTGATATAGATGCAGTGTATATCGCAACGCCGCATAACTCACATTATGAAAATAGCTTACTGTGTTTAAAAAATAACAAGCATGTTTTATGTGAAAAAAGCTTCACAATTGATGTAAGCCAGGCTGAACATTTATTTAAACAAGCCTCTGACAATAGTTTGTTTATTATGGAAGCGTTCTGGACGAAATTCTTACCGGCATATGCGGAAATACATAAAATTTTGAACAGTGGCCAACTGGGAGATGTGGTTAATATAGCTGCAGATTTTGGCATCAACCCGCCTGGTAGCAGAAATGATCGTAAAATAAATCCTGAGCTTGCGGGTGGTGCACTTTATGATGTGGGGATTTACGTTATTGGTATTACCTGCATGCTATTAGGATATGAACCTAAAAGCGTTGTCTCTAATGCTGTGTTATCTGACGGTGGAGTCGATCTGTCAAGTTTCTACTTTATGCAGTATGAAAGTGGGCAAGTTGCTTTGCTAAGCTCATCCGTAGAAGCATTGTCACGCCAGCAAGCGATCATTCAATGTAAAAATGGCTATATTGTTATCGATACACCACACGCTGCAAATGGATTTACGGTTTACCAGAATGACAATAAAAAAGAGTATAACTTCCCGTTTGATTTCGATGGCTTCGAGTATCAATTAAGGCACACCAACGATTGTATTCGCCAGGGGAAAACGGCGAGTGACATAATGAAACCACATGACACAATCGCCGTTTTAAAAATTATGGATAATATGCGTAAAGAATGGGGGATGAAATTCCCCTTTGAAATCTAATTTGACCCGTTGAAATAAAACCCGGAAGTGAGTCTTCATTTCCGGACCCAACACAACCGCCAGGTTTATGGCTAAGCCCTTGATGATTTTCTAACAACGAGTTTTAAACCAGCTAGCGAATCTGGCTATATCGTTAACTGAGGCAGGCAATATACTTTTCGCCTGAATGGCGCACTATCTCATCCGCATTTTTTGCGATCTCCTTTCCTTCAAACGCGCCATAGAGATTCGAAAATTTCAGGCAATCCAATTGGCGGATAATGTTACCGACCGTCGCTGCTGGCAGCGGTAGCATATTGGGATAGCTCCACATGAAAGACACCGCATCCGCGCCCGGGGTGACCTGGACAGTGTCCCCACAAAGCAGCATTCCTTCATCTTTTGCCCAGTGCAGAACGCTGCTGCCGGCGAAATGCCCACCGAGCCGTAATAGAGTGACGTCAGTGACCAGTTTAAGGGTGTTACCTTCCCAAAGGGTAATCCACGGACTATCGCGCATGATCCACTGGCTATCGCTGGCATGAAGGTAAATCGGGGCTTCAAACTCGGCGGCCCAATCCTGCATGGTGCTGTAGAAATGAGGATGCGATATGGCGATAGCTTTGAGACCGCCGAGTGAATGAATCAGCGTTTTTGTGGCGTCATCGAGCGTGGCAATGCAATCCCACAGAATATTACCTTCCGGCGTTCGCAGAAGAAAAGCGCGTTGACCGATCGCAAACTCAGGCACAGTTTGAATGCTGAAGAGGTGGGTTTCGTGCTGTTTCCATGTATTGGTATGTGAACTAAAAAGGCTGTCAGAATCGACCCATTGCTGCCCCCTCACGGGTAGATACTGACGCTCATCTTTGCAGATTTTGCAATGTGCCGGGTGGGAAGCGCTGGCCTCATAGGATGTGCCGCAGGCTTTGCATAACGTGATCATTGAGTCGTCCTCTCTGTTCTGGTGTCTTTTAAAACACAGTCAGCCTGGCACAACGGTACATATGGATGTGCCAGTTAGTGCTGCGAGAGAATTATAGAAACCCACAAAAACAAAAAAGCCCGCTTAAGTTTCCTTAAGCGGGCTCTCGAATTTGGCTCCTCTGACTGGACTCGAACCAGTGACATACGGATTAACAGTCCGCCGTTCTACCGACTGAACTACAGAGGAATCGGTTAACGGGGCGCATATTAACGATTCGAGGGGGGCATGTCAAAGGGTTCACGAAAAAGTTTTTTGTTTGCTCTTTTTATAGTCAACATGTTGAGTATTAAGGCGAATTTGTCTTATCTGCAATCAGTAAATACAAATCACGCTCCGGCCCATTTCTCCGCTCAATAGTAACCATTATTTATCTATGGACTATGTTGGTGCAAAGACGCATAAATCTTGAACATCACAGCTTTATTGTTAAGCAGATGTGATCCCCGCTGTAAATTCATTGCGTTGTACCGGAGCGCATTAAACGGCGCTCTATACTCAAATAAGTCTGAATCCAGGCACCGGGTGGCCAAATCTGGCAACCATTTTGCTTAATGTTCAAGGCTGTGAAAATCGTAAGGAAACCCCGTAAGGAAACCTCGCTGTAGCCACAGGAAATTGACTGGATAGTGCATTTTGTTCGCGTTTTTGCTTTTGAAATGGCTCTTACACCGTTTTGCATAAACCTCTTTGCTGATTTGCTAAGGAACATACAAATGTCGCTGAAATTGATCAGAAGTCCTCTTTCTCTGGTGTTGGCTGGTTGTCTGGTAACGGCGTTTTCCGCCCATGCCGATATTGTCATTGGTGTCGCAGGGCCGTTTACAGGGCCGAACGCGACTTATGGCGATCAGTACTGGCATGGCGCGACTCAGGCCGCCGAAGATATTAACGCTGCCGGTGGGATTAACGGCGAAAAAATCAAACTGGTGCAGGGCGATGACGCCTGTGAACCAAAACAGGCGGTTTCCGTAGCTAACCGTTTGGTTGACCAGGACAAAGTGAAGGCCGTGGTCGGCCATTTCTGTTCTTCATCTACTATGCCTGCCTCGGAGGTTTACAACGATGCGGGCATTCTCGCCATCACTCCCGGATCGACCAACCCGCTCATCACCGAGCGTAAAATGAACGATATGTTCCGCATGTGCGGTCGTGATGACCAACAGGGGCAGGTCGCCAGCGATTTCATTATCGATAAGCTCAAAGCCAAACGAGTAGTGATCATTCACGATAAAGACACTTACGGGCAGGGGCTGGCGGATGCTACCAAAGCGGCACTCGCAAAACGTGGCGTTAATGATGTGATGTACGAAGGTCTGTCACGTGGCGAAAAAGATTTTAATGCGCTGGTCACTAAAATCAGTGCGCAAAAACCAGACGTGGTGTTCTTCGGCGGTTGCCACCCGGAAGCGGGGCCACTTGTACGCCAGATGCGTGAGCAGGGCGTGCAGGCTAAATTCTTCTCCGGCGACTGCATCGTGAACGAAGAGATGGTGACTGCTGCAGGCGGCCCGCAATATACCAACGGCATTTACATGACCTTCGGTAAAGATCCTCGCTTGATCCCTGATGGCAAAGCGGTAATCGACAAATTCCGCGCCAGCAAATTTGAACCTGAAGGTTACACCCTCTATTCCTACGCTTCTGTTCAGGCCATTGCTGCGGCATTTAAAGCCACTGGCGGTACAGATTCAGCCAAAGCCAGCGCCTGGCTGAAAGCAAACCCGGTGGATACCGTGATGGGCAAAAAAGCCTGGGATGATAAAGGCGACCTGAAAGTCTCCGACTATGTCGTCTACCAGTGGGATGACAAAGGAAAATATAAAGAAGTCCAATAATATCGGGATTTGTAGGGGGGATAAGCGGTAGCGTCATCCACCATTTTCGCCTTTCATTGCTGGTGAAAGTATCGGTTGACGCTGCGTTTACCCGACCTACAAAAGAAGCTTGTCCTCCGCGCTAAAAGAGATTGCCTGCCTATGGACGCATTCTTCCTGCAACAATTGATCAATGGCGTAACGCTAGGTTCCGTCTACGGGTTGATAGCTATTGGCTACACCATGGTTTACGGCATTATTGGCATGATTAACTTCGCCCACGGCGAAGTGTATATGATCTCCGCTTATCTGTGCGCCATCGGGCTTGCGCTGCTTTCGTTCTTTGGTTTGCACTCGTTTCCTTTACTCATTCTCGGCACGCTGGTGTTCACCATAGTGGTGACGGGCGTGTACGGCTGGACCATCGAGCGCATCGCTTATAAACCGCTGCGCAACTCTACCCGTTTAGCACCGCTGATTTCCGCAATCGGCATGTCGTTAATCCTGCAAAACTACGCACAAATCAGCCAGGGGCCGCGTCAACAGGGTATTCCAACCATGCTTGATGGCGTATTCCGTTTTCATATTGGTGAAGGATTTGTGCAAATCACCTTCACCAAAGTGTTCATCCTGATTGCTTCGTTTGCTGGCATGTTGCTGCTCACCTGGATTATCGGCAATACCAAACTGGGGCGCATGTGCCGGGCGGTGCAGCAAGACCGCAAGATGGCCTCAATTCTGGGGATTAATACCGACCGTATTATCTCGATTGTGTTTGTGATTGGTGCGTCAATGGCGGGGCTGGCGGGTGTGCTTATCACCATGAACTACGGCACTTTCGATTTCTACGCGGGTTTTATTATTGGTATTAAAGCGTTCACCGCGGCGGTATTGGGTGGGATTGGATCGCTACCCGGCGCGATGCTGGGCGGGCTGATTCTGGGGATTGCTGAGGCGCAATTCTCCGGCATGGTGAATTCCGATTACAAAGATGTGTTCTCGTTTGGGCTACTGGTGGTGATCCTCATTTTCCGTCCCCAGGGGCTGCTTGGCCGACCCATCGTTGCCAAAGTGTGAGGGAGCAAAACATGACATCAGAAACGGCTTTGCATGAAGGCTTTTCCCTCAAACGTTGCTTACTGGATGCGATTTTCGCAGGGCTGGTGGCGTTAATAGTTTTTGGCCCGATAGTCGGTGTGGTGCTTGATGGGTACAGCTTTAACTTCGAAGGACAGCGGCTGGTGGCGATTATCGCGGTGGTGATGGTTGGGCGCTTTTTGCTGAGTGCTTTTTTTACCACCTCGACCGGAATGCGTTTTTTAAGCCGCTTTGAAACGGATAACTCGGGCGTGTATGTGCGCCCGCCAGAATATAAAAGCCGTATGCGCTGGATTATTCCACTGGTGATCGGCCTGGCGATTTGCTTCCCGTTTGTTGCGACCAAATACGTGCTGACGGTGGCGATCCTCGGGCTAATTTATGTCCTGCTGGGCCTAGGGTTAAATATCGTCGTTGGGCTCGCAGGCTTGCTGGACTTGGGTTACGTCGCATTCTACGCCATTGGTGCGTATGGACTGGCGCTGGGTTACCAGTATCTCGGACTCGGGTTCTGGTCGATGTTGCCACTTTCGGCGCTGATGGCGGCAGCAGCAGGGGCTTTGCTCGGTTTCCCGGTTTTGCGCATGCACGGTGATTACCTGGCGATTGTCACCCTCGGCTTCGGGGAAATTATCCGCCTGGTGCTGAATAACTGGCTGACGTTTACCGGTGGGCCGAACGGCATTTCCGCACCGCCTCCGACGCTGTTTGGCCTTGAATTTGGGCGGCGAGCCAAAGAAGAAGGTGGTGTTCCGTTCCATGAGTTCTTCCATCTCACCTATAACCCCAATCTAAAGTTTATTTTTATCTACGCCATTCTGGTGTTGGTGGTTTTGCTGGTGCTGTACATCAAACACCGACTGACGCGTATGCCGATTGGCCGTGCCTGGGAGGCGTTGCGGGAAGATGAAATTGCCTGCCGATCCATGGGTCTGAATCATGTTCTGGTTAAACTCTCAGCTTTTACCCTGGGCGCTTCAACGGCGGGTATTGCTGGTGTATTTTTCGCGACCTATCAGGGTTTTGTTAACCCCACATCATTCACCTTCTTTGAATCAGCGTTAATCCTCGCCATTGTGGTGTTGGGCGGGATGGGGTCGACAGTGGGCGTAGTGCTGGCAGCGTTTGTGCTGACGGTTACGCCTGAACTACTGCGCAGTTTTGCCGAATATCGCGTGCTGCTGTTTGGCATGTTGATGGTGGTAATGATGATTTGGCGGCCACGGGGGCTGATTCGCATCAACCGCAGCGGCTTTGCGGTGCGCAAGGGAGTGGCACCATGAGCGAGATGATATTAAGTGTTGAACATTTGATGATGCACTTTGGCGGCATTAAAGCGCTCAACGACGTAAATCTTGAGGTGCGCCGTGGGTCGATTACCGCGCTGATTGGCCCTAATGGAGCTGGCAAAACCACGGTGTTTAACTGCCTGACCGGTTTTTATAAAGCCTCCGCTGGCAACATCTTGTTTAACACGCGTGATAAAACTACCAACGTGATTCAGATTCTGGGGCAGAAATTCCAACCGGGTGACTGGATTAACCCGGCGCGGCTCGGTTCGCGCATTTTCTACAAAATATTCGGTGGCACGCATCTGGTGAACCGAGCAGGGCTTGCGCGCACCTTTCAGAATATCCGTTTATTCCGGGAAATGTCGGTGGTGGAAAACCTGCTGGTGGCGCAGCACATGCAGGTAAACCGCAATTTACTGGCGGGTGTGCTGAATACGTCAGCCTATCGGCGTGCCGAAAGCCGTGCGCTGGACAGCGCGTTTTACTGGCTGGAAGTGGTGGAGCTGGTGGATTGCGCCAATCGCCTGGCGGGAGAGATGTCCTACGGCCAGCAGCGGCGCCTCGAGATCGCCCGCGCCATGTGTACCGCACCGGAGATGATCTGCCTTGATGAACCGGCTGCAGGTCTGAACCCGGTTGAAACTCGCACCCTGAGTAAGATCATCCGTTTCCTGCGCGACCACCACGGCATCACTGTTTTGCTGATTGAACATGATATGGGCATGGTGATGGATATTTCCGACCACATTATTGTGCTCGATCACGGCGATGTGATTGCCGAGGGCAAACCTGAACAAATCCAACATGATGAAAAAGTGATTGCCGCCTATCTGGGCACCGACGAAGACGAGGTCAGTGTATGAGTGAGGCGATGCTGGAGTTTAGAAATGTGGATGTTTTTTATGGTGCCATTCAGGCGCTAAAACAGGTTTCTTTGCAGGTCAACGAAGGGGAAACCGTGGCGTTGATTGGGGCTAACGGGGCCGGGAAATCAACGTTGTTAATGTCGATTTTCGGCCAGCCACGCATTCGCGGCGGGCAAATCCTGTTTCATGGTGAAGATATCAGCCATAAATCGACGCACTTTGTGGCGTCAGGCGGAATCGCACAGGCTCCTGAAGGGCGGCGAATATTCCCGGATATGACGGTCGAAGAAAACCTGCTGATGGGTACCATTCCCATCGGCAACCAGTTTGCCGCGCAGGATTTGCAAACTATGTTTGATCTATTCCCGCGTTTAAAAGAGCGCCGTAAACAGCGGGCGATGACCATGTCCGGTGGCGAGCAGCAAATGTTGGCGATTGCGCGTGCGCTGATGAGCCGCCCGAAACTATTGCTGCTGGATGAACCGAGTCTTGGACTCGCGCCAATCGTCGTGAAGCAAATCTTCCAGACGCTGCGTGAACTTGCACGTAACGGTATGACGATTTTCCTGGTGGAGCAAAATGCGCACCACGCTCTGAAACTTTCCGACCGGGGATATGTGATGGCAAACGGGCAAATAAGGTTGAGCGGCAGCGGGGCGGATTTGTTGGGTAATGAGGAAGTGCGCAAAGCGTATTTGGGTGGAGTTTAGAAATTCGGTATAGCCTAAATAATTCGGGTTGCAGGAAGGCGGCAAGTGAGCAAATCCCCGGGAGCTTACTTGAGTAAGTGACCGGGGTTTGAGAGTGCAGCCAACGCATCTGCAGCCTGAAGTATGACGGCTATAAAAAAATACTTTGCAGGATAAGCGATTGTAAATCATTATTTGAAATGTGGTTTCACTTCCTCCCCCAAGGTCAATCTTGAACTTAAAAGCAGCACTTCATCAGCGCGTGGAAAAAACTCGCTGGTACGCCAAACGGAAAAGCAACCGAGTCCTGTTCTGGCGCGAAATTACACCCCTTGCGGTGCCTATCTTTCTGGAAAATACCTGCGTATTACTGATGGGAGTCCTGAGCACCTTCCTTGTGAGTTGGCTAGGAAAGGAAGCGATGGCAGGCGTCGGGCTTGCCGATAGCTTCAACATGGTGATCATGGCATTTTTCGCGGCAGTGGATCTCGGTACTACAGTTGTGGTGGCATTTAGCCTCGGTAAACGCGACCCTAAACGTGCGCGAGATGCCGCACGACAGTCATTGATATTAATGACAATTATTGCGATTTTCCTGGCGGCCGGCATTCACCTGGCAGGTGAGCATGTCGTTAACGTTATTGCTGGGGCTGCCACACCTGAAGTGAAAGCATTGGCACTCTCGTATCTGCAAACCACTGTATGGAGCTACCCGGCAGCGGCGATTGCGCTTATCAGCAGCGGCGCATTGCGCGGGGCAGGGAATACCAAAATCCCATTGCTGATTAACGGCGGGATGAACATCCTCAACATTATTATCAGTAGCGTCTTGATTTACGGTGCGCTGGGCTGGAACGGGCTGGGCTTTTTTGGTGCTGGACTGGGCTTAACTATTTCACGTTATATCGGCGCTATCGGTTTCGTTTATGTGCTGGTGATTGGCTTTGCTCCTTCTTTGCGTATCTCGCTAAAAAGCTATTTCCGTCCGCTCAAAGTCGGCATTTTGTGGGAAGTGCTGGGGATTGGTATTCCGGCCAGCATTGAGTCTGTGCTGTTTAACGCCGGTAAATTGCTGACGCAGATGTTTGTCGCCGGAATGGGCACTAACGTGATTGCCGGTAACTTTATTGCTTTTTCGATTGCGGCACTGATTAACCTGCCGGGGAACGCCTTAGGTTCGGCTTCGACTATTATCGTCGGCAAGCGGCTTGGGAAAGGGCAAATTGGCCAGGCCGAACGGCAGCTGCGCCATGTGTTCTGGCTATCCACTCTTGGCCTGACGATTATCGCCTGGGGAACCGCGCCTTTCGCCGGATTGATGGCCTCGTTCTATACCCATGAAGATGATGTAAAAGAAGTCGTCAAAATACTGATTTGGCTGAATGCCGCGTTTATGCCGATTTGGGCTGCGTCATGGGTTTTACCTGCCGGTTTGAAAGGGGCGCGCGATGCCCGTTTTGCCATGTGGGTATCCATGGCGAGCATGTGGGGCTGTCGCGTGGTTGCAGGCTACACATTAGGGATTGTGCTGGAAATGGGCGTAGTCGGTGTCTGGATGGGGATGTTCTTCGACTGGACGGTGCGCGGCGTGTTGTTCTACTGGCGAATGGTCAGTGGACGCTGGCTGAAAAAGTACCCGCGTCTTAAAAGAGAACCGATTTCACAAACAGAATAAAGCTCTTACTGGAAGCTTTCGAACGCTATCTTAATTGCTCCGTGTGTTTATTGAACTCACGGGGCGATTTTCGTTTAAAACCATGATATTCATCACCCTGCAATGTCTCGTTTTGACTAGTAACGTAAAGTTACTGGCAGTGAAATATTCTAAAATGTTATTAATTGCCGCAAGCAATGACTTTGGTGAATATAACAGGAAGACGAGGTAGTGATGAGCACAACGACAAGGAACACGGAAGGTCGTCTAATGACAGGATTTCTCAACGCCGTTGAGAAAGCAGGAAACAAATTACCCGAACCCGCATTAATCTTTTTCTATTTTTTACTGGTGGTGATGGCGATGTCAGCGGTGCTTTCCACCGTTGATTTTGATGTCGTCAACCCTGTGACCAATGAAGCAGTCAGAATTAATAACCTGCTTTCGGCACAGGCATTAACCGTCACCCTTTCCTCAATGGTGACCACGTTTACCACCTTTGCACCGCTGGGGATCGTGTTGGTAGCGATGTTAGGTGTGGGTGTGGCAGAAAGCTCGGGCTTTATTAATACCGGCCTGAAAAAAATGCTGCGTGTGACGCCGAAAAAACTGCTTACGCCAATGATTATTTTCGTCGCGATGTTCAGCCACGTAGCAGCCGATGCAGGCTATGTGCTGGTTATTCCATTGGGCGCAATTATCTTTATGTCTGCTGGACGCCACCCGTTGGCGGGCATTGCAGCGGCATTTGCCGGGGTTTCTGGCGGCTTTGCGGCCAACATGGTGCCAACCGGTAACGATGCATTGCTGCAAGGTTTTACCCAAACTGCCGCGCAGTTACTGGACGGGACCTATACCGTCAACACCTTGTGTAACCTGTTCTTCGGTATCGGTTCGACAGTGATGATTACCCTGGTTGGTTGGTGGGTGACTGAACGTATTGTTGAGCCACGCGTGTCGAAACTAGAGATCGACGGCGATTATCAACATAACGAAGATATGAGCAGCTACACCGCTGCGGAAAGCCGTGGCTTTAAAGTCGCGGGTCTGGTGATGGTTCTGGGGTTGGCAGGTCTTGCGGCGCTGGCATGGCCTGAAACTTCGCTGCTTCGTAGCCCAACTGATGGCTCACTCACCAGTTATGGTGCGCCAATCATGAAATCCATAGTGCCATTGATTTTCCTGATCTTTATCATCCCTGGTATTGTCTACGGCTTTGTGGCTGGCACCTTTAGCCGCGGCAAAGATGTCATCGACGCGATGAACCAATCCATGAGCAAAATGGGTTCATACATGGTGATGGCTTTCTTCTGCGCCATGTTTATCAAAGCGTTTGGCGATTCCAATATTGGTACGCTGATTGCGCTGGCTGGTGCTGATGTTCTGAAAACCATGGCGCTGCCGGGCGAAGCCACCATCATTGGTATGATTCTTCTGACCGCTGTCGTGAACATCCTGATCGGTTCTGCATCTGCAAAATGGGCGCTGTTGTCACCAATTATGGTGCCAATGCTGATGGCGGTGGGTATCTCCCCTGAACTGACTCAGGCGGCGTTCCGTATCGGTGACTCCACCACCAATATTATTACTCCGCTGATGGTCTTCTTCCCGCTGGTTGTGGTGTATTGCCAGCGCTACGTGAAGTCCACTGGCGTGGGCACGCTGGTGTCGATGATGATGCCTTACTCGGTGATCTTCTTCATCTGCTGGAGCATCTTCTTGCTGGTGTGGTGGGCGTTGGGTCTGCCGCTGGGCGTGAATGCGCCATATACCTATCCGATTCAGTAAGTGTTTTACAAACCGGCCGCAGCAGTGGCCGGTTTTGCTTTAATGCGGGAAAAGGTTTTGCAGCACATCGCAACGCTGTTTCACCGCTTCATGCAGCAACCGCACCGTGGTGGAAAGCTGCTTGCGATGCGGGCAAATCATATTTAGCGGCACGCTATCACCCTGATACTGCGGCATAATTATCTTCAATCGGCCTTCGTTCACATCTTCGCTGACATCCAGCCAGGATTTATAGGCAATCCCTTCCCCCGCTACGGCTAAACGGCGGATCACTTCCGCATCATCACTCACAATGGCACTTTTCACCGCCACATGATGTGTATCGCCATCTAAAGTTAACGTCCATTTGTCATAGACCCGGCCACGAAGCGCGTAGGTTAGCGCGTCATGTTGCACCAGTTCGCTGATGGTTTTCGGCTCTCCGCAACGTGCAATATAAGAGGGAGAAGCGACGATAACGCGCCGATTATTGGGGGCCAGCGGCAGCGCTACATACGAAGCGTCATCGTTATTGCCATAGCGGAACGCGACATCCACCGGATCTTTGAATACATCGGCAATCTGGTCGGAGAACAAAATTTTCAAATGTAACGCCGGGTGCTCGCGACGAAACGCCTGAAATACCGTTAAAAGCATATTTCGCCCTAAATCTGACGGCACGGCGATTTGCAGTACGCCACGGACTTCATCGGTTGCGGGCTGAATTTGTTCAAATCCGGCTTCAAGAGTTTGTAGTGCAGTAACAGCATATGGCAGCCAGGTTTCACCTTCTGGTGTCAACCGCAGGCTGCGCGTAGAGCGGGCAAATAAACGAGTATTCAGCGTTTGCTCGAGGCGTTTGATGGCAGTGCTGACCTGTGCAGGCTGCAATCCCGCTTCACGCGCGGTATCACTAAAACTGTTTAAGGCGGCGGCTCTGACAAACAAAGTAAGGTCTTCCAGCCTGAGCATTTTCACTCTCCGAGTATAAGTGTTGTTTTCTAAGGGCTGTTTTTCGCCAGCAGCACACCTTGTACCATGAGTTCATTCACTCGATGAACCCTTTAATCTCTGGAGCAACCATGAAAGCTATCGCGATTACTCAAGCTGCACAAAATGGCACCAATCTGGAATCTCTTAGTGAGATTACTCTCCCGACACCGGTCGCTACAGGGCACGATTTGCTGGTAGAAGTAAAAGCAATTTCGGTGAACCCGGTCGATACCAAAGTGCGTGCAGGCTTTAAAGCGGAGCAGCCGCGTGTATTGGGTTGGGATGCGGTCGGCGTGGTTGTGGCGACGGGTGAAAATGTTTCGCTGTTTAAGGTTGGCGATGAAGTGTGGTACGCCGGTTCGCTTACTCGCCCAGGCAGCAACAGCGAATTCCAGTTGGTGGATGAGCGTATTGCCGCGTTGAAACCAAAATCTATCGATAACGCATCCGCAGCGGCAATGCCTTTAACGGCAATCACCGCATGGGAAATGTTGTTTGATCGCCTCGGTGTGAAAGAGGGTGGTAGCGATAATGATGTACTGCTGATTGTCGGTGCTGCGGGCGGCGTGGGTTCTATCCTGACGCAGCTGGCGCGTAAACTCACCAACATTACCGTGATCGGTACCGCATCACGTCCGCAAAGCCAGCAATGGGTGGCGGATTTAGGGGCGCATTATGTTATTGACCATAGCAAGCCGTTGACTGAAGAAATGGCGCGTATTGGCGTGAAAAATGTTACCCATGTTGCAAGCCTCAACCAGACCGACAAACACTACCAGCAACTGATTGAAGTACTGGCACCTCAGGGGAAACTGGCGCTGATTGATGACCCTGAAACACTGGATGCACGCCCGTTGAAAGTGAAAAGTATCTCCCTGCATTGGGAATTTATGTTCACCCGTTCCATGTTTGAAACCAGCGACATGATTGAGCAAAACCGTCTGTTAACTCGCGTGGCAGATTTGATTGACCAGGGCGTACTGAAAACGACACTCGGCGAACATTTCGGCACCATTAACGCCGCTAACTTGCGCCGCGCCCATGAATTAATTGAAACCAACCGCGCGGTCGGTAAAATCGTCCTCGAAGGCTTCTAATTACATAAAAATCATAGAGAAAATATCATGGACATTATTCATTCAGCAGCATCACGTTATTCCACCAAAGCATTCGATCCCGCTAAAAAAATTAGCGAAGAAAACATTGAGAAAGTGAAGGATTTACTGCGTCTCAGCCCGTCCAGCACCAACTCGCAGCCGTGGCATTTTATTCTGGCGAGCACTGACGAAGCGAAAGCGCGCATCGCGAAAGCGACATCAGGCTTCTACGTTTTTAACGAACGCAAAGTGCTTGATGCCTCGCACGTTGTGGTGTTCTGCGCCAAAACGGCAATTGATGAGACTCACCTGTCAAAACTGTTGGACCAGGAGAATGCCGATGGCCGTTTTGCCAGCCAGCAGGCGATGGAAGGGCAGCACAAAGGTCGTTCTTATTTTGTGAATATGCACCGCTTTGATTACAAAGATGCGCAGCACTGGATGGAAAAGCAGGTTTATCTCAATGTTGGCAACTTCTTGCTGGGTGTTTCCACTCTGAACATTGATGCGGTACCAATCGAAGGTTTTGACGCCCGTATTCTCGACGAAGAGTTCGGCCTGCGTGAGAAAGGTTTCACCAGCCTGGTTATCGTGCCAATTGGTTATCGCAGCGCGGAAGACTTCAACGCGGCGTTGCCAAAATCGCGCCTTGAGTTCAGCGAAATTTTAACGGAATGCTAAATATGAGTGATAACACACTGTCGATCATTGCTGTACTGAAGGCAAAAGAAGGGCAACAAGATAACCTGAAATCTGCATTACAGGCGCTGATTGCACCGACGCGCCAGGAAGAAGGTTGCCTGGATTATGCGTTGTTCCAGCTCCAGGATTCGCCGGACACGTTTTACATGCGCGAGTCATGGAAAGGGCAGGAAGCGCTGGATGTACACATCGCATTACCGCATTTCCAGGCGTTTATTAAGCAGATGGATGCGCTGCTGGCTGAGCCATTACAGCTTATTCGTTTGAATGCGGTTGAGCCATAAACCCTGCTTTTTGAGCGACAAAACCGAGGCCGCCACAGTATCTGTGGCGGCCTTTTTCTAGTTTTTTGTGCGAGCCACCCACGCCTGAAAGAAATCAATAAACACGCGTACTTTCTCAGGAACATGGCGAGTGTTGGGGTAAAGCGCATAGATGCTCTGGCGAGGAAACTGGTGGTGACTCAGTACCGCCTGTAACTGACCCGAGGCGATAGCCGGGCGCACCAGCCACTCGGGTAAGAGTGCGACACCTGCACCTGCAAGGGCAAAGGCCAGCAGCGCGGATGCGCTATCTGCGACGATACTGGGCGGTTCTTCCACATCGAATAATATTGCCTGCTGTTCTGGGATGGTCACTTGCCAACTAAGAGGCGAAGCCAGGCGGCTGTGTGCAAGCCATGTGGCTTGTGCCAGCTGAGCCAGGTTTTCTATGGGATGTCCGGCCAGATAAGCAGGGGCGGCAACGGGTAAAATCGCGAAACTATCGACAGGTGCGGCCCGATGATTCGAATCCGCAAGCTGGCCGAGGCGGATAGCCACATCGAAGCGTTCCGCTATCAAATCCGCATGATATGAAGAAGAGACGTGCTGGATGCGCAGTTGCGGATGTTCACGCGAAAATGCCGCAAGCGCAGGCACCACCACCTGCGAGCCATATTCCGGCGTGCTGGTGATACGCAAAACACCGCTCAGCCCTTTATGATCACGTTGCACATCGTCCAGCAGGTTTTGAGCTTCCTCAAGCAGATGCTGGCACCGGGGATAGAAATGCTCCCCTGCATCAGTCAGTGAGAGCCGCCGGGTGCTGCGCACCAACAGCGATACGCCTGATTCTGCCTCAAGCTGTTTGATGTTAAAACTCACTACCGCTTTGGTCAGGCCCAGCGCAGTAGCCGCTGCGGTGAAACTCCCGGCCTTCACCACTGCGACAAATATGGTTAAGCGTTGCAGATTCAGCACAATAACCCTCATCACTGTCAAAAATATTTTGACAGTGTAACGCCTGCCAGACGATTTATCCCTCTCTTCCATACCGCTACACTCCGTCGCCTCTAACCGGAGGTTTTATGCGTTATCGCACCAAAGTTGCCATTGTTTATCTGCTGGGGTTTTTCGTTGATTTGATCAACATGTTTATCGCCAACGTCGCTTACCCGGCTATCGGGCGCGGGCTTGGGGCTTCAGTCAGCGAGCTTTCCTGGGTCAGTAACGCTTATATTTTAGGACTGACGCTGGTGATCCCGCTGAGTGCCTGGCTCGCGCAGCGCCTGGGTGGGCGCACTGTTTTACTGCTTTCGCTGAGTTCATTTTTGCTGGCGACATTGGGCGCGGGTATGGCGCAATCTATCGAGCAACTGATTGGCTGGCGGCTATTGCAGGGCCTGGGCGGTGGACTGCTGATCCCGGTTGGGCAGACGTTGACCTACCAGCTTTATCGCAGTCATGAACGCGCCGCATTATCGGCGGCGATAATGTTAGTGGGCCTGTTAGCTCCGGCGCTGTCGCCTGCGATTGGGGGTGTGATTGTCGATTCACTCAGCTGGCGCTGGGTTTTCTTCGCCAATCTACCGCTTGCTTTCATCGCGCTGCTGCTGGCGGCAGTCTGGCTACAAAAAGAACCTCGCACCACGCAGCCCACGGCGTTGGATTTTATCGGCCTGGGCAGTGGCTGCTGTGCGCTGATGTGTACTTTACTCGGCTTCACGATGCTTGCTGAAAACGGTCAGATGTTGAATGGCATCGTATTGTTGCTATGCGCGATAACGCTGTTTGCAGGGTTCTTTCGCCATAGCCTGCGTCATCCGCAACCGCTGATTAATCTCCGTCTGGTAAAGGAGCCTTTATTACGCAGCGCCATGATGATTTATCAATGTATTCCGGGGATGTTTATTGGCGTCAGCCTGATAGCTACGCTTTGGCTGCAAAACCAGCTTAACCTCAGTGCTACGCGAGTCGGCAGCCTGATGGTGCCCTGGTCGATGGCTTCTTTACTGGCGATAACGTTCACCGGAAAACAGTTCAACCGTTTTGGCCCACGCCCTATGTTGATAACGGGTTGTCTGCTGCAAGGGCTGGGTATTCTGGCGTTGACCCTGGTTCATAGCGCGGAACAATATCCACTTCTGCTGGTTGCTTTCGCCATGATGGGGTTCGGAGGTAGCTTGTGCAGCAGTACCGCGCAAAGTTGCGCCTTTTTACAGGTGGCCGATGAGCAACTCGGCCAGGCAAGCGCACTATGGAACATCAACCGCCAACTGAGCTTTTGCATGGGCATATCGGTGTTGAGCCTGCTGCTCAATACCTTGCTGGAAACGCTTCCTCCGATAACGGCTTATCAATGGTGTTTTTATCTGGCGGCGGCCAGCACATTAATTCCTGCGCTGCTTTGTCTGCGCATCGCTAACGGCGCTATCTTGCGTCAACTCAAGGCTCAAAAGGAGAGAAGATGAATCGCTATATTCAGGAAGTGATAGAGGCTCACGTAGCAATCGAAAACTGGCTTGGCAAAGGAGAAGGAGACGTGCAGGCTCTGCTGGCTCGATTTTCGCCGGAATTTACCATGGTCACACCCGGTGGCAAGACATTGAATTTTGAATCATTGAGCGCATTTTTTCTGGCCCAGCGAGCCGCAAAACCTGGATTGAAAATTTCACTGGACCAGATAACAGTGATAGCCGAGTGGCCAGCCGGTGCGGTGGTCAGCTATAGCGAGTGGCAAAGTTTACCGGGGCAAGAAAATACGCTGCGCCATTCCACCGTCGTATTCAGTAAGACGGATTCTGATCTGCTCTGGTTACGCTTGCACGAAACCGCCGCGGTTTAAGCGTTAAATTAAACGTTCCGTTTGTGGCGCGCGAGAATGCTGACTCGCGCAATACTCACCTTGTTGCACATAACCGATATGGTCGGCCATAAGCTGGGCTTCGTGTTCGCTGTGCGTCACCAGCAATGCTGTTTGCCCGGCGTCACGCAAAATATCGCGAACTTCCGTCCCAAGGCGTTGGCGCGTTTTCTTGTCCAGACTCGAAAACGGTTCGTCTAACAGCAGAATTTCAGGGTGCGGTGCTAACGCTCGTGCCAGTGCAATACGCTGTTGTTGCCCACCAGAAAGCTCATGAGGATAACGGCTGGCATGGCTGTGTAATTCCACCATTTTTAGCAGTTCGGTGACACGAATTTGTTGCTCGTCACGCGGCAAGCGACGCAGGCCAAACGCGACGTTTTGCTGGGCGGTCAGATGCGGGAACAGCGCATATTCCTGAAACACCATGCCGACGTGGCGCTTTTCCGGCGGCAGATGCACGCCCGCTCCGGCGACTCGGCGCTGTGAAACATAAATCTCACCGTGTTGCAGACGTTCAAACCCCGCCACAGCACGCAGAACCGTGGTTTTGCCGCAGCCAGAAGCACCAAGCAGGCAAGCGAGTTCGCCTTTGCGCACCGACATCGAAAAGCCTTTCAATACCGTTTGTTGGCTGTTGCCATAAGCAACGTGCACATCCTGTAGGCGTAATGCAATTTCTGACATAACTTCTTCCTTAGCCCTGGCGAGTCATCTGGTGACGAACCAACAAAATAACCGGCAATGTGCCCGTGAGAACAATCATCAAGGCGGCGATGGCCCCTTCTTCATAGGTACCGCGCGCGGCTTCTGCATACAGCAACGTCGCCAGTGTTTCGAAGTTTACCGGACGTAAAAGCAGGGTGGTCGGCAGTTCTTTCATCGCATCGGCAAAAACTAATAACGCACTGCTGACTAACGCCGGGCGCAGTAGCGGGAAATGAATCCGGGCAAATGTTCCCACACCGTTTTCCCCTAATAAGCGCGATGCTTGTTCAAGGGAAGGAGGAATGCGGCTTAAACCGGAGTCTAAAGCGCCAATGGCGATCGCCTGAAAACGCATAGCACAGCAGATAACGAGCAAAACTCCGGCTGACATCAGCGGCAAGCCGCGAACGTCCATTAAATCCGCCAGCCAGCGGTCTACTGCCATCGCAGGTGTCAGAAAACCAATGGCCAGAATGGTGCCAGGAACCGCGTAACCTAATGATGAAAGGCGCATTACGCCACGGCGAAAACCAGGCATAGCGTTGTCTGCGGCGCTGTGACGTGCGCTCCAGGCAACCAGTAAGCTGACACAAACCACGACTAGCGTGGTTCCCGCCGCCAGTGAGAGCGTATTTTGTAGTGCTGCGAGTAACGAAGGCGAGAGGGCATTTTCCTCGCCCAGCCGTTTTGCGCTTTCCCAGGCTAAAAATATCACCGGGGCCAAAAATCCCAGGATAACAGGCAATGCGATGACAGAGCCAAGCAGCCACCCACGCCAGCCCTCTATTCGTGTTGGTTTAATTTTGCGTAGGCTACGACTGCTGAAACCTTGTTTTTTGCGGCCATAAAACTCAAGAGTCAGGATGCAGAAGATAAACATCAGCATCATGCAGGCGATTTGCGCAGCAGAGGCGAGGTCAGAACGCGAAATCCAGGTGGTGTAGACCGTGACGGTTAAGGTTTGCACACCGAGGAATTCTGAAGCGCCGATATCATTGAGTGTTTCGAGAAGCGCAAGGCTGATACCCACCGCTAATGCCGGGCGAGCCATAGGGAGAACAACGCGAAAGAAAGTGCCCGTGGCACTGCAACCCAGTGTGCGTGCCGCTTCCAGCAAATGAGCGGGCTGGCTGATAAACATGGCGCGGGTCGTCAGATAAACATAAGGATACAGCACCAGACCCAGCAGAATGATAGCGCCAGGCAGCGAGCGCAAATCAGGTAACCGGAATTGCCTGGGACTATCGAAACCGAGCAAAAAACGGATGAAGGTTTGCAACGGGCCGATAGGATGCAATAAATCAAGCCAGGCGAATGCCACAATATAAGTGGGCATCGCCAGCGGTAGCAGGAGTGCCCAACTGAGAATTTTGCGTCCCGGAAAATGCCAGGCTGTTACTGCCCATGCGCTACCCACACCAATTACGCCGACCATTACTGCAACACCCGCCAGTAATAGCACGGTATTTTTGAGCACCGTTGGCAGCACAAAAGTAATGAGATTATCCCAGTGCGAGAAATCCGCCTGAGTGGCTTGCCAGATAAGCGCAACGATAGGTGTCAGTACGCCAAGCGCGATACACAGTGCGCCGAGATGGAGCGGCGTCAATAATGACTGCGGCCCGGAAACCAGGCCGCGTAACGTCGGAAGACGAAGTGATTTATTGATCGAATCCAACTTTATCTACCAGCAGGCTCGCTTGTTTACGATGTTTCACGATTTCGGTTAACGGGATTTTGTCCACGTCAATTTCACCGATGGTTGCACTGATAACCGGATCAAGGGTCACGCCCTTGAGTACTGGGTATTCAAAGTTGGCTTTTGCGTAGATTTGTTGGGCTGGTGCAGAAACCAGATATTCCATCAGTTTCACCGCATCGGCTTTATTTGGTGCAAACTTCGCGACTGCTGCACCACTAATATTGACGTGCGTGCCGCCTTGTTCGAAGGTTGGTTTCACGACTTTAATGGCATCGCCCCATTTACGCGCATCGCTGCCTTCTTTGGCATTTTTCATATGGCCGATGTAGTAGGAGTTCGCAAGACCAATATCGCAAATGCCGCCGAGGATATCGCGAGCTACGTCACGATCGCCACCGGTGGCTTTACGTGCCAGGTTAGCTTTCACGCCGCGTAACCACTCCTCGGTTTTCGCTTCGCCGTGGTGGGCAATCATGGCGGCAATAAGTCCGGTGTTATAAGGGTGCTGACCGGAACGAATACACACTTTACCTTTATAATCAGGGCTGGAAAGTTGCTCGTAGTGCCAGTTATCAATTGGCATAGATTTATCGGCGTAGAGCACACGGGCACGCATCGACAGCGCAAACCATTGGTTGTCTGCACCACGTAAATTTGCCGGGATGGCTGTTTTGAGCGTTTCCGACTCCACAGGCTGTGTCACGCCTGCTTCAACCAAATCGATGAGATTACCCGCATCGACGGTCATTAATAGGTCTGCGGGGGAATTTTTGCCTTCTGCTTTAACACGTTCAAGCATGCCATCCTTGATGTAAACCGTATTCACTTTTACACCGCTGGATTGTGTCCAGCTGTCGAGTAATGGCTGAATCAGGCCCGGTTCACGAGTGGTGTAGAGAGTCAGAGTATCTTGCGCAAAAGCCGGCAGACTTACCGATAAGACCAGTGCCGATGCAAGCGTGATACGGCGCAGTCCGGTGCGAGGCAGAGCATTCATCGTTTATATCCCAGAGTGATTGGAGCTTCTTTGAGTCCCGAACAGGTGAAACTTCCTTTAGGCAGGCGAACGATAAATGATAATCACTAACAGTTACAATCATCGCAAAGTTTAAATGATTCACATTTACACAACTTTAATCGGCGATGTGAATTGACGCTTAACAGGGGAGAAACAATCAGGGAGTGGGGAGAATGGCGCTGCGTAGAAAAGCAAAAAGCCCGCTTAGTTTCCTAAGCAGGCTTCTTAAATTTGGCTCCTCTGACTGGACTCGAACCAGTGACATACGGATTAACAGTCCGCCGTTCTACCGACTGAACTACAGAGGAATCGTTTGAACGAGGCAAATAGTAACGTCACGTTCAAAAAGAGTCAACGACAAAAATAACACATTGATTCAAATGGTTAAATTAAGCTCAACTTGTTGAATTAATGCACCGCATTTCCATTGGATGACTCGATGTTTTCACTCGCACGTAACCGTAATAACGGGTCCTGGCCATAAAACTGGCAAAAACGCTGATAAAGTGAAGGGAAACGAGGCGCGAAAAGCTCTGGGGCACTGAAAAAATACTCTGAGAGCACGGCAAAACATTCTGCCGGTTCAGATGCCGCATAGGCATCAATACTGGCGGCGTTTTCGCCCACCATATCAATTTCGTCCTGGATGTTGCCCATTGCCGCCTGGAGATCGTGCTCCCAGCCCGCAACATCGCGCAGCGCTATTAACGGAACGCCGCTGGCACGATCGCCATTACGCATATCCAGTTTATGAGCCACTTCGTGGAAGATGAGATTAAAGCCGGATGCGTCAAATGAGTCCTGCACATCAAGCCAGTTAAGAATGATGGGACCTTGCTGCCAGCTTTGACCAGACTGAACAACGCGCTGGTTATGCACCAGGCCAATGTCATCTTCCCATTCATCATCCACCACGAATGGGGCAGGGTAGATGAGGATTTCATGAAAACCATCCAGCCACTCGGTACCAAGCTCGAGCACCGGCAAACAAAACAGTAACGCGATCCTCGCGCTTTTTAGTTCATCAAGTTCGAATCCTTGCAAAGGCACCAGCCGCTTTTGCTGTAAAAAACGGTCAGCCAGACGGACCAGCTTTTTCTGCTCAGCAGTCGTGAGCGTTCCCAGGACCGGAATGGCTAAAGCCTGCTCCCACGGCAATACCGTGACAGCGGATGAATCATTTGATTTCCAGGGCCACTTAATCATGTTACTCGCTCGCAAAGTCATCTCTTGAACGGAAAACTACTATACCGTGACTGTGAAAATGCCGCACTAGTGGGGCACATGGCAGCGACCAGAACAGGACCGCCGAGAGAGGGGTTGCACCCTATATCTCTGTACCATTATTCAAACACTTACCAATTTTTCTTTCAACGACGCGGGTCACAGCTTGGGCGGGAAGCCATAAAATTATTTCTATCTTCAATGTTTGTAGTGGAAATATATGTATCGGCTATATGAATGCACGTTCCGGGGAGAGAAACCCAGAAAACCTGGGGTAGGGGTTTTGCTAGTTGCCAGACTGCATCTATAGTCTGAGCAGTTAACAAGGGAACCTACAGGTATTCAAAGTCTAATTAGTATTATTATCGATATCTATTCCCTGCATTTTTATAATCCAAAATGTCTTTTTGTCTAATATCTCTATTCTAATTTAACCGGATAAACTAAGAACTGATATTTTTGATTGCATTCATGATTTTTGTTGTTGTTTTTACTGAACTTTAATTCGGGCGGGAGTGGTTTTAGTGTTTGACCCTAAAACTGGCTGGATATTAAGTAAAGAATGTCTAAAATTACATATTTATAAAATTGCGCAATAAATAACCTGATGTTTGTGGGTTGTTAATTTGATGAGAAATGACATGATATATTACAATTTTAGGAATTATCCGGATTAAAAACAGCTATTTCATGCTGTTAAAAAACAGTGAAAATGTGATAAAAATCACACCCATGGAGATGCTCCACCTATCGCAATACATCAGCTAATTAATTGAGGGACATATGTCAGAGGTTATGGACGAAAAACCGACTCGTACTCCGGGCGGAAAATTGGCGCTGTGGTTGTTTTATGGATTTTGCCTGTACACGGTTTGGGCTGTGGTGCGTTACTTTTGGGTTGTCAGTGACGTTACCGGTGGTGATATGGGATCGCTCGGTGGAAAGTTGCTTGGCGCCTTAATGGGGTTATTGGTTCTGGGATCGGTTGCTGCATTATTAGGTGGTTTGGCCTGGTATACGCGGGCCAGGTAAATAAAATCGTGCCAATGTGGTCTGTTGTCAGCGCTTTACTTGCTTATTTTGTGATCTTGTACTCATATTAAGTACCGGGTCCAGCTGCGAAGTGAGGAGTACGTATGCCGATAGCCCACTGGCAAGAACGTTTTGATGAGTATTTGCAACACAACTGGTTGCAGGACGATAAAGCCCATGATGTGGCACATTTTCGTCGTGTATGGAAAACATCACAGCAGATCATGGAAACCACAGAGGCCGATAGGCTGGTGGTGCTAACCGCGTGTTATTTCCATGATATTGTCAACTTGCCGAAGAACCATCCTGAACGTCATCTTGCTTCCACACAGGCTGCTCAAGAGACTTTACGCATTCTGGATGCTCACTTTCCCGACTTTCCGCATCCGTTATACGATGCCGTTGCACATGCTGTTCGCGCTCATAGCTTTAGCGCCGGGATTGCACCTCAAACACTTGAAGCGAAAATTGTACAGGATGCCGATCGTCTGGAGTCTCTAGGGGCAATAGGGCTTGCGCGGGTTTTCTATACTTCTGGTGCGTTGGGGCGACCACTGTTTGACAGCGAAGATCCGCTGGCTTGCCATCGTGAGCTGGATGATGCCACTTATGCCCTTGATCACTTCCAGAAAAAATTACTTAAATTGCCTGATACCATGCAAACCGAGGCAGGACGTGCACTTGCTCTTCTTAATGCAGATTTCCTGGTGAATTACATGGCCAAACTTTGTGCTGAATTGAAAGGTGATTACTGCGGTATTGAGCAGGACGTAGTGCATCAATTTTCCTCCCAAAAAATTCCCTCTTAAAATTAAAGAGATGCCCGCAACGGTTGCGGGCTGTTCTGATTCTCTCTGGGTCAAATCAGTGATAGAGTGACACTCTATTTTCCCTGCCATGGTTCATGATGAACGACTTCGACACTATTGCCGTGCAACTCTCACAACAATCCCTCCGCCAGCAGCAGCAACAACTAGAAGAAGACTACGCACTCGTGAGCCATATTCTGGAAATCTATGACCAGAAGACGGTGGCACACCATTTGCGCCAGGTGAGTGGCGACTGGACTCGTGAATCGTTAAACCGTTGGTTTAACCGTAAATCGTCTCCGCGTACCTTGACGCCAGCTGAAAGCGAAATGCTGCAAAACATGTTGCCGCCATTGCCAGCGCATCATGGGAAATACACATTTAAATTTGTCGATTTATTTGCCGGGATTGGCGGTATTCGTAGCGGTTTCGAAGCAATTGGCGGCCAATGTGTATTTACCAGCGAGTGGAACAAGCATGCGGTGCGTACTTATAAAGCCAACTGGTATTGCAGCCCGGATAATCATCAGTTCAATCAGGATATCCGCGATGTCACTTTGAGCCATCGGGACGATGTCAGCGATGAAGAAGCTGCGGCACATATTCAGGCAACGATGCCCGATCACGATGTTTTGCTGGCGGGTTTTCCATGTCAGCCTTTCTCTCTGGCTGGGGTGTCGAAGAAGAATGCATTAGGGCGAGCACATGGATTTGCTTGTGAAACGCAGGGCACACTGTTCTTCGATGTGGCGCGTATTATTGATGCGAAACGTCCGGCAATTTTTGTGCTCGAAAACGTTAAAAACCTCAAAAGCCATGATAAAGGCAACACCTTCCGTATCATTATGGAAACCCTCGATAGCCTGGGTTATGAAGTGGCTGATGCCGCAATAATGGGGTCGGGGGATCCAAAAATTATTGATGGTAAAAACTTCCTGCCACAACATCGTGAACGTATTGTGCTGGTAGGTTTTCGTCGCGACCTCAATCTGCATAAAGATTTCACGCTAACTAAGCTCAGCGAGCTATATCCCCAACGGCGCCCAACCTTTGGTGAATTACTGGAACCTTCTGTCGACAGTAAATATATCCTGACGCCTACGCTGTGGAAGTATCTTTATTATTACGCCAAAAAACATCAGGCGAAGGGTAATGGTTTTGGCTATGGACTGGTTGATCCCCAAAACCCCGCAAGTGTGGCCCGTACATTATCAGCCCGGTATTACAAAGATGGCGCTGAAATACTTATCGACCGGGGATGGGATAAATCTCTTGGGGAAGCGGATTTTGACAATGCGGATAATCAGGTTCGCCGCCCACGTCGTTTAACGCCTCGCGAATGTGCGCGCTTAATGGGTTTTGAAGCGGTTCAAGGGAATGCATTCCGTATTCCGGTTTCGGATACTCAGGCTTACCGGCAGTTTGGTAATTCAGTGGTGGTGCCTGCGTTTGCAGCTGTTGCCAAACTGCTTGAATCTCGAATTGCTCAGGCGGTGGAGCACAGAAGTACTCCTGTATTGGACAAAGCAATCTGATACAACAGCCGCCGTTAACTCCGGCTTTAGCCACTGCTTTAGGCCGGAGTATTAATTTGTAGCAAACCATTGAGCATGTTTTTCAATGAGATGGTGAACATGTCATTACTGTTCCTGGCAAGTGCTTCGGCATCTGCGATTGTGCCGTAGTTCATGGTCAATAACAGTCGGGCTGCACATGCTAAATCAACTGTAGCACCGATAACACCTGCCTCTCTGGCTTCACTCAGGCGTGCCGTCATTAACTCTGTAATGGCCTGATATTTCTCTTCCAGCATTCTTGCCACCTCCGCATTACGCATCCCTTCCGCCATTATTTCCACGACTAACGCGCGTTGCGCCTGGTCTTCCTTCGCCAGCTGTAAAAATGAATCCACCAGATAATCTACCAGCCCTTCTCCCGCAATCGGGTCGCGAAAGTGCGTCAGCGCACGCTCCTGATCCTGAGCAATGATCGCCTGAATGAGTGCTTCCTTCGACGGGAAATGATGATAAAGCGTGCCAGGGCTGATATCGCATGCTTTGCAGATGGTTTTCATGGATGTGCTGTGAAATCCATTGCTGGAAAAACATTGTCGAGCCGCAGCCAGCGCGCGCTCAGGAGTAGGCAGAACTTCGGTCAACGTCATTGCGTATCCAGTAATAAAAATGGCCATTGATAGCAGTGTAAAAGAGTTTTCCTGACAGGCCCAGAGTTGTCGCTTAACTTTGAGAACCCATGGAATACCTTCCTGCGATGAGTGTACATGGAATACAAAAACAAATCGAATGAACGTTCGATTGAACAAAAAACCAATAAAGTCAATCATGTATTTCCTGATTGTGTGGGGTGGCGCACATCAACTGACTTGCAATATTGATTTTTATGATCGTCGTTTCAGAACGTTATTTCACGAATTTTTCCCACCCTGGCTTCATGCTAATTCTGTGCTTCCACATTTTTATCGGTATCTCCTGCCAGTTTTAGTCAGAAACCGGCAGGCACCATTCCTTCGTTTTGTTTAAGGATCTTTACTATGTTGCGTCCTACAGAAACCTCTTCCCGTGAAATTAAACGCCTCGATGGCCTTTGGTCTTTTTCAGTCGATACAAATGATGCGGGGATGGAACACGGCTGGTGGCGTCAGGATTTAGCGCAAAGCCGCGCCATCGCGGTACCAGGGAGTTACAACGATCAGTTTGCCGATGCGGGGATTCACAACTACGTGGGCAATGTCTGGTATCAGCGGGAAACACGCATTCCACGTGGCTGGGTAGACCAACGTATCGTGCTGCGTTTTGATGCTGTTACACATCGGGGAAGTGTATGGGTTAACGATCATTTCGTGATGGAACATCAGGGCGGGTATACCCCGTTCGAAGCAGATATCAGTCACCTGGTGGCAGCAGGTGAAACGGTGCGTATCACCGTTTGCGTCAATAATGAACTGAGCTGGAACACTATCCCTCCGGGTATCGTCACTGAGTTGGATAACGGTAAAAAGCAGCAGTCTTACTTTCATGACTTTTTCAATTACGCCGGTATCCATCGTAGCGTGATGCTTTACGCCACACCTACTGCGTATATTCAGGATGTTACGGTTGTTACTGATGTTGCGGAAAATACTGAACAGGCGACCGTAACCTGGAATGTGGTTGCTGATGGTGATATTCGGGTTGAGCTTCGCGATGGGCAGCAACAAATAGTGGCACAAGGGCTGGGGGCCACAGGTATATTTGAACTGGATAATCCTCATCTTTGGGAACCAGGTGAAGGGTATTTGTACGAGCTGCGGGTTACCTGCGAAGCCAATGGTGAGTGTGACGAATATCCAGTACGTGTCGGTATCCGTTCCATTACGGTTAAGGGTGAGCAGTTTTTGATTAACCACAAACCGTTTTATTTAACCGGTTTTGGTCGACATGAAGATGCAGATTTTCGCGGCAAAGGTTTCGACCCGGTGTTGATGGTTCACGACCACGCGTTGATGAACTGGATTGGCGCTAACTCCTATCGCACGTCCCACTACCCTTACGCGGAAGAGATGCTCGATTGGGCTGATGAGCACGGTATCGTAGTGATTAATGAAACCGCGGCGGTTGGCTTTAACTTATCGTTGGGAATCACTTTTGACGCAGGCGAAAGACCTAAAGAACTCTACAGCGAAGAGGCGATTAATGGCGAGACTCAGCAGGCTCACTTGCAGGCTATAAAAGAGCTTATTGCTCGGGATAAAAACCATCCAAGTGTAGTGATGTGGAGTATTGCCAATGAGCCCGACACCCGTCCAAATGGAGCCAGAGAGTACTTTGCGCCTTTAGCTAAGGCCACTCGTGAACTGGATCCGACACGTCCGATTACCTGCGTAAACGTGATGTTCTGCGATGCCGAAAGCGACACCATCACCGACCTGTTCGACGTGGTTTGTCTGAATCGCTATTACGGCTGGTATGTGCAATCAGGTGATTTGGAAAAAGCAGAACAGATGCTGGAGCAGGAACTGCTGGCCTGGCAGTCAAAACTACATCGCCCAATTATTATTACGGAATACGGTGTCGATACGCTGGCAGGAATGCACTCGGTTTATAACGACATGTGGAGTGAAGAGTACCAGTGCGCCTGGCTTGAAATGTATCACCGTGTCTTTGACCGGGTTAGCGCCGTGGCTGGCGAGCAGGTGTGGAACTTTGCCGATTTTGCTACATCACAGGGAATTCTACGTGTGGGCGGCAATAAAAAAGGCATCTTTACCCGTGATCGTAAGCCAAAGTCGGCAGCGTATGTATTGAAGAAACGCTGGAATGGCATGGCATTTGGTGAAAAACCGGTTCAGGGAGAATAAGGGATGAATCAACACCTGTCCTGGCGAACCATCATTGGCTACAGTCTGGGAGATGTAGCCAATAATATCGCCTTTGCTATGGGTGCATTGTTTCTGCTCAGTTATTACACCGACGTCGCAGGCGTCGGTGCTGCTGTTGCCGGAACCATGCTATTGGTTGTGCGCATTTTTGATGCCTTTGCCGATATTGCGGCGGGGCGGATTGTGGACAGCGTAAATACCCGTTGGGGGAAATTCCGTCCATTCTTGTTGTTTGGATCAGCCCCACTGATGCTGTTTAGCGTGCTGGTGTTTTGTGTTCCGGCTGACTGGAGTCATACCAGTAAAGTCATTTATGCGTATCTGACCTATATGGGACTCGGCGTGTGCTACAGCCTGGTTAACATTCCCTATGGGTCACTTGCCACCGCAATGACGCAGCAGCCTCAGTCACGCGCCAGACTGGGGGCGGCACGTAGTGTCGCGGCAGCGCTGGCTTTTGTCAGCCTGGCATTTATCATCGGGCCAAAAATTAGTGGCGTTAGCCCATCTGAAATTCAATCGGTCTACATTGAGTGGACGATTGCATTGGCGATAGTGGGCCTGATTCTCTACTTTATCTGCTTCAAATCAACCAGGGAAAATGTGGTGCGCATTGTTGCGCAGCCTTCGCTACATATCAGCCTGCAAACGTTAAAAAGAAACCGACCATTATTGATGCTATGTATGGCGGCGCTATGTATTTTGATTTCGACATTCGCTATTAGCGCCTCGTCACTGTTCTACGTGCGTTATGTTCTCAATGATGTCGGGCTGTTTTCCGTACTAGTGCTGGTGCAAATGCTGGTTGGTACGCTGGGTTCCGCACCACTAGTACCAAGATTGGTTAAGCGCCTTGGGAAAAAGAATACTTTCCTTATTGGTGCAGGTATCGGAATGCTTGGCTACCTGCTCTTTTTCCTGATGTCTGAACAAGCTCCACATTATGCATTTACAGCCCTTGCCATTGCTTCGGTGGGGCAGGGAATAACCATGACTGTGATGTGGGCGCTGGAAGCTGATACCGTTGAATATGGCGAATATTTGACCGGCGTGCGTATTGAAGGGCTGACTTATTCGTTCTTCTCATTTACGCGAAAATGCGGCCAGGCAATTGGTGGGTCTATTCCGGCATTTATTCTGGGAATGAGCGGATATATCGCCAACCAGGCACAAACGCCTGACGTCATAATGGGCATAAGAGTCTCAATTGCACTGGTGCCTTGCCTGTTTATGATACTGGCGTTTGTCATTATCTGGTTTTATCCATTAACGGATAAAAAGTTCAGTGAAATTGTGCAGGAAATTGAAGTGCGTAAGCGAGCTCAACAGCAATTAATTAATGACTTTACCGGATAACATCTTCGTAAAATAAAACCCTACAAGGTTAACTTATGAATATTAATGCGAAGCTCGTAGCTATTGTCATAGCTGCGCAAGCCGCCTGTACCTCTGTGTATGCCACATCTATAACAGAAGATGATTCCTCATTAAGATTACGCCTTAAAAATGAATTACGTAGAGCAGATAAACCCAGTGCAGGGAATGCCAAAGATATTTACGCCTGGGTTCAGGGCGGGTTAATTGATTTCAGAAGTCGCTATTATCAGAACCATATTAGCATAGAGGGTGGAGCATATTATGTTTATAAATTAGGAGCGCGTGCAGATATGAGCACTCGCTGGTATCTGGATGGGCACGATAGCTTTGGCCTGGCATTGGGTGCTGTTAATTTGAAATACACCGACAGCGCGTTATTAAAAGTTGGGCGTTTCGGCACTGATTACGGTTATGGCAGTTTACCCTGGCGAATTCCTCTGATTGCCAGTAGTTCGCAGCGAACATTACCGACGATTTCGGAAGGGGCGTTAGGATACCTTGCTGTATCGCCTAACCTGGAGTTTTGGGCTATGTGGCGCTCGCGAGTATTTAACTGGACGGATTCAACAACCGGGGTCCGTGATGAGGGGGTCTATAACGCAGCAACCGGGAAATATGATAAACATCGGCCGCGAACGTTCCTTGCATCCAGTTGGCATAATAGTGCAGAACGTTATTCTATCGGCGCTTCAATTCAGCAAGATGTTTCAACACAGCTGCAAACTATCCTGGAAAAACGGGTAGAGCTCAGCGAAGAATATGCATTAAAAGGCGAATTGCTGGGGATGTACATTCATCTGGATGGGTTAAGCCGTTCACAAGTGCAGCCAAATGAAACTTCGCTTATCAGCGGTCAACTAACCTGGATAACTCCCTGGGGAAATTTGTTTACCAATGCAGGATATTTACGGCACGCTATGAATGGTGCCATCGTGGATACCGACCTTGGTTACCCTTTTTCTCTGAGTCTTGATCGTAACAAAGAGGATATGATCTCCTGGCAGATTGGCGCGGGCTATAGCCTGACTCCCTCAACGAGTATTGTTGTGGCGCCAATAGTGACAAACGGATACGAATCAAGTCGCGAGGATGTCAAAATTGAAGGTGTTGGTGTACTGGTTGGTGCGAATTATCGTCAGATGCAAGGGCCATTAACAGGATTGAATATATTCCTTGCTATGGATAAAGGTCGGGAAAAACGAGAGGGTAGTGCGCCTGGCGACAGGTTGAATTACTGGGATATCAAACTCAGCATTCAGTATGACTTTACCCTGAAGTGACTATTTTTTAGTCAAGGGAAGCCCGGCATAAAGTTTGTGTCGGGCATCAATATCTTTTAAAGGAGCAACGATTAGTTAATATTAGTCGATCTCTTTTTCTCAAGGCTGACCCCATATCTGGCGGTCACGATGCCAGTCTGGAATTCCATTGTTTTTATTTGCTCAAAAGCATCATTGCCATCTTTAACATCCATATCCAGAAGCTGTGCACTTAGCGTTTTGACTAACAATTCGCCATTTCCTTTGTGCTCATAGCTCGCACCTTCAATACAGGATATTGTTGCCAGGCGGTCAAATAGCTGTAAATCTTCGGAAAGAAATGCCGTCTCTGTCATTTTCGTGCCGGTTTTATGTTGCCACAAATTGACCATTGCACTGCGATAAGTCTTCGGCGCTACAGTTTTGCAGCTCTTCACAATATCAGCATCAAGGATTGCGGCCTGTGAAATGGGGTTGGTCTGTCCATCCATGGCTTCATTCCAGTGAACCATATAATCCTGAGTAATATTATTTTCTGCTTCTCCTGCCCATGTGCTGAATACGCCACTCAACAACAAAGTTGGGATGAATAATGCTTTGTATAGCTTCATGTTATCGTCTTAAACAAGCCCAGTCCGGGCATAAAAAGTTAAATAGAATATTTGATATAATGAAGAGCTTTTACATGCCAACAAAATAATGCTACTGATGTTAACAACTTAAGTTTTTCTTCTTCATAATGGGTGCTGCGGAATATAGATTGCCATTTTAATTCTACAGATCAAAGTTGAAATTATTTCAAAAATGGCTAAATGATGAGCAGGAATTGATGTATTTTTAGTTGATACATGATGTTAGAAGAATAGTTGCTGTCGTGGAATGTCCAAAAGTATACATAATTAAATTCATCAATATTCATTTTTGGCAGCGGAAATAATTTCACTATTAAATTATTTTTAATTATTCGCAGCGGAGCCATTATTTTTTATAATGTATGTTATGTGGTTGTTGCTAATATTGGACTGAGTATATTAATAACGAGTAAGAGAGCCGCTAATGGTTGATGTGCATAGTAAGGCGATTCGCAGCAAAAACATGCGCGCCATTGCAACGCGCGACACTGCTATTGAAAAACGGTTGTCGGGTTTATTGAGCGACTCTGGCTTTGCGTTTCGCGTGCAAGATGCCTCGCTTGCGGGTCGTCCGGATTTTGTTATTGATGAGTATCGCTGCGTTATTTTTGCTCATGGCTGTTTCTGGCATCACCACGACTGTTATCTGTTCAAGGTTCCGGCAACCCGCACCGATTTCTGGCTTGAGAAGATAGGTAAAAATGTGCAGCGCGATAAGCGAGATATACAGCTTTTGTTGAACGAGGGTTGGCGGGTGCTTTTAGTCTGGGAATGCTCATTACGTGGGCGCGAAAAACTCAGTGATAGCGCGCTTTGTGAACGGCTTGAAGAGTGGGTCTGTAGTGGGAATAATTTTGCCCAAATTGATGGGCAGGGCATACACACCGTCGCAGATAGTGGGTGGCAAATGCCACCCACGAGTTGATTACTTCTCTACTTCACACGGGGTGATCACCGGCTTTGGGGGCAAGAGGTATTTCCCAAGCGTAACCAGTACAACTGCAAAGATAATCACGCCGAGTGCCAGCCATTCTATTGGTGACAAGCTTTCTCCGGCGAAACCCGTACCCAAAAGCACCGCCACTACTGGATTGACGTAGGCATAACTGGTCGCTACCGCAGGTGCCACATTACGAATCAAGTACATATAAGCGCTGATCGCAATAATAGAACCAAATAGTGAGAGATAAGCCACCGCTATAAAGCCTGCTGGTGTAGGCATTGCAGTCAGGCGTTCGCCTGTTAACGCCGATGCGACCAGAAGGACAATGCCTGCCGCAAGCATTTCTACTGCACCGGCCATCAAGCCGGTTGGCAATTCAATACGCGACCCGTAAACCGAACCAAACGCCCAGCTCAAGGAACCAATCAGAATTAACAACGCGCCCCAGGGATTACCACTCAGGTTTCCACCGCTATTAAGTAACACGATGCCAGCAAGGCCAATGGCGATGCCTAGCCACTCCAGTTTGCGCGTTTGAATGCCGAACAGTCGGCTAAAGCACAAGGTAAATAGCGGAACCGTTGCGACCATGACTGCGGCAATACCCGATGGAACATGCTGATGTTCTGCGACAGTCACAAAACCATTGCCAACAGCCAGCAATAACACGCCAATTAACGCGGCATTAAGCATTGGGCGCATGGCGGGTAACTTATGGCCCCGCAGTAATAAAACGCTCATCAACAACACACCAGCAACCATAAATCGCACGCCAGCCATCATAAATGGCGGCCAGCTTTTCACGCCTACGGCGATAGCAAAATAGGTGGAGCCCCAGATGATGTACAACGAAAATAGTGCAGCAACCAGCGGCAATAACTGACCAGAACGAACGCGCATGTTTCCTCTCTTTACCCTTCCTGCAACTCGAATTATTCAGGGTAACTAACGCTAATAGAGCTAATAGTTAACGTCAAAACTATCTTTCTGGCGAGGATTTTACTTGTTTAAAGAATGTTAATTTTTATTGACAGATGAGTTTGATATTCGCCAGCTAACTTTTGTTCCATACTATTGAGTAGACAAACAAAAAAGGATGCTCATTTTGGCTGGAAGTAGCTTACTAACATTGCTGGATGATATCGCCACTTTGCTGGACGATATCTCGATGATGGGGAAACTGGCAGTGAAGAAAACTGCCGGGGTATTGGGAGACGATCTCTCCCTTAACGCACAACAAGTTTCTGGGGTCCGGGCAAACCGTGAATTGCCGGTGGTGTGGCAAGTTGCGAAGGGGTCGGCCATCAATAAGCTGATCCTCGTTCCTCTGGCTCTGATTATTAGCGCTTTTGCACCGTGGGCCATCACGCCATTATTAATGATTGGCGGCGCTTTCCTGTGTTATGAAGGCGTGGAAAAAGTCGTTCACACGCTCCAGGCCCGTAAGCACAAGGAGACACCGGAAGAGCGCCAGAAGCGGTTAGATGATATTGCCGCGCAAGACCCGCTGGTTTACGAAAAAGACAAAGTGAAAGGCGCGATTCGTACCGATTTTATTCTCTCTGCTGAAATCGTGGCGATTACGTTAGGCATTGTCGCCGAAGCGCCTTTGCTCAACCAGGTGTTGGTGCTATCGGGAATAGCGCTGGTCGTGACGGTAGGGGTGTATGGCCTGGTGGGGATTATCGTTAAGCTCGACGATCTTGGTTTTTGGCTGGTTGAGAAAACCTCGTTTATCGCACGCGGGATCGGCAAAGGGTTATTAGTGTTGGCACCGTGGCTGATGAAATTCCTCTCTGTTGTCGGAACTCTGGCTATGTTTTTGGTCGGCGGCGGCATTCTGGTTCACGGTATTCCGGTTCTTCATCATGCCATTGAAAACTGGGCGCAGAAGGTCGGTGGTGCCGTTCATTTACTCGGGCCAACCGTAGCAAACCTGGTTATCGGTTTTGTCATTGGCGCCATTGTGCTGGCAGTCGTTAATGGCATAAGCCGCCTGCGTGGGCGCACAGTTCACTAATTTTTTGCGTAAATTTTCCTGGTTTGCCAGGCAAAACACCAGGTCATTGTCTATAACTGTAGAAGTTTTCACCCCTGATACAGGAGGCAGTTATGGTCTTTGTGGTCAGCGATGAAGTCCAACCTAAGAATGGTGGCCCAAGGATGATTGTTACCGGGTTTTCCAGCGGTATGGTGGAGTGTCGTTGGTATGATGGTTTTGGTGTAAAGCGCGAGGCCTTCCGAGAGGATGATTTGGCCCCACTGGCAACAGGAGGCGGCTCGCAAGGATAAGCCTCAAATGCCCTGTCATTGACGGGGCATTTTTATTTCCTGATTACCATTCGTTTTGAGGGTAATATAATTCTCATGAATATATTTACCCTTAGTAATAATCCTGAGTGGTCATGTATTCTCTACATATTAGAACTGACCCATGACCAGGGTGTCATGGCACCGTCAGACTTGCCAGGTTTATAGATGATTGCGGTTTCAGGGAGAGTGTCAGTGTTAGGCAATGCATTACAACGCGTGATCGGCCGCTTCAAAAATCCGCAGAAGGTCGTTAATCTTTGTTTTATCTTCGTATTTTTGTTCTCTACCGTGCTGACATGGCGAGAGGCAGTGGTACTTGAAGGGGCCTATGTCGCCAACCAGCGCAATAGTCTCGATAGCGTTGCCACTTTGCTTGACCGACAGCTCCAGCACAGCATCGACAATCTGCTGTTTTATCGCAATGCGATGCTGTACGCGCTGCAATCCCCGATTTCAACGGACAGAACCCGCAAATCCCTGGCCGATTTTGATACCTTGCGTACCCAGCCTTTTTGGCAATTACGCCTCGATTTAAGCCGTAGTTTGCCGATGAGCGGCGTGTCTGATGAATTTGTAAATAAAAGCCCATTGCTCGACCGGGATGAGCACACACTTCACTCAGAATTAAGCTCGGCGCTGGAATTAAGCTATATCATGCGCTTATCCGACAGTTCCGGGAAAATGCCGCAGCGCATGTTCTATGCCTCGCGTAGCGGGTTTTTTTTGACGAATACGCCGCCCGCCAACGATCCGAATATCGTCTCGCTTTACTACCGCTTGATTGCCAGACCCTATTTTTCCTCACAGTCACTGCAAAATAACCCACAGCGGTCTTTGAAGTGGACACACACGTTTAATGGCAACGATACATCAGGGCAGATTGTTACCGCTTCGGTCCCGCTTGATTTTAACGGGCGTTGGTATGGCGTACTGGCTCTCGATTATCCTATCGAATCAATCCATAACTTCTTGCGGCAAGCCAAATATGACGACCATGAAGGCACGGTGCTGCTCTACGATAACGAATTAAATCCTATTGCGACTTCGGCCAGGAGTTTGCCGCAACATGAGCTGTTTACCGCACCCCAATTGGCGCGAATTGCCAATGTAGTCACTGCCGCAAAACCGGGGGGGCAGGGGGAATTGCGTATGGATAGCCGTTTCATCACCTGGGCGAAGCTGAATAACTTTGATGGTTTGCTGATTAAAGTCCATACCCTGGAAGAAGGGGTTCAGGGTGAATTTGGTCGTATCAGTATCGTTCTGAGCATTCTGTGGACGCTGTTTACGCTTATGCTGTTTGCTTCATGGATGGTGATTCGCCGCCTGGTCAATAACATGTTTAGCTTACAACAAACCCTGACCTGGCGGGCTAACTATGACACGCTAACTCGTTTGTACAATCGCGGTGCCTTCTTCGAGATTGCACGTAAATTGTCGCAGGAGTGTGAGCAGCAAGGGTTACCTTTCTCGGTTATTCAGATGGACCTTGATCTCTTCAAAAGCATAAACGACAGATTTGGCCATAGTTGCGGCGACAAAGTACTTATCCATGCGGCAGCGATGCTCAGTGATGCATTTCGTACGGGAGATATTGCCGGACGCGTCGGCGGTGAGGAGTTCTGTATCGTGCTGCCTGAGACAACGCTGGAAGAGGCGACAAAAGTGGCTGAACGCATCCGTGTGCGTATTAACACTAAGGAATTACTCATCAAGCAAGGCACTACGGTAAGGATAAGCGCCTCATTTGGTGTGAGTAGTTCGTTTGAATTTAATGATTATGATTTCGAACGCCTACAAACTTACGCTGACCATCGGCTGTATAAAGCGAAGCAGGGTGGTCGTAATCAGGTCTGTAATCACGATTAAACTGGTTACTCAGGGGTGATGAAATGATCAAGACCTTCTTTCCACCCTTCAGGACCGTAGTTCTGACTGCGATACACGCGCTGTGGGTCGTCTCGTTGCAGCGTCACTGTCTGGCGGCTGTAGCCTTTGACAACCACTGCGTAATCGACGCTATCAAGCAGTAATGCATCGCTCGGGCTGTCGCCCAGTCCGATTGTGATGTGTGTTTTACCTTCGCGTTGTTGAAACTGCTCCTGAAGCCAGTGCAGCGCTTTATCTTTGCCGGCCTGCATATCTAATACATGCCAGAACCGCCCGCCTTGCAGCATCATTAAACCCAGACTTGCCAACTGGTCGTTAAATGCGGCCATCATTTCTTCGCTATCGCGCCATATTAAGGTTTCAGATGCTTCACTGAGCTTTGCAAGGGCTGCCTGTTTGCGTGTAAGGCCAGTTAACTCACAGAGGGTATTCTCATCGACGTCGGCAAAGCAGGTGAATTTGAAGCCAAATTTCTGGCGCAGTTTATCCAACACAGAAAACAGCTCTTCATGGCGAATACCCGTCATCAGACGAGGATAATCGTCGCTGTCACTCCAGCGCGAATCAAGCTGAATAACCGCCCCGTTTTCTGCAATAAACGCTTGTCCGGTTAATGAAAACTCATTTTGCCACTCAATGATTTCCGCAGCACTTTTCGCACTGCACAAAATCAGTGGGATCTCGTTTTGGCGCAAAATGTTAATCCAGGGACTAGCGGCCTCCCAACGGTAGGAATGGTGTTCCAGCAGTGTGCCATCGAGATCTGAAATGATTAATAGCGGATCGTGCAGATGCAGCATGGTACTTCTCCTGAAATCCAAAGGCTAAATGACTGGTTGAGTAGGATAAATCTCAATTAAATTCGCAGGCTAATCATTAATGAGTATCCGTATTATTGCTGGAAACCGCTAAGAATAAGGAATGGCGGCACGATTCAGCTAAGTCGTTGCGAAAAATTGAATATTCATAGAACGAATCATTCATTGTTTTGAAATAAATCTGATGTATGGTGGATGCACATCAGATTTCCTGGTGTAACGAATTTTTCAATTGCTTCTTGCTTATGCAAGTTCATCCCGGCTTTCCTGCCGGGATTCTTTTATTCAGCTCAGCGGTTCACTTCATTAACACTAAAATCGTGTATATCCAGTTCAAAGGCTTCCGCTAATTCGGAGTAGGTGTGCCATGTGCGCCCATCGATACTGACTCGATGCGGATCGTCACTCGCACGTGTCACTTCACTTTCGCTAATCTCATTGATGGCCGCCAATAGCGCATCGACATCAATACGCGTGGTTTCATTGAGCTCTTTCGCGGTCTTCATGCAGTCGTCCTCCAGGCGATACCCGTGTTTAAGTATAGACGCTTAACAAAATGCATAACCTTGCGCATCATGCGATGCGAATGAGTCGTTTTTGATCTACACTGGCACAAAGAAACTTGGAGATTTTTGTTATGAATATCAACGATCGCGTGACAGTCAAAACCGATGGCGGCCCGCGTCGGCCAGGCGTGGTATTAGCTGTCGAGCAATTTAGCGAGGGGACGATGTACCTCGTGTCGCTGGAAGAGTATCCGTTGGGGATCTGGTTCTTTAACGAACTGGGGCACCCGGATGGCGTTTTTGTTGAGCGCTCTGAGTAATATATTTGCGGTGGATATCGCTTGCGCTAATCCACCCTAAACCATCCTGGTTGGATTAACGCAAATTTACGAAGATACCGTTGGTGACATTATCGGTAAGGCGGACCACATGATAAATCACTTGCTTATTATGTGTCTTTATCTTGCGTTTTATATTCCCTTTGTGTGACGAAACCGTTTTTGCTTTGATATTCATCTGGTCGGATATTTGAATTGTGCCTTGTCCAGACATCCACATTTTAAGCATGCTGGACTCAGTTCGGCTTAATGATAATGTGGGTAAATTAATGTGCCCGATGCAGTGAGCATTTTTTGCTAAATATTCTGAAAGTATTTCGTCCAGTGACTCTGGCTTTATAGATTTAGAGCTGATGAGTAGATTACTACGCACCAAAAGATATTCATCGAAATGAATATTAGCAATTGCCATAAAGACCAGGAATAAAGTACTAGGATGCTGATTAATGATCTGCTTAATTCGCTCGCTGCTTTGAGCATCATGGATAAAACAGTCCTCATTAATAAACACCACATTGGGTGTCAGGGACTCACAAGCGAGCGCTAAATCCTCAATTGTCTCCACGTTGGTCATCTGTCGTTTTCGGATGCCACGGCTGGTTAAATAACCTGTTAACCCCAACCGGGTATAACTGCATAAGTCCATAATGATCGTTGACATAACACCCCCCACCCGTAATTAAGTATTTTTAGGCGTACTAACTATCTAGTAAAGTTATGTATAATTTGTTAAGAATGCTCTCAAAGTAAAGTGAATGTTACAATGTGTGAGATACCTAAAAGCATATAAGCCGCGCCAGTTATATCCTGGTGGATGTTATTCAAGAAAGCTTTTAGGAATATCCTCAGTAAGACTCCACAAAACATGGGGATTAATTCGCGGGAATTTCACTCATAATATCTGAGAGTAAATTAAATACTTCACTAAATAAGTGTTCGGCGAAAGGAGCCATTAAGGGAATTAATGCCGTCATCACCAACATGCCCACAGCAAGTGTCAGCGGAAAACCGATAACAAACACAGACAGCTGTGGTGACATACGATTTAGCAGACCAAGTGCAATGTTTAGCGTGAGTAACAAAGTGATGAGTGGGAGGGCCAGCATTAAGCCATTGAGGAAGATCATGCCGCCTGCTCGAGTCAGCGCCATAAACGCGTTACTGTTAATCGGATTGCCACCGATTGGCAGGGTGTGAAAAGTGTCGACCAGCATCGATATCAGCCATAAATGGCCGTTAAACACCAAAAAAAGTAACATGGCCAGCATGTCCATAAAACGGGCAAGGACTGGCATATTCAGGCGGCTGCCAGGGTCAAAGAAAGTAGCAAATGAGAGTCCCATCTGTAGGCCGATTATCTCACCTGCAGTACGAATGGCGGCGAAGGCAAACTGCATGGTGAAGCCTAGCGCAATGCCAATCAGAATTTGCTGTGCGGCGAGCCAGAAGCCTGCCGCCGAGAAAATGGTGACCTCCGTTGCCGGAAGGGTCGGAGCAACTATCCAGGTAATCATCAACGCGAGGCCAATTTTTACCTTCTTGGAAATCGCTCGTTCACTGAGAATCGGTGCAGTGGAGATTAGGGCCAGAATACGAATAAATGGCCAGAACCCCATACTTAATAATGTGAGCCACTGCCCGCTATCAATGTGAATCATCCAATGTTCATCGGGATGTTCGTCAGCAGCGTGCGCATATAATCCAGCAGCAGATTAAGCATCCACGGCCCTGCAACGATAATAGTGACGAACACAGCGAGAATTTTTGGAATAAACGACAGCGTCATTTCGTTTATCTGGGTCGCAGCTTGCAGCATACTGATCACCAGACCTGTGACCAGTGCCACCATCAATAATGGGGCTGCGAGCGCCAAAGCGACTTTCATGGCTTCGGTGCCCATCATCATGACCGACTCAGGAGTCATCTTTTTCCCCTCTAACTGTAGAAACTTTGCGCAAGCGAGCCGACCAACAATTGCCAGCCATCCACCAACACAAACAGCATTAATTTAAAGGGCAGGGCGATAGTTGCCGGTGGCACCATCATCATCCCCAGCGCCATCAGTACGCTTGCGATAACCAGGTCGATAATCAAAAACGGAATGAAGACTGTAAAGCCAATCTGGAATGCGGTTTTCAGCTCGCTGGTCACGTATGCCGGCAACAATATGCGCATCGGAACCACTTCAGGCCCTTCCAGCGGCGGTGTATCTGCCAGGCGTGCAAACAGTGCCAGATCTGCTTCACGTGTTTGGCGCAACATGAACTCACGTAGCGGCTTCGAACCCCGCTCAATGGCTTCGTCCATCTGGATTTTGTTTTCACTAAATGGCTGGTAAGCGTCGGTATAAATTTTGTCGAATACCGGGGCCATAATGAAAAAGGTCAGAAACAGCGCAAGTCCCAACAATACCTGGTTGGGCGGTGCAGACGGTGTGCCCAATGCGCTACGCAGCAGGCCAAAAACAATGATGATGCGAGTGAAGCTTGTCATCATCAGTAGAATTGCCGGCAAAAATGTCAGCGAAGTAATAAATACCAGCGTCTGAACCGGCAGCGTCCAGCTTTGGCCGCCGTTAGACATCGGCTGGCTGATGAGGCCGGGTAGCTGGGCAAAAGCGGCTGGCATGACTAACAACAGGCCAAGCAACGAGAAAGGGAGCCAACGTTTCATCAATCTTTCCCGTTACGTTTAAGCAGATTTTTCATCAGACTGTTTTTCATCAATTCGCGGAAATCAGCAGGTGCTGTTGGCGATACAGTTTCGATCACCGTCGCGGCGGGGAGCGTATGCAAATGAGTGATTTGCCCGGCAGTCACGCCGAGCACCAGACGCGCATCTTGCACATCAACAATCACCACACGTTCACGTGGGCCAACGCTACAGCTGGCGCTGACTTTCATCTCTTTGCTGGAGCCAGTTTTCGGCGTAAAGCCAAAACGTTTTGCCACCCAGGCGGCGAGCAAAATAAAAACGATAATCGCGGTTAATGCGCCGCTCACCTGCACCAACGGAGAGCCGGTGCTGGCGGTGGGTTGTGACTGAACAGTTGCCTGGGTTTTCATCGAATTAACGGCTCAGGCGACGCATACGCTCGGACGGCGTAATAATGTCGGTGATTCGAACACCGTATTTGTCCGCCACTACTACGACTTCGCCCTGAGCAATCAGATAACCGTTGATCAAAATATCCAGCGGTTCACCTGCTAAGCCATCCAGCGCTACCACTGAACCTTGCGACAAACGCAGCAGCTCTTTGATAGTCATACGGGTACGGCCCAGCTCCACAGTCAGTTTGACGGGAATGTCCATAATCAGGTCGATGTCTTGCATCGCGCCCGCTATGTCATTGCCTTCAAGCGCACGGAATACGCTGTCTGCGGTGCTTTTGTTGGTCGTAACTTTCTGTTCGTTTAACGCGTCAGCCCACAGATCGTCCACGGAGTCTGCATTGTCGTCGGACGGTTGATTAATATCACTCATTTGGGCTGTTCCTCGTTCAGCGAATTCAGTATCGGGTTGATCAAATGTTCGACGCGCAGAGCGTACTGGCCGTTAAGCGTACCGTACTGACTCGTCAGTACCGGAACACCGTCAACGTGCGCCAGAATCCTGTCCGGTTTATCAATCGGCAGCACGTCACCAGGTTTCAATTTTAAAATTTGCGACAGGCGTAGCGGGATATCAGCGAAATTGGCAATCAGCTCAAGCTCAGAATGCTGAACCTGACGTACCAGGGTATCGCGCCAGCTTTGGTCTTCCTGACGGGAGTTTTCCAGCGGCGGATTCACCAGCAGTTCGCGCAAAGGTTCAATCATGCTAAACGGCAGGCAGATATTAAACTCGCCGGTCAGGTTGCCGATTTCCACATGGAACGGCGTATTCACCACGATGTCGTTAGGGGACGTCGTAATGTTGGTAAATTTCACCTGCATTTCGGAACGCACATACTCCACTTCCAGTGGATAAATGGCTTTCCACGCATCGCTATAAGATTCCAGCGCCAGTTTCAACATGCGGTTAATCACACGCTGCTCGGTATGGGTAAACTCCCGGCCTTCAACTTTAGTTGGGAAACGCCCGTCGCCGCCAAACAGGTTGTCCACGGCGATAAACACAAGGCTTGGGGAGAACACGAACAAACCTGTGCCGCGCAACGGTTTCAGATGCATCAAGTTAAGGTTGGTAGGCACGGGCAAGTTACGAGCAAACTCGTGGTACGGCTGAATGCGGATAGCCCCGACGGTAATGTCCGGGCTACGACGTAACAGGTTAAATAACCCCATACGGAATTGACGAGCAAAACGCTCGTTAATAATTTCCAATGCCTGTAAGCGCTCGCGCACCACACGACGTTGGGTATTGGGGTCATAAGGACGAATGTCGGTTTCATTAACGACACTGGTCTTGGGTTCGTCGGAGTTGTCACTGTCGCCATTTAACAGTGCGTCAATTTCGGCCTGAGAAAGAATGCTATCGCCCATGGGATTACCGCAAAATAAAGGCGGTATACAGCACGTCGCTGACTGCCTGTTGAGGTTGTCCGGCGACCAGAGGTGGTGCCAGCGTATTCTTTATCGCTTCAACCAGTTTCTGTTTACCTTCATCGGTCGCAAGGGCTGCACTGTCCTGACGGGAAAACAGCAGCAATAGACGACTACGTACTTCTGGCAGGAATTCACTCAGACGTTGACGCGTGGCTTCATCTTTCAGGCGCAATGTGACACCGATATACAAGACGCGGTCAGCATCACCGAGGTTAACCGTGAAGGTATCCAGTGCGTAAAATACCGGTGCTGGTGGTGGCTCTGGTGCCTTCGCCTGCGCGGCAGCAGGTTGCTGCTGCATACGCCAGTAGCTGTAACCAGCGGTAGCACATGCGGCAAGGGTAATCAGGACCAGTAATGGCATCCAGATGGAGCGCTTGCGGCTTTTTGGCAAAGCGTTGTCAGTCATAAAATGAATCTTTCCTGTATCGGTACTGCATATCTACCCATCGCCCTTCAAGTTGCAGGGGTGTTGGTTGCTCTCATTCACCCGAATCACTTACACAAGTAAGCTCATCGGGATTCATTCGATTGCCGCCTACCTGCACCTTGAAGTAGCTTGGGTATCGGTTGATTATCCTGTGTCGGCGGGCGTTCAAAGGCCCGAAAACAGATGATATTTGTTGTTACCTCTGACGTTTAGCTTAGGGAGCGTGGCTCAGGCGAAAATATCCACCGCGTTATTACCCGATGCTAAACGTTGCACGCTGGCAGGAACTGCCAGCGAATCAGCATCACCCATTGATGGGAAAGCACCGCCCGATCGTGAGGCTTGTTGCTGCTGTTGGCCTGATTGCTGTTGCTGCTGCCCGGCAGAACTTTCGCTACTGATACTGCTCTGCCCAAGCTGGATACCACTTTCTGCCAGTGCAATACGCAGGTTTGGTAATGTCGCTTCAAGTGCTGCGCGAACGTGGCTGTGGGCTGAAACCATCTGCAACTGGGCCTGGTTGTCATCAAGCTTCATGCTGATTTGAATCTGTCCTAAATCTTCAGGGTGCAGACGTAGCTCGGCACTTTGCTGGCCCTGGCGAGTGAATAGGGTGATGTGCTGGCTGACTGCCTGCTGCCACTCCTGGCTGCCAAGCTGGGCGCTAATCTGTGGTGCGACCGGCACAGCAATTTGCGTCGAAGCGGGTGTCGCCACCGTTGCGGTACTGAAGACTGGCGTGGTCAGTGCCGAAGCAGTGGTGGTGTTGTTCGCTGTGGCATCACGGTTGCCATTTTCAGTGCTACTTATGGTGAAAGCTTTTGCTTCAACCGGTGAGTCGGTTGTTGCGGGTGCATTTTTTGCTGTCGCTGCGCTATCAAGTGTAACGGTGTTATCTGTCGCGATGGCGCTGTTGGTTCGCGCATCAACCGTCGGCGCATTTTTTATACCGATACTGGAAAGCAAAGTATTCAGGCTAACCGCCGCGCTACTTTCACCATCTGACTGGGTATTGAGTGTGTTGGCGGCCGGTAATTGCTGCGGCAGCATGGCAAACAATGCGCTTAATGCCTGCATGTCAGCATTGCTGAGCGTGTGGGTTTGCTCATGTTGCGCATCGACTTGTGCCGTTTTTTCCTCGTTGCCGCTTTTCTTCACGTTAGAGAGCAGGGCAGACAATGCCTGTGGTGCATCGAGGTTCTTTAACAGCGCGGCAAGCGTGGTTTTTTCATCAGCGGCATCAGCAGCAATAGCAGGTGCGTCTTTGCCCGCTGTTTTACCCAGAGCGGCTTCCAGAGACACGGTTTTACCATCTGCCAGAGTGACTTCACCTGGCAGCGCTTTGCTCAGCAGGCTCAGGAAATCTTCACTGAAGCCTTTATCGCCAGGAACTACACTACCCGGGGCAGACGCAGTACTTGCGACATCGGGAGAGGCTGTAATCAGGGGCTGCATAATCATTCTGCTTTCCTCAGTGTTGCCCGCTGGGCGTATTCATCCATCAGTTTTTGATCAAGCTTGTTCTCAGCCAACAGGACTTGTGCTGCTTTGCGCTGCTGTAACGTGCTCCAGGCCTGCAATCTCTTCTGCTTCTCTTGCCATACATTCAGCGCCTGAGTGACCTTTCCGTTCCACTGCATCAACTGTTGGCGATGCTGATCGATAGCTTTCTCAAGCGTCTGTATAAATTGCTGATAATTCTGCCAACGGTTACTGGCAATGCCCTGACTCATGCTGTCGTTGAGGCTGGAGCTATATTCAAATTGATAGTTAATCAGCATGTTGAGCTGTTCTTCTGCCGCCTGGCAGCCGCGGCGCATTTCCCCTAAGCGTACTGCTGCGTCCTCGACCTCTTTTTCTGCCAGGTCGTGCAGGGTATCCAGTGCTGTGCTTTGGTTCATTGTTACCTCTCGTCAAGCTTATGCCGGATGACGCTGACGCTTATCCGACCTACGATGGGTTATCAAACCGTTGGAAAAATAATCTCCAGTGACTGGCAGGCTTCTTCCCAGCCGCTGCGTTCAAAAATCCCTTGCTGCAAAAAGGCTTCCAGTTGCGGCCACAGCAAAATTGCTTTATCGAGCTGCGGATCGCTGCCTTTGGCGTACGCGCCTACGCTCACCAAATCGCGGTTGCGCTGGAAACTGGATAACAGCTGTTTGAAATGGCGTACGCGTGCGTAGTGCTGATCGGTAATTAACGAAGTCATGGCACGGCTGATAGACGCTTCAATATCGATTGCCGGGTAGTGACCGCCCTCCGCCAGACGGCGCGATAACACAATGTGACCATCAAGAATGGCTCGCGCGGAATCGGCAATCGGATCTTGTTGATCGTCGCCCTCGGTCAAAACGGTATAAAACGCGGTAATCGAACCACCGCCAGAAATGCCGTTACCGGCGCGTTCAACCAGCGCAGGCAGCTTGGCGAACACCGAAGGTGGATAACCTTTGGTTGCAGGCGGCTCGCCAATCGCCAGCGCTATTTCACGTTGCGCCATCGCATAACGGGTGAGGGAGTCCATAATCAGCAACACATGCTGGCCGCGGTCGCGGAAATCTTCGGCGATGCGTGTGGCGTAAGCGGCACCCTGCATACGTAGCAGCGGCGAAACATCCGCAGGAGCAGCAATGACCACCGAGCGGGCACGCCCTTCAGGGCCAAGAATGTTTTCAATAAAGTCTTTTACTTCACGCCCACGTTCGCCGATTAACCCCACGACGATTACATCGGCCTGGGTATAACGCGCCATCATGCCCAACAGCACACTTTTCCCCACACCAGAACCGGCAAACAGGCCCATACGCTGGCCGCGACCCACGGTTAGCAGCGCGTTGATAGGACGCACACCAACATCCAACACGTGTTCGATAGGGGTACGTTGTAAGGGGTTGAATGGGGCGGCACCCAATGCACCAAGCGTGGTGGTTTCCGGTGCCGGAAGGCTGTCGAGTGGGCGACCACTACCATCCAGTACACGGCCCAGAAGCGCCGGGCCGAGGGGCAGTTTTTTGCCACTATGCAGGCCACCTTCGCTGGTGGCGCGGGCATAAACACGGGCACCGGGCAGAATGCCTTCGACTTCTTCAAGCGGCATCAGAAACAGTCTTTGACCGTTAAAACCGACGACCTCACACTCGATATCTCGTGAATGCTGCTCGATGATGCAGGTCGCACCAAGCGGTAATTGCAGGCCTGTGGCTTCCAGTACCAGACCGGTTGCGCGAGTCAGACGACCATAACGACGCACGGTCGGCAGTTGAGACATTTTCGCCTCAAAAGTATCGAGCGAATTGAGCCAGCGAGTCAGACGCGCAGTCATCACAACACTCCAGGGGCTGCAAGGCGGCAGAGTTCTTGCCAGCGCGTTGCAACGCTTGCGTCGAGATCGCCTTCATCAGCGGAGACTTTGCAGCCGCCCTGATGCAGACTCGGGTCGCCACGCAAACGCCAGCCATGCAGGCTGAGGGTGGCACCCAGCATCTCTTCCACCCGACTTAAATCGTCAGGATGTACGCGCAGTTGCGGTTTGCCGCTAAACAGTGGTTCTTGCTGCAATAGCGACTGAATCTGCTTAATCAGCGCAGTGTTATCAATGCCTTTGGTTTCGCCGATAACCTGGCGAGCCGCTTCCAGTGCCATCTGCATCAAACGTGACGCGATAACGCTGTCGAGCGCGTCAAGCGTGTACTGGAATTCGCTGACCAGTTGCTGCATTCGCGCATGTACTGGCGCTTGTTGCTGCTTAGCCTCAGCAAGACCTTGTTCCAGCCCTTGCTGAAAACCTGTTTTGCGGCCTTCTTCCACGCCAATTTTTTGCCCTTCGGCATAGCCCAGTTGATGGCCTTGTTCATGAGCCTGCATCTGCATTTGAGCAAGTTGTTGCTGTAAATCATGCACACTTTCCTGAGCCTGTTCGGGCTCATCGCCATCCGATTCCGACTGGAACATCGGCTCGAAGGCCTGTGAAGGCGGAGCCAGGTCGTCTGGTGTCCAGATTTTCCACGCAAGCCCGTTAGACATACGTATCCTCGCTGGTGCCAATCACCATCTCGCCGGTTTCTGCCAGGCGACGAACAATAAGCAGAATGGCTTTCTGTTCGTTTTCCACCTGCGAGAGACGTACCGGGCCACGGTTTGCAAGGTCGTCGCGCAAAATATCTGCTGCACGCTGCGACATGTTGCGCAGGAATTTCTCGCGCAGCGGTTGCTCGGCACCTTTGAGGGCGACCAACAGCGATTCGGATTCCACTTCCTGCAACAGGCGCTGGATACTGCGATCGTCCACTTCGACCAGGTTTTCGAACAGGAACATTTCGTCGATAATTTTCTGTGCCAGTTCGCCGTCGAAGTCGCGAACAGCAGAGATAACCGCTTCTTCCTGCTGAGTTTTCATCAGGTTGATAATTTCTGCAGCCGTTCTTACGCCGCCCATTTTGCTGCGTTTGAGGTTCTGACCATCGAGCAGGTTGTTGAGCACTTCGGTCAGTTCCGCCAGCGCTGCAGGCTGCACGCCGCCGAAGGTGGCGATACGCAGCATCACATCGTGGCGTAGACGTTCGTCGAATAACGCCAGAATATCGGCAGCCTGAGCGCGTTTGAGGTGAACCAAAATCGTGGCGATGATCTGCGGGTGCTCGTCGCGGATAAGATCGGCGGCACTCTGTGGTTCCATAAAGTTGAGCGTTTCCATACCCGAGGTGGTTTCGCGGGTTTCCAGAATATCTTCCAGCAAGCTGGAAGCACGCTCTTCACCTAACGCTTTGATCAGCACAGAGCGCAGGTAGTCGTTGGCGTTAATCGACAGCGCAGCGTATTGCTCGGCTTCTTGCTCGAACTCAGCTAGCACTTCGGTCAGCTGTTTATTGGAAATCTGGCGAATGCTGGCCATGGCCGCACTAAGATGCTGGACTTCACGCGGGCTAAGGTGTTTGAACACCTCTGCCGCTCGGTCTTCGCCAATGGTCATCAACAGAATTGCGCTTTTCTCTGTTCCGCTAATACTCATAGTTCGTTACTCATCCATTGGCGTATAACCAGCGCAACGACGCGCGGATCATTATCGGACATCTCGCGAATACGCTGGCTCATCACTTCAGCGCTCAGTTTTTGATTCACTTTGCGTTGTTGTTGCTGCTCGTCTTTCGTCAGACGAACAGAAACTGCATCTTCCTCTTCCGCACGCTGGCGCTGTGCTTCCACCTGCGTTTGTTGCACCTCAACCTTGCGTTGAATAAGTGGGCGCACCAGTTTGCGCCACAGCAGCCAGGCAACAATCAGCACTACCAACCAACGGCCTGCGGACATCAGCATTTCGAAGAAGGCTTGTTGCTTCCAGAACGGCAGCTCAAGGCTGGTTTCTTCTGTTGCACTAAATGGTGAGTTCACAACGTTGAGCGTGTCGCCACGTGTGTCGGAATAACCCATCGCTTCACGCGTCAGGTTCTCAATTTGCTTCATTTGCTCAGTGGTCAACGGCAAAGGCTTGCCATCGGTTAGCTGGCGGTAATTCACGACGACAGCCACAGACAGGCGTTGAATATCACCGACGTTCAGCTTGGTATGCAAAATAGTGCGGTCAACTTCGTAGTTGGTCGTTTCGTCGCGCTGCGTATTGCTTGAGCCGGTTGGGGTAGAGCCACCCATCGACGTCGATTGATTTTGTTGAGGTGCATTTGCCGCATTGTTTTGTGGCGCATTGGCAATAGGGGCATTGTTCGGCGGAGCTGGTTGGTTTGATAGAGCACCCGGAACACCACCTGGGTTACGGCCATTAACCTGCTCACTTTGGTTTAGCTGGCGTGAACGCACGGCAGCCTGAGAAGGATCGCTGTTCGGGCGATATTGCTCTTCAGTTTTTTCTTTATTGGCGAAATCTATCTGGGCGGTGACCTGAGCATGGACATTCCCGCTACCCACGATAGGTGCGAGGATTGATTCGATACGGCGCTGGAAGCGGCTTTCAACATCCATCGCATATTTCAGTTGAGCATCGTTTAAGTCGCGGCCTGCGGTATTGGACTGCGTGAGCAGATGCCCGCCCTGGTCAACAAGCGTTACATTACCTGGTGGCAGCCCTGCCACCGCGCTGGAAACCATATGGACGACGGCGCTGATTTGCCCTTCATCCAAGGCGCGGCCAGGTTCGAGGCTGAGCGTTACGGAAGCAGAAGGGGACTTTTGCTCGCGGACAAAGAGAGATGGTTTTGGCATGGCAAGATGCACACGCGCATTTTTTACCGGGCCGAGTGTTTCTATTGTTCGTGCCAGTTCACCTTCCAGCGCACGCTGGTAGTTCACTTGCTCGCTAAATTGGCTAATACCGAATTTTTCCTGGTCCAGCAGCTCAAAGCCAACTGCGCCACCTTTCGGCAACCCTTGTTGGGCGAGGCGCAGACGCAGGTCGTAGACTTTATCGGCTGGAACTTCAATGGCACTACCGTTATCGGAGAAGCGGTAAGGCACATTCATTTGGGTCAGTTGCGTGACGATGGCGCCACCGTCCTGATCTGCAAGATTGCTGTAAAGCACCTTGTAATCAGGTGTTTTGGCCCACAGTACCAGCGCGATAATAACGGCGATCGCCGCCGCACCTGCGACCATCAGTGGGATTTTAGGATTCGCGCGAACGCGGGTCAGCCACTCCTGGGGTTTGTTTTGTGACGTTTGTGCCTGGTCCGCTGCGGTCATTGAGCACCTCGCAACTGAACATAGACATCATTTTTACTATAAAGAGTGAACAAAACGAGCTCCCACAACAAAAGTTCCACATAGATGGCACCGTCATTATTTTCTTTCTCAAAAGTTTCGATGGCTGAATTAGCTCTATTTATTGACGCTAATTACCGCCTTTGTCCTATTGACAAGGTGGTAATCTTGCCGCGATAAAAATCATTGGGGCAGGGAAATGGCAATTCAGGGTATTGAGGGCGTTCTTCAGCAGTTGCAGGCAACCGCGCTATCGGCGGGAAATCCGGTTCAGAATAACGAGCCTAAAGTGAGTTTTGCCGGTGAGTTGCAGGCAGCACTTGGTCGTATCAGCGAAACACAAACCGCTGCGCGTACACAGGCTGAAAAATTTGCCCTGGGAACTCCCGGTGTTGCGCTAAATGATGTGATGGTCGATCTACAAAAATCGTCAGTTTCGTTACAGATGGGAATTCAGGTGCGTAACAAGATGGTGTCGGCCTACCAGGAAGTGATGAACATGCAGGTGTAGTTGCTTGATCTATAAGATATATAAAAATATAGACGTACATTTTTATCACTAAACTAAGAGAGCGTAGGTCAATACATATGCACCTACGCAGAAGTGTTGTTGTGAAAAAGTTTGTGGAGTTGTTAATTATCATCTTTACTAACCCACGATAATCATTATTTTTTTGTCATTAATTCCTAAAAGTTACTCAAATGTAATAAATGGCTTGCTGCTTCCTGGTTCCATTTACATAATCCGCGACAGTTTATAGGGGGGTATTGTGGCTACTGTTTATTATTTTATGCTTCTGGCGTCAGGTTATACGAGTAATGTTTCATGGAACGTGACCCCCATGCCTAGCATGGACGTGTGCGAGCTCACCTTAAAAGAAGTGATGAAGGGAATTCCTGATGGAAGTTACGGTACTGTTCAGGCCCCATCTGCTGGAAAATGTATAGAAGTTCAGAAGTAAGCAAGATTTTTAAAATGATTCTAAAGGCTGACACTCGTCGGCCTTTTTCTATTTAGCCTGCCATCCGTCAAACGCTTCTACTGTTAGAGAGCGTGCCGTGGTCAGATATTCACCGTGATAGGAAATTTGAGTCTGCCAGAAGTTGCGGAATATGAGCGGGTTAAGAGCATGTTTGTTGATGCCGGCATTGCGCTAGTTAATTAAATCGTTAACGTTTCGGGCTTTTCGATAATAACCATTTTATTGCTGGAAATGACCGTGCTATTAGACGGAACGCTTTTTAAAACCAGCGTGCCTACGCCAATTGTCACGTTGTCGCCAATTTCTATATCGTCGCCAATGATGCAGGAATGAGCGCCCATATTGACGTTGTTTCCTACTTTAAATTTGATGTCGACACCATTTTTATTGCTGCCAAGGGTGCAGAATTGCCTGATAGTAAATCCTTCTCCAATCACACAACTTCTGTTGATAATCATTGAGTTACCGTGCCATATCTTAAAGCCCTTGCCAATTCTTAAATGGTAAGACAGTTCTACCCCAAACAGGCCTTCATTAATAACCCGGTTGAGGATCACAAACATCAGCGAAATCGGGTAAAGAGCCTTTGTTTTGGCATGAATAGTGGCCATTCTGAAAATTAAAATAATGAGCTTAGATTTGGCTGTGTTGATTTTTAAGTCATATTTTAATGTGGAAAAGAAATCACGCATGGCGATATTCCTTTTAAGATTTATAAGAATAATCTTAATTCATAATCTGCAACTCGCCATTGAGTCTGGTAAAAGATTTGCTATGCCAGGGCTTGAACGGCCAGTGTTAATTTCCTGCGATTGGTTGCAAGCTACTGAAACACTGGCGGGCTAAGTGCTTTAATGCGAAAATTATTTTTTCTCCGCAGTCGGGATAGATGATGAAGAAGATTGCATTATTGACAGTGTTGCTGGCGTTAAGCGGCTGTGTGCAGGTTGATAATTACCTCGAAGTGGTTAAAACCCCAGCGCCTGCAGGACTTGCTGGTTACTGGCAGTCACAAGGCCCGCAAAGTGAGATGGTGAGCCCGGAAGCGATCGCGACTCTTGTGGTCACGCCGCAAGGGGATACGCTCGATTGCCGCCAGTGGCAGCGCGTGCTTGCTCTGCCAGGTAAACTGATCGTGCGTTCAGATGACTGGTATAACGTGACCAACAAACGCGATGTTTATAGCGTTGAGCGTGAAGGTGATACGCTGGAATATGCAGGTATGACGCTGAAACGTGTTGATCGTCCGACGCAAGAATGTGCTGATTATTTGCAGAAGAACCCGCTGGATAGCAAATTACCGTAAGTGATGATTCCCTCTCCTTTAACGGGAGAGGGAAGTTTCAGCCAATCTATAACACCTCTTCCATTACCCACACGCTGACGCTACCGCCGTTGCAGGAAAATGTCGCGCTGCCGTATTCATCGGTGGTGACCGTTTCTTCACGGTTGCCCAGATAATCCCGCCAGTTTTTGCTGCCGTAATTATCGCCAAGCGTAATGGTTTTCTCGCCTTCATCACCATTTGATAGCACCACCACGCAACCTGGATTTTCATCGGTGCCACTGCGGCTAAAAGCGATGCAATTAGGGTGATCAAAATAGAGCGTCTGCACGCCGTGAGCATAAAGTTCCCGTGCATGGATCAGGTCGTCCAGCTGTTCGATAACCGGCATGTCGATATGGTAAGTTTCGCCATCGCCACCCTCATCGTCGTAACTTGCCCCAAATAAATCGGGGTAAAACACGCTTGGTACACCGTTTTCGCGCAGCAAAATCAGAGCATAAGCTAAGGGTTTGAACCATGGCTCAACAGGTGCTTCAAGGGATTGCAGGGGTTGCGTGTCATGGTTGGCAACGAGAGTGACGGCGTGGAAAGGGTCGGCTTCAACCAGCGTGCCGGTGAAAATCTGGCTCATGTCGTAATCACGACCTTGCTTTGATGCCTGGTGGAATTTCATTTGCAGCGGCGCATCAAACAGCATCGTTTTGCCATCCACCTGCGCAATATATTCCTGAAGTTTATCGACTTCATGGGACCAGTATTCCGCAACAACAAACAGCGGTTGTTCAGCCACTTCCTGAACATGTTCAATCCACTCTTTGTAGAACCACGCCGGAATATGTTTGACCGCATCGAGGCGGAAGCCGTTACAGCCGGTTTCTTCCATGACCCAGCGCGCCCAGTATTTCAACTCTTCTGTTACGGCGTGATTGCGAAAATCGATATTCTCGCCCATTAAATAGTCGAAATTGCCGAGCTCATCATCAACCTGGTCGTTCCAGCCTTCGCCGGTGTAATCGTTGATGATTTTGAAAATACCGTCTTCGTTCGGGTTTTCGATGTGGTCAACGCCACTAAAGCATTTGTAATCCCAGATAAATTTCGAGTATTGACCAGCACGGGCAGGGAAGGTGTAACGCGTCCAGGCTTCGCATTCGATAACTTCGTCATCTATTTCATTACGGTTTTCTTCGTTGACACGATTGACCTGAATGCGCTCTTTCTCATCAGCACCCATTTTATGGTTAACCACCACATCAAGCAGCACTGCGATATCGTTTTCTTTTAGGGCTTTTATTGCTGCCAGCAATTGCGCTTTATCGCCGTATTTGGTCGCCACCGATCCTTTTTGGTCGAACTCACCGAGATCAAAAAGATCGTAACAGTCATATCCCACCGAATATCCACCGGAACTGCCTTTATAAGCCGGTGGCAGCCAGACCATATTGACGCCGATATCATTGAGCGTTGCCGCGCGTTCGGCGACTTCTGCCCACAACTGACCCCCACCGGGGTAATACCAATGGAAAAATTGCAATAGGGTTGGGTTTTTCATTTATGAGATTCCATATTTGGCTAGACTAGCTGAAGTATGGAGCAAGTTGAAAAAGAGATGCGGATGAAAATGATATAAATTTCATCCGCATTAAAAATCATATCTCGTTAGGGTAAAGAATATTACCTGCAAGTCGTCCGTAGGTTGTATTGAGATTTTGTTGACGTGAAGTTTGACCAACCAGTGTTCTAAGTTCTTCCATCCGCAACTGAAGTATCATTTTAAGTTCTACTTCATTCGCAAGAATTTGTTTGAGCAATGGGCTGATTTGGGCCTGAATTATCGGTATCTGGTTACATGCATCCTGAAAACTTGCGATTTCTTCAACTGTACCGACATACTCTACTTCCCGCTCAATGAGATCCTCCCAAAGACCTTCATGAGCCAGTTTTAGCATCTGCTGGCTGGCGGTAAGCAGCCGCTTGTAGCATTGGAGCAATTCAATATTTGCATCCATTATCAAAAGTCCTGCTCGTTATGGTTATTAGGGCCGATCTCTTTCCAGGCATCTGCGATATTTGTCAGAAGAGTTTCGACTTCATTAATTGCTGAAACATCATTATGCAAGTTGGCCTGTAGCAGGCGGCGAGTCATATATTCGTAGAGATCATCTAAATTTCTGGATAACTCCCCTCCAATCTCGTGATCAAGACCGGTACGCAATCCATTATTAATAATGTTAATTGCTTTTGACAATGCCTGACCTTTACCCGGAACATTTCCTTGATCGATTAAAATAATAGCCTTTTTCATGGCGCTAAGTGCACTGTCAAACAGTAATACGACAAGTTGATGTGGGCTGGCGCTCATTACAGCGCTTTCAACACCGACTTGAGCGTAAGCCTGAATCCCGGTTTTATTATACATAGTCAACCCTTACATTAACTGTTCATAGCATTAAACTGTTGCGTTAAATAACTACCAGTCTGATCGAGAGAGGAAACTAGAGTACTTAAACTTGTGAATTGTGTTTTATAGCGCGCCATAGTGGCGGTTATCTGGTTGTTAACACGGTCGTACTGATCGGAAAGTTGCTTCAACGTTTTATTAATGCCGTCGGTGGCATTTTTGACTGATCCGCTTGAACCCAGAATATCAGTCAAAAGAGTATTCGTTTGTGTGGCAAAACCAGTAGTTTTGCCATCACCTGACAAAAAATTGCTGACATCAATTGATTTATTATTCAGAACATCATTGAGTTTGGTGCTATCAACAGTTAATTTCCCCGTTATATCCTGCGTAACTCCAAGTTGAGATAGACTTGCTATATCACCGCCACTTTGTGCGCCAGATAGCATGGAGCGCAAACGAGTTTGAATATTACGCAGCGTTCCATCACCTAACAGATCGCCATTCGTTGAATCCTGTGATGTGCTCCCCTGACCCACCTTATTGTATTGAGTCTGATTGCTAATAGTGGTCTGCAGAGAATTATAAGAATCCACAAAATTCTGAATTGCTTTTACCATCGGATCGTTGTCTTTAACGACAGTGAGGATCTCCGGATTACCTATATTCGTTTTTGTTAGGTTTAGCGTTACCCCTTCAGGCGCATCAGTAATCGTGTTGCTACTGCGAGTGATATTTACACCGTTGATAGTAACTTCGGCATCAGCTGCAGCAACTTTTTCTGTCATTGGGTTCGTTGCATTTTTTTTGTCGTAGCTGATATAGCCCGCAAGCGTGCTGTCATCAGTACTAATAGTCATTTCGTTTGCAATACCGGTATCACGCGAGGTGATGGACAGATAATAACTATTGTCATCGGCTTTGATTATGCTGGCCGTAACGCTACCTTGCTGTTTATTTATGGCATCACGGATATCTGACAAGCTTGTTTTGTCAGCATCTAACGCGATAGTCATTGGTTCTTTCTGACCTGGCTGGTTGATAGACAAAGTACGGCTGGCCAGAGAACTATCACCTAAATCAGTGTCTTTACTTGTCGCCTTGGCAGAGAGTAGCGATTGGGCTGAAGCAAGGTGTGATACTTCAACGGAATAAGTCCCCGCGGTAGCGGTATTAGCAAGTGCTGCGCTAAAAGCAGTATTAGTACTGGTAATTTTACTTGAGGCAATCTTTGAGGTGTCTTGCAAAGCTGCAGCTGCTGTTTGTACTTTGGTTAAAGCAGTTTGAACCACGTTCCAGGCAGTTAGTTTCGCTTTATATGACGATTGTTGTGCAGTGATCGGGGTGAGCTTTTGTTCTTCGGCCGTCTGCAAATTGTTGTATAAGGTATTGAGATCCAGACTGGTGCCAGCACCCAGTGAGCTAATACTTGCCATTGTTTCTTCCTTCGTAGGTGACAATCATTGGTAAGAGTATCGGCAGCAACGTGAAGAATCTTAGCGCCATTATTTAGAAACAATTGCTAAATAAGGCGTACTTTAAATCTACATTTTTTCGGTTTGATGATTATCAAATTTCTCTAAAGGTTGCGGACTGGTTGTCGATAACCAGAAATACGGTAAAGAAGCCGCGGGCAATTGCCTGAATCTGATAACTTTTAAGGAATACATCATGGCAGTAATTAACACTAACACCCTGTCTCTGATGACTCAGAACAACCTGAACAAATCACAGTCTTCTCTCGGAACAGCAATTGAACGTCTTTCTTCAGGTCTGCGTATCAACAGCGCCAAAGATGATGCGGCGGGACAGGCGATTGCGAACCGTTTTACATCTAACATCAACGGCCTGAATGTTGCTGCGCGTAATGCCAACGACGGTATTTCCCTGGCGCAAACGGCAGAAGGTTCGCTGAGCGAAATCAACAACAACTTACAGCGTATTCGTGACCTGACCGTACAGGCGCAGAACAGCTCCAACTCTGCTTCAGATATCGACTCCATTCAGTCTGAAGTTAACCAGCGCATGGAAGAAATTAACAGGGTAACCAAAGAAACCGATTTCAATGGCATTAAGGTCCTGGATAACGCGGCGACCAAAACCTTCAATTTTCAGGTGGGTTCAAAGGATGGTGAACAGATTGGTATCACCATGAACGATAGTACCGGCTGGAATTCATATACTGCAGCGGGCACAGCTGGCGTAACTAGCGCAGATGGTAACGTCAAAGCAGCCGATCGTACTGTCAAGTCATTTGGTTATGATGTGCTGGAAAATGCGGCGAGTAAAAGCACGGGTCTTCAGACTATTGATGATGCGATTAAAGCGGTTGACTCCCAACGTAGCTCCCTGGGTGCTTCCCAGAACCGTTTTGAATCCACCATCAATAACCTGAATAATACGGTAAACAACCTGTCCTCAGCGCGCAGCCGTATTCAGGATTCTGATTACGCGACAGAAGTGTCAA
>NZ_JAJSOT010000025.1:0-1352 GCF_021282435.1 Buttiauxella cochleicola | reverse complement strand
CAACATGGACCCTTTTTAAATGGAACTTTCACAAGCTCTCGGTATTATCAATCTCACTGCCCCCGATGAAGTTCAAAGCCTCGCTGACCTCCTGTCTCCTGACCTCATTCAGCAAGCTTTTTCTCTCACTGACACCGTCACCCTACGCAAGCGTAAACTCCCCCTCGAGTCCATGGTCTGGCTGGTTATCGGCATGGCCATATTCAACAATAAGCCTATGAGTCATATCGTTAATCTGATGGATATTGTTGACCGAACCGGACGCTCATTCACCGCACCCAGCTCCGTTATTGCCCGCAGAAAAACATTAGGCGAAGATGCCATCCGGGTTCTGTTTGATATCACTCAGCAACACTGGCATGCAGAGGCAAAACATCCTCTCTGGCACGGACTGACACTCAATGCTGTCGATGGCGTAGTCTGGCATACGCAGGACACGCCTGAAAATGCAGAGGCCTTCGGTAAGGCTTCGAACCAGCACGGTGAACGCGGATATCCTCAGGTCCGCATGGTATGCCTGATGGAACTGAGCAGCCACCTGTTGCGGGCCAGTGTGATGGGCAGTTACGACGTTAACGAGATGCGCCTGGCGGCACAGCTGGCAGACAGCGCGCCGGATAACAGTATTACGCTGTTTGATAAGGGTTTTTACTCTTCAGGGCTGCTGCATGACTGGCATAATGCGGGCGAAAATCGCCACTGGCTGATGCCGCTGAAAAAGAACACGCAGTACGAGGTGGTATGTAAGCTCGGCAAACAGGACGAGCTGATACGGCTGAAAACGTCACCGCAGGCCAGAAAACAGTGGGAAGGACTGCCGGAAGAAATGACCGTGCGGCTTATCCGCCGGAAGGTCAATGGCGTAGAACGGCAGGTTCTGACGTCAATGACGGATGCGATGCGTTATCCGGCCGCGAGCGTGGCGGAGCTTTATAAGCATCGCTGGGAAATCGAGTTAGGATACCGGGAGACGAAGCAGTTTTTACTGGGGAACCGGTGGGCGTTGAGAAGTAAACTGCCGGAAATGGTCAGGCAGGAACTGTGGGGTATCCTGCTGACTTATAACCTAATTCGTTACCAGATGATCAAGATGGCGTTTAGCCTGAAGGGAGATTATCTGCCTTATCAGCTGAGTTTTAGCGGTGCAGTGTCGGAGATATTAGGGTTGTTAATCGGGCTGCCGTGGTCATCAGCGGGAGCCATCCCGGGTCACCTGAAGCATTTTTACAGCAACGCAGCGATGCTAAAACTCCCCTCGAGGCGTGAGCGTGAATATGCAAGGGAAGTGAGAGAAAAAAGGTCGAAATATCCCTTAAAAAACAATGCCGGTCACCTTAAGTGACCGGCATTAG
>NZ_JAJSOT010000024.1:0-1435 GCF_021282435.1 Buttiauxella cochleicola | reverse complement strand
TAGTCTCTCAACCAAAACACCTTCGGTGTTGTAAGGTTAAGCCTCACGGATCATTAGTACTGGTTAGCTCAACGTATCGCTACGCTTACACACCCAGCCTATCAACGTCGTAGTCTTCAACGTTCCTTCAGGGGAATCAAGTTCCCAGGGAGAATTCATCTCGGGGCAAGTTTCGCGCTTAGATGCTTTCAGCGCTTATCTTTTCCGCATTTAGCTACCGGGCAATGCCATTGGCATGACAACCCGAACACCAGTGATGCGTCCACTCCGGTCCTCTCGTACTAGGAGCAGCCCCCCTCAATTCTCCAGCGCCCACGGCAGATAGGGACCGAACTGTCTCACGACGTTCTAAACCCAGCTCGCGTACCACTTTAAATGGCGAACAGCCATACCCTTGGGACCTACTTCAGCCCCAGGATGTGATGAGCCGACATCGAGGTGCCAAACACCGCCGTCGATATGAACTCTTGGGCGGTATCAGCCTGTTATCCCCGGAGTACCTTTTATCCGTTGAGCGATGGCCCTTCCATTCAGAACCACCGGATCACTATGACCTGCTTTCGCACCTGCTCGAGCCGTCACTCTCGCAGTCAAGCTAGCTTATGCCATTGCACTAACCTCACGATGTCCGACCGTGATTAGCTAACCTTCGTGCTCCTCCGTTACGCTTTAGGAGGAGACCGCCCCAGTCAAACTACCCACCAGACACTGTCCGCAACCCGGATTACGGGTCTACGTTAGAACACCAGCCATTAAAGGGTGGTATTTCAAGGTTGGCTCCACGCAGACTGGCGTCCACGCTTCAAAGCCTCCCACCTATCCTACACATCAAGGACCAGTGTTCAGTGTCAAGCTATAGTAAAGGTTCACGGGGTCTTTCCGTCTTGCCGCGGGTACACTGCATCTTCACAGCGATTTCAATTTCACTGAGTCTCGGGTGGAGACAGCCTGGCCATCATTACGCCATTCGTGCAGGTCGGAACTTACCCGACAAGGAATTTCGCTACCTTAGGACCGTTATAGTTACGGCCGCCGTTTACCGGGGCTTCGATCAAGAGCTTCAGCTTGCGCTTAACCCCATCAATTAACCTTCCGGCACCGGGCAGGCGTCACACCGTATACGTCCACTTTCGTGTTTGCACAGTGCTGTGTTTTTAATAAACAGTTGCAGCCAGCTGGTATCTTCGACTGCCTTCAGCTCCACCCGCAAGGGGTTTCACCTACCGACAGCGTGCCTTCTCCCGAAGTTACGGCACCATTTTGCCTAGTTCCTTCACCCGAGTTCTCTCAAGCGCCTTGGTATTCTCTACCTGACCACCTGTGTCGGTTTGGGGTACGATTTGATGTGACCTGATGCTTAGAGGCTTTTCCTGGAAGTGCGGCATTTGTTACTTCAGCACCGTAGTGCCTCGTCATCACACCTCAGCGTTAGATA
>NZ_JAJSOT010000023.1:0-1497 GCF_021282435.1 Buttiauxella cochleicola | reverse complement strand
ATCAGACAATCTGTGTGAGCACTACGCAAGTTCGTATCTATTAGGTAAGGAGGTGATCCAACCGCAGGTTCCCCTACGGTTACCTTGTTACGACTTCACCCCAGTCATGAATCACAAAGTGGTAAGCGCCCTCCCGAAGGTTAAGCTACCTACTTCTTTTGCAACCCACTCCCATGGTGTGACGGGCGGTGTGTACAAGGCCCGGGAACGTATTCACCGTAGCATTCTGATCTACGATTACTAGCGATTCCGACTTCACGGAGTCGAGTTGCAGACTCCGATCCGGACTACGACGCACTTTATGAGGTCCGCTTGCTCTCGCGAGGTCGCTTCTCTTTGTATGCGCCATTGTAGCACGTGTGTAGCCCTACTCGTAAGGGCCATGATGACTTGACGTCATCCCCACCTTCCTCCAGTTTATCACTGGCAGTCTCCTTTGAGTTCCCGGCCGAACCGCTGGCAACAAAGGATAAGGGTTGCGCTCGTTGCGGGACTTAACCCAACATTTCACAACACGAGCTGACGACAGCCATGCAGCACCTGTCTCAGAGTTCCCGAAGGCACTAAGCTATCTCTAGCAAATTCTCTGGATGTCAAGAGTAGGTAAGGTTCTTCGCGTTGCATCGAATTAAACCACATGCTCCACCGCTTGTGCGGGCCCCCGTCAATTCATTTGAGTTTTAACCTTGCGGCCGTACTCCCCAGGCGGTCGACTTAACGCGTTAGCTCCGGAAGCCACTCCTCAAGGGAACAACCTCCAAGTCGACATCGTTTACGGCGTGGACTACCAGGGTATCTAATCCTGTTTGCTCCCCACGCTTTCGCACCTGAGCGTCAGTCTTTGTCCAGGGGGCCGCCTTCGCCACCGGTATTCCTCCAGATCTCTACGCATTTCACCGCTACACCTGGAATTCTACCCCCCTCTACAAGACTCTAGCCTGCCAGTTTCGAATGCAGTTCCCAGGTTGAGCCCGGGGATTTCACATCCGACTTGACAGACCGCCTGCGTGCGCTTTACGCCCAGTAATTCCGATTAACGCTTGCACCCTCCGTATTACCGCGGCTGCTGGCACGGAGTTAGCCGGTGCTTCTTCTGCGAGTAACGTCAATCACTGCGGTTATTAACCACAATGCCTTCCTCCTCGCTGAAAGTACTTTACAACCCGAAGGCCTTCTTCATACACGCGGCATGGCTGCATCAGGCTTGCGCCCATTGTGCAATATTCCCCACTGCTGCCTCCCGTAGGAGTCTGGACCGTGTCTCAGTTCCAGTGTGGCTGGTCATCCTCTCAGACCAGCTAGGGATCGTCGCCTAGGTGAGCCATTACCTCACCTACTAGCTAATCCCATCTGGGCACATCTGATGGCAAGAGGCCCGAAGGTCCCCCTCTTTGGTCCGAAGACGTTATGCGGTATTAGCTACCGTTTCCAGTAGTTATCCCCCTCCATCAGGCAGTTTCCCAGACATTACTCACCCGTCCGCCGCTCGTCACCCAG
>NZ_JAJSOT010000022.1:0-1629 GCF_021282435.1 Buttiauxella cochleicola | reverse complement strand
CCGCCTACATGCTTAAACCGGGACAACCGTCGCCCGGCTAACATAGCCCTCTCCGTCCCCCCTTCGCAGTCACACCGAGTACAGGAATATTAACCTGTTTCCCATCGACTACGCCTTTCGGCCTCGCCTTAGGGGTCGACTCACCCTGCCCCGATTAACGTTGGACAGGAACCCTTGGTCTTCCGGCGAGCGGGTTTTTCACCCGCTTTATCGTTACTTATGTCAGCATTCGCACTTCTGATACCTCCACCTACCCTCACAGGTAAGCTTCGACGGCTTACAGAACGCTCCCCTACCCAACAACGCATAAGCGTCGCTGCCGCAGCTTCGGTGCATGGTTTAGCCCCGTTACATCTTCCGCGCAGGCCGACTCGACCAGTGAGCTATTACGCTTTCTTTAAATGATGGCTGCTTCTAAGCCAACATCCTGGCTGTCTGTGCCTTCCCACATCGTTTCCCACTTAACCATGACTTTGGGACCTTAGCTGGCGGTCTGGGTTGTTTCCCTCTTCACGACGGACGTTAGCACCCGCCGTGTGTCTCCCGTGATAACATTCTTCGGTATTCGTAGTTTGCATCGGGTTGGTAAGCCGGGATGGCCCCCTAGCCGAAACAGTGCTCTACCCCCGAAGATGAGTTCACGAGGCGCTACCTAAATAGCTTTCGGGGAGAACCAGCTATCTCCCGGTTTGATTGGCCTTTCACCCCCAGCCACAAGTCATCCGCTAATTTTTCAACATTAGTCGGTTCGGTCCTCCAGTTAGTGTTACCCAACCTTCAACCTGCCCATGGCTAGATCACCGGGTTTCGGGTCTATACCCTGCAACTTAACGCCCAGTTAAGACTCGGTTTCCCTGCGGCTCCCCTATACGGTTAACCTTGCTACAGAATATAAGTCGCTGACCCATTATACAAAAGGTACGCAGTCACCCCATAAAAGAGGCTCCCACTGCTTGTACGTACACGGTTTCAGGTTCTGTTTCACTCCCCTCGCCGGGGTTCTTTTCGCCTTTCCCTCACGGTACTTGTTCGCTATCGGTCAGTCAGGAGTATTTAGCCTTGGAGGATGGTCCCCCCATATTCAGACAGGATACCACGTGTCCCGCCCTACTCTTCGAGTTCACAGCAAGTGCATTTTTGTGTACGGGAGTATCACCCTGTACCCTGCGACTTTCCAGACGCTTCCACTAATGCACAAACTGATTCAGACTCTGGGCTGTTCCCCGTTCGCTCGCCGCTACTGGGGGAATCTCGGTTGATTTCTTTTCCTCGAGGTACTTAGATGTTTCAGTTCCCTCGGTTCGCTTCGTTAAGCTATGTATTCACTTAACGATAGTGTGACGAATCACACTGGGTTTCCCCATTCGGAAATCGTCGGTTATAACGGTTCATATCACCTTACCGACGCTTATCGCAGATTAGCACGTCCTTCATCGCCTCTGACTGCCAGGGCATCCACCGTGTACGCTTAGTCGCTTAACCTCACAACCCGAAGATGTCTCGTGAGACACAATCGATGTTGTGAAAATTTGAGAGACTCGAACATATCGTATTCCCATTCCTTATTACGGAGGAATGAGACGACATGTCGTTTCAATTTTCAGCTTGTTCCGGATTTTTAAAGAGCAA
>NZ_JAJSOT010000021.1:0-4202 GCF_021282435.1 Buttiauxella cochleicola | reverse complement strand
CAGCAACGCAGCGATGCTAAAACTCCCCTCGAGGCGTGAGCGTGAATATGCAAGGGAAGTGAGAGAAAAAAGGTCGAAATATCCCTTAAAAAACAATGCCGGTCACCTTAAGTGACCGGCATTAGCCCTGAAGGCTGGCTTTTTATTTAATGCAATTTGACGAATTACGCTTTGGCTTTAGCCACAGAAACCATTGCTGCACGCAGTGTGCGACCATTCAGGGTGTAACCCTTCTGCATCACCATCAGCACATGGTTTGGTGCCACATCTTCGGATTCAACCATCGCAATTGCCTGATGCACATCCGGGTTGAACGGCACGTTGGTTTCGCCAACCACATCCACACCAAATTTACGCACCACATCCAGCATCGATTTCTGAGTTAATTCGATGCCTTCAATCATGGCAGCCAAATCAGTGTTGGACTTGTCAGCCACTTCCAGAGCACGGTCAAGGCTGTCGATAACAGGCAGCAATTCATTGACGAATTTGTCTAAAGCGAACTTGTGCGCCTTTTCAATATCGAGTTCGGTGCGGCGACGGAGGTTTTCCATTTCCGCTTTGTTGCGTAACGCCAGGTCACGCTCGCGCTGCTGAACTTCTTCCAGTTGCGCTTTTAAATCGGCAATTTGTTCATCGCGCGGATCAACCACTTCGGCACCCTCTACGGCCTCGACTTCTTCGTGGCTTTCCATTGCAATTTCGTCCGAGACTTGCTCGTCTGGTGTTTTCTGATCTTTACTACTCATGAATTTCTCCGCGTTTTTAGCATTCATCTCGCTGGTTCGCTTATTATGGGGATCAGTTTCCTGGATTCAAGGGAACGTGACATATTGTCATAAATGACTGCATCTCTGCGTATAAGGACCATCGGCATAATGAACAAACATTTCAACTGCATTGGTATTGTCGGGCACCCTCGTCACCCCACAGCCCTCACCACGCATGAAATGCTGTATCGCTGGCTATGCACCAAGGGCTACGATGTCATTGTTGAGTCGCAAATTGCCCAGGAACTTAACCTCAAAAACGTGAAAACCGGCACATTGGCAGAAATTGGTCAGCAGGCCGATCTCGCCGTTGTGGTTGGTGGTGATGGCAATATGCTTGGCGCAGCCCGCGTTCTCGCTCGCTATGACATTAAAGTTATTGGCATCAACCGTGGCAACCTGGGTTTTCTAACCGACCTTGACCCGGATAATGCCCAGCAACAGCTGGCGGATGTCCTTGAGGGGCATTACATCGCAGAACGCCGCTTCTTACTTGAAGCCCAAGTTTGCCAACAAGATACCCCAACGCGCCTGAGCACAGCCATCAACGAAGTCGTTCTGCACCCTGGCAAAGTGGCGCACATGATTGAATTCGAAGTCTATATCGATGAGATCTTTGCCTTCTCGCAACGCTCTGACGGGTTAATCATCTCTACGCCAACCGGCTCAACAGCCTATTCGCTCTCTGCTGGCGGGCCAATTCTGACCCCATCACTTGATGCCATTACACTTGTGCCAATGTTCCCACACACGCTTTCTGCCCGCCCGCTGGTTATCAACAGCAGCAGCACTATCCGGCTGCGGTTCTCGCACATGCGTAGCGACCTGGAAATCAGCTGTGACAGCCAGATTGCCCTGCCGATTCAGGAAGGGGAAGATGTACTGATTCGCCGTTGCGATTACCATCTCAATCTTATCCACCCAAAAGATTACAGTTATTTCAATACATTGAGCTCAAAACTCGGCTGGTCAAAAAAATTGTTCTAAAAAGCGCCCCAGGCTCTTTACTGTATATAAAACCAGTTTATACTGTATGAAAACACAGTCATGTCTTTTCATACAGGAAAGCTATTATGCTGGCACAACTCACCATCAGTAACTTCGCAATCGTTCGTGAACTGGAAATTGATTTTCACCACGGCATGACAGCCATTACCGGTGAGACAGGTGCCGGTAAATCTATTGCGATTGATGCCCTGGGGTTGTGTCTCGGCGGCCGCGCTGAAGCAGACATGGTGCGCCGTGGTGCCAGCCGTGCCGACCTCTGTGCCCGTTTCTCCCTGAAAGATACCCCCGCAGCCCTGCGCTGGCTGGAAGAAAACCAGCTTGATGATGGCCGCGAGTGCTTATTGCGTCGTGTTATCAGCAGTGATGGTCGTTCACGCGGCTTTATTAACGGCACTGCTGTTCCCCTTTCGCAACTGCGTGACCTCGGCCAAATGCTGATTCAAATTCACGGACAGCATGCGCACCAACTTTTGTTGAAACCTGAGCATCAAAAAAACCTGCTTGATGGTTATGCTGGGGAAGCTGCCCTCTTGCAGCAAATGGCAGAACGCTACCGCGAATGGCATCAAAGCTGCCGAACTCTTGCACAGTATCAGCAACTTGCTCAGGAACGTGCATCACGTACTGAACTGCTTAATTACCAGCTAAAAGAACTCAATGAATTCTCACCTGTCGCAGGTGAATTCGAACAAATCGACGAAGAGTACAAACGGCTGGCAAACAGCGGGCAACTGATTTCTACCAGTCAACAAGCGCTGGCGATCCTTGCCGATGGCGAAGACAACAATCTGCAAAGCCAACTCTATACCGTGCGCCATCTGATGGAAGAATTAGCCGGAATGGACGCAAAACTATCTGGTGTATTGAATATGCTGGAAGAGGCCAACATTCAGATTTCAGAAGCCAGCGATGAGTTACGCCACTACTGTGACCGACTGGATCTGGACCCAAACCGTTTGTATGAGCTGGAGCAGCGGATCTCCAGGCAAATCTCGCTGGCGCGCAAGCACCACATAGCACCTGAAGAAGTGCCGGTTTTCCACCAGCAACTGCTGGAAGAGTTGCAACAGCTCGACGAGCAGGCCAGCTCTCAGGACGAATTGATGCAAGCAGTGACTCTCCATCATCAGCAAGCACTGAGTATCGCGCATGAATTGCATCAGCGCCGTGCACATTACGCTGCCGAGCTTTGCGAATTGATTACCGAAAGCATGCATTCGCTATCAATGCCACATGGCAAACTGGCTATCGATGTAGAGTTTAACGAGAATCACCTAACCGCCGACGGTGCAGACCGCATTGATTTCCGCGTAACGACTAACCCTGGGCAGCCATTACAACCACTGGCAAAAGTGGCGTCAGGTGGTGAGCTTTCACGTATTGCTCTGGCCATTCAGGTGATCACGGCGCGTAAAATGGAAACCCCGGCCTTAATCTTCGATGAAGTGGACGTTGGGATCAGCGGCCCAACCGCCGCAGTGGTAGGCAAATTACTCCGCCAGTTGGGCGAATCAACACAGGTCATGTGCGTAACCCACCTGCCACAGGTTGCAGGTTGTGGGCATCATCACTTCTTTGTCAGCAAAGAAACAGATGGTGAAATGACGGAAACCCATATGCAGCCGTTGGATAAACGCTCACGCCTGCAAGAGCTGGCTCGTTTGCTCGGTGGCAGCGAAGTCACACGCAATACACTTGCCAACGCAAAAGAGTTACTGGCAGCTTAACGGCTATTGTCGATACACATTATGCAGTGCATGATATGCATCGTTCAAAAAACAAGCATTCCGCTAGCATATTGTTAATTGAGCAGGTTTTAAGCCAACTTTTTTGCCGAACCAGGGTCAGAGTTAAGCGCCTTAATGTTTTAAACTGCGTAAAGGTTTATTATCATCGGCATATTATGAATGAGCCATGTGCTGCTCGGGCCCGAAAAGGAATCAAATCACTATGCGCTGTAAAACGCTGACTGCTGCCGCAGCGGTTCTTCTTATGCTGACCGCAGGCTGTTCCACTCTGGAGCGAGTGGTTTACCGCCCCGACATTAACCAGGGGAACTACCTGACACAGAACGATGTGTCAAAGATTCGTACTGGCATGACTCAACAACAAGTTGCGTATGCTCTGGGTACACCAATGATGACCGATCCATTCGGTACAAGTACCTGGTTCTATGTTTTCCGCCAGCAACCAGGGCATGAAAATGTCACTCAGCAAACGCTGACGCTGACCTTCAACAGCAGCGGTGTGTTGACCAACATCGACAACAAGCCAAAGCTGGAAAAAGAATAACCAATAAAAAAGGTGCCAATCGGCTAATGCCGATCGTTTAAGGATCAGTTGACCGATCCGGTGGCTCGTGTAAAAAGGGTTCATGCTCAACATGGACCCTTTTTAAATGGAACTTTCACAAGCTCTCGGTAT
>NZ_JAJSOT010000020.1:0-4329 GCF_021282435.1 Buttiauxella cochleicola | reverse complement strand
CGGTGTTACCGGACGCGTCAACACCGGTGACCATCACCTGCACATCGTTACTGCCTTCATTCAGCGCATGAGTCGGCACCGGCACTTCATAGCGCAGCTGGCCGTTGGCATCCGCCACCACGTCGCCGCGGTATTCATGGCCATTCACGCTGACAACGACTTTATCGCCCACCTGCGCATCACCGCTGACCACGCCGGAAATCATGGTTGGCATGCGGGATTCGTTAGCATTGACGGTATCGTCACCGGCCACCGGCTGGATAATCACGTGGTTCTCGGCATGCGTGTCCAGCACCACGTTTTGGTGCTCGACCGCAATCGCGGTGTTACCGGATGCATCCACACCGGTGACCATCACCTGCACATCGTTACTGCCTTCATTCAGCGCATGGGTCGGCACCGGCACTTCATAGCGCAGCTGGCCGTTTTCATCGGTCACCACGTCGCCGCGGTATTCATGGCCATTCACGCTGACAACGACTTTATCGCCCGCCTGCGCATCACCGCTCACTACACCGGAGATCATGGTCGGCATCCGGGACTCGGCGGCATTCACCACATTGTCACCGGCCACGGTCTGGATGATCACATGGTTCTCGGCATGGGTGTCGAGGACCACGTTTTGGTGCTCGACCGCAATCGCGGTGTTACCGGACGCGTCAACACCGGTGACCATCACCTGCACATCGTTACTGCCTTCATTCAGCGCATGAGTCGGCACCGGCACTTCATAGCGCAGCTGGCCGTTTTCATCGGTCACCACGTCGCCGCGGTATTCATGGCCGTTCACGCTGACAACGACTTTATCGCCCACCTGCGCATCACCGCTGACCACACCGGAGATCATGGTCGGCATCCGGGACTCGGCGGCATTCACCACATTGTCACCGGCCACGGTCTGGATGATCACATGGTTCTCGGCATGGGTGTCGAGGACCACGTTTTTATGCTCGACCGCAATCGCGGTGTTACCGGACGCGTCAACACCGGTGACCATCACCTGCACATCGTTACTGCCTTCATTCAGCGCATGAGTCGGCACCGGCACTTCATAGCGCAGCTGGCCGTTGGCATCCGCCACCACGTCGCCACGGTATTCATGGCCATTCACGCTGACAACGACTTTATCGCCCACCTGCGCATCACCGCTCACCACGCCGGAAATCATGGTTGGCATCCGGGATTCGTTAGCATTGACGGTATCGTCACCGGCCACCGGCTGGATAATCACGTGGTTCTCGGCATGGGTGTCGAGGACCACGTTTTTGTGCTCGACCGCAATCGCGGTGTTACCGGATGCGTCAACACCGGTGACCATCACCTGCACATCGTTACTGCCTTCATTCAGTGCATGGGGCGGCACCGGCACTTCATAGCGCAGCTGGCCGTTTTCATCCGCCACCACGTCGCCGCGGTATTCATGGCCGTTCACGCTGACGACGACTTTATCGCCCGCCTGCGCATCACCGCTCACCACACCGGAGATCATGGTCGGCATCCGGGACTCGGCGGCATTCACCACATTGTCACCGGCCACGGTCTGGATGATCACATGGTTCTCGGCATGGGTATCCAGCACCACATTTTGGTGCTCGACCGCAATCGCGGTGTTACCGGATGCGTCAACACCGGTGACCATCACCTGCACATCGTTACTGCCTTCATTCAGCGCATGAGTCGGCACCGGCACTTCATAGCGCAGCTGGCCGTTGGCATCCGCGACCACGTCGCCACGGTATTCATGGCCGTTCACGCTGACGACGACTTTATCGCCCGCCTGCGCATCACCGCTCACCACACCGGAGATCATGGTCGGCATCCGGGACTCGGCGGCATTCACCACATTGTCACCGGCCACGGTCTGGATGATCACATGGTTCTCGGCATGGGTGTCGAGGACCACGTTTTGGTGCTCGACCGCAATCGCGGTGTTACCGGATGCATCCACACCGGTGACCATCACCTGCACATCGTTACTGCCTTCATTCAGCGCATGAGTCGGCACCGGCACTTCATAGCGCAGCTGGCCGTTGGCATCCGCCACCACGTCGCCACGGTATTCATGGCCGTTCACGCTGACGACGACTTTATCGCCCACCTGCGCATCACCGCTGACCACACCGGAGATCATGGTCGGCATCCGGGACTCGGCGGCATTCACCACATTGTCACCGGCCACGGTCTGGATGATCACATGGTTCTCGGCATGGGTGTCGAGGACCACGTTTTTATGCTCGACCGCAATCGCGGTGTTACCGGATGCATCCACACCGGTGACCATCACCTGCACATCGTTACTGCCTTCATTCAGCGCATGAGTCGGCACCGGCACTTCATAGCGCAGCTGGCCGTTGGCATCCGCCACCACGTCGCCGCGGTATTCATGGCCATTCACGCTGACAACGACTTTATCGCCCACCTGCGCATCACCGCTCACTACGCCGGAGATCATGGTTGGCATGCGGGATTCGTTAGCGTTAACGATATCGTCACCCGCCACCGGCTGGATAATCACATGGTTCTCGGCATGCGTGTCCAGCACCACGTTTTTGTGCTCGACAGCAATGGCGGTATTCCCGGAGGCATCGACACCCGTGACCATCACCTGCACGTCATTATTGCCTTCGTTCAGTGCCTGGGTTGGCACCGGGATGTTATAGCGCAGCTGGCCGTTTTCATCGGTCACCACGTTGCCACGGAACTCATGGCCGTTGACGCTGACGACCACCTGATTGCCCGCCTGCGCGTCACCGCTCACCACACCGGAAATCATGGTTGGCATCCGCGATTCGTTAGCATTGACGGTATCGTCACCGGCCACCGGCTGGATAATCACGTGGTTCTCGGCATGGGTGTCGAGGACCACGTTTTTATGCTCGACCACAATCGCGGTGTTACCGGAGGCGTCAACACCGGTGACCATCACCTGCACATCGTTACTGCCTTCATTCAGCGCATGAGTCGGCACCGGCACTTCATAGCGCAGCTGGCCGTTGGCATCCGCCACCACGTCGCCACGGTATTCATGGCCGTTCACGCTGACGACGACTTTATCGCCCGCCTGCGCATCACCGCTCACCACACCGGAGATCATGGTCGGCATCCGGGACTCGGCGGCATTCACCACATTGTCATCGGCCACGGTCTGGATGATCACATGGTTCTCGGCATGCGTATCCAGCACCACATTTTTGTGCTCAACCGCAATGGCGGTATTCCCGGAGGCATCGACACCGGTGACCATCACCTGCACGTCATTATTACCTTCGTTCAGTGCCTGGTTCGGAACAGGGATTTCATAACGCAGCTGGCCGTTTTCATCGGTCACCACGTCGCCACGGAACTCATGGCCATTGACGCTGACGACCACAAGGTCGCCCGCCTGGGCGTCACCGCTTACCACGCCGGAGATCATGGTTGGCATGCGCGATTCGTTAGCATTGACAGTGCCGTCACCGGCCACCGGCTGGATAATCACATGGTTCTCGGCGTGCGTATCCAGCACCACATTTTTATGCTCAACCGCAATGGCGGTGTTACCGGAGGCATCGACACCCGTGACCATCACCTGCACGTCATTATTGCCTTCGTTCAGTGCCTGGTTCGGAACAGGGATGTTATAACGCAACTGACCGTTTTCATCGGTCACCACGTTGCCACGGAATTCATGACCGTTCACGCTGACAACGACAGAGTCGCCTGCCTGGGCATCACCGCTCACTACGCCGGAGATCATGGTTGGCATGCGGGATTCGTTAGCGTTAACGATATCGTCACCCGCCACCGGCTGGATAATCACATGGTTCTCGGCATGCGTATCCAGCACCACGTTTTTGTGCTCGACAGCAATGGCGGTATTCCCGGAGGCATCGACACCCGTGACCATCACCTGCACGTCATTATTGCCTTCGTTCAGTGCCTGGGTTGGCACCGGGATGTTATAGCGCAGCTGGCCGTTTTCATCGGTCACCACGTTGCCACGGAACTCATGGCCGTTGACGCTGACGACCACCTGATTGCCCGCCTGCGCGTCACCGCTCACCACACCGGAAATCATGGTTGGCATGCGCGATTCATTAGCATTGACGATATCGTCACCCGCCACCGGCTGGATAATCACATGGTTCTCGGCATGCGTATCCAGCACCACGTTTTTGTGCTCGACTGCAATGGCGGTGTTACCGGAGGCATCGACACCCGTCACCATCACCTGCACATCATTACTGCCTTCGTTCAGGGCCTGGGTTGGCACCGGGATGTTATAGCGCAACTGACCGTTTTCATCGGTCACCACGTTGCCACGGAACTCATGACCGTTGACGCTGACAA